>WCIL01000001.1:0-519831 GCA_033042175.1 Phycisphaera sp. RhM
ATGCAAAGCTCGGAGGGAGCAATCTAACGCAAGTGGTCATAGCCACAGCGACCGGTGAACGCTCCTCACGAACAACCCAGACCGATATTTGACGTCATTCGGCCTGGTGTTTTCAACATACGAGCGAGCGGCGCGTCGGGTGAAACCCGACCCCCGACACCGGCTCACGCCCCCTGCCGACATTCACCCCCGCTAACCACGTTAACGGGGCACATAAATCTTGGAGCCGCCGTGCGGCGGGTGCATGCGAACCTTCAGCAGGTTGTGCGGATGCCGCGAACCAGCTTCGATCGCCAAATTCATCGCGGCTTGCCATTGACGCCACGTATCGACTTCTCCGGTCAAGATGACGACTCCGTCGCTGACCTCCACCTGGATCTGATTGGACGTATCAAACAGCGCGAACTTGAGTTTTCGTTCCAGGTCTTTGCGGATCTGGTCATCCGGTTTCGGCTTCCAATCGTTCTCTACGGCCAGTGCGTTGTTGACGTGGACCACACCGGGGACGCCATCGACAATGTATTCGGTCAACTGTTTTTCGAATTCGCTTTCCACCAATCCGTAAAGACTGACGTGCGCGGCTTGACAATGGATGCGGAAATCACGCCGATCCAAGTTGGGGCTTCGCGCGATGGCTTGCTGGGACAGGCGAATGATCTCGGCATCTGACGGAAGTTCCCCGTCGTATCGCACCTCCAATTCGTTGACAACGCGAGTGACGCCGACCACATCCATGGCCAGCCGCTCCGCCTTGTTTTTCACCCGCAGACGCCCGACGGTTCCGTCAAGCGTGACGACTCCAGATTGGACGGTCGGTGAAATCGAATCGGCGAAGGGGAACACGATCGGATCATTGGCAAACAAGCGATCCACCGCCTGCCGGATCGATTGGTCGCTAACGATTGCGTAGCGGCCGGCTCGGCGTGTCGGATCGAGTTGGTCAGGATCCACCAAAACGTCGTCGGCGATCACGCCTTTAACGCCCCAGATTTCTGCCGCTTCAATCAGGTTCGCCTTTTGGACGACCGACCCGACGGTTCCGCTCAATGTGGCGATCGCATTTTCCACTTGGACGCGGATTTCGACGTCATCGAAGTAAACCGAGTTGACGATCAATGCGTGAATCTCCTCACGCAGTTCTTCGTCGCTTCGTGGTTTTGTCAGCGCGACGGTGAGTTGATTCTGCACTTCGGTCACGCCACGCACTCCGGCGGCGGCCGTTTCGGCGAGCCGTTTCTCCGCCAGCGAATCGACCTTGCCCGCCATCGCGACGCTGCCGTTTTCCACGTTGACCACGATCTCTGGGCGGTCGAGGCTATCGTTGACGCGCAGTCGCATCAAAACGTCCTCGCGGATGGCGTCGTCACTGCGATCGCCGCGGTCGACGTACAGCTGATTGAGGACACCCTGGATCGATCGGGTTCGTTTGGCAATCTGTCCAGCACGGCGTTTGTCCATCAAACTGGAAACCTTGCCGGCGAGGGTCACGAGTCCGTTTTCGACCTCCACGCCGATACGGCTCGCGTTGAGAGACTCGGTGTCGTCGAGATCCGCCTTGATCGCCGATTCAAGTTCCTCCGAACTAAACTTATCCTGCGCGGCGGCTTGGGCCGATGCCGGGGCTGGACTGAGGAGAGGAAAACTGACAAGGGTCATCACTGCCGCGGCAGTGGCAAAGGTTCGTTGGATCATGATGAGATTCGCGTAGAGAGAGTGGTGAAGCAGAAAGACAAAACCGACACGGTGCGATCAGGAAGGTCCCCCGGCCGGCAGCGCCGTCACCTTTTTGAGCGGCTTGCCGCAGCAGGTGAACTCGACCGTCGGCGATTCACAACTGCAGGGTTGAGTGATATGGATTTCCAGATCACAGGTTTGGCAACGGTACATGTCACCGGTCTTTGGCGGTTCTTCTTTGATGGGCATTTGCGTTCCTCGGTACTGCGGTCGACGATCCGTGACGTTCGCCGGTCAGATGTCGACGGCGAAAGTCAGACGAACACAGTGGAGCACTTCATATGCCGAACGCCCGAACGACGAAAAACCGTCTCTCTCCATGAAAGCGGCCGATGAAAATGCCACCGGAGTGATGGGGCAGCAACCAGGGTGGTGCCTCTTCCTGCATGCCACCGTCGCGGCCTGTCGACTGAGTCGGTGTTGGGAATTCGACGCGATCACATCAGCCCGACGCGTAAGCGAGGGGCCGGTCGACGATTGCCGCTTGCTTGCCGGATCTCGACTCGACTGGGAACACGACTTGCGTCATTGATCGAACACGGCTTGAACGACCCATTCGACGCGCCGTCAAGCCTTTTTTGTGAGACAGTTTGACAGGAGACCCGTCATGTTGATCGCTTTTGATTCAGTTTGTGGAACCACACTCGCCGGTGTTGACGACAAGGTCGGAACGATCTTGGACCTGCTGATCGATACCGACGACTGGCTGACCCGGCACTTGGTGGTCGATACGGGAAAGTGGCTTTCCGAACGCCGCGTTTTGTTGCCGCCGAGCATTCTGGGACAGCGTGATTGGCAACAGCGAGCGATCGCGATCAAACTGACCAAGCAACAGGTCCAAGACAGCCCTCACGTGGACTCGAAAAAGCCGGTGTCCAGGCAAATGGAAGCGGAGTTATTCAAATATTACGACGTGCCGGCTTATTGGGGACCGGCCGGGGTTTCGCTCGCCCTCGGCGGCCCGACCGGCATACCGATGTCCGCGCACGTTCCCAACGAGGAACAGCGGGTGGTGGAAGAAGAACTTCCGAATCTTCGCAGCGCCAAAGAGATCCGAAACTATTCGATCGAAGCGACCGATGGCGACCTCGGCCACGTCGAGGACCTGATCGTCGACGATGAAACGTGGGCGGTTCGGTATGTCGTCGTGGACACGAAGAACTGGCTGCCGGCGCGCAAGGTATTGATCTCACCGCAATGGGTCAAATCCATCTCGTGGTCGGAAACCACCGTGTCGATCAACATGACCCGCGAGGAGATCAAAAACTCGCCGGAGTACGATCCGCTGACGCCGATCAACCGCGGCTACGAGGAGCACCTGTACGATTACTACGGCCGAGAACGCTACTGGCTGCCCTGATGCACCCGCGCTGGTGTTCCAGCCTTCAAGCATTCACATCGACGACGATCCGGCCTTTGACTTGACCGGCCAGGATCTGTTCACCCAGTGACGGCACGACGGCCAGGTTTGCCTGCTGGATCATCGCATCGAGCTTTTCCAGCGGCAGATCGCTGGCGATGCGTTGCCAGGCTCGGACGCGTCGTTGATAGGGTTGCATCACGCTATCGATCCCCAGCAAGTTGACACCGCGAAGCAGAAACGGGATCACACTGGTCGGCAACGCGGCTCCACCGGCGAGCCCGACCGCGGCGACCGACGCGCCGTATTTCAATTGCCCGATCACCCGGGCCAGCATTTCACCGCCGACGGCATCGACACAGCCCGCCCACGTTTCCGATTCGAGCGGCTTTCTAGACACGGTGTCGATCTCTTCGCGAGCGACGATCCGGCTGGCACCGAGCGACTTCAAGTACTCAGCGGCCTGCGGTCGGCCCGTCACGGCGGCGACTTCATAGCCGGTGTTGGCCAGGATCGCCGTGGCGATCGAACCGACGCCCCCCGCCGCTCCGGTGACCAGCACTTCGCCTTGGTCCGGTTTCAATCCGTGATCTTCCAACGCGACAATCGCCAGGATCGCGGCGAAACCGGCTGTACCGATCGCCATCGCCTGCCTGGTGGTCAGCCCACCCGGCAACGGCACCAACCAATCCGCATCGACGCGAGCCTTTTGGGAATAGCCGCCCCAATGCGTCTCACCGACCCGCCAGCCGGTCAGCACCACTTTGTCGCCGGGCTGGTACCGTGGATCCGCCGACGATTCGACCGTTCCGGCAAAGTCGATGCCTGGCACGTGGGGATAGTTGCGAACCAGACCGCCGTCGGCGCGCATGCACAGCCCGTCCTTGTAGTTGACGGTGGTGTACTCTACCGCCACCGTGACGTTGCCTGCCGGCAGTTGATCCTCGGTCAACGTTTGCACTGCGGCGGAGACTTCGGACTCGCCGGTTTTGTCGACAACGAGTGCTCTGAATGTCATGATGGTTCCTGGATGAGTTTCGGGTTTGATTGCAACGGTGTGGACGTGATTGCCAATCCAATGAGAGGCTAACTTCGGTACATACCCTCGCTCACAGGCAACCCTTTCAGACAACGCTGTGAAGTATTTTTTAGCGGTAGGCCGCGAGCCCTCCGGTGTTCGGTAACGATGAGGAACCGGAGGGCTTGCGCCCTGCCGCTAACACGCGGACCATTATTGGGACAAATACGTGGCCACTGGTCACTGCGTCTCTGGTCACTGCGTCTCTGGTCACTGCGTCTCTGGTCACTGCGTCTCTGGTCACTGCGGCCACCCCCTGTCCAACACTCGCTTCATCGCCGCCAGTGTTTCCTTGCTGACGTGATGTTCGATGCCTTCGCTGTCGACCGCCGCCGTCTGGTCACTGACGCCCAGCTTTTTCAAAAATGCCTCGACGACCTCGTGCCGCCGGCGTGATTGAGAGGCAAGCCGTCTGCCCGCCGAGGTCAATTCCACCGGTTGGTACGGCGCCGTCGTCACCAAGCCGTCGCGTTCGAGCCGCTTGATCGTATTGTTGACCGTCGCGTGGGTGACCGCAAAGTGTTTGACCAAATCGACGGCTCGGCAGACACCGCGTTGCTCGATCGCATCAGCAATCGCCTCCACGTAGTCCTCCGCCACTTCGCTGGCATGGTCCGAACGGGTCCGTTGATGAATCTTAATGGGCAATTTCGCGACCATACCGCGGCAAGGAAAGGTTGATGCTCATCCACTGAGCTGTTTTCGTCGTGCTGTTTTGGCAGCCGACACAGTTTAACCGGAAATCCGTTTTCCATCGAACCGCTTTCCTTAGGGCTTGCGTCCAATCGCCAGAGACTCTATTCTGGCCGCACACCCGGAGTTAGCCATGGCTAACTTTGGGCGGAGCGGCTTTCTGTGACGCTTCAGCCCAAGACCGCTGAGTCAAGACGATCGGAGGTGCCGTTTGGCGCGAGCCTACGGGCCCGACCTGAAGCAACCACGTTTGACTTCGCGGAACTGCGTTTCACCCGGCACCAAAACTTAGCCCCGACTAACTCCTTTCCTCGCACGCACGACAGGAATTCAACCTTGAATACTTCATCACTCCAGGCAGATCCGCGGGGCGGCCCGCCGGGTCGGGCCCGATCCGAGCGGCCGCGCGGGTTCACGTTGATCGAACTGCTGGTCGCGATCTCGATCATCGGAGTCATGGTGGGGCTATTGCTGCCGGCCGTTCAGGCCTCGCGTGAAGCCGCCCGACGGATGTCCTGCAGCAACAACCTGCGCCAAGTGGGACTGGCGGCCCAGAATTACCATGCAGCCTTTCGACAGTTCCCGCCCGGCTACGTTTCGCATCCCACGACCGACGGTTCCGCCCCGACCGTGGTCAACATGGACCCGCTGACATGGGACGCCGGGCCGGGTTGGGGCTGGGCGGCGGCGCTGCTGCCGTTTGCCGAAGGCAACTCGGTGTTTGAAAGCCTGCGGATGGAGCAACCGATCTGGTCGAGCGGCAACGTGGATGCGATTTCGACGACGATCCCGATGTTCCTGTGCCCCAGTACGACCGGTGGCGACGACCCCTTTGTGGTCCTCAATGAGGCCGGCGATCCGCTGCGAGTCCATGGCCGGGAAATCGTGCTGGGCCGCAGTCACTACGTCGCCAGCCACGGCCAGGAGAGTTGCTGGGGCGAATGCGGCTCCGCGGCGACCGGCGAAGTGTTCACCAACATCTACACCGGTCAGACGAAGATTGTGCCGATCAACGGAGATGCCGGGCAAGTCGCCGACGGGCCGTTCTTTCGCAACTCCAGGACGAAATTTCGAGACGTACTGGATGGGCTCAGCAGCACGATTTTCTTTGGCGAACACAGTTCGGCGTTGAGTGAAAAAACGTGGGTCGGCGTCGTTCCGGGTGCGTTCACCCATCCCCAGTTTTCGTCACCGGAAAACGGCCCTGACGCGGCGGCCACGCTGACACTGGTTCACGCCGGCCCGTCCGGCGGCGAGTTGGACATCACCGGCAACCCGATCATTCACCCAATCAATTTCCCGACCTACCACGTCGGCCAAATGTTCTCGCAACACCCCGGCGGCGGCTATGTGGCGATGGGAGATGGATCGGTCCAGTTCGTCACCAACTTCATCGATCTGTTCATCTGGGCAGAACTCTCGAGCATGCGTGAACACGAAGTCATCGAGTGGGATCAACTGTGAAACCATCCAATCGCAACCAAACGTCAACACGATCTCGCAACGTGGGCCTGGCGCTCGCCGTGATCGCCTGCGCGGCGTCGCTGTGGTACTTCAGCCGCTCGACGGTCCAACTGGATCACGAGGGCTACGATCTGACGATCGCGTTGTATCGCGTTTGCAATCAGCGTGATGCCGAAGCGTTACAGGAGATCGAAAGCCGGCTGAACGAAATGGCCGGCGCCCCATCGCCAGTCGATCATCAGCGCGAAGCCCTCCAGGACGTCGTCCAGGAAGCCCAGCAAGGGAACTGGCGCGACGCCATGATCGCCTGCAGAACGTTGCTGGAAGAACAGGTTCGTTATTGAGGAGGAGTCAACTTCCGTTGAGGGGCATTGGTATCGACACATCGTTTGCATGTCAGATCTGTTCTGAGCGGATGGTTTCGGCCAACGGCCGTTTACATCCATAGCCTTGGGCATCGCCCAAGGGCCTCAAGCGAGAACGAGAACGATTGGCCAACGGCCATGCACAAATGCCTCGTCAAACGCGAAGGTTGTGCATGGCCGTTGGCCAAATTCAACCTCATTGCGATGCGGTTCCTGGGGCGGCGCAACCCTCGCAAATGCTCGGTTTGCTTGCCCCAGGCTAGGGATATGCATGCCCTTTGGGCAAAAAGCGACTTGTGTAGATACCAATGCCTTTTGGGAGGGCGCTTCGGCGCCGTTGGTCGCATCGGTCAACGCGAGGCAACGGCCCCCCCTCGACACGCTCGACCATCCAGCCCACAGGAGGGGCACTTCAAAGACGGCACGATTTCCAACGCCAGGGGAGACGACCGTTCAAACCCGGCGAATGAACTCTTCGGCATACGAACGGACTTCACGACCGTTGAGGACATGAACCATTCGCAACTGCTGGACCTGTTCGTCGCTGAAGGAACTGAGCGGGACATGGACGAGCGTTTTTTTGTAGTGTCGCGCGAGCTTTCGCCATCCGGCACCGGGCGGCAGGGCGCTGAGCAAGGCGACTTGCCGACCGCCGGCGTGCATGCAAGCCGCGGCGATCAAGCGCTCTTCCAACGTGCCCGCGAAATCGAGTCGCCGATCGCCCCAGATGTCGGGAATCATCACCGGCGGGTACAAGAACATCGCCCCGCCGTAGCGGCTGAGCCCGATGCCGGGGCCGACCATTTCATCGGCAAAGCTGGTGGCGTAAAACGCCAAGGTGGATTCATCCTTGTGTTCGGCAAACCACGTCGTCCGCCACGGGTAATCGCGTGGATCCGAGGGTGAATCGAACAACATGACGCAGGCATCGAGCGTCCCGCGGCTGGGCGGGATGACTTTGACGTAGATTTGGCGGTCGTACCAGTGCCGCAGCGTGTCGCGGATATCGATCCCGTCTTTGACGCTGGTGGTGAATTTTTCCGTGCGTGCCAAATCATTGCCGATGATCGCCTTGGCTCGATCAAACACACGGGTTCGAAAGTTTTCGATCCGCTCGTCTTCGGGTGGATAACTGCACTGGGTAAACGGATTCCATTGGTACTTCCAGCGACTCTTCTCCGGGGACGACGGTTTACGTTTCAATTGCAACGTCCGCCAACAGATCGGCGGCCCCGGCAAACGGTTGACCATTGAGATCAAATCGCCGTCGGGCAGACGGGCCTGATCGATCCCCAACTTAACCTCGTCCAGGTCGCTATCGGTCGAATCTTCTTCGGACACGTTGGCATAGGAATACTGGTTGGCCAGCTGCGCGACGTGCAGCGCGTACTGATCGCCCATGATCTGCTGGGCCGCGGTCACGATCGTGATCAGATCGGGCGTCATCCGCCGCGACATCAACGAAAGGTTGCGGATGTACTTGAGGCACTTGGAAAGATGCAGTGGGGTGATGCGTCGCGCGAATTGTTTTAATTCGGCTCGGTAGCTGATCCGCGCCGCAATCAAGAGTTCTTTCACGCCATCAATTTGCAGATCCTCGTCTTCTTCCAGCTCGCTGCGGGCGCGTTCATACAGCCCGGTGATGTAGGGCAATTCGCCGAACAGAAACATCAAGGTCCGCGAATCGATGGCGTAGCGACGCGGTTCCTGGACGGCATCATGCTGCGGAAAATCGAACTGGTCGGATGACTCGCTTTTGTTGGTCGCTGGAGCGGAGAAGGATTCGGTGTAGGCTTCGCGGATCCACGGCCAATCCAAAATACTTGTCACGAACAAGATTCGGTCATAGTGTTTTTCCAGCTCGGCCAACCGGTAAGCCATGTGTACGATCCGCGAACGCGTCTGGCGATCCGGTGGCCGGGGCAGACTCGGCAGCACGGCGGCGGCGAATCGCTCTGCGGCGACCTGGCGGACGGCAAACGGATCAGGCATGACCGAGGAAAATGGCAGAAACGGATCCGTCTCCAGATCCACATACGCCCGAGGAATATGTTCTCCCATCGCGGCCCGAATGGCCATGATGACCGGCTGGCAGGGATCGATCGGAACGTAACTGGCGGGATCGGAATCGGCGTCGCCGCTGTCGCAGCTCTCACCCGCTTCGGGGTCGTAGGGGGCGAAGCCAGACTCGAGATCCGGACGGGTGAAGCCGGCTCCGGGTTTTTGAATCACGATCGACGGCCGGGGCAAATCCAGGATCGCCGCCTCGGTGCTCTCGCGAAACGACTCCGGAAGCGGCACCGCAACGCAATCGAAGTCCTGTTCCAGCATCCAGCGACGCACCGTCAGCGCGAATTGGCCGCTGCCATGAATCACCGGCAAGACGGCGATCGATTCCCCCAGCCGAAGGAGTGCGGGGGGATTAAATTTTGGTTCACTTTCTAAGTTCATGAAATCAGGGCTTGCAACCCCCTACCGCGACGCATATGCTCCGAACCTCCAGGTTGCGAGCGAATTATCACCGCGACGATGGCACGGATTCGTGCCGCGGTTTCTCAATCTGGCGTATTTGGCTTGCGATTGCTCGCCAGTTTAACAGTTATTTTTGGAAACGCAGGTGTTCATTCCCACCTGCGTTTTCTTTTTGCCGGTCGCCAATCTCGTCGCAAACAACTCAGGGTGTGTCACCCCAATGGAACGGGCAAGCGTGTTGGTGTGCAGGCTTTAGCCGCCCAGTGTCGCTGCGACGCAGCGACTGGGAATCGCCAAAAGGCTAACACCAACGGTTGCGGAACCTCTTGTTACTGCCCCCCTGTTCCGCCCCGCCCACACTCCGATAGCGGCGTTTCGCAGTTCAACGTATTCTAACCGCTGCGCGACTGTCACGGAGCGAAGCAATGCCCCCTCCCGTCGCGGATTGATGATTCGGTTCTCGACCGTCAACGACCTCCTCGAGCATTCCCCGTCGGCGCATCCCAACGCCGGCCGCTCGGTCTTTCGGCGAACGAGAAAGGCGGCCGAACCCACCGATCCGACGACCGCTGCTGCCTTGCGTTTCAGTCACCCGACAAGTCCTTTTCTCAACGAGGTGATAGCTGTGAGTAGGTGGAGACTTTGTTTTGCGATCTCGATCCTGGGATCGCTTTTTCTGCTGGGCCCAATGGGTGCCGCGCTGGCCCAGGAGGCGACCGAGACAACCGCGTCGCCGGCGGGCATGACCGATGAACAAATCGGAGACGGGCCGCTGGCGGCCCACAACGCGTGGATGCTGATCTGCTGCGCACTGGTTCTGTTCATGACCGCGCCGGGGCTGGCCATGTTTTATGGCGGCTTGGTGCGACGCAAGAACGTGTTGAGCGTCATGATGCAGTGCATCTTCTTGATGGGACTGATGACGGTGATCTGGGCGATCTATGGTTATTCGCTCGCCTTCGGCGGATCCGGCGGCTGGATCGGCAACGCCGACTACCTGTTCATGAACGGAGTGCAACGCGAATGGAGCGAAGCCCTCGGCAAACCGGTCACACCGATGGAAGGCAGCATTCCGCGACTGACCCACATGTTGTTCCAAGGCATGTTCTTCATCATCACCCCCGCCCTGATCTGCGGCGCGTTCGCCGAGCGGATCAAATTCGGCGCGATGGTAATCTACTCGATCCTGTGGGGCACACTGATCTATTGCCCGCTTTGCCATTGGGTCTGGGACGGTGGACC
Source organism: Phycisphaera sp. RhM (assembly GCA_033042175.1). Taxonomy (GTDB): domain Bacteria; phylum Planctomycetota; class Planctomycetia; order Pirellulales; family Pirellulaceae; genus Stieleria. Next base: position 10,409 of record WCIL01000001.1, read on the forward strand.
GCTGGCCTATGGCGAAGGCAGCATCATGGGCGGCGCGCTCGACTTTGCCGGCGGCACCGTCGTTCATATCTCCAGCGGTGTGTCGGCGCTGGTCGCCGCGATCCTGATCGGACCTCGCATGGGATTCCCCAACGAGCCCTTCCAGCCGCACAACCTGACCTACACCGCACTCGGTGCGGCGATGCTGTGGGTCGGCTGGTTCGGGTTCAATGCCGGCAGCGAATTGCTGAGCGATGGCCTCACCAGTAGCGCGTTCGCGGTCACACACTTTTCCGCCGCCGCCGGCGCGTTCGCCTGGGCCATGACCGAGTGGATCGTGCTGGGCAAGCCCACGGTCCTGGGCGCGAGCAGTGGTGCCGTTGCGGGGCTGGTGTGCATCACACCGGCTGCGGGATTCGTCCAACCCATGCCGGCACTGGTCATGGGTCTGGTCGCAGGGATCCTCTGCTACCTGGCGTGCAGCAAGCTGAAGCACACGCTGAAGTACGACGATGCACTGGATGCGTTTGGCGTCCACGGCGTCGGCGGAACAGTCGGCGCCGTCTTGACGGGCGTGTTCGCCAGTCGCGCGTGCTGGGATGTCAGTGGAAACGGCACCAAGATCGGGCTGCTCGAATCCGGCAGCCCCACGCTACTGATCGGGCAGATCGTTGCGGTCCTGATCACGTTCGCCTTCGCAGGGATCGGAAGCTTGATCTTGCTCAAGCTGATTGACATCGTCATCGGGCTTCGCGTTCCGGCCGAGAGCGAGCAACGCGGGCTGGACATCACCGATCACGGTGAAGAGGGCTATATGTTCGCGTAGGACCGACGACACGAAACAGCATGCCGATCGCGGCGGTGACCAATAGGGTTGCCGCCGCGATTTTTTGCGCCGTCCCCACACCTGCGCCGACCCCGGCAGCGACTCCTTCGTGCGTCCCAGCGACGCCGATCGACTCGGCGATGCTGCCCCACAAAAACGACCCGGTGGACATCGAGAGTGCCAGGGCGGTCAAGTAGCAGCTCATCCCCCGCGCCCGCATGCGACTGGGCAACGTCGTTTGTGCAGCCGTGTTCAAGGTCGTCAGCGTGACCATCCAGCCGCAGCCCATCACCAGCGTCGCCACCACCACGACCCAGCGCTGCGTCGAAGACCCCATGACGGCCAGTCCGCCGGCAAACACCAGCATGGCCAAAGCGATGGTCGCGTCGCCGCCGAAACGCCGCTGCAACATCGGCAAGAAACGCGCCGCGAGCAACGCCCCGCCGCCGACACAGGTGACCAACACGCCAAATCCGTCGGCGCCCCAATCCAATCGTTGACGGGCCACCAAGGGCAACAGCCCCCACAACGCGCTAGCCGGCACGACGAACAACCCCAGACGCACCAAGACGTGTCGCATCTGGTGATTGCGATAAACGTACCGCAGCCCCTGGTACAACGATTTTCGATACGACAATCCACGCGACGATTCACGTCCCTGGCGACGCCACATCAACAACACCACGATCACGCCGGCAAACGAGATCGCATTGAAGGAGAACGCGATCCATGATCCAGCGATGGCAACCAACGCGCCCGCGATCGCCGGACCGGCAGACCGCGCCAAATTAAAATTAATACTGCCCAACGCGATCGCCCGCGACAACTGGGGACGTGGCACCAACTCGGGAATCGACGCCTGCCACGTGGGGACGTGCAACGTCAGCCCCAACCCGATCAAGAAGGTCAGCCCCAGCAGCAGCCAGCTGGTCATCACGCCGGCCGCGGTCAGCGCCGCCAGACTCGCCGCAGTCAACAGCATCAGCACTTGGGTGGACAACAGCAATCGACGTCGATCGACCCGATCGGCAAGCACGCCGGCGGGGATCGCCAGCAAGACGATCGGCGTCGCCATCGCCGTCCGCACGGCGGAAACCATTTGCGGCGAGGCGTCCAAGTCGGTCATCAACCAACCCGCGCCGATTTCATGCATCCACGTGCCGACATTGGAAACGAACGATGCGATCCAGAACGAGCGATAGATCGGGTTGCGCAGCGGCAACCAGGGCGAGCCGTTGTCGTCATCGACCGCGCCATCGCTTTGTCGCCCCTGGCCCTCTGTCGAGACCGAGTGCCGATCCCCCGGACGAACAGGCCCGACCGGCGGCGTCTGCGCCGTGACACCCGTCGTCTGATTGACGACCTGGGGATAGGGTTCGGTGAATTCGTTCGTTTCGTTTCGCACGTCTTCCATCACTACACCATCGCACCAGATCAAATCTCCGAACAGGGGCCCAAACAGGGGAAGGGGTCAGCGGCGCGAGCCGCGCGGTGGCAGCGTGAAAGATCGGAGGGCTCGCGCCCTGCCGCAAACAAATCACTCCGTCGCTTCCTTGCGTGACTTGGCATCGTCCAGCCAAGTCTTCAGCGCCGCCATGTCGCCGCTGGCCAACATTTCTCGGAGCGACCCCAGCGCATCGGAAAAATGATCCAGCTGCCCCAAGATGGCTTCGCGATTGTGCACACAGATGGCCGTCCACATCGTCGGGTCTCCGGCCGCCACGCGCGTCATGTCTCTCCATCCGCTGCCGACCAGCGGCAAGGATTCGTCGTCGACCAGGCTGGCCAACAGTGATGAAACCAGATGCGGCACATGACTGACCGCCGCCAACCGCTGGTCATGTTGCTCTGGCGACATCGAAAGAATGTCACCGCCGGTCTGCAACCAAAACGCGGCGGCCCGATCCACCGCCGCCGCCGGCGTGTGATCACCGGGCGTCATGATCACCAGCTTGCCTTCGAGCAACGTTGCAGTGGCATTTTCGACACCGGTCTTTTCTGAGCCCGCGATCGGATGGGCGGCCACAAATTTCCGGGCCAGCGACGGTGACTGCGTCTCGATCTCCGCAACAATACGGGCCTTCGTGCTGCCGACGTCGGTGATCAGCGCGTCGTCACCCAGCACTTGATCGGCTGCGACGGCCAGTTCAACGATCTTGTCGACCGGGGAGGCGACGACGACGACGTCACTGCCACGACACGCCGCTGCGATCTCCGTGAATCCCTCGTCGACCGCACCGGCTTCGATCGCCGCGCGACAACTTGATTCGCGTCGACTGTAACCGACGACATGAACCCCACGCCGTCGCAACGCCATTGCGACGCTGCCGCCGAGCAGCCCGACACCGAGGATCGAAACGCGACGGAGCCACGCCGGTTTTTCAGGAAGCGTTTGCATCTCAGCCCAAATCCGGCAATTGATGGCCCATCTTCTCTCGTTTCGTTTCCAGGTAATTCTTGTTGTGCTTGTTGACCGGCGTCACGATCGGCACTTGATCGACGAGCTTCAAATCGTAGCCGCGCAGGTTGAACGCCTGCTGTTTCTTGGGGTTGTTGGTCAGCAAACGAACTTCGCTGATGCCCAGATCCTTCAAGATCTGCAACCCGACTCCGTAATCACGCATGTCGGCTTTGAAACCCAGCGCGTGGTTTGCTTCGACGGTGTCCATCCCTTGGTCTTGCAGCGCGTAGGCGCGAATTTTCTGGGCCAGTCCGATGCCGCGTCCTTCCTGGGGCAGATAAACGAGCGCGCCGCGACCTTCGGCGGCAATCATCTCCAGCGCCATTTCCAACTGGTCGCCACAATCACATCGCAGCGACGCAATCAGATCGCCGGTGAAGCAACTGCTGTGCATCCGAACCAGCGGCGGCCTTTGACCTTCGCCCTGTTGCGACAGTTCACCGAGTGTCAACGCGATCGGCTCTTGATCTTCGAAGTCGACCGAATAGACGATGATTTGAAACTCGCCGTACTTGGTCGGCAACGTCGCCTGGGCGGCACGGTTGACCAATTTTTCGCTCACGCGGCGATGCGCGATCAATTGCTCGATGCTGATGATCTTCAGCGAGTTTGCCTTGGCGATGGCGATCAATTCATCGCGCGTGGCGCGGTCCCCGGATTGGTTCAAGATTTCGCAAAGCACCCCGGCGGGCTGCAAACCGGCCATCCGCGCCAGATCGACCGCCGCTTCGGTGTGCCCGGCGCGACGCAACACGCCTCCCTTTTTTGCGATCAACGGATACACGTGCCCGGGGCGGACGAAATCTTCGACCTTGCAATCCGGCGACGCGATTCGCAGAATCGTCTCGCTGCGTTCGGCGGCTGTGATCCCGGTGCGAGCGGTCGCGATGTCGATCGGGGTGACGAAGGCCGTCCGCAGCGGCGCGTTGTTGTCCGAGACGACGGGAGTCAACTCCAATCGCTTGCCGACTTCGGGCAGGATCGAAACGCACAATTGGCCGCGACCGCCGAGCATGAAATTGATCGTCTCGGGAGTCGCCTTTTCGGCCGCACAAATGAAGTCGCCTTCATTTTCGCGATCCTCCGCATCGACGACGATCACGACCTCGCCTCGTCGCACTGCCTCGACCGCGGCAGGGATGGAATCCAGGGAAAGGTCTTCGCCGGAGAGCGAATCATTGAAGGGCATCGTGTGGCTTTGGGTGTTCAGTGGGTCGGATGGTGGAGGGTCGGGTCGGTCCATTATTATACGGATGATGGCCAATTGCCCAATGAGCGGACCGATTGATGAGACGACAGCGGATCAAGAAGCGACCCATTTGCGTTTTGGTGGGTGCTTGCACTGTGTTTGCGGGCATTTGCAGCAGCGAAATCGCGGCGATTGCCGCCGACCCGGCGGGCGGGCCGACGCCTCCGGTCGCGGCAGACTCGGCCCCGGAGCGTCCGAAAGCGACCGCGTTTGGTGTCAAAAAGATCGCTGATTTGCGTTTTTGCGGCACAGACGGCGACGATCTTGGCGGCGCGGGCCGCTGCGACGTCTATCTGCCGCAACCCAAGATGCCATCCCCGCAGGCGTCTGGGGCGGCCCCCGATCGCCGCTGGCCGGTGGTGCTGGTCGTCCACGGAGGCGGCTGGGCGACGGGCGATAAATGGACGATGGAGCGTCATGCCCGGGATTTGGCGGGAAACGGGTTTGCCGCCGTGGCGATCAATTATCGGCACGCCCCGAGTTCAAAATTCCCCGATCAAGTCGATGACGTGCGGTCGGCGCTGGTCTGGATCACCGAGAACGCACCCAGCTACCACTGGGACACCGAGCGTGTCGGTCTGTATGGCTATTCCGCCGGCGGCCACCTGGTGTCGCTGGTCGCCACCCTCGCCGATGAACCCTGGCAATCGGTCCGCCAGACGACGTCCTGGCCGCAGCAAGACGAACGCTGGAAAAAACTCCCGTCGATCGGTGCCGTTTGCATCGGCGGCCCGCCGACAGACTTTCGCCAGCTGCCACCGGACAACACGTCGCTCGCGTTTTTCCTGGGCGGATCGCGACGCGAGCTGCCGAACGTTTACACCGCCGCGTCGCCGATCTGTTTTACGTCTCCCAAAGACCCGCCGTTTCAAATCATCCACGGCGAAGCGGATTGGATCGTCCCGATCAACAACGCCAAAAATTTCCACCAGGCGCTGGTCGATGCCGACGTCGAGTCATCGTTACACACGCTGCCGGGCAACGGCCACCTGTTCGCCTTCCTCAGCCCCAAGCTGACCGATTGGATGCTGAAGTTCTTTGACGAGCAATTGACGAAGTAGCCGCCGTCATACACGCGCCGATCGCTCACCGGGCCCCGCCGGCATCCCAGCACGTGGCGTCAGCCAGTGGCGCGTGATCGACAATCCCCACCACGCGCCGGTCGCTCATGCGTCCCGCCGGCATCCCAGCACGTGGCGTTAGCCAGTGGCGCGTGATCGACAATCCCCACCACGCGCCGGTCGCTCATGCGTCCCGCCGGCATCCCAGCACGTGGCGTCAGCCAGTGGCGCGTGATCGACAATCCCCACCACGCGCCGGTCGCTCATGCGTCCCGCCGGCATGCACGCGCAGGTCGCTCACGCGTCCCGCTGGGAGGCCGCGTCGATCGCCCGGGCCAGATCATCGCGCAAGTCTTCAAACGACTCCAACCCCACCGACAAGCGGATCAATCCGTCGGTGATGCCAAACCGGGCGCGATCGGCGGCGTCATAACTGGCGTGGGACATCGTCGCCGGTTGCTCAATCAACGACTCCACCGCCCCCAGGCTGACCGCCAAGTGAAACAGCTTGGTCGACTCGCACACCGCCGCGGTTTCGTTGATGCCCGCATCCAACTCGAACGTCACCATCGCCCCAAATCCGCCGACCAATGTCTGGGCCGCCAGCTCGTGTTGCGGATGACTTTCCAGCCCCGGATACAACACCATGCGAACCTTCGAATGTTGATCCAGCCACCGCGCCAAGGCGAGCGCGGTGTTGGACTGTTCCCGGATCCGCAGATCCAACGTCTTCAGTCCACGGCTGACCAGGAAACAGCTCAAGGGATCCAGCACGGCGCCGGTCGCATTTTGGATGTAGTAGAGCCGGTCCAACAGTTCTTGATCGGCCACCGCCAGCGTCCCGCCCAAACAGTCGCTGTGACCACCCAGGTACTTGGTCGCCGAGTGCATGACGATGTCGATGCCGTGTTCCAGCGGTCGCACCAGCGCCGGTGTTCCGAACGTGTTGTCGACACCGATGATCACCCCGCGTTCTTTCGCGATTGATGCCAACGCCGACAGATCGGGGATCGTCAATCGCGGGTTGCCGATCGTTTCCGCCCAAATCAATTTCGTCCGATCGTTGACCGCCGCGGCGACGGCGGCGGGGTCAGTCATGTCGACCAACGTGACATCAATGCCGCTGCGATTGCAGATCTTGTGCAGCAATCGATACGCACCGCCGTACAGGTCGCACCCGGAAACGACGTGGTCGCCGTTTTCCAACAGCATCGTGACGCAGTGGATGGCGGCCATGCCGCTGGAAAATGCCAACGCACCGACGCCCGACTCCAGCGACGCCAGTGTGGTTTGCAGATTGCTTCGCGTCGGGTTGCCGCTTCGCGAATAGTCGAACTGGCCCCACTCGCCCGCGCCGGGTTGGCGAAACGTGCTGGCCAAATGGATCGGCGGGACGACCGCACCGGTCGCCGAATCGATCTCATTGCCGACGTGAATCGCGCGGGTGCGGAAAGAGTTCTCGCCCGCCGACACCTTGTGTCCGTCCTGATCGCTCATACCGACAGAGCCTGCTCCAAGTCGGCGATCAAGTCATCACCGTTTTCGATCCCGCAGGACATGCGGATCATGTTGTCATCGATCCCGAACCGCACGCGGTCTTCGGGTGTGCAATGGAAGTAGCTCATCACCAACGGTTGTTCGATCAGCGATTCCACGCCGCCCAGACTCGGGGCGATCCGCGGGATACGCGCCGCATCGACGATGTTGGCCGTTTGCTTCCAGTCGGCGTCGCGAATCGTAAACGTGATCAACCCGCCAAAGCCACGCATTTGCGCCGCGGCGATCGCGTGCGTCGGATGACTTTTCAGCCCCGGGTAATACACACGCTCGACACGTGGGTGCGACTCCAGGAACTCGGCGATGCGGAGCCCGTTTTCGTTCTGACGCTGCATCCGCAACTCAAACGTCTTCAACCCGCGTTCGAGCAGGTACAGATTGTGGGGCGAGCTGATGTTGCCCAGGATGCCGCGCATGCTGCGAACGGCTTCCAATTGTTCACTGCGTCCGCAAAGCACACCGGCCAGCAGATCGTTGTGTCCGCCCAAATACTTCGTTGCCGAGTGCAGCACGTAATCGACGCCGTACTCGGTGGGATTCATGTTGTAAGGTGTCGCCAGCGTCGCATCGATCAACGTCTCGACTTCGTTGGCTTTGCCGACGGCGGCGAATTTTTCCAGATCGATGACCGACAGGTGCGGATTGGTCGGCGACTCGCTGACCAGCATTTTGGTGTTTCGGTTGATCGCCGCTTCCATCGCGTCGTAATCACCGGTCGTCACCTGCCGGGTGACCACCCCGAAACGCGACAGGTGCTTGGCACAGAACTCGCGACTGCGGTGATAACACTGGTCGAAGAAAACAATTTCGTCGCCGGCGGACAGCTTGGTCATCAGCAATCCGACGATCGCCGACATGCCGCTGCCATAGACGATCGCTTCCTCGCACTTTTCCAATGCGGCAATTTTGGCTTCGACACTGCGTTCGTTGGGATTGCCGTAGCGCCCGTATTCCTCACGCTGGTCTTCGCCGTTGACGAACCGAAGCAGATCATCGGTCGATTCAAAGGTGAACGTGGCGGCGGTGTAGATCGGCGTGGCAATGCTGCCGGAGTCTTTCTGGCGAGCCTCCCCGGCGTGAACGCATTGCGTGGAAAGTCCGGCACGTCGTGTGGGCATCGTCCCTGGGCTCTCCGTCACACAGTCCACCCTCGAATTGGCGGCGGGATCGTCCGCCGGCAGGGAAACGTTGCCTTGGTCGGAAGGCGTGATCGATGAAGGTGACGTGGCGTCACCGGTGGTTTGCTTTGTTTGCATGGCTCTTTAGCAGTAAGGCTGCAAGTGGCCGTAAATCCCATGAATTACGATTCGGGCGGAAGTTCGACCGAAATGTCACTCCCCACAGACTAGCTGCACGGGATAGAATCGACAAGCGAAAACGTGTTGACGCGACGGCAGCTCGCCTCCTTGGGACCCATTTAGCGGCATGATCGGTTCATTTTCTCAGCCCTGGCCAAATCGCCACCGTAGCCCGGCCTACGGCTCCCTGGCGTACCGAACACGGGTGTGGTGCGTGCTTGCCGCCGCGGCTCACCTCTGGGGGGGCGGCGGGCTGGGGACCGTTGGCCTAGAGGCCGTTGCGATCGGCCAAGAACCGGTGGCTGCCCCGGAAATCCGCACCACCGCCGAGATGCCAGCCGCCCAAACGCCAGCCGCCCAAACGCCAGCCGCCCAAACGCCAGCCGCCCAAACGCCAGCCGCAGGCAAAGCGGCTGCAGGCACTGCGGTCGCCGACGAGGTGGCCGAACAGGCCCGCCGACTCGTCGATGGGCTGCGCAGCGACCAATTCGCCGTCCGCGAACTCGCCTCCGAACAACTGTTTCGCCTCGGTCCGGCCTGCTTGCCGATCCTGCGAGCGGTCCGTCGCCAAAGCAGTGACACCGAACAATCCGATCGCTTGGACCGCATCATCGATTCGCTGGCCAAGCAGAACCTGGAATCCCGAATCCGCTCGTTCCTGCAAGGCGGACCGTCGGAGCTTGAGAACTGGCCCGAGCTGGAAAAGTGGTTTGGCGATTCGCCGCGAATCCGCGAACTGTTTGTCGACCTGTATCGCGAGCACCCTTACTTGGTCGACGCGCTCGGCGGCACCCCGCAACAACTTTCGATGGGACTCTCGCGCGTGCGCCGCCGGCTGATCGAACGCGGCGTCGGCCCCCGCGAAACCCCTCAGCGCGTCGATTTGATCGCGCTGCTGTTACCGATGACGGATCCCAATTTTCAAGCCGGCCCACAATACGATTTGATCGTCGCGTCGCTGCTGCAGCTTTACCCCGCCAACGACTTTCGAAAGGATGCCGTCTTTGGCGAACCCTTCACGCGAATGGTCGCCAAGTGGATGTCGCGCAGCGACATGAGCATCCGCGAACAGGTGCTGCGTCTGGCGTTGCAGTGGAAGATGGACATCGGTCTGACGCTCGCCGTGGAAACCTTGAAACAAAACCCGGACCCCATTTTGCTGTGCCGCTGCATGCAAACGATCTCGCGACAGGGGACGCGTGAGCATGCGGTCTTACTGGCCGCGTACATCAACGACCCGACCGTCGTGTTCCAGAAACGTTACCTGGGCGTCCGCGGCGGTGAAGTCCAGGTGGGCGACGTCGCCGCCGCCTCGATCGCCCTGCTCAACTCCGTCCCGGTCACCGAAATCGGATTCGCCGAACCCGCCGAACACCCGATTTTTGGCATCATCTACGAAGAGCTGGTGGTGCCGTTGAAGGTCCCGAAGAAATCCGCCAACGGTGACGCCGGCGGTGACAATGACGACGGCAGCAACGACGACAATGATGATGGAGACACGGCGGAAGCTGCTGACGACGGATTCCTGGACGAAGACGACCTGACGCCGCTGCAACCGGGCGACCTGTCGCCCACGGAAATCGCACGCCTGATCGAACACGCCAAGCGGCGGGAAGCCGCCCGAGTCGAAATTCGCCTCAGGGCGCTCCAGCTTGTCCCCTCCGCACCGGCGGAAGCTCCCCAAAAAAGCTGACGGCAGAGCGGACAGCGGAACGGACGGCGGAACAGACAGCAGAGCGGGCGGCAGAACCGGCCGTGGCGGGGGACGCACCTTGATCGACCGCTGCCTTCCGGTTATCACTCCGAAGCTGGAAGCTTACGCCACTTTCGGGGACCTTTTTTGTCGTGTCGATCCAGCAGACCACCACTTCGCTCCTCGGCCGCGACACCGACCCGGTCGCCGCCGGCTACCATCTCCGCGACCTGGCAACCGGCGATGCCGCCTCCGCCGTCGCCATCCTGTCCCATCTGGCCGGTGACCGGGAACGCCTGGCCGAATCGGACCCCGCCATCATCGGCACCTTGCTGCGGGTCGTGCACACGCTGCTGGTTCAAGATCGCTCCGAATCGTCGCTGGAGATCATCGGCTCGCTGACGCCGGAGGTGATGGAGCAGATCGACGGATCGTTGCCGCCAGAAACCTCCAATCGCCATCTGCTGTTGCACCTGTTGACGATGGCGCGTTCACGCGAATCGCTGCAGGTATTCGTCGAGATTTTAAAGCAGCGGCCGCCGACGGATTGGATGGACGCCGCACAGATGCTCAGCCCGCTGATGCAAAATGACGATTGGCCGGTCGACGCAGTGTTCCCCGCCGCGCTGGAGTGTCTTTCCGAACCCGCGCTCGCCGCCTCGCTGCTGGACCTGGCCAACTACCTGGTCCGTCAAGGTCGCGTCGTCGAGCACCCTGCCGCGGGCATGCTCGACACGCTGACCGCACTGCTGGGACAAGTTTCCAGCCGCCTCGGATTCTTTGAAGACAACCCGCGCGCCTTCGGTGACGACGTGCCGACGGTCCAGAAGCGGCTGGCCGAAGCGGTCGCGCTGGCGGTCGCGCTGTGTGATTCACTGGCGTTGATCGGCGACGAGTCGGCGATCGGAAAACTGAACCAAACCGTCTTACTGCGACACCGGCGGGTACAGTGTGAAGCCGCCGGGGCGTTGGCGAAACTCGGCGACGAAGAAGGCCGCAAGCGATTGATCGAACTCGCCGGCGATCCCGCCGCCCGGTTGCGGGCGATCGCTTACGCCGACGAACTGGACTTCGGCAACGAGATCGACGAAACCTACCGCACCCCCGACGCGACGGCGGAAGCGGAGATGGCGTTGTGGCTCAGCCAGCCCCATCAAATGGGCGTGCCGCCGACCAACGTCGAAGTCGCCGCCTCGCGCCGGTTGCTTTGGCCCAGCTTCGATGATCCGGTCGACGTGACGCTGGTGCGGTTCGAATACAACATGGGCGAGCGGGGCTACAGCAACATCGGCATGACCGGGCCGGCCGTCTTCACCATGGCCTGCGACTTGGCGGACATGCCGATCGACGACATCTTTGCGATCTACGCCGGCTGGCACGCCGACCACCAAGACATCTTCTCGGTCCCGACCGAAGCGATGAACGAAGCCCAACAGCGGGCGATGGAGACGTTCCAGCAGCACCTGCAACACCTCGGCTACGAGGAACTCAAACCCGTGCTGCTGGGGCTGTTCCTGGACGAGCGGGCGGGCGTGTTCACCGCGGCCCGCGAAGGCACCGCGTGTGTCGTCATCACCGACGGCTTAGAAACGATCGACCAGGCGACCGCCGGACGCAGCCGCCCGTTGAGCGGCGAAGACCTGTTCAACCTGTACAAGGGACGCAAGATGCTGCGGACGTTCAACCCGTAAGAAATCACGTGGCCAACAGGGCAGCGCTGTGAAGCATTTCCCTCGGTGTTGCTTGAGGTTTTAGCGGCAGGGCGCGAGCCCTCCGGTCTTTCACGGTGTTTTGATAGGCGACCAGCCCGCTCGCGCCGTTCCGCTAAAAAATGCTTCCCAACGTTGCCAATAGGGGTGGCAGGACTCGAACCCGCGACCAAGGAATTATGAGTTCCCTGCTCTAACCGACTGAGCTACACCCCCGGTGTCGAGGGCAGATTCTAGCCCAAATCCGGATCGATTCGTAGCCGTGCTGGATAAACTCAGTCGCGCCGACGGGCACGGCCAAGGCGGTTCGCGGGGCGTGATGACGAAGAGGGAGAAGTCCAAGAAGGCACAGCGAACCAACGGCAACGCCGAACCAAAGCTGATCAGCATCGACATCGCCCTTTCCGACAACCCCCAAGCCCCCGAACGAAACGACACCCTAAACACCGCCGGCTTCAGCGACGCAATGTTCAACGTCGTCAACTCGTTCCTGCCAAACGACAACACCCGCTTCCTCCGCGAAGTGGAAAACATCGAGCTGTAACGTGGGAGAGGCATCTTGCCTGTCAAACAACAATCTGAAAGCTTATCCGACGCTCCGAACCGCCCGCGGCGGAGCAATCCATCGCGGGCGATTTCGTTAGCCTCATCGAAGAACGCCCAACCTGCCGTCACCTGTCACTACTGTGACTTCAGCGATGGCGTAACCTTCTAACGTCTGTGACCACCCACTTGAAAGTGCATGAGACAGGGTCCACGCCGGGTGTTCCGGTGTCTGCCGCCGGTGCGCGCTCGCCAGTTGGCGAAATTTGCGTCGGTCGCGGGCACCGAACGCGGTTTGGCGATCTCGAAAGCGACTTCGGATTGCCCAACCGCCGCAGGTTGAGAATGATCGAGCGGAGCTGCTTTTGGGCGGCGTATGCGCCTTTAGCGTCCGCCAATTGAAATTACATACCTGTCCGCGCAATTCAGTTAGAGGGTACCCGTTGTTCTCAGCAGCGCGCCGCCCATGCCCAACGATGATTTCGAACTATTGGTTTGACTCCGGAGGCGCATTTTGACGACGGCAGCGCACGACACGCTTGAGAAACAATGCCAACACAGCGCACACAGTGATCACCAGCAGCCCGCATAACGTTGCGTACAGAATGAACGTATCTTTCGCGGGGTTGCGGTAAACGTACGTGTCTTCATCGGCAGATCGGTCAGTCACGACTGCTTCGGGAATCGCTCGGTACTTTTCATTGAATTTCAAATCGACGTCTTTACCCTCCGCGATCCATTTCCGTTCATCTTCAGCAAGTTTCGCAAACCATGCATTTGCGTCGGCTTGCTCCTGACGAAAATCTTCCGCTACTAGCTTTTCACTGTCTTCCACCTTGGCTCCTTGGTTTAGCGATTGCAGCGACCATGAGATGGCGCGGCTAGCCAACGCGTTGTAGTCTCGCTTTGCCGCTTCGTCTTGGACATTTTGCGCGGCGCTGGAGTAGGCGCGAAAGGCAAGCTGATCTGCCGAATGTGCTTGCTGAAGATCACCCAGTGCTTCCAGCAAAATCGGCGATTTGTGCTGGGAAAACCGCATCATCCCGAGGATGCCTTTCGTCGCTTCTTGCAACTCCTCCGTGGAAAGAAACTTCTTTGAATCTCCATGCAACTCGTTTCGCAAGAAACTGTAGAACGTTCGCTTCGCATGAAGCGGGTAAAGGCCTGCGAGAGTCCATTTCCAGTAATTCATGTCACGCTTCCCTGATGATTGAGTGCCAAAACGACCATTCACAGCAGCCCCAAAACTGCGTGGATTCCTGCCTCTGCGCGTTCCCTAACGGGTTGGCCGTGACAGCGAGCAAGAGCTGAAGTTTCATTTCATCGAATGGAATACGAAAAAGTCTCAATGTGGTTGACATCTCAATTTGTAGAGTCCTGCCGCTCGTAGAGCCGGTCGGACGAAAACTGAGCCTAGCAGAATCGCTACCAGCACGGGGACGGCGAGGCGTTTTTGACCAACCTTCCCGCGACGGCGCGCACCGACCATCGATGACCGTTTGCTTGTTGCAGTTGCTTGCTCCGGCGGCCGACACCGGAGCGTCGTTTGTGGCAACTCCGACCATTTCAGCAGTCGCGCCGGCCCGGACGGGCAGGCGTACAAACGCCCCCTTGCCTCGGCTCCGGCGGCAAAACGCTCGCTTGCCGGATTGATCTGGATCTGGCGTTTGCTGCGACATTAGGATCGCCGCGTCGTCCGACTCGCACGTCTCACCCGGTTGCGTGAGTCCATCGGAAGCCCTGTTTCACGCCATCACCGCAATGTTTCATGAAGATCTCCCTGGCATTCTCTGGCGGTGGCGTCCGTGCGACGGTGTTTCATCTGGGTGTTCTGGCTCGGCTGGCGCGGCAAGACTTGCTCGGCAACGTGGAAATCGTCTCCAGCGTTTCCGGCGGCAGCTTGGCTGCCGGGCTGGTCATCGCATCGGCCGGATACCGATGGCCCGGCAGCGAAGAATACTTGCATGATGTCGTGCCACGTTGCCTGTCCGTGCTGACGACGCGAAATGTGCAGCGGACCTATGTCCTGAACTCGCTGCTCTTTCCGTGGCGCCTGGCGACCGGCCGGGCGTCGGTGCTGGGCGACGCATTGGAACGCAACTGGGGCATCGGGGGATCGCTTGCCGATTTGCCCGTCACGCCGCGTTGGATCATCAACGCAACCTGTTACCAGACCGGCAAGAATTGGCGTTTCCAACGGGACCTGATGGGCGACTATCAAACCAAGTACGTCACCGACCCTCGTTTTCGTTTGTCGCACGCGATGGCCGCGTCGGCCGCCGTTCCGGGTCTGATCGGGCCGTTGCGTCTTCAATCTCGCAAGCACCGGTGGAGTGAGTATCGCGACGGCGATTGGTGCAAAATCACACCGAAGTACAACCACCTTCACCTCTGGGACGGTGGCGTTTACGACAACTTGGGCGTCGAGTCGCTGTTCAAGCCCGGCGAAGGCCTGTGCGGTGACACGGATTTCTTGATCGTCTGTGATGCGTCACGCCCGCTGTCGAGCGAGACTCGACAATCACGGTGGCGTCCGGGGTACCTGAAGGCATCGATGCGACTGGTCGATATCGCAACCGACCAGGTCCGCAGTTTGCGGACGAGAATGTTGATGGAGTTCTTTAAACAGAACCCGGGAACGGGCGCCTATTTGCGCCTGGGGTTGGCGACCAAAAAGGTTTACTCGCGCAATCCCGGCACCGGCAAACCCGCGCTGACGGACGACGAAGTCAGCCGCGTCGCACAGATCGAAACCACACTGCGAAGGCTCACCCACAGCGAGTTCAGCCTGTTATTTCGCCACGGCTTCGAAGTCGCCGATGCAACGCTTTCCACCTACGGCAACGAAGCCCTCGAACGCGTCCCCAGCAATCAAGTGCTGTTCAAAGCCGCGTGAAGCGTGATCGGCCGCCGAAAACGGTTCTGCACAGACAGATTCGGCGGACGAGGTAAAACTGTTAAAAATGTCGAACACATTGGATACGAATACGGCGGGCTCCAACAATCGATACCGGTCTTTCTGGATTGCCGGACCAACCAATTCTCCCTGTACGACCAGTGACCGGTCGGGTAGATTCCTTTTGAGCCAGCGAACGGTCCAATCAACGCGCGAAGAGTGTCGCTCTCGATGGGACCAATAGGACTGATGGGTCCCATACGTCGGCTGTGCCCTATTTGAGGATCGTTACCCGAGCGAGCTACACGCACTGACAACCAAGGTCGCGTCAATTGCATCGGTCTGCCAGCTTGCCTGAGCACGATGCGTTTCGCTTCTCCGCATCGATCAGTCGGTCTACAATGATGGCACCAACTTGGTCCGCAGATCGGGTACTGACCGAACCTAAGTTGAGCTGCTGGGTCTGGTAGAAGGGCCGGTCCACGACACGACAAACGTTAGAAAACTTTATGCTGCCTTCAACATTTATCTCTGAGGCGTTAGGTGACAATCCATCGGCGCTGGCCGTCAAGGCTGAGTCGATTCTGCTGGGCCATGTAGGCGACCAGGCGGTGGTGCCCTGTCGAAATCTCGAAGTGGAGGAGTTCGCGCGGTTGGGGCACTGCGAACTCGAGCCGCTTGCAGAGCCCCGGCCGAGTCTGTTTCGGTATTGGGGCGGTGAAGACTACGACCGTCTGTTTTCCAGCTATGAACAGGTTGTTTGGCAGGTGACATGGCATGACCACTCCATCCATGTCGTGCATCTGCAATGGGAAGCCGGATGCGGCGGCGAAAGCCGTGACTGGGTCGTCGCCGAGTCGGCCGAAATCGCCGACGCTTTCATTCTCGATGTCGAGCGAAAGACGCACGCGCCGGGGAATGCGATCCTGGTCTTTTCAAACGGCCGATGGAACCGCAGCCACAGCCTGTACGACGCGACTCGATCGGCATCCTTTGACGATCTGATCCTGGCCGACGGCATGAAGGATGCGATACGCAACGACTTTCAACAGTTCCTGGAAGCCGAAGATCGCTACACCCGGCTCGGCATTGCTTGGCGGCGTGGCGCATTGATGATCGGCCCGCCGGGCAACGGAAAGACGCACTGTGCCCGCGCGCTCGTGAAAGAACTGGACATCTCGAGTCTCTACGTGCAGAGCCTGAGCCATCAGTACTACACCCCCGAGCAGATGTGGAAACAAGTCTTTGACCGAGCCCGCGGACTTCGCCCCTGCGTCCTGGTCCTCGAAGACTTGGACTCGCTGGTGAATGACGAAAACCGATCCTTCTTTCTCAACCAGCTGGACGGTTTTGAGCAGAACCACGGCATGATCGTCCTCGCCACGACGAATCACGCCGAGCGGATCGATTCGGCAATCATCGACCGCCCCAGCCGTTTTGATCGCAAGTATCACTTCAATCTTCCGGCGTTCGAAGAACGGAGCCAGTATCTCGCCGACTGGCAACAGCGACTTTCCGGCGAGTGCGGCTGGACGGCGGAACAGGTCGATCCGATCGCCGCAATCACCGAAGCGTTTTCGTTCGCCTATCTGAAAGAGCTGGTCGTCAGTTCGTTGATGAAGTGGATGCACGAGTCATCCACCGATTTCGCGGCCGTGATGACCGAACAAGCGGGAATCTTGCAACGACAGATGAAGACCGAGTTGTCGCAACCTGCCTCGCACAATGGACGGCGCCGCCGGCGCGGCGAGCGTGTGTAACGCTGCCGTTCGCTGTTTCCGATGTCGGTTTTCAATGCCAGCGAGAAAGCCGGGTCGATCAAGAACGGAGGGTAAGAAAATTTTGGAGGTAAGAAAATTACCGACGACTGGGGACTGCTGGAGGAATCCATCTTCTTACCTCCCAAATCTTCTTACCTCCCAAATCTTCTTACCTCCCAAATCTTCTTACCTTCCAAATCTTCTTACCTCCCAAACTCTTCTTACCTCCCGAATCTTCTTACCTCCCGAATCTTCTTACCTCCCGAATCTTCTTACCTCCCGAATCTTCTTACCTCTTTTCCCCGGCCGGCTCTGAAGCGTCGCGGGAACTGCTCGCCCCTACTGATCCCGTCCGCGGTTGGACTCGATGATCACGGGGCGTTCGACGTTGATTCCCCAGGCTTTGAGCGTTTGGTAGGCTTGGTCGCGGACGCCGTAGTACTTGGTGCGGGTTCGATCGTCGGCCGTCTGTTCGCTGTACCCCGTGTCCTGCAGCAGCCCGCGCAGGCGGCCGATGTTGGCTTCGGACTTGAAGTACCGTAGCACTTCGGCGGCTTTCGATCGGCTGGAATAGCTTTCGGAGTCCAGCCATCCGATCGCCAGCGTCTCCAGTGGCTCGTCAACGGGCACGATCAGTCGCCCATAGGGTCCAAGCTTGGATTCTGCCAGCACGTCCGGTGGAATCATCAAACAAACGGTATGCAGTTGCCGCACGTGGGGTGGCACGCAACCGATGATCTCCCTGGCCGCCTGGATGACAGCGTCTGGATTGCGCAGGATCGTAAAATCGGCGCGAAAGACTTCGACCTTGCCCGGCGTCAACTCAATCAATTTCGGCGAGAACTGGTGATGATCGCTGTGTGCGATCAGCAGACGGCTCGATCGCCCCTCAAAGTCTTTGTACCGCGCCGTCGGGTGTTCGACGAACAGCCCCATTTTCTCATGACGTTGCTCGAAGATCGGGTACTTGAGCGTTTCCTCCACTGCGATCGTGATGCCAGGCTTCTCCGAGCCGCCGGGGATCGGCTCGTCGCGGACCCTGACGATCCTGGCAATCGAAACACGGTCCGCGTTGATGATCCAGCTTTCCAGACTCTCTGCGGTGTAGACCAAGGGTTGAGCCGTGGCATGATCGCTCGCGAAGAGCGTGAACCCCAAGACGACCATTGAAATTCGGCAAATGCGACGCATGCGTACCAGCTCCTGAAAGAGGCGAACCACTCGGGATTCCCTGTTGGAGTATAGCCGACGCGGTTCCGCCGTCTGGCGACGGCAGCGACGCTCACTTTGATTCCTTCCGAGCGGTGCGATATGTTTTTCCGACATCTCACCCCCATCGCCGTTTCTTCTCTGGAACAAAAAAATCAAATCGATGAACTCCGACGCAAACCCACCCAACGCACTGCCTCCCAGAGACGCGCACAAACGAGGATTACACCGGACGATGACACTCGGCGGGGCCTATGCAACCCGCAACCATACGATCAAGCACCTTCAAGATTTGAAAGGAAAAACTGTTCTGACCGAGACCATGCCGTTTACGACGCGCGAGGCAGCGGCGGCGGAAGAGGCGGGAATCGACACGCTGAAAGTCAAATTTGATCCAGCGGATCCGGCCAGTGCACTTGCGATCCGAAACGCAGCGCCGCACACCTTCATGACGTTCTGTATCGGATTGACAAAGATTGCGACCGCGGCCGAAGCGGTTCGTGCCGGTTATGACGCCATGGAACTCGGCGCCGATGGAATCATGTGCCAATGGGGACCCGAATTCATTCGAGCCGTTTCGGACGCAGGAATTCCGGTGGAAGCCCACGCCGGCCTGGTGCCCCGCTTGAGCACCTGGACGGGAGGCCTGAGGGCGGTCGGCAAAACGATCGAAGAAGCGATCTGGGTCTACGAGCAGATTCAATCGTTTGAAGAAGCAGGAGCCTGGGCGGTGGAAGTGGAAGTCGTACCGGCCGAGCTACTTGCACAGATCTCCAAACGCACCCGCCTGGTGACCTCGTCCATCGGTGCGGGCAGTGGCGGTGATATTCAATTCATGTTCGCCGAAGACATTTTGGGCAACCACGCTCCTCCCTATCCACGACACACCAAACAGTATCGGAACCTGTTCAAGATGGAACAGGCGATGCAGGCGGAGCGAGTCGGGGGCTTTCGAGACTATATCGACGATGTCAAAGGAGGACAGTTTCCTGGCCCCGAACACGTGGTCAAAGCACCGGAAGGACTGATCGACCAGTTCCTTGCCGCTGTCGACGGCGGCCAGGACAAGTAATTCCCATCAGCAATGATGAGTGCTTCATTTTTTGACCACCCAATTTTTTGACCCGATGCTCTCCTTCGCGATGCGCCGCGACGAGTCCCGACGGCAACCTCCCGTCTTCAGGGCCGTCTCGTCTTCTGGATGAAACGCGCCAGTTCTTTCATATCGATCGCCGCGTCGCCGTCTTGGTCGATCAGACTGAGCTTTTGCGGGGAGAGCGGACTGTCGCGGTCCGCCCCGCTGGCGGTCAATTCTGACTTGGACAGCTTGCGATCGCCGTTGGAATCATTTCTCGCGATCAAGATCGATGCCCGGTTGGCGGATTCGTCGTCGAACCCCAGCAGCTTTCGCTGCTTCGCCAAGTACGTTTCGATTTCCAACAGCGACAGGAGTCCGTCACCGTTTTCGTCGGGGCTACCGAGGTCGGGGTCTGGGTCGGCTTGGTGAAACAGGTTCGCCGGCACTAAACCGTCGCCGTCTGGATCGCTGCTTCGGATCACATTTCTGGCGAGCAATTGATCCGAAGGCGTCATCCCCATCCGCATGCGGCGATCGGCCAAGTACTCGGCCAGCTCCGAGACCGACAACGATTCGTTGTCATTTCGATCGAACTTCATCGTTGCCGAATCCAAACCGACTGCGCCGAGTTCATCGCCGCCCAACTGACGATCTCCATTGAGATCACCTTGATTGATCAGCGCCATCGCACCGCCTTGGTCACAACCCTTGACACCCAACTCGTCGCGAAACTTGCGCTCAAACGCCAAACCACGAATCAATTCATCGGCAGAGAGTTCGTCATCGGAATTTCGATCGTAGCTATCGATCTGATCTGAAAACGTATTGTTCTCCAGTTCCCTCAACTGCAACTTTCCGTCTCGGTTGCTGTCATATCGCTTGGTGTAACGGTCGGCCAGAACCGAATCCATCTGCACGATGCCTGCACGTTCACGTTGGGCCGCGAGTTTAAGTGTGACTTCGACGGACTGTAGGTCACCGCTGCGATTGAGATCAAACGGACGGATGTCTTCGCTGGTCCACTTCAGCCGCTCGCACTCAGATTTGCTCAGCGCCCCATCGTCATCCAAGTCATGCCGGGCAAATAGTTTGGCGGTCGCCGTCAAATCCATTTCCAGTAGCTTGATCGAGAGCGGATCGGATGGCTCGGATGGCGTGCCGTCGTCCTGGGCAATGAGCGTTGGCGTGGCGTGCAACCCGGTAAAACAGACGGCAAGCAAGAGTAGGCATGCCGCGGAACGATTGGATCGGCAGCCGTGGAAGAGCATGAGAGTCGGCACGTCAGAACGCCCCCGCGTGATGGACTGAATCATTTTGCAACCAACGCAGTATAACTGCCCCGCCGGTCCCATTGGGACGTTGCCGAATTCGCCACAGCGGGGCAAACACGGGAACCTCACCGTCTGGCGGAGGCAGCCAAATTTGACCTGACGCACGCCTTCATTTGACGCTTCTTCGATGGTCCATTAGTGTGAATTCGGAGCAGCTGCTTGCAACCGACCGCCACGCCGGTGCAGCTGCACTGTCAGATTCGAAATGGAACTCAACTCATGAACACACGTTTAACATTCGTCGCAGCCCTGTTGCTCTTTCCTTTGGGGATCGGTGCCCAGGAGCCGAGCTCTGAAACCGACACCGCCAACCGGGTGATCGTCGTCAGCGGTACGGGAGAAGTGAACGGCGTGCCCGATGTGGCCGAAATCAATGTCGGTGTTGTGGTCGAGGCAGACAGTGCCAAAGCGGCGTTGGTCGCAAACAACGATCAAATGAAGCGATTGCTGGAGAAACTGAAACAGCTTGGCATCGCCGAAAAAGACATCCAGACCAACAGCTTCAACGTCGCGCCGCGCTACCAACGCATGCGCAATCCCGACGGCGAGCCGCCCAAGATCGATGGCTATCGGGTGTCCAACCAGGTCCATATCCGCGTGCGTAAAATCGAATCGCTGGGCGTCGTGCTCGATCAAGTCGTCACGGCCGGTGCGAACCAAATCAACGGCATCAGCTTTTCGATCGCCGATTCAGAAACGTTGATGGACGAAGCCCGCAACAAAGCCATCCGTGACGGTAAGCGAAAAGCCGGTTTGATGGCCAAGGAAGCCGGCGTCAAGCTCGGCCAACTGGTGGAAATCCGCGACCACTCCGGCGGCAACCAGCCCGGACCGATGCGTTTCATGGCGATGGCCGAATCCCGTTCGTCGGTTCCTATTCAAACCGGCGAACAAACGCTTTCGGCACAGGTTCAACTGACGTTCAAGTTCGAATGAGCCACCCCAATCCCTACCGGCCGACGCAAGTCGTCAACCCTGATGACTTGCGTGACTTGCAATCGCCGTATCGAAAACGCCCGGCCAAGCCGGTGTCGGCGCGAACCAGAGTTGTGGCCTCCCTCGGACTCTTTGCCGGCGGGTTGATGGTTCAGGCTGCCACGGGTTCCTTCGGGTTTTTGTTGTGGTGGTGCTGCTATCTCGCGAGCATGATCTGCTTGATTTGGGCCATGTTCGCGACTGTTGCCGACTGAGTCGTCTGCTTTGCCACGCGTGCTAAATCTCAAGGTGTTGTCGACTTGCCACAATGGAGACGAGCAAGATGACTGAAAAGGTCGCGATCGTGACGGGTGCGAGTCGCGGGATCGGTGCCGCGACGGCAATCCTGCTCGCCCGCAACGGGTATCGTGTTGCGGTCAATTTCCGCCAACGATCGAATGCGGCCCAGGCGGTCGTGGAGCAAATCGTTGCCGACGGAGGCGACGCGTTCACCGTTCAGGCTGACGTTTCGGATGAGAACGAAATCCGACGGCTGTTTGCAGCGGTCGACGATCGCTGGGGACGTCTCGATGCGCTGATCAACAATGCGGGAATTCTGGAACCACAGACGACGGTGCAAGCGATCACGGCCGATCGTTTGAATCGAATTTTCTCCGTCAATGTGATCGGCCCGTTTCTGTGCTGCCGCGAAGCGATCCATCGCATGAACGACGGCGGCAACATCGTCAATGTGTCCTCGATTGCCTCGCGCACCGGGTCACCCAAGAATACGTCGACTATGCGGCATCCAAGGGTGCGATCGATTCGTTGACGATCGGTTTGGCCAAGGAGGTAGCCGGCCGAGGGATCCGGGTCAACGCGGTCCGACCGGGGATCATCGAGACGGAAATCCACGCCGACGGCGGAGAACCGGGACGGGCCCAACGAATCGGCGCAACGCTTCCGCTGGGACGGCCCGGCAAATCGGAGGAGGTCGCCGAAGCGATCCTGTGGCTGGTGTCGGATCGATCCAGTTTCACCACGGGCCAGTTCATCGACGTTGCCGGGGGAATCTGACGCCAATTCAGACCGCCAACGCGAAGGGACGTTGACTCAAACATTGAGCTGCTGGCCGTCAGGCCACGGGCCCACCGGACGCGTGCTGATTAGCGCCGCCCGGACGCTGGCGCGAACCGGCTGACGCCAAAGTGCGCGGCACGACCCCCACGGAGTCCAAGCCAGTAGCCGGAGGTGAGCGAAGCGACACCTCCGGACATCCGGCCCCCCGTCAGACGCGACCCCGAAGGGTGTCGAAGCAAATGACGTCGGCACCCTCGAACCCGGCCAGCCCGCACGCTCAAGCTCACCTATCAACTCCTTGACGTACGCAGACTGCCGCACCGCCGGCGGATCGATTCGCTGCGACGCCGTCCGGGGTCGAGGGGATTGTGGGACGTGCTTCCCGGAGGTAGCGCTGCGCTGACCTCCGGCTACTCGCTGGCATCCCTCCGGGATCCTCGGTTCGCTGCCGCTCTCCTTTGACGCCAAACGGAGTGATGCTTGTTGGCGTCACGGCTCACCACGATTGTGGAAGCCAATACACTGACAAAATTTTCCACCCATCCGCGGCGGCGGGCGTCTTGCTAGCAGCCAGGCGGGCTTTCTGGGGGCGTTTCGGTTTCGCCGGTTGGTCTGTTGGGCTTGGAGGGGTAAATTGCGGGCATGGAAGCCACAGCTAAAACATTGCCGACGATTCGCCAATTGCCCCCCAATCTGATCAACCAGATCGCCGCCGGGGAGGTGATCGAGCGGCCCGCGTCGGTGGTCAAGGAATTGTTGGAAAACAGCGTCGACGCCGGGGCGACTCGAATCGAGGTTTCGATCGTCGGCGGCGGGACCGAGATGATTCGCATCAGCGACAACGGTTGCGGCATGGCGGCCGAGCAATTGCCGCTGGCGTTGGCCAGTCACGCGACCAGCAAGCTGCCGACCGACGAGGACTTGTTTCACGTGTCCACGCTCGGGTTCCGCGGTGAAGCGTTGGCGTCGATCGGCAGCGTGTCTCAATTGACCATCCGCAGCCGCACCGACGGCGAGACCGCGGGCAACGAAATCCGAGTCCGCGGCGGCGTGATCGATCCACCCCAGCCTTGTGGTTGCCCGGTCGGAACGGTGATGGAAGTCCGTAATCTGTTCTTCAACACGCCGGTACGGCATCGGTTCCTGAAAACCGCACAAACCGAAAAAGGGCACATCGTGGAGGCCTTCACGCGGATCGCGCTGGCCAATTCACACATCCACTTTGTGCTCAACAACAACGACAAGCCGCTGTATGACTTGCCGGTGACCGAGCGGTGGAGCGAGCGGATTGCGGCATTCTTCGGCGGCGAAATCGCCGACGCGTTGATCCCGATCAACAGTGACGACTCGCAAATCCATGTCCAGGGTTATGTCTGTGATCCGTCGGTCAGCCGCGGCAATTCGCGGATGCAGTATCTGTTCCTCAACAGCCGACACATCCGCGACCGTTCGCTGCAGCACGCCTTGGGCGAGGCCTATCGTGGGCTGTTGATGGTCGGCCGGCACCCGGTTTGTTTCTTGCGGATGTCGATGCCGCCGGAATTGATCGACGTCAACGTGCACCCGACCAAGTTGGAAGTCCGCTTCACCGATGGCGGCCGAGTTTACAGCCGGTTGTTGCAGACGCTCAGGCATCATTTCTTGACCACCGACATGACGCAGCGGGTCGGCCCCGCGCCGGTTGCCGACGACGCGGACCTGACGCCGACGCCGCGCAGTGAACTGGGGATGCCCGTTCGAGCCGAGCAGGCGCATCGGCAATCGGTGATCGAATGGGCACGAACCGGAAACAGCCCGTCGGACGTGTTCGTCTCGCCCGCCCGCGGTGACGATTCCGGCGGCGGTTCGGCGATGGCACCGGCCCCAGACGCAGCGACTCGTTCGATTCCCTCGTTCGGTTCGATCCCCAGCTTTCAACCGTTTCCCGGCGGCGGATCACCCGCGATGCCTCACGAGGCGGCTCCGACGGCGACGACCGACACGTCGAGCGACGAAAACGTGGCGCCCTGGGATGGCCCGCAAGCCGCATCGCCGGAAGAAACCGGAGTCGACCACCCTGCTGTTTGCCATCTCGGATTTCAAGTCCACAATCGCTACCTGGTCACTCAAGACGAAAAAGGCATGGTGGTGATCGACCAGCACGCGTTGCACGAACGCGTCTTGTACGAGCGGGTCAAAACCAAAGTCTTGGAGAGCGGTCAATCACTTGAGTCGCAAGGGTTGCTGGTCCCCGAGCCGGTCTCGATGACGCCGGCCGAACGAACGGCCGTGCTGGATCACCAGGAAACGTTGGCCCAGATCGGGATGGAAATCGCAGAGTTTGGTGGGGATACGATTGTGATTCGATCGTACCCGGCGATGCTCAAGAACAAGCCGCCGGCGGACATGCTGCGGACGCTGATGGAATCGGTGCTCGGGGGCGGCGAGAAACCCGAACCGATCGAATTGCTCAATCACTTGCTTTCGACGATCGCGTGCAAGGCGGCCGTCAAAGCCGGCGACCCGCTGCGGCCTGAAGAAATCCGCGCCCTGTTGGAACAACGAGACCTGTACAACGACACCCATCACTGCCCGCACGGCCGGCCGACGGCGTTGTTTTTCAGCCGTGACGAACTCGATCGCATGTTCGGGCGTCTGGGACCGCGTGCCAGAACGTCGAAGTGACGGGGGGCTCGGGGAGACTGCTGTTTGACGACACGTCTCGCTGAACGCCACCACATTGGATTCAGAACGCCCGTTGGACGACGGGAAATGGGTCGAAAAACTTGGTGGTTGATTCTCATTGATTCGTTCGTACTCGTGTGCGATGTCGCATTTCTTATTTTTTGACCAACCAATTTCTTGACCAACCTTCTTGCCCATCGAGGGCAAACCGGCCGCATTTCTGCTGGGCTAACCGAGTCCCTGCGGGTGCGCTAGAATGGTGGCGTCCACTTTCTTCATTGGCGAGCGTGATGCAGAACGAACCGACCATCATCCTGTCTGGAACCGACCCCGACCTTCCACGCAAATTGCCGTCCGGAATACGCCGTTACTCGGGGCTCCGTGAAATCGCCCGGGGCGGCAACGGCGTCCTCAGTGCGGCCTTCGACCCCGTCACCGGCCGGACCGTGGCGATCAAGATGCTGCACAGCGACAACCGGAATGTCCCCAACGAAAAACGGCGGCTGCTTCGCGAAGCCCGTGTCACCGCCCAGCTGCAACACCCCAATACGATCCCGGTGTACGAAATCGGAAATGACTTGGTGCACGGCATCTACTTCACGATGAAGCTGATTTCGGGGGTCAATCTGTTCGAGATTCTCAAGCAGATCGCCCGCGGGGACGAAGAGACGGCCAAACGCTACCCCCAGGCTCGCCGGATCTCGGCACTCGCGGACGCCTGCTTGGCCTTGGCCTATGCCCACGCGCGTGGCGTGATTCACCGTGACGTCAAACCCGAGAATATCTGGCTGGGCAATTTCGGCGAAGTCTATCTGCTCGACTGGGGGACGGCGAAGGTTTGGGGATCGATGGATGACCAAACCGTGACGCGCTACGACGCGTCCAAGTTGCAGAAAGAAGAAGACGAACAGCAATTGTTGACGCTGACCGGCGGCGGCCAACGCCCCGGCACCCCGTTGTACATGTCGCCCGAACAAATCCAAGGCACCCGGACCATCGACGAACGCAGCGACATCTTTAACGTGGGCGTCTGCATGTACGAATTGCTGGCGATCCGCGAACCGTTCCGGGGCGCCAACATCGACCAGACGTTCCGCAACATCATCTCCGGCGAAGTGCCTCCGCCGAGTGAAAAGTCACCGGAACGAAAGATCCCCAAGGCGGCCGACGAAATCGTCATGCGGGCGATTCAAAAGAAGCCCCAACAACGATTCCAGACGATGCGTGAGATGGTCGACGCCATCGAAGCGGTGCTTCCCCAGCTGGACCAAGGCTGATCTGACTCAATGTGCGGAATCACCGGAGCGGTATGGCAAAGCGAGTCTCTTCGTGTCGATCGGTCGCTGCTGAAGCGGATGACCGACGCGATCGCACATCGCGGTCCGGACGACGACCGCGTTTGGATTGACAATGATCAACGCGACGGCCAAGGACGTCGTTACGGCGTCGCCCTCGGATTCCGCCGCCTGTCCATCATCGATGTCGAAGGGGCCCCACAGCCGATGTCCAACGAGGACGGCGGCGTGCGAATGGTTTTCAACGGCGAGATCTACAACTTCAAAGACCTCCGCCATCGGCTCGAAGGCAGCGGCCATCAATTTGCCACCCATGGTGACGGCGAATCGGTGCTGCACCTGTATGAAGACATCGGCACGGATTGCTTTGCCGAACTCAACGGCATGTTCGCGATCGCGATCTGGGACACGCGCCGCAGCCGGTTGGTACTGGCACGGGATCGGATCGGACAAAAACCCCTCTACTACGCGTTGGTCGGCGATCGACTGGTCTTCGGCAGCGAACTGAAAAGCCTGGCGGCCGTCCCGGGTGTCTGCAATGAAATCGACCCCGCGGCGATCGATGAATTTTTGACCTATCAGTATATCCCGCACCCGGGAACGATCTGGAAGGGCGTTCGAAAACTGCCGCCGGGCCATCTTGCGATCTTCGAAAAAGGCAAACTGGTCGTTCAGCCGTATTGGGATTTCGACCCGACCGTCGAAGTCCCCCGCAGCAAGGGTGAAGCGGTCGAGCGGCTGCGCGAACTGCTGTCCGATTCGGTCCGTCTGCGTCTGCAGAGCGATGTGCCGTTGGGATCGTTCTTGTCCGGCGGCATCGATTCGTCGCTGATCACCGCGATCGCCCAGCGGCAAGAAGGTGAGACGCCGATTCGCACCTTTAGCATCGGATTCCCGATCGCCGACTTCGACGAAACCGGCTACGCGGCCCAAGTCGCCGCGCACCTGGGGACCAACCACCAACGCTTCGAAGTCCAGCCCAACGGCGTGGACATCATCGACAAACTGGTTTGGCATTACGACGAACCGTTCGGTGACTCATCCGCCGTGCCGACCTGGTACCTGTCCGAACTGACGCGACGCGAAGTCACCGTGGCGCTGTCCGGCGACGGCGGTGACGAACTGTTCGCCGGCTACGATCGCTACCGCGCGTTGTGGTTGAGCGTGCGTCTGCGGAGGATGTTTCCGATTCACAAACTACCGGGCATCGGGCTGATTCAGCGATTGCCCGACAACAACAAACAGTATTCGATCACGCGACGTGCCAAACGTTTTTTCGAAGCGATCGATCAACCGGAAGCACGGCGCTATTTGAATTGGCTGCAGATCTTTCCCGAACGGATGCGGGCGGAGTTGTACACCGACGAGTTTGTCCAGCGATTGCCGGGCGAAGACCCGTTCGAGTTTCTCGACGCCATCTGGGATCGCAGCCAGGGCCGCGACGTCGTCACCCGGGCATCGATCACCGACATGCTGTCTTATCTGCCGTGCGACCTGTGCACGAAAGTCGACATCGCGTCGATGGCCCATTCACTGGAGGTGCGACAACCGATGCTGGACCATCGCGTGGTCGAGTTCGCCGCCTCGTTGCCGGTGCATTTAAAATTCCGCGGCCGCCGCGGCAAGCTGCTGCTGCAGGACGCGTTCGGATCGATGATCCCCAAGTCGATCTTCACGCGAAAGAAGATGGGATTCGGCATTCCGATCGGCGCCTGGTTCCGAAAGGAGCTCAAGCCGATGGTGCACGACACGCTGTTGGCCGACGACGCGCGGATCGCGCCGTACTTCCGCCGCGAAGTCGTGGAGCGACTGGTCGGACAGCATGAACGGATGGAAAACAACCACGGCTACCGATTGTGGAACCTGCTGATCCTGGAGAAATGGCTCAGACAGTGGGCGGGGTGACCGGCAGGGGGCGTGGCTTCCACCAATAACGCGCACGGAACTGAAACGTCCCATGTGACCTTTAGGTCTGATTGGTCCCATGGCAGAATAGGACGCATCGGACTGACAAGACGCATGGGACGATCGTTTCCCCAGCACGGCAATTCAACAACAAAAACGCCGATGGCGGGGGGAGGCCATCGGCGTTTTGGTGGAGAAGTGATTCGCGATCAGGACGTCGCTTTCGAGGGTCGCCGTTAGGCACTCTTGGTGGTCGGCATCTGGAACAGCTTTTGCTTTCCGGCGACCACGTCCTCGTCAATCGTGTACACCTTGCCTTCCTCTTGCTCGGGCAATTCGTACATGATGTCCAACATCACTTCCTCCAAAATCCCTCTCAGTCCTCGGGCTCCGACGCCTTTGTTGAGGGCTTTGCGGGCGATCTGGTGCAACGCTCCTTCGGTAAAGTTGAGTTCACAGTTCTCCATTTTGAACAGCGCTTCGAACTGTTTGGTCAACGCGTTCTTGGGCTCCCGCAGCACCTGGACCAAGCCTTCTTCATCGAGCTCTTGCAGGTAGCTGACGACGGGCAGCCGCCCGACCAATTCGGGGATCAATCCGAACTGCATCACGTCTTCGACTTGAATCTCGGCGACCAATTCGCTGTGCGTCTGTTCGTTCAGTCGTCCGGCGCCTTCGCCGAAGCCGAGGGTCTTGTGTCCCAGCCGGTCTCGAATGATGTCTTCGATGCCGACGAAGGTCCCACCGACGATGAACAGGATGTTGCTGGTGTCCAGCTGGATGTACTGCTGCTCGGGGTGCTTGCGTCCGCCTTGGGGCGGCACGTTGGCGACGGTGCCTTCGAGCATCTTGAGCAGGCTTTGCTGGACCCCTTCGCCGGACACGTCGCGGGTGATCGAGACGTTGCCGCCGGTCTTTCCGATCTTGTCGACCTCGTCGATGTACAAGATGCCTCGTTGGGCCGCCTCGACGTCAAAGTCGGCCGCGTGCAGCAGTTTCAGCAACAGGTTTTCGACGTCTTCGCCGACGTAACCGGCTTCGGTCAACGTCGTCGCGTCACCGATGGCGAAGGGCACATCCAACATCCGGGCGAGCGAGCGGGCCAACAGTGTTTTACCGCTGCCGGTCGGTCCGACCAACAAGATATTGCTCTTTTCGATTTCGACGTCGCTGCTGCCTTCCCAATCGCTGGTCAAGCGTTTGTAGTGATTGTGAACGGCGACAGCCAAGACACGCTTGGCGGACGATTGTCCGATGACGTATTCGTCCAGGTGCTCGACGATCTTACGGGGCGATGGGATATCGCTGAACAATTGCTTGCTGGGACCGCGACGACGCTCTTCCTGCTCCAGAATCGACTGGCACAGGTCAATGCATTCGGCGCAGATGTACACGTCGCCTGGCCCTTCGACCAATGGACCGACGTCACGATAGCTCTTTCGACAGAACGAACAGAAGGCGTTCTTTTTGTTCGACGAGCTACTGCGCGTGGTACTGTTGTTATCCTTGACGGGCATAAACGACTCCTTATGTGCTTTAACAGACTCGTCCGAAGATCGACCACGCAGGGAGTGTTGCGATTGCCGGCCGAAGCCGGGTCACCGCAACGCTACGTATCCAGTCGATCCATCGGGACGCGCCGATTGAAAGCTTCAAACGGTTCGGCCCACAGCCCAAGCATCTCTTTTGCGTCATTGCTGGGAAGGAGATGAGTGATCAAGTTGATCGGTCATCGACTTCCGAGCGGGAGGTGAGTTAAAAGAGTCGTCCGTAACGGATGCCTGAGCCCTGGTTGGTAAACTTAGTGGGTAAATGGTTTCCGAAGCCGATTGCCCAGGGAAAGATGGGAGGGCCAACTGCGGAAAAGGTGGCATCCTGCACGTCAGAACAAATTGATTCGTCATTGAATCAATGGAAGGTTCACTCCGACGAAGCTGATCTCAATCGTTACGACCGGGCGCCGTCTCGGCGTCGGGTCGATTCTCAGGAGCGTCCCCTTCGTCGGTTCCGTGGGATGCTGCCTGTATTGTTCGGAATTCCTCCTCGCTGATGTCACCTTTCAAACGCATTTCTTCGAAGTTTAAAAGGCCACTGGAGGTCGAATCCCAGTCTCCATTGGTGTAGTCGCGCAACCTTGCCACGAGGAAAAATGCGGCGGCAGACACGATGATCAAAATCAGTAGTGCAAGACCAGCCTTCACGGCCGGATCACTCAGTACGTCCATCATCATCGTCTTGTCTCTACCTGACCGCCCGCTCGCCCCGGCGTCGCCAGCTGACGTCGCCTCTCAGGGGGCAAATTCATGATACGACTGTCCAACCAACGTGGTCCAGCAGATTCGCCCTCGTGAAACACTTTTTTCGTGTTTCACGGGGTTTAAGTCAACATCGATTACGAAAGATCCAGCAACGACAACGCGTCCCGCGCCGCGACCAAACCCAGCCGTCCGTGCCCACAACAGCGAAAAACCGCCGGGCCGCCGTAGCCGCTTTCGGTCATCACCTCCCAGACCCGCCCCAAATCGATATCGCCGTGACCGAACCGTTGATCACAGCCGCGTTCCAGGTCCGGTTCACACAGGTACACACAGCTGAGCCGGTGCTGTAGCCGTGCCAAGCGAGCCCCGATCGGGAATTCTCCCCCCAACAACATCTCGCCGACATCGGCCGCCAAACCCAACGGCGCGTCGGTTCCGATCCATTGCCCGAACCGTTCGAAATGGGCCACCGTCGCGATTGCGTGTGCTGACACCGGCCGCAGCGCCAGGTTCACTCCCAGCGGCGAAGCCAGTTGGACCAAGGGAGCAATCGCACCGGCCAATCGCTCCAGAATCTGTTCGCCGTGATCCTCTGGTACCGAGGGACGGCTGCCGCGCGGGCACACGCGGCCTGTGGAAAACGTGATCGCGACGGCCCCCATCTCCGACGTCGCTTCGATCCAGCGGCGGATGTTCGCAGCGGCCGAATCCCGGATCGCCGCATCCTGGCTGGCCAATGAAAACGCATCCAGGCATTCCGGGTCATCATAAAACGGCGCATCGAGATCAATCACGATCGAAACGCCGTGCTCCTTGGCCGTCGCGGCAATCTCGGCCGACGCCGAGTCAAACCACGGCGTGTCCAGATCCCAGCCGCCACGGCGCGGCCGGATCGCAACGGCACCGAACCCCAGTTCCGCCAGCTTTGGAATCAACGTCACCGGATGGTGAAATTCCAAACTGCTGCAATGGAACCCGGGCGTCATCTCAGGTCACCCGCAAACGTGTCGCAAGCAACAGCGCCGGCACCACGAGCGCAAACACGGCCACACCCCACGCGGGCCCGGCACCCAAAAACGCGAACGCCGCTGACAGCGGAATGATCGTCAGGATACTGATGCGGATCAGATTTCCGATCACCGCCGGTTCGGGATGCAACTGAGCACGAAAACCGCGCAGCGCGATCGGCAGGAAGATCAGCCCGATCAGCATCCCGAATTGGCTGGTCGAAGCAATCGCCCAGCCGACCCGTGTTTCGGCCAGGGAAAAACTCGGCGCCAGGGCCAACATCACTCCGCCGACCATCATCACCACAAATCCGGTCCTGAGGTTGATCCGGTGGCCACCGATCGCTTCGTCACGGGCCACCGTGGTGATGCCCATCACATACACACCAAATCCCATCGCGATGGCCAGCACGTAGCGTGGCACCACGGGCAAACCCTCATCCATCGCCGACAGCGGAGAAGCGCCCAGGAGAAAACTGAGCACGCGGCAGCCGCCCATCGCCGCCGGCGCGATCGGCGTCGGTTTCAAGGGTCCGTCATACGCGACGATCAATCCGGCAAGAGCCAGCGCGATCGCCGCCGGTAACCAGGTCGTCGCGTGATCGGCCGACGGCACATATCCCGACGCCGCGGCCAACAACACGCCCAGGATCAAACAGGCCCAGCCGGCCGACTTGGCGGCATGGACCGAGATCGCGCCGCTGGCGATCGGGCGCGTCTTTCGCTCCGCCTTGTCCTTCTCCAGATCAAACACATCGTTGAGGATCATGCCGGCCCAATACAGCGCGACGCCGGCGGCCAGCACCAGGGCGAATCGTGCGACCGGCAGCGGACCGCCACCGACGAGCAGAAAGGCAGCCCCGACGTCGGCCAACACCGTGAACACGTTGGGCAGACGAACGAGCTGCATCCAGGCAACGAGCGGACGAGAGGGTTCAGCAGTCAACGATTCACTCGTCCGTTGCCGGTGGCTCCGAATCGACCTGGGCATCATTCTGGGCATCGCCTGCAGACTTCTGATCGGCGTTCGACTTTAAATCGTCCAACAACAAAGTCATGCGTTGCTTCTGGCTTCGGGAAACGCCATCGGCAAGCTCGACGCCCTGCTCGGCAGCCTTGACCGCTTCGTCCCAACGTTGATCGGCGGCATGCAGACGGGCGATCAATTCCAGGATCGCGACCTTGCCGTCATCCTCGACGTTTTCCATCTCCACGGTCAACGCTTCGACCACCTCGGCACCCAGCGGCCCGATCTTGCCACCGTTCTGGACGATGTTGTAGAGCGTCATCGCGTGGCGGAACAACGCTTGCGGGTTGCCCTGAGTCGCCTTTCGCTCTTCGCGATAGAATGCGAAATCGGCTTCAGTCGCCTTGCCGGCCATGAAGTTGAACTGCGGCTGCACGACGCGTTGCACCGTGGTCAAACGTTCTTTCAGTTCCGCGTCGCTGGTCTGGGCGATCTG
The DNA here is from genome assembly GCA_033042175.1 of Phycisphaera sp. RhM. GTDB lineage: Bacteria > Planctomycetota > Planctomycetia > Pirellulales > Pirellulaceae > Stieleria. The sequence goes on from WCIL01000001.1 coordinate 43,646, forward strand.
ATCGGCGAGCATCGTGCTGGCGTCTTCAAAGCGTCCGCGTCCGGCAAGCTGGTCCAAGCCTTGCAGGATTTCCTGGAACTTCTGCTCACGCTCCATGTCGGCTTTGAACGCCTCGCGATCCCAGCTGTCATCCAGGACGGCAGCCAACGGTTCGTCGAGCTCTCCCGGGTGACCGATCCACTCAATGACGCCCGTCTTGCCGACGATGAAGGAGGTGGGAATGCCGTTTTGGCCGGCCGCTTCCATGTAGTCGCGTTGGGTCGAGCCGTCGGGATCCGTCGTCAGCGTGTAGGCCGCGGTGACCTCGGCGAAGGACGCCTTTTGGCCCGGATAGGGTTTTGCCAGCAGCGCTTCGACTTCATCGACCGTCTCATCCGAGACGCTGATGATCTGGACGCCGTCGTTGCGATGTTTGGTTTGCAACTCGGCCAAGTGCGGCATGCTGGCGATGCAGGGTCCACACCACGTCGCCCAGAACTCGACCACGTAGACCTTGCCGTCTTTGAACTCGGTGACACGGGTGTCGTCTTCGTGAAAATAATGCTCGATATCCAATGCGGGGGCATCCGACCCGATCCCGAGCGAGGGCTCGGCTTCGGCAGGTCGCAGCGTCAAAGCAGCGACGACTGCACAACAAACGGCAAACAGGGCGATGCGTTTCATAAGTGATTTCTTGATGGAAGTGGGGGGAGTTGGGGTGGGGGACGACGCTTTGATTTCGCCGCTGGTAGGTTCCGTTGTCAGTTTCATTACGCAAACATTCTACGAACGGAGCAACCCGCGGCAGAGGGCAATTCACCCTCATTGAAATGGATTTTGATCACCAATCCCCGACGCATCGCTCCGTCGACATGATAATCGAGCCACGAAGCTGCTTCCGACTCCCGATCGGCCGGTCGCATCGGGGTCTGTCCCCAGACGCCTTGGGGTCTGTCCCCGTTTTCCTTGGGGTCTGTCCCCGGGCCGTTGGGACGCCCTGGGGTCTGTCCCCGGGCCGTTGGGACGCCCTGGGGTCTGTCCCCGGGCCGTTGGGACGCCTTGGGGTCTGTCCCCAGACGCCCTGGGGTCTGTCCCCGTTTTCCTTGGGGTCTGTCCCCGGGCCGTTGGGGTCTGTCCCCGGGCGGGGCATTTTCCTGGGGTCTGTCCCCGGGGCATTTTCCGGATTTGTTGCTGCTCCCCATCCGTGGGTTCGCGCTGCTATCCGCGGGCCTGCTTAGATAGCATTTCCATCGGGGTCTGTCCCCAGACGCCCTGGTAGCATTTCCATCGGGGTCTGTCCCCAGACGCCCTGGGGTCTGTCCCCGGGGCATTGGGGTCTGTCCCCGGGCAGGAGGGGCAGGGCCGTTCGATTGGGTTGTTGGTCGACAGACATCCGCCGAAAACCGTGTGCGTCCGAGGCCCTTCTCTGATCTGCGAGAGACGTAACCGATCCTTCGAAACTTCGCCGCCCCGCTGGGGTTTAGATGCGTTGACCGCGTGCGGCGACTTCGCTGTTCCGACTTTTCCTTCTTTGGAGCTTTTCTGACATGACCGATCGATCCTGCCACCGACGTGGGTGGACACTACGGCAGCGTTTCCTTTCGGTCGCCGTTGTGACGGGAAGCCTGGTTGCCGCCGCGTCGGCCACAACCGCCGCGGATTGGACCCGATTCTTGGGGCCAGGGGGCAATTCAATCAGTTCCGATTCGGCGCAGCTCCCCGAAACCTGGAACGACACCGAAAACGTCAAATGGAAAGTCAGCCTCCCCGGCCAAGGGGTATCGAGTCCGATCGTCGTCGCCGGCAAGGTCTTTGTGACCAGCTACTCGGGATACGGAACCGGTGGCGAAAACCAGCAGATCGAGGACTTGAAACGGCACCTGTCGTGCTACGACGCGGTGACCGGCGAGGAGTTGTGGAGCAAGGCGATCGACGCGATCCAGCCGGAAGATCCGTACACCGGAATGGGGGTGCCGGCGCACGGCTACGCCAGCCACACGCCGACCAGCGATGGCAAACATGTGTTCGTGTTCTTTGGAAAAAGCGGCGTCATCGCGTTTGATCTGGAGGGCAACGAGATCTGGCGAAAGAGCGTCGGGACAGGTAGTGGCCAACAGCGTTGGGGTTCGGCGTCGAGTCCGATCGTGTATCGGTCGGATTCACAGAACCTGGTGATCGTCAACGCATCGGACGAAAGCGAAACCCTGTTCGCCTTTGACGCCGCGACCGGAGCTGAGGTCTGGAAGACACCGGCGGGCGATTTGGCCAGCACCTGGAGCACCCCGAACCTGGTCCAAGCCGGCGACCGAACCGATCTGGTGATCACCGTGCCGGGAGAAGTCTGGGGTCTGAATCCGGAAACCGGCAAACTGCGTTGGTACTCGCGCGGCACGACCGACAACACCGCCTCGGCCAGCCCGATCGTGGTCGACGACGTCGTGATCGCGGTGGGCGGTCGCAGCGGGGATGCGGTCGCCGTCAAAGCGGGCGGCAAGGGCGACGTGAATGCGTCCCATGTCGTTTGGGATGCGAATATCCCCGGGCGATTCGCCACGCCCATCGCTTACGACGGTCACCTGTACGTTTTCAATAGCGGCGTGCTGTCCTGCTACGACGCGAAGACGGGCGAGCGGGTCAACCAGCGACGTCTGTCGGCCAGTCGCGGCGGGGGCGGGGGACGTCCCGGTGGCTTCGGCCCCGGTGGCTTCGGCCCCGGTGGTGATCGCGGACCGGGTGGTGATCGCGGACCAGACGCGGATCGTGGCCCGGGCGGTGATCGAGGTCGCGGAGGGTTCGGCGGCCGGCCCAGTGGCGGCGGCCGCGGCGGATTCGGCGACCGACGCAGCCAGGAGTACGCGACCCCGGTGTTGGCCGACGGCAAGATTTACGTCGTCGCGCCCGGCGGCGAGGTGCATGTCGTCAACGCCACGCCAGAGATGGAAGTGCGACAGACCAACACGCTGAGCGACGATTCGGGCTTTTCCGGCTCGCCGGCGATCAGCGAGGGCCGGCTGTATCTGCGTAGCGGTTCCGCCTTGTACTGCATCGGCCAATAGACGGCACCGCCCCAGCGCTGCGAGTCTGGAGGCGGGGATCGGTGCTGACGAAAGCGTCAAAACGTGGTGCCGGCGATTATCGTTTTCCGCTCGATGCGGTAGGATAGTTGCCCGGCCTGCCCATTTGCATCTACTCACTCCCCTTCGATCGTCACCTTGTTCGCTCGACTCTACGCTCGCACTGTTTTTTGGCCGACACTCGCCTGGAATCTGCTTCTTGCGCGGGTGTTGCGTCGCCGTCATTGGTGGAGCCGAATCGATAGCCACGTGATCGTCGGCGCCTATCCGTTCGCTGCCGATGTGGCGTCGCTGCGAGGCGAAGGGGTTCGCGCGGTGGTCAACACGTGCGAAGAGTACAAAGGGCCGATCATTCAGTATGAACAGCACGGCATCGAGCAGTTGCACATCCCCACGACCGACTTCACGCACCCTCGATTGAGCGACGTTGAAGCCGCCGTTGAATTCATCCAGAAGTACAAACTGCAAAACGATACCGTTTACATTCACTGCAAGGCAGGCCGCGCCCGCAGCGCGACGATCGCGATGTGCTGGTTGATCAAGTACCGCAACATGACGGCCCAACAGGCCCAAGAGCATCTGCTGGCCGCGCGCCCCCACATCAACCCCAGACTGACCAGCCGCCCGGTCGTCCAACAGTTCCAGGCGTCGCTCAAGGCCGCTGAAAGCGAAGCCGGTCTTTTCCCCGCTATTGAAGAGCCCCTGGGAACCGGCAGCCCCCCGGACAGCGAAAAACCCGATATCTTGTTGTAGACGCGCCCCAACCCGCTTCTCAACCTCTTTGACTGAGTCCACGCTGCCATGGACGGACCCGACATCACCTCGGCGGAGCATCGTGGGCTCGATGACGAAACGGTCAGCACGCTGCGTCTGTCGATGCTGCCGGGCATCGGACCGCGAACCCTGACCACCCTGCTGGACACCTTCGGCTCGCCACGGCGTGTGCTGGCCGCCGACAAGAGCGAGCTGGCGGCGGTCCCGGGGGTGGGACCGAAATTGATCCACACGATCCGCACCGCTGCTGACTATGTCGACACGGACTCGATCCTACAGTGGTGTCAGAGCCACGACTGCGATTTGCTCCGCAACGGTCGCGGCGGCTACCCGCGGCCGCTGGAAGACCTGCATGACGCGCCACCGATTCTGTTTGCCCGCGGCACGCTGACCCGAACCGACGAACTGGCCGTCGCGATCGTGGGCACGCGGCACGCCACCGCCTATGGCACCCGCCAAGCCGATCGCATCGCGTATGGGCTTGCCAAAGCGGGGGTCACGGTGGTCAGCGGACTGGCCCGCGGGATCGATGCGGCGGCACACGAAGGAGCGTTGTCGGCCGGCGGGCGGACAATCGCGGTGCTGGGCGGGGGCCTGGGCCAGATCTACCCGCCCGAGCACGTCGGTTTGGCCGACGCGATCACCGCCGACGGTGCCGTGATCAGCGAATACGCGCCGTACGCGAAACCGCGCGGCGGCATGTTCCCCCAGCGCAACCGGATCATCGCCGCCCTGGCCCTGGCGACCCTGGTCATCGAAGCCCCCGATCGCAGCGGGTCGTTGATCACTGCGCGACAGGCCGGCGAACTGGGGCGAGACGTCTTGGCGCTGCCCGGCCCGGTCACCAGCCGTGCCTCCCGCGGGACGAACCAACTGATCCGCGACGGCGCGACGCTGGTCCAGACCGTCGACGACATCCTGGAATCCCTCGGCCCGATGGCTCGCAGCGTCAGCACCGACGACGGCCACGAAGTGCGAAATCCGGCCGAATTGAAGCTCAACGACGTCGAGCGCACGGTGCTCGAATCCATCGACGCCTCCAGCACCCTGATCGACCAGGTCATCGCCCGCTGCGGATTACCGGCCCACCAGGTGATGGCAACGATCAGCGTGCTGGAAATCCGCCATCTGATCCGCCGCCAAAGCGGCCACTACGTCTGCCGAATCTGAAGTGGCGTGAGCAGGACGCTTGCGACTCCCCGTCACCTGGTGGACGGAAGCTGGGTGCTGTTGGGGTCGCAAGCTGAAGCTTGCTGAGACGCAAGCTGGAAGCTTACGCCACTTGGAAGCTTGCGCCACTGGCGCGAGTAGCTTTAAAACCGTAGACTTGGCGTGCCTTGTCCGCGACCGATTGCCACCATCCTTGGAAACCCATGCCCGAGACGACCACCGCAACGCTCTCTGCCAATCAAATCCACCAAGGCGACTGCATCGAAAAACTGGCCCAAATTCAGCAGGGCACGATCGATCTTGTCTTTGCCGATCCGCCGTTCAACATCGGTTACTCCTACGACGTCTACGACGACCAGCAGTCTCACACCGATTACTTGGATTTTTGCCGCGACTGGATCAGCGGTGTTCACCGGGCACTCAAACCGGACGGCTCGTTCTGGTTGGCGATCGGTGACGAATACGCCGCGGAGCTGAAGTTGCTGTCCCAGGATATCGGGTTCTCGTGCCGCTCCTGGATCATCTGGTACTACACCTTCGGTGTGAACTGCGTCCGCGGATTCAGTCGCTCGCACACCCATTTGTTTCACTTCGTCAAAGACCCCGAACAGTTCACCTTCAACGGCGACAACCCGACGGTGCGAGTCCCTTCGGCGCGGCAACTGGTCTATGCCGACGCGCGGGCCAACACCCGGGGACGGCTGCCAGACAACACCTGGATCTTGCGTCCCCAAGATGCTCCCCAGTTGGGTTTCAGTCCCTCGCACGACACCTGGTACTTTGCCCGCGTCGCCGGGACCTTCAAAGAGCGCGAAGGCTTTCATGGGTGTCAAATGCCCGAACAGTTGCTCGGCCGAATCATCCGCGTCTCCAGCAACCCCGGCGACCTCGTGCTGGACCCCTTCGGCGGCAGCGGCACAACGCTGGTGGTCGCCAAGAAACTGGGACGTCGGTTCATGGGAATCGAACTCTCCGAAGACTACGCCGCGCGGATCAACGAACGATTGTCGGCATGCAGCGCAGGCGATCCATTGGACGGCCCGGCCGATCCGATCAAGAGTGCACCGACGACGTCCAAAGGGAAACAACGCACGAAATTTCGCAACGGACGCCCGGTGATTCCACTGGACAAACAAAACGAACGCGTCATCCAAGCCGCCTTTGCGGACGTTTCGAAAAATCATAGCGCCGAGGAATTGCTGTCCGATCCGATCCGCAATGCACTGTTCGTTCGCTACTGCAAAGACGCCAAACTGCTCGGCGACGCGCGCACCTGGAACGAGTTTCTGTTGCAACTCTCGCGCGAGGAACGGCTGGTCGGTGAAGGCAAACACAAAAAGGTTTCGCTGAAGACGATCCTGCCGTGCTGCGACGCCGCCGAAATCGCATTTCAAATGCTTTCGGTCGACTACGCGATGGACTTGGAACAGATTCTTTGCACGCCCGATGCAGCCGCCGAGTTCGATCAAATTGCCCAAGCGTTCGGCGACGGCCATTCGGAAATCGAGGCCCGCGAGGCGATCTGGCACTTCCGGCGCATCGCCACCAACGGCAAAATCACCCGTGCGGCCAAGAAACGTGCCGAGGAGTTTGCCAAGCAAGACGCCCCCGCCGCTGAATCCATTGATGCCTATCTGGACCGCTGTGGCGACGAACCGGTCGCCGGCGTGTACGCGATCTCCGACCCCGAATCAATTTTGTTTCTCGGCCAAACGACCGATATCGCGGCGCGACTGAAACAGATTCGCGTCAGTGACGGATGGAACAAATTCGAACCGACCGAAGTCCAGGTTTGGCCGATCGAGGATGCCAAAGAGGCACTGGTGTGTCGCTGTTTGTTGGTCACGCGGTACAAACCCTGGCTGAACGCCCATTTCTTGCATCAACCGATCGCGACTACACTCTTCTAGTGCGCCGTCCGCTTGATTTTGGACAGCGCAGCGGCACCATCGACCTCCGCGGCAAAAGCGTGCCGTCATGTGAGGGTTCGCCGTGAGTTCGTGTTGAATCTTTTTCGGGACAAACGTCGTTTCAGCCATGGCTTCTCAACGCGATCAACAGATTCCTCTTGAAGCCACCCGCGGCATGCTGGTGGTGATGGTCGTCGTCATGGGTGTCGCCTGGTTCGGCGCCACCGGCGGTCGGCCGGGCGGTCGCGATGGGCAACGGCAGAGCGACGCCTTCGGGTCCTGGACCACGCCCGACATCATGCCGATCCACGACAAGACGGTGGAATCCCAAGAATTGGGGCTGCGGATCGAAGCGGCCGAAGGGTTTTTGTTTTTCCTGTTGGACCATCCCGATGACGGACAGGGCCCGTCGACGATTTCGTTTATCAATCGCAAGGCGTCGATCCTGGGGCAGATCAAAACCTTTGACCCCGCCGCATCGACCTGGCCGCCCACCGCGGCGGATTTCCCACCCTCGGTGCACCTCGACCTGGGCGACGAAAACGCGACCGAACCGGCGGTGCTGCGGGTCGGGGCGAGCGACGATTTTCAGCTGCAGGTGCAAACGATCCTTTACGACAACGCCACGATTGATTGGGCCTCGCCACGCAAAAGCTCCGCTTGGCCGCTGCGGGTTCACATCGGCAAATGCGCCTTAGGTCAACGGACATTGCTCGTTTCGGTGTACGAAATGGACGCCCAAACCCCGTCACCGGACTACCAGCAGGGACCGATTGCCGTCCTGGCCGGGGCACTGGGACCGCTGTAAGGCAACTTGCCGGCGATCGGAGGGTGTTTTTTTTCCCAACTCGCCTAACTCCACCTGCAAATCCTTCGCCCTTTCACTATCTTCGCACCTGTATCGCACTTCCCGACCGCCGGTCCACCGTCAACTTGGATGTATCATGACACGACCAAGCCTTCGCGTCCTTGCTTCGCTCGGCCTCTGGGTCGTCGCGCTGCTGAACGCCTCGCCTGCTCAATCGCTCTCCGAACAGATTGCCGAAGCGGCTCGGCAGTCGGCCGATCGACTCGATCCGAGCCGAATCGCCAGCCCGGATTCCAGCGCCGCCGAATTCCAAGCGGCGATTGATCAGCTGCGGGCCCACCTGGCCAAGACCGCAACCGGCGCCAACGCCCAGGCCTGGATCGACTACCTGGAAATCGAACCGGCCCTGCAGGCGCTGCAGTCCGAAGCCAGCGATGTCGAACTGGCCGGCAAAGCCATCCGCATCTCGCAGAAGGCCACCGGAATCCATCCGGGGCTTGAGGTTCCCGCGGTCCGACGCCTGCGCAGCACCGCCCAGCGATTCAGCGACGCGCTGCGGTTTCGCCGCAAAGAGAGAACGACCGCCTTGCTGGCACAACTGCTCAGCCGCACCGCCGACCAGTGGACCGAGATCAGCGGAAACCCGTCACCGGACCAGATCGCGACGTTGCGGTTGCTGCTGGAACTGCTCGAGCGGACCGATCAATCGGTCGCCTTGGTCGATCGCACGCAAAACCTGTTCTCGTCGACCAATCTTCATCTGACGATCGACGAATCCTTGATCCAGCGGGCCGCCAATCGCCGAGTCGACCAATCCTCGGCGGTGCGAGAATGCATTCTCGGCACGCGAATCGTCGGCAACGCGTTTTTAACCGGCGACGTGACCACCACGCTCTTGCCCTCGGTCGGCAGCATCCGCCTGCAGATCGTGCTCAATGGAACCGTCACCACGGCCAACCGGGGATACAACGGCCCGGTTCGGTTGCGGACGTCGGGTTATGGGCAAGTGTACGCATCGCGACTGCTGCAGATCCGTGAATCGGGCATTCAGTTCGAACCGGTCGTCGTCTCGGGATCGATGAACAACCGGATCACTTCGATCGAGCATCCGCTGCGATTGGTCCGACGCATCGCGCAGAAAAAAGCCGCCCAGCAAAAGCCGCTCGCCGATCGAATCGCTCACCGCAAGTTCATCTCGCGGATGACCGAAGAATTCACGAAGGAAACCGACTCGGCCATCCCCCAGCCGACCCGCAATCTTGCCGCCGAGATGGAAGCGTACCTGCAACGCTTGGACTTGGCCGAACCGACTCGCACCATCGGCTCGACCGAACATTCGATCTATCTGTTCGCGACGATCCGCAAGAACAACCAGCTCGCTGCACCGACGCCGCCGCCGGCGATCGCCGAGACCAACGACGCGACGGTCCAAATCCATGAGTCCCTGATCGACAACACCGTCGGCGCGCTGCTGGCCGGCCGCACGATGACGCGGAGTGAATTGCAACAACTGGCCAGTAAAACAAAACGCGGCGCTGAAATCCAGGCCGCCGCGGAAGACGAAGCAGAAGAACCCGAATTCGAGATCGACTTTCACGACAGCCGTCCGATCATCTTTGAAGCACGCGACGGAAAACTGCGGATCGGCATCCAGGGGACACGCTTCGCGCAAGGTTCTCGCGAGCTGAAACGATTGCTGGAAATCGTTGCGGTCTATGAACCGACCACCACCGAGTCGGGTGAAGTGGTATTGCAACGCGTCGGCGAAACCGAAATCAACTTTCCCGGCACGAAACGCTTGAGTGTCGGGCAAGCCGGTCTGCGGGGATCGATCAAAAAAGGATTCGCCAAAGCGTTCCCGGAAACCTTGATGGACCGGCCCTGGATCATCCCGGCCGACGTCCAGGTCCCGGCGCTGCAGGGGCTCAATTTCCGACCCCGCAGCTTCGATGCCCGCGACGGCTGGCTCACCCTCGGCGTCAGCTCCTAACACCCAGTAACGTAAGCTACCAGCTTGCCAGTGGCGTAAGCTTCCAGCTTGCGAAATCCGTTGCGCCGGCAACCGAAGTCCTAAATCTCTTCGTCCACAAAGATCACATGACGAAAGTAGTTTTGTGACTCGAAGCTTGCCCCGAGCGCGCCGATGAGCAACCCGACCGAGCCACTGAACACGGCCATTTGCACGTAGTCGGCAAACGACACGTCTCCGCCGGTCAGCTGCGACGAAGCCGCCCAGCTGGCGATCAGGGGTGCGTCGAACAAAAACAGACCGACGATCGCCCCGAGCAAGAACAGCGCGAGCCAGGTGACCGCCATTCCCATCAACACGATCCCGAACGCGGATGCGGCGGTGACGACCGATTGCTCGGTCCTGGTCTGGTTGCGACGAAGCAATAATTGTTGCCGCGTGATCACGTACCCGGTGGTCGCGAGCAGCGCAAATAGACCGAGGCCATGCACGCGAGCCCAGGATTGCGAGAGCGCCAAATCCCAGGCCTCGGCGGTCATCAGCAGCACGGCGACCGTCGAGACCGAGGCCAAGGTGAGTCGGCTCAGTCGGCGGGGGAACTGCCAAGCCCGCGCGGCCCAGATCGCCTGGGCGATTTCGCGGCGGTTGATCCAGGTCGCCCGCATGGCAAACATCGAATTGCTCATCGCTCGCCCAGAACCTTCTTCCAAACGTTGGTCGGCCACTTCCGCCAACGCCTCCGCCTGACGCGCCGTCTGGTCGTCATCCACCAAGCCCATCGCATCCAGGTCCTTCGCCGTGGCGGGATGATAGAGCAGGTGATCCGGGCGGTCGTCACGCGGCAGACCGAGCAGGTGCGCCAGAGAGTGCTGCATCAAACGAGACACACGCAAGGCAATCTGGTCGATCCGTGCCTGCGCCAAAAGGTCCACGCCGGCCGCTTGTGGATCAACCAACGACACCGAAATCACGGCCGCATCAAGCGGTCGGCTGAGCGCGGCAAAGCAGAACGAGGAATAAATACCGATCAACTCGGACGCCGTGATCACGAACACAAAATCCCAGTGCTTTGCATCGCGGTCTTCGGTGGCTTGTTGCAGCAAGACACTCGGCTCGACCCGGCTTCCGGCAGACAGTTCGGGTCGCCGCACGCTGAAGAATTGGAACAGGAACGCGGGGAACCGTTGCTTCAATTCCTCCCGGGTCATCAAGACGGCCTGCTGCATCGCTTCTCGGTCGATCTCGTCAAACGGACCGGCGGCTACGACCCCGATTTCAATTTTCGTCGATGTGGCGGCGGGAAGTGACTCTGTTGGCATCACCCAATAATCTCCGAACTGCGGACTCAAACGAATCGACGAGTGTAAAAATGCAAACGAAACGCACGACCGACCGTCCTGATTCGCGGCGGGCGTCGTTTCCAATTCCCCTCATTGCTCGATCGGCACCGGCACCTCGTCCGGCCTGTCTCGGTTCGCGGTCTCGGGATACTTCCGGAACACAGCGATCGCTAAGAGAAAGGCGACAAAAATCAAGATGCCGCCCAACAAGAACGGGGCGCCGGCAAACTGGAACGGCGCGCCTTCGCTGGTGAAGTAGCCGAACAGTCCGCTGGTGAACACGATCGGCGCGGCGATGCTGGTCAACCCTTGCAGCGATGTCAGTGCCCCTTGCACTTCGCCCTGTTCGGTTTCATCGACCGTCTTGGTGATCAAACTTTGAATGGTTGGCCCGGCCAATCCGCCCAGTGCACCGACCGCTGCGATCACCGGCAACATCCAAGCGGCACTGGCAAAGGCGTAGCCCAAGAACGAGACCGCGGAGATCACCGTCGCGATCAACAACACGTTGCGTTCGCCGAATCGTTTGACGATCGGACGCACCAACCCGCCCTGCACGATGATCGCCAAAATCCCCACCCAGCCCAAGAACAAACCGACCGTCATCGCGGTCCAGTCGAACCGAAATTCCGAGAACAGGACGAACACATTTTCCAAACCACGTTGGGCAAACGCCTTGAGCAAAAACACAACCGCCAGCGCGGCGACCAAGGGATAGCGCCTGAGCGTTCCGACGGCACCGAGGGGCCGTGCGTTCTTGAGTGAAAACGCCCTGCGTTTCTCCGGCGGCAACGACTCCGGCAAGATGAAGTAGCCGTACAACCAATTCACCAACGCCAGGCCCGCGGTGACAAAGAAGGGAACGCGAATGTCGATCGCGTCACCGAGCACACCGCCAAGCGGCGGACCGAACGTGAACCCAAGACCGAACGCCGCACCGACGAGCCCAAAGTTGCGGGCCCGCGTGTCATCATTGGAGATGTCGGCGATGTAGGCGTTGCCGACGGTGAAGCTGGCGCCGAAGACGCCCGAGATCAATCGGGCCAGAAACAACAACCACAAACTGTTGGCGAAGCCTTGAATCATGAAGTCGACCCCCAGGCCGAACAGCGCCACCAACAGAATCGGTCGCCGCCCGAATCGATCCGAAAGCCCGCCCAAGATCGGCGCGAAGAAAAACTGCATCGTCGCATAGGAGGCCACGATCAGTCCGTAATACAGCGACGCGCCGGACTCATCCAATCCCGACAGTTCCTGGACCAGCGCGGGCAGCACCGGGATCACGATTCCGATTCCCAAGATGTCGATGAACAACGTCACCCAGATGAACAGCATCCCGGGCTGGCGCCGTTTGGGCGGGTCGACCGATCCGCCGTCTTGGGGCGGGGGTGACGAGCGCGGGGGTGAAGCTGGCGGGGTGGTGGCGGGGTCGGAAGCGAGTCGATCGTCGCCGGACGTTTCGTTCGGCTCTGGCTGATTCATGGAGTTTTTAGGGGAGGATGGTCAGACTGTCGTCGCACGGCTTGATCTGTCCGGCCGGCGGCGATCGACTCGGCCACGCATGCTAATTGCAGCGCCGCCGCTACGCGGCGAGATTCGTACCGACGTCGGTCCGATAGGCACTCGCCGCGGGCAGGATCCCCGCCAGCGCGGCCAGAATCAGAACGAGCGGGAAAATGTACCACTCATAGGCGCTGGTCGTTAGTATCCCGACCTGGACCCCCGTCCGGTCCTCGATCAGGCCGCTGAACGCCCAGATCGAGGCATGTGCCAGGAACCATCCGGTCGTCGCGCCGATCACCGCCACCAAGAAACTCTCCAACAAGATCACCCCAGTCACCGTCCCGCGACGTGCCCCCAAGGCCCGCATCACCGCGATGTCGCGGCGGCGATCGTTCATCGAATTGTAGATCGCCACCAGCACGCCGACCGCCGCCACCACACAGGTGATCAGCGTGATCACCAACAGCGCCGTCAGCAGGGGTCCGATGATGGCATTCATCAGCTTGGCGATTTCACCGACCGGTGCGGCCGCCTGACTCCGCAGACTCTCGTTGACTTGGTTCTCCAGCACCACGCCCATCATCGGCATCCCGGTACGGACCAGAATCGAAGTGACTTCACGTTCCGGAATCGACAACGGCATGAACCCGTCGGGGTCCTCGGGCGCTTCGCTGGGCGGGACGATCGTTTCCTCCCCGGTCAGGGGCTTGGCGTGGTTTTCTTGCAGATAGAACCCTTCGATGTTGACAAACGCGGCGCGATCGTTGGGCGTGCCGGTCGGCGCCAACACTCCGACGACCGTGAACTTCTTGCCGTGCCCCTTGCCTTCGGGATCGCCGTGCGTCGAACTGAACTGATCGCCGACGGACAAGTTCAATTGCCCCGCGACGCGTGATCCGAGCACGGCTTCGAAATACCCGTATTGCTCGGAGTGGGACGCCAGCGCGCGGCCCTCGCGCATCTCAAAGGGCTCTTCCAGCGTCGGACCGTGCCGCAGTTTTTCGAAGAAGTCCGGCGTGGTTCCGACGACACGAAAATCGCCCAGGTAATCACCCAGGGCCAACGGGATGGCATAACCGCCACCGATCATCGGCACATAGACTCCGTCACGCTCACCGAGCGCCGGGTCGCCGCCGTACTTGCGAACCATCTCGGCCCGCGTTTCGGCGTCAAAGTACTCCATGTATTCGGTGTACGGCAGGTTTTCGATCGGCTGGCTCAGGTAATAAACGCTGTTGAGCGTCAACTGCAGCGCACTGCCTTTGGGACCGACGACCAGGTTGTATCCGACTTGTGCGTTACGCGAAAACGCTTCGGTCACGATCCCAAACACCGCCAGCACCATCACCACCAGCGCCACCCCGAGGGCCAACGAGATCGTCGTCAAGACACTTGAAAGCGATCGATAGCAGAAGTTTCGCCAAGCAATTCGGAGCAGCCACATGGTCAAGTTCTATGGGGGATGGCAGAGTGTGATTCGGTTGGATCCGCTGAGCGATAGAGGTCGATCATTCAGCGGCAGCACTTAGATCGTTTCAAAGATACGGTTAAGCTTGTCGAGGTGTTCCACTCGTTCAAACCGCTTGGTCACCTCCATCGAATGGGTGACCATCATCAACGCGATGTTCTCATCACGACAGGAACCGATGATCAAATCCAACACCGTATCGCTGCTGGCCGGATCGACGTTGGCGGTCGGTTCGTCGGCCAACAGCAACTTCGGTTTTCCGGCCAACGCCCGTGCGATCGCCACCCGCTGTTGCTGGCCGACGGAGAGTTGATTGGGGCGGTAGGTCGCCCGATCGGCCAAGCCGACTTTGTCCAGCAGATCGTAGGCGCGATGGGTGTCGATCGCCCGGTTGCCGAACGCCATTCCCAACTGGATGTTTTCGATCGCGGAGAAGGCGGGCAACAGATTGAAGGTCTGAAAGACATAGCCGACGGTCGCGGCCCGACAACGATCACGTCCCTGTTCGGACAGCTTGGTCAACTCGATGCCGGCGACGCGAATGCTGCCCGAGTCGGGCGTCAGCAAACCGGCGATGAGATGCAACAGCGTGGTCTTGCCGCCGCCGCTCTGTCCGATCAGCGCCATTTGCTCGCCGGCACGAATCGTCAGCTCAGGGATGTCCAGCACCGTCAGCTTGCCGCCACCGGGCTGGTCAAACGTCTTGATCACATCGGTGATCTTCAGCACATCGGATGTGTTTGAAGTGGTTTGTTCAGTCACGGGCGGATCGGTGTCATGAGGATCAAGTGGTGTAACCTTCCGGCAGGCCAGTGATGTAAGCTTCCAGCTTGCAAGTGGGGTAAGCTTCCAGCTTGCCGTTGCAGCATTAGGTTTGACAGGCTGGAAGCCTGTCCCCAGGGTGGCAAGCTGGAAGCGTACCCCACGGTTAGCCCCGTCCGCGCATCGCTCGCTGCAACCCTCGGTCGGAGTCTCGTTTTTTGAGTGTCTCTCGTTTGTCGTGAAGTTTCTTGCCCTTGACCAGCCCCATCACGCATTTGGCCAAGCCCCGATCGTTGAAATAAACGCGCAACGGGATCAGCGTCAGCCCCCGCTCGTGGGCCCGTCCGGCGAATTTGTCGAACTCGCGGGCATGGATCAGCAATTTCCGGGGGCGGCGCGGGTCGTGGTTCCACATCCCGGCGTTGTTGTAATGGGCGATGTCCGCGCCGATCAGCCACAGTTCGCGATCTTTGACACGGATGTGGGCTTCGTCGAGCGACAATTTGCCCTCCCGCATCGATTTGACTTCGCTGCCCATCAACATCAATCCGCACTCGAGCGAGTCCAAAATCTCGTAACGATGGCGGGCTTTGCGGTTTTCCGAGACCATCGTGAAGCCCGAGTCGGATTTCTTGTTTGCCGCTGCGCCTTTCTTTTTTGTTTTTTTCTTGGCCATGGTGGGGGGATTGTATCCGGACTCGAGACGATAGCCATTGCCCTTCAGACAGACTCACTACAATACGAGCCCCGAAAGGGTTCACTTCGTCCACGCGTCTCTCCCCCCGTCCGTCCATGGCCTTTCGATTACCCGTCGTCGCAGATCCTGAAATTCCCGCCGGAACCGCTCTCAGCGGCAGCGGCCGTTTGCCCCGCTGGCTCAAGCGTCCCATCCCCAAGAGCAACGCGAACCATATGACCGAGGGGCTGTTGGAGGAGTTGAAGCTGGAAACGGTTTGCGACAACGCCAAATGCCCCAACCGGATGGAATGTTACAGCCAGCAAACCGCGACCTTCATGATCCTCGGGAACGTCTGCACGCGGCCGTGTGGATTTTGTGCGGTCCACCGGGGACGTCCGCCGGAATTACCCGAATCAGACGAACCCGATCGCGTCGCCGAAGCCGCCGCCCGCCTGGGGCTGAAACATGTCGTCATCACCAGCGTCACGCGGGACGACCTCCCCGACGGAGGTGCCGACCACTTTTATCGCTGCGTCGTCGCCGTCCGCGAGCGATGTGGTGCGACGACCGAAGTTCTGACGCCGGATTTCGTCGCCTGCAAAGACGCCTTGCAACGCGTCATCCAAGCCAAGCCGACGGTGTTCAACCACAACATGGAAACGGTTCCGCGACTGTACCGCCGCGTGCGTGGCCCCAAAAGTGATTACCGCTGGACGCTGGGCATGATGCGGAAGGTCAAAGAATACGATGCCGATGTCAAAACCAAGAGCGGCTTGATGCTCGGACTCGGCGAAGAACGCGGCGAACTGTTGGACGCCCTGGCCGACCTGCGCGAATACGACGTCGACTTCCTGACCCTCGGTCAGTACCTCCAGCCGGGTGAAAAATACCTGCCCGTGGTGCGTTACGTCCCGCCGGAAGAGTTCGAAGAACTGGGCGAGATCGCCAAGAGCATGGGATTCAAAAAAGTCGCCAGCGGCCCCTTCGTCCGCAGCAGCTATCATGCCCGCGACATGGCCGAAACCGACGTCTAGATTCAAACAGGGGCAGGTTGTCGGTGGGTAGGAAGATTTTGGAGGTAAGAAAATCAGGGCTCCTCAGGTTCTTCATCTTCTTACCTCCGAAATTTTCCTACCTAATCTATTTTTCTAGACGACCTCTTTTTCACTTTAACGAATTCTCATACCAGACCACGTTGTTGCTGCCGCGTCCGGCGTTGAGTAGATCTGCGTCGCCATCGCCGTCCATGTCGACCGATCGCAGGTCGTAACTCTGCTGGCCGATGTCGACGGTGTGCTGGGTGAAGTTCCCGTTGCCGTCGTTTTCATACCACATCACACGCTCGCTGCCGTAGCCACACGTCGCCGCGTCCAAGTCGCCGTCTTGGTCGAAATCGGCGACCGTCAAACTGTGCGGAAACTCGATCTCGGGATCGATGTCGTGAATCTTCCAGCTGGGATTTTCAAACCACAGCACGCCGATGCCGTGCCCGCGTGAGGCCACCCAATCGACCTTGCCATCGCCGTTGACGTCGGCCGGCAGAATGTTGGTCGCGGCGGTCTGGTTTTCGGCCAACACGATTTTTTCCCAAGGGCCATCGAGCTGGTCGCCGCCCGGGTTTTTCCAAAATGCGAACCAGTTGCCGTCGGCGAACGGTTTGCCTTTGGCGCCGACCGCGATTTCTTTCCAGCCGTCGCCATCGATGTCAGCGGCGCCCATGTAATGGCTGCCGCCGCGCGCGTCACCGTCGGCAAAGACATGGCGCACCCATGACGCCGCGGTCTTGGGGTTTTCGGGACGACTGAACCAGGCCATCGAATCACCCAGACCTTTTTCCGGTTCAAAGTTATTGATCACCAAATCGTCACGACCGTCGTTGTCGATGTCCGATCGCAGCAGACAGTGAATCCCGGTGATCTGGTTGTCAATTCTTCGGGCCGTCCACGGACCTCGTGTCGCCGTCGCGGGGCCGGGATTTTCCAGCCAAAACGGATGAGCGTTGGCCAGCGTGCCCGCCCAGTCCATGTCGCCGTCCCCGTCGGCATCGATGGGGGCGGAGTGAATGCACGCGCCGCGGCCATCGAAACGGTGCAGCACGAATTCTTGTTCCCATGTCGGTGCGACGAACAAGCTGACCTTGCCGTTGGCACTGGCGATCACGTCGAGCAAACCGTCGCCGCTGACGTCGATCGCGATCGCCGTGTTACAGTGGCCCTGCTCGGTGACCACGTGCTTGTTCCACGAACCTAAATCAGCGGCGAACGCGAACGTTGTCGTGGTGGCGAGAAGAAAGGCCGCCAGAAGCGGTGGAATGAACCGAGGCATGGGTGCGGACGAACAACACGCCATCGACGTTCGCAGGTGTGGCATCCACCGAGTCGTGCAGATCTTACTCATCACCAAACCCCCAATACGTCAGTTCTGTTGTGTCTTTGATGAGGACTCCGTCATCGAGCAGCACCGGTGCGGCCCAGGTCTGGCGTTCCGCAACCTTGTAGGATTGAATCTCGTCCATGGCGGTGCGACTTGCTTTGATGATTTTCAATTCACCATGATTCATCAGCGCGACGACGTGCCCCGGGAATGCCAAGAACGTCGCATTTTGGCCGGCGCGACCGGGGCCTTGCCAGAGCACGTCACCGGTTTCGGTGTCCAGGCAGAACAAGCGTCCGCTGCCGTAATGCGAAAACCCGAACAGCAGTCCATCGTTGACCACGGCGGAAGTCATGTCGAGTGCGACCTTGTCTTGAAACCAGCGTTCTGCGACGTTCCAAGTGTCTCCATCGCGTGTGGGGCGATAGCTATACAAACCTCGGTTCTCGCCGCCGACTAAAATGCGCCCCTTGTCAAACGTCGGCGTGGGCATGTTCTGATTGGTGCCTTCATGTGGAAAGGGTTGTTCCCAAAGCTTTTCGCCCGTGTCGATCTTCACCCCCACCAACGCTCGGTGATTCCACTCGACGACTTGACGGACGCCGTCGATTTCGACAACCAGCGGCGACGCATAGGCCGCCCCATCGTCACCTTGGGCCCAGAGTTGCTGCCCTGTTTCGACGTCGTGTGCGACTAAGACGCCACGCTCATCGTTTCCGAAATGGACAATCACGCGATTTTGATCAACGATCGGCGAGGTCGACGCACCCCAATACGGATGAGTCGTATCGAATTCGGATGCTTTGTCGCGACGCCAGAGCAGGCTGCCCGTCTTGGCGTCCCAAGCCGATAGAATGCCGGAGATACTCAACGTAAAGAGTCGGCCATCGGCATAGTACGCGTTCGACTTGGGGCCCTTACCGTGACTTTCTCCACCGCCGCCCATTTTGAAGGGCACCGGATGACTTTGCCGCCAACGGGTCTCGCCAGTCTTGCGGTCCAAACACCAAACGACTTCCTCTTCCCCTTGTCGGGCGTGTTGATAGATCGCATCGTCGACGACAAGGGGCGTACCGTAGCCCGTTCCGACGGTGACGCACCAGCGTCGCTTCAGATCGCTCGGCCACCGGGAGGGCGGTTTGAAGTCGGCCACCCAGCCGTCACGGTTGATACCAAGCCATCCCGGCCAATAGGCGGATGGGTCGTCGGTTTGAACCCCTTGGTAGACGACCGAGAACGTCTTGGCGGCCAATTGGTGTTGAGAGGGAATCCGTTGCCGAACATAGATCTGAAAAAGCTTCTCTTGGGGAACGATGCGGAAATCGGTGCTCGCATATCCTCCCCATGAAACCTCTTTCACCTTGCGTTTCGTCTCACCCGACCCGATCTCGACCTGCTTGATTGCAAACCCGAGTCCGAATTGAAAGTTTCCCGCGGCTTCATCGAGTTGATTGCTGAACATCAGATCGATGGACGATGGTTTGAGGAGTTGTTTCCCGTCGCCGACCAACATTCGACAGAACTTGGCATAGTCATCGATCGTGCTAACCAGCCCACCGCCGCCGGAAAGAAATTTAAACCCGTCGTTGAAGGGGCTCGTGGTTGCGTTGTCGACGATGGCAAGTTTGCCGTCTTTGATCGTATGGACACTCGTGAAACGATCGCGTTTTCCGGGTGGCACTGAAAAACCGGTGTCGTTCATGTCCAGCGGATCAAGCACCGCTTCGCGAAGGTAGACGTCCAACGGTTTCCCCGACCAGACTTCGACCAATCGTCCCAACAGGTCGGTACTGAATCCGTAGGTGAATCGCCGGCCGGGCTGATGATGGGTGGGAATCCGGGCGAGAGATTCGGCGGCGTCGGCGAGTGTCATGTCGGGCGGCATCATTGCCAGCGGCGGGCGGTAATGCATCCGCTCGCGCCGATAGATTTTGTCGAGTGCCGCAATGTCACCGCCGCCATAGGCGAAACCCGTCGTGTGGCGGAAGACGTCTCGCACAGTGATCGGACGCTCTAACGGCACCCGTTTAAAGGAGTCGCCTTGCTTGGCAAAGGTTGTCGCGTTTTGAAATGACGGGATGTACTTGGCGACGGGGTCATCCAGCTCAAACTTGCCTCGTTCCCTCAGGATCATCGCGGCGACTGACGTGATCGGTTTGGTCATCGAATAAATTCGGACGATCGAATTGCGTTGCAGTGGCAGCTCGTCTTCGACGTCACGCAACCCGGCGACGTCAAAGTGAACGGTTCGGCCGCGGTGCCAAACCAGATGCGCGGCGCCGGCGACGCGTTCCGATTCGACGGCTGACCGCATCATGTCCGACGCCGCGGCCAGCGCCGCCGGATCGATTGATTGCGAATGGCAAAGAGGTGCAATGCCCAGCACGAGGGCGCACAAACTCACAAGTTGTCTCAGCATGCTGTTGACTCTAGGTTCTCCAAACGTGGGATCGGCTTCCAGCCAATCATCACGGTTGCGACGCGAAATCCCGATCATCCTCGTCGGGTGAGAGTAGGTCGATCTTGCTGCCCCGCAGTCCTAAGGGTGATTTGGAGTGCGGCGAGCACCCCACGCCATTGACGAACGCGTTTTCGGCGGACGGTGCGAGTTTGTCTTTGTAGTCTACAACGGATGGCCCCAACTCAAAATCACCGAGATTCGCGGTCGCCACAAAGTTTCCCGCGTCGCCGGGCCGTTCGTTGCCCTCGGCGCGTCACTTGCCAGCGAAATCGCCATTGGAGGAGGCCAGCGCTGATTGTCACGTGATTCCCCGCGCAGATGCCGGTCGATCTCTTCGCTCGAAACTACGCCTTACGGACTGCGTCAATCGTCATTCCCAGTCGTTTGCGAGGATCCTCTGCATCAGCCATGAACGCCGGCGTCGGCCGGGGTGGACTCAACAGCGACCACAAAACCATCCGTTTGGTGGACATGTTTTTGCGGATTTTGACGGCTTCGGCACCAGGTGGGTCAAAATCCCGGAAACGGGATGTTGAAGTTTACCGAATATGCATCCTGACACGGCATCGCACACAAACCCTTATGTCGACAGGACCGGAATAACGATAATAAACCGAGGAGAAACCTGCGGAAGACTATCGTGCCACGATCAAACACCACTACCGCGTGATGGCCGGCTAAACAGCGAGGTTTTTCTGTGCGACTTTCAAATCGAATGCGAGCCAGGAGCTTGGCGATGCTGAGCATTCTGGTGCAGTCGCTGGCCGGTTGCTCGCAGACGCAACATCGGCTCAATGCCGACCGAGAGGCCTACTGCACCATCGCTGAGCGGAACCACGATCCGCGCTGGGCGGCTTCGGATGTCGGGATCGACATGGATCCTCGCAGTCGCTACTTCGATCCGTACAACCCGGATTGCTCGCCGATGCCGACCGACGATCCGGCATCCCACCGATACATGCACTGCGTGGACGGCAAGAAGGGCTGGAAGCATTGGGGCCGCCATGGCGTTCGCGCCGATCTGGAAAACCCACAATGGCAAGTTCGGTTGGCCGAATACGTCGAACTGAGCGATGAAAACGCAGTCGAATTGGACGTCGATTCGGCCGTGCGACTGGCGTACGTTCACTCCCCGCTACACCAACAAGCACTTGAAACGCTCTATCTCACCTCGCTGGACGTGACGGGTCAGCGGTTTCGGCTCGACACCCAGTTTTTTGGCGGCAATGGTCTCGCCTACCGACACCAAGGCAATGTGTCACCGGCAACGATCGGCTTCAATCCGTTTCTCAGACGCTACGTTGCCACCGGCCCCCTCAAGATCGCCGAGACCAATCGTCTAACGAACCTCAATGACCTTGACGCAAGGCGACGTTTCGCCACCGCAGGTGAAGTGCTGGTCGGTTTTGCAAACTCGTTCGCATTCGAGTTCACCGGAAACGATGTCAACCTTGCGAGTTCACTCGCGAATTTTTCGTTCATCCAACCGTTGCTCCGAGGGGCCGGGCGTGATGTCGCCCTGGAACAGCTAACTTTGAGTGAACGACGTCTGTTGGCAAACCTCCGCGCGTACAGCCAGTTTCGGCAGGGATTTTTCACCCAGTCGTGATCGGCGAGTTGGGAGTCACGGGGCCGCAACGATTCGGTCCGGACACCGTCCTGCAGTCCTTCTCGGGCTTTGGTGGCGTCAACGGCTATCTCGGCTTGCTGCAACAATCGCAGCAGATCCGCAACACCGAAGAAAATTTGCGTTTGCAGTTGCGGACGCTTGATCGCTTGGAGGCACTGTATGAGAACGAACTGATCGACATTGTGCAGGTCGATCAATTCCGGCAAAACATCGAAGCGACCCGCGCCAATCTGCTCGACCAAACGAACGGCTTGGAACTCGCCATCGATAATTACAAGACCCAGATCCTTGGCCTGCCGCCGGACTTGCCGGTGGACCTTGATGAGCAGCTGATCAAGCAGTTCCAGCTGATCCCCCCCGCGTCCGCGTCGCTGCTGGAATCGCTGCTCGAGTTGCAGCAGCGGATCGGGGTGATCGGTGAATTGTCGGATCTTCAATCACGCCTTGAATTTCTTGACCGGCAACTCCCCAATCTGCCCCAGCAAGATCTGGTCGACGCCGATCTGACCCTGCGTCGCTTCAATGGGCTCGTGGAATCAGCCGGCCGGCGTTTACGGGATCTACCGAACGCTCTCGACCAGCTTCAGGACCGGCACGAGGCCTTTTTTCAAGAGCCCTTCTTTGATGATCTCGACGAGTCGCAACGAGAGACGCTGGCGAAGATTCGCACGCTTGCCCGCGAGGACATGGAACAACTTTCGCAACAGTTCCTTGACGCGACACTGCGATTAGACGAGCTTCTGGACAACCTGTCCGAAGACAATCTCGTTGCCACCGTCGCTGCAAACTCCGATTGGTTTTCGGAAATCCTTGCGTTGAGTCACGCGATCGTGCTGATCCAGTCCGCCGCCAACGACCTGCCGTCGGAACCACAGCGGGCCCTCGCCGATGCCGAGCAACTGATCGAACCGGTGCGTGAACTGTTTGCCGAGGCCCGTGCCGATCTTGAGCGTTTACAAGAAGTCGCCGCAGACCGCGAGCGATCCATGGGCGAGGAAGAAAAGCTGCGGTTCAGGCAAGATCGCGAAAAGCTGAACGAACGACTCGAGGACCTGGAATCTGGCGATTCGGGACTGCAGCTCTCCGTCGATGAACTCAATCAACTGCGAGACTTCTACTCGCTGGAGAATCGCGACCAGACCATCCGGGGACTGACGGCGTGGATTCAATCCTATCTGCAACTCGTCGAACGGCTGGCGCTCGTTCCAGCGCAAGCACGCCTGGAAGTCATCGCCGTGGAGCAGGTGGAGCTCGAACCGGAAGCCGCGTTTCAGATCGCACTCCAAAATCGCTTGGACTTTATGAATGGTCGCGCCGCGCTCGTGGACCGGTGGCGTGCCATTCAAGTCGCTGCCGATGCGTTGCAGTCGGATTTAAGCATTACCGGCGGCGGGGATGTCCGCACGGCCAAAAACAATCCCGTCGATTTCCGAGCGGCTACGAGCACGCTGCGACTGGGCATCGAATTTGACGCCCCACTGGCTCGCTTACTCGAACGCAATGGATATCGCGAGAGCCTGATCGAATTCCAGCGTAACCGACGCAACCTGATTCAATCCGAAGACGCGCTGCAAAAAGGCCTGCGGGCGCTGCTGCGCACCCTTCGGCAGCGAAAACTGCAATTGGAGATTCAACGTCGAGCGGTCACGATCGCGCTGCGCCGAGTCGATCAAACGCAGTTGTCGTTGTTGACGCCCCCGCCACAAGGTCAACCCGGCGTGCGGCCGCAAATCAATCCCACCACGGCGATCAATTTGCTGGGCGCCCAAAGTTCACTGCAGACGTCCCAGAACAGTTTCCTGGCCGCGTGGCTGGATTATTACGCCGCCCGACTTCGATTGTTCCGCGAACTCGGCGTCATGCAGTTGGACTCGTCCGGGCGATGGATCGAGAATTCGATCGATTTCGGCGCCGACGAACCGGCCGGTCCGCCTGAGTCCTTGCCGCCGGCGGCTCCAGTGGATGCCCAGGAGCTGGATGTCTCGGATCCGTTCCGCGAGCTGGGACTTCAAGTGAAGTCAGCTTCCGAAATGCCCGCGATCATGATCCAGCCCGTCGGCACCGATCGTCTCGGCACTCAGTGGAGTGCGCGTCCGGTGGTCTCCAGCCGTCAAAAAACTGGCAAAAAACAGGGACAATGAGTAGATTGGTGTCCACGCCCCAGTCACTCAGCTGGTCTTACCAATAGGCCCAGTCACCTTCCCCCGTCCCCGTTCTGCCAGCTCAACCCGCGCGAAACTGCCGGCTCGTTACCGATCCACAGGCACTTCCACGGCAAGATCAGGTTGGCGTCTCACCTCCGACATGTCCGAAGCAGCCCTGCCAACGACCGATCGTCCAGCCGGGCGCGAGACGAGATCCGCGAGCCGATTCGTCACTCGCGTTGTCGCCATCCTTGGTGTCCTGATGATTGTCGGGGGTGCGGTGGCCGTTTCACTGGCGCCGGGAGAATCGGCAAACGACAGGTCGCTGCTGACCCACACGATCTCTCGTGGAAAATTGACCGTCTCGGTCACCGAGCAGGGCACGCTGGAGAGCTCGAACAACACGGAAATCAAATGCAAGGTTCGCGGCTTCAGCGTCGTGACCTACGTGGTGCCGGCCGGAACCGTCGTTGAAAAGGGCCAAGAACTGGTTCGTCTTGATACAAAAATCATTGAAGAACAACACAGCCTGACCAAGACCAACACCTTCATCGCCGAAGCCACTTTGGCTCAAACTCAAGCCAACGTCGAGAAAGCAAAGATCGCAATCGAGGCCTATGAAAAAGGCCGCTTTCGATCGCAACTTCAAGCCATGGAAAAGGAGCTCGCGGCGCACAAACGGAATCTTCGTACGGCTCGCAAAATGTACGATCGGTCCGAATCCCTGTTCCGCCAAGGCTATGTCACCCAGTTGCAAGTCGAAGGCGACGCGTTCACGGTCACTCAAGCCGAGCTGGAACTGAAGGTCAAAGAGACCGAGATCAAGGTGCTGAAAGATTACACGCGTAAAATGCAAATGGAAACGCTCAATGGCAACAAGACCGCCAGCGAATCCAAACTCGCCGCCGACCAAGCCGGCCTGGCGATGGAGATCAAACGTCGCGATCGTGCCGCCCAGGAACTGCAAGACTGCGTGATCCGAGCCGAGAAGAGCGGGCTGGTCATCTACCCCTCGGCGGCTTCGTGGAAAACAACACCCGACATCACCGAAGGTGCGACCGTCAGGAAAGATCAGGTGCTGTTGTTGATGCCCGATCTGACACAGATGCAAGTCAAATTGGGGATCCACGAATCGGTGATCCAGCGCGTTCGTCCCGGCCTGAAAGCCATCGTGACGCTGCCCGACCGTACTTTAGAAGCGACGGTCTCGGAAGTCGCCTCGGTCACCAGGCCGGCCGGTTGGTGGACGGGCAATGTGGTCAAATACGACACCGTCATCGAACTGCCATCGGATGAAGGCCTCAAACCGGGCATGAGTGCGGAAGTCGACGTCATCCTCGCGGTTCATGAAGACGTTTTGACCATCCCGGTTGCCGCGGTCGTCGAAACCGAAGAAGGTCACTTTTGTTGGTTGCAATCGGACCAGGGCCCGCAAAAACGTCTCCTCCAACTGGGCGACAGCAACGACGTGTTCATCGAAGTCATCGCCGGACTCAGCGAGGGTGACGAGGTCGTCTTGAATCCCGTCGCGTTGGTCGAAGAGGCCGCGGAAGACGCACGGTCGACCCTGGCCCAACAGCAGCAGGACGGTGACCAACCGTCGTCGACACGCGACAGCGAACCGACCCCCGAAGCCCCGACGGCAGATCGATGAAGAGCGTTGCCATCCCGCTGGTTGTGCTCGCATTGCTGGGAGTCACCGCCATCTCATTCTTTCCGCCGGCCGAGCGTGCGTCCGCCGTCGACCCGAGCGCCCTCCATACGGTGACTCGGGACGAACTGGTGGTTGCCATCACCGAACTGGGCACGCTTGAGAGTTCCAACAACACCGAAATCAAATGTCGTGTGCGCGGCGACAACACGATCACCTTCGTGATCGAAAGCGGAACCGAAGTCGCGACGGGAGACGTATTGGTGCAGCTGGAAACGCTTGCCATCGAAGAAGAGATCAGCGAACGGACCAAGTTCTATCACCTGGCCGAATCCCAGGTGGCCCGATCGGCGGCCGACGTCGAGCGGGCCAGGCTGGCAATTTCCGAATATCAGGAAGGTCGGTTCGTTTCAGAATTGGCAGCGTTGCAAAAGAATCTGGCGGTCGCCGAATCACGATTGCTCAACGCGACAAATCGTCTGAAACATTCCCAGATGCTTTCGCGCAGTGACTATGCCAGTGACCTGGAACTCGAAGAAAAAGAGTTCGCACTTTCACAGGCCGAATTGACCGTTCAGCTCACCAAAACGCAGATCGACGTGCTGCAGAATTTCACAAAAAAAGAAGAACTGGTCCGACTCGAAGGCGAGCTAAAGTCCGCCGAGGCGACCCACAAAGCAAACCTCGAGCGAGCGCTGGCAGACAAAAAACGTCTGGAACGAGCCCAACAAGAACTCGGATACTGCACCATCCGCGCCGAACGTGCGGGACTGGTCATTTACCCGACCGGCGAGGAATGGAAGGACACCCCTGAAATCGAAGAAGGGGCCACGGTACGCAAAGACCAGACACTGTTATTGATGCCCGACCTGACACAAATGCAGGTCAAGGTTGGAATCCATGAATCCGTGGTCAAACGGATCCGAACCGGCATGGAAGCCAACGTCACGCTCAATCGAAAATTGATGCACGCGGAAGTGACCTACGTGGCGTCGGTGGCAAAACCTGCGTCCTGGTGGAACGGAAATGTCGTCAAGTACGATGCGATCGTTTCTCTGCCTGCGGACAGTGGCATGCGACCCGGGATGAGCGCGGAAGTGGAAATCGTGATCGCACGGCACCAGGACGTCGTCACCGTCCCGACCGCCGCTTGCATCGAAACGGAGCGCGGATTCGCGTGCTGGATCTCGCAAGACTCCGACGTGCAACGCCGCGCATTGAACGTGGGAGACAGCAGTGACATGTTCCTGATGGTCCGCGACGGGATTGAAGCGGGCGAAACGGTCATCCTCGACCCACTGGCCAATGTCCCGGCAGCTCAAGTCGAAGCAGCCCGTTGGCTAGAAGGTTCTCAATCAATGCTGTAACGAACGTCTTGCAGAGCTTCCTTCCAGCCTGCCACTCGTCGCTCAACCGCCTTACAAAGCACCAACGTTTCGTGAAAATCTACCAGCAACGCCCGGCAAACGCACGCCAGCTCGCGTGGATGACTTCGGTGGCGAAATTGGCCATCGCCATGGCGGTGCTCGGTGGACTTTGCTGGGCTGCGGTCGCTCTGGCGGGAAGCTTCCGCGAGGACAAAGCGCCGGGCGGAATGACCTACCGCGTCACCCGCGGCCATCTGCTGGTCACGGTCGACGAACAGGGGGTCCTGGAAAGCGCAGAAAACCTCGAAATCAAATCACAGGTTCGCGGGTACAACGCCGTGCTGTGGATCGTCGAGAGCGGAACGTTCGTCGAGGCAGGCGACGAACTGGTTCGTCTGGACGCCCTGTTTATTCAAGAACAAGTTGATGAACGAACCAAGTACTCGAACTGGTCTCAATCTGCCGCGGATTGGTCGGCCACCGCCGTCGCTCGCGCCCGAATCGCCGTCGACGAATATGACCAGGGCCGTTATCAATCCGAACTACTGACACTCCAAAAGGACGTCGCAATCGCGCGCGCCGCCGTCCAGAACGCCAAAGACCGAGTCCGACACGTCCGTGCCATGGCCACCAGCGGCTATCTCAGCGAACTGGAGGTCGAAGAGAAACAGTTTGCGGTCGAACAGGCAGAGCTGAACCTGCAACTGAAACAGACGCAACTGGAAGTTCTCAAGAACTTTACCTACAAAGAACAACTGCAGACCCTGAAAGGCGATTTGGCGGCGATCGAAGCGAATCACAAGGCCAACGCCGAACGAGCCATGGCGGATAACTCACGCCGAGACCGCGCCGTGGAAGAACTTCAATACTGCGTCATCAAAGCGCCCCGCAGTGGGCTGGTGATCCATCCCAACGCCGCCCAATGGGAAAGTGCCCCGATCGAAGAAGGCACCAACGTTCACAAAGACCAAGTGCTGCTGTTGATGCCTAACTTGAACGAGATGCAAGTGAAATTGGGCGTTCACGAATCCGCGGTCAAGCGCGTCAAAAACGGCCAGCTTGCAAACGTCACACTGCCCACGCGGACCCTCCAGGGCGTTGTCACCGAAGTTGCCTCGGTCACCAAGCCGGCGGGTTGGTGGACCGGCAATCAAGTGCGATACGACGCCATTGTCTCGCTTCCGGCGGTCGCAGACCTGCGTCCGGGCACCAGCGCCGACGTCGAAATCAAAGTCGCCGAGTATCAAGACGTCTTGTTGATCCCCGTCGCAGCCATTGTCGAACGTAACGACCAGTCGTTTTGCTGGGTTCAGTCCCCCGACGGCGCCCGCCGTCGACGCATCGTCGTCGGTGACACGAACCAGATCTTCACCGTGGTGCAGCAAGGTCTGCAGGAAGGCGATGAAGTGCTCTTGAATCCGTACGCCCACGAAGCACCGGTGGTCGATGAGACCGATGCCGTGGAATCCGAAGTCATGCAATCTGACGAAGGACCAAACACCGCTTGATCGCTCAATTCTTCCAAACCGTTGACCTTGGCATCAAAAGCCTGCTCGTACAAAAATTGCGTGCCGGCCTCGCCGCGTTGGGGATCTTCATCGGCACCTCGACGGTCATTTGGCTCGTCGCGATGGGCGAAGGGGTCAGCTATCGCGCGCAGCAACAGATTCTCGAACTGGGCGCCAAGAACGTCATCGTTCGTACCGTCAAACCCAACGCCGGTGGCGACGAAGACGCTAATAGCCGAGTCAAAACCTATGGCTTGCTGCGAGCGGACTATCGACGGATCGTCGAAAACATTCCGAACATTCGCCGCGCGATCCCGATGCGCGAATTGAAGTTTGAACTGCGACTCGATGACCGAACCGCCGATGCAAAACTCGTCGGATGCGTCGAAGAATATCTTGAACTCAATCGGCTTCAGATCGCCCGTGGTCGCTGGCTCTCACCGCGCGATCGTGGCAAAAAAGTGATCGTGCTGGCCAATGAGACCGCGAAGCGATTGTTTCCCTATGAAAATCCAATCGGTCGCGCGATCTGGGTGGGCAGCGAGTTCTACACCGTGATCGGCCAGACCAAGGACCGCACCGCATCGGCCGCGATCGGAGGCAGTCTCGATTCACGCGACTACAACCTGGACGCCTACATTCCACTGAAAACACTTCGCCAACGTGTCGGCGACCTCGTCATGAAACGTGTCGGCGGGGGGCAGGGATTTAACTTTGTCGGCGAAGACGTCGAACTGAGTCAGATCACGGTCGAAGTCAATAACATCGAAGAAGTGGACGAGACGGCGCAGATCATTGAAACGCTGCTGCGGAAGTACCATGAAACGCAGGATTACGCGGTCGTGGTGCCGCGTGAATTGCTGCGTCAGGCCGAACGTACACGGACGATGTTCAATGTGCTGTTGGTCGTCATCGCCGGCATCTCCTTGTTGGTCGGTGGCATCGGCATTATGAACATCATGCTGGCCACCGTCACCGAACGAACACGGGAGATCGGCGTACGCCGAGCACTCGGTGCGACACGCAGCGACATTATCGGCCAGTTCCTGATTGAAACCGTCGTGCTCACCGCCAGTGGTGGCCTTGCCGGGGTCTTGTTCGGACTTTCCGTCGGACCGGTCTTCCGCTTCATCAAACGAGCCATCATGACGCTTTCTCCTGAGTCCCTTCCGCCGATCGTCGACTCGCTGGAACCCCGCATCGCCATGTGGTCGGTTCTGCTATCTCTGGGGATCTCGCTCGGCGTCGGAGTGATCTTCGGAGTCTACCCGGCCCGAAAAGCCGCTTATCTAGACCCAATTGAAGCGTTGCGACACGAATAGAAACAATGACACACCTCGCCGACCAACGAAGCGATCAACTCGACCAGAACGCGGCAGGTGACTACGCCTTTCGGGTAGAGAATATTTTCAGGACCTACTTTCTAAAAGGAGAGACGGTCCATGCGTTGCGTGGGGTTTCCTTCGATGTTCGCAATGGCGAGTACATTGCCGTCATGGGACCCTCGGGATCCGGCAAAAGCACTCTACTCAACGTGCTCGGGTGCCTCGATCGTCCGACGAGCGGCCGCTACCTTCTCGACGGCGACGACGTTTCCCAGATCAGCGACTTTCAACTCTCCCGAATTCGCGGCCGACGAATCGGCTTTGTCTTCCAATCGTACAATCTGCTTCAGCAATTAAACGTGCTGGAAAACATCAAAGTACCACTGCAGTACCAGGGCTTAATTGGCAAAGACGCCAATCGGAAGTGCCGCGAACTTGCCAAACTGGTCGGCCTGGGTGACCGAATTTATCATCGTCCCACCGAACTGTCCGGTGGCCAACAACAAAGGGTCGCCATCGCACGCAGTTTGGTCAATGATCCGTACTTCGTGCTCGCCGATGAAGCGACCGGGAACCTCGATTCCAAAACGACCGACGAAGTCCTTGATCTGTTTGAATCACTCAACAACAGCGGCAAGACCATCGTGATGATCACGCACGAAGACGAAGTCGCGGCGCGGGCCAAACGCATCATTCGTTTACGCGACGGAAAGATTGAGTCAGACGTACTCAATCAAGATCAGCCGCAATAGGCCGAGACGCTTTCGCGCCCGACCACGTGCTTCGCTTGGCCGCCTTATTGGATCGGCGAGTAATCCGTGGCCTTCATGTAGATCGATTCGGGCTTTTTCGCCAAGCCACCGACGCCGGATTCGCGGGCGGCTTTCTTCCACGCCGGGTCCGACCCGAAGGCCTTCCAGGATTGCTTGGCCGCGTCCGCACTTTCGTGCTCGATGATGTAGATCAACGTGTCGTTCGAATCGGGCTCGTCGGTCGGATGCCAATAGGCGACGGACTTGATGCCATGCTTGGCGAACAGATCGATGGTGTGATCTCGGAACCGGGCGTCCAGTTTGCCGAGGGTGCCCTCGCGAGCCTTGTAGATCCGCAGCTCGAAAACGTCGTCTTCATCGCCGACGGCGTTTTCATACTTGGGCGAGTAGTCGGTCAACTCCATGTAGACCGATTCGGGCGGCTTGGCCAATCGCCCGACACCGGACTCGGCGGCGGCTTTCTTCCACTCCGGGTCGGCGATGAACGCTTTCCAGGACTCGGCGGCGGCTTCACGACTGGCGTGCTTGATCACGTAGATCAGCGTGTCCTGGGAGGCCTCTTCGTCGGTGGGCACCCAGTAGCCGATCGATTCGATGCCGTGCTTGGCGAACAGCCGCATCGTGTGGTCGCGGAACCGGGCATTGAGCGCGTCGAGTTTGCCTTCGGCCGTCTTATAAATCCGCAATTCATAAACGTCGGCGTGTGCGTCGGGGGTCACGATCAGTGTGGCGGCAAGCCAACCAAGCGCGAGGGCAATCATGAAAGATCGAGAGAACATCATGGTGTAATCCTGGTGGGGAACGGAACGGGAGGGGGGACCAAGAATACCAGATCAATCGCCGCCGGGCGCCGACGCCCCTTCCAGGCGGCTGACGCTGCGGGGGCTGCGCCCGATGGACGCTGCGGGGGCTGCCCCCGATGGAGGCCCTTCTTGCTAGCAACCCTCGAGGGGGTCTGTCCCCGCTGGGTCCCGTCACGATCCTCTCCGCGACGAATCTGCTTACTCCCTTGGTACGACGGACTGCAACGCCCCATTGGTGTGGTCGATCACACCTGTTCCTGGTGGCCATTTTGGAAACCAGTCATCCGTAGTGCGAGCTGTTTTGGAAACGTTTTCGACTTCAAATCGATAGTCCAGCGAGCCGATGTCGCCCACCTGTTCTTGGACCAGCCGCCCGGACTTAGGAAACAGCGTGCCTTCAAACCGACCCAAGGATGTCACCTCGCACTTCAAGACCGGTTGATTGTCGTGGTAGATCAACTGCCGTAAGACGAGATGCTCCGAGGTATCCGAAAGCTCTGCTTCGGCGAGCATCTCGTTGCCTATCTTGGCTTCGAGTTGCAAAGTAGGTACCCCTAAACGCTCCCCCCGGCCGACAACGCGGAATTTGAAAGGATGCTTGTCAAGGAACTTTCCGCGGACATCTGCATACTGCGGGATACCGTGCGGCCCAGACGTGAGAATTGTATCGAAGCGATTTTGATGGTACGCATAAGACGCTCTTTCATTTGCATAGATCAAGCCCTGAAGCCGCGGCCCCTTCAGTGATTCTTTGCGTTCGTATTCGCGATACTCCTTTCCATTCCAGCCAGCAAATCGCTGAAGTAGCAGTGGATCAGCCAAATCGGATTCGTCGCGTTTCTCGCGATTGGCAATAAAGAGCCGATGGATCGTCTCGTCGTTGGCATCCAATACAAAGACATTTTGCCGTCCGATTGATTTGCCGTCAGCGGCCACCAAGGTCGACTTGTAGTCAAATTCCCAGCCGCTATAGAGATGGACTCGTTTCAAATGAACGTGTGCCAAATCCTCGGCAGAAAGCTCCGCTCCATCACATGAAGCGGATAGGAGGATGAAGAGGAGTGATACGCATGGAATCAAGTGTCGAACCGCAGGCATTTCTAGCGTCTCCAGTGAATTAAGCAGCAGAAGGCTGGACCTAAACGACGATCCCGTGCCGCCGTGTACCACCTCGACAGTACGGTATCCGAACGTCCTGTCAACGACCTTTTCTAGAAATCGCTTGCGGGCACCGATGGAGAACAACCCTGGGTCTGTCCCCGAAGGGGCACCAAAATCTTCCTACCTCCAAAATCTTCCTACCTCCAAAATCTTCCTACCTCCAAAATCTTCCTACCTCCAAAATCTTCCTACCTCCACCCGTCGCACCGCCTGCGCGTTCCAGAGACATCGAGCAAGGGGCTGAGAAGAAGAGAGGATGGAGAAGAAGTCGAGGGTCTGTCCCCGCTCAACTTCAAAAATAGGAGCGCTCAGGTCTGTGGTCGTCTTGCAATCGGGACACCCATTTTTTGACCAACCCATTTTTTGACCGAGCTCTTCCGGGATCTGCCCCGTCCGGATCATTCGGGGACTGTCCCCAATGAAAGTTCACCCGGGGTCCGTCCCCGTCCGGAAGATCATTCGGATCATTCGGGGACTGTCCCCAACGTCCCCTGGGGTCTGTCCCCGGTCACCTGGGGTCTGTCCCCGGTCACCCCTGGGGTCTGTCCCCGTTGGGCGCGGGGTCTGTCCCCGATGTCCCCGGTCACCTGGGGTCTGTCCCCGGTCACCTGGGGGCTGTCCCCGTTGGGGTGGCGTTGGGCGCGGGGTCTGACCCCGATGGGGTGGCGAGGATTGGGTGCAGTCACTTGGACGACCTGCTGGGTGTCGTATTGATGGCGCGTGAAGGGGCGAACCGGGAAAATTCGGTGTTTTTCCAATTGGCATTCCGGTTGCAACCTGTGAAACACGCACGTCCCCGCATCTAGCCCCATTCACCGAGACCTGTTTGCTGAGTCCGCTATGTTGATTCGCTTGTTCGCCCTCCCGGCCGCCTTGCTCGCGCTGGCCCTTTTTCTGGCAGCCTCCAATGCCCAGTCTCCGATCTGAAGCGAAGGCGATCGCTGTCCATCACAGCAAACCGACCGCACTCCTCATTGCTACGGCGCGCAGCTCAAAACCCGTCGTGGTCGGCGCGATCACGTTCGGCGATCGTCAACTTGTACATGTCCTGAATCAGCTGGATATCGCATTCCCGTTGCTCGACTTTTCGACGCGAAAACATGCGTTGCTGGGTGTTGACCATGACTTCGGCCGGCAGCAACGATTGCTGCCCGAACAGCCGGGCATAATTGACAAAGCTGGGAACGTTTGACGTCGCGAACCCATACAACATGCTGCACACCCCGATGACCTTTCCGGTAAAGATGCTGGTATTGATCGCCGTCTTGCTGTAGTCACCCATGATGCAGCCGAGGAACTGCATGCCGGTGGCGATCTTTTCGTTGCCGTACTCGATATTAATTTTGCCGTACGTGTTTTTGAGGTCACTGTTGCAGGTCCCGGCCCCCAGATTGATCCAGCTCCCTAGATAGCTGTGGCCGAGAAACCCGTGGTGTTGCTTGTTGGTGTACGGCTCGATGACCGAGGCTTCGACTTCGCCACCGATTTTGACGGTGTGACCGAGAGAGACGCCATCCTTGAGCGCCGCGTGTTCGATGATGCGTGTGCCGCGTCCGGCGTAGACCGGTCCGGACAACAAACAGAACGGCCCGACTTTGACGTTCTCGTCTAACAGGATCGGCCCCTCGCTGGTATCGACGGCGGCATACTGTCCGATCGAGACGCCGTCGGCGACGAACACACCGTCGGCCGTTTCGGTGTATCCGCCGCGTGCCAGTCGCCACTGCATGGCCGTCGGCATTTCCGTCATGTGCCAGGCGACGACTTCGTGGGGCCAACCGAACGCCGGCAGGTCGTCCGGACTGATCGGAAGTGAATCGGTGGGCAGATCAGCGGCGAATTCCAACAACGGTTGGACCACACCGTCATCGTTGCGTTTCTCCAGGTCGCCGACGGCTTTGCGAGCCGCTTTCTGAAACGGCGAAGCGGGCTCCTCCACCTTGTCGGCCGGGCTCGGCGGCAGCGCATCGAGCCGCGACGATTCCTTGGCCGTCAGACGGGCTGCCAAGATCGCACCGGTTCGATCGCAGCGGACCACACCGGCAACGGTGGCCGCACAGAGTGACTTGAGGGCAGCCAGGGTGTCGACGCGCGGGACCAATCGCGCGTTGACCAACAGAATCTCTTCGCCCCGAACCGAATCCCGCGAGGGAGCGGAAAGATTGGATTCGAGCAATTGAATCGGGGCCAAGTAATTGCGAATGGAAACGGTCAACTCGCCGGGCAATAGCCTCAACCAATCGACCAACTGATAGCTCGCACACGTGATCGCATAAGCGGGCCGCGCGAGGGTGATCGGCTGGAGCTGGCTGACGGATTCGTCTTCGAAACAGATCAGTTTCATGGCGTCGTTGCTTGGCAATGCGAAGGTTCGGCGTAGCGTTCGGGTTGTAGCGGTCGCGCAGTGTACCCGAACCGTTGAACTCTTCCGATGACGATTTGAACCGTCAACGCGGCGTGAAAATCGGAATCGACATCGGGACGGGCTAGGGTTTCTTACCTTGCAAACAACCCGATGTGATCTTGATTGCCGATGTGTCGACCCGATGCCCGTTTCTTTTGGCTCTTCACCCTCACGTTGACGGCGTTGGTCACCGGCCGGGTCCAATCCCAAACGGCGGCGTCGCCACAGACAGTATCGTCGGTTGAATTAGAAGCACTGGTCGCGGGATTGGCCGCCGATTCATTCATCACGCGTGGGCGATCGAAGACGCGACTGAACGAGATGGCGATTCAAAGCGAGGTGTTGGCCGACCAAATCAAAGCCCTGCTTCGCGCCAATCCGTTCCCGCCCCCGGACTTGGAGCTTTATCTTTCCAAGCAGCGTTTGTTGTGTCGTCTGGAAATACGGGAACGCGAGATCCTGATGGAGCGTTTTCTCCACGACGCTTCGTTCGACGGTCGCGAGCTGACCGGATGGGAACAGTTTCGTGATTCCGCCGGTGGTGGTCACGACGCCCGATTGATATTCGCCGCGGCCGTCCAAGATCGCCCCGAGATCGGGCGTTTGCTGGCTGGAGTCGCGACCGATGCGAATCGCTGGGCACAGATCGAGACCCTCGATCGACACGACATTGCGTCGTGGTCGGTCGTGCTTTCGTTGGCGTCGGCTCGCAAGCTGAAGACGGCCGACGGGGCGACGCTACGACTGGTCGCCCACTTGAGCAATCCAGGCAGCGGCCCCGAGGCGCTGCGTGATCACGAGCGCCGCGTCCTGTCGCGACTGGTCGGCAGTTTTTTGACCGACGCGCCGGTCGACCTGCGTGACCGATTGGTGATCGGATTGCGCTACGATTGCGATCAGCTGATCGAATCGGATTGCCGGCGGGTATTGAACGATCCGGCCGAATCGCCGTCGCGAATTGTGACCGCGCTGTTGGCCGCATCGAAGCTGAACTTTGCGACAGCAGAAATCGACGACTGGATCGCAAATTTTTCCGCCGACATGCGGATCAGCCACGTTTGGCGATCGATGGTGCCACCCAAGACGACGCACCGAACCCAGGTCCGCGACGTCGCGCTGGCCCTGACGCTGCATCGCGAGGGGATCGATCCTCGCACACGAGGTTTCGGTGCGTTGGTCGCCGATCCGATCCTGGTCTTTCGCCCCTACAGCTTGGGGTTCGAATCAGAAACCGCGCGGCAGCGGGCCCACGCCAATCACTAAAGAGTCCGCGAACCGGAATCAAGTGACCGAAGACGCTACGGCGGGCGTCGCGACAACCTAGTCAGCTCCATGGCGAGGAGGATGGCCCAAAAGGCCGCGCCCTGGGTCGGGGACAGGATAGCCGAATTGCCGCCGTTGCACTACGATTCGCGGGCATTGGCAACGTCCATTTCCACCCCAGGCCTAGCCCACGCGCGAGCCACCATCATGAGTCATCGTTTTTCCGTCATTCAAACCGCCCCCCCGGATGCGATTCTGGGACTCACCGAAGCTTTCAACGCGGACCCGAATCCAGGCAAGATGAACTTGTCGGTCGGGGTCTACAAGGACGAAAACGGGCAGACACCGATCTTGAAATCGGTCAAAGCGGCAGAGCAAAAGATCTTGGACAGCGAAGCGACCAAGGGCTATCTGTCGATCGATGGTTTGCCGGAGTACCGCGCCGATGTCCGCAATCTGGTCTTCGGGAAGACGCTGCCGGCCGATCGCGTGGCGGTGCTGCAGACGCCCGGCGGTACCGGGGCGTTGCGAGTCGCCGCAGATTTCATGCAGACCCAATTGCCAAAGGCAAGGATTTGGATGCCCAATCCCACGTGGGCCAATCATCCGGCGATTTTCACCGCGGCGGGATTGCCGTCGGAAACGTATCGCTACCTGGGTGATGATCGCACGTCGCTGGATCTGGACGGCATGCTCGGTGCGCTCGACGACAACGCCAAACCCGGCGACGCGATCCTGCTGCACGGTTGTTGTCACAACCCGACCGGCATCGACCCGACGCCCGAGGATTGGAAACAGATCGCATCGGTGATCGCAAAAAAGAATCTGTTGCCGCTGATCGATTTTGCCTACCAGGGTTTCGGCGACGGGATCGAGCAAGACGCCGTCGGTTTGCGAACAGTCCTGGAACATGTCGACGAAGCGATCGTCTGCACGTCGTTCTCCAAGAACTTTGGCTTGTACAGCGAGCGGGTCGGCGCGGTTTCGCTGGTCGCGGCCGATGCCCCACAGTGCGCCGCGGCACTCAGTCAGCTGAAGCGAGTGGTTCGCACCAATTACAGCAATCCGCCACGACACGGGGGTGCGATCGTCGCCACGATTTTGGCCGACGAGCAGCTGACCGAACTGTGGAAGGAAGAACTGGAGACGATGCGTTTGCGGATCACCAAACTTCGAGAACAATTCGTCGAAACCATGAAGTCGACCGGCTCGGGCCATGACTTCTCGTTCTTGCTTCGTCAGAAAGGCATGTTCTCCTACAGCGGGCTCAGCCCCATGCAGGTCGACGAGCTGAAGAGCAAGCACGGCATCTACATCGTCGGCAGCGGTCGGATCAACGTTGCCGGAATGAGTGAAACCAAAATGAACTCCTTCTGCGAAGCGGTCGCTTCGGTCATGTCATGAGCAGTGAACCCCTACCATCGAGCCTTCGTCCCTCGGTTTGCATCGACGCCGTTTTTGAGGGCGTTGCGCCGCGCGAAGCGATCGCCCGCGTCAAAGCGTGTGGTATCGACGCCTTTGAATTCTGGGGCTGGTGGGACAAAGATCTCGCGGAGATCGAAGAGGCCGCGGCGGAGCATCAAATGCAAATCGCCGCCTGTTGCACCAAGTTCATCAGCCTGGTCGACCCGGCCTGTCGGACTGCCTATCTGGACGGACTCGGCGAATCGATCGAAGCGGCCAAGCGGCTCGGATGCCCGACCCTGATTTCCCAGGTCGGCGACTTTCGGACCGACGCCGGCAACGAAGCACAACACGATTGCCTGGTCGACGGGCTGCGCGAAGCGGCACCGATGTTGGAGCAAGCCGGACTCACGCTGGTCTTCGAACCGCTAAACGATCTGATCGACCACGTGGGTTATTACCTGGTGCGGAGCGAGCAAGCGTTTGCGATCGTCGACCAAGTCGCCAGCGAGAACGTGAAAGTCGTCTTCGACATCTATCACCAGCAGATCAGCGAAGGCAATGTGATCCGCAATGCAACCGCCAACATCGGTCGGATCGGTCATTTCCACGCCGCCGGAAACCCGGGCCGAAATGAGCTGACGCGGGGCGAACTGAATTATGGCGAGATCTTTCGCGCCATCGGGGAAACGGATTACGACGGCTACGTCGGGCTGGAATACTGGCCGGTCGGAGAGATTGAAGCCGGCTTGAAGGAAGCGACCCAGCTGATGGCTGGGCGCTGACCGCTGACAAAACTTTTTTGAGGATGCCGGAAACTTTTCGAGCAAGCTGAACGATTTTCGCACGGTTGCTTTCCGACCAACCTGGCCGCTGCGACATCGTATGCCGCTGCATGATCTATCTCTGGCCGTCGGTCATTGAGGATGCTGGTTTTCTGAGAGCCGTCTAGACTTGAGACGATTCGCCGACGAAACCGCACCATTTGATGTTCGGATGCCCCAGCTTGAAACGGCGGCCAAGGATTAGGTTGCCGTAAACGAGCCCATCCCCGTAACCTTGGGGAACTTCTGGCTCCCCGATTTGCCGAAATTTCTCGGCCCGCGATAATAGTTCTCTGGCGCAACAGAAACTCGACTCGCGTAACGCGACAGGTTTTTCATCAGCTTCATCTCTCTCAAATCGAGACGTTCATCACTGATTGCGACGCGGATGGACATCACCACCAACGCCAAACACAGCACAAATATCGAAGCGATCAAGACCCAAACCATGATGGCACCTTCGTGGGATTCATTGTTCACGGACGCGAACGGGCAAGGTTGCATTTTTCATGCCAAATTCGATGTTGCAGTGGGGTGATGGGAGCCGGTACTCGCCGACGTTTCTGCTGGAGCGAGTTTCTGGTGCGGCCGGCGATCGGCCCGGTCAACGATGCGACGGCCGACTTTCCCCCCTCTGACATCTGGATTGACGATCGGGGAGAATGTCACGCCGGTTTCATTTCGCTCCGAGAACTCATCCGATCGATGTCTGACCAAGACTTGCCCTACGATTCGTTCCTGTTGGTTTCCTTCGGCGGCCCGGAAGGCCCGGAGGACGTGATGCCGTTCTTGGAGAATGTGTTGCGGGGGAAAAACGTGCCGCGCGAGCGGATGCTGGAGGTTGCCGAGCACTACAAGAGTTTTGGCGGCGTCAGCCCGATCAACGAGCAGAACCGCCAATTGTTGGCAGCGATCAAGACTGAATTTGAATCCAACGGAATTGATTTGCCGGTTTACTGGGGCAATCGGAATTGGCATCCGCTGCTGCCCGACACCTTGCGGCAGATGAAGGCAGACGGGTGCAAACGGGCGATTGCGTTTTTCACCAGCATGTTCAGTTGCTACAGCGGTTGCCGACAGTACCGCGAAAACATCATCGCCGCTCAAGAGGAGGTCGGCGAAGGAGCCCCGTTGGTGGAAAAAGTGCGGATGGGGTTCAATCATCCGGACTTCATTGAAACGATGGCGAGCAGTGTCCGCCGATCGCTGGCCGAGCTTGAAACCGAACCGGGGGCGGCAACGGTGTTGTTCACCGCCCACAGCATCCCGATGGGGATGGCGGACAACTGCGACTACGTCAAGCAACTCAATGAAGCGTCGCGATTGGTCGCCGAGGCGGTTGGGGTCGAGACGTGGCGGTTGGTCTACCAGAGCCGCAGCGGCCCGCCGCAGCAGCCCTGGCTGGAGCCGGATGTGTGCGACACGATCGCCGAGATGGATGATGCAGAGAAACTGCAGCAGTTGGTGATCGTACCGATCGGCTTTGTCAGCGATCACATGGAAGTCCTGTACGATCTGGACGACGAAGCAGCGACGCTGTGCCGAGAACGTGGCATCAAGATGGGCCGTGCCGCAACACCGGGCATCAGTGCTGGTTTTGTCAGCATGATTCGCAAACTGGTGGAAGAACGCATCGGGCTTCGCCAGCAGAAGGACGCGACCGGAACCTTGGGTCCGTGGCACGATGTCTGCCCGTCCGATTGCTGCCTCTACACCCCACGGCGACCCCCATCGCGGGCCAGCTAGTACACTGGCCAGATCTGGATGTGGGTTGCGTTTGTCGAGCGCAAAAGGGGTCAGAGCGCAAAAGGGGTCAGGCCTCTTTGATGCATCAAGGGCAGATCCCCTAACAAAGAGGCCTGACCCCTTTGTTTCGCTCTGACCCCTTTGTTTCGCTCTTGACTCGATTTGCACCGATTGAGTATCGCGTCGGGGATGATTGTCACGTGTGTTCGTCCGCTCGCCCGCTGTGCCCTCTTGGTTGCGTGTTTCACGTCCCTGGGTGGCTGTCGCATGGGCGCTCCGATTCACGTTTGGTCGCCACCGACGCTGCGTTCCACGGTGGGTCATTCGGTGATGGTTCCCAAGATCGTCGGTCCACGGGAACTGGCCACGCCGATTCATGAAAAACTGCTGCAGGCCGCTCCCGCCGACGCGGGCCGCTGCACCCACCTGGTTTCCGCCGAATCGATCAACGAATCGACGCCGGGCTTTGATCAAGGCGTCTCCTTGGTGTCTTACAACGCCGACGACGAAAGCGATCTGGCGCTGGCCAAAAGGGCTCAGCAAGGACACATCGACTTCATCTTGCGCGGCGAGATTCTTCCGGACCGGCGTCCCCGATCCATCACCGAAGCGGGCAACCGGCTGACCGTTTCCTGGCGTTTGATGCCGGTCAGCGCGGACGTCCAGGCACCGACCGACGGTCGGCCCTTGGGCAAACCGGTCGTGGTGGAATTGGAATCCGCGCTCAAACGCTACCCCGATTTGGCGTTGGCCGTCGACAAGGATGCGGCATTGCAATCGGCGCTCGTTCGCGAGACCTTGCCGCTGATCACACCGTCGGTGGCGCGGGAACGTGTGCAGCTCGAAATCCCCTACTTGCTGCCCGGCACCCAAGCCATTCGTCGCGGCAATGCCTTGGCAGTCGCCGGCCGATGGGGTGAGGCGGAAGCGATCTGGCAAGAGGTTTACCAGCGATATCCGTTTTCATCCGTTGCGGTGCACAATTTGGCAATCGCGGCGGTGGCCAAACAAGAGTTTGGACAGGCCAGATCGCTGGCCAGTCAAGCTGTCCGAATGAAGCCGACCAAGCTGCACCAGCAAACCTTGGTCTGGGTCGAGCGAGCGCAGCGTGCCTACCACGAAGCCTTCGAGTTGCCGGATCCTCCGGAAGGCTGGTCGATCACGCGGACAACCCGTTGAGCTTGGCTACATCGATGAGGGGCCGTTTGGCGCGAGTCGACGGGCCCGCACCTTAGGAACCGACAGGCCGTCAAGCGGCCGATCACTCGAGCGTCGGCCGGATCGTCCTGGCAAGCCGGAATCCCATGTAGACCCAACGCGAATCGGCGCCGTGAACGTTGCGTTGGGAGGCGCGTGCGTCACCGGGCTGGTACAGCATCGCGCCGCCGCGCGTGATCATCCTGGTGCGTCCTTCCACGTCGAACCATTCATTGCCGGGATCAGACGCCGGTGCGAGCGATTGGCGGGGGTAGGCGCGATCGACGCAGTGGCACCATTCCATCACGTTGCCCAACATGTCGAACAGCCCATAGTCGTTGGGCAACAAGCGGGCGACGGGCTGGGTTCGAAATCCGGAATTGCTGACCGTCCAAGCATGGTCATCGAGCCGTTTCGGGTCAAAGCCGAACCAACGGTTGCGATCCACGCCGCCGCGGCAGGCATATTCCCACTCCGCTTCGGTTGCCAACCGATAGCCGACTCGATCCACCGATCCCGCCGAGATGACCATGCCCGGCTTGATCGCATCGATTTCGGGATAACACATCTCGTCTTCGGGAATGCCTTCTTGCTCGCTCAACCAGCGGCAATATTTTGCCGCGTCATACCAGGTCACATTGATCGCGGGACTGTCCACCGATCGGGCATAGTCTTCGGGGTAGTCGAAATCGCTGCGAAACGCCAGGAACTGCTCGACGGTCACTTCGGTCGCCCCGATCGCGTAGTCGTGGTCGATCGCAAACGCCGTCCGTGGCTCTTTCTGTCCGTCACGCCCCGGTTCATTGCCGTACGAACCGAGCCAAACAATTGATTCGGGCCGAACGACCACCATCCGCTGCCCCGAGACGGCCAGGAACTCACGATCGGGATCACTCGACGACGGCAAGGGTAGATCCAGATTCCAAGCGACCGCCAGGGCGAGTGAAGCGGATCGAATGCCCGGGTCGGTCGTTCGCTGAAGTGGATCACGCCAAACCTTTGTGGCCGACAACCGTTGTTGCGGACTGACTTGGTCGAACGGAATCAGTTTCAACGCCATCAAGCAGCTGCGGACTCTCGTCGCGTCTTGCGGGCTTTGGTCATCTTGCGAGTTTTTAATCTGGTTGAATAACCATTCGGGCGGCAACTTGAATTCACCGAATCCGGCGATGACGGCGCCGCGCGTCTCCTCGCCCCATCGGCCGGCGAGTGCGGCTTTCACATTCTGGTCTTGTTGCAATCGCAATTGCGCCAGTGCCAGATTGCAGCGAATCCTGGCTGAGGCGACCTGCGCATCGATCTCCGGCAGCCCGCGCCACCAGACCGACTGAAATCGAAACGTCCGATCGTCGTCAAAGGCGGCCGCATCGAGTGAAACGGGAAAGTAACCTTGGGCCATCAGTTTTCCCGCCGCACGCAGGTGATCGAGTCGTCCCTGGTGCTCCAGTAACTGCGTCTCCACGGGCAGATCCTGCCACCAGACCGGAGTGACCGTGCCGTCGCGTCGACCGTCGGCGGCCAAGCTGGATCCCGCCACAAGCACCGGCGAGGATCGATTCCATTGGATGATCTGGCGGCACTCGTCGGCCGACTGGTTCCAAGCGTCTGCGTATCGAATCCCGCGAGTCGTTTGCCAGCGGATGGACGTGAATTGTTCGGGCAGATCCGATTGCTGGACCGAAAGATTGAAACGCGGCAGTGATAGGCCCCTTTGGAGCATCGGCTGCCATCCGTCGGTCTGGTGATTGTTCCCCGGCACCTCGATGTACAGGTCAGCAGCGGTCACGCCGTTGTTGTGCGGCCGACGAATCCAGCTGACGAAATATCGCAGGGTTTCATCCTCGTCGGCGTAGCCGCTGATACTATCGGGAAGAAAGCCTTCATCACGATGGTCGCGATTGAGTGCGCGCACCTGATCGGCCGAGAGATCCAACGCATACTTCGACTCCAACGAGTCTCTCGTGAACAGGACAAAGCAATAACGCTGCGCGTCGTGGCGATAGACGGCGAGATGTCCGATTCGATAGCCGCTGTTGGCGAGTTCGGTGGCGAGTCCAGCGAGACGATCGTGCGGGACTTGGTGGGCCACGATCGCGTGCGGGCCGAGCACCGATTGAAAAGAATCAAGCTGTCCCAAGAGGGCGTCGTCGATTGC
Organism: Phycisphaera sp. RhM; assembly: GCA_033042175.1. Taxonomy (GTDB): domain Bacteria; phylum Planctomycetota; class Planctomycetia; order Pirellulales; family Pirellulaceae; genus Stieleria. The sequence continues at coordinate 87,271 of WCIL01000001.1, forward strand.
AGGATCGGACGACAAATCGACTCGTGCGCGATCGCCGACGACCCACCAGGGCGACCCCCAGGGGCGTGTGACATCGATCACCGCGGTCTCGGCCTGGCTGATCTGATCCCATTGTCGCCGCAGCGCATCACGTGCCCGATCCGGATCCGCTTCCATCGTTTCCAACAGCAAGTTGAATTCGGAGGCGTGGGCGGAGCGGACGAGGTCGGCGAGCAAGTGGAAATCCGTTTCGGCGAACTGACGCACCAAATTGACGGCCGTCAACGAAGGTTGATCACGCTGCGGATCCGACAAGTATTCGGCAAGCCGCGGCAGCAACATCTCCGCCAGCGGCGCAAATCCCTGCCCCCAGCTCTTCGACCAGACCGGGTTTTCGGCCAACAGCAACTGCATCAAAACCGCTTGATCGTCAGGATCATCGAACCCCCCGATGTTGCCGGGATCGTTGGCGATCAGACAGGCCGCGCGAAGCAATTCCCCGCGCGTCGCAGTTTGGTCTCGCCACAGGCCGACCGCCAGCTCGTTGGTGGAGTTCATCAAGGGAACGATGTGCCGCGCGATCTGGACGACCTCGTCGACCGGCGCGGTCAACACGTGCCTGGTCAATGTTTCTGCCGAAACGACGTTCCGGTCTGCATTGACCAGCGCCGCGCGGACACGAGCCGATGGCCTGGAGTTTGGATCGGCAACGAGCGTTGAAGCCTGAGTTCGAATCCACGCATCCTCGCGCAGCGTTGTGGCCAACGGGATCGCTTCGGAAAGCTCGGCGTCGACCAAGCGGGTCAGCGCCGCTTGACTGTCTCGCTGTCGAATCTGGTTGAACACGAACGCGTAGCCGCCCCAGCTGACGGCCAACAACAATCCGACGACCAGCAACCACGCCCCGAGCCGACCGAGATGGCGCTGTCGGGCGGCGTTCATCATCCTCAACTGCGGTCCGGTATAGGTCGATGGCGGAATGTGTCGACGAACGGCAAGGTATTCGCTGAGCGTCGGCAACGCTTGGGGCAGCGGACGAGCACGGTACAGTTCGGTGAATTCATCCAGCCGCAATCGCGCCTTGCCGGCTTTGGTGGTGCGGTTTCGCAATTCGACCCAGTGACGGATGGGCGCAATCAAGAAATCATGCGTCAGCTGATAGCCGGTCGTGCCGATCTGGCTAGTCGACGATTCGCTGCTAAAGCTGTCTTCTTCGGTCCGGTCGGTCGGGGTGATCAGATGCAGTTCACCATCGAGCACAGCGATCAGTCGACGGAACGCGGCTTTGTCGCGGTAGCCGGTCGCTTCCATCAGTTCCTGCTCGCTCCGCACGGCGCCTTTGATACTCGACCCCGATTCGGGCAACAGGGCGCGGAGAACATGCTCGGCGCCTTCGGCGAACAACCGGATCCGCCGCGGCGAACGCTCATTGTCGAACGTCTCGTCCAAGAACCGCACCCCGATGCCGGTGCCGCCGTCTTTGAACAGCGACGAGCTCGTTTCCCAGTTGCGATGTTTGAGCATTTCGGTCAGCAGCGCCAACTGGACACAGATCACTCGGCCGTCGCTGGCCAGGTAACGGATCGCGGAATCCAAGAATTGATTTTGGCGTGGGCTGAAGTGAGTCTGTGAATCAGGTAATCGCTCGTGCGCGGCGCCGAACAGCGCCAGCACATGACGGGCGTGGCGGGTATCAAACAGATCCAACAGCGTCGCGTTTTCGTTTTCGGCGATCGGCAAATCGATCGCTTGCATCAATCGTGAAATGCCGAGCCAAAAGTCATCGCGCACCATCAAGATGCATTGCACCTGCACGCCATCGCACTGTCGCAGCGCGGCGGTCAACGATTCGCGTTCGATGTCGGGATGCGAGAACAGCCACTGTTCGAACTGATCGATGAAGATCACGACCTTGGGTTGATTGCCGCGGCGGAGCGCTGCAATCAGGTCCGCCAGATCCGTGACCGATCCAAAACGGGCATCACCGAATTTCGATCGGATCGCACCGGCCAGGGCCGACTCGGTTGATTCGGGAGTCGCTTGCAGATAAATGCTGGTGCACGGACTGCCCAATCGCGGCATGATGCCGGCCCGGACCAGCGACGTTTTCCCGCACCCGCTGGGTCCATAGATCAGTCCGACCGGGACGGCTCTGGACGCATCGTTCGACTCGATCCGCGCCAACCAAAATCGCACAATGTCCGGCAAGCCGTCGCGGTCATAGGGTCCGGGCAACAATTCCAAATAGTGTTCGGCATCTCGCAAATCGAACGGGCGAAGTCCTTTGGGGAGGGTACGGCGCTGGCGGTGGCTGTCTGCCTGAACTGCGCCGGGACCAAACGCCGACGGAGCCGACGCGATGGACGTGGACGACTCGCCGTCGATCGATTCGACAAAGTGCGCCAAGTCATCGACCAGCAGCTCACAACTGGCGTAGCGGTCGTGAACGGACTTCGAAAGCGACTTGAGACAGATCCGCGCGAGTTCCGCCGGCACCTCGGGCTCGATTTCACGAGGATCGACCGGATCGTGATAGATGATCTCTTGGAACAGGCTGTCGCGGTCCTCGCCCTTGAACGGCTTGCTGTCGGTCAGCGATTGATACAACACCGTGCCGAGGGAAAAAATGTCCGAGCGCCCGTCGACCCGGTGGCCTTCACCCCGCGCCTGTTCCGGACTCATGTAGGCCGGCGTTCCGATGTAGGCACTACGGCCTTCACGCTCGACATCGCGCAATGCTAAACCGAAATCGACGACATACGGACAATCCTCTTCGTCGATCAGGATATTGCCCGGTTTGATGTCGCGGTGGACGATGCCGCGGGAATGGGCGTAGGCGAGTGCGTCGGCGACGTGGCGGAGGACATCGGCAAGTTGTCGATAGGAGGGACGTTTTCGCCGAATCCACTGGCCGAAGGGACAACCGTGAATCAGCTTGGTGACCAGATAGCAGGCGACCTGTTGCGTCGCGGCGGCCCGATACACGGGCACGATATGGGGATGGTCCAAGCTGGCCATCGCGCGGGCTTCACGCAAATACGCCGCGGCGAGATCGGATTGATTGACCAGACGTTGATGCGGGACCTTGAGCGCGACTTCGCGTTGCAGCAAGCCGTCATACGCGCGATAGACCGTTCCGAAACCGCCCTTGCCCAGAAACCCCAAGACGGAAAACTCTTCGATCCTTGTCAGTTCCTCTTCGGACGCATGTTGCCGGGCCGATTCCAAAGAGTAGTCGCTGGTGACGACCTGATCGTCGAGTCGGGAAGGGGTTTGAGACGCGTTGGTCGGCTGGGTGATGTCGTCTTCGCTCATCGATGCGCCATGGTGTTGCCGTCTCGGGGTGCTCGGGCCATTCTAGTTGACCCGCCATCACCCTGCGCGCATGTTCACTCTGGAAGCTTCAAGCGGTGCTTGTTTTGTTCGTAGAACTTGGTGATATCCAGCGACGCCCGGCGTTCCTCTTCCATCAGCTGGATCCGGGCCTCCAGCCGCTCGATTCGCCGAGCCATCTGGGGAATCAGATCCTGGGTCTCGTCCGCCGGGGCGGGCTTGGGTACGGCCGGATAGCCGAGGTGCCGCTGCAGTGCGCTGAACAAGTACAGCGGATCCTTGCGGCGATTGGCCAGCGCGATCCGGCCTTCCTTTTCGCCAAACAGGAACGGGCCTTTGTCGTCGACAGGTTTGCCGGCCGCTTTGAGTTTGTTGCGGTAGTCCTCGCTGACCAGGAAGACGAGGTCGGCAAAGTCGATCAGACCGATTTGGGCGCGGAGGCCGAGGATCCACTTGCTCCAACGGTCGTCATAGATTGGATCGCCGCTCATCGCCGTCAATCCGCGATCGTAAGAGAGTCGATTTCGGCACAGGACCTCGAATTGAAAGAAGAACATTCCGGCCGGACTGGCTTTTTCGACACGGTACTCCGCTTCGGCCTGCATGACTTTGAAGGCGGTGTTCATCATGAACCGGCCGGTGTCCGATTCACTCTGGTCGACCAAATAGGTTTGGAACGGCGTGAAGTAATGGGCCAGCTGTCGCATCGCCGGCCCCAGCAATCCGGAGTGTTTGACTTCGGTCAGCAAGTACTCCATCGCCATCGGCAACCGTGTGGTCGCCAAGACTTCGTGGCGGAGCTGTTCAAGCAAGTCCTGGATCGGAAACTTGCCCCCGGCTTGTTCGTGCAGCAATTCAAACAGGTGGGCCTGTTCGATGTACTCGTCGCGATCGAGGATGTTTCCGCGCTCGGGCGGATGGGTCGCGTTTGGCGATTTGAGAGGTGGCATGGCAATAGCGTACCAGCCGACGCGGTGTTTTAGGGAGGTGTTGGTGTTTTAGCCTTTAGGCGATTCCTGGACGCTGCGACGCAGCGACAGTGAGCGACCAAAGCCTGCACACCAACACCCTTGCCGTGCCATTTGGGTCACGCCCCCCAATTTAATCGTTGACGGGGGCACTAGTGCTCCGTCAACTTTTAGATTTAGGGTGCCGCGGAAAAGGGGTCAGGTACCAAAAATGCGAAGCACCCTACGGGCCATTTGGTTTTTGGTACCTGACCCCTTTTCCGCTCGACCAACACAACCCCAACATTAAAAGCGGTTGGGGCACTAGCCGTCGAACCGACCAACAACGATGCAGGCGTTGTGTCCACCGAATCCGAAGCTATTGCTCATCGCGACTTTGACGGCGCGTGACTTGGCCTCGTTGGGGGTGTAGTCGAGATCGCAGTCGGGATCGGGCGTTTCCAGATTGATGGTCGGCGGGATGACTTCGGATTCGATGGTTTTGCAAAGAATCACGGCCTCGACTCCACCACTGGCACCGAGCGAGTGTCCCAGTGCGGACTTGGTGCTGCTGACGCTGGTCTGGTAGGCGGCATCGCCGAAGACGCGTTTGATGGCGGTGGTTTCGGCTTTGTCGCCCAACGGGGTACTGGTGCCGTGGGCGTTGATGTAGTCCACGTTTGCCGGATCGATCCTGGCATCGGCAAGGGCGGCGGTCATCGCGGCAGCGGCACCGATTCCGTCGGCGTCGGGCGCGGTGATATGCCCGGCGTCGCTGGTGGTTCCGTATCCGAGGACTTCGCCGTAGATCTTTGCCCCACGTTTCTTGGCGTGTTCGAGTTCCTCAAAGACCAATACCCCGGCGCCTTCGCCGAGCACAAAGCCATCGCGATCGGCATCAAACGGGCGGCTGGCCTTGGTCGGTTCCTCGTTTCGCGTCGAGAGGGCCTTCATGTTTTGGAATGCGGCCAGTCCCATCCGGGTCAACGCCGCTTCGCTGCCACCGGTGATGACCAGATCGGTTTCGTTGAGCCGGATACTGCGGAGCGCATCACCCATCGCGTTGGTCGCACTGGCACAGGCGGTGGCGACGGCATAGTTGGGTCCTTTGAGCCCGTAGGTGATGGAGATATTCCCGCCGGCGGCGTTGACCATCATCTTGGGCACGGTGAAGGGACTGACCCGCGAGGGTCCCTTGGTCAGCATGCGTTCGATCTGGTTTTCGATTTCGATCAGCCCGCCGATGCCGCTGCCCAGGATGACGCCGCAGCGGGTGCGGTCGACGGATTCGAACTCGACGCCCGAATCCCGAATCGCTTGGTGGCCGGCGTGGACGGCGAACTGGGTGAAGCGATCGAGTCGTTTCGCTTCGCGCGGATCGGTCACACCGTCGAGCGTGAAGTTCCAGACTTCACCGGCGAAATGAACTTTGTACTCGGACGTGTCGAGCAGCTCGATCTTGCCGACGCCGCTTTCCCCGGCGATCAATCGGTCCCACATTTTGGGGACTTCCAGAGCGAGCGGAGTGACGGCGCCGATGCCTGTGATGACCACACGGCGATCACCTCGGAAAATCTGTGGTTGTGACACGGTGTGTGATGAACCCTGGGTCATCGTGATGCCTTGGCGATGCGTTCAATTGATCAAAGCTGCGAACGTGACGAATCAGAGGTTCGAGAGGTCCGAATGAAAAAAATGCCGCCCACAATGATCGGTAAGCGGCTGCTGGAGCCGGATCACCACAAGACCATGAGGCGGCAATGCGATTGAATAAGGTGGTTCGAACGAGGGACGAATCAGGCGTCTTCGCCTTTGGCATTCTCGATGAAGTCCACCGCCTCGCCGACCTTTTGGATCTTTTCGGCAGCTTCGTCAGGAATGCTAATGTTGAATTCCTCTTCAAGCTCCATCACTAGTTCGACGGTATCCAACGAATCGGCACCCAGGTCGTTGACGAAGGACGTTTCGCGGCTGATCTTGTCTTTCTCGACACCAAGTTGTTCAGCAACGATATCGACCACGCGCTCTTCGACGGTAGCCATAAGCAATCTCCAATGGTTTGATCTGCAAAGGGAAGTTATCGAGGGAACGAAACGCCCCTCATCTGTAGGGAGGAACGAGACGGCAGGGTTTGGAGCCCGGAGACGCTTCGTTGATTCGCCGAAAAGATAGGGGAAACAAGCAAAAGGCGTCAATATGCCGGGGTTCCCGACTCACCATCTCGCGAAGGTTTTCAGTCGGCTAAGGTTGCCGAAAGTCGCTACGGCGCCCGCTACGGGGCCGATCGACTCGCTATCCGGTGATTCCCCCGTCGACGACGATCGTCTGGCCAGAAATATATCCGGCGGCCGGGGAGGCGAGAAACAGCACCGCGGCAGCGACATCTTCGGGGTTTCCGATGCGTTTGGCGGGAATTGTCTTGATCACTTCGTCCAAAATCCCGGCGGGAATCGCGTCGGTCATGTCGCTGGCGATGAAGCCCGGGGCTACCGCATTGACCGTGACACCGCGATTGACCAATTCCTTGCTCATCGTTCGGGTCATGCCGATCATCCCGGCCTTGCTGGCCGAATAGTTGGCTTGGCCCTGGTTGCCGATCAGCCCCGAAATGCTGGCCATGTTGATGATTCGGCCATATTTTTTCTTTCGCATGACCCCCGCAGCGGCTCGGCAGCAGACGAAACAGCTGGTCAGGTTGGTCGCGATCACGCTGTCCCATTCTTCGTCGCTCATCCCACGCATCGTCTTGTCGCGTGTGATGCCGGCGTTGTTGACCAGAATGTCCAGCCGGCCGTGCTCCTTGGCCACGCCTTCGATCGCCGCGGCGGTCGCTGCACGGTCGGTCACGTCACAGGCCAAGGCGATCCCCTTGCCGCCGACGGCTTCGATTTCCGCGACCGTCGCCGCCAGTTTTTCTGCATTGCGGGCCATGCAGGCGACCGTGGCGCCGTTCATCGCCAGCGCCACCGCGACGGCTTTACCCAATCCTTGTGACGCGCCGGTGACAATCGCGACTTGGCCGGACAGATCGGCTTTGAGTGTCAGTTCCATGTTTCTCGTTCGGGGAAAATCTTGGGGTCGGGAAGACGGGGCAATCGGTCTCTCGATTGCATGTTCCTGGAAACGCTCTACTGGTCGCCAAATCCATCGGTCGGGATCTTGCGCTGAATCCGCTTCAGCGTTCCTCGCAGCACGCGACCGGTGCCGGCTTCGAGAAACCCTTCGATTCCATCGGCGATCATGCGGCGAATACTCGCCTCCCACATCACCGGCTCGGTGACTTGGCGGCTGAGCAGGTCGCGGATCTCATCGGCCGATTGATGCGGCGCCGCGTCGACGTTGCTGTAGACGGGAATGCGGGTGTCGCTGAGGGGGATCTCTGCCAGGGCTTGCTTGAGCGACTCGACCGCCGGCGCCATCAGCGAGGTGTGAAACGCGCCGGCAACCGACAGCGGAACCACTTTCATCGCTCCGGCCTCAACCGCGGCGGGCTGCAAACGCTCGATGGCCGTCAGGTGGCCGGAGACGGCGATGTTGCCGGGGCACAGCAGGTTCGCCGGACGCAGGACCTCATCGTCCTGCCGCACCTCGTCGCACAGTGCTTGCAACTTTTCCAGCTCCATCCCGATGACGCTGGCCATCCCGCTTCGGACGGCGTCGGAAGCCGACTGCATCGCTTGGCCGCGGCGTTGGACCAATTTCAACCCGTCGGCAAATTCCAACCCACCGGCAAAGCAAACCGCGGTGTATTCACCCAGGCTCAGCCCCGCACTGGCGCTGATCCGCTGGACCCGCTCGGGATGCTCCGCTGCCAACACCCGGGACGCGGCGATGCCGACGGTGAACAAGGCGGGCTGGCAAAATTCGGTCGCATCGAGTTTTTCGGGCGGGCCGTTCTGGCACAGATCGGCGAGATCGTAGCCGAGAACCTCACCCGCTTCGGCGAATGTCTCGTTGGCGATCGGATAGGTTTCGCACAGCCATCGCCCCATGCCGACGCCCTGTGCCCCCTGACCCGGAAACAGAATCCCGGCGGAATTTACGTCCATTGATAACAGCCGTTAAAAAAGAAAACCGCCGAACAACCACATGCCGGTGCCACAAACGACACCCGGCAACATGGCACGGCGGAAAGCGTCGAAAAGAATCGTCCGATTCACGCCGGACGATTACTCGTCAACCGGCTCGACAACGGTACGCCCTTGGTAATAGCCGCATTTGGGGCAAATCGTGTGCGTCGGCACCGAGCTGCTGCACTGCGGGCAATACGCAATTTGGCGTTTCTTGACGCGATCGTGGCTGCGGCGTTTGCCGGTTCGACTGTTGCTGTGTTTTCGCTTGGGGACAGCCATTGCTGCTTGGGGGGGTAAGTATGGTGTTGATTTCGAATCAAATTTGGCTCAGCATCGTAGAAATTCTGAGTCGGTTTCGTCAATCCACGATTAAAAAAAAGGGCGACTCGGGGGCAAAGTAACGCCGATCGCCCGCCTGGATCGACCGCCGACGGACTCGACAGACCGAGTCAACGCACCAGTTCCCTCGCCCCATGCTACGGTTTTTCGGCCACCATCATCCCCAGCCCCGCTTCGCTGGCGGCCAAGTACGTGAATTGAATCCCGCCCAGCCCGGCAGCCTGAAACATGGCCTGGCACTCGCGCAAATCGCGGACCCGGCCCCGCGGGGTCGCCAGGTGGATCGACAATCGCCCCAGCGATTCCTTTAACCCGGCCCGCCCCGGTCCGATGTAAAAGTCGGGCACCGCAATCCGGCCGCCCGGTTTCAGAGCCGCCGTTGCTTTTTCCAACAGGCCGGCGGCTTGATCGTCCGAATAACCGGACAGCATCTGGGCCAACACGACGAGTTCAAACTGCTGCTCGCCCACGGTGACAGCCAGCGGATCGCTTTGAATGGTTTTGAAGCGATCGCCCAGCCCGATCGACTCGGCCGTGCGTCGAGCCGCCTGCAGCGCTGCCGGTTCATCGACGGCCACGACACTCGCCTCGGCGTCACGATGCGCCATCGCGCAACTCCACACGGCCGACCCGCAACCCAAGTCCAGGATCTTCGGGCCGGGGGAGGCGTCTGGGCCGCCGATGTCCAAGATTTCGGCCGCCTGCATCGCCGCGGCGGTGTGAATCCACTGGGTCGCGGCATTGCGAGCGCGGTATTCCGCGGCATCGGCGGACGACGCGATTTCGGGGTCGCTCAATCGGTCAACGAGACCTTCCCAGCGGCGGTCGCCCAAATCGTCATCGTATTGGCAAAGCAGATGCCCGGCCCTGGCCAGCGCAAAATCGTCCCCATACTGCTCGACGAACCCGATCGCCACCAAGGCGTCGAGCAACAGTGCGGTGGTCTCTCGCTGCAGCGACAGGGATTGGCAAAGTTCTTCGAGCGTGTGTTGCTTTTCACGCAACCGAGCGGTCAGCCCCGACTGTCGCGCCGCGCGCATCAAATGAGCCGCCGCGTTGGTCTGCATCCAGTTCTGGTATTGCTCGATCGTGCGGTCACCGGCGGCGCGGACGGCGGACTGGCTCGCTTTGGCTTGTTCGGGGCTCGGGTTCATGGCTCGATTGGTTCGCTTGGATTGGGTAAGCTTCCAGCTTATCCGATGGCAAGCTGGAAGCTTACCCCACAGGTGCCGATGCGTGGCCCCTTTGCTAACGCGTGCGGGCTTCAATCGACAGACCGTTAACCCGCTAGCGCGCGAACTGGAGCAGTTGGTCGATGTAGAGGGTGGGCGTGACGCCGAACCCGCCGACGAAGGCATCGTTGAATGATTTGCCGTCATCGAGCAATCGGAACGTGGCATCCAGCATTTTGCGGCGGCCGCGATCTAACATCGACATCGCCAAGGCGGTCCCGAACGAGTCCGCTTGCTCGGGCGTGAGCTTGTTGTCCAAGAAGGCCTTGGCATCTTTGACCGCCGATGCTGCTTCACCAGCCAACACCCGCAATTTTTCTTTCTCGCTGCGGCTCTTGGCGTTCTGTTGCATCGCGGTGGCCGAACCGATCCCTTCGGCGAACCAACGCGGGACATCACTGCCGCGGCTGGCCACCGCCAGACTCACGATCGGGGCCAGAAGTCGAGATTCAATGGCGTCTTCGTCCTCGGTTTCCGACGCCACGGTAGCGGCGTACGCGTCGATCCCGTCGTACTGCCAGTGGGCCGACCAATCGCTCGGCACGCTGCGTTGCTCGACCATCTTGGCAAACTCGCTGTAGTCATAGCGGCGTGGCAAAACAAAGATCGTCGCGCGGCCGTGGAAGTAATCTTCGGCGGCCGTCGCTGACGCCGGTCGCGCGACCGACTTGGCGATTTTGAGATGTTTTTCTGCCGCCCGGCCTACCACTTCCAAGGTCTGCTGCGAACCGGAACCGACGACGCGGAAGTGGTCGGTTTGGTATTCGGTCAGCGCTGTCGATGAGTTGGCCAGTTTAAAATTTCGATCGGCCAATTCGGCTCGCTTGGCGGACATCTCGGCACTCGAGGCGCGTGAGGCCCAGGCGAGTTTGCTGATCACTTTGATCGGTTGGGATTGGTTCGCATCGAGGGTCGCGCCTTCATCGATCCATTTGGAAATCAACGCGATCGAATCGTCGCTCAGCGGTGGCCGCCCACCGGCCGGCATCCGTTCGCCGTCGGTCGCGGTCCCGCGCAGTTTCTTGACCAACAGACTCGCTTCGCCACGCCCCGGTGTGATGACCGCCCCGCTGTCACCGCCGCGCATCATTTGCACAAACGTGTCATTCTCAATCCGCCGCGGACCTGCATGGCGTCGATGTGGCAGCCGCCACAATGCTCGACCAGCAGCGGCGCGATATCGAAGGAAAAGCTAACTGTTTCGTTGCCTGTCGCTTGTGTGATCACCGGCGGCTTGGTTTCCATCGCCGGGGCGGGCGTGTTGCCGGCGGCGAGCATTTGATTCGGATCGTTGCCATCGAATTTGGCGCCCTGGGTGATCCATGTTTTCAACGTATCCAGTTCGGCCGCGCTGACCTTGGCGCCGCCGCGTGGCATGTCGCCCGTTTCGATCGTCTCGATCAGCCGGCTGCCGATGACGTCACCGGCGAACACGACGACGCCTTCGGGTGGCCCCTGCATCAACGCGGTGTAGCTGGACGTGCTAAATCCACCGCGACGTTCGCTGATGTGACAACGACCACATTTGCTGCTCAAGATCGGCGCCACGTCTTTGGTGAAGCTGACCAGGGTGCCCGATGGCGGGGTGCCGGGCGTGTTGGGATCGGGTGAATTCGGATCGGGCGGATCGGACGACGCCATCGGAGTCGACGCCGTCCCGGTCGGACGCGGCGGACGTCGAAACGGCGGCAGTGAGATCCCTTCCAACTCCAGCATCGCATGAGCCCGCGAGATCTTGTCGATGTGTACGACAATGGCGTCGTACAGCTCGGGGCTCCCCAGGTCGACCGCGCGTTCGACCTGCTCAAGCGCCTTGCGAATCTCGTTGCCCGACGAATCGTACTTGCCTTCGAAGTAAGCCTTCCCGGCCCGATTAATCGTCGCACCGATCGTCGACACGATCGCTTTTTGGCGTCGATCCAGTTCGACCGCATGGGCTGTTCCCCCACCGATCACCCCGCCGGCAACCAGATCGACCATGAACGTGGCGAGGAGCAGGACGCAACGCGTCGCGAGGGGGATGATTCGTTTCATCTTCATTAAAGTAGTCGGCGGGGCGTCAGTCGCGTTCTTGCGACCGTTGCGGGACCAGAAAGGTAGTTCGTTGTCGGCTTCGAATGTTCGGGTTGCGTTTGTCGAACGGAAATGGGGTCGGGTACCAATGACACAGGCATGAGTGTTGGTGTGCAGGCTTCAGCCGCCCACGCTCGCAGCGACCGGCAATCGCCTAAAGGCTAAACAGCAACGATTGCTGAATCTCTTGCTGCTAAACGTTGACGAAGCTGTTGGCGTGTCTGTGGACCACGCCTCCCTTTGGCGAACGAAATTTGCGCTCACGAGAGCCCAAAATTCTAGTGCAAAGCGTCGGAATAGCCGTTCGGGTGGCTTTGATGCCACTTCCAGGCGGTTTCCACGATGCTTTTGACATCGTTGTACTGGGTTTTCCATCCCAGCAACTCGGCCGCCAGACTCGCATCGGCAACCAGTTCCGGCGGGTCGCCGGCGCGGCGGGGCCCCATCACTTCGGGGATCCGATGGCCGGTGACCTCGCGGCAGGCCTGGATGATTTCTCGGACGCTGGTGCCCCGGCCCGTCCCCAGGTTAACGCAGATGCCTTTGCCGGGTTGCAGTTTTTCCAGCGCGACCAGGTGAGCCGCACCGAGATCGTCGACGTGAATGTAATCGCGGACGCAGGTCCCATCGGGTGTCGGGTAGTCGTCGCCGTACACGGTGATCGCGTCGCGTTGGCCGAGCGCCACTTGCAAGACGATCGGGATCAGATGCGATTCCGGGGTGTGGTCTTCGCCGATCGACCCGTCCGGCCGCGCACCGGCGGCGTTGAAGTAGCGGAGTGCCGCGTAGCCGAACCCGTACGCCGCGGCGTAATCGGCAAGCGCCTGTTCAAAGACCAGCTTGGTAAACCCGTAGGGATTGATGGGCTGTTGAAGCGTCGTTTCAGCAATCGGAATCGTGTCGGGTTCGCCGTAGGTCGCCGTCGTGCTGCTGAAGACGATTTTCTTGACGTCGGCTTCGCGCATCGCGTCAAGCAATTCGATCGCCGCGACGACGTTGTTGCGATAGTACAGTGCGGGATCATTGACCGATTCATTGACCAACGCAAAGGCGGCAAAGTGCATCACGGCGTCGATCTGTTTGTCTTTCAACACGCCGGTCAATTTCGCCCGGTCGGCCAATTCGCCTTCGACCAGCATGCCGTCCGGCACCGCCTGGCGGTGCCCCCGCGAGAGATTGTCGTAGACGGTGACCCGGTGGCCAGCTTCGGTGAGCAATCGAACGGCGTGCGAACCGATGTAACCGGCACCACCGACAACCAAAACATTCATGAAATCCACTTCAGGCATTAAGGGCAACGGATGTGGCGACGTGGTGTGCCGACCAAGAGATTACGGAAACCATACATCAATCTTCCCCCGATATCGGATGAAATCAATCGGTGGCCAAACGACGAACCAAGTTGCAATTGATGCAGGAGTCGGGGCCGCCCGAAAAACCGTCGCACTCGGCCGACACCATTCGCGAGGAGTTTTTGAACTATCTGCGCGGCGAGTGCCACCTGGCCGACAACACGATCGAAGCCTATGGGCGGGATCTGAACCGTTTCATCAGCTGGGTGGGAAAGAAACGCCTAGATTCGATTCGCGTCGGCGACCTGACGCAGTTCATGGGCACCCTGTCCGAATCAGGCCTCGCGCCGGCGTCGGTGTCACGCGCGGTCGTCGCCATTCGCACGTTCTTCAAGTACCTGCAACTGGAAGGGACAGTCAGCGAAAACCCGGCGGAACTGCTGGCGGCCCAAAAAATGTGGCAGCGGATGCCAGGCGTGCTGTCGCAGCGGCAGGTCGATTTGTTTCTCCGCGCCCCGCGCCGGTCCGACGCGTTTTGGCTCCGCGACATCGCGATGCTGGAAGTGTTGTACGCGACCGGATGCCGTGCCAGCGAAGTCTGCTCGCTGCGGGTCCGTGATCTTTCCTTGGACCAAAAACATCTCAAGTGCACCGGCAAAGGCGGCAAGCAACGCATGGTCCCGATCGGCGGCCAAGCGATCGCGGCGATCGAACGCTATTGCGAAGAGCTGCGTGGCGAACTGGCCGCAAAACCACCGCACCCGCCGGACGAACTGTTTCTATCACGCAGCGGACGGGCCCTCGATCGCATCCAACTCTGGCGTCTGGTCAAGCACTACGCCAAACGAGTCGGCATCGATTCGGCCATTAGCCCCCACTCACTGCGGCACAGTTTTGCCACGCACTTGTTGGCCGGCGGTGCGGACCTGAGACAAGTGCAAGAGATGCTCGGCCACGCCAGTATCCAGACGACGCAAATCTACACCCACGTCGAACATTCCCGACTCAAACGCGTGCACCAACAGTACCATCCGCGGGCCTGAACGAGGCAGCCCCGGTGCCATCGGCTTTGACGCCAAGCGGGGTGCTCCTTGTTAGCGGTAGGGCGCGAGCCCTCCGGTCGTTCACGGTGTTTTTGAATCGCGACCGGACGGCTCGCGCCGTTCCGATCACGCCTTTAGAGCCGATGAAGACGGCACGGGGTGCAGCCCCCGGCAGTCAGTCGCCGTTCCAATCGGGGTCGGCGATCTTGCGGTGCATTTCCCCCAGACGTGCTTGGACACCCAACAGTCGTTGCCAAGAACTCAACTTCAAGGTGACCGATTGGCTGGACTCGTCGATCTTGGCTGTCTCCACCAATTTGCAGAGACGGTGCTGCAAGAAATCCAAGATCTCGCACAGTTGTGCTTTTTGCCCCGGGCTCAAGTTGTCCGGGATCGAGGGGATCTCTCGGACCGACGCGATGTCCATTTGGAAAGGCGATTTCTCCTGACTCAACTCGAGTGCAACGGAACTCTCCGACGAAGACATCTCCCGCGACATGGTCGGGTTTTCGCTGCCCAGTGCCGCCAAACGCGCCGCAATCTCTTCTTCGGATCCGACCAGCATCAGGCTTCGACCGACCGAGATCAGATCACCGCTGCGAAGGATCTTGAGCGGATATTCCACTCCGTTGACCTTGGTCCCGTTGGTGCTGTCCAAATCCGTCAGGACCAACCGGTCGTTGTCACGCTGGATCTTGAAATGGCAACGGCTGACACGCTCGTCGTTGAGTTGGATGTCATTGACTTCTTCTCGTCCCACCGTGAACGGTGGGATGAGATCGCCGAAGACTTTGCCGCGATCGGCGCCGTGAAGAACTTTCAACGTCACACCCGACATGGGCAGACCCCGAGATGAAGAGGATCGAGAAAGAGGATTGTCGTGATGCATCAATATATCTGGTTGTTTGACGTGCGTCTGCCAGAATTCTAGACCACCTGGGCGATCACGCATTTTAAATAGTCACTTTCCGGGCAACCGACGGCCAGCGGGTGATCCGGAGCCGGCCCTCGATTTTCCAAAACGATGATGTCGCGACGCTGGCGACGCCCCACATCGACCAGCATGTTGAGAAACTCGCTGCGTGAAACACGACCGCTGCAGCTGCACGTGACCAGGATCCCGCCGGGGGGAAGCAGGTCAACGGCCAAACTGTTCAAACGCCGGTAGGCTCGCAAGGCTTGGTCGACCTGGTGACGCGAGCCGGCAAAACGCGGGGGATCCAGAACCACGGCGTCAAAGGTTTGCCCCTCGTCGCCGAGCCGTTTGAGGGCGTCAAAGCAATCTTCCTGCAAGAACGACATCCGATCGGAGACCCCATTTCGTTGTGCCGACTCGGTGGCCGCCGCAATCGCCGACGCACTCGAGTCGATGCCCACCACGTTTTCCGCACCCTGTCGCGCCGCGACCAATCCAAACCCGCCGGTGTAGCAGCACACATCTAAGACGCGTTTTCCACGCAAATAGCCCGCCGCCGCTTCGTGATTAAGCCGCTGATCCAGGTAGCCGCCGGTTTTTTGGCCGCCGACCAGGTCGACCGTCAAATCGAGTCCGTTCTGGCGGTACTTGACCGGCTCATTGAGTTCCACCCCGGCGATCGCCAGCGTGCCCGGCTCAGGATCCAGCCCTTCGTACTTGGCCGTTTTCTCATCCACGCGGACCACGATCTGGCGGCACTGTGTCACCTGCTGCAGGTGATCGAGAATCGGCTGTCGCCATTTCATCAATGCGCCGGCGGTAAATTGGACGCCGAGACAATCGGCGTAACGGTCCACGATCAGACCGCTGATCAGATCCGATTCGCTGAAAATCAGCCGTTCGGCTTCGTCGGTTTCCGCTGTCCGGGAAAGCCGACGCCGACCGATCGCCGCGTCAATCCGCTCGATCCAAAGTGCATCGTTGATCGGCGTGGTGCTCTCATATGTGTACAAACGCACCCGCAAACGGCTGTGGGGATTGACCAATCCGCGGCCCAGAAAATTTCCGTCCATGTCCACTAACTCGACGATGTCCCCGCGCTCCAGGTTGCCGCCGTCACTGAACCGGTTGCCGTCGCTGATCAACGCATGGGCGTGCACCCAGGGGTGTCGGGAGAGAAAAGGAAACTGTCGTCCCGGTTTGACACGGAGCTGTTGGGGGGTGGGTTGGGACACGGCAGGCCAGGGTGCGAGTCGAAGGTAGTGGTCAGAATCTTTGAAGAATGACCGATCGCTGCCTCGTTGCACAGGTTGGGGTGCAGCCAATCGCTTCTCCGGCCGATATATTGGTCGAAGAGCTGATTCTTGAGTGGTTCCCGTTACGAAAGGTTTTTGAACATGACTCATATCGTCGCCGAACCCTGCGTGGGTTGCAAATACACCGATTGTGTCGTCGTTTGCCCCGTCGAATGCTTCTACGAGGGCGAGCAAATGGTTTACATCCATCCCGAAGAGTGCATCGATTGCGAAGCCTGCGTGCCTGAATGTCCGGTCGAGGCGATCTTCCACGAAGACAATCTGCCCGAAGAGTGGAAGAGCTACATCGAATTGAACGCTCAAAAATCTGAAGAGTGCGAGGTGATCACCGAAAAGAAAGAGCCTCTGGCAGACGATTGATCGCGATTGGGACGATCCCTGTTTGGCCCCCAGCCAAACAAAGAGCCTCGTCGGTGATTCACCGACGAGGCTTTTTTTGATGCGGCAGCGATTTCAACCGGCGGCCGGCAGAAACGTCTTCCAGCAATCGTAACGCGGGTCATTGACCGAATGCGTGACGAGCGGGTTGAACCGTGGCTTGGCCGGCTTGGTTCGCAGCTTCATGCCAGCTTGCTTGGGCGTTCGGCCGCCCTTACGACTGTTGCACCGCAAACAACACGCCACGATGTTTTCCCACGTCGTCGGTCCTCCCTGGCTCCGCGGCACGACGTGATCCAAGCTCAACTTGTGCGTCGGATAGTCCTTGCCGCAGTACTGGCAGGTGTGTTCGTCGCGGGCAAACAGGTTCTTGCGATTGAATCGCACCGTCTGCATCGGCATCCGATCGAAACGAATCAATCGAGCGATCCGCGGAACTTGCATCTCAAACCCGACCGCTTGAATGAAGTCATCGCCGGGTTGCTTTTCGATCGCGTTGAGCTGACTCATTTCACACCAGCTGTCAAAGTCATAGCTGATGAACTGGCCCGCTTCATGGCTGATCACCTCGGCACATTGGCGATACAACAGCGTCAACGTTCGACGCACATCGACCACCCGAATGGCCATGTAAAATCGGTTCAAGATCAAAACGTGACTGTCCAGCAAACTCTGACTCATCGCTGCGAAATCCTTGCACTTGTTGCCCGCCTAGCGGCCGGCCGGGGTGACACGATCGGGATGATGTTGCGTGTTGCAATCCGCACTGTCTTCTGATGAACCACATCAGCATTGACATTCTAGTCAACCCGACAGTCTGGATGGGCCCCCAATTGAGCCTCAAACGCCCTCTGAAACGTCGACTTTTGCGAAACCTTCATCTCCGCCGGCGGCTTTCGACCCTCAAACGCCCGATCCGCCTGGCAGCGAGACACTTGGTGCCCCCGTCGGGGTTCGCAGTCCGGGTTCGCAGTCGGGCAGTTTTGAACTCGGTGATCACAAGCGATCGTGGGCACTCCCCCCTGGGCATCGGTGTCGACACCTCCTCGGCGTCTTGCCGGGAGCCGGGCTTGGGAACCCGATTGACCCGGTCCGGCGATATTTCGTAGGAACTCAGAGCGACGATTTCACCGTTCCCGCTGGAAGCGGCCAACACCGTTGCTAGCGTCACCGCGATCGCCAGCGTCACCGCGATCGCCAGCGCCGCCGCGATTGCCGGCGTCACTGGCTCCGGCGTCACTGGCTCCAGCATTACTGCCGCCTTCGATCGACTCGACCGCCCCCGTCCTTCATGTCCCAACTTCGCCGCACCACGGATCGCCGGCGGCGCGTGCTGTACCACTCGCACGTGTCTCCCCACACCCCTTCCACCCCGGCGACGCGTCGCGCGGCGGCGGAATTGCGTGCCGCACGACAGCCGGCCCAGCCCTTCGGGTCGCGCGTGCATCAACATCTCCGCGGACGCTGGTTTTCGTTGGTACCGGTTTCGCGAATGGCGATGGGCTTGTCCGCACTGATCGTGTTGGCGATCTCGATTGTGCTGATCGTGCTCCATCACGCGGCGTTCACTTGGCCCAGTCTTGCCTATCGCGCCGATCTCGCCCGCCCCCTGCTGATCCATCGGCCGGACAGCTTTGCCGCTTGGTGGACGACGATGCTGCTGCTGCTTTCGGCCGGTGCCACCCGCTTGATCTACGTGCTTCGCCGACACCGCCGCGACGACTATCGCGGCCACTATCAGTTGTGGCAATTGACGCTGGTGGTGTTGCTGTTGGCCAGTGTACACGCGACCGTCGATCTGGTCGGTTGGCTGGGCGCGTCGCTGGATCTTCTGGTCGGCGACCGCGCGGTGCTGTCCGGGGCGAATTGGTTACGGATCGTGCTGGACGTCGGCGGCATCATCTTGACCATGCGACTGATCGCCGAGGTCTATCTTTGCCGACCGGCGTTGATTGCCATGATCGTCTCGGCCGTCCTGATCGGTTTTTCAGAACTGGCCCATTGGCAGATCGTGGTCGTCGATGGCGCCGCCAAGGCGACACTGGTGATTGCCGCGCCGATGCTGACATGGTCCTGTTTTCTCGTCGCCGCGACGCTTTATCTGCGGTCCATGTACCGCCAGATCCGAAACATCCCCGCTGCCCCGTCGCTCCGCGAACGTCTCGCCCAATGGGTCGCCGAGCATCGCAACCGTGATGAGGAAGACTTCCCGTCGGAATTCTTTGAGCCGCAAGAGACACCGCGTCGCGCCGTCGCCAGTGTCGCACCCCGGCGTTCCCCCGCGGTTGCCCCGGCGGCGAAATCCGACCAGGCTTCCAAGGACGACGATGACAAAACAGACATCGAAACCGACGTCGATGAAAACGATTCGGCGCGGCCGGACAAGCCGGGTTGGTTCGCCCGCTTGAGACGCCGCGGCGGGAAAAGCGAATCCGATGCCGATGCCAACGACGCCACGCCCAGCGACTCGTCCCAGCGGGACGCGGTTGATGACGATGCCGCCGATGCCGCCGAAGACGGCGCCCCCGATCCACCCAAACCCAAACGCCGTTGGTTCGGCCTTCGCGCGGCGCGTTCGACCGAGCCAACCGACGATGCGGAGGAAGCGGCAGCCGAATCCGAAAACGATTCCGACGACCACGCGGACAGCGAACGCCCGGCGAAAAAGAAAGGCTGGTTCTCTCTGCGGCTGAAACCCCAACCGTTGGCGGACTCCGCGGACCAGGACGGCGAAGCGGCCAAGCCGGTGGCTGATGCTGACGACGACGCGGAGACCGAGACGCAGGAGAAAAAGAAAGGATGGTTCGGCGGGCTGCTGCGACGCAAGAACGTCGACGCCGAGGAGACGGATGACTCGGAGACCGAAGCGACAAACGGCAACTCCAAGCCCCAGCCATCCGGTCGCGTTCCGGCTCGCGGTGCCGGTTCCCCATCACGCGGCTCGGGCCCGCTCAGCTCCGCCGCTCGGCAGCAACGCAGCTCGCAATCCGCAGAACCGTCGCGCGGCAATCAAGCGCAAGCCCTCGACGACGACATCGATCCCGATGACATCGACTGGGAATCGATGAGCAAAGCGGAACGGCGACGGATGCGAAAGCACCTCAAACGCACCGGCCGAGCGGCTTAGGATCGGGCACCGCGGCGCCGCCCTTCGTTTCAACCGCGGGCGCTGATATCGTGTCGCTATTCCCGTCCTCCCGCTCCCATTCAAATCCCATGATTCGAACCCGTTTTGCGCCCAGTCCGACCGGTTACTTGCACATCGGCGGTGTCCGTACGGCCCTCTTCAACTGGCTGTTGGCCCAACAATCCGGCGGGCAATTTATCCTGCGGATCGATGACACCGACGCGGGACGCAACGTGACCGAAGCCCTGCAGCCGATCCTGGAGGGTTTCAAGTGGCTCGGCATCGACTGGGATGAAGGCCCCGAGGTGGGCGGCCCCAACGGTCCCTATTATCAATCCCAACGCATCGATCTTCACAAAGCCGCCGTGGCCCAATTGCTCGCCAGCGGACACGCCTATCGCGACTATGCCCTGCCCGAGGAATTGAAGGCCGAGCGCGATGCCGCCGAAAAACGCGGCGAACGCTTTTTCTACGATCGGCGTTGGATGGCGGCCGACGAGGAAGCGGCCAAGGCCTATGAAGCGGAAGGTCGCCAAGCAACCATTCGCTTGAAGATGCCGCGTGAAGGCGACTGCGTGATCGAGGACCTGGTCCGCGGCACGGTGACCGTGGCTTGGGAGACCGAACAAGACCACGTGATCGCCCGAACCGACGGCAGCCCGCTGTACCACTTGGCCAGCGTCATCGACGACCATGCCTTTGGGATCACCCACGTCGTCCGCGCCGAAGAACACCTGCCCAACACGCCGCGGCAAATTTTTATCCTCGAATCGCTCGGCTACCCGCGTCCGCAATACGCCCACCTGCCGTACGTCGCCGAACCGGGCGGGACAGCCAAACTGAGCAAACGCAAGCTGAAGAAGTATCTCAAGAACAAAGACTTTGCGGACTTGCTCGAACACGGCAACCGGATCGCCCAACGCTGCAACCTGGAAACCGATGACGAGACCTTCAACCCCGTGATCGTCGACTTCTACCGCGACATCGGTTTCACCGCCGACGCGTTGTTGAACTATCTGTTGTTGCTGGGTTGGTCGCTGGACGGTGAACGGGAAAAATTCTCCGTCGACGAGATGATCGAATCGTTCTCGTTGGCCCGCGTCACCAAGTCACCGGCCTCGTTTGACCCGCAAAAGTTGATGGCGTTCCAAGCCGACCACTTCGCCTCGCTCTCGGCCGAGACTCGATTGCAGGCGGTGGCTCCGTTCGCGATCGCCGCGGGACTGGTTGAATCGAGCGACGACCCGAAACTCGCCGCCGTCGTCGCCGCAGCCGGGGATCGGCTGAAGGTCGCCGGAGACATCATCGACTTCGACTATTGTTTCGTCGATGCGATCGAGTATGACCCCAAAGCCTTCGCCAAACGGATCACCAAACCGGCAGACGCCTGCGACCTGTTGGCAGGTTTTCGTGAGGTGGTATTGGCGGCCGAGTCGTTCGATGCCGCGGCGGCGGAATCCCTGCTCAAAGGCTACTGTGAAACCGCCGAAATCCAGATCGGACAGATCATTCATGCCGTCCGAGTCGCCGTGACGGGAACCGCCGTCGGGTTTGGTGTGTTTGATACACTGGCGATTCTCGGTAAAGAGAAGGTGGCCGAGCGGATCGAAAACGCGTGCAAAAAAGCCGCAGAAGCTTGATTCAGTTCCCGAAATGGCGCAGGTTACAGGATCCGGTCGACCACCGAGCAACCGGATCCCGATCAAACCTGCACCACTCCGTCGAGCCACCGAGGATGGATCGCTGGCCCGTAGACTCGCGTGAAACGGCTGATTTCCTCGCAGAATCAGACGGTTCGTCGCGAGCGCCCGGGCCTGTCCCGCGTACGTTCCCCGTCGAAATCCCATGAAAAACTACATCCTTTCCGCCCTGCTTCTGCTCCCGATCGCCTTCGCCGGATGCAGCCGAAAACCGACCGAATACCCGGCGGAGTTCGAGCCGAATTTGGTCCATGCGATGAAGTACCAGATCAAAGAAGGCATTCCGATGGAGCAGGCGCTCGAGGACGCCAACTGGATCATCGACGGCATGTTCGGCACCCCGGACGAACCGATCCTGCCCGAGACTTTGCAGGACGACGAGTTCGCCGACTTGATCTCGCTGGACCGAATCAAAAAAGCAGCCGGACCGAACGCCGAAGGCAGCGGGCTGTATCGCAAACACTGTGTCACCTGCCACGGCGTCACGGGCAACGGACGCGGGGACAGTTCGGCCATTTTGGATCCCTACCCGCGAGACTATCGGCACGGGATCTTTAAATTCAAATCCACCAAGCGGGGCTCCAAACCGGTCCGCGAAGACCTCGCCCGCGCGATCCGTGATGGGATCGCAGGCACGGCGATGAAGAAAATCCCTGAGCTGAGCGAAGCGGACATCCAAGCACTCGTCGACTACGTGATCTATCTGTCGATCCGCGGGGAACTGGAGCGGACGCTGATCGACGACGCGATCTTTGAACTGGACCTGGAAGGTGGCGACCGGATCATCGATCGCCAGCTCGGAGAAACCCTGGCCGCCGGCGGTCGCGAGCAAATCGAAAAACAAATCGAAGCGTGGGAAAAGGCCGGAGAACCCGAGGACACTCCAGCGGCGGCGCTCGCCGAGCGATTGGAGAATTTTGACGAGTCGATGGAAATTGCGGTCGAGATGCTCGAGGACATCGCATTTGATTGGCTGGACGCCGAAGAAGACGTGGTCGAAGTCCCCGAGCCGCCGGCCGACATCCCCGTGGCCGATGATTACGCCGAGTTCGTCGAACTCTCCAAGGGCGACCAAGCCGAAGCGCTGGCCGCGTCGATCAAACGGGGCCAAGAAATTTTCACCGGAAAAGTCGCTTCGTGCAGCAAATGTCACGGCGAAAAAGGCTATGGCGACGGCCAGAACAAAGATTACGACGACTGGACCAAAGATTGGACGACCCGGGCCGGGCTGAAACCCGAAGACACCGAGTCGTTGATCCCCTTGATGGCCCGGGGAGCGATGCCACCGAAGAACGCATTGCCGCGGAATTTCTCCGAAGGCGTGTTTCGCGGCGGAGAAGCCGCCGAAGACTTGTATCGTCGGATCCTGCAAGGCATCGAAGGCACCCCGATGCCGGCATCCACCTTTGTCCCCGGCGAGTACGAAAAAGACGACATCTGGCATTTGATCAACTTCATCCGCTCGGTCAAAAAGCCTGAACCGGAGATCACCGAGGCGATTTAACGCCCCGCGGACATCGACCGGACTAGGCGTCCCGCCCGTCCAGACCGTTGCATCCTGGCGTTGCGTTTTCGGCAGATTTGTTGTTTGATCCTGGCAGTGGACGTGCGCACGAACCCGAACGGGTCGTGGCACGTCGTCTTCCCGTAGAACTGCTTTATCATCCAACGCAAATCCGACGCCATGACCGACAGCTCCAGCGAGACCAGTGCCGATTCGTCACGCCCGACCAAACACTTTATCGAGCAGGCGATCGACGCGGATTTGGCCGCCGGCAAGGCGAACGGCGTGGTCACCCGGTTCCCTCCCGAACCGAACGGCTACCTGCACATCGGCCACGCCAAAAGCATCTGCCTGAACTTCGGGCTGGCCAATACCTACGGCGGCACCTGCAACCTTCGCTTCGACGACACCAACCCGTCCAAGGAAGAAACCGAGTACGTCGAATCGATCATGGACGACGTCCGTTGGCTGGGCTTCCAATGGGACTCCTTGCACTACGCCAGCGACTACTTCGGACAACTCTATCAATGGGCCGAAAAGCTGATTCAAGAGGGACTCGCCTACGTCTGTGACTTAAACGCCGAGCAGACGCGAGAATACCGGGGCACGCTGACCGAACCGGGAAAGAACAGCCCCTACCGTGACCGCAGCGCCACAGAAAACCTGGAACTGTTTCGCAAGATGAAAGCAGGCGAGTTCCCCGACGGAAGCCGGACGCTGCGGGCGAAAATCGATATGGCGTCGCCGAACCTGAATCTTCGTGATCCGGTGATGTATCGCATCATGCGCGCCCACCACCATCGCACCGGCGACGACTGGTGCATTTACCCGATGTACGACTGGGCACACGGACAAAGCGATTCGATCGAAGGGATCACGTTCTCGATCTGCACGCTGGAATTTGAGAACCATCGACCGCTTTACAACTGGTATTGCCAGTCACTGGGCATCCATCACCCGCGACAAATTGAATTCGCCCGGTTGAACATGACGTACACCGTGATGAGCAAACGCAAGCTGTTGCAACTGGTCAAAGAAAACCACGTCAACGGTTGGGACGATCCCCGCATGCCGACGATCAGTGGCCTGCGCCGTCGTGGCTACACCCCCGAGTCGATTCGCAAATTTGCGGCCGATATCGGCGTGGCGAAATTCAACAGCACGATCGATGTGGTGCGTCTGGAGAACGCCGCGCGAGAACATCTCAATCGTGTCGCGCCGCGACGCATGGTCGTGTTCGATCCGATCAAATTGACGATCACCAATTGGCCCGAAGGAAAGGTCGAAATGGTCGACGCAATCAACAACCCCGAGGACGAAGCAGCCGGAACAAGGTCGGTTCCGTTCAGCGGGACGCTTTACATCGGCGCGGATGATTTCCGTGAAGAGGCACCGCGCAAGTTCTTCCGACTCAAGAAAGGCGGCTCGGTCAGACTGCGAAGCGGCTACATCATCGACTGCCACGATGTCGTCAAAGATGACGACGGGAACGTGATCGAGGTCCTGTGCACCTACGATCCGGAAACGAAATCAGGCCAAGACAGCTCCGGACGCAAGGTCAAGGGCACGATTCATTGGGTCAGTGCCGATCACGCGATCCCCATCGAAGTCCGCAACTATGACCGCCTGTTCGCGGTCGAAAACCCCGACCAAACCGCCGAAGGACAAACGTTCTTGGACCATTTGAATCCGGACTCGCTGTCGGTGACCGCAGCGTTTGCCGAACCGGAAATCAAAACTGCCGCGGCGGGGGACCGGTTTCAATTCGAACGACTGGGATACTACGTCGTCGATCCAGACTCCACGGACAAACAACGGGTCTTCAACCGAATCGTCCCACTCCGCGACAGTTGGGGTAACATGGTGGCCAAAGGAAAGACGAACTGAATCGCCGATAGCGTAGGCCGTGATGTGGGATGACTTTGATCAAACGTTAGCCGAACTCCGTCGCCGCGGAAGGATGCGTCAGTTGCATCCGCGGCGGCTGGACGGTGTCCACTTGGTCGACGAAGCGGGCCGGCGATTGATCAACTTCGGCTCCAACGACTATCTGGGTTTGGCCTCGTTTGTGGCGTCCAACTCGATGCCAGTTGATTCGGTCGGTGCCCAGGCCAGCGGGTTGGTTTGTGGCTGGACCGATCGGCATCAGCTGCTTGCTGAAACGATCGCCCGTTTCGAACAGAGCGAGTCGGCGGTCGTCTTCCCGACCGGATTCGCCGCCTGTTCGGGCACGGTGTCGGCGGTTTGCAGACAGGGCGATTTGATCCTTAGCGACGAATTGAATCATGCGTCGCTGATCGATGGTTGTCGGTTGTCCAGGGCCGAACGAATCGTTTACCCCCACCGGGACGTCGATACGGTCGCCCGGTTGCTGGCCGAGCACCGCAGTGCGTATCGCCGCGTTTGGATCGTGACCGACTCGGTGTTCAGCATGGATGGACACGTCGCGCCGCTCGGCGAACTGTGCGAGTTGGCCGCCAGCCGCGACGCGACCCTGATCGTTGACGAGGCGCACGGGTCCGGCATTTTGGGCGACCATCTTTCGGGGGCGTGCGAAGCCTTGGGCGTGAAAGATGACGTCCCGATTCGAATCGGAACCCTCAGCAAAGCGCTCGGCGGCCAGGGCGGGTTCGTCGCCTGCCCCCGCGTCGTTGCCGACTATCTGGTCAATCACAGTCGAGCGTTGATTTACAGCACCGCGTTGTCGATGCCAGCGGTCGAGTCGGCGCTGGCGGCATTGGCGCATCCCCAAGAGATGCGTCGACGCCGTGATCGGGTTTGTGCGCTGGCCCGAAACCTTCGGGCGCAGTTGGGGCTTCATTGCCCGGCGATCGAGTCCGGGATACCGATCGTTCCGATTCCGATCGGAACGGACGCCGATGCCGTTGCGGCGTCGCAGCGGTTGTATGAATTGGGGATGTTTGTGCCGGCGATTCGACCGCCGACGGTCCCCGAAGGCCAGGCACGACTGCGTCTATCGCTCTCAGCCGACCACAGCGACGAAATGGTGCGTCGTCTGATCGAGGGTTTGCCGTCTTTCTGATTGACGGACACTTTTCACAGTTTTGCTTGACTCTCGTGCGGAGTGACCCACCCTTCACCAGAACACTCCGGTGCGTTCGCTGTCGTCAACGGCGACCTCTCGGAGCGTTCTTCCCGCGGTAGGTCCATCTCGCCATGGAGCTATCGAGAGAGGCGTGCGGCCGCAAATCGGCGCTCGCGAACAGGCAAGCCGGCCGTGAGGCCGTGCACGCAAAGTGACGGATCTCGATGGAGATGGCCGCACTACCGAACGAACCAACCCCACGCCTTTGCCTGCGACCGACCGTTGCCGGCATGCCGGAGTCAATTAATGACTGCAACGAAACCGCCAGCCGGTGTCGCCGCCCGCCGCGGCGCCTCTTCCACCCAGTCGGATCAAACCATCTTGGTCGCCGACGACAGTCGCACCGTCTTGCGACTGCTCGATCGAACCCTTCGCGACGCCGGCTACAACGTCGCCTTGACCGAAGACGGCCGTCAAGCGGTGGAGGTGGCGACGGAAACCAAACCCGACTTGATCATCCTGGACATCAACATGCCGGTCCTGGACGGCTATGGCGTCTGCCACGAGTTGCTCGCCGATGAAACCTGGGACCGCTCGACGCCCGTGATCTTCTTGACCAGCGCCGATGCTCCCCACCTGGAAACACTCGGCAGCCAACTGGGCGCGTTCCTGTCCAAACCGACCGAGCCCGACTTGCTGCTCGAAACCGTCCAAACGCTGCTGCGGCGCACCGTCTGACGGCGAACCGACGATCCGGTGTGACTCACACTTATCTCCTTGTTCCCGTGCGCTGGCAATGACCCAAAACCCGCAATTCACAACCGATGACGATCTGGATCTGAGCTTGGAAACGCTCGATCAGTGGGAAACCGAACTCGATCAATTCGCCGCCGAGATCATGAAACGTTTGTCCCAGGCGAGCGGAACAACGATCGACGTCAGTGGCCTGATCCCCCAGTCCCAACTGGCTGCGGCACCACAGGCTGCGGCAACACTGGCTGCGGCAACACAGGCCGATCCGGTCGACACGGACGACGAGAGCGAGGCGATGCAACTGCTGAAGTCCTTGCGTGAAATGACCCAATAACCCGATTCATTCTCAGCCCCAAGTAGTTTCGATGGAAAGCGTGATTTCCCATCAATCGAGAATCGCCAACCTGAGCGACAAACACTGCATCTTCCGATCCGGCGACGTGATGTTTTCGGTCCCGGCGACGACGGTACGTGAAGTGACAATCATGCCGACGATCGTTCCGGTTCCGCTGAGCCATCCTTCGTTGGCGGGGATCGGGAATCTGCGCAGCGAATTCCTGCCGGTGATCGATCTGGAACCGCTGATCGGAAACCAGGCTCGGCTGTCGGCCGACAGCGGGCAGCTGTTGGTGATGCAATGCCCGCTCGGATCGTGGGCCATCGCGATCGACAAAGTGGTCGCGATCGACGGCATCGAAACCCACATCGATGCCGGGCAACGCAATGAAAACACCATGTCGGTCTTGATGGGCACGGCAACCTATGACGGAAAAGTCATCAGCGTTTTGGACGTCAACGGGTTGCAGCGAATCGCACAACAAACACTGGAGGACCAATGGCATGGTTCCCGGTGTGACTTTCCTTCTACCGTCTCAACCCCAACGTCCGCGTCAAAGTGGAACGCCGTATGAAAACCAACATCACCTTTTTGGCCACGCACTCGTTGGTCGCGGTCGTCGCGACGGCTGCTGCGATGGCCGGATCATCCCTGTCGACCGGTTCCCAGTGGGTCGTTGTCCTGATCGCCGCGATGACCGCCGCCGGCGTCGCGTCACTGCTGTTGACGCACAAGGTCGGTCACGGGATCCGGCAATTGAAAACCATGCTGGTCGAACGACAGCAGACGATCGTCTCCAGCGGGATTCGCGAGCTCGACGAACTCGGCTCCACCGTCCTGCAGACCTCGCAACGGTACGACGAAATCGAAGTCGCCAGCCGGCAGAATGCACGCGAACTGCAATCCATGCTGTCGCGACTTTCCCGACGCGAAGGGTATGACTCGGCCGACATGAGTGAGTTTAAAAACGTGCTCGGTGGCGTCGGCCGATCACTCAGCGAGCTGATGGCCCAAGTCGAAAAAGACGTCGTGGAGATCGGGCGATGCAACGCCGACGTTCACAGCGGCAAACAATCCGAAGCGACCTACCGAACCACCGCCTTGTTGCAAAACCTGACCAACGGCATCGAACGGATTTCCGATCGCTGTGCCCAACTACAGCAACAAATCGGGTCGGCCGAAAAAGCGGTCGCCAAAGCGATCGAAAAAACCAATGTGCTGACCGAAGGGGTGCATCGCATCCGCAGCTGCAGCGAAACGAGCAAGAAGAAACTGCGATCACTCGGAGATCCGACGCGCCAGATCGGTAACATCGTTGGCACGATCACCGACATCGCCGCCCGCACGGAAATGCTGGCCCTGAACGCCTCGATCGAATCGATTCGCGCCGGCGAGCACGGGCGTGGCTTCGCCGTGGTGGCCGACGAAGTGAGAAAATTGGCCGAGCAGACGGCCCACTCCGCCCGCGAGATCGGTGTGCTCGCCGAATCCCTGGAAATGCAGACCACCGATTCGCTCTCGGTGCTCAGCCGAGAACAGAACGAAGTCGAATCCGACATCGCCGTCGTCGAAGCCATCCGCGACACGCTGAACGAACTTTCGCAAGTCACCGCGGCCGGCATGTTCGTCGTCTCGGATCTGTCGCAACAGGGCGACCAACAACAGAACCTGGTTCAAGGACTCGCCGGAGGCATCGACTCGATCGCAAGTGCCCATCAGGCCGATCGCAAACGCGCCGACCATGCCTCCTGGGCGATCAAGTCGCTGGCCAAAACGGCCATCGACCTCGATTCCAATATCCACCGGCTCCGAGGTTGCACCAACCCGAATCTGGATCTCAACCCAGGCGAACGACGACAGTTGCTCGAATTGGCCAATCAAACCCGCGCCGACGCGACACCCGACGCCGCCAGCCGTCACGAAAACGTCCGCGTTGCGGAGGAAGTCAAATGAGCACCCAAGACGCTTCCTCGGGCGCGTTCACCGAACATCTCTTTTCGTGTGAACCCGGTCCGACCGATGCATCCGGCGCCCCCGGTGCCGCTGAATCGGACGCAACACGTCGCATGGTCGACTTTGCCAACGCCGTCGAGCTGCTCCATGAGCTGACCCACGCCGGTCTGGAAGACGTCGATGCGCGCTTGCAGGACACCGTCGAGAAATTGGGCGAACTGGCCGATACCGTCGATCGTTCCCTTTCGGATTTCAACGATGACGATCCCGATGTTCTGAACCTGGTCGACTTTGTCGTCGAAAGCTGTAACTCGGTCCGCAACGTGGCGCTCGGTGAACACGCCGACGAGATGGACCAGGAGCAATTGGAATTGCTCAAGGAAGCGATCGAACTGAGACTCGATTCGTGCGATGCGTCGGGCGAGTTTGTCAACGATGACGACTCGGCTTGCGACAGCGAAGGTGATTGGGACGGCGCCGATGCAAACACCACTCCTGAGTCCGACGTGATTGCGCCCAGTCAAGCTGAAATCGCAGCCTTGCTGAGTAGCCTGAGTGCCCAGACTCGGGGAATCGCCCCGGAAGGCGGTGCTTGGCAAGACGCCACGGCGACGAAACCCGATTTCGATTCCGACCAACCGGAACAGCCGACCGACCCAACAACCCACTCGCCCGCGGCGTCGACGGCACACGATGCGGTCAAAGTCGGCGGAAGCCCGATCGCCATACCCGCAGTCGACGAAATCGACATCGACGACGAACTGCGCGAAGCCTTCATGGACGATGCGACCCGCGGTTTGGAATCGATGGAGCAGGCGCTGCTTGATCTAGAATCCGGCCCCGGCGACGACGGCCCCGTGAAAACCATCAGCCGCGAACTGCACACCATCAAGGGAGCGTCGGCCAGCATCGGCATGTCCAACTTGGCCGACTACATCCACGAAGTCGAAGAGCTGATTCGCCAGACACAAGACGCCGGGCAAGCGGTCACCCCCGAACTGTTGCTGCCGCATGTGGATCTGATTCGCGCTCGCGTCGATGGCGACGAAACGGACCCGGACGATTCGACATACGCGCCCAACGATAGCTCCACCGCCCCCCAACCCGGCGCGGCAAATTCCGCCGTGGCATCAACCGTCCCGTCGTCCACCGCTCAGCCGACAGGATCCACTCAACCCGCGGCGCGGTCGCCGAAAAAGAACACGCTTTCGGACAGTCACGGTGACGACGAAACCGTGCGGGTCAAAGCATCACAGCTGAACCGGCTGATGGACATGCTGAGCGAACTGGTGATGCTGCGAAATCAGCGTGACACCGAAATCTCAGAGCTGAAAGGGATCCACGACGAGCTGATCCACAGCGTCACACGCATTCGGATGCTCAGCCACGAAGGCGAAGCTTTGTTGGCCGGGGACAGCCTTGCCAATCCCGTCCTGGCCGAAGACGGCGTGTCCTTTTCCCACCTCAATGAAGTCGCCAATGACGTGCTGGAATCGGCCCAGCGATTGCGCGACTGTTATCGCCCCGTCGCCGACGGGAACCAAGCGGTCTCTCAATTCATCCGCAACTTCCGACTGGAACTGGTTCAGCTGCGAAGGATGCCGGTTTCGGGACTGTTCCGCAGACTGCATCGCGCGATCAGCGACGCGGCTCGCACCGAACAGAAACAGGTGCGTGTGGAGTTGGTCGGAGAGAACACCGGGATCGAGCGGTCGCTGCAAGAGCGAATTTTTGAACCGTTGTTGCACATCGTTCGCAATTCTGTCAGCCATGGAATCGAGCCAGCCGAAGAACGTGTCGCGGCGGGCAAAACACCGCAAGGCATCGTCAGACTTCACGCCCACTCGGGGCCGGACCTGTTGGTCATCGAAGTCAGTGATGACGGCCGCGGTTTGGACTTCGATGCGATTCGCCGACGGGGTATCGAACGGGGTTTGATCGATGGCGACAAATCGGTCAGCCATGCCGAACTGTCCCGACTGATTTTCAATCCCGGGTTTTCGACTCGCGAATCGGCCAACCAACTCTCCGGACGCGGTGTCGGCATGGATGTCGTTGCGTCGACGCTGGAACGGATGCGGGGCTGGGTCGAAGTCGAATCGGAGCACGGTTCGGGATCGACGATCCGTTTGTCGCTGCCGCTGCCTTCGATGATTCAGCACGCGATGGTGTTCCGCAGTGGCGGTCAGTTGTTCGCCTTGCCGGCTCAATCGGTCCGCCGCACCGGTGAATTTGACCCCAGCTACTCACCGATTGATCTGAACGAAATCCTGTCCTTGCGGCATCACGATCGGGCTGCCCAGAGTGACCATTCACGTCGCGCCATCATCGAACTCGCCAGCGGGTCGGCAACCGTCGATGGCGAATCGGGCGGTGACTTTGCGTTGCTGGTCGACCGCGTCCTCGGCCCCGAGGAAGTCGTCGTCCGACCGATGCCGCCGATGCTGAAGTCACACCCGTTGTGCATCGGAGCGACACTTTCGGGAATGGGCGAAGTGGTGCTACTGTTGGACCCACGTGGGCTGGCCGAGGCGTCCAAGGGCGCCCGCCAAGTCGTTCAACCCCTGCCCTCGGAAGAACGGGCCTGCGGTAAAGAACTGCCCAAGGTACTCGTCGTCGACGATTCAAAAAGTGCCAGGCTTCGTGTGACGCGGGCACTGGCCAAGTATCCGGTCACCGTTGTCCAAGTCGAAGACGGACAGGCTGCGATTGAAATGCTTTCCAAAGAAACCTTCGCCACCGTTTTCAGCGACATCGACATGCCGCGGATGAGCGGTCTGGAGTTGCTGCAAACGATCAAGGGCGAACCTCGAATGGCATCAATCCCTGTCGTCGTGATCAGCAGCCGCAGTCTCGAAACGGCCGGCAAGCAGGCCCGTCTACTGGGCGCCATCGAATACATCCAAAAACCACTCACGCCCGAACGACTCGACGCTGTCGTCGCCCCACTGGATTGGGCCAAACCTTACCCGGACCACCTTTAGATCGTTCGCCCGCGGCTCGTTGCCCCATACCAAGCCCCTTTTCAAATCACTTTCGTTTCCCGTCACAGAGGAATCAGTTTCATGGCCGAAAAAAAAGTCCTGGTCATTGATGACAGTGCGACCATCCGCAAGCTGGTCGATACACACCTAAGCCCGGCCGGTTACGCCGTCACCCTCGCCCCCACGGCGGAGGACGGCTTGCAACTGGCCGAGGAGATCCGCCCCGATCTGATTCTGTTGGACCACCAACTGCCGGGAACGACGGGCTTTGAAGTCTGCCAACAACTGGCCGCGTCTTCGACGCTCAAAATGATCCCCGTCGTGGTCAGTTCGACGCTGCGAAAGAAAGCGTACGTGGAATATGCTGACCTGGACAACGTGGTCGACATGTTGCCCAAACCCTACACCGAAAACCTGCTTCGCACGACCGTCGAAAACGCGATCGAAACCGCGACGATGATTGTCGAATCCCAGACCAAGGGATCGGCGGTGCCGGAGATCATCGGAGAAACGTCCGAGCCCGATCTGGCCGGCCGCTTCGCCGCGTTCGGCATTCGCGAGGTCGTCGATTTCCTCAACAACGGCCACAAACAAGGCGTGCTCGAGATCGAAGCCGAACGTCTGCGGTTGTGGATCTACCTGGATCGGGGACGCGTCCAAGGCATCAGTGCGACCGGGTTGCAACCCGAAGAAACGCAGATGGTCGTCGAGCGGCTGCCCGAGTCGTTGCAAAGCCTGGCCGAAGTCCTGCGTCTGACGATCGCCGGACGCGGAACGGCTGAGTTCGACGGCTTTGTGCAGTTGATGGACAAGCGAGTTCTGGACCCGCGATTGACGGCCAAGCTGCTGCGTTTCCAAGCGGCCATGCTGATCGGACTGGTGATGAAGCGACCGTTGAAAGGCTATCAGTTCCGCGCGACTTCGAATTTCCCGTCGCTGCAACGCGATTTGCCCCTGGAAGTCAGCTTGATGGGCCTATTGGTCGAACACGCGCTGCACTGCGATCTCTCGGAGATCCAGAGCGATGATTCAGCGCTGCGATTCGTCCGTCGCGCCATCCGAGGCCAGAACTTGGACCGTGCCGGGTTGTCTGCCAAACACATGAAGATCATGAACCTGCTGAGCGAACCTCGCTCGGTCGAGGAACTGCAACAACGACTCGGCTGGGATCACGACGAAGTCCGACGCGTGTTGTCAGGCTTCGTCGCGGCCGACATCCTCGAAGTCCGACGCGACGAAAGCGAAGGAAAATTCGTGGCCTACGAGACCAATGCGATTGCCGCCGCACAACTCCGCAGCGGACTCAAACAAGCTTCCGGCAAATACGTCGGCAAGATCGTTCGCGATACGTTGACGTTGCAGTTGCTGGTCAAACGAACCAAACCGGACGCGGTGTTCTTCGCCGTCGACACCCCGCAAAGCTGCGACGCCATTCGCGAAGCCTTCACGTCGGCACAAGAAGCCTTCGGAAACTCGCGAAAGATCGTGTTGGCTCCCGCGAAGGTCGTCGATGACCCCAACGTTCCGTGGCACAAACTGCTCGGATTCACTCCCGATCGATTGCTGCATTCCCCCTACACGTGCGACACCTTGACCGAAACGATGGACGAACTGGATTCCATCCCGGTCGCTGAACCGCCGCGTGGTGGATCACAGCAAGAGCCGCATGCTGCCGCGACCGACCCGGCGTTGGCCTCCAACGGCTTGGACACCCCTGTTGCGGAGACCCTGTCATGATTCGATCCACCGAAGCAACCCTGACCGGTTTCAAAATCCGAGTCATTCGACAGAGTGCCTCGCCGATCGACCACGCCCTGGAAGAGGGACGAAGCGTCTTTGTCGGCAGCGGCAATTCGTGCGGCATCAAGGTCAGCGGCGAAGACGTCGCCGAAATCCATTGCCTTGTCGACGTCGATGACGACGTCGTCTCGATCCAAGACTGGGCATCCAAGGCGGGAACCAAAATCAATGGAACGACGATCGATGACAAGACGGCGATCCAAGTCGGTGATTCCATCGTCGTCGGTTCCGTCAATCTGGAACTGGTCGGTGGACCGAGCGGACAGAGCCAAGCCGCCAGACAAAACGCCCTCGACCTGGCCGCCAAAGCCGCCCAGGAAGCACGGGAAGAATCAGTGGGGATGGAAGACTTGGGTTACGAAGACCTGCAAGACGATGTAACAACCGTCGCTGAACCGACGCCCGCCGCGCGGCCGCCGATCGGCCGACTCAGCGACGCGCTGGCCGAGACCGTCGCCGAGACCGTCGCCGAACCGATCTCCGCCCACGACACCCACGTCGCCGAAGAACCCGCGACCGACACGTCGGACTTGGTCGCACCAAGCGTCCAACAACCCGAGGCGTCTGCGGAACACACACCCGACGAACCGGAATCCGACGAGGCCGTGATCGTGGACGACTTCACTTCGAATCATCTCACCGCCGAAGATCTCGATTGGGATCCCTCTACCTTCGACGACGATCAGGTAGATGCCGAGATCGTTCAGCTGCTCAAGTCAGAAATCGAAGACCTCCGCATTCAGCTGGCCGAACGCGACGAGCAATTGGCCGCGATGGAAGGACTGGGCGCAGAGGACGGTGAACGCGCCACCTCAAACCAATCCAGATGCATCGACCAAGATTTCGGCAGCGACGAACTGGTCGGACGTGTCGACGATTTGCTCGCCGAACTGGCCGAGCACGACGAACGGGTCTCGATGCTGCAAGAATTGCTGCAGACCGCTGAAATTCAAAACCAGGCGGAACGGGAAGAGCGCAGCTGCCTGGAAAACTGGGTCGGCGAAATCGAGCAACGGATCGGCGAGCGCGAATCGGAATGGAAAGCCGAACAGGACGCCCTCCGTGATCGACTCAACGCGGCAAGCCAGGAACGTGATCAGTTTCAGCAACAGCTGCACACCGCCGCCAAACGCTACGGACAAGCGCCGGTCGTTGACGTGGCCCCGGATGAAACGCTGCAGAAGCTACAAAAGCAAAACGCGGAACTGCAAGCCGCACTGGAGGAATCGCAAAAGCAATGTGTCAGCCTGAATCGTCAGATTGAGCGAATGCAAAACGAAGAACCGGAATCGCTGCAGGAACTGCGTGCCGAATTGGCCCAGGAGAAAGCATCGGTCTCACGGATGCGATTCCAGCTCTCCAAGCAGCTGCAGGAAATCGACGGTGACGCCGCCACCAAGGAGCATCCGGACCGCGAGTTTTCCTACAAGCTGCAAGCCCTGCGACAGCATCTGAGGGAGATTCACGAGGAAGAGAAGGTCGAGCGAGAACAGAAAGGAGAGTCTTTGCTCGGCCGGATCTCCAATCTCTGGAAACGCGTCGGTGACGAATACTAAGACGCTCAGGAAGACTTCGTCGTAATCATTTTAAACCCTGAATCGATATGACCGACCGAAACGACATGATTGCTCCGTCGCCCCTGGGCGGCGGAAGTGACTCGCCAGGAACGGGCGTCCCCCCGGTGAATGCACCGGGGGACCGTTCGCAAGCCGAAGCGATCGGTTCCATCGTCTTTGACGTGGAACATTTCGCGCGAGGTTGGATCGGTCGGATTCGCAGACTCATTCATCGGTCGTCCCAGCTGATCGAACGAGAATCGCTACTGGCCGGTGCGATCGCGCGTTTGGATCAACAGAAAACCGAATGGAGCAAACGGACCGCGGCCAAGGAAGAAGGACTGCGGGATCAGTCCAAACGGCTGACCGAAGCCTGGCTGGAAGTCGAGTCCGAACGCAGGAAGGCGATTCAAGGTGCACGCGCCGCGGCGACCGTGGCCAATACGTCGGGCATCGGTCCCGTGGTCCCCTCGGTGCCTGCTGGGGTTTCGACCGGCACGATTCCAGCCGCTGGGCTTCCCCAGTCACCGAACGCCGGCCCTCCCCCGATCGCTCCGGCGGCGGAACCGCCGCGCGATCCGAACGTGCAGTCCCCTGCCGCGATGCAGCGGCAACTGCCGGCCGCACCCCCGCCGGTCAACATTAACGTTCCCGTCTGTGGTCCAAACACGCCGCCGCCCGCTGATGGCCGCGGGGGATCCCCCGTGATCCCGGTCGGCAATGCGCCCATCCTGCCCGGCCAGCCCGCCACCGGCTACCAGGGAGCGTCCACTGAAGATCGCGACCAGCAAGCCGCACTTGAGCATGCCGAGGCCGCCCGGCAACAAAAGATTGAAGAATTCAAACGCATGCAACGTGCGATCCGATCAAACCGAAATCATTCGAACTAACCGTTGGAGACCATCGTGCCCTTTGCCACCTTTTTCAGCCGGCCGCTGAGTGCGTTTCGCGCGTCGTTTTCGAGCGCCAAGCCTGATGCTGCAGCCGCCGCGCCGCCGACCTTGGATTTCCCCGGCGCACCGCCCGATATCCGCCAGCTGGTGCGTGAGCGACAGTATGCTCACATCGTCCGCCCGGCCGACGGGATTGCGTTTGACCCCGACTCGTTGCGGTACGCTTGGAAAGCGATCGACCACGACATGGCTTACGTGCCCGGCGGCGACGTGACACTGTGTGGTGAATACGCGACGACGAGCGAGGAAGGGTTTGTGCTCGTTCCACAGGTCGTCGGAACCAGCCAAACCGATTCGATCTACCTGGACCGTTGGTGCGTGACCAATGCCGACTATCAACGCTTCGTCCAAGCCGGCGGGTACGAGAACGTCTCGCTGTGGCCCGAACAGATCCTGGCATCGGTGCTCAAATTTGTCGACAAAACCGGACAACCCGGCCCCGCGTTTTGGGAAAACAGCCGGCCCGCCAAAGCGATAGCGGCTCATCCGGTCGTCGGGGTCTCCTGGTACGAAGCCAACGCCTACGCCCAATGGGTCGGAAAACGGTTGCCGACCAGCGCCGAATGGCAGCGAGCCGGGACCTGGGGATCGACCGGCAGCGATTCGCTGAAGGAATCGAAGTATCCCTGGGGCAATTCCTTCGATCCGCAATTCGCCAACACCTGGGCGTCGGGCCGACACCAAACCGTCTCGGTCCACGAGTGCCAGGACGGCAACACACCCAACGGCATTCGGCAATTGATCGGAAACGTCTGGGAATGGATGAACACCCAATACTTGTTGGCTGCGACCGAAGAGATCACCGTCCACATGACCGACCCGATGGCCGAGGTTCGCGGCGGTGCCTTTGACAGTTACTTCCATTCACACACGACGTGTCAGAGCCGCAGCGCCCAGACGCTGCTTGCCCGCAAGAACAACGTCGGCTTTCGATGCTGCTTCTCCGCCGAAGGGCTCGACCCGCACGGTGACGATGATTTGCAATCGGCCGACGCCTGACTCGGTAATGATCCCTGACTGGGTAAATGATTCCTGACTGGGTAAATGATTCCTGACCCCGAAACACGCCTCGATGATGAAAGAAAACAATGAGTAAGGCAGAAGGCTACAACACGGCGTTGTGTTACCAAGACGCGCCTCCGTGCGTCTGTTGCGACGCCCAAATGACCAGCATGGATGACTATTGCGACGAGTGCCAAACGCCGGCTGAAATCACGCGTTCGGTTTCCCAACGACATGCCAAGCCGCATTTCATTTCGGTGGTCGGCCCCAGTAACGCCGGCAAGACGGTCTATCTGGGGCTGCTGTTGGACATGCTTTGTGGCGGCGCCAAGAATCTCAAAGGTGTTCCCAACGGGGCGTTTTCGATCAAGCTTCAAGAGCAAGTCGTTTCGGCTCTGGAGGAACGTCGCTTTCCCGAAAAGACGCCCAACGAATCCGATCTCTGGAAATGGTTGCACTGCGTCGTCACCGATTCGTCCCAGCGGAAAGAGAAACAGGTCGACTTTGTCGCACCGGATTTTGCCGGTGAAGCCATCGCGACCGAACTGGAACAGCCGGGAACCTACGCCGCCGTCAGCCACATCGTCCAGCGAACGTCGGCGTTCTTGTTGCTGTGCGATTCGGCCGAGGTTCGCGACAACGGGGCCCGTGAGGACCTGTTTGCGATGAAACTCGGCTCGTACATCTCGCAGCAACAATCGCTTTCCGAGCTGGGAAAATCGCGTGATCTGACGCCGGCGGTTGCGATCGTGTTTACGAAATCGGACACCTGTCCCGAGGCGGCGGCGGACCCACGCCGATTCATGACCAACAACATGCCCCGCTTCATGGATTACTGCCAACATAACTTTCCGCGTCATGCGGTCTTCAGTGCCAGCGTCGTCGGTTCCTCGGCGTTACTGAGCAACGATGTCGGTGGCGTGGCGCGGGTGCCGTTTCACATCCAACCCCGCGGCGTGATTGAACCCTTGCACTGGGCCATCCAGAACAGCTAATCCAAATGCAAGTCGAACAGATCAGCTACGGCTCGCTCAAGCGTCGTCGAATGAAGGGATACCAGATCATCGGGAAGTCTCCCGGTGTGGATGCGACCGTGTCGAGCGAGTTTTGCAAATGGGCGCCCTCCCACAACTCACTCGAGGTCGCTTCCGATGCCGCCGCTCAGGACGCCTGGGGGCTGAGCTTCTTTCCCCTTTCGGATTACTTCTATGCCGTCGCGCGCAGCGTGCACGGGGGTCCGGAATACAGCGGACGGGGCGGACTGGCGGTGGTGACCATCGCGCTGGTGATGAGCCGCAAGCAACTTGTCGCCTATGAATTCCATGCCGTCGATACCGCCCGCACGGCACTCGCGTTGGGCAACCTGATCTTGCAGATGGACCGAGATGAAACGCTGCCCACGGTCACGCTGACCGGCCGACCCTTGTCGCTGCAACCGCCGACGAGTGACTTCACCGATTCCAAACCTGCCCTCTTGCCGGGACACGCGGTCAACTGGATCGCCCGCGAAACCGTCAGCCTACTTCGTGACAACCGCAAGGTCATGATCGTCGGCAAATGCGATCCGCTGCCGATCTTGACGCTGATGCTGGACCAATTGACTCCCAAAGAACGCAGCGAAACGAGTTTTGCCTGCGGCCTGAAACCCAGCAGCCGACGTGACTTTCGCGTTCAGATCACACAGGACCCGATGACGCCGAAACTGCAGAAAGAACTGGACCGGTCCGGGATCGTCCCGATCGACGTAGCCCGCGTACTGGTCGAGACCAAGTAACCACTCACGTGGGCCGGGTCTGCGAGATCACTGAGTCGACAGATGCGACGGTGTCTGACCCGCTGCCGGCGAGCAACCGACGC
The DNA here is from genome assembly GCA_033042175.1 of Phycisphaera sp. RhM. Lineage (GTDB taxonomy): Bacteria > Planctomycetota > Planctomycetia > Pirellulales > Pirellulaceae > Stieleria. The sequence continues at coordinate 126,764 of WCIL01000001.1, forward strand.
GGTTAAAACGGCATGGTTTTCAAAAACCGCAACCCGAACTGCCCGTAGTCCTGCCCGTCCACATCGCCGTCACCGTCCCGATCAAAGCGTGAGTCGAACGCTCCGCTTGTCGGCCCCTGAAGAAACGTCTGCCCGAACCGGCCATAGTCTTGGCCGTCGACGTCGCGGTCGCCGTCGATGTCACCAAACAGGCTGAAGAACGCGTCGGTCGCCTGGTTCCCAAACAGCACATCGGCGGACATCGGGTCATTGCCCACAGTGGTGGTGACGGCCGAGGCAATGATTTTCAGCTCGTATTGACCATCGAGCAACGAGTGCAGCCCGGCGGTCTGACGTTGAAGCACGAATTCGCCGGGTTGGAACCTCAGATCTGCCACCGTGCCGGTCGTCGTTGTGGACGACGTGACGTTCAAGACGATGGATTGTTGCGTTCCACGCGGCGTCAATAAAAATGATGATGCGGAAACATCGACCAACGAATCGAACGTGACCTGGACCGACGTGACGAGCGAACGACCGGAGTCGCCGTGATTGATCTGCACACTTTCCACCCCGGGCGGCGACAGCACTTCGACGGTCCAGCCGATCGTCTGTTCCAGCGTCGATCGTTGGTGGCGCACCCAGTCGGTCGGGTCATAGACGCGTGCCGAGACGTCGTAGACACCGGGGCCGAACCCGGCGTCGCGTAGATTGAAGGTCCCCGCCGTTGCCCCCGCCACCTCGACCCCGTCGACGGACCACTGCACCTCTTGGACCTGCCAGTCGATCGCCTGCACCCACAACTCCGGAGCGGTGTCTCGGATCGTTTGAGCGTTGTCCAACCAGTCGTCGACAGGGTCCACCAAGTCATAAATGTCCAAGATGATCTTTTCACGGCTGACCGCATCAAAGGGTCGTCCCAGGCTACGCATCTTGGAATTGTTCGATGGACGATACAGACCTTGGTTAAAGTAACGCGCCCCTTCATAAGCGCCGATCGTGCCGATAACGGGTTGATCATAGCCGACCCACCGTTGCCACTTCGCACCTTGCGGATCGGTGGTGACGTTGACTTCCCGAGGTTCGCCTCCGGTGTAGAGTGGACTTCCCCCGTACTCATCAGCCAAGTCGTTGAACGAGTGCGCGACTTCGTGCAAGGCGAGTTCGTTAGCCGATCCGTTGGCTCCGGCGAAGACCGCGTAGCTGCCTCCGCTGCCACCGTATTTGGAATCGTTCACGGATACAAATTGCATCTCGGCGTTGAATCCCGCGCCGGCCAGCGCCTCATTCTTTGCCGCGTTGGTCTTGGCGTTGTTGATACAGATCAACCGTTCCGTCCCGCCGCAAAAATAGTAGGCATCCAATGCCGTGTCGACGAAGATCCCGTTGGGCGGTTCATCCGCACCGGACTCATTGGAAATGACGTTGATGCGATGGGCATTAAAGAAGTTGGCGTAACGCGGGTAGGGATCTTGCCCCGCATTAAACAGGTATTCCAACATTCCGTTGACGTGACTGAGATAAACGTTGTCGATCTGTGCTGCGGTGTATCCGTCACCGAGAATCACGAGGTCCACTCGGTTGTCGGACGGACCGTTGTTGAGCACCGTTTCAAACCCCGTGGTCTGCTGCGCCGGCGCGTCGAGATCAGCCGAGTTCAATAGCACCTGCTGTTGAAACGGCCCCATCCTCCATTGGCCCACACCGGTCACGCCCGATTCGATCGGGGGCGCCGTGGCCGGATCAATCCAATCGTTCGACGCGACATCAGCCGCCAGCAGTCGCCGAGCTTCGAGGGATTCAAATGAGAATCGTGTTTTTCGTTGCCTGAGCATCACGATGGTGGGACGGAGGGATTTTTGCATTGGCGCCGTGATTCGCACGAGTCGCCGCAAGGTCATAGGTTAATACAAAATCGCTCGCCAGGGCGTTTCAGTGACAGGTACGCGTCGCCCTGTGACAGTCGCGGCACAGCGCGTTAGACTTGAGGAGTCGGTTTGCCAACACTCTTCTTCGCCAGTCTGGACTCCCCCATGCTCGAAGCCTTCACAAATCGCGTCCTCTCGGTCATCCAGCGTGAATTCCCGACACGCGGCTTTCGTCTCGGCGAGGAACTGGGCGTCATCACGGATGGATCGGCAAGATTTGGGATGAGTAACTTGTGGGCGCAATTTCAGCAATCCCCGATGCCGGATGAAGCGTTTGATCAGCTGATCATCGAGAAATTTGCCGGTGCATTGAAGCTGATCGATGGCGCCGCCGAAGCGATCCCGCAGGCCTGGGAAGACGTCAAACCGAGGCTGAGAGTTCAATTGGTCAGCGCGAAAGTCACCGATGTCGGCCGTGCGATCACGTTCCCCTTCGCCGACGACGTGCACTCGAGTCTGGTCAGTGATTGTGACACCGGCTATGCCTACATCAGCAACGAAGATTTGGAACGCTGGGGCCAATCAGCGGTCGATGCGATCGAACTCGGCAAGCTGAACATCGTGACGTCCAGCCCCACGTTACCGATGACCGTCATGCCCGGCCCGGCTCCGCTGGTGGCGATCCAAACGGGCGATGGCTACGATGCGGCCAGGATACTGATTCCCGAGATCCGCGCCAGGATCATCTCGGAGCTGACCGGCGACGAAGACGGAGAAGTCTACGTCGGGGTGCCCAACCGAGACTTCCTGATCGCCTGGCCGATGACGGTCGATGAGGACCTGCACCAACAACTCAGTCAGACCGTCGCGCTGGACGCCCGCCGACAGTCGCACCCGCTCAGCGAGCACGTGTTGCGAGTGACCAAAGACAAGATCCAGCTCGCGTAGCCGGACGGTAGGTCTCGCTGTTTTTGCCAATCCTTCATCTGTGAAGCCTAGCGATCCAAGCAAGGACCTAGGGAGCGACGCGGAGCATCGTCAGCAAATCCTCGCGTTGTTTTTGAATTTCGTTCAATTCGTTGCGAAGGATTTCCTGGGGTTTCTCGGCGGCCTCACTGTCGGAGAGTTGCCAGATCATGAACGAGCCGGCAAGGGTTCCGTACTCGCGTTTGGTCATGTCATGCTCGCGGTACATCACCGATTCGATCAACGCGTCAATCTGCGGAGCATCCTTGTCTTCCGCCCGAATCAATTTGGCGATGCGGTTCTTCTCATCACCGGACAGTTTGGAAGCGAGCTGCGCTAGACCCTCCAACCCCTCTCGTTCAATGGCAACTGCGACCAATTGATGAACCAGCAGGCCGCCGCGAGCAGATTTCCTGCCGATCACCGCGATCTTTGCCAGCGCATCGGCCGCATCGGCGGATCGGCCTTCGAGTTCGGCAAGCCGAGCCTTGACATACAGCAGCCGCATCGGCCCTCGAGCGAAACTTGCTTTGTCATGCATTTCCTGCATCGTTTGCATGTCGGCCATGCGGATCAGACATCGCTGTCGCGCGGCTTGATCGATCAAGGACAGTGGATCAAGATTGGCATCAAGGTAGGTTTGTAGAGCTTCGATATCCTGAGAGGTGTCGAAGTCCATCGGCAGCGGCGTCATCTTGCCGTTCGCTTCAGAAAGCGTGTCATACGCATTGGGCGACGGATAACTGATGTTTCCTGATCGAGGTGCGTTGATGAAGTAAATGACGGCGATGGCGACGAGCACCGTCGCAAGCACACCGAGGCCGATTTTAAGTTTCATGTCCGTTGATGGATCGAGTTTGTCTAAAATAGATCGGCAAGTCGAATCGTGACCGCGCAGTTTTCACAGAGCGTGATCTGAAACGAATCAACAACGGATTCATTTCTCCATTTGCCTTCGCCATCGCGGCGATAAAGCTGAACTGTTTTCAACTCGGGATCCAGAATCGCGTAAATCGGGACACCGTGCTCGTCATAGAGATCCCGTTTAAAGCTGCGGTCACGTTCGGCGGTGGAAGCAGACAAGACTTCGGCGACGAAGTGGGGCGTCGATTCGATGTGTTTTTCGGGAGCATCGCCACAAATCACCACGACGTCGGGCCGAACCACCGTCTCGCGCGAAACGATCCAGTCGATTTCTCCGAGTACGACCGCTTCACATTGCTGTTTGAGGATTTGCGTTCGCAGCTCTGCCGCAAGATTAAACAGCAAGAGTTGATGGGCACCAAACGGGCTGGGGCTCATCGACACGGCAATCCCGTCCCAGAGTTCCCAGTCGCCTTTCCAGGCGGCGTAGTCATCGACAGTGTAACGCGGAATGTATCTCGGGACGGCAGACATCGAATCGACGTTGGCGAGCGGGCGGTGAAGATTTCGCTTTCCAGTATATCACGGTTGCGTCACTCGACCGTAGGCGGTGGATGCCCACAGACACCGATCAACCGCACCATCGCGGCCCGCCACACAGTAGATTCGCACGGTAGAATGGGGCGCTGCCGACTTGCACCTCACGTCGATCGAGATCACGAATGCTACGTTTGATTCCTCTGCTTGCTGTTCTTTGCTGCGGTGTTTGGCCTTCATGGGGCAGCGCCAAACGGCCCGACATCATCTTGGTCATGGCCGATGACATCGGCATTGAAGGACTGGGCTGTTACGGAGGTGTGTCCTATCGAACACCGAATCTGGATCGGATGGCCGCCGCCGGTGTTCGGTTCACCCACGCCTACTCTCAGCCGCTGTGTACGCCGACGCGCGTGGAATTGATGACCGGCAAAGACAACCATCGCAACTGGACCTATTTCGGGATCCTCGATCCGCGCGAACGCACGTTCGGTCACGCGATGACCGATGCCGGATACGCGACCGGGATCTTCGGCAAGTGGCAATTGCAGTCGTACGATCCACCCGATCTGCCGGGCGCGGAAGCCAGACGCGGCAAAGGCATGCATCCCAAAGACGCGGGTTTCGATGAGTACGCGTTGTTCCATGCCCTGCACACCGAAGACAAGGGATCTCGCTACGCCAACCCGACGATGCTGGAAGGCCGACGCGGTGGCGAAGGGACACTCAAAACCTACCACGGCCGCTACGGCGAAGACGTCTGGGTCGAAAAAATCATGGCCTTTCTGGACACCAAGACCGACAAGCCGAAATTCGTCTACTACCCGATGGCGCTGCCGCACTGGCCGTTCGTGCCGACACCCAACTCCGCGGATTGGGACCCCGACAAACCGCAACAGGAACATCTGCGTTACGGAAGCGACATGATCGAGTACATGGACACGACGATGGGAAACCTGATGCGTGGCTTGCGCCAGCGGAATCTCGATCGCGAAACGATCGTCATCTTTTACAGCGACAACGGCACGCACCTGAAAGTCACCTCGAAAATGAACGATGGACGTTCGGTCCCCGGTGGCAAAGCGATGCCGACCCAGACCGGGATCCACGTGCCGCTGATCGTGCATTGCCCAGATCGCTACGAGCCCGCCGTCGTCGATGGCATCGTCGAAGCCTCGGATTTTTACCCGACACTGCTGGAGTTAGCCGGAGTCGAAAAACAACCGGGCAAGCACCTGGACGGGATCAGTTTTGTGCCCCAATTGGTCGGCCAGCCGACGCCGCGCCGGGACGCAGCGTTCTTTTGGTATGACCCACGTCCGGGCTGGGACAAAGAAAAATTCAGCCGGCATGTGTTCGCACTCAACAAGACCCATAAGCTGTTCCGCGATGGACGGTTGTTTCGTATCGGTGAGCTGCCCCTAAAAGAGACGTTGGTTCAGAAAGACGATGAAAAAGATCGTGCGGCGCGAACTCAGTTACAAGCTGTGATCGATCAGGCGATGGCAGGTACCAACGAACCGCCACTGGTCGATGCTTACGGCAAGCGTCTAGACAAGTGATCCACTGCCCGATTCGCAGCCGAAACTCCGGACATGAAGCGGGGTTAGATGCAAACGTCCCGAAAGCGATGCACCCCCAAGCGAGAATCACGATGAACCGATCCATGTCCGTCGCCACACTGTCGATCGCCCTATCGATCGGGTCCGCCCCCTGCATCGCCCAGGTGTCGGAGTCTGCGTCACCGCCACAGGAAACGACCGCCGCAACTGCCACAGCGTCCGTCGTGGATGCGGTGGAAAAGGACTATCGGGAGCTGATCTGTGCCCGAGCCGCCGATACATCAGACCCCCATCAGGATCGGGCGATCAATCTGGCGTTGCGGCAAAACTATCTCGATGCCCGTTTTAATGTGATCGTCCGACAGTCGATACAAAACGCATCACACCCCGATCAGTGGAACGTGGATGAACTCTCGCGAGCCGTCAAGCTGCTGGCCGTGTGCACGCTGCCACCACAAGAACAGGCCGAGCTTGTTTTTGAATGTTACCTTGAGTGTGATGATTCGAAATCCGATTCCAGGCTGCGAAACCAATTGAAGCAGGTACTGCGAAGGTACCCCGACCCAACCAGTCGACTGGTCAACGAACGACTGCGGCAAACGGACGATCCCAAAAGCGTGCTACCACTGGTCGACATCGTCGGATCTTCCACCGAAGCCTCGTTGCCGCTGTTAATGGAACTCGCCAACAGCGAAGATCCCGAAGTCGCGGTCTGGGCGATGACTTGGATTCCGAACTTGATGGAACAGGTACGCAAGTTAAATCAACAAACGCGCCAACTGGCCGAGCGACGGAAGCTGGGCGTGGAAGGCCTGGACTCCAAAATGGTGGAGTACGCCAGACGCATCATCGCCCGCTACGACGTCGATGGTGACCAGGAATTGACGTCGGCGGAATACGAGAAAATGCTGCAATCTCCCGAAGTCGCCGATGCCGACGAAAACGGACGCATCAGCATCGGCGAATACGCGGCATGGCTACAGTCCCGGTCCCGACGCGGGCAATGACGGTTCGATCACCGCTCCCCTCAACCCAGCGACCCTCCCCTCGCTCGACCCTCCCTGCCAGGGAGGGTTTCGTCATTGGTGTAAACACCAACTCATTTTTTGACCAACCCCTTTTTTGACCCTTCTTCCCCGCCGCCCGCTCGCCGCCCGCTCGCCGCCCGCTCGCCGCCCGCTCGCCGCCCGCTCGCCAGTATTGCTAGCAATTCCGCGCCCCGAATGTTTCACGGAATTGCCCCCAGAGTGCGGGAAACTGGATTGGTGATTTTTTCGTCGTTTCGCTAAACTCGCAGCACCGCGCGGCCGAAGGGCCTGGTTTGTTTCACAAATCAGGCGATGAAACGGGGCGAACACGTTGTTCGTCTTCGCCGCGGTCACGGGATTGATGACGGAGCATCAACGAAGGCTACGAGAGTCTTCCGCTCCATGGATCAATGAAGCGAACACGCTGCAAGCGTAAACGGAGGGAACCGATGCCGGGCGAATCTTTTCGATTCATCCACGCCAGTGATTTTCACTTGGAAAGTCCACTCGGTGATTTGGATGAACTGCCCCCGCCGCTGCGCGATCAAATGGCCACCGCACCGCACGAAGCCGTCAAGGCCGTGTTTGACGCTGCGCTGTCGGGCAACATTGATTTCGTCGTGTTATCCGGCGACCTGCTCAATCCCCAGGCCGCCGGGCCGTACGGAATGAACCTGTTGTTGGAGCAGTTTGAAAAACTGGCCGCTGCCAACACGCCGGTGTATTGGGCGGCCGGCAACGTCGATGATCCTCAAAAGTGGCCCGAAGCGGTGGTGATTCCGCCGAACGTGACGCTGTTTCCCAAGGACCGCGCAACCGACGTCAACGTCGTACGCGGCGGGCGAACGATCTGTCGTCTGATCGGCCGCGGCAGTGACGGCCGCGCCTCGCTGCACATCCCGGGGTTTGAATGCGAAGCCGCCGAGGAATTCGCGATCGGAGTCGGCCACGGCGAGGCATCGCTGGAGATGCTCGAGGAGGCTCGTTTCGATTTTTGGTGCCTGGGCGGTAAACACAATCGCCTGGAACTGGAATCCGATGGCGAAATCCGAGCGGTTTACAGCGGTTCACCGCAGGGTCGATCGTTGAGCGAACCCGGTTCGCACGGGTATTCCATCATCGACGTCGACGCTGAACGAAATGTTCGTGTCAGCGAAATGCCGGCCGACCAGTTCCGCTACTGCAACGTCCGCCTGAGGGCCGACGAAATCGCCGCGGTCGGCAGCATCGAAAACTTGCTCGGCGAACGGATCGTGCGATTGCAACACGAAGCCGGCGGCCGACACCTGATCATCGGCTGGGACATCACCGCCGACAGCGGCGAGTCGTTGATCGAGATCGGCGACGGCGAGGCGTTACTGGATTGGGTGCGTCACGAATACGGACACGGGGCGCCGGCCGCCTGGTCCACGTCGCTGCGAATCCGTCCACCGCAACAGTACCCCAAGTCGTGGCACGAAGAAGACACGATTTTGGGTGACTATCTGCGGATTGCCGCCGAGCATCGCAAACCCGAAAGCACGGCGTCGAATCTGTTACCGATGACCGAAGAACATCCGGGACTGCCGGCAAGCACGACGACGCTGCTGGCCGAAATCCCACAGACGCGTCGAATCGAAACGTTGGATCAAGCGACGCTGTTGGGCGTCGAACTGCTCCGTGGCGGCAAGCCAAATTGGGTGAACAAATCATGAAAGTCAAAGACCTGAATATCGATGGCTTCGGCGTTTGGACCGGGCTGAGCATCGATTCGTTACCGGACGGCATGACGTTGTTTTACGGGCCGAACGAGGCCGGCAAGACGACCGTGATGCAATTCCTGCGGTCGATGCTGTACGGATTCACCGCCGAGCGTCGCGACAAGTACTTGCCGCCGATCTATGGCGGAACACCCGGCGGAGCGATTCGTGTCACCGGCCCGGGCGGCGGCTATCAAATCCGGCGCCATGCCAAGATGACCGACGAAAACGTGGTCGGCCAGCTGGCGGTCACCGGGCAAGACGGTCTGGCACAAGGCCAACACCGGTTGAGCATGCTGCTCGGTCAGATCGACGAACCGATTTTCACCAACGTGTTCGCGATCGGCATGCGCGAATTGCAAGAGCTCAACACGCTCGATGACACCGCCGCGGCGGACGAGTTGTACAAGCTTTCCAGCGGACTCGATCGAGTCTCGTTGGTCGACGTGATTCGATCGTTGCGTGACGGCCGCAAATCCCTGGTCGGTCATGCCTCCCAAAACTCCAAAGCCGATGCCGACAAACTGGAATCCTTGCTTCGACGTCGCGAAGGCCTGCGGGACGAAGTCCAGCGATTGACCGGCCAGAGTCGACGTTGGAGCGAACTGGCCAGCCTGCGGCAAACCCAGCAAAAAGAAATCAACGATCTGGCCGCACGGATCACGGCCTGGGAACGCGAAGCGCGACACGTCGAAGCGGCGATCAGCGTTTTCGACCAATGGACCGATCGAACACGCATCACCGGCGAAATCGCGGCGATCGAAGCCGAGACGCATCTGCCCGACGAAGCACCGGGCCAACTGGTGCAAATCGAAGCGATGATCCAAGATCGTCGCGGCAAGTTGGAAGAGGTGAAGGCGAAACGCCGCTCGCTGCGCGAGAAAGCTGCGCAGCTGCCCGTCAGCGCGCGAATGTTAGACCTGCAAGGCCGCATCGAAGCGGCCACCGAACAGGCGACGTGGGTCGAAGCCTTAGAAGAGCAACTCGAAAAGGTCGACACGCAAATCACCAAAGCCCGCAATCAGCTGATCGCGGACGCCGAACAATTGGGGCTCAGTGAAGAAGACCGCGACGCGCTGCTCAACGGCGACGCGTCGCAGATGCCCGACCTGTCACGCCAAACGCTGGCCGCCCTGGCCGGACCGGCCAAACGCGTCAAAGAGCAACTGTTCCTGCTCAAACAGGCCCGTGGCGAAGGCGTCGAACACAAGAAACGCATGGAGCACTTCGACGAAGAACTCGGCGAAGTCCTGCAACGCACCCGGGCCACGGATTTGCAGCAGGCGATCCGTCAGGAAAACGAGCACCTGGCTTCGCTCCGCCGTGCGCTGCAGCTGGGCGAACACATTGACAAACTGAAACGGCACTATCGATCGCTCGAAAACGAATCGGTCGACCTGTCGACCGCCGAGGTCTTGCCGATCGACAGTCTGCTGTTGATGGGGCTGCCCTTTGTCGTCGGCGGATGTTGCCTGATTGTGGCGTTTTCCCATTTCCTGGGGATCGACTGGTTCTTGGCGGGCGAGCCGACGCCGACCGCCGGCATGGTCTGGATGCTGTTCGGGTTGATGTCCATCACGCTGTATTTTTTCAGCAAACAAAACAACCATCGCTCCACGGCCATCGACCGTGAAGATTGTGACCGTCAGATCGATATGCTGAGAAAGCAGATCCGTGAGCTGGAAGCCGAACAGGACGATGTCGAATCGGAGCTGCCCGGCAGCACCCAACCGATCGAATTTCGCGTCCGCCAGGCCGAACTGCTGCTCAACGATCTGGAAGCCAGCATGCCGTCCTACCATTCCCACGCCGCGGCCAAACAAGCCTATGAAACGTCACGGGCCAAAGCGGTCAAAGCGGCCGAGCAGCTCAAAGCAGCCCGCCGAGAGTGGTCGGCCACGCTCCGAAAACTCGGCCTCGCTGAATCGATGTCACCCCGCAGTGTCCGCAAGCTGAGCGAAGGATACGAAACGCTGCAAGGCAGTCTGCGGCGACTGGAAGAATTGCAAGACGAGAAGGATCAACGCCAGCGGGAACGCCAAGGCATCGCCAAACGGATCGAATCGCTCTACCTGGAATCACTCCAAATCAGCGAGCAGGATCAGCAGCGCGCATCGGGCGAACAGACCGGCGGCGACAAGGGTTCCCAAGACGCCTCGCTTTCCCCCCATGCCGCCGACTCCGCGTTACCCCCGGAACACACGCTGCGGCGTGCCAGTCGCGTCGGCCCGCTGGAACAGCTCAATCACCTGCAAGAAGAGGTCCAGCGACAACGGCATTGGATCAAACGTCGTCGCGACCTCAAGGAGCAGGATGCACAGCTGAAACGACAGCACGCTTCTTATTCCCGGGCGATCGAACGCGGCGAACAACAACGCCGCGCCCTGTGGGCCAAGTGCGGCGTCGCGACGCCCGAACAGTTCTATCAAATGGTCGACAGCAAGGCCAGTTTGGCCCAGTTGAAGGATCAACACGCCGCGGTCGATAAACAAATCCGGTCCATGGTCACCGGCAACCTCTCCTATGACGCGGTGAAACAAGAAATCGAAGGCGTGACCCAAGCCGACCTGGAACGCAAATGGGAATCGCTGACCTCGCGAACCGCCGAAACGCAACAGCGAATCGCAACCCTGCAAACCCAGATCGGTGAATGCGCCGCCGACATGAAACACCTGGCCGACGACAATCGCTTGATGGTCGCGCAACTGGAACTCGGCTGCATCAATCGAAAGATTCAGACGCTGGCGCAGCGCTGGCAAACTCTGGCCACCGCAAGTTGTCTGGTCGAAGAGGTGTGCGGCAAATTTGAACGCGAACGCCAACCCGAAACGTTGCGGGAAGCGTCCTCGTTCTTGGCCCAATTGACCGACGGAAAATACACGCGGATTTGGACCCCGTTGGGCACGAACCAACTGAACATCGACGGCGCCGACGGCAACCCCATCTCACTGGAAGTGCTCAGCCGGGGAACACGCGAAGCCGTCTTCATCGCGCTGCGTCTGTCGCTGGCCGCGGCCTACGCGCGACGCGGTGTGATGTTGCCCCTGATCCTCGATGACGTGCTGGTCAACTTCGACGGCGATCGCGCCTTGCACGCCGCCGAGACGCTCAAAACGTTTGCCGAACTGGGACACCAGGTGATGATGTTCACCTGCCACGACCACATCGTGGACATTTTCCATTCGATCGATGTCGAAGTCCGCCAACTGCCGCCCCAAGGCGTCCCCGGCCGGGCCACGATCCTGATGCCGGAAGCGGACGAACAATACGACGAAGAAGACTTCGAAGACGAAGACGTTCCGCAGCAGGAGTATGACGAGGCCGACGAGGAACCGGCCGAAGAAGTCTATGCCGAGGCCGAAGCACAGGAACCGGAACAGCCCGTCGCGGCTGAACCCGAGCCTGAACCCCAACCCGAGCCGGTTGCCGAACCCGAACCCGAACCCGTCGTGGCGGTTGTGCCGCCCACCAAACCTCAACCAGCAGCCAAGCCCCAACCGGTGGCCAAAGTTGTCGAGAAACCCCGACCCCCCGTCGAGCGCAAGCCCAAACCCGTGGTCAAAAAGGTTTACATCGAGGACGAGCCGGACGACTACGAAGACGACGACAACGAGATCGACGAACAGCCGGTCGCCCCCTCGCCCTCGATCGGTTGGGCGTGGTTCCAGCGTGAGCCGGCCGACGGACGCATCAGCACCGAGGAGCGCGCCGCCGAGACGCTGCGTGCCGCCCACCGCGCCGTCAACGCCGAGCTCTTTGAAGGCGAAGCGGCTCAGGAAGACATTCCCGAGGAAGTCTGGAACCGCAACGACGCCTGGTGGGACGGCAGCCGCGTGACGACCTAAACGGACCGCCAGCCCGCGGGGCGATTCACCCGCGCGGCGGATCGTTTGCACCGATCAATCGGATCGTCGCAATCATCCGGGGGAGGCCTCGGGTAAACAAAGTGGAGTTGTGGGACAAGAAGCCGGTCGTTGACGTCAGTCGCTGACGTAGGTTTTTCTATCCGACGGGGCCGATCCGGTCGCCGATCGGTCGGTCCCGCTTTCGTCTCCGCCTGCCCTCTACTTTTGATGCATCCCTCTCGACGTGCAATGACGTTCGTTGAACTGACCGTGGTCGTCACGATCATGGGGCTGCTGGCCGTCCTTGGGGTGCCGCGTTTCGCCAGCGCACTGCACGCCCGCAACACGCGTCACGCAGCGATTCAGTTGGCCAGTTATGTCGACTACATTCGCCACACCGCGATCAATGAAGGCCGATCGACGACGCTTTCGGTCGACGCGACCGGCGATCGGTTCTGGAGTCCCGATGTGGATTTCCCCGACCAGGCCGGGGTGCCGCTGTCGGTGTTGATCAAGGATCGGTTCGACGCCAGCTTGGAAATCAAGGCATCGTTTGATTCGGCGACTTCGGTCAGCTTTGACCTGGAGGGCACACCCAACGTCGGTGGAACTCCGCTCAGCAACGGTGTCATCGTCATCGGCACCCGTGCGGTCGTTTACGAGATACGCATCGGTGGGGGGCCGGGCAGTGCAGCCATCACGGAGGTCGACGATTCCGACGAGGATGCGTTTTCGAGCACCATTGAGTAGCGTACCGGTGAGACACAAATCAACTCAGTCGCAAGCGATGTCGCCGATCAAACCGGCGTCCGGCATGACGGAGCAGCGCGCTCGGCGAGCGGTTGCTCGCGCCGACGCGCGTCTGCCGGGCATCTCCGGACCGAGCCCCCCGGTTCACGATCGTGACGGATACACACTGATCGAAATGATTGCTGCGATGGCGGCGGCAAGTTTACTGATGCTCGGCCTGGCAGCGTCGGTCGTGATTTCGACTTCGTTGGTAGAGCCCACCGACGAAGATGGCGATCGGAGCCGGGACCGCGTCATCGTGGATCGCCTGCAACACGATCTGCGTTACGCGACGAGCATCGACAGCACGAGCGGGTACGGCGTTTCCATCGAACGACCGGACTTGTCCAACCAACCCCAGTCGCTGCAATACGAAGCGTACATGGACGGGTTAATGCGCAACGTCAGCGGGGGCACGAGCACGCAACTCGATCCGCTGGCCCCCTCGGTCAATCACTACGTCGACGGGTACACCGCACCGACGTCCAACGTGGACGTGTTACGCCCGCGGATTCGCGACGTTTCGACAGCCGTGACCAGCGGAGGCTCGGCTTCGTCGATGACGATCCAGGTTCCCGACGGCGCGCGTCCCGGTGATTTGTTGCTGCTGGTGGTGTCGTCTCGAAATTCGTTCTTCGTCAACACGTCGCCGAGTGGCTGGCAGCAATTGGATTTCTCCTACAACGCCGGGATCCTGCTGGATGTGCACGGGCAATGGATGAGCACGTCAACTCCGGACACCTACTTGCTGAGCTTCCTTTGGGGCGGCGACGTGGTGGCGGCCGTGCTCGCCATCGAGCACGCCAACGGATCCTGGCCGTTTGGATGGTCCGGGGCCAGCTTCGGCACCTCCATCAACGGAAACACGTCAACCTATCCCCGGCCGCTCGAAAACACCGACACGATCGGTGAGCGGACGTTGAACTTGCAATTCATTGCTTCGACCGGTGCGCCATCGCCCCAAACCTCCTTGGGCATCGCGTCGTTCAGCGAGTGTGTCAATGAAGTCGGCTCGCCGGGCACAAGCGGTGAGTGCAGCCTGGGCATCGCCTTTCGCAGCGGACCGATGCCACCCATGACGACCACCCCGCACGTGCTCCATCAGCAATCGACAAACTGGACCACGATCGCGATCGAAGTGGAGGGGCAAAATGAGTAGACAACGAGCGGTACACATCGAACGTCGCGACACCCGCCGAAACGGTTTGTCGATGCTGGAAGTCATCGTCTCGCTGACCCTGGTCGCGACGATCATGCTGGTTTCGCTCAATGCGTCGGCCAACATGATGCGAAACCGCGTCGCCGCCGGGCAAGCCGTCCAAGGCCAGCTCTTGGCGGGCTATTTTCTGGATGAAATCTCGTGCCTGGATTTCCGCGAGGCATCTGACGAGGCCGTGTTCGGCCCCGAACCCGGTGAATCGGCTTCCAACCGATCCTCGTTTGATGACGTCGACGACTTCGCGGGGTTTCACCAAGACACTCCGACGTTCCGCGATGGCGGCGCGATCCCTGATTTTGACGCGTGGACGATTGACGTCAGTGTGATCCCGTTAAGCAGTCTCGGCAGCGGTTTCCAAATCGTCGCAGATGCCAATTCGCAGTTTCGCTTGGTGGCCGTCACCGTGACCGGCCCGGATGGATCAACGCAAACGTATCGGATGGTCAAATCGATCACCCCGTCGGACCGACCGGCGACGCAATCCTTCGAACGGCTGAGACGCGTCGAACTTCGCTTCCCAGGTGATCGGCGGCTGAACGTCGTCGTGCCGCTTCGCAACACTCCGGCGTCCGTGTACTAGGATCCGCAATCGATGAATACCACTGCAAATGACCGATGCGATCTACCGATCACCCGCTGCGCCCGACGGCGTCGACGCGATGCTCGGGGTGGCTACTTGTATGTCGCCGTGTTGTTCACCGCGTTGATCGTGGCCGGCGCGGTGGCGACCGCCCTGTCGTTGGACACCGCGCGGATCAAAACACACAGCGCGGCAATGGATCGAGAATCCGCGATTCGACTGGCCGAATCGGAACTGCATCGTGTCTCGATCCAGCTGTCCACCGACCCCAATTGGAGAGCGGACCTGATCAACGGAGAGACGTCGGTTTGGATCAATTACGGCGCCATGGCCGGAGCCGCCAACGCGGCGACTCGCTTCAGCGTCCGCGACGACGATGGTGATCTTTCCGATGAGCTGTTTGACGATCTCCAGGTGATCGCGCACGCCAGATTCGGCTCCGCCGAGGCTGCGGTTTCGGTGGAATTGGAAACCGGGTTCGCGCCCTTGGATTGGCTCCGCTACGGAGTGACCACGTTTGATGACCTGGAGTGCCATGACGGCGCGACGCTCGTCAGTGAACGCCCCGTTCAAGTCTTCGACGATTGCCGGACCAATTCGATCGGCTACCTGACCACCGCGACCTTGGAATGCTCGGGCTCAATCGAATTTCCCGTTCGCGGTGACATCGCCGTCAGCTCCGTTGCCGCCCCGGTGTTCGACGTGGTTGCGCG
This sequence comes from Phycisphaera sp. RhM, assembly GCA_033042175.1. Classification (GTDB taxonomy): domain Bacteria; phylum Planctomycetota; class Planctomycetia; order Pirellulales; family Pirellulaceae; genus Stieleria. The sequence goes on from WCIL01000001.1 coordinate 142,453, forward strand.
CTACCAGCAGAACGGAACCGAGATCCCCTACGACGCCCTGTCCACCTACGACGGTGTCCGGGCGATCGCATTGTCGGTCCTCTCATCAAACTCCAATCCCTACGGCGAGACCGACCCCAACGGAATCTATTGGATTGATGCGGAAGGACACGACATTCGAATCGTCAACGCGAGAATCGTCGCTACGCTGGCGATCCGCAATGCCAATCGCGTCTATCTAAACGGCGCGTTGGCTTGGGAAGCCCCCGGCGATTCGGGCGCCATCTTGGTCACTGACGCGGAAGTTCGATTTAATGCGATCGAGCCGACGTTGGATGAAACCACACTCGGCGCAAACTTCAATCCACCGGCGACGCCCTATCGGGGTTTCGATGCCAACCTGACGTTGAGCGATCAAATTCCCACCGAGTTTCGCGGCATCATTTACACCACCGACAATCTGCTGGTCAGACCCACCGTCGACGGCGCCCCCCTGACACTCACCGGATTGATCCTCTGTCGTGACCTGAAACTCTACCACAACCTGTTCGTTCGGTCGTACGACGAAGCGTTGACCCACGTGCCGTTCGGATTTGCCGATCCTCAACCGCTGCGTTTCAAATCGGGAACCTTCCGCCGCGTCGACACCCTGTGACAGGGCGCAGCTCAATTTCCGGGTAGTGGACGAGGCGACGAGTCCTCCGTAGTCGGCATATCGGCAAGGACTCGTCGCCTCGTCCACTACCGCCGACCCGAAAACGAAGGTGCGGCGGAAGACTAGCGCACCGGATCAAGGCCGAGGGCTCGTCGCACCAAGCCGATCTGGCCGGCGTGGATCTGTTCGTGCAACGGGCAAAATAGAATCGCACCCAACTTGATCGGATAAGCGGCGTAGGGCATGTCGATCGGATCGAGCAACACGTCCGGCGAAACCGATTCCAACACCTGCAGCCCTGATTCATAGACCCGGCCGAAACGCTCCAACAGCTCCTCGGGACTCGGTTGGCCCTCCGGATCCGACTTGGGTGTCGAGCCGCGTCCGTACGCTTTGCGGAATCGCCCCGGAATCAGGTCCAAGTCTTCGCTCTGCCGGCCTCGGATCCGGAACATCAACAAACCATATTGGCTGACCGTCAGATGCCCGACTTGCCACGCGATATTCGTCGGCAAGCCAGCGGGAATCGTCAGCCATTGATCGTGCGGCGTCGCGTCGAGCAACTCGAGCGTGTAGTTGCGCGCAAATCGAATCTGCTCGATCGCTCCGGTCAGCATTTCGCGGGCGGATTCGGGCGACGGCAGTGAAACGCTCGACGCCGACGTGGATTGATTTTCGGATTGGCTCATGCGGCGATCATAACAATTTCGATGACCGCTTTGTCTACCCACCATTTCAGGCAACGCTGTGAAGCATTGATTCCCTGCGTTTGACGAGGTGTGAGCGGCAGGGCGCAAGCCCTCCGGTCCCTCATCGTTCCCGAAACACCGGAGGGCTCGGGGCCTGGCGATTTAAGCCCGCACGCGTTAGCAAGGGGCCACGCAGCGCCCCTCGCTGACACGTCGGGCTGGCATGATGGCGTTGATTTCGGAACATCGATTAAATCGACAGGCCGCTCGCGACCTACCGCTAAAAAATGCTTCACCGCGTTGCATTTCAGGGTCGCAGAACTCGCTACGGGAATTGCGATTCAGCCCGCCTTCTTCTCCCCACGGGGTTTGCGGGCCGGTTTGGCAACCAGTCGGATTTCGGGCATCAACACCCGGCCGCCGTGAAACGTGCGACGCCCGTCGATCGTGTGATCGAACACGTACACACCGGCCGCCGCCCCCGCACGCGGCGAGACCCGCAGGATCGCCGGATGCCCACAATGCGTGCAACGCACTCGCAAACCGTGTGCGTCAAGCATCTCCTGGATCGACCGGGCCAATTCGCGATTCGCTTCGATGCTCCCCAACGTCCGTCCGCTCATCTGCGCCAGTTGAGCCTGAATGGCGAGGCGAATTTCTCGTTGCAGACGATTCATTTCCCGCTTCAGGTCGGCCAACATCGCCGCTGCGACGGCCGCGTCGCCACCGCCCTCCTGGGCCACTCGCCCTCCACCCTCGCCGACGTTTTGCGGCTGCGGCTCCTCGTTGGGCGGCGACGGAATCGGGAGATCGGCGTTCGGTGGTCTTTGCGGTGCGTTCATTTCAGTGGACAATCATATACAAACTGTATATGATGTCGAGTCAAATCGCCAAAACCGGTACACGACGCCGCCGCTGGCGGGCATTCGCGTGGCATCGTTCAGGTCAACATGGAAACGGCTCCTAAGATTTACTACTGTCGCCTGATCCCCAGTCCTTTGTCCTTTTTCATCGCAGACCCCTCCTGATCCATGTCGGTTAATCAGCAAACCGTTGAAGAAACCAAGGCGCAGATTCGCGGCTTGGTGAACGAGATCGCGGCGCTCGCCAAGAGCGGCGCGACGGCCGAGGAGTTTTACCCGGAGCTTCTCAGCCGGATCATCACGGCCCTGGCTGCCGCCGGCGGTGCGATCTGGCTGCTCGACGACGACAAACATCTCAAGCTGCAGTACCAGATCAACGCCGAGCCGTCGATCTTGGCCAGCGACACCGATGATGCGGTGCGACACTCGCGGCTGATCAGCCGCGCGGCCAATGCCGGCCAATCGGTGCTTGTTCCGCCTTACAGCGGCACGACCGATGGCGACGCCGAGGGCAACCCGACACGTTACTTATTGGTGCTCGGCGCGCTCGCGCACGACGGTCACAAGGACGGATTGATCGAGGTTTTTCAGCGACCGGACACGGCGCCGGAGACCCAGCGAGGTTACTTACGTTTTCTTGAGCAGATGTGCTCCTTGGCGGCGGAATGGCTGCGCAGCCAAAAGCTGCAGACGCTCGGCGATCGCCAGACGCTCTGGCAACAAGCCGACGCCTTCGCGCGGGCGGCCCACGAATCGTTGGACTTGAAAGAAACAGCCTACGTGGTTGCCAACGAAGGACGCCGCTTGATCGGTTGCGACCGCGTCAGCGTGGCGATCAAAAAAGGCGGCAAATGCAAAGTCGAGGCGATCAGCGGTCAGGACACGATCGAAAACCGGTCCAACATCGTTGCCGCCCTGAACAAGCTGGCCACGCGCGTCTGCGCCGCCGGCGAGCCGCTCTATCACGACGGTGCGACCGAAGACCTGCCGCCCCAAATCGAAGAAGCGTTGGAAGATTACGTCGACCAATCCTACGGCCGAAACATCGCCGTGCTGCCGCTGCGTGAACCGCAGCGCAAGCTCGGTGCCGAGGACGACACCGGTGCGGCCGGTGAAATCGACCGCGACGACGCACACCGCGGCGAAGTCATCGGCGCTTTGATCGTCGAGCAGATCGAGACCGATATTCCCGAACAGATTTTCCGGCAACGTTGCGACTTGGTGTATGAACACGGGACGCGGGCGATCGCAAATTCTCAATCGCACAGCAACTTGTTTTTGATGCCGATTTGGCGAGCGCTCGGCCGGGCGACGTGGATCTTGCGTGCCCGAACGCTTCCCAAAACCATCGGCATCGCCGCGTTGGTTCTGGCCGTGATCCTGGGCCTGACCTTCATCCAAAAGGACTTCAATCTCTCCGCCGAAGGCAACTTGGAACCCACCGTTCGTCGACAGGTGTTCGCCGCGATCGATGGCGAAGTCATCGATGTCTTGGTTCAACGCAACAGCAAGGTCACCAAGGGGCAAGAGCTGGTCCGGCTACGCAACCCCGAAATCGCCATCCAGTTGGAAGAACTCGAAGGCCAGCTGCGCAGCACGCTGGCGGAATTGAGGAAGGTCAAGGGCCAACAATTCGGTCAACTCGAACCCGCCGATCGAACGGCACTGCAGGGCCAGGAGTTCGAACTGGAAACCAAACTCACCTCGTTGCAACAGAAGCTGAAACTGCAACGCGAGCGGGAATCGCAGCTGACGATCCGCGCCCCGATCGACGGCGTCGTGACCACCTGGGATGTGGAAGAAACGCTTCGCAGTCGACCGATCATGACCGGCCAAGTTTTGCTGGAAATCGCCGATTTGACGCAGCCCTATTCGCTGAAGCTGGAGCTACCGGAAAAACGCGAGGGGCACTTGGACGCCTACGTCATGGAAACCAAAGAAACCGAGTCGCTCAAAGTGACCTACATTTTGGCGACCGACCCCACCATGGACCCGCTCGACGCCACCTTGCCGATGAACAGCATCTCGCCTCGCGCCGAGGCGCACGAGGAACACGGCGCGGTCATCGAAATGGAAGCGTTGCCGGATCAAGAACCCTTGAGAGCACTGAAACCCAGCCCGGGAGCCTCGGTGATCGCCAAAATCCACTGCGGCAGGGCCTCCAGCGGGTTCGTCTTTTTCCACGAGATCTGGGAATGGCTTTGCAAGTTCTTCTTCTGATCCCACGACGCATCATCTGTTCGACTACTCAATCACAGATCACCGATTTAATGTTCAAACGAAACGCATTTTTTCTCGGCACCCTTCTCGGCGGCGTGATGGCCATCGCCTTGCAAGTCACACCGACGTGGGCACAGTCCGCGATCGAGCGCGACGCAGGCATCTTGGTGGAAAACTGCATGGTGCGGTTCATCAACAAGACCAAGGTCCCGTCGGAGACGCAGGGCAAGCTGACCGAACTGCCGGTCGAAGAGGGCATGTCGATCAAGAAAGGCGATGTCATCGCGATCGTCGACGACAAGCAAGCCCGGTTGGCGCTTGAACTGAAGCAGGCCGAAGAACTGGTCGCCAAACTGAACGCGCAAAACGACGTCAACAAACGTGACGCCGTTCAAAGCGAAGTGATCGCACGCCAGGAAGCAGCCGCCTATCGCGACTTGTACGCCAAGGGTGCCGCACCGCAGTTTGAAATGTTGAAAAAACAGGCCGAAGCAGATCGGGCCGTCCTTCGCATCGAACTGGCGGATCTGAACGAAAACACCGCGATGGCCGAATACGTCGCCAAACAGATCGGGACGAAGCTGGCCCAGTCGGATATCGAGATGCGAACCATCCGCGCCGAATTCGATGCCTACGTCGAAAACCGATTCGCTCAACTGGGCGAATGGGTTCAGCCGGGCAGCCCGATCGTGGAACTGGTGCAAATGGACTTTGTTCGCGTGGAAGGTTTTATCGACGCGTTTCGTTATGCCGGCCAAATTCAGAAAGGCGCGGACGTCAAAGTCGAAATCACCGTCGGCGGAACGAGTACCAATCCCATCACGAAGACCTTCGTGGGGAAAATCGATTACGTCAGCATGGAATTGGACCTGAACAAGCGACACCGCATCTGGGTCAAGGTTCCCAACGAACGCGACGGCGACGATTGGCTGATCAAACCCGGCATGCGGGCGACGATGCAGATCGCACCGCCCACGGCAGCAGGTGGGTTGTTTTAGGTTTCAAGTTTCAAGTTTCAAGTTTCAGATTTCAGATTTCAGATTCTCTTCTTCGGGTCCTTCGTCGAAATAGATGGCCACACTTGCCGAATCTCTCGTCAGCAGTTCGTCGCGCCCGCTCACGGTGCGCAAACGTCCTGATTTGACGTCCAGTCGACATCGCTATCAAGGGACGGGCTACTGGGTCCTGAAGGAACCGGTCGGGTTGCAGTACTTTCGTTTTCATGACGAAGAGTATTTCATCTTGAACATGCTCGACGGGCATGTCAGTCTGCAGCAGATCAAGGACGGATTTGAACAGCGATTTGCCCCGCAGAAGATCACCTTCGGCGACTTGCAACAATTCATCGGCATGTTGCACCGCAGCGGCTTGGTGATCAGCAATTCGCCGGGCCAGGGTAAAGCGCTTCGCCATCGCGGGCGGAAGAAAAAGAACAAAGAGATGATGGGCAAGATGGCCAACGTCTTTGCCCTGCGGTTTCGCGGCTTCGACCCCGAACGCATCTTGAATGCGATCTTGCCTTGGTTCGGTTGGATGTTCACCGTTCCGGCACTGCTGTTCTTTATCGGCCTGTTCGTGGCCGCTTCGTTGCTGTTGGCGACGCAATACGAAACGGTCTACGCGCGGCTGCCGACGTTCCAGCAATTTTTTGCGGCCGATCGTTGGTTGATCCTGGCCGCGACGATGGCGATCGTCAAAGTGTTGCACGAGTTCGGGCACGGGCTGAGCTGTAAAAAGTTCGGCGGGGAGTGTCACGAGATCGGCTTCATGTTGCTGGTCTTCACGCCCTGTCTGTACTGCAACGTTTCCGATTCATGGATGCTGCCGAACAAATGGAAGCGGGTTTGGATCGGCGCCGGCGGGATCTATGTCGAAATGATTTTGGCCTCGATCGCCGCCTTCGTGTGGTTTTTGACCGAGTCGGGGACGACACTCAACGACTTGTGTTTGAACATGATGTTCTTGAATGTCGTCAGCACCATCTTGGTCAACGGGAACCCGCTGCTGCGGTTCGACGGATATTACATCCTGATGGACATGCTGGAGATTCCCAACCTCCGTCAGAAAAGCACCGAAGTCCTGAAACGTTGGTTTCAAAAGACATGTTTGGGATTGGAACTGCAAGACGACCCGTTCTTGCCGACGCGGGGGCGCGTTTATTTTGCACTCTTTACCATCGCCAGTGTGATTTATCGCTGGGTCGTGGTGTTCTCCATCTGTTGGTTCGTGATCAAGGTGCTCGAACCCTACGGTTTGGAAGTGATCGGCCGGATGGTCGCGGTGATCGGTTTTTCGGGACTGATTGCTCAGCCCGTGATTCAAACATGGAAGTTCTGTCGAACTCCTGGGAGACTTTCGAAAGTGAAACGTTTTAATGTGATGATCACACTGTCGGTCGTCTCGGTGATCATCGCCGCGGTGTCTTTCATCAAGCTTCCGCACCACGTGGATTGCGCCTTTGAAATTCGACCGACCGAAGCCGGACGGGTCTACGCGGGCAGCGTCGGGCAAATCGTCGACACCGTCGCTCCCGGTCAAATCGTCCAGGCCGGCGCGACGATTGCGGTATTGAAAAACCCAGACCTTGAAATGCGCATGAAAGACCTCGAAATCGAAGAGGCCGTCGCCACGGTTCAACTGCAAAAGCTGGCCGACCGCGTCTTCTCCGATCGATCCCTCGCCGCACAGCTCGAGACACAGCAAGAAATCCTGGACTCGATCACCGAACTGAAAAAGAAAACCCAAGTTGAAATCGACAGACTGACGATCACGGCGCCGATTTCCGGCGTGGTCATTCCGCCTCCGCGCCGCCCCGAACGAGACAGCAACGACGGCCAGCTACCGTCCTGGGCAGGGTCGCCCCTGGAATTGCAAAACCGCGGCGCGATGCTGACCTCGGACGACTTGCTGTGCGAAATCGGCAACGCGGATGACTTCGAAGCGATCTTGGCGATCGACCAAGGCGACGTCCAATTGGTGCGCGAAGGACAATCGGTCGACATGAAGCTCGATTCGCGGCGACTGGAAACCTTCTCCGGAACGATCAGCGAAAAGTCGCGCGAACCGTTGCGGATGACGTCGACATCGATGTCCAGCCAGACCGGCAGCGACCTGCAGACCGAGATCGACCCGGCGACCGGACAGGTCAAACCGCGTAGCGTGACCTACCAAGCTCGCGTGCCGTTGGAAATCCTCGATTCCGACCTGCCGCTACGACCCGGATATCGCGGCAGTGCCAAGATCCACGTCGACAAGAAATCACTCGGGCAGCGACTATGGAGAGTGATCGCCAAAACCTTCAACTTTGAGTTTTAAAGCGATGATGCAATCTGTCTTGCCCGCTTGCTCTCATTTCCCTATTTACACTCTCGAATTTCCTAGTCGACGCACTTTGCCTCTAGTTAACTCATTGCATCAAGCATGAACTGAATTTCCCTTGTGGATCGGTTTTCGTCGCCCATCACGGCCGTTAGGATGAATTCCTCGCGGTGTCGCGATCGGTGAAAACCGAACCCAAAATCGATCTTTCCCCTTTTCGAGCGATCCGTTTTCTGCTTTGGAACACGATCGCGACCCTAACCTTTGTGGAGAACTCTCATCGATGGCTGATGAATCCAAGAAACCTGAAGCTGCAGCACCACCGGCCGAACAAGCGCAGACGCAACAGCCCGTTCAAGTTCAGGTGAACGACAGCAACACGTTGGCGACCTACGCGAACTTCTGCCGCGTCACCGGATCGCCGGAAGAGCTGATCGTCGATTTCGGTCTCAACCCGCAGCCGATCGGCGTGCCGAAGGAGCCGATCGAAGTCAAGCAACGCATCATCGTCAACTTCTTTACCGCCAAGCGTCTGCTGGCCGCATTGCAAATGTCGATCGCTCGTCACGAAGCCGTTTTCGGTGTCCTGGAAACGGACATCAACAAGCGAGTTCGTCCGGGACTGGCTCAGCAACAGAGCGCCCCGCAAGCCGCACCGGCTCCCGCAGCTGAGTAGTCGGTTTCTGGCGGGTCACCGTCCAGATCTCAAAAAATCACCAAACCGCGTGCCATCCGATTCTTGGCACGCGGTTTTTTCGTGGCCGATCGGTTACAACGGGCGTTTGCCAAACCATTCCGACCCCGCGCGTTGCAACAGCCTGCTGAAGGTATCGTGGACGAGGTGATAGGTCCGACGTGGCAAATCTCTAGGACTCGTCGCCTCGTCCACTACGATGAACCCTCACCCGTCGCCGTGACGATGCACGAGTCGCATTTCTGACGTGTCCTTTTCTTGTACGAGCTCCGATCGATGCAATACCCGCTAAACCTCAGCTTCAAACTTTTAACGTTTGGCCAACGGATCGTCGCTTCTGACGCCGACGGCAACGTGTTGATGTTCATCAAGCAAAAGATGTTCAAGCTGAAAGAAAAGGTCGAGATCTACAACGACGAGAAACAGTCTCAGTTGATCTTTCGCATCGAAGCGGATCGGATGTTGGACTTTTCGGCCAACTACAGCTTCACCGACGCCGAAGGCAACCCCTGGGGATCGGTCCGTCGCAAGGGGATGCGATCGTTGTGGGCGGCACACTACCAAGTGATGCAAGAGGGCCAAGTCGACATGGAGATCCGCGAGGAGAGCCCGATGAAGAAGGTGCTTGAAAGCATTCTTGGCGAGATTCCGCTCCTCGGCTTGGCCGCCGTCTACCTGCTCAATCCCAGCTACATCGTCACCCGCCCCGATGGGACGCCGCTGCTGAAGCTGATCAAAAAACCGGCGCTGTTTGAAGGCAAGTTTGTGCTCGAAAAGCTCAACGACATGCCCGAAGATGACGAACTGCGGTCGCTGATGGCGCTGCTGATGCTGGTGCTGCTGGAACGCCGTCGCGGTTAACCGCGGGCCAGGGTGAACCGCTGGCTAGTCTTCCGCCGCAGCTTGGTTTTCGGGTAGGCGGTATCGGCCGAAGATCTACTTCCTCACCGTACTCATGCCCCCGTCGACGCCCAGCGTCTGGCCGGTGATCCACGACCCGTCGGTCAACAGATAGTGGCTCAGCGAAGCGATGTCGTCGATGGTTCCGGTTCGTGCCAGTGGGTACCGCGCGGCCAGCGCCTGTTCCTTCTCTTCGTCGCCAAAGAACTGGCTGGCCAACGGGGTGTCGACCAGCGCCGGGGCGACGCAGTTGACGCGGATCTTGGGTGACAGCTCGGCGGCCAGTGTCCGGGCTAATCCCTCCACGCCCGCTTTGGCGACGGCCACCGAAGCGTGCAGGGGGATTCCCAGCTTGACCGCGACAGTGCTGTACAGGACGACGCTGGCCGCTTCAGCAGCCCGCAACCCCTTCATCGCGGCCTGGATGCACTTGATCGCCCCGACGACGTTCAATTCAAAGTCCTCCCGAAAGGCGTCCACTGAGATGCCTCGAAACGATCTCAATCGGATCGATCCGGGACAGTAGGCCAGACCGCGGATCACCCCGGGAAGCAGCTCACCGGAGACCTCGTCTTGGCTCACGTCGATCGCCACGTGCTTGACGCCGGGCAGGTCACCGGCGTGCTCCCAGGTCCGGCTCAGCACGGTGACCGCGCGACCGTCCTGGACCAGCCGTCTGACAAGCCCCAGCCCGATCCCGCTGCTGCCACCGACGACGACAAACTCACCCTGATTCGACTCGTTACTCAATTTTGATCCACCATGGATGGAAACGTGTTGCCCCTACACCACCAACCGGTTGGACCGGGCAACGCTGTGAAGCCTTTTTGTTCCTGCGTTTGAGAAAGCGTAGCGGGCCGGCAATGCATCGCCGGGCGGCAATCGACGATCGTTGGATACGAAAAAACCCCGCGAGCGAGGCTCGCGGGGTGACTGGGTCTTTCTCGGCGTTGGTGCTGCCGTGCAACGACGGCAACCGGGGTTGATCGGGTCGGTCTATTCGCGGGGGCGGATGGCACCGGTCAGGCCGCTGTAATCAACGCGGTCTGTGTTGTGCCACAACGGCTGTCCGCGTTCCACTCGGCTACGCAGCACTTCAATCTTCTCGGGGCTTCCGGCAGGCGCGTCGGTCGGCGAGAATCGGTCGTCTTCATGGGGCACGAAGTCTTCATCGTGTCCGTAACGAAGGATCGCTTCGAAGACGTTCTTGCATCGGGTCATGTCTTTCATTTCGTTCCGCTCAATGATTTCAGTAGGGGTTCGACAACTATGTCTGAACGACTTTGGTGCATCGGTCCAGGCAGACGCACGTGATTCGTCATCAGTCACTTTTTGGTAACAGTAACTTTTTGCCCGCGAACGCAACTTCGCGCAACCCGGGCTGGGACGAGGGGATTATTCACGTCGCTTGACGGGAGTCAAGAAAATTGTCGGGTGGTCCGACGCCGCCGCAGGACCCCGAGCGGATGTGGAATGCTTCGATTTGCGGGCCCCCGCAAGGTGCGAAAAACGCCGCCGGAGCGGCCTGTCGGCAGCGTCGCAAACCGGGTTCATGGACCCTTCGCGCCCCAAGGGGGCAGATCTTAACATAGGCGGCCCACCGCGGTGGATCAATTCACCGGCAAATCGTCAATGGGGCTGCGTACAAAACGACACCTTTGGCGAGTGTCACCTTGCCGACTGTGGAAAATCGGTGCACAATCGCTAGGTTTTCGATCGCCCGCGGGTGGAAAAAAGTTTCAATTTTTTCTTTGTCGCGGTTTCTTCGGTTCGACTATTTCGCAGTGGTGGTGCTAGGTATGTGGGTTCAGCGAACATTGACACTTGCGGCCAAACCACGGGGGTTCCATCTGGTGACCTCGGACGTCTTGGACGGCGTGCCCGAGATCGCGACGGTTCAGACGGGTCTGCTGCACGTGTTCATCCAACACACCAGCGCCTCACTGACGATCAACGAGAACGCCGACCCCGATGTCCGCGTGGATTTCGAAACGGCGATGAACCACGCCGTCCCCGAATCCCTGCCCTACGTACATACGATCGAGGGTCGCGACGACATGCCGGCCCACGTCAAAGCGAGCATGATGGGGGCCAGCGTCCAGATTCCGATCGGCGGCGGACGGTTGCTGCTGGGTGCCTGGCAGGGCATTTACCTCTGCGAGCATCGCAACCATGGCGGATCGCGAAAGCTGGTGTTGACCCTGACGGGCCTCTGATCGGCCATCCGTGCTCCAGGACGCCAAGTGAAGCGTCGTTTTGTTTGGCCCGTAGGCTCGCACCCAATGCCACCTACTTTGGCACTGAACGAGGTAGCGGAACGGCGCGAGCCGTCCGGTTTCGGCTTGAAAACACCGTGAAAGACCGGAGGGCTCACGCCCTGCCGCTAACAAAAGTACCTCGTTTGAGATCAGCCGGTTCGCGCCAGCGTCCGAGCGTCTCGCTGAAGCGTCACGCCGGCAGACGTATCCCGCCGATCAGGGGACCAGCTCGGTGCCGACATGTTTGGGCACGTCGGCCTGGCTGCGAATCATCGAAGCGACCAATGCCGTCCAACCCGTCTGGTGGCTAGCGCCGAGCCCCTTGCCGTTGTCGGCATGAAAGTACTCGTAGAACAGAATCAGGTCTTTCCAGGCGGGGTCGTCGCGGTAGCGCGTTTCCTCACCGTGCGCCGGGCGGGCACCACTTTCGTCGCGTTCGAATAGCGAAATGCAGCGGCTTTCCAATTCCCGCGCGACTTCCATCAGCGTCATGCTCTGCCCGCTACCGGTCGGGCATTCCACCCGAAACGACTCTCCGTAAAAGGCGTGGTAGCGTTTGAGCGATTGGATGATCAGGTAATTCATCGGGAACCAGATCGGCCCGCGCCAATTGCTATTGCCGCCGAACATTCCGCTTTCACTCTCACCGGGCACGTATTGGACTTCGTGATGTTGGCCGCCGAAATCGAACACGAACGGTTCGGCGCCGTGGGCGGCGGACATGCTGCGAATTCCGTAGGGCGACAGGAACTCGGTTTCGTCCAGCATCACGCTCAGCAGGCGTCGAAAGCGGTCTTCGCTGGGGATCGCCAACAATCGTCGCGTGACCTTCGTCTCCTCGGGATCCTCGCCCTCCATGTACGTCATGTGTTGCGTCAGGTCGGGGCGGCTGTTCAAGAACCATTTCATCCGTCGTTTGAAACCGGGCAACTTGTCGATGATGTGTTCTTCCAGAATCACGCCGGTCATCAGCGGCAACAGCCCAACGAGCGAACGCACACGGATCGGAATGGATTGTCCGTCGACGAACAGGTGGTCGTAATAGAACCCTTCGGTTTCGTCCCAAAGTCCCGAGCCGTCCATGCTGTTCATCGCCTCGGCAATGGCGATGTAGTGCTCAAAAAACTTGCTGGCCATGTCGCCGTAGGCTTCGTTTTCCTCGGCCAACTCGATCGCCATTCGCAACATGGTGCCGCAATAGAACGCCATCCAAGCGGTCCCGTCGGCCTGTTCCAGGTGACCGCGCGGCAGGGGTTTGCTGCGGTCGAACACGCCGATGTTGTCCAGTCCGAGGAAGCCGCCGGAAAAGATGTTCTTGCCACGCGGGTCTTTGCGATTGACCCACCAGGTGAAATTCAGCAGCAGCTTTTGAAATGCACGGGCGAGAAACAATTTGTCCCGATGGTGTGGCGGTCCGCTGGCCTTGTAGACCTGCCAAACGCCCCAGGCGTGAACGGGCGGATTGACATCGGCGAGGTGCCATTCGTAAGCCGGGATTTGACCGTTGGGATGCATGTACCATTCGCGCAAGAACAGGATCATCTGATCTTTGGCGAAGCCGTAATCCAGGTGAGCCATCGGAACCATGTGAAAGGCCAAATCCCAAGCGGCGTACCAGGGGTACTCCCATTTGTCCGGCATCGAGATCACGTCGCGGTTGAACAGGTGACGCCACTCGCTGTTGCGTCCCTGCTTGCGCCCTTCATTGGCCGGCGGACCGTTGGGATCACCGTCCAGCCAGGTGCCCACGACGTAATGGTAGAACTGTTTCGTCCACAGCAGTCCGGCATAAGCTTGGCGGATCACCGGGCGCCGACACTCGGCGACCGAATCGGGGATGCGTGTTTCATAAAACGCATCGGCTTCGCGCCTTCGCGATTCAAAGATCGAATCGAATTTTTCGCCCAACGCGGCCGACGAAAACTTCGCGATGTCGCCGCCACAGTCTTCCTTGATGATCGGCTCTTGGACGCCCGACAATCGCATCTTGATCGTCTTGGTCACGCCCGGCAGCACCAAATCGAGTCCGTAGGCGGCGCACTTGGTCCCGCGCCCGTCCGGGTTGACGGTTTTGACTTCACCCTTGACGACGTATTGATGAAACGCGTCTTTGTAGTATTCCGATTCCGACGGCAAATCGGGGTGGCGGTCGGCGTTGGTTTCGTTGTCGGTGAATAGCCACGCCCAGGTGTCCGGCGTGCCCATGCAATCGCAGGCGAACCAGAATTCGTCGAGCGTTTCGTGAAAGGTTTTGACCACGTCGCCGACCAGTTTCATCGTCGGCCGGGTCGTACAGCCTTCATCGGTGCACTGCCAGGTCCACGTGTTGCGAAAGAACAACTGGGGCAACACATGCAGCACGGCGGGCTGCGGGCCGCGGTTGGTGATGTTCAGCCGGATCAGGATGTCATTGGGACCGGCCTTGGCGTATTCGGCTTCGACATCAAAGTAGCGTGACTGGTCAAACACGCCGGTATCGATCAATTCGAATTCCGGTTCGGTACGTTCCCGGCTGCGCGAGACGTCGACCAATTCGTCGTACGGATAAATCGCGTGCGGGTACTTGTACAGGGCCCGCATGTAGCTGTGCGTTGGCGTGCTATCGAGATAGTAGTAGCACTCCTTGACGTCTTCGCCGTGGTTGCCTTCGGGGCCCGTGACGCCGAACAGCCGTTCCTTGAGAATCGGGTCGCGGCCGTTCCAGAGGGCGACCGAAAAACACAACCGGCCTTCGCGGTCACAGATGCCGAGCAATCCGTCTTCGCCCCAACGGTAGGCACGACTGCGGGCATGATCGTGGGGAAAGTAGCTCCACGTCGCGTCGCCGCCGTCGCTGTAATCTTCGCGAACCGTTCCCCATTGTCGCTCCGACAGGTAGGGTCCCCAGCGCTGCCAATTCTGAAGGCGTTTGGCGCTTTCGTCTAAACGTCGGTCTTCGGCAGTCATGGGCATCAGATCCGTGCGAGCGGGACTTGGTTTGCAAACGGTGAAACGGCCGTCAACGGAGACGACCGTGCGAGCCGCGTTGTTGCCCATCCCTGTCGGCCGCAGCTCATGACGGTCTGTCGATTCAATCGACGGGCCGTTGACGAGTTCCGCTACCCTCGAACGAGACGCTGACTGAGTGTTCGGATCGGCCGTCGTGGATCATGGATCCGGATCCACGACGCGACCCTCCAGCTGCGGCGGAACCCTAGGCTTCGTCGAGCAGGTCGACTGCGGCAAAGGACTGGCCTTCGAGCATCGCCAAACTGGCACCGCCGCCGGTGCTGACATGGCTGACCTGGTCGGCGAATCCCAGTTGGTCCACCGCGGCGGCGCTGTCACCGCCGCCGATGATGCTGATCGAATCGCTGTCGGCGACCGCTTGGGCGACGGCCTTGGTTCCGGCGTCAAACGGCGGCTTCTCAAACACTCCCATCGGGCCGTTCCAGACGATCGTCTTAGCCGAAGCCAGGATTTCCGAGTATTTGGCGCTGGTCGCCGGGCCGATGTCCATGCCTTCAAAGCCGTCCTTGATTGCGCCCGCCGGAACGACTTCTTTGTTGCATCCCGCGGGGTCCCCGAAATCGTCACCGCAGTGGGTGTCGACCGGCAGCACCAGTTTGTCGCCGCCCTTGGCGATCAGTTCTTTGGCCAGATCGACCTTGTCTTTTTCGACCAAGCTGTTTCCGACCGATTCGCCCTTGGCCAATGAAAACGTGTAAGCCATCGCCCCGCCGATCAGCACGGCGTCGCAGATCCCCAGCAAGTTGTTGATCACGTTGATCTTGTCGCTGACTTTCGCCCCACCCAAGATCGCCACAAAAGGTCGTTCGGGATTGGCGATCGCGTCGCTGAGGTATTGAATTTCTTTGGCGACCAGATGGCCGACGACCCGCGGCTTGCCGGCCATCGCTTCGGGCACCGCAACCATCGAGGCGTCTTTGCGGTGACAGGTTCCGAAGGCGTCGTTGCAATACGCATCGGCCAGGGCGGCGAGTTTGCCGGCAAATTCAGCGTCACCTTTCTTTTCACCGTCGTTGAAACGCAGGTTTTCCAGCACCAGCACGTCGCCGTCGGACAGTGCGGCCGCTTTCGCCTCGGCGTCGGCTCCGACGGTGTCACTGGAAAAGGCGACGTTTTTGTCCAGCAGTTCGCCGAGACGTTTGGCGACCGGGGCGAGCGAAAACTTTTCGACGTCCGACGGCTCTCCCTTGGGTCGCCCGAGGTGGCTCATCAAGATCAGCTTGCCGCCACGATCGATAACGCTCTTGATGCTCGGCAAGGCCATGCGGATGCGTCGGTCATCGGTAATCGTCTGGTTGTCATCGAGCGGGACGTTGAAGTCGACTCGCATCAGCACGGTTTTGCCTGCCACGTCAACTTGGTCAATCGTTTTCTTCGCCATCGGTCGTTCGGGTGTAAGGGGGGAGAGTTACCTGCATTGCTGGATGCGATTATCGAGATCCGGTCTGCAGTGTCGAGTCCCGGCAACTTGAAGGAATCTGGGGAAGAAATCGGAAATCCCGCCGCGATTTCCCGCCCGAGGCCCGGGAAAACGCTCGCCCGGGAGGGCCCACCGGTTTTCTCTCAACTCCTTTACCGCCAATCGCCGAATCCTAATCCGGTGGGATGGTGGCCGATTCGGCCGCTGACTCCGAACGCAACACGGGGATTTTGGTGGCCAAGACGACGGGACACACGATCGCGCGCCTTCGGCACGTCTCCGCTACCCCCGCGTCGCGGCCCTGCGCCCGGGCGGTGCGATGCGCCCTTGCGGTGCGATGCGCCCGAGCCATGCTCACCCTGCTGGCAGTTTGCTGGACGATTTCCGATTCGCCCTGCGTCGCCGAAGGTCCGGCTGGAAAATCCCGCTATCGCTCAGCCACGCACGGTCAGTCCAGCGGGGACGATCGCGGCGACACCAACGACGGTGAGCCGAATTCCAATCTGTTCGGACTCCGCTCACTCTTTGGCGGCAACGATGACGGAACCTCGTCGCGTCGGGACGAATTGCTCGATGCCTTGCCGATGGACCGGCTGACCGCGCACGCCAAGGTCAAACTGGCCGGGGTGACCGAGAAACCGACGCTGTATCGGCGTTTGCCCACCCAAGCGATTCATTGTGACGAAGAATTGTTTCTGTTTCTGACCCGCAAACCCGAGGCGATCATCGGGATTTGGGATTTGATGGGGATCACCAACGTCCAGGCGACCCGCACGGGGCCGTACCAGCTCGACGCCGTCGACGGCAGCGGCACGACCTGCCAGATCGATTTGCTTTACGGCGATCGCAATCTACACGTGTTCATGGCCGACGGGATGTACGATGGAAAATTCGTCCAGAAACCGATCCTCGGCAAAGGCGTGTTCGTCTTCAAAAGCACCTATGCCGTTGCGGCCGACGGATCGACCACCGTCACCGGCACCCTGGATTGCTACATCAAATTCCAGAGCCTGGGGGCCGACATCATCGCCCGTTCTTTGGGCGGACTGATCGGCAAATCGGCGGACCACAATTTTGTCGAAACGGCAAAGTTCATCAGCCAAATCTCTCAGGCCTGTGAAAAAAATCCCGAGGGAATGCTGGAAATGGTCGACCGCATGCCACAGATCGACGCCCAAACCAAAGTCGAATTCGCCCGCACGATCATCAACGTCTCCCAGCGATACTTGGCAAAAACGCTGCCGACGGCCAAACTCGTGCAGGACCGTGGCATCCAAGCGACGCAGCGCTAGCGGCAACGATCGGCAGCCGACCGACCGATGGTGATCGCAATTTCGCAGTCGACAGTCTCGCGGTGTGACATCTCCTCCTTCGAGTGGTCTCCGATGAGCAAAGGCATTCTTCCCAAGTCGCTGTTTGCGTTTTTGCGCAAGTTGAAACAGAACAACAATCGCGACTGGTTCGCCGAGCACAAGGATCTCTACCAGCAGAACGTGCTCGGGCCGGCCGTCGAACTGGTCGCGCGGCTGGAAAAACCGCTCGCCCGCTCCGCCCCGATGCTGCACGTGTCCCCCAAGCCGCACCACGGCTCGGTGCTGCGGATTTACCGAGACACGCGATTCGGCAAAGACAAAACACCCTACAAAACCAACGTCGGTATCTCGTTGCGGCACCAGGCGGGCAAAGACGTCCACGCCCCCGGCATCTACCTGCACCTGGAACCGGCGGAGTGTTTCATCGGGGCCGGCACTTGGCGGCCGGAAAGCAGCGTCCTGGCGTCGATCCGGGCCGCCATCGATGCGGACCCGAAGGCCTGGAAACGGGCCCGTGACAATAAAGCGTTTCGGGCGGATTTTGACTTCGTCGGCGAAAGTCTGAAAACGGCTCCACGGGACTATCCCAAGGACCATCCGCTGATCGAGGACCTGCGCCGCAAGGACTTTGTCGCGATCGCGCCGCTGAGCGAGGCGGAACTGACCGGCGATGCGATCGTGGATTTGATCGTCCAGCGGGTCAAACAGGCCCGCCCGCTGATGCGTTTCTTGTGCGATTCGATCGGCGTGCCGTATTGAACCGCCCGTGCTAACCTATACGCTCTCATGAAGCCGCCGCTTCCGCCTCTCTACTCCTAAGCCCGCCCGTTCTATCGTGAATCCAGCTGCTGATCCCGAACCCAAGCCGATCCCGCCGGCCGATCTTGAGGTCAAAGACGCGCAATTGATTTTCAATTCCGTCTGGAAAGAATTGGAATTCGAAAAAGGGAAATTGAACCTCCGGTTCCCCACCGAGCTGATCTTGCTGGGAGGAGCCCCGGGTGCGGGCAAGGGCACCAACACCGATTTCATTCGGCAAGTCCGCGACATCACCGCCAAACCGATTGTTGTCAGCGAGCTGCTCAACTCCCCCGAAGCCAAGGCGATCAAAGCCCAGGGCGGGATGGTCGGCGACCGTGAAGTCGTCTCGCTGGTGTTCCGCAAGCTGCTCGAACCGGAATTCCAAAACGGCGCGATCCTGGACGGATTTCCCCGCACCAAGGTCCAGGTCGAATGCCTCAAGGCGCTCTACGACCGCATGAAATCACTCCGCCGCGAGTTGATCGACAATCCGAACGTCGAGCACATGAAACCGCCGGTGTTTCATATCATGGTGCTGTTCGTCGACGAATCCGAGAGCGTCAAACGCCAGCTCTCGCGGGGACGGCAAGTCATCGCGCACAACGAAGAGGTCGTGCGGAGCGGGATCGGCGAGCTGTGGGAAGAACGAGCCACAGACTTCAACGAGGCCCTGGCGCGCAACCGCTATCGAGTCTTCAAGGAAAAGACCTACGACGCGCTCGTCTCGCTCAAACAGATCTTCCACTTCCACTTCATCAACGCCCAAGCCGATCTGGTCGTTGTCCAAGAAAACATCCTCAACGAACTCGAGTACCAAAGTTCACTCGAACTCGACCCGCGAACGTTCCACGCCATCGGTGACATCCCGCTGGCCAGCGACATCGTCCAACACGCCCGCCGCGATCTCGTCCGCCGTCTGGACGGCTATGAATACGACCACGGCGAGATTTTCCATGCGGTTGTCGAATTGATCGAAGCCAAATTGGTCCCGATCATCCTTCGGCACGCCATTTCCGGACGCGCCACGATCAGCAGCGAAGCCCCGGTCTTAGAGAACCCGCTCGCCCTGCAGATGTTGATCGATATCTTTTCCGAACGGGGCTATCACGCGATGATCGACGTCCGCCGCCGAGCGATCCCCGAACAGGTCGACTTGAAAACCGGCAGAATCACCTGCTGTCAAAAGAAGGTCTATCGCATCACGCTGCACTTCAAAGGCAGCGAAATCCGCCGCGGATAATGGCATCGGCCTCCGGCCGATCCACTTTTCGTTACAAGGCTCGGAATGTGAAAGGGATTGCCAATACACTAGCCGAGGACTTGGTCAGTCCATCGATGGGGCATCCGTGAGGCAGAGCCTCATCACTGGGAAAGAAATAACGATTGCGGCGTGTTGCCGATCATGCCCGCCACAGCGATTGTCACGCCGAACGACACCTCTCCCTGCACTCTCTTGCATCGACTCGGCAAGACGCGTGAAGTTGTCGAGGCGAAAACGTCGATTTTCATGACGTGTCTCCCTCGGTCATCACCGCCCCGGCGCGTCGTTCATGTTCCAGTCCCAACCCACCATCACCAGCTACCGTGGCATCACCGGGCAACCGAAACGCGGCGTGCAATCGGTGGGGAAATCGACTCAAGACTGGATCCAGCGTGTCCGCGCCCGCGGCCGACAACTCGCATCGCTCGACGATCGAACCTTTCGAGCCTCCGCCGCACGGTGTCGCGATCGGATTCGATCTCGCGATGATGCCGCCGTTCTGGACAACGCGATCGAATCGTTTGCCTTGACCGGCGAGGCGCTGCGGCGGACCACGGGCATGTCGTACTACGACGTCCAGCTGTGCGGCGGTTTTGTGCTGGCCGCCGGGACCATTGCCGAGATTCAAACGGGCGAAGGCAAAACGATCACGACGGCGCTGCCCACGGTGCTGCACGCCTGGTCGCAGCGCGGCGTGCACGTCGCGACCACCAACGACTACCTCTCCCGGCGCGACCATGACGAACTCAAACCGGTCTATGACCTGCTCGGCTTCAGCGTCGGACTGCTGCAACCCCAAGGACCCGTCGAAGAAAAAATCAAAGCCTACGCCTGCGACATCACCTACGGCCCGGGTTATGAATTCGGATTTGATTTTCTCAAGGACCAGCTGGCACTTCGTTCTCGCCACCGAACCCGACTCGGTGAGCGATTCCTCCGCTCGCTGCAAGGGATCGACAGCCGTGAAGCGACGCCCGCCCAACGCGGCCATGCGTTCGCGATCATCGATGAAGCCGACAGCGTGTTGATCGATGAAGCCACCACACCGCTGATCTTGGCTGGCGGAAAAAGTAGTGCCGCAACCTCGCCGGCCTTGTATCAATTTGCCCGCCGCGTCTCGATGGACTTGAGCGAAGACGACGACTACATCATCGACCCGATCAAACGCTCGATTCGTTTAACTCCCGACGGCTGGAAACGTATTCACCGATCGTTTGATTCACGCCCGCCGGGTCAACTCGCCCGCCCCTGGAGCCAATTGGTAGTAAACGCGTTGCGGGCCGAGCGGATCCTGCAACGCGACGTCGATTACGTTGTGCAAGAAGGCCAGGTCATGATCGTTGACCAAAACACGGGCCGCATCCACGACGAACGAAAATGGAGCAGCGGGTTGCACCAGGCGGTCGAGGCCAAAGAACAAGTCGAGATGACCGATGAGAATGAAACGCACGCCCGCATCACTCGGCAGCGTTACATCGGGTTCTACGAAGGCGTCGCGGGTCTGACCGGAACCGCGTCGGACAGCGAATCGGAACTACGAGAATTCTATCGATTGCCGGTCGTGCGGATCGAAACCAACAAGCCCTGCGTACGCCAACCACTTCCGCTGCGATGCTTTGATACGTGTCAGCGCAAATTTGACGCGATCGCCGATGACGCGGCCGGGCGCAGTCGCCGCGGCCAGCCGGTCTTGATCGGGACCGGGACGATTCAGGAAAGCAAGCTGCTGAGTCAGCGATTGACCGAGCAGGGACTCACGCACATCGTTCTGAACGGATTGCAAGACGAAGAGGAAGCGTCGATCGTCCGCCGGGCAGGCGTTGCGGGAGCCGTGACCGTCGCGACGAACATGGCCGGACGCGGCACCGACATCAAGCCCGACGCCCAAGCTTTGGCGGCCGGTGGACTGCACGTCGCGGCCGCCGCGATGCACGGCTGCCAGCGCGTCGATCGCCAACTCGCCGCCGCGCCGCCCGGCAAGGCGACCCGGGAAGCTGCCAGTTCTACGCCGCCGCCGATGACGAAATGATCCAATCTCGCGATCCGGATTTGGCGGCGAAAATGCGTGCCTCGGCCGGACCGACCGGCCAATGCCGCAAAGACTTCTCTGTCGCGCTGCGACGACTGCAACGACAAGCCGAAGCCGACGCGCTGATGCAGCGGCAACGCATGGTCGCCCACGACGACTGGATGGAGTCGGTGCAATCGTCGCTGGCCCGTCGCGCCTAAGGAAACCCGCCAAAAACAATTCGGAGAGGCTTCCAGGCTCGTCGATGCCCTGATCATCGAATCGGACTTGAAGCAACCACGCTATGAAGAGCTTCAACATCTGCGCGACGACGGTGCGGGCAGTGTCGAAGCAACCCAGAGAGTACGTTTGACCGCAAGCACCTCACGTCGCCACAGTGGTCCAATTGGATCGGCTGCGCGTCAGCCTGTTTGTGCCCACCGCGGTCGCCGGTTGGGCTGAACCCGCAAGCGACTAATGACTCGGAAGCGATGGAGTTGATCGCGCCCAGGTTTCCGGTGCTGATTGATCTGGGCGGCGGCGAAACCGATCGCGTGTTGCCCGGACAAACCGGCTACGCGCGGCTGGTTTACCGCGACGGCACCTTGGGGCGAGCCGTCCGGGATTCGCTGACCGACTGGATTGAAGACAAACGGGCGATGTTGAGAATGCATCGGTAGCGTATAACAGGGCATCTCGCAAACTCCGCCCCCTTCGACTCGGTTCAACCTCCATGACCTTGACGACCGCTCAATTGATCGCCCAGGCCGACGTGCAGCAGGACCATTGGACCGCGTTGGGGAACATGGTTTCGACGTGGACCGCGGCGGGACTTTATTCCTTGCGCTGGCAAGAACGCCCAGGCTCCGATGACGGCACAGTCGCCGTTGACCCGCGCGGGGAAGATTTGGATCAACGGTTACGCGAGTACTTTGCGACCGGCCACGCGGATTTCAGTTCCATCGAGTTGGACACACAGGGCTGGACGCCGTTTACCGCACAGGTCTATCGGTGTTGTCGAGCGATCGCGCCGGGCACGACGATCACCTACCAGGAATTGGCGCAGCGGGCGGGCAATAAGGCAGCCAGCCGCGCGGTCGGGGCGGCGATGGCGCGCAATCGCATGTTGTTGGTCATTCCCTGCCACCGAGTGGTCAGCGCCGGGGGTGGCTTACGTGGCTTTAGCGCACCGGGCGGGTTGCAGACCAAACAGTTTCTCTTGGACTTGGAAACAGAATGAGCGAAACGCGGTTCGCGTTCGGCGAAAACTGGGCATCGTTTCTGAACCATCTGGACGAAGATCGCATCGACCAGGCATGCCGTTCGTTGACCGGGTTGCTGTGTCTTGATGACGCCGCCGGACGTCCGCTGGACGGTCAACGCTTTCTGGATCTCGGCAGCGGCAGCGGACTGTTTTCACTGGCCGCCTATCGGTTGGGGGCGGAGGTCGTGTCGATCGACTTTGATCATCACAGTGTCGACTGCACCGAACAGCTTCGGCAGCGTGAATCGGCGGACCCGATCAAATGGAAAATTCTTCAAGGGTCCGCGTTGGATGAATCGCTGATGGAATCGCTGGGACAGTTTGACGTCGTCTACAGCTGGGGTGTGCTGCATCACACCGGGCAAATGGATCGAGCGATCGAACTGGCAGCGGCGCGTGTGGCGGTCGGCGGACGATTGGCGATCGCGATTTATAACGACCAGGGCGGCGGCAGTCGGCGATGGCTGGGGATCAAGCAGATGTACCATCGATTGCCAAAGTGGGCGCGCCCCGTTTGGGTCGCGGCGGTCGCGTCGTGGTACGAATTCAAATTCGTACTGGCCCGGCTGGCCGGCGGGCGCAATCCGCTGCCCTTTGCCGACTGGCGGAAAAAGCGAACCGATCGCGGCATGTCGGCGTGGCACGATTGGGTCGACTGGATCGGCGGGCTGCCCTTTGAAGTCGCCAAACCCGAAGCCATCATCGTGCCGTTGGTCGCCAAACATTTCCAGCTGATCAATCTGACCACCGTCGGCAACGGATGGGGCTGCAACGAATACGTCTTCCACAAAGCCGCCTAAGCTCCCAAGTGGCGTACGCTTCCAGCTTGCGTTCAGCTTGGCTTCCCAAGCCAGCGGTACACCGACCTCATCTCAGTGTCCCTACCCTCACGAAACGCCAAACCCCACGTGCGATCGTGTCAAATGAATCGGCCGTCACCCCGCTTGCTCAACCGCTTCGGTCAATTCTGCAATAAACCGTTCCCGATCGACCGGCGAGACGAGATAGAAACGCGAGGCGGTGCTGATCTTCACCCGCCGTACCGACAGTGCCGGTCCACTCAACCAGCTGCCGCTCGGCTCGATCGCTTTGATCTGATGCAGCGGCACGCGTTGGAACAGGATGCCGCAACGGATCGACAACGTGTCCGGCAGGATGGTGTATCGGCAGGGGACGGTGAACAGGCCCGTAACAATCAGGGTCCCGGCTCCGGCCAGCAGGCAAATCAGGGCGTCCTGTTGTCTGCCTTGTTGCAACAGCACGGCCGTCAAGCCGGCGCAGATCATCGGCCCCAGCATCAGCAGGACCGCGATCCACCAATCCACGGCTGAAGCATAGACGGATTGACGTGGCATCGTCGTGGCGTGGCCGGGTGCCGCGTCATCGGTCATGGAGCTGACTCGTTCGGATCGATGGGATTGGCGGACGACAGTTCGTCTTCGTCCGTGGCTGCTTCATTGAACGCCTCTTCCTCTTCCTTCATCAACTGGACGGCTTCTGCCATGGCGACAGCAAAGTCAACGATTTCGTCACGCTGGGCCCGGGTCACGCTCAGATGAAGAAAGATATCGGTTTCGTTCTTTTTTAGCTGACCCTCGTCCACCGTCAATGTGATGCCGATCGCGGACAAGTAATCACTCTCGTCGCAGGTCGGACAATCGGCGAGTCGCAGTTCGACATAAGCGGCATCGGAATCCGATGCGATCTGCAGTTTCTTCAGTGCGTCGAAGTTTCCGTTGCGGATCTGCATCCAGGCCGGGTCGGTGGTGGAAACCGGCAGCACGGCCAGCTCTTCGGTCTCGTCGTTCCATCGGTAACAGTGTTCACAGAAGGGTCGATTGCCGTACGCGGCCATTCCTGAAACGTATGCGGTTCCGAAGATCAGTGCGGCTTCCAACACCCAAATCGCCACCGCTCCCCAACCGGAAAGCGCCCCCGCACCGCCCCCGCCCATCGCCCAGATGCCCTCGGCAAAGATCCCTTTCATCCAGCCCAAAATCACGATCGGATCAAAGCCTTGGATCATCAAGGGGACGAAGTCACCGCCGAGTTCGCCGGGGCCGAACACCAACGCCGGGTGCACCGCCCATGAACTGTAGTAACCGATCGCCGTGAATCCGATCACGGTCAAGAACGTCATCAGCCGACTGCGATACTTTAATTTGAAACAAAGCGAACCGGCGATCAGACCGAACCCGCCGCCGACGAAAAAGGTGACCAGACCACGAAGCTTGATGAACGGAAGATAGACGACGGCCGCCGAGTAGATCGCGCCAGACAGAACGCCCAACGGAATCAGCACCACGGCCGCGATCACCAAACTGGCCGGCGAGACCTTGCCGCTATGCCGATAGAGCGTCGGAGCCGACACGATCGTCGAGCCCGGGGGATCGGAAAATGTTTCACTCATTTCATCCGCCTTCGTATTGTTTCCTTGAACAGTGAAACGGCCACTGAGAATTAGCTGCCGATTGACGCGGGCATAACCGTTGGTGTCTAGCCATTAGGCGATTCCCGGTCGCTGCGACGCAGCGATAATGTGCGGCTAAAGCCTGCACGCCAACGGTTATGCCCAGCCATTCGTACCTGACCCCTTTTCCGCTTGGAGCATGCGTCGTGCCTAGTTTATCAAGAAAGTTGAACGATCGCGCGTCCGTCTTCATCGTCGGCCGATCGAGGCGTTACGTTCGATCAGCGTACCCCTGCGTCTCGGTCAACGAAGCACCACGAATCTCTTTGAGCCTTCGTATTGCGATCGGCGGCAGGGCGAGACTGACGAGGGTCGCGACGGACAGCGACAACACCGAACTGATCCAGCGGAAGTGCAGCGATTGTTCGGAGTCGACTGCCATCGCGGCGGCGTGGACGTACAACAATTGTGGCACCACGGCGACCGCCGCCGCAGCCACGTAGGGTACGAAGCGGGCGCCGGCGGCGCCCATCGAATAACTGATGATGGTGGTCGGGACCGGTGCGAGGCGCACGAGTAAATGGATGCCGAAGCCGGCATCCTGTGCCAGTTGCCCCACCGCCCGCGGCCAACTGATGGACGCATCCCCGACGTCGCGCTGCGGGTCGAGGGACGATCGATTTGAATAAAAATAACCGCCCGCTCCGATCCAGTATCTTCCGATCGTGTAGTTTAGGGTGGCGGCAGTGACGGCCGTCACCAACATGATCGGACATCCGTCTTGCGTGCCGAACAACGCTCCCGCGGCGAGCGACACCATTGTCTTTGGCATCATCATCGTCATCAACAGCGTTCCGGTGACGATGAACAACAGCGGCGCCCAATTTCCCGTCGATTGCAGCCAGTGAGATAAATCGTCGAAACGATAGCCGGAAAAAACGAGCAGCAGACCGAACGCAGCAAACCCCAGGGGCAGAGAAATCCTTCTCATTAGCGAGGCGGTCTTTTCAGAAGGAATCATCGAGAGGACCGTGTCTGTCATTGCAGCATCGACAGGCTGGAAGCCGTTCCCAGCCTGTGCCCGCCAGATATCCACCGATCCATCAAGCAAGCCGCCCGCTCCAGCGAGCATCATAGCAAAATGACAGAGTTCGCGAAAACTTCCGCATCGACCTCGGAACAGAATCTTCATCATCGCGTGCACACAAGCGACCGCGATTTCGTGCCCCCAGACGCCTTGCAGCCCGCGTCGCGGTGGCCGACGGCCAACCTATTTCGCAACCCCTTCGGCGAACTGACCCGCAGCGAACGCGCCGAACTGGCGGTGGTCCCGGTCGCCGAAATTGTCGCGGCGATCGGTGAACCAACCGGCGACGAACCATCCGGCAGCGACGCCCCCATCACGTTTCGCCCCTGGTCCGCCTACCAGATGATCGGCGAGTGCGGCCGCGGCAAGACGACACGCATGCTGGCGATCGCCAAGGCCTTCCCCTCGTCCAGCTACGTCTACTTGCCCGAAGACCAGCGGTGCCCGACGATTCCCACCGGCGAACCGTTGCTGATCGATGAAGCACAACGGCTCCCCTGGCGGATCCGCCGCCAAGTGTTTGCCAGCGGAGCAACACTGGTCCTGGCCACCCATCAAGACTTGTCGACCGCGCTGCGACGGGCCGGTTACACGGTGACGACGGAGAAGATCGGTCTGTCGCTGTCGGTCGGACAATTAGCCGAAATCCTCAACCGGCGAATCGCGGCGTCGCGTCGCGATCACCGACAACCCGTTCCACGCATCAGCCACGAAGATGCCGACGCTTTGATTCGGCGGTTCGGGACCGATGTGCGGGGCATCGAAAGTTACCTCTACGACATCGTGCAGTCTCAAGTGAATCATCATGGCGAAATGCGATTTATCGATTGAGCTCGACCACCCCGAACGGATTTATTCAGGCGGCGACAAGATCACCGGCACCCTGCACGTGCTGGCCGACGCCGACGTGAAGTGCAAAGGGCTGGAGGTGTCCTCGGGCTGGCGGACGCATGGACGAGGCAACATCGCGCGGGGCACCGCCGAATCCATCACGCTGTTTGTCGGTGAATGGACCGCCGGCCAGCGCGAATCGTATCGATTCGAGTTGGAGGTCGCCGATTGGCCGCCCAGTTACCATGGCAACTACATCAACGTCGATCACTACATCGATGCACGGGCCAAAATCCCCTGGGCGTTCGATCCGAAAGCGTCCAAGGAATTCGTGATGCGTCCGGCCACCGGACCCGACACTGCCGACGCACAGGTGGCGACGGCGGTCGGCGGATGCATCGGATATGGATTGGTCGCCCTGGTGCTGGGCTTGATGGTCGTCGCGTTCGGCTTCCTGCTCGTCACCTTTGTCGTCAATCCGTTTGCGGGTCTGGTCGCCGGAGCCATCATCTTTCCACTGGTCGGCTTTTTTGCCGCCAAAAAGCTGTTGCCGAAGTGGCTGCTGGGCAACGTCCACGCCGACCTATTGACACCCCAGGTGGCACCCGGTGACCGCGTTCGCGCCCGACTCGCCTTCCAGCCCAAGCGTCGCTTTACGATCAATTCGATCAGCGCCGAGTTGACCGGAACCGAGGTCTGCGTCAGCGGCAGCGGCAGCAATCGCACGACGCACCGACACACCTTTTTTACCGATCGACACGAACTGGAAGGCCAGTCGACGCTGCAAGCCGGCGACCGCAAGGAGTTCAATCTCGATTTTCCGATCCCCGGTGATGTGCCCTATTCGTTTGACTTGGCCGACAACGATTTGAATTGGACGATCGATTTACGGGTCGATATTCCACGCTGGCCGGACTGGACGCAATCGCTGAAATTGTTGGTCCATCCCAATGGTCAACCGATCGAGCGGCCCGAAACGACCGAACCGCATGCGGCGCTCGGCGCGACCGACGATGGGACCGACGCCGCATCGCCCGCGCACGATGAGATCACCTTTGCCGAAACCGCCACACATCTTTGGGAAGCTCGCCACGACGCCGAACAGGTGGATCTGTTGGTCGAAGCGGTGACCGGAATGACGTTCGAGATCGACACCTTCATCGAGCGGCGTTTGCTCTACAGCGGCGAAGAGGATCCGCACGTCTACGACGACGGCTATGCCGTTTGGGCCCGCCACAGCGATCCTCCGCTGCCGCTGGTGCTGTATATCCCCCACGATTTGGCGGACGAATTCGAGCAAGCCGGCCGCGACCTGTGGCGCTGTCGCGGCACGATCGTCGGCTGGGACCACCAGCACCGGCGCCTGCAAATCAAGGTTTTGGTCCGCTAGGAAAGCAAGCCGGCACGGAATAAACTCCGGGCACCGGAATAGGCCGCCCGCCGCGTCGATGCGGCCGCCGGTCTATCGTGCCCCCCAACCATCCGTCTCGCAAGCCTTCGACATGTCGTCCCCCCGAGTCCTCGTGTTACGTGCCCCGGGCACCAACTGCGACGAAGAAACTGCGTATGCCTTTCAACGTGCCGGCGCGACCACCGAGCGGGTTCACGTCAATCGGCTGATCGAAAATCCGACGCTCAAGGACCGTTATCAAATCCTTTGCCTGCCCGGCGGGTTTAGCTACGGGGACGACATCGCCGCCGGCCGCATTCTGGCCACACGAATGCGAAACCACCTCGCCGACCTGGTGGACACGTTCGTCCACGGCAACGGCGACCGACTGGTGCTGGGAATCTGCAACGGGATGCAAGTGCTGATGCGGTTGGGCGTGCTGACCGAAAACGTCGACGCCGCCGGCGGCCACGAACCGGCCACGCTGGCCTGGAACAATCACGGGCGGTTCGAGGATCGTTGGGTGGATCTGGCCACCGACGGGACCAAGTGCGTGTTCTTGCGCGACATCGATCACATGTATCTGCCGATGGCCCACGCCGAAGGCAAATTTGTCGCCCGGGATCAAGCGGTGCTGGGCGAGCTGCGCGACGCCGGACGACTCTGCCTGCGCTACGCCCGCGATGCCGATGGCACCGTCGAAGAGACTCCGCTGGAATTCCCCGCCAACCCCAACGGCGCCGACGCCAACGTCGCGGGCGTCTGTGATGCGACCGGCCGCGTGTTCGGCTTGATGCCGCACCCCGAGCGACACATCGACCCGACCCAACACCCGTACTGGACACGCCGCAAAGAACAACCGGCTGCCGGAGACGGTTTGGCGATGTTCCAAAACGCCGTCAACTGGTTCGCCTAGCGGCGAAACGTGGGATAGGCTTCCAGCCTGTCATCGTCCAGGCCTGACAGGCTGGAAGCCTATCCCATCCCGCCTACTCCCCGAAGTGGACCGCGCAGGAATCGTTTTCGCACGCCGGCTGGCCTGATTTCTTACCCGCCAGTTTGTAACGGCGTTTGGCGACTTGGTTGTACATCCAACGCCACAGGCTCGCCGATCCGGGCAGGTGCAGGATCGGTGCGGCCAACCACAGCAGCGGCAAACGCCGGCTCAGGTATCGCACCGCGTCTCCGCCCCCATGTCGGCGGCCCTGGGAATCAACGACGTACATTTGCGCCATCAGCTGATCGTGTGTCAGGTCCGGATACCGCTCTGCGACCCGCGGATCATGCAACGACAAGAAAGACAATCGGCCGCCGCAACAGTCCAGCCGCCGCAGGTTCTTGACCTGAGAAATGCAGAAATTGCAGTCCCCGTCATAAATCACCACGTCGGCATCAGGCAGCTCTGCCGGGTCGGGTAAACCGGTTTCGGACCCAGTGGAGAGCGATTGGGTGGCTGTGTCGACCATGAAATTGCGAAAAAAGGGGTAAGACGGGGGGGAATCACGCTGCCATCAAGCTGCCCACGGTTCCTATACTTGATTGTAGGACGCAACACACCCAAGGCTACTGCCATGAACCGAATTGAATCTCAAGTTCGCAACGCACGACGTCGCCTGATTTTAGGCAATTTCGGGCGTGCCCTCTGTCTCGCCCTGTTCGCCGCGCTCATCGTGGCGACGATCGCCTGTGCGGTCCCGGGCATCCGCGCACTTGATGTTGACGTGGAGACCTGGAATTTGGCCTGGATCGTCGGCTCGATCGTGGTCGCCGTCGCCGGAGCGTTGGTTTACGCCCTGGCCACCGCGCCCAGCCGTGACCGCGTCGCTCTGGAAGTCGACAAACGCTTCGGGCTGAGCGAACGGCTCAGCAGCTCGCTCTCGATGTCGGCCGCTGACCGCGAATCGGAGTTCGGCTTGGCCGTGATCAGCGACGCCGATCGGCGCGCCGACAAAATCAAGATTGCCGAAAAGTTCGGCTACCAACCGAGTCGACTCGGTTGGCTGCCCCTGGCGATCACACCCATCCTGGTCCTGGTTTTGATCCTGGTCGATCCCGCCACACCGGTTGCCCCCGATGGCAACAACGAGATCGATCCGGCCGTGGCCGCCCAAGTCAAACGCGCGTCGTTGCAACTGAAAAAGCGTATTGCCCAACAAAAACGCAACGCCGAAGCCAAGGGGCTCCAAGACGCCAAGGATCTCTTTGAAAAACTCGAGAAAGACCTCAACCAGATCACCGAAAAGAAAAACATCGATCGAAAAGAAGCGATGATCGCGCTCAACGATCTGAAGAAACAACTCGAAGAACGTCGCGAACAACTCGGTTCGAGTGACCAGATGCGCAAGGCGATGGCGCAGATGAATTCGCTGCAAGCCGGACCGGCCAACGAGGCCGCCCAGTCGATCGCCAAGGGTGACTTCGGAAAAGCCGAACAAGTGATGCGTAAGCTCGCTCAAAAAATGAAAGACGGCACGCTCAGTGACAAAGAAAAAGAACAGCTGCAAAAACAAGTTCAACAGCTGAAGGACCAGCTCGAAAAAGCGATCGCCGAGCAAAAACGTAAGCAGGCCGAATTGAAAGAGAAGATCGAACAAGCCAAACGCGAAGGCCGCTCCGAAGACGCCGCCAAAATGCAGCAACAACTGAACGAAATGCAGCAGCAATCCAAACAGCAATCGCAGCAAATGCAGCAGATGGCCGACAAGCTCGGCCAAGCGGCCCAGGCGATGCAAAACGGCGACTCCAAGCAAGCCGCCAATGCCCTCGATGCGATGGCCGACCAACTCGGCGACATGCAGCAAGAGATGAGCGAGCTGCAAGACTTGGAAGACGCGATGAACGACCTGTCGCAATCCAAAGAACAAATGCGTTGCAGCTCCTGTGGCGGCGGCGGTTGCCAACAATGCCAAGGCATGGGCATGGGCGAAGGCGACAAACCCGGTGACGGGCTCGGCGAAGGCGCCGGGCAAGGGGATCGTCCGGAGGAAGAAGGCGATACCAACACCTACGAGACTCAGGTCCGCGGCCAAGTCAAGAAAGGCAAGGCCGTGATCTCCGGCTTCGCCGACGGGCCGAACCGCAAGGGCATCAGCCGCGAAGACGTCAAACGCGCGATCGAAAGCTCGTTCAGCGAAGAAAGCGACCCGTTGGAGAACCAGCAACTGCCCCGCACCGAACGCGAGCACGCCATGGATTACTTCAACAAGCTGCGCGCCGGAGAATAAGTGCTGCAAGCACCTTGCCTGTCAGACCGCAGTGATGTAAGCATCTTGTTTGCCCGGCAGCGTCACCGCAAGCTGGAAGCGTACGCCACGATTCGCAAGCTGGAAGCTTACGCCACATGGATTGGCCCACTCCTCGATCCGCGTATGTGCATGTGCCGTTCTGTCGGCACCGATGCGGGTACTGCAACTTCAGTGTCGTCGCCGATCGCGATGACTTGATGCAGCGTTACCTCGCGGCGATCGATCACGAACTGGAAGTGATCGCCAAAAGACTTCAACGTGTCCCGACCCTCGACACCTTATTCGTCGGCGGCGGAACACCGACGCACCTGCCAGACGCATTGCTCGAGAAGTTTCTCCAGTCGCTTCGGCGCCGATTCGAACTCGCCGATGGTTTCGAATGGACGATGGAGGCGAATCCGGAAGACGTCACCGATGAAAAGTTGGCGATGCTATCCGAATTTGGCGTCAACCGTGTCAGCCTGGGCGTTCAATCGTTTCAGGATCGCAAGCTGGCGGTGCTGGAACGCAGTCACTCGGGGCAGTCGGCCGAGGCGATCGTTCAGCAGGTCGCCGACACGATCCCCAATGTCTCCATCGACCTGATCTTTGCCGCCCCCGATGAATCCCTCTCCAATTGGGCACGGGACCTTCGCACCGCCAAGGCCCTTCCGATCACGCATGTCTCGACGTACTCGCTGACGTATGAGAAAGGCACGTCGTTCTGGACCCGTCGTCGTCGCGGTGATCTGTCCGCAGTCGACGAATCGGTCGAGATCACGATGTATGACCTGAGCCGCCGCGTCTTAGCCGAGGCGGGTTTGACGCACTATGAAATCTCCAACTTCGCGAAACCGGGATTTCGTTGCCGGCATAATCTGGCGTACTGGCGGGGCGATGGCTGGTTCGCCGCCGGTCCCGGTGCCGCCGCCTTCATCGATGGCGTGCGGGCCACCAACCACCGCAGCACCACGACCTATTTGAAGCGGATCGAATCGGGCGACAACGCGATCGCGGAGTCGGAAACGATCTCGGCCGCCGAAGCGGCGCGGGAAGGTGCCGCGTTCGGCGTCCGCATGATCGACGGAATCGACCTTTCGCAACTCCACGCACGCACCGGCATCGCGATCGAAACCCTCTGCGCCCAGCAGCTCAACGAACTTCAATCGCAAGGCCTGATCGATCGCGACGGCCACCAAATCAAGTTGACCCCGCGAGGCATCCACTTCGCCGACACCGTCGCATCCGAACTTCTCGGCTGAACAAAGGGGTCAGGCTGAACAAAGGGGTCAGGCCTCTTTGATGCAAATCGCTCAACAAAGAGGCCTGACCCCTTTGTTCAAAAATGATGGTCGTGTTCGGCGGTGCCGTCGGGGCTGTGGTCGTGGGTGTGGCCGGGCAGGTTTTCGATGCCGATCGCGACGACGACACCCAACAGCAATGCGATCGTCAACTTGACGCGGTCATGGTCGTGAAAGGCCACTTCGGGTAACAGATCCGCCAGCGCGATGCAGATGAAAAAACCGGCCGAGATCGCCAAGCCCCAGCCCAGAATCCCGGTGCCCTCTAACACCGTCGTTGCCCCCAGGTACATCAAAAATGCTCCCAGCGGGCAGGCCAACGAAAACAGCATGCTGACCAGTCGCTGCGCGGCCGACGACCAACCCTGTTTGCTCATCACCGACGTGATCGCAAACGAATCGAGCGGAATGTGCAGCGCGATGACCAAAAACGTTCCGATGCCCGCCAGCCCCATCCAGGAACCATGGGACGCGTCGGCGATGACGCTGCTGGCCAACGCGACGCCGTCGATCAGCGTGTGCAGTGCCAGACCGAAAAAGACGCCGGCCCATCCGAACCGCTTCGGCTTGTCCGAGTGGTCGTAGTCGTGGTGGTGATGGCCGTCACAGTGATGCTCGTGTTCACCCACCTGCTCGCCCACCGGACCGTCGATTCCAACGGCCTGGCCGTCGGCACCGTTGGCGAAGCTGGATTCGCGGGTGCCGTGATCGTGCGTGTGGAACAGCCGGATCAGCAAGAACATCGAAATCAGACCGAGCAGCGCCCCCATCCCGGTCATCGAAGACGATCCCAGGATCTCACCGGCATGTGGCAACAGATGCAGCATCGCGATGCCGAGCATCAACCCGCCGACAGCGCTCATCAAGAGCTGCGTTCGGAGGTGCGTCATGCGGATCAGATCAGACAGCCGTCCACCGGTGTTGGAGGCGACGAAGATGAACACGCAATAGACGAACAGAAGTGAAACGGGCGACATGGCTGGAACAACAGAGAATGGGGTTGACCGGCGAAATGGTACGTCAACCGGCCGGCTTCGCCTATGGGTAACACGAGTGCACTTGCAACCGCATTGCAACTGGGTACGATTTAGTTTGACCGCGTCCTTTTGGCATCGTCCCCCGGCCGAAGAACAGAATTCAAAGCGATGACTGCACCGAATGATCCCGTCAAGGACGAAATCCGTCGATGCGGGCTACGCGCCACACCGGCTCGGCTGGCGACGTTGTTATTGCTGCGTGAGTCGACTTCGCCGCTGACGCATGCCGAAGTGTCCGAGCAGCTCGCCGACAGGGGCATCGACCGGGCGACGGCGTTCCGCAACCTCAATGACTTGGCCGAAGTCGGATTGCTGCGTCGCACCGAACTGGGCGATCACGTGTGGCGGTTTGAAGCGGTCCGCGGCCAGCCCCAAGACGACACCGGTCACCCCCACTTTCTGTGCGTCGATTGCGGCACGGTCTCCTGTTTAGACGACGTCAAACTGACCGCGGGCAGTCTGCGACAGAGCGCGAAGATCGGCGAGATCACAGAAATCCTGCTCCGCGGTCACTGCAACGGTTGCGGCGACACGGCAGTGACACGCCAATAAACCTAAACTGGCTGGCGGAAACCGAGCGAACCACCTCGTTCGCGTTCAACACATCGATCAGAGAACGACCATGACATCGTGGGAAATCGTCCTTGCGGCGCTTGGCTGGTGCACGCTCATCAATCTGGGCGTTCTCACCTTCAGTACCGTCATCGTGGTCGGTTGCGGAAGAACCGTCGGGCGGCTGCACCAAAAGTGGTTTCAAATGGAATCGCATGAAATCCGACGAGAGTACTTTCGCTACCTGGCGAACTACAAGCTGCTGGTACTGGTTTTCAACCTGGTGCCGTATCTCGCGTTGCGGCTGGCGATCCCCTAGCGGCTACGCTGTGAGGCATTTGTTCCCTACGTATTGCGTCGTGATTCGCCATTTGTCCCGATTGGCCGGATGAATCCCGCAGGAATCTGCGGCAAAGTGAAGTTTTGCACGACAAAGGCTGTTTCTTTTGGCCAAATAAATGCGAAAAAGGGTGCTGGATCCGCTCCCATCGAGGCCGAGCCCTGGCCCTGCGATCGGGTGGGCTCAAACGCTTAGGAAGGTGCTGTGCCCCTTGGCCACCCGATTGCGACGGAATGACCCCAATCAATGGTTTTGGACAGGAGATCGGGGGCTCTGGGGATAAAATTTCCAGTCCCACTGAAAAAACGGATTCGACCAACATCATGATTGCAGCTAAAATGCCGGCCGCAGGAAGCGCCCGTTCACGTCTCCCCGGCGATTGAACGATATCCCAAAGGATTCGCTTCAACGTCAAGGATTGCATTGTCTGTGCTACTCAATCGCTCATCTCCTTCTAAATCAATGACCACTGCCAGGATCGACCCTGCCGGGATTGTTGAGATGGGTACAGGGGACGAAACCGTGCTGTTTCTGCACGGCTTATTTGGAACGCCCGAACATTGGCGTCAGGTGATGGAGCGGCTGGCCGACCGCTATCGCGTGATCGCCCCCCAGTTACCGGTCGACCCCCAACCCGGCCGTCGCCAGCACGGGATCAACGCGATCGCCGATTTGAGCGATCAGGTCGCCGATCTCGTCGAGACGCTTCAAATTGATCCCTTCGTGATCTGCGGCAATTCCCTGGGCGGATTGGTGGCAATCGACCTCTGTGCCCGCCGAAAGGATTTCGCCAAGGGTCTGGTGCTTGCCGGCAGCGCCGGGTTGTTCGAAAAAAACCCGATCGGCGGCATGCGGCCGAAACCTTCGCGTGAATTCGTCAAGAAAACGGTTTGTGGCATCGTCCACAAGCAGGAATTGGTCACCAATGAACTGGTCGACGATTGGCATTCCTCGATCCAAGATCGCGACTATGTCCGATTCGTCTTACGAGTCTCCCGCGCCACCCGCGATCGATCGGTCGAAAAAGAGCTGACGAAGTTGGATCTGCCGACGATGATCATCTGGGGCCAGGAAGACTCGATCACGCCGCCGGAGACCGGTCGCGAGTTCCAGCGGCGGATCAAGGGATCGAAGCTGCAATTTATCCAAGACTGTGGGCACGCGCCGAACTGGGAACAACCCGAAGCGTTTGCCGAACTGCTGGATGAATTTCTTCCGACCTGCTTTGCTGACTGAAATGACGCGATACGCCATCGCGATCGTTTTGTTGGCTGTGATTTCGTTTCCGCTGATCGGCTACGGGGCACTCCGGGCGCTCAAGAGCACGTCGAACGATCCCCGGCAATGGCTGCCCCAATCTTTTGCCGAAACGGACACCTACGACTGGTTTCAAAGTCATTTCGGCACGGACGAATTCGCCGTCGTCAGCTGGCCGGGTTGCGATCTGGATGACCCGCGCGTCGGTCAACTCTCCCAAGCGTTGCTGAACACGGCATTCTTCGATCGCGTGCGGACCGGTCAGAACGCGATCGAGGAGTTGATGTCGCCGCCGCAGAATTTTTCTCGCACCGCGGCGATCAATCGTCTACGACGCATCCTGATCGGCGCTCAGGACACAACGACCTGTCTGGTGCTGACCACCTCCGTCGCCGGTCAAGCCGATCGCAGTGCGGCGGTGCAAGAAATCGAAACCCTGGCCTGGGACGTTTGCCAGTTGCCGGCCGCAGAATTGAAACTGGCCGGTCCGACGGTGGATGCCGCGATGATCGATGCCGAAAGTCGGAAACTGTTGTTCGGTCTGGCCGGACTCTCCGCGCTGGTTTCCTTTTTGGTCGCGACGCTACGAATGCGCAGCGTTCGACTGGCGATTTCGGTCCTGCTGGTCGCGGTCTACAGCACCGCCGTAGCGCTGGCGATCCTGTACTTCAGCGGCGGCAAGATGAACTTGTTGATGACGATGCTGCCACCGTTAATCTATGTGTTGACGATCTCTTCGGCGGTGCATTTGGCAAATTACTATCGCGATGCGGCGGGCGGGCCATCGTCACCGGTTCCCGCAGCGATCCGGGCCATCGGCCAGGGTTGGTTGCCCTGTTCGCTGGCCGCGATCACCACGGGCATCGGCCTGGTCTCGTTGATGCTCAGCAAGATCGAGCCGATCCAAAGTTTTGGCTTCTATTCCGCGCTGGGTGTCGTGGCCAGCGTCGTCGTCCTGTTTCTGTTGCTCCCCTCGGCGCTGTTTCTGTTTCCCCCCAAGCCCGAAACCGAATCGGATCGCCCGTTGACCGACGATTCACCCAGGAAAGGCAACGCGTTTATCGATGCGATCCTCAATCACCACGCGGTCTTTGCATTGGCTTGTTTGGCGTTGATGCTGTTGTGCGCCTCACGCATTCCGTCGATTCAATCAACGGTCAAACTGCAAGACCGCTTTCTCCCCAGCAGCGATGCGATCGCCGATTACCGATGGCTGGAAGAACACATCGGCCCGATGGTGCCGCTGGAGGTTGCGATCCATTTTGACAAAGACGACCCACGCGATCGCGTCGAGCAGATCCAATTGGTGGCGAGGGTCCAGAGCAAAATCCAATCGCTCGACGAGCCGGTGGCGACCCTGTCGGCTTTCAATCTGTCTCCGCGACTTCCCTCGGGACACAGCGTCCGTGACATCGTCCAACGCAAGGTGATCAACGGTCAGCAAACCAAACAACGCCTGATCGAGACGAAGTACTTGAGCGACGACGAAGACCAAACGCTTTGGCGCATTTCCGTGCGTGCCAACGCCATCGGCGATTTGGACTACGGGATCTTTGTCGAACAAATCCGGGCAGCGGTTGCCCCCCTGCTGGCCAAAGAGAACGTCCACGGCACCTTCACCGGTGTGATCCCGCTGATCTACAAAGCCCAACGTCAATTGCTGTTGGATTTATTTCGCAGTTTCCTGGTCGCCTTCGCCGTCATCGCCGTCGTGTTGCTGGTGGTGC
This sequence comes from Phycisphaera sp. RhM, assembly GCA_033042175.1. Classification (GTDB taxonomy): domain Bacteria; phylum Planctomycetota; class Planctomycetia; order Pirellulales; family Pirellulaceae; genus Stieleria. The sequence goes on from WCIL01000001.1 coordinate 180,261, forward strand.
TGCGAAACATTTGGGCAACCTGCTTGGTGATGTTTCCGAATATCTTTCCCGCCGTGATCGTGTTCGGCGGCATTGAGTGGATGAACATTCCGGTTCAAATCGGCTCGGTGATGACGGCAAGTGCGGCACTTGGGATTGCCGTCGATGACACCGTCCACCTGCTGACTTGGTTCCGCCGCGGCCTGGACCAAGGGCTGTCGCGCCGACAAGCGATCGAAAGCGCGTTTTCGCGATGCTCCGGTGCGATGGTGCACACGACGCTGATCTGTTCGTGTGGGTTGATCGTATTCGCGCTCAGCACGTTTGTGCCGATCCTGCACTTCGCCTGGCTGATGGTGTTCCTACTCGCCTCGGCGTTACTGGGCGATCTGGTGCTGTTGCCGGCGATCTTGGTCGGACCGCTGGGCCGATGTTTTGAGAAAAAGCGGTAGCTCGTTAACAGTCCACCGTCGCAACTTCGCTACGCCACCTTCACGTCCGACGGAACCCGACGCTGTTGAATCGCGCCGATGCATTGATAGACGGCTTGGCGGACGGCCCGTTCGCGCGGGTCGTCAAAGATGCGGAAGCTCATCGTGTTGGTCAGGTAGGCAAAGGCCAACTGCTTGGACGGATCCGCCATGCCAAACGATCCGCCCGCCCCGGGGCAACCGAAAGCTTGGTCATCGGCGCCGAAGCGGAATCCGTCACTGGGCCGAGAGAACCCGAAGCTGTAGTTGGTGTCGATCTTCAACACGGCGTCCCGCGAGCCGCGCGAGGGTTGCAGCGGCGGGGCGACCAATTCCTGCATCGTCCCGGGCGTGATTCCCAGTCGCCGGCCGCCCCGCGCCAGGACGTCGTAGACTTTCGCGACGGCACGCGCCTGACCGAATCCGTTGGCCGATGGAATCTCGACCTCTCGATACTCCGGTCGCCCGAGTGCCGCTGGGTTATCGAATTTCAAAAACTTGATGGACTTGGAGACAACCGATTGTGGCCAAATTCCGGCCAACACCATTTTCCATGGCAGCTGGTTGAGGTTGGCCAAGATGGCCAGCTTTCGAAAGCCCTGGGTGCTGCTGATGTGTTCCGAGTCGATCCAATCGGGAAGTCCGATATAGAACTCGATCCCCAATGGAGAGGCAATTTCGTCTTGAAAGAATTCGCCCAGTGTTCGCCCGGCGGGATCGACCCGACGAATCAGTTCGTTCTGGTACCAACCCAAGGTCAACGTGTGATAACCGTGCCGGGTCCCGGGCTGCCACAACGGTTTTTGACTGGCCGTGATCGCCGCCATTTGGTCATGGTCGGCCAGAATCTGGGGGTTCAGTTTTCGGTCGATGGCGACCAGACCGGCCTGATGGGCCAGCAATTGACGCACGGTGATTTTCCGCTTTTCGTCGCATCCAAACTCCGGCCAATACGCTGCGACGGGCGCGTCCAGATCGAACAGCCCCCGGCTGTGGGCGACCGCCATCACGGCCGCCGCCATGCCCTTGGTCACCGAAAACGCCAGCGAAAGCGTTTGCTCGGTCCAACGTGCCCCGGAATGGTGGCATCGCCTCCCGCCCCAGAGGTCGACGACTTTCTGGCCCTGGTGGTACACCGTGCAGGCGGCACCACACTCACCCCGCGACACAAAATTAGTTTCAAACTCCGCCCGAACGGGCTCGAACCCCGGCGCCACCGACCCGAGGATCGTCGGACGATTTTCGCTCTGCGTGAACATCCTGTCTTCCCCAAACGAATCAGTACACCGAATTAGATCAGAGACGCAACTATTTTTATCGTAGGGAACCGGCTACCTGCAGGCAATCTCAACATCTAGTCAAAATATCACTAGTCCTTCGCAACGAGATTTATGTACACACCATTAACTGCCGCAATACCGGGCTAACGGCGGCAATCTCTTCTCTCTCAATCTGGAACGAACGGATGCACCCCTTCCAACTCCTGCCGAGACTACGGCTGATCACCATTTCATTGCTCGCCACCGCACCGTTGCTGGCCAATGCACAAGAAATCGAGCAGGTGGCACGGCTGAGCCTTCCCCCCGTGGAACGCCGGCATCCGGTCGACGCGGCCTTGGAGATTGCCGAGGAGAGTCTGCAGCACGTCCGGACCAACGTCGATGACTACACCGCGATCTTCATCAAACGTTGCCGGGTCGGCGGAGTGATGCCGCCGCTGCAGTACGCGAGTTTGAAGATTCGCAATCGCAAACTCGACGGCCAGGACATTACCGTTCCCTTGAGTGTCTACCTAGATTTCTTGAAGCCCAGTTCGGTCAAGGGTCGCGAAGTGATCTGGGTGGAAAACGCCAACGACGGAAACCTGATCGTGCATCAAGGCGGGTTCGCCAGTTTCTTGACGACGCAGCTTGATCCCGAGGGCATGCTGGCGATGCGCGGACAGCGGTATTCGATCAAGGAAATCGGGATCGAAAACCTGTTGGAAAAATTCGTCGTCACGGCGCAGCAGGATCGCTTGCATGGCGAATGCGACGTTCAAATCGAGACCGACCACCTGTTCGGTCAGACCAGCTGCACGCTGGTCGAAGTCATTCATCCGATACGTCGCGAGCACTTTCGGTTCCACCGGGCGCGGGTCTATTTCGACAACAACACGAAGATGCCGATTCGATACCAAGCCTGGCTGTGGCCGGAGACACCCGGCGGCCCGCCGGTGCTGGACGAAGAGTACAACTATTTCAATTTGAAAGTGAACGTCGGGCTGTCGGCGTTCGATTTCGACGCGAGCAACCCGAGCTACCGTTTCCGGTAGCCGGCCGGCGCTATATAAACTCCCTGAGCGCGATTCATCTCGATTGGGCCGACAATCACTGACCGGGTAGGCAACTGAATCCATGCAAGGGAGTCCATGATGTCGGCATCCAAGCCGCCGGGGACACGGATGAGCGACCAGCAGATCCAGACGGTCTGCTTGATGGTCTTGGCCGGCGTCGCGGGCATCTACATGATGTATTGGCTGCGACCGGTGCTGGTACCGTTCGTCGTCGCCTGTTTCATTGTCAGCGGCGTCGGGCCGATCCTGTCGTACCTGGAGTACCGGTTCAACGTCTCCCGCGTTGCCGCTGCCGGGTTGGCATTTCTGTTGGGAGTCGGCCTGATGGGCGTGTTCGGGTTGACGATCTCGTTCTCGATCATCGATCTGGCGAAAAACAAAGAAGAATACCGAACCCGTGTGCGGCAACTGGTGGACAAGGTCGATGACAAGCTTTCCTTCGACGCGCTGTCGCTGAAGAAGTTTGTCGGCGACAAGTTTTCCAACGACGACGACGGCGACAACGGCACATCCTCCACTGCTGACGGCGGGTTTCTCGCCCAGGCTCCGCCAGAGGCAACCGCCAACGGCAACACCACGACCAAATCCGCCGAGCCTGCGGAGCCGATCCCGCCCCCAAGTGCTCCAATCGCGGCTGAAACCCCACCGGATGTTGAATCCCCAACAGATCCTGAATCACTCGCCGATGCTCAATCGCCAGCGGATCTTGATCCCGGCGGGCCCCTCGATTCCGGCGACGCGACGGTGGACTCACCGGCAGATGCCGCAGCATCAGCCGATGTCCCGCCGGATTCCGTTACCGCTGCAGAGTCGGCCGCCGACGCCGAGGCAGACGAGAACGAATCACTTCCGCTGCTGGAAACTCCGACCGTGCAAATTCGTGCACGAAGCGTTCCGGTCGAATCGGCGCGGATGCAAGAAGCCACCGAGTTGGTCGACGCTTTCGTGCGAGACGGCATCTCAGTCGTGTTGCAGGCGTTCTTGAGCCTGGTGTCGACCAGCATCGTCGTGTTGATCTACGTCTTCTTTTTGCTGCTCGGCAAGTCGTCTTACGCCCAGACCGCGACGTTGCGCGAAATCGACTCGCAGATCCGTGGCTACCTGTCGCTCAAGACGGTGATTTCCATCGGCACCGGCGCCGTGTTTGGCCTCACATTGCGGATGTTCGGCGTCCCAATGGCGTTGTCGTTCGGGGTGCTCGCGTTTCTCTTGAACTTCATCCCCAACATCGGACCGATCGTCGCCAGCTTGTTGCCGATCCCGTTGATTTTGTTGGATCCGTCCGGCAACATCGTCTGGATGGTCTCGGTGATCGTGGCCACTTCGGCCATCCAGATCCTCAGCGGAAACGTGGTCGAGCCGAAATTGATGGGCAACTCGTCCGACCTGCACCCGGTCACGATCCTGCTGGGGTTGATGTTTTGGGGCATGATGTGGGGCATCATCGGGATGTTTCTGGCCACGCCGATCACCGCGGCGATCAAAATCGTGCTCGAGCGATTCGAACCGACACGTCAGATCGCCAACATCATGGCCGGCCGCCTGGCAACCCCCACTGTCGCTCCGTGATGCTGCCAACCTTCCAAACAATGGGATTCAAGATGATTCAATTCCTTGCTTCGATGCCGACGGGTTTTCACCGGTCATGCTCGCGCCTCCTGCGACACTCAACGACGACGTGGGGCGTCCTGGCCGCTGCTGCCGTGCTGACGCATGCCCTCTCTGCCCCGGCTGTTCAAGCCGAGTCGGTTCGCCCCAACATTCTTGTCATCTATACCGATGACCAAGGTTTTGGTGATGCCAGTTGCTTGAATCCGGACGCCAAGTTCAAGACGCCGAATCTGGATCGATTGGCCGCCGAAGGGATCACGTTCACCAACGGTCACTCCTCCGATTCGGTCTGCACGCCGTCACGCTACGGATTGTTGACCGGCCGCTATTCATGGCGGACGACGCTGAAGACGGGAGTGATGGGCGCCGAGGGTAAATGCTTGATCAACGACGGACGGACCACGATCGCGTCGATGTTGCGAGACAACGGGTACGCGACCGCGATGGTCGGCAAGTGGCACCTCGGCATGGACTTTCCCGGAACGAACGACAAGACCCGCGATTGGTCTCAACCGACCCGCGACATGCCCTTGGACAAAGGCTTTGATTACTTCTTTGGCATTCCCGCTTCACTCAACTACGGCGTGCTGGCGTGGTTCGAAGGCCGACATGCCAAGGTGCCGCCGACGGTTTTCACCGCCAAGAAACCGAATGCACGGCACATGGACTATCGCATCATGCCGCCCTACCAGGCGACTCCCGAAGCGACACAACAGGCGCTCGGCAAGCAGGGCATGGAGGTCGCGCCGGACTTTATCGACAACCAGTGTTTGACACGGTTCACCGACACCGCGATCGATTGGATGCAGTCGCAGACGTCGGGCTCGCGTTCTGAAAAACCGTTCTTCCTGTACCTGCCGCTGACGTCGCCGCACTACCCGGTGTGCCCGTTACCCGAGTTCCACGGCCAGGGCGATTGCGGCGGCTACGGCGAGTTTGTCATCGAAACCGATTACCACGTCGGCCGCATTCTAAAATTCCTCGACGATGCCGAATTGGCCGACGACACACTGATCGTGTTCACCAGCGACAACGGTCCAGAAAAGTCTTGGAAGCAACGCGTCGAAGACTTCGGTCACCGCAGCAACTTTCGCTATCGCGAAGGCAAACGGTCGGTGTACGAGGGTGGCCATCGCGTCCCGTTCTTTGTCCGCTGGCCGGCGGGGATCTTGTCGCCGGGACGAAGCTGGCATCGGCCGGTGGGTCAAATCGATCTGTTGGCGACGTTCGCCGAGCTAATCGACGTCGACCTACAACCCGACGAAGGCGTCGACAGTCACAGCTTTGCGACCGTGCTCCTGAATCCCGCGAGCAACCGTCACCGATTGCCGCTGATCAATCACTCCATCAACGGACGGTTCGCGATCACCGAAGACAACTGGAAACTCGTCCTGCCCCACGGTCGCGCCGATGCCGAACTGTATGACCTGGAAGAAGATCCCGGTGAAACAATAAACGTGCTCGCCGAACACATGGCAATCGCAAAGGATCTGCAAACCAAAGCCACGCAGATCGTGCTCCGCGGACGAACAACCGCCGGTCCGGACCAACCCAACGATACCGGGTACTGGGACGATCTGAAATGGATCTCGGCCGAGCAATACGAACAGGCGACGGGCAAGAACAGGCAGTGAAGCTATGATCGCGTCACACGTTCCACGTGGCGGGAAGAGTATGATTTAAAGTGGCAGAATCCTCCGGGGCAGAATGATGTTCTGACCGCTCAGAACGCAAAGTCAGAATCAGACGCCTACTCCATCATTCTGCCATCCCCATCATTCTGCCGTCTCCATCACGATGGAATCGATCTCCACGACCGATCCGGGCGGACCGTCAAATCGCAATTCAATCTGACGCACGGTGTCCTTCCAATCCAACGGAAAGCGAATCATTTGTGTTGCATCATGCATCGTGGCCGTCGACTCGCCTTCACCTGCGACGAGAGTGACCTTGGTGCCCGGTGACGAACGCAGATCGATGACCAGGTCTCCTTGATTCTTGGCCGGATCGAGCTTCAATCCCTGCCGCGTGATCATCGCTTTGCCGCCCGGGAGCCGGAAATCCAAAAATCCCAAGCGGCCCGCGATGTTGCCCATCGCTTCATCGTTGCCGCTCCAGCCTTCGGTTTGCCATCCACCGCAATCAAACGTAAACAGCAGTCGGCCGTCGGTCGCGTCGCGCCCGTTGATGCGTTCCCAGTCATCGGACAATCCGTCGCCATCGCTATCGGAGCGAACGACTTCGTATTCGGGATTCACCCCTTCACCCCATTTCTGTCCGTTGGCCTGATAGGCCAATTCGGCAAGCGGCTCCTCCTCGACGCCCTCGTCACCGACAGCGATCCACTCCTCAAGCAACTTGCGGTGTCGTTGAATCTCGTCGCGATACCTGGGATCATCGATCAGATTGTTGACTTGGCTAGGATCGGCTTTGACGTCGTAAAACTCCTCTGCCGGGCGCTCGCCGAAATAGATTTCCGTCAGCTTCGGCGAAAGTTCGCCGGACTGATAAAGTTCGTGCAGGTTTTGCAAGAACGGTCGCTTGTCTCGGTACTGGGGCTGCAGCAAGATCCGATCGGTCTTGAAATTGCGTGTGTAACGAAACCGGTCGGTGCGAATCGTGCGGACACGATCGATGGTATGGTCGAGCCGATCTTTGGCAGCCGCCACAAAGCTGCGTGGGACGACGACCTCGGCGAACAGATCCTGGCCTTCGTACCAATCGGGTTTGTCGACGCCGGCCCAAGCGAGCGTCGTCGCGGACAGGTCCAGCAGATCGACCAGATCATCGCGTACCGAGGGAGACGGCACGTAGGGCGCAGGTCCGGCGATGATGAACGGAACGTGCAACCCGCCTTCGGTCGGCATCTGCTTGTGACGCACCAGATTGTTTGCGCCGTGGTCACCGAAGTAGACGACGATCGTGCTGTCAGCCAAACCGGATTCCTGGAGCCCCTGGAGCACGGTGCCGATGAAATCGTCGTCTTTTCGGATCGCGTCGTAATGCTGAGCGACCGTTTCGCGATAGAGTTGGTTTTGCGGGTAGTCCGGCGGGACGGTGACGGACTGTGGATCCGTTTTTCGTTCCGCCGGGAACTTGGCGGTGTTGTTCTTCCCGCCGGCCGTTTGGATCTGGCCGAAGAACGGTTGGTTTTCTTTCAGTTGCTGCCAATCGATCGCAGCGCGGTTCTTCTTTTGCAGCGAATAAGTCGCCGCTTGATCCCAGACGAAATTGTAATCGTCTTTGCCGAAGTTAAACGTGAAGTATCCGGTCTCTTTCACCAGCTGCGGCAACAGTTTCATGTTCTCGGGCAGATTGATTTTGGCCGGACCGCGGCTGGAACGATGTTCGTGCGCGCCGAAGCGAATCTGATTCATCCCACCCATGATGGCTGATCGACATGCCGAGCAAACCGGTGCCGGAACGTAGGCTCGCGAAAATCGCACGCCACGCTCGGCAAGCGAATCGATGTTCGGCGTCTGACCTTGATTGACCGGATCGCCGTAGCACCCCATCCAAGGCGAGGTGTCTTCGGCGAACAGCCACAAGATGTTGGGGCGATCTTTCGCGACGGCGAATGAGGTGAACGATGCCACCGCGATCAGGATCGCGATTCGAAGCGGGTTGATAGTCATGCCGGGTGCGGGCGTTGGTTGTAGAGGTCGAGCTTTCTTTCACGCAGGAGGACCGTGCATGGTATTCCAGTTTGGCTTGGCGTGCAAAGAAACGCGGTCGTGACAGTATTTCCGTCGGCAATCACCGTCGAACCGAACAATTACGACGTCCCACTGGATCATCACTGATGCCGCTGCCGATCTCCGAGGTGGGCGCGTCTGCGCCCACCTTCGTGTGTCTCTCGATCCCTTGCCGACCCCTCTCGCGTGACAGTGGCGACTCTGTTCACCAAGGCGGCAGACCATGTGCGCGTATCCTTTTCATCAAATGGAAGAACAACGACGAACGGGCCCGTTCTTGATGCTGGTCACGATCTGCATCCTCGTCGGGGCTGCGGTCTACTTTTCACAGCACTTCCAGATCGCCGGGCTGGATCAACTGACGATCACTCCCAAATCGGCGGAATCGGCAGACGAACCCGATCCGCTCGATGATCTGTTGTTCGTCTCGGCGAACCAACGAAACGGACGTTCAACCGGCGGGCCGGTCGCGCCGGCACCTTTCGTCGCCCGATCAGCGGAAGCCAACCGAAACGTCCGCAACCTGCGAATCGGATCGTGGGCGCTCAGCGGGTTTGGTCCCAGCAAACTCGCCAGCGAACATTGTCGATTGAACCTGATTCGCATGATTCGTAAGTTTGACGTGATCGCGCTGCAACAGGTCACCGCAGCCGAACGCGACCTGATCCCGCGTTTGGTGGACGAGATCAACGAGGGCGGACGCAGCTTCGATTTCGCACTGGGCGCACCGTCAGGACCGACCGATCGATCCGAACAGCTGGCGATCTTGTTCAATATCAATCGCGTTCAAATCGATCGATCACAAACCTACACCGTCGCCGATCCGGAAAACCAGATGACCTACGATCCATTGGTCGTCTGGTTTCGCGCCGCCCAACCCACCGTCGATTCGGCATGGACGTTCTCGGTCGTCAACGTCCGCATCAACTTGGCACGTGCACCGGTCGAGGTTGGTCTGTTGCCCGGTATCTTTGCCTCGGTGCGGGCGGACGGTCGTGGCGAAGACGATGTCGTGATGGCCGGACTGTTTCAAGCCGACGATTCCTATTTGATTCCGCGCGTGATGGGCGGCGACGTCGTTGCCGCGGTCGATAGCACGACGACCGACATCTTTAGCCGGCATCAGACCTGCAACATTCTGGTCGACCGCAATCGAACCAACGAATATGTCGGCCGCGGCGGACCGATCGACTTCTTGCGGCTGTTCAACCTGAATCTCAGCCAGGCCGAAGCCGTCAGCAGCCACTTGCCGGTGTTCGCCGAGTTCACCGCCACCGAAGGCGGCACTCTGTAAAAAAAGGGGCAGGAGCATTTAAAATAGAATAGGCAAGCCGAGACGCCCCAGCTTACCAAAAAGGCTCCTGACCTTTTTTATCGCCGGCGGAAGGCGTCGAAGGCGTCGCGAATCGCCGGGGGCGCTTGGCGGCGGTTGCCGGAATCGCGCAGATTACGGAGCGAATCGGCGGTGTCGCGAGCCGAGGATGCCGGCGCGTCACGCGGCTGCAACCCGAGACTCCGCAACGCATCTTGCAACTCGTCGGTCGACTCAGCCGGCCCAGTCGGTTCGTCCAGCTTGCGAACCTTTTCCCAACGCTCGCGGAATCGTTGCAGATCTTGCTCGGTCCAGTCCAATTCCTTCAACAGGTCCTCATCCACTTGGTCGCGCGTCTCGTCCAAGTAGTCCAACACCATGTCGGTCGCTTTTTTTGCGTACTCCAAATCAGGCGGGGGCGGTGGTTCGGCGGCCGCGTCGCCGGATGCGGGTGATGTGCCCGTGCCGCTGCCTTGGCTACCGGAGGACGCATCGGGGGAAGGCGTCGATGGCGATTGCCCCTGCGGCGGGTCACCGCTTGGCTTTGCACCCGAGGACTCAGGTGAATCCGCTCCTTCACGCGAACCGCTTTCTCCCTTCGACCCGCTGTCACTCGCTTGGTCGGGTTGCCCCGTTGGATCCCCCGCTTCAGATCCACTGGCGTCTTGCCCTTCGGACTTGCCGCCGTCGCCCTCGGATGCCTCTTCCGATGGCTGATTCTCCGTCCCCGGCTCGCCGGGTGCCTGCTCGCCAGACGTCTGCTCGCCAGCGCCCTGCTCGCCAGCGCCCTGCTCGCCAGCGCCCTGCTCGCCAGCGCCCTGCTCGCCAGCGCCCTGCTCGCCAGCGCCCTGGGAGTCGCCCATGAGGTCATGCGAAGCATCCCCGCTGCCACTCGATTCTTCGCCCGTTGACGACTCGCCGGGCGACTGACCTTGTGGCGACTCCTGTTCTGTCGCAGAGGATTTCGAAGATTCAGAATCGCCAGCGGCTTGGTCACCCGTTGGTGAGTCTGTCGCGTCGGACGGCGGGTCGGTTGCGGCGTCCGCGGATTCGGAGTCGCCGCCGGAGCCGTCGTTCTTCGGCGGTTGGTTTTGGTCGGCGGACGAACCGCCCTGGGATTGGTTTTGCTTTTGTTTCTCGATGTAATCCTTGATCCGCTCAAACGCTTGGCCGTCATGTTCCGGCGGTGACTGGGACGGCTCGCCCCCGGAGGGCGATTGGGATTCGGTTCCGGCGCTGTCGCCCGATGCATCCCCATTGTCACTGGGCGCATCGCTGTCGCCGCTGGCCGCATCACTATCGCCGCCGGGCGCGCCGGTGCCGTCCTGTGAATTTGATTCTGCCCCACCCGGGTTCGGCTTGCCGCCGCCATCGTTGGCGTCCTGCATGGCGTCGTCCGATTGGTCGGTTCCTTGCGTGCCCTGCGTGCCCTGCGTGCCTTGAGACGCGTCGTTGGCGGGATCGGTCGCTTCACCCGCTGACGATTGCCTGCCGGGGTTCGACGGATCGCTATTGCCCGGCTGTCCTTCGGTACCGGGCTGGCCTTCGGTTGGGGGCTGGCCTTCGGTTGGGGGCTGGCCTTCGGTTGGGGGCTGGCCTTCGGTTGAGGGCTGGCCTTCGGTGTCCGATTGGCCGGTGGCACCGTCGCCCGGGTTTGCATCGCCAGAGGATTGCGGCGAACTTCCACCCTGTTCTCCGTCGCTCGGATCCTGCTTCTCGCCGCTCGACTCGCCGCCGCCGGATCCTTCGCTGCCGCTGTTTTGGGCTTCGGATCCTTGGCTCGGATCACCCTGACCTTGACCGCCTTGTCCTTGCGCGCCTTCGCCACCGGAACCCTGTTGCCCTTCTCCCTGCTGGGACTGTTCGACATCGCTGGCGGGCCGATCGTCGGGCGCCGACAGGCCGTCATTGCCCGTCGGGTCTTGGGGCAGTGGTTCGGCGTCTTCGACGATCCGAATTTCGATCGGGTCGGTGCTGGCTTGATTCGGGTGGACGTTGGGGTCGCCGGGGATGTTGCGATTGTCGATCGCGGTCGCCGAGATGCGGACCACATCGCCGGCGCGGAGCAAATGCTCCAGCGGGCGGAAACGATATTCCATCACCTGGTTGCCCTTGCCGTTTCCGTCTTCGGGTTTGATCCAGATGACGGGATCTTCCAGCGTGTCGATGCCGCGCTCGATCCGCAGCGTGACGCGTTGCAGCTCGAAGTCGGCATCCATGGCGTGGACTTCGATCATTTGTTGGGCGCCGACGGGGACTTCGATGGGCGATTTCGTGGGCACCACGATCGCGACTTCCGGCGGCAGATCCGCGATGACCTTGATCGGATAGATAATCGGATCGGGGTTCGATTGTTCGTTGGAATCCCAGACGCGGATTCGGTAGCTTTCCAGTTCCACCGAGGCCGTTTTGCCGCGGGCACAGCGAAGTGTCACATCGGACGTCAACGTGACCCCGTCGTCACCGATCACGATCGGGGTGCGTCCCGCGGTGGCCCGCACGGTGTCGCCGAGTGCTTTCGGGTTGAATTGCAACTCAGCTCTGGCAATCGGCCGGTTGGTTTTGGCGGTGATCCGGATCTTTGTCCCATCGATCGCCGTGATCGCGGGACTGGAGGTCGTGCGGGGTTTTCGCCGGGTGTAGGCCGGCGGCTGATAACGCACGCTCTCGATGGCGACAACCGGAACGTTCTCGACCGACAATTCAAACGGCCCGGCGACCGCGTCACCGGCCTGGACGGAGTAGCGGACGACCCCCGACGCGGCATGGTCCAAACTGAGCGTTCCGACGAATCGATTCGAACTGGGGTCCAGTTCCAGTTCCGCTTCCCGCGGCGATCGGTTCACCGACCAGCGACACATCACCGGTTCGCCATCGCGGAGTCCGTCGACGTCGGCGGAAATCTCTAAATCACGGCCCGCCAGCGCTTCGGAATCACCGGGGCGGACATCACGAATCTCGACCCGACGCGCGGGATCGATCGCGGCCAGCGGGATCGCCAATCGTTTGGCCGACGCGAGCGAGCTTTTCGGCGACCCGACACAATAGGCGGCCAACAGCGCGAACACCGCCGCGGCGGTGATCCACCATTTAAACGTCCCGGTGGCTTCACGCGGCAGCACGTCGTGCGACTTCAGCAGCGACGCCGCTCGCGTCCCGATCGCCCGCAAGACACGGGCGCGGACACCGCGTCGCGAATCACCATCATGGAGCGTGACGTAGCTGGTCAATTGTTGGCGATAGTCGGGGTGGTCTTGTTCCAGCGCCCAGGCGGCGTACTCACGTGTGACGCGCGAGGTCATCACGGGCCAGGCTCGGCGGATCAGAAACCAGCACGCCAGCGTGACGAGAGCGACAAAGCTGGCCGTTCGAACCATCGGCCCCGGCGAATAGACCCAATGATCCACCACCAGCCACACCAACAAGGCCAGCATCGAACCGATCACGACCATCAATCCCGTTCGCGTCAGTTCGCTCCACCACAATGCACGACGCGCCTCTTCGATCCGCTGCTCGATCAACTGCTCGGCGGCCGAGCGTTTGGCAGGCTCCGCGCCGGCTGACGGATCGACCGAGCGTTGGGATGGCGTGACGGGTGGTGCGACGGTAGACATAGGGCCTTGGGGATGGCGAACAGGAGAGCCCGAGACGATCTATTGTAACTCCTCAGCAAGAAATCGATGGAGGCAACTGGTCAGTTCCTCGGGCCGCTCGTGGCAATAGGCGACCTCAGTCGATTCCTTCGTTGCCAGCGTTTTGACTTGCACCGTGCCGGCCCCCCACTCGTTGCCCCCGGCGATCAGCGCGACGCGAAAACCGTGGGAGTCGGCGTATTTCAGTTGGACACTCAGTTTCTTGGGGTCGGGGAACACCTCGTTGGCAATTCCCGCCTCGCGCAGGTGCGCCGACAGCCTCAAATAATTGTCTCGATGATCGGCGTCAAAGTAGGCGATCAACACGGGGGCCGGTGTCGCCGCGTCGGGCAACATCCGCAGCGATTCCATGGCCGCGAGCAGCCGGTCCAATCCCAGCGACGCCCCGATGCCGGGCAGTTCCTGTTTGGTGTACAGCCCCGCCAAGTTGTCATATCGGCCACCGCTACAGACACTACCGATCGACGGCAAATCATTCAGCGTGGTTTCGAAGATGACGCCGGTGTAATAATCCAACCCGCGTGCGATCGAGACGTCGATCTTGATTCGGTCGCGTGGAACCCCGGCCGCGAGCGCGCCGGTGAACACGTCTTTCAATCGATCGATCGCCAGCAACGCTTCGTCACTGCCGCCGGTGATCGCCGGCAGCGCTTCGAAGATCGACTCGGCTTCGCCATCGAGTTCGGCCAGTTGCAACACCTTGTCGGCTTGGGCGGCACTGACGTCGGCAGCCTCGCACATCTCCGCGGCTACCTTTTCACGCCCGATCTTGCCGAGCTTGTCCAGGCAACGAAGGACGGCGACGCTCTGATCGGCCAGATCCAAATGACGCAGCAACTCCGTCAGAACCGCGCGGTTGTTGACGCTGATGGTGAAGGCGTCGAATCCGATCGAGCTGAGCAGACGGTTGATCACGGCGACGGTTTCGATGTCGGCCATCACATTGCGGGTCCCGATCGTATCGAAGTCGCATTGCACGAATTCGCGGTACCGACCGGCCTGAGGCCGTTCGCCGCGCCACACCGGAGCGATGTGGTACCGTTTGAAAGGGGTGCCGAGTTGGTTGATGTGTTGGGCGGCGAAACGCGCCAAGGGAACCGTTAAATCAAACCGCATGCCGACGGCCCGCCCGCCGTTGTCTTCAAAGCGGTAGATCTGACGGTCGGTTTCATCGCTGCCCTTGCCAGTCAGGATCTCCAAGTACTCCAGCGTCGGCGTGTCGATCGGTGCGAAGCCGTAGGAACGAAACACGCCACGCGCGGTTTCCATCAATCGTTCGCGCGGAATCATGACCGCCGGCAAGTAATCGCGAAATCCGTTCAGCGTTCGTGGTTTAATCAATGACATCGGGTTGGGGGGTGTTGTGGTTGGACAGTGTGGCGCGACGCGCTCCGACGAGCCGCCAGAGCAGACGAGCGATCAGGTGACGGCGCCCGCGGGTCGCGATTGGGTCATGATCGAAGTTGCAAATCGACCTTAATTCACCACCGGCAATCCACTCGGGCGCCGGCTCCGCAGCGAGTCTTTCGGGTCCTGATCGGGCGCCGGAAATTGCGGCCCGTACAGCGCGTCGGCATACTCGTCGATTTGCTCGGGGGTCTCGAAATACTGTTCGTAGCACCAGTCGTCATCAAACTCGCATTCGTCGGTGGTGTAATCGCGACAAATCTGAGGCCGGGTTTCATAGATGCCACATCGGTGGTCGTCCTGGAGGTGTTTGCAGGTCGTGTGGACAAGCAAATACCAGCTGTGGTCTTCCACGAAGATCGTTGCCCTGTCGTGCAGCAGGTACCAGCGGATATAGTCAAAATCCTTGCGGCCGGCGGGCGGGTCGATCGGCAACGCAAAATAGTGACAGCACTTGGCGGTGCAATGATCGCACAAATTCTCGCCTGCGGGCACTTGATCGCGTTTCATACGAATCGGTAACGCGGCGGGACTGGCGGGGGGTGGTGCGTTCACGGCTTCCGGGCTGGGATGGAACAAAAGTAGTTTTCGAGCGACAATGTGGATATCAGAGGAATCAGTTTAATGGAAGTCGTCATCACTGCACTCGGGCCTGACAATGTCGGGCTGGCCGATCCGATCATTCACTACGTCACCGGCCAGGGGGCACGGATCAGCGAAATCCAGATGTATGACCACGACGAAGAACAGTTGTTCGCGATGTTGTGCCGGATTTCCATCGATCAGGGACATTTCGAGACGCTCCAGTCGGCCATGCGACAAATTGGCGACCACACCGGATTGGCGATCCGGGTGTGGAGCCCGGACCGACGAAAAACGCCCCGTCTGGCGATCTGCTGCACCTACGTCGAACACACCCCTCGGGCGATCCTGGAATCGATTCGTGACGGGCGGATCGCCGCCGAAGCCTCCGTGATCCTGTCCAACCGCAAGAAACTCGCTCCGCTGGCCGAGGAATTTGACGTTCCTTTTCACCGCATCGGTGACGAGACCGGGAAAGCCGACGATGCCGAAATGATTCGCCTGCTGGATCAGTACGATGTCGATTACGTGATCCTGGCTCGCTACATGCGCGTGCTGCCGCCGAGCACCTGCTGGCAATTCGCCGGTGGTCGCATCATCAATCTTCATCACGGGCTGCTACCGGGCTTTCCCGGATTTCGCCCCTACCATGATGCCTTTGCCGCCCGCATGCTGACCTACGGTGCGACCTGCCATTTCATCATTCCCGAACTCGATGCGGGCAACCAGACGATCAATCAACGCACCTTCAGCGTCGATCCGGGCACCAGCCTGGAAACCATCATCGCCCGCGGCGAAAAAGAAAACGAACCGGCGTGTCTGGCCGAAGGCGTCCGCCGCGTCGTCGATCGCGAAGTCCAATTGCACTTCCACCGCGTCACCGCTCGTAAACGCGACTAGGATCAATTTCCGCGTAGTGGACGAGGCGACGAGTCCGCTGCTCAATTCCCGCGTAGTGGACGAGGCGACGAGTCCGCTGCTCAATTCCCGCGTAGTGGACGAGGCGACGAGTCCGCTGCCGTCGGCATCTTGGCTAGGGACTCGTCGCCTCGTCCACTACCGCCTCGTCCATTACCGCCTCGTCCATTACCGCCTACCCGAAACGCAAGCTGACTCGGATTGCTAGTGTGGGGTAAGCATCCTGCTTGCTATTGGACGGCAGTCGCAAGCAGCGCAGCTCACGCCACTTCGGCCGCGATTTCGGCTGACACTTTGTCGGCGATCGGTGCCAAATGCTTTTCAAAGCGACGCACTTTTCCACCGAGGATCGGTACATCGGTTGACGCACCTGCCACTTGCTGGGCGTGTGCACGGCGCGATCGTTGGAATGAAATTGAAGACAGGCGTCGTCCCACTGCAATCCACAATGACGGATCAATTCGCGGCTGTGGGTCTCCGGATCCGCAACCAGCGACTCGTAGTCGTTGGTGTGAATCTTGATCGGCAAGACACGTTCCCAGTGCGCCATCAACCTTCGATAGTTGCGATGATAATGGACCAGTTGATCCAGGTCGCAAAACGGGGCATTCAGGTTTTGGCAATAACATGACACGAACACATCCATCGGATTGCGGCGGCAATGAATCACCGTCGCACCGGGAAACAGCGTTGCAATCAATCCGAGATGCATGAAATTGGTCGGCATCTTGTCGGTTACATGTCGCTCCCCGGTGCGGAATCGATCCAAGTGTTCCAGGTACCGAGCGGCATGTTGATTCAACTCGCTCGGATCCATGGCTCCCAACAACTCCGGGTAGCGACTCCACGCCGCCTGATGAACGGTTGCCGGGGAATGCAACCGCGACATCTCCTGCCGAATTTGGTTGATCTGATTCAACTCCCCCGCACCGGCGATGTCGGGATGGCTGCTGAGGATCTGTTCGGTCAGCGTGGTGCCCGAACGCGGCATCCCGACAATAAAGATCGGTGTTCGGCTCGGATTGCCCGCCCCATGCATGGAACGAAAAAAATCCTCCGTGTAGTGCCGTGTCGCATGCCGGGTGAAGGATTCAAACCAAGGTTCTTCCGTGGGCGACACCGGTGCCGCTCTGGCTGTCGCTGTCGTCTTGCCGGGCCTGTTGGCAGGCATGGACTTTAATCGATTGGCCCGATCGTAGTGTTTCCAAGCCCGATCGAAATCGCCGATGTCGTCGTGCACCTTGGCGATCGCAAAGTTCAGGTAAACCTGTTTCTGTCTCGCCTGGCCGACTTCGCGGAGCTGCTGTTCCAATTGCTCCAGGTAACGTCGTGTCGGACCGCCGGGTTGAAAACGTTTCGCGCGTGCGTAGCGAAAATGGGCCTCGGCCCGTTGCGGATCCAACCGGATCGATTGTTCAAATTGCCCCAGCGCGAGTTCGATTTCACCGAAGTCGACATTGGCGCTGGCTAAATAGTTGAACGCCTTGGCCGACGTCGGGTCCAGATCCACGGCTTTCTGGAATGAGATCCTGGCGGCCGAATGGTCCAACAGCTGTTGTTGCAGACGCCCTTGCATCAGCAAGCTTTGGCTGGTGGGTGCGGCCGCATTGACGATCCGATAACACTCCAATGCCTCCTGCCGCAACCTGTGCTGGGCCAGATACATTCGTTTTCGCCCCAGCATGACGGCCCGCCGATCCAACAGACGGGCGAGGGCAAAATTCAGCTTGGGCGAACGGCGATCGCGTATCAGTGAGACACGCAGGGTATGGATCGCGTCCTTGAGTTGACGCTGGCGAGCATGTAAACGCGAAAGCGCGAGCGCCGAGTCGTGTCCGCCATCATCAAACAAAATACCGCGTTCATAATACTCTGCCGCCTGCTCATCCTGGTCGTCGCTCTCGGCAATCAGCCCCAACCATTTCCAACAGTCGGGCTGGTTCGGATCCAGACGAACGGCCTGGTCAAACGAATGCCTCGCCCGGCCGGTGTCTTGACGAACCAACCAGGCATAACCGGCAAGCCGATTTCCGACGGGATCGCGCGCGAAGGTCTCGCTATCTCTTTGCAACAACTCCAGCGTCTTTGCGGTTTGCCGATGCACCAGCGACGAAGCCGCCACGACATGCAGGGCTTGCATGTCCAGTGCGTTGCTGGAAAGCCGCTGTTGTGACCGTTGAATGATCACTTCGTTGGACAGCCGTGCCGATTGACCGGCGCGATTGCAGACTGACTCCAGCACCTCGTTCAGAACGTCGCGGTCGACTTCAATCGCAGGACGGGGTGGTGACAGGGTGTTGAGATACATACCGGTGATGTTGACGCGTTAATCGTGACACTGCGTTCTCGAACACCGATTCGAGAACCTTGCGAACCCAGACAAACCTCCTCCGCGGCGTGATCAAGTCATCACCCCGCCTAGGTGGCATGACTAAGGTCCCGTGTAGTAATACTCGTAGTAGTAATACTCTGACCCAGATTCGTAATACCCCTCGTCGTACGCACCACTATTATAGTAATAGGGATCGTAATTTGGATCATCCGCCGGATCGACGATGTCATCGTCTTGGTCGTCGGAGATGCCATCGGCCGTCAACGCAAAGCTGACGTTGGTGACGGGCGCGGTCCCGACCGCAATGGCGGTAAAGCGAAGGATGTACTCGCCCTGCTGCAACCAGGCCAACGTGCTGCGGGTGATCCCGGCATGTGCCACCGCCACCATCTTGATTTCTCGGGTGTGGGCATCGTAGACCGTCAACCGGACGGCCTGATCGGCGTCTGCGCTTGCGGCATTCAAATCGAATCGATAGAGCCGCGTTTTTCCAGCCGTCCAACGAATGAATTTATCGGACTCGCCCGTCAAATCGCCGCTAGCCAGATCATTCATCTGTGCATGCGGGGACTCAAATTCTGCGATCGCCACATAGTTGCCTGCGTCGACCGTTGAGTTGGGGTCGACGCTGACTTTGACAAAGTAATCCTGCGACGCCTCGGGCTGCGCGACTTCGACGGTGAAGGTCCCGTCACCGCGCAGCCTGGCGTTGGCTCCGACGGCTTGCCCCTGGGCATCCACCACACTCAATCGCACGTCGGGCCGAACCGCTCCGACGCCCGCGACATGCACCACCAAGCGCCCCTCGATCGTCGCAGGTGAGGTGATTTTGAAGTAGTCGACGTCGGCTGAGGATGATACCGAAGACTGGATTTCATAACGCTTCGTTTCGGGTGTTTCGCTCGGCCCCGGTTCGATCGCACCGGCCAGATGGTCGTTCAAGCCGAATTCATCGTCGATCAGATCGAAATTGGCGAACAACGTGTCCGGCCCCGAATCGTAGGCACCCGGATGGAGATCGCTAGCGCGTACCGATTCGCTGCGATAATCGACCTCGATCCAATAGTCACCGACGGCATAGACATCACTTGCATCGACGGCGGAGACACGCAGATAGAGTTCGTCGAGGTTGGCGATGCCGGTGATCGTCAGTTCGTTATCGTTTTCGAATACCGAAACGGCACTGGATTGATCGATCACCTGTCCGACGGAATCGAGCACCTCCAAGCGTGACTGCAACAGGCTGACGCCGGAGGCACGCACACGGACGGTCACAGAATCCGTGCCGGCAATCGGAACAATCTTGTAGTAATCGACGTCGGTACCGGCGGACAAACTGCCGCGTGATCGGATCACTTCGGTCTGGTGATCCAGCCCGACCGGCGTCGGAATCAGCGAGGCGACTTGCAGGGTGCCGTTGTCGATTTGCTCGTACGGGTCACTCCGCTGTCCGTACAGAGCCGTGATCGCCGCAATGTCGTCTGCAGCCAACACGCCCTTGGGCACGGTGTATTGCCGGAACATGATGGACCAATCCAGCAAGTTGTCGTCTAGCCCCAGAGTGTTTCCGGTTTCGTGCAACAACAGGCTAAACAGATCACGATCACCCTCGGCCAGGGTCGCCGGGTCGGGACCCTGGTTGTCGGCCCAATCGTGAAACGTGAACTGCTCGTTTGAGTTGAGCACCAGGTCACCCGAGTAGGTTCCGGCGACAGCTTGAAAGGGAATCGAATTGGCGATCAGACCTTCTTGCGGGAACGCACCGATTCGAAATTCGCCGAAGCGAGGGTCGCCGACGAGCATTCCCGGGGCCCCGAAGGCGTTGTTGAAATCGTTGCGCAGCCCGACGTTGATGTCGGCGTGCACCGCCCAAGTCTGGTAGGCGCGGAGCGCCAGTTCCTGCCATTGGCCACGCTGGGCGACGGTGTCCAACAAGGCGTTGATGTCGTTTTGTTGGCTGCCGATCTGCACGCCGTCGGCCGGAAAGCTGACGGTCAGATCGCGTTGATTGGGCCACACGTTTCCGAAGACGGCCAACATGCGGCGGTCTTCGAGGGCCTGGAGGGAAGCGGCGGAAACGGTCCGGCCGCGGATGACACGTTTCATGTCAATCGAATCCTGGTGGAAGGAGAGTGTCAGCGGGTTAATAAAGCTTGAAGGTCAACAGGAATCTGGTCGTCGTCGGCGACTCGAGGATGGCGACGTTTGTCACGCCGCGACGTTTCCAAGAACCGTTCAATGACGCGAAACTCTTCGTGATCGCGGATCGATGCCAGGTCCGGATCATCTCCGATGTTATCGGGCTCATATCCTTGAGCGACCGCTTTGGCCAGCAGAGTGACCGCCCTGCGTTGATTGAACGCTTTACCGATCAAGGCATGAACACAGGCTGCCTGATAAAGCGTTCTCGCGGAGTTCGGATCCTCCATCGCGATCTTCGTGTCTGCCAAGGCCTCTTGCGTGCGGCCGAGACGAACCAGCGAGAGCGCCCGGTCGATCCTGGCAACCTCGTTATTGGGTTGCATTTCGATTACCTTTCCATATACCTCGACGGCTTCTTCATGGCGTCCAAGTTGGACCGCCAGAACCTGAGCGATCAGACGCTGCAGCGCCGGTCGATCGGGATCCAATTGGTGCGCCAACTGGAGATCGACAAGCGCGGCCTCTGGGTCGGTTTTGAATCTCGCGCTGGCCCGATACGAAAGCTCATTAGGATCGTGGCAGGGGACTGACATCGCGGTCAAGAAATCGGCTTCTGCCAGATCTGGCTGACCGAGAGCACGATACGTCTTCGCTCGCTTCAACAGCGTCCAAATGCGATTCGGCGACAACTCCAAAGACCGGTTGAAGCATTCCAACGCTTGTTCGTAACGCTGATTGGCATGGTGCAACAATCCGAGTTGCGACCAAGCACCGACACTTTCCGGATCCAGCTCGATCGCTTTACGGTAGTCTCGTTCGGCGTTGGCGTCTTCACGCAAATCGAAGTGACAGCGTCCCCTCAATTCACGCAATCTTGCCGAGCCCGGCGCGCGTTCGATCGATTGCGTGAAAGAAAGTTTGGCGTCTTCAACGCGTCCGGCGGCGAATTGGGCTCGCCCCAGCATCGTCCATCGCAACGCCGACGGCACACTGTTCCGATCTGCCAGTGCGGCCAGCAAGTCGCTGGCGCCCTGGTGATCGTAGCCGGCCAGCAACCGCACCGCTTCCAGATACAGCTGCGGATCGGCTCGGGCCGGCGTGTCCTGGGCAATCTTCTGCAACACCTGGTATCGCTCGTCGTTGCCGGCCAATCGAACCCGCTCGGCTTCCAGGAACAAACTCGCCCGGCTCGGCTTACCGTCTTCCACCGCCTTGGCTGCTTCGATCAGACGATCCAAACGTGCGAAGTCGGTGGACGCTTCGGAATCGGAAATTCGCAACTGGTCGAGACGCTGTATCTCCAAAATCGCGATGTGGGCGATGTGCCGAAACAGCGTTTCGCGGGCGAGTTGTTGCTGCTCTTGATCGAGCTTCGGTATCCAATTCTGCAGCTCCTTTCGGTCCAAGGCGTTGTGCTTTTCCAGCATCGCCACGCCTCGGCTGACGTTCGACTCTTTCTGGCGGGTCGGATCGGCCATCAACGTGGACAGGAACTCAGCCGATTCCTCCGAAAACTCCTCAAAGGCAGCCTGTGATCGTAGCGAGCGATTGTCTTGGAGCGAGACCACCGTCATGTAGGAAAGGGGCACGAGGAACGCGAGCAAGACAGCCGCGACCAGTCCCGACGCGATCGCGCGGGGGTGTCGCCGCGTCCACTTTTTAAGCTGCCAGGACGTCGGCTCGGCCGTGTGAAGGAGTGCCAGGTTCTCTTGTTCGCGCTGCAAATCGACTTGCAAATCTTCGGCGCTGGTATATCGCTGTTCCGGTTCAAATTGCAGACAACGGTTGACGATGCTCTTCAATCCCGGTTGGACGCCGTCGCCGGCTCGCCAGTCCGGTTGCGCGCGTCGGGCATCGATCGCGGCGTCCAAATCGATCGATGCAATCGACGCGGGAGTCGGATGGGGCAATCGACCGGTGACGAATTCAAACAGCATCACGCCGAGACCATAGACATCCGACGCGGCACCGGGCTGAGCCTGCTGTCCCATCATCGCGCGATAGGTTTCCGGCGACATGTACGGCAGGGTGCCCCCGGCGTGTCGCAGGTTTTGTTGCCCCAAGGTTTGGGAAAGATTGAAATCCAACAGTGCCGGTTCGCCGTCGTTGCGAATCAGCACGTTGCTCGGTTTGAGGTCGTTGTGCAACACGCCGCGGGCATGGGCATGGGCCAATGCCCCGGCAAGCCGTTGAAACAAGCAGATCGCCAGTGCCTCGCAGTCCAACATGCGAAACGCTTCCAACGGTCGAATCCCGGCCTTGTCCTCTGCGGCGGGAACCGGAGGCGTCGGCTGGGCGTCGGTCGCACCGCCGGACCCGTCCTG
Organism: Phycisphaera sp. RhM; assembly: GCA_033042175.1. Taxonomy (GTDB): domain Bacteria; phylum Planctomycetota; class Planctomycetia; order Pirellulales; family Pirellulaceae; genus Stieleria. The sequence continues at coordinate 203,021 of WCIL01000001.1, forward strand.
GCTGACGATCGTGGTTTTGCCGATCCGCTCCCGCACCGTCCGGATCAAACTTTGGCCGCCACGCTGGGAAACGTCGGTCTTGTCCTTCAAAAAGTCATGCAACGTCACGCGACCGGCATAGGGCATGCAGATCACCGATCGAGACAGGATTTGATGGAAGGAGTAGATCGGGACGATGTTGGTGTGCTGGAGCAACGCCATGTACTCCGGCTCGGCCAGCGTTTCGGTCACGATCTTCAACACCACAAACCGGTCGGCCAGATCCACTTGAGTGGCCAAGTAGACGCGGCTAAATGCCCCCTCCCCGATCTTCTGGACCAGATGAAACCCGGCTTCGGCCAACGCAAATTCAAACGTCGCATCGGGCGACGGGTCGCAACGCAACTTGGCAGTGCGTGCGCGTGTTTGATGAACCGACGTCTCCCGCATCAATTCCTGGAACCAGTGCTCCCGATTGACCCCCGGCAGCCCCCGCCATCGCATTACCGAAACGGGGTGTCCCTTGGCCGCACGCGAGCGATAATCCTCGAACGCGATTTCGGCGACGCGTTTTGGACGGTCTTGCAAGATCGCGAACCGATCCAAATACTCGCCGAGCTCGATCGACAAACCACGCTCATAGCGCAGTTCGATGTCAATGCGAATCAATTCGACAATCGCTTCCTCATCGTCGCTCAGGCCATAGGCGGCGAGCAGCTCTTCAATGTTTGATTGCGACTGCAATGACCACGTTTCCTCAAATTGATCGATCGCGTCTTCAAGTCGATCGAAAGTGCCTCGATTGATCATCCGGTTCTGAACCTAGGCGTGTCAAAGGTTGGAATCGTCCGTCATGTTACGACCGATTGAATCGTTGCAATGAAGAGCAGCGAAGGGACAGGAACCCCGCCACAGAATTAGCAAAAAAAGATGCCGCGTGTAAAAGGGAATTCCAACCGCCGGCCCCCGCCTGCATTGAACACAGCTGCCAACGACACGGTTTCACCGTCGCCGGCGGCGGACCCTCTTAGGATTCATCCAACAGCGATTCGGCCAACAACTCACGACTCTTCTGCAAACTCCGCTCGACCGTGCGGCGACTCCTGCCGGTCAGATCGCGAATCTCGTCAATACTGTGACCCTGGATCCTCAACGACAGGATCTTGCGGTGCAGCGGACGAAGCAACTCGAGCGACTCCTGAATGCAAACCTGAAGAAACTCGGCCGAAGCCATGTCGATCGCCGACCCCACCCCATCAAGCTCCGCGTCCAATGGCACATTGCGACTCGCGTCGCGACGTTTGGCCGAATGATGGCTGGCCTTGTTGCTGAGCTTTCGGACGGCAATCACCGCCAATAAATTCCAAAGCGTCGTTCCCGGAGGCGCGTCATAGTTGCCCGACTGCATCCCCCGAAACATGCTCTTGAACACCGACTGCACGATGTCTTCCGGCTCGGTCATCGCGCTCAAACGCGCCCCGAGCTTGGAACGCACCAGCCCGAAGACCCGTCGCGCGTAACGATCGTACAACGCTTCGGCCGCATCCTCGTCGCCATCCCTCACCATCACGACAAGTGACTTGTCGGTCGGAGTGAACTCGATCGGGTTGGGAGACGCTTGACTCACGACTTGATCTATCGCCGGGTGTTGATTGCGGAACGGATGGTAAAACCATAACCGCCAACGCCCCAAACTCAACCATCACTCCCCATTGCAGTGGGCAACGTTGCAACAGGCCGGCGCGATCGTGAACTACTTACTACGTAAGTAAGAATGCCCCGTCACAACCGCGACCGTACCTGTGCAAAAAAGCACCTGTCCAGCTTGCCCCTCCAAACCACGAGTAGCCCCCCAAATCATTCGAACGATCTGGTCCCGAGTCTGTGTCGCTGGACAGGCTCACAGTGGATCAACAGAACCGCGCAGTTCCCGCCAAAGATTCTGGCGGTTTTCAATTTCTTTTTTCAAACGCTCGGCAACGCCGACGCGTTCAACCAGCCGAATCAACCAGCGCTGAAGAATGTCCGCGGGGCAAAACGAAAGCGGACCGGCCCTGATGTGTTCCCGACGCGAGTGCGGCGCAAAAAAAAAACGCGCCTGGGACATTGGGGCAAAACATCCCAGACGCTTGGTGCGAGCCGTGCTCAGCACCCTCCACAAGGCTAGTAAATCAGGAAACCCAAGTCGAGTCCCAAGCGGGGGGCTTTTTGAAAAAGGGGGAAAATTCCACCCCCCACCCTGCCCCCTCAACCCTGCCCCCTCAACCCTGCCCCCTCAACCCTGCCCCCTCAACGCTGCCCCCTCAACGCTGACGCTGCAACAGCGCGCCGAGAATCGCCGCACGAAGCCCGTCCGGCGTCGAAATGATGCGGCGTGTCGGCGGAGACGTTCTGGACGAACGCTCCAACTGCGCACCACGGCGTGTCACCGACGGTCCGCTGACGGTTGGACCACGAGTCCCTAGGCCAAGCCCCGGCGCCGGGTAGGGATTCCCGGGGATCGCAGCGCCGACACCGGGGCCCAATCGGGCGCCGGGCTGTTGATCAAATCGATGGTCGACAATCGCGACCGGACGCCCACGCCTGACGCTGCGTAGTTGTTGCAGGTAGCGAATTTCGTAGACCAACCGCCCGTAGGCTTCATAGACCGCCATCCAGCTCTCTTCCAGTTGCGGCTCGGGCGGGCAAAGAGGGTCGCCAAAAAACGTCAACTCCACCCGGGCATGCAGGGCATCGGTCGTGACGAAACGGCCGATCAGTCGATCGAATCGCGCCGGATCGCGGGCCGCCGATTTCAAATCGCTGGTGCTGTCTTCCAGATCATCGACAAGCCGCTCGACGCTGCTGCGAACTTTGGGTGTCCGCAACACCACCCGTTCAAAGTCACGCACCGCGTCCCGGTAATCGTCGGCCGCGGCATAAATCGGCGTGTTGCCCCCGCCTTCGACCCCGCGCGGTGCGATGAAGATGAAAAAAAGACCGGCAAATGCGGTCGCCCAAAGACTGCCTGTTCGATTCACTTGAAGCTCTCCCGGATCGGTGTTCACGGCTGCCACCCACCGTGCATTGCGCGTGCCGAGATGGCACTCGACGCGGAAATCACGGCGTTCGCCGCCGCAATGCGGGTCTGACAGCAATCGCGGAGTGCTGTCAAGTCGACGGCATCGGGTCTCAGAAGCGGACACACCACCACCAACCGGGGTGCCCCCCCGACCCACAGGATCCGTCGAACCACAGGATCCGTCGAACCATCGGATCCGCCGACTTTGTCTTGCAGTGATCCGGGTCCCGGCGGTATACCGGGAAGAATGGAGGGTTCGGGGCGTCCGAATCCGTGAACAAATCAGCGAAAAGGACTTCGCCGTGGAAATCCGACTTGATGAAATTGCCCAGAGGGTTGGCGGGACGCTCCACGGTGACGGGACGTTGATCTGCAGCGGTGCCAACCCGCCGGACCAGGCCTCGTCAACTGAAATCACCATGTTGTTGGGGCCCAACCCGGCGGCGAACCTGTCGTCATCCAAGGCCATGGCGGTCCTCTGTGCCGAACGAATCGATTCGGACCCACGCCCCCAAATCATCGTCGCCGATCCCCGCGCCGCCTTTGCGACCGTGGTTTCCGATTTTCGTCCCCCGATCCCGGTTTCGCTTCCCGGTGTGGGCGTCGATTCATCCGCGGTGATCGCCAATTCGGCCAAGATTCATCCCACGGCAACGGTTTGTGCGGACGTGACGATCGGTGAGCGAACGCTGGTGATGCCGAACGTGGTCATCATGCCAGGCTGCACGATCGGGGACGACTGCGTGCTGTACCCCGGCGTCACACTCTACGAATACTCCTCGTTGGGTGACCGGGTGGTCTTGCATGCCGGAACGGTCATCGGGGCCCAAGGCTTTGGCTACCGGCAAAAGAATGGTCGGCACCTGCCGTCGGCCCAACTCGGTTACGTGCGCATCGACTCCGATGTCGACGTCGGAGCCGGCGTGACGATCGACCGTGGCAGCTACGGCGCGACGAAAATCGGTGAAGGCACGAAGATCGACAACCAAGTGATGATCGCCCACAACTGCCAGATCGGTCGGCACAATTTGATCTGCAGCCAAGTCGGAATCGCGGGCTCCTGTCGCACCGGCGACTATGTGATCCTGGCCGGCCAAGTCGGATTGAAGGACCATATCACCCTGGGCGACCATACGATTGTCGGCGCCAAGGCCGGAGTGATGGATGATTGCCAGGGACATCAAGTCTATTTGGGATCACCCGCGATGCCGCAGCGCGACCAAATGCAAATCTTTGCGATCGAGCGAAAGTTGCCCGAGATGCGTCGCGAGTTGAGAACGTTGCGGAAGCGACTCGATGCGATGACCGAGCAGCTTGTCGACGGCGAGTCCGAACGGGGCGAAACCGAACGGGGAACGGCGGGGCGAGCGGCATGATCCAGCGTGGTGGATACGGGCGGGAACTGATGCGCAAGGTGTTGCCCGGATTTTCGACTTCGTCAAACCGACACGACCAACCGCCGATCGGATTGATCGCCGGCTGGGGTAGCTTCCCCGTCGAAGTCGCCGAACACGTGATCGCCAGCGGTCGACGCGTCTGCTGCATCGCAATCACCGACCACGCATCCTCGGATCTGGAATCGATCTGCGACCATGTGAAATGGTCCGGTGTCGGAAAGATCGGTGCGCACATTCGATACTTTCGACGCCACGGCATTCGACAAGTGACGATGGCCGGCAAATTGTTTAAGTCCGAGCTGCTGTTTCAAGGCAGCGTCTGGATCAAGCACTGTCCCGACTGGACCGCGATCCGAACCTTCGGCCCTTGCTTGCTGGGCAATCGCCCCGATTCACGCGACGACAGTTTGCTGTTGGCCGTCACCAATACCTACGCAAAACATTCGTTGAACATCTGCCCCGCCACCGACTTTGCTCCGGAGCTGCTCGTGGACCAAGGCCATTTGATCGGAACACCCCTGACACAAAAACAGTCGCGCGACGCCGAGTTCGGTTGGCAAGTCGCCAAGCAGATGGGCGGCATGGACATCGGCCAATCGATCACCATCAAAGACGGCACGGTGCTGGCCGTCGAAGCGGTCGAGGGGACCGACGAGTGCATCGCCCGAACCGGCACGCTGTGCCGCCGAGGCGGATGGACATTGGTCAAAGTCAGCAAGCCGAATCAAGACATGCGATTTGACGTCCCCACGATCGGTCCCCAAACGGTCACCCGCGTGGCCGAAAACGGCGGCACCGCGATCGTGATCGAAGCCGACAAAACGATCCTGGTTGAACGTGACGAAACGTTCCGGCTGGCAAAGCAACACGGCATCACCATCGTTGCCCTCGCCCAACCCCACGCGATCGCCGCCGCGGCTTGAACCACGCCGGTTGATTCAACGGCAGCGACACGTCCCATGATGCAACGATCGTCCCGAGCTTCGATTCATCAACCAGGACTTCCTGGACGACCGCATGATTTGTATCAGCGGGAACAAGGTTGTTGCCAAATGGGGCTTTCAATCGTCGCTGCGGCTGCGAGTTTAGAATCGTACGACAGGCTTGGTCTTTTTTGCTGCCTCTCGTTGGGCTTCCATGAACGCTTTCAAAACGCCGGGTTGGCGCCTGTCCCGATAGGCGTCGTGAGCTGGATCATCATACCGCTTCATCATTTCCAACATTTTGTTTCTGAATGCTTCCAGTTCATCGGCATGTGCCGGATCGTCGGCGAGGTTGACTAGAGAGTCGGGATCGTTTTTCAGATCGTAGAACTCTTCAGGCACGCGGTATTGATATAACTCAACCCGCTCGGCAATCTCCGGATCCGTCTTAGCTGCCTCAACCATCGCCTTCCATGTGATTCCGCCTGTCGAGTCACCTCGCATGGCTGTTTCATGATCCGCCCAAAAGTTATAGATGTAACCGTACTCGCTATTTTGAACGCACCGCATCGGGTACCGAGTCCTGGCAAAGATCTGGTAAAAAGTGGCGTACGCATAATCCCGACCCTTCTGCCGTTGCCCAGAAAGCAACGGTAGAAAACTCTCGCCGTCAAGTTTCGGTATCCGTGAAAGCCCCACTGCTTCCATGATCGTCGCCATCAGATCGATCCCGGTGACAAAGTGGGTGGAATCCACCGATCCCGGCTTCGTCTTTCCCGGCCATTTGACGATCAATGGCGTCTTGGTGCTGTTCAGGTAGCATTGAGCCTTTGCAAACGGGAAGGCAGCCCCGTGGTCGCTCAGAAAGATCACCAGCGTGTTTTCTTCGTGACCACTCTCTCGAAGGGCCTTGAGCACCGCACCGATATTTTGGTCGCAGCGGTAAACACTGCCGTAGTACTGAGCCACTTCCTTGCGGACCTTCTCGATATCGGGCAGATACCCGAGCATTTCGATTTCGTCCGGAGCGAATTGTTTGGTGACAGGCGGCTTGTGATCTCCCCATGACCGTGCGTCGATTGCGCTGCCCACAAACGGCCTGTGTGGATCGTGCGAATTGGCAATCAGAAAAAATGGCTTGTTTTGCTTCTCAGCCGTTTCAAAAAACTTGGCTGAATAGCGATGAAACAATTCGGGATTGCGGGAATGACCGCTTCGCCAGATCGCTTCCTTTTCTGTCTTGTAAGGGATAAAGTCCCAAAAAAACCGTTCCACAGGTTGGTGGTGGATCTCTTTGCCCAGGATGCCGTTGATGTATCCCATTTTCTTGAGCTGCTCGGGTAGCGTTGGGACGTCGCGGTCGATGGGTTCAAATCCTTCGGCACCATTGTTGTGCGGAAATCGGCCAGTCATCCAGGATTGTCGGCATGGCTGACAGACCGCTGTGTTGACGTGCGCATGCGTGAACCGGATGCCCTGCTCGGCGAGTTTGTCGATGTTGGGCGTGATGCCAGGTATCTTGCACCCAAAGGCGCCGACGGAATTGTATGCCAGGTCATCCGCCGTCACGAGCAGAATGTTGGGTCGCCGCTTCGCATCTTCGTCGCTCTTTGCTGCAACGGTTTGTAAACCGGTCAGCATCAGGGACAGAATTGATACACTGACAGAGAGCAATCTGGGGTTAACCAATGGCATCTTCAAGGCCGTTGAAAAGGGAGATCAAAGCGTGGTCTCACTCGGCATGACAGAAAGGGTCTGACGCGTGTCGATCATGCCGGCAACTGTGACATGCATCGTAGCGGACGCGAGACTCTTGCAGGGCGCCGGCTCGGCGTTCGTCGTGCTCGCCGCGTCGCTGCTGACGGTGCAGGTGCAGGTGTTCACCGGACTCTGAATCGTCCGAGCGACTCGACCAGCGTGGGGGGGCTTTCCCGCACAATCGAGGGCGAATGAACGGCACAAGCCGATTTGATCCTTCCGAAAGGTGCGACACTGCTGAACGCCCCCGCGTCTCCATCTGGTTGCATCGCGAATTCTGTGGCATCAACCGATGATCGCGATCCGTGGCCCCGCTAGCGATCGAGCTCATGCCAAACGTGAACCATTTCGAAAGCCTGATCGATCGGCTCGAAAACGTCCGAACGATCGTCGTCCGTTGTTCTTTCGACATCACCAGAGTAGAGCGATTGAGAAAGCGAATTGCCAAGCCGGTAAGTGGCTTGCATTGATGCTTCGGCGTTTTCGCCACTCAGCAGTACATCTGACTTGTTTTGAGTGATGTGCACTCGGCGATCCTCGTTATCGGCGATCGGCCCCCTTTCACCAGCAGCCCACGGGAGTGGATGAACTAACGACACGGCGACCCGCTCACCTTCCGATTCGGATTCCAAGCGGGCCAGTTCGTTGATCACAACCAGAGCGTCCAAGACCGTTAATCGCAAATCGCCGTTGACGTCGTAGAAAGCGAACGCGTTGAGATCCACGGTCGCTGGATCGACTAAGAAATCGGAATCGTCAAACACCCGTCCCCGCTCCAACGCATTGATGACCCGCAAGGCGTCGCGTGGGGTGACGGAACCATTTCCATCGACGTCAGCACTAAGAATCGGATGGGTCCAACCATCGGGACCGACCAGCAGGATCGTCGCCGGTCCGTTTGTGAACACCCGTTGAAGCATTTCATCGACGATCTGGACGGACTCAAACACCCAACCGTCGTCGAACGTGACCGCATCGCCACGGTTGGCAATGACCCTCAGCGTCTGATTCGGTGTCAACCGGGTGATCTTTTCAGCATCAAGCACGATGGAGTTGTCACCCGCACCCCGAATGTCGATCGTCTCGACCGTGGACAAGATCGTCTCATCGTGCGCTGTCATGTCAATGACCTCTCCATCACCTTGCAGTACGATTGAGTCGACGAAGCGATGCGTCACGGTGAGCAAGTTACTGTCGATGTTGCGGTTTCCGGCACTATCAGACACGCGTTCCTCAGGAAGCGAGATTGTTACGTCACCTTCGACCAATGCAGTCACCGTTGCAGTGTATGCATCACCTTCACCGGAGAGGTTCGACAAAATTCCGTTGCTGACCTGAAAGTCGTTCGCGGCCAAGCCCGTGACCGATTCATCAAACGTAATGGCAATTTCAAATTCGCCGACAACCGTCGACGGGGCGGTGGTAATCGTTGGGCTCGGACGCGAGATATCGACGGTGATAACGATTCCGGTGGCAGCGGTGTTTCCCAACCCGGCGGAATCCTGTACCCGATCGGCCGGCAAGTCAACGGTCACGTCGCCGTCAGCGATTGGATCGACCAACACGCTATAGACCCTGTCGTTTAGATTGCGAACGAGGGAACCTACAACTCCTCCGTTGACTACCAAATCATCTGGCTCAAAACCAGAAACCGCTTCACTAAACGCGATTTGGACTTCACGCGAGGTACGGCCTGGTACGGACGCGAGGAATGCGAGTGTCGCCGATGGCGCAGTGCGATCGATTTGGCGAACGATGGAGTTTGACGTTTCGTTTGCGTTTCCCGCGACATCCGCTGCGGCAGCTGCGGGGACGGTCACGTTGACAACACCATCGGAAACTGGCGTGATGGTCACAGCGTACGTGCCGACGGATTCGTCGACGACAATCAAATCGCTGGCGATCGCCCCACTGACCAAAACATCATGGATGCCGAATCCCAACACGGCTTTTCCGAAATCAATGCTGATGTCGAAGGTATCGCCGGTCACGATCGACGGCGCAGTGGTCGCCAGAAACGGTACGATCGTCGACGTGTCGACGGACACTGAGATTGTGTTGGAACCGACGTTGAAATTCCCCGCTGCGTCGCTGGCAGAATCAGCGGCCAATGAAATTTCAACGGCCCCGGTCGCTTCGGTAATCGTGAATGAATAGCGTTGATCACTGATCCTCTGCGGTGCGCTCGCCAATGCACCGCTCACGACCAGACTTGATTGCTGCAGCCATGTAACCGATTCACCGAAATCTGCGGTCACGTCGAACGTCGTCTTGTTCGTCATCGCGGGTTGATCCGTACTCAGCACCGGCACTGGGGCTGTCCTGTCGATGGTCCGAACGAAAGGCTCTGCTGGCAAATTGCCATTGCCCGCGGCATCCTTCACGGAGTTGGCGGGAAGTAAAACCGCCACAATGCCATCGGCAGACGGAGTAATCGTGACGTCGTACTCGCCCGTCGACAAATCACGTGGAGCGAGGTTTGAGGCCGCTCCACCGAGCACCGTGAGATCCATTAACGTAAAGCCGGTCACGGCTTCGGTGAAATCAATCACGACATCAAAACTTGCGGCTTTGGAAGGATTTGACTCTATCGACGAGAGAGTTGGCGTCATGCCCTGCGAATCGATCGTCCGTGTCCAAGGCTGGGCAGCCACGTTCGGGTTTCCGCTCAGATCAGCCGCAACGTCGGCAGCAATCTCGAAGCTGACGCTGCCATCGGAACCCGAATAGTGAAACGAGTAGATTCCCCCGCCATGATCGGAAAACGTCGCGGTGGTTCCCGACGAGACCGTCACGTCGCTGAGCGAGAAGTCCGTGACCGGCTCACCAAAATCAATCTCCACCGTGAACGCCGTCTGATTCGTCAGTGCATCGATCCCCGGCGTTGAGATGACGGGCACCGGTTGTGTCGTATCGGGAGTTTCTTCCACGGAGATGAGAAATGTCTGGGCGCCGGACAAATCGCTACCACCGTCGGCCTGACCGCCGCTATCGCGGACTTGGACACTGACGGTTGCGACGCCGGATCGATCGATCGCCGGGGTGAACGTCAGAACGCCCGAATTGCTGACATCGGGCAGCACCGCAAAAATCCCCGGTGTGTCAACGCTGACGATGTAATCCGACACGGTTTGCGATGTCTCATCCGATCCACCGCCTGGCAGGAACGACGTAACAAAGTCGTTGACCGTTTGCGGGCCGGCGGTTTGCAGCACGCTTTGATTCGGATTCGCCATCAGGGTGAACGCAGGCGGATCATTGACCGGGGCGATGGTCACCAGAAATGTCTTGGTCGTGGTATCGACGCCGCCATTGGCGCGACCGCCGCTATCTTGGAGCGTGACCGTCACCGGCACGCTACCGGACCGGTTCGGACTCGGAGTAAATGTCAATGTCCCAGCCGCATCGATGGTCGGTTGACTGGTAAAAAACGACGGATCCGTCGCCGTCACCTGCAGCGGATTTCGAGTTTGAGACTCTTCATCCGATCCACCACCATTGCCGATACCGGTCAGGAAATCCGTGACCGTCGTCGCTCCATCGGTCTGCCTGGCCGACGCCTCTGGCACCACGTCAAACACCGGCGGGTCATTCACCGCGACCACCGTGACCGTGAACGACCGCTCAAAGATCCCGTCGTCCTGACCGCCAAACAACTCATCGGCACCGGCATCGGTTGCTCGAACCGTCAGCACCGCGGTGCCATTGGAATTTGGGGCTGCCGCGTAAGTGAACGCAGTCGACGTTCCTCCGCTGAATGAAATCAACCCAGGAGAAGGAATCAGCGACGGATTGTCACTCGTCACGGTAAACTGCAACTCTGGCCCCGTCATGCGTCCCTTGGTCACTCCGGTGACCGACACCGACTGCTGCGCCGCATCTTCAAAGATGCCCAACGGATTGCCGATCACATCAAACGACGGCGGCAAGATCGCTGGCTTGATGATAAAGTCCACTCCGCTGATGACATTCAATCCCGTCAGTGCCACACGGTGGGCACCATCGACGAGACGATTCTTTAGCACATGCAACGTATCGGTCAGTTGCGGGATCGTGACGATATCGACTGTTCCGGTACCTCCAGGCCCCGACGTGTCGTTATCAAAATTCGCAATCACCAGTGGCATTCGCTGAGCCAATGAGAACTGGCCGAGCCCAATGTTCTCGAGCGGTTGGAAACGCACCTCACCGGTCGTCGGGTCAGGCCCATCGTTACGGAAGATGGATATATTGCGATCACGAAGATTCCCTGCAATCAAATCAACATCGCCATCATTGTCGACATCACCAATGGCTATGTCGAATGCTCCACTTGCGGTTCCAAGAATCGCAGTCTGGACCCTGAATGTGCCGTTTGCCTGTCCCAACAAGATGGAGATCGAGTTCGACGAGAAGTTTGCGACCGCCAAATCCGCAAGGCCATCCTCGTCAAAGTCCGCCGTCACCGAGTCAATTGGCAAAGCACCAACCGGGTAGTATTCCGGCCGAAGCGTCAGTCCGCCGGACCCATCGCCCGCCAACACTGTGACACCACCAGACGGCGTCGAATCACTGGGACTGGAGTGCACGACTGCCACGTCCTCGAAAGCATCACCTGTGAACCGCCCCGCCACGATCGACGACGACGTGTTCCCGCCCGATGGCACTGCCGTCCCAGCGGCGAATGCGCCCGCACCATTGTTGGTGAGCAACTGGATCGTGTTGTCGGCCTGGTTGACGACCACCAAGTCGGGCTTGTTATCACCGGCAAACTGTCCTGATGCAAGATCCAGCGGTTCAGTTCCAACAGCCACGTAGCTGGTTGAGTCGAAGGTGTTGGTGGCCGGATTGAAGTTCAGTAGGACGGTCACGTTCCCGGCAAAGTTCGCCGTGAGCGCGGCATCCAATTGCGGGTTGTCATCGAACTGCCCGATGACCATTGAAGTCGGCCCCGATCCCGGCTGTCCCAAGTTGATATTGATCTGATCGGGCAGGAAGCCGCCGCTGCCGTCGTTGAGCCGAATGCTCAGCAGATTCCCTTCGCCCAGAGCCACTGCCACATCGTCGAACCCGTCGCCATTGAAGTCCCCCGATCCGATGGATTGTGGGTTCCCAAACGGCTGCACTGTCGGGAACAGCGGGTGCCTGGTCAATTGAAAATCACTGCCCAGCGGACTCACATGGACGAGTGTCGGATCCAAGGTCGTCGACACCGCCACGTTCCGAGCACTCAACTCGGTGAAGGAATACATACCGTTGGCATCGGTCAACTCCCGAGGCTCATCGACATCCCGAACGCCAAAATTCGACGCATCCAAAAACACCTCGCGCCCCACAATCGGAACATCTCCGGCGGTGAAGCCGGCCAACCCGTCTCTCTCCTCGTACAGTCTGCCACTGACGGCTGAGGAAGTCGCTTGTCCCGTCGAACTAACCCGACGCAACGCGAAATCACGATCGCGGATGTCGCTGCCGGGAGGCAGGAAGATGCTCCACACGAAGTCCTCTTCGGCACCCGGTCCGATCTGCTCGAAGCCGGCGGGCAACTGAGCGGCGATCGTGTAGGAGCGAAACGCGTCGACTCCGGTGAACTCGAAAAATCCCTCGCCACTGGGTGTCGTGAATGGTTCCGTTGCATCGAGAATCCTGTTGTCATTGAGATCCAGGAACACCGTCGCTTCAACGACGACCGGTTCGTTTTCGTCATAGATCCCATTCTCAATGACATCCTCGAACACGCGCCCGCTGATCGTGCCCGGATCGGGGAGCAAACCAAAATTCAGATCCGAGACGATTTCTCCTGCCAACAGTTCGCGAGTCACGCTGGGCTCAGCAAACGGATTGTGGGTGATGAAAATGTCGAGTGTGCCGTTGGTGTCCCCCGGCACCAGATTGCTAGCCTCTGAATCAAACGTCACGTACCGACCGTCGCCGCTCAGGAAAGGGGAACCGCTTTCACCATTCGCTTCCGCCCCCGCGTTGCTGACACTCACTCGCGCGATGGTCCCCGCGGTGCGGTCGTAGACGAAGATATCGGGTTGGTCGTTGGTGTCCCCCGGCACCAGGTTGCTAGCAGTCGACCTGAACGTCACGTACCGACCGTCGCCGCTCAGGGAAGGAGCGCCGATCGGGAAAGGAGAATCGCTCGAACCATTCGCTTCCGCCCCGGCGTCGCTGACACTCACCCGCTCGATGGTTCCAGTGCCGCGATCGTAGACGAAGATGTCGGTTCGGCCGTTGGTGTCCCCCGGCACCAGATTGCTTGCATCCGACTCAAACGTCACGTGCCGACCGTCGTCGCTCAGGGAAGGAGAAAAGCTTCCAGGAGAATCGCTTCCAAAGCCATTCGCTTGCGTCCCATCGTCGCTGACACTCACCCGCTCGATGGCCCCATTGGCGCGGTCGTAGACGAAGATGTCGGTTCTGAAGTTGGTGTCTCCGGGCACCAGATTGCTCGCATTTGACTCGAACGTCACATACCGACCGCTGTCGCTCAGAGATGGGGATTCGCTGGAACCATTCGCTTGCGCCCCGTCGTCGCTGACACTCACTCGCTCGATGGTCCCAGTGGCGCGGTCGTAGACGAAGATGTCCGACGCGTTGTTGGTGTCCCCCGGCACCAGATTGCTAGCACCTGAATCGAACGCTACGAACCGACCGTCGCCGCTCAGGGAAGGGTTGAAGCTAAAATCATTCGCTTCCGCCCCGGCGTCGCTGACATTCACCCGCTCGATGCGCTGGAAAATATGGTCGTAGACGAAAATATCCGTTACGCCGCTTGTGTCCCCAGGCACCAGATTGCTAGCACTCGAAACGAACGTCACGGAACCACCGTCGCCGCTCAGGAAAGGGGAAAAACTACTATTATTCGATTGCGTTCCGAAGTCAGTGACACTCACCCGCTGGATGGTCCCGGTGGTGCGGTCGTAGTCAAAAATGTCTGAATCGTTGTTGGTGTCACCCGGCACCAGATTGCTAGCATCTGACTGGAACGTCACGTACCGACCGTCGTCACTCAGCGATGGGGAACGGCTAAAACCATTCCCTTGCACCGAACCATTACGAATGGATTCGATTGGCGGAAGGAAGACCGACCACGGAGCGTCGGGATCTAACTGGACGGTAAACTCGTATTGATCGGGTTCCAATCCCACAAGATTCAGTGCGCCGGATGCGTCTGCACTGCGGATCAAGCTGGATGTGGTCGTGCCCGCGACGGCGATGTTGATTCCGGGTAATCCGGGTTCGTCAGCGTCAAAAACGCCGTCACGATTGATGTCGACATAGACCCTTCCGGTGACGCTTGCCTTGGTGGCTTCCACGGATCCAACATCGGCCGCATCGTCGCGGATCTGATTCAACTGGTCTGGGTCGGGGTTTCCTGCAGGCAACGCGGCATTGATGGCTGGGTTTCCTAAGGTCGGTCGATGCACCGGCGGCAGGGATCCGAGACGCTGAAGCGAAGTGATGAGGTCGGACTGCGGTGTCTCTGAAAGAATGTTGTTGTTCGACGACAACGACGCTGCACGGGCTTCGAGATCTGCGAAAACCTGATTGGCGGCGAGCAATGAATTCTCCACTCGCACATCACCGCGAATCACGCTGCCCGAGCTAATACTGGGATGGAACGCGACCGTAACATGGCGAACGTCGATCACGGATTCAATTTCTTCAATGGTAACAGCATCGATGGTCTCAGCCGTGCGGTCGTGGACGAAGATGTCGTATTGGTCGTTGGCGTCCCCCGGCACCAACGTGCTAGCACGCGACCGAAATGTCACGTACCGACCGTCGCCGCTCAGAAAAGGGGAATCGCTTTCCTGATTCGCTTGCGTTCCGTCGTCGCTGACGTTCACTCGCTCGATGGTCCCAGTGGTGCGGTCGTAGACGAAGATGTCGTCGCCTCCGCCGTTGGTGTCCCCCGGCACCAGATTGCTAGCACGCGACTCGAATGTCACGTACCGACCGTTCCCACTGATGGAAGGGGAATGGCTATCACTATTCGCCTGCGTCCCGTCGCCGCTGACACTCACCCTCTCGATGGTCCCTGCGGTGCGGTCGTAGACGAAGATGTCCCTTTCATCGTTGGTGTCCCCCGGCACCAGATTGCTAGCACTCGAATGGAACGTCACGTACCGACCATCGCCGCTCAGCGAAGTGAAATCGCTTTCACCATTCGCCTGCGTCCCGTCGTCGCTGACATTCACCCGCTCGATGGTTCCAGCGGTACGGTCGTAGACGAAGATGTCGGTTTGACCGTTGGTGTCCCCCGGCACCAGATTGCTTGCATCCGACATGAACGTCACGTACCGACCGTCGTCGCTCAGGGAAGGGGAAAAGCTATCAGCATCCGCTTCCGTCCCCGCGTCGCTGACACTCACTCGCTCGATGGTCTCAGCGGTGCGGTCGTAGACGAAGATGTCCCTTGCGTTGTTGTTGTCACCCGGCACCAGATTATTGGCACGCGACCTGAACGCCACGTACCGACCATCGCCGCTCAGGGCAGGAGAATCGCTTCCATGATTCGCTTCTGCCCCGGCGTCGCTGACGCTCACCCGCTCGATGGTCCCAGAGTCGCGGTCGTAGACGAAGACGTCATTTCCGGATTCGGTGTCGAAGGCTGCGTCGTCGTTGTTGTCCCTCGGCACCAGATTGTTAGCACGCGACCCGAACGTCACGTACCGACCGTCGTCGCTCATGGAAGGGGAAAAGCTACCCCTATTCGCTTCTGCCCCATCGTCACTGACACTCACCCGCTCGATGCTCCCAGTGGTGCGGTCGTGGACGAAGATGTCACTTGCGCCGTTGTTGTCCCCCGGCACCAGATTGCTGGCACCCGACCCGAACGTCACATACCGACCGTCACCGGTTACGGAAGGAGAAAAGCTAGAACCATTCGCGATTAGAGGATCGCCATTCGCGATCGCCCCGCGACCGCCGAGATTGGCTGAGAAGGTCGAGTTCTCCACGGACAGGTCTGCCGAGGAATGTGAATCGAGTCCGCCGCCCTCGTTACCACTCAACGTGCTTCGTTGGACCTCGCCTGATGCAGCGTAACCGTAATAAATCCCACCTCCGGCATTCGCTTCATTTTCCGTCAGCCACGATTGATTCAGGGATGCCGTTCCGCCCCAGGCGGCGATCGCACCGCCACCGATCGGATTTGCTTCGTCCGGCCCCAAGGCGACGTTCTTGCGCGCGATCACAAGCTGTAAATCGAGCTGGCCCAACGACAGAATTCCGCCGCCACCTTGGTTCACCGGCGAAACACCATTTTGAATGGTCAACCGCGTCAGTCCCAGAGAGGCTGCCGAATGAACCTTGAACACGCGATCGAGACCCTGGGCATCAATCACCGTTTCATCGTTGGTATCACCGACAATCGTGACATTGCCCAGCACATCGAAATCACCCGTCGATTCGTTCGACCAACCTCCGGGATTGCTGATACTCAGAGTCTCCAAAGACGTTCCGAAGGTCGATGCCGGATCAACGACCGCGGGAATGTCGATCGTGTATTCTCCAGTGTCCAGGATGATCGTCCGCTCGGCCGGTGCGGCCGCATTGGCGGCGATGATCGCGCTGCGCAGCGAGCCTTCGGCGAGTGAATCGGTGAATGTGTCGACGTAGATCACCGATGGATCGTCCTTGATCCGAACGTTGAACGATCCAACCTCTCTGGCTTCGCTCGTCTGATTGCCGACCTGTGAGGTGACCATGCCGGTCGCGGTGGAGATTAAGTAGTCACCAAAGTCGAGCGGATCCCAAGTGCCTCCGGGAGCGACAACGGTATAGGTTGCCGTTGCGGTGGTCGGCGTTGTCGCAATCGAACCTGGTTCGAGCGTTGCCACGAACTGATCTGCTGGTCCCCACTGTCGGGTGACGATCAGGTCGTCGTCTCCCAGGGTCGTGATGTCGATCCCACTGCGATGACTGTACTCAATGGTGAATTCGGTAGTCGTACCGCCGGAAGTGGTGATGTTAGGTTTATCGATCAATCTTGCGGCGGGCGCAAACACGTCGGCGTTGATCGCGGCGTTTGAGTTCAGGCGGCCGCTGGTACTGACGATGTTGGATGCTCCGGACACGGGGGTGACGCTTGACAGAATCGCTTGCGTGACTTCATCGACAGACGCTTCAGGGAAAGCCGACCAGATCAGTGCGGCTGTCCCCGCGACGTGGGGACTGGCCATGCTGGTGCCGTTGGCGCTGCCGTAGCCGCCTCCCGGCAGTGTGCTACGAATGCCGACGCCGGGGGCCAACAGATCAACACTGGTTTTGCCAAAGTTTGAGAACGTGGCGAGGTTGTCAGATGCGTTCGATGCGGAGACGGCAATGATATTGGGTGAATCGTAGGAGGCCGGATAGAACGGTGTGCGGTCGTTGTCGACACCGTTGCCGAGAATGTTGCCGTTGCCGGCCGCAGCGACGAATAGGATCCCCGAGTCGGCGGTATCACCAATAGCTGTTTCGAGCGAGGCTTCGTAGCCTCCCGGTTGACCCCAGGAGTTGTTGAGCACTTTGACGTTGGCGCCTTCGGTGACTCGGTTTTCGCTATCCGTAGCAAGCCTTTCTCGCATTTGCCGGGCGTAGTTGATCGCGGTGATGGCGGCGCCACTATCACCCTGATTGTTGTTGTCCAGAATTCTCAGGGACATCAAAGACGCGTGCCAGTTGACACCGACAGCGCCCGTACCGTTTCCCCCGATGGCCCCGATCGTGCCAGCGACGTGTGTTCCGTGTCCGAGCGGATCGGACGGATCGCTCGCCGGCAATGGATCGTTCGCACCAGCACGAAAATTGACGCCGAAAAAGTCATCGAAGAAACCGTTGTTGTCGGTGTCGCGTCCGTCTGCCCAATTGGCATCGGCCAACAAGTCCGCTGCATCAATGCGGCCGTTGTTGTTCAGGTCTTTAACGAACTCCGCGTTGGGACCATTTGCAAATCCGCCCTCGGTGAGTGTGTACGGCGCGCTGGTTAGCCGTGTCGCGTTGTTGAGATCATAGAAAGTGATCAGTCCGTCGCCATCGAGATCGACCAGCTTGTTGCCATCCTCATCGAGATACTTTTCTGGCAGTTCACCTTGATTGAGCCACATGTTGAGATACAGATCCGGATGTGTCGGATCGATCCCCGTATCGACAACACCAACGACCGTCCTCGAGCTGCCGACGGAAAGATCCCAAGCATTCTTTGCGTCGACCAGCTCAAGCCCGGGTAATAAACCGGCGACGAACTCGGGATCGTCAGGCAGTACTTGCTGGCCTGAAATCAACTGGTTCAGGCTGAACAAATCAACGAATTCGTTTGCGGTGAGGCTGGATTCGATCGCCGCGCGAGATTCACCCTGGCCTCGAACCAAGACGAGCCCCTCGCCCCCGAGCCCTGAAATGAGTGTGAATTCGACACCCGCTGCCACGTCTCGAATCAGTTCATCGACATCGGTGATCTGAGTAATGTTGTCAACGGCGACATCGCTCAGTTGAAGAACCCATTCACCTGTTGAGGGTTCTTGAGGGCCGGCGACTCCCGGCGGAAGCGGACGATCAACGCGGGCCAACGACTCGAAATCGATCCGCGGCACCTCTTCAAACGACTCGAACCATGTCCAGGGATCGGCCGCCAGCAGGTGACGTGGCTCAAGTTGTTCAAACTGGGGGCGGAGAATCTTCCCAACGCTTGCCCGCAACGCGTTTCGCCGAATTTCCCGCTCCTTGCACTGGGGTTCACCCCGCAATGATCGGTGTTTCTTGCTCATCAGTGGTTCGTCGGTTTTCTGATCGTTTCCGCTGGTGCACAATGGTCAACAACCGACTAGTGCTCCAACCACATTTAATGTTGGGGTTGCGTTGGTCGAGCGGAAAAGGGGTCAGGTACCAAAAACCAAATGGCCCGCAGGGTGCTTCGCATTTTTGGTACCTGACCCCTTTTCCGCGGCACCCTAAGTTTAAAAGTTGACGGAGCACTAGTGTAACAACCTCGAACTACATGGGGGGGGACAGATGGAGCGCTTTCGGCCAGAAACCGGCCGAACTCCATTAACTTGGCGGCAAACCAATCGTTCCGCGCCCAGGAAGCCCCCCTCTCGTCGCACCGGAAAAACGTTTACCGGAGACCCGATGTTTGATTCTTCTCGATTGGCCGTCGAGGCCTATCGGCTCAACGATTCCCAACGAGCGGACTGGGTGCGCGAGCACTGCCAGGGCGATCCGGCGAAAGAAGCCGAGCTGCGTGCCAAGCTGGCTCAGCTGGATCGGCTCTCGGCAACCCTTCCGCCGGGCGCAGTCGATGCCGATCCGGACCAGACCGTGGATCCAGGACGGTCCCTGGACCACATCGCAGCGACAAACGATGCGTTCTCCGTCGATTCAGAGAGTCCAGATGCAGATCAACGCACCCTGGACACAAGCTTTGAGTGTGACCTCAATCCCGATGAGCAGTTGCAGGCAGAAGAGATTCTCGATCGCTTTGAATCAGACTGTTCCAATGACGAGTTCCCCGATTGGTCATCGTATCTGCCAGCGGACGTCAGTGATTCGATCAAACGATATCTGGCCCATCACCTCGTCATCTTGGACTTGGCGTATCGTGAAAAAAAACATCTGCCGATCGATTCGGATTCCTACCTCTCGCGCTTGCCCGAGTTCGAACGAGAGATTCGCGCCGCCATGACGCTTCGCCGGAAGGCGACAAAAACTCCGGTAATCCGTCGCGGCAACAGCAGAACAAGCGAGCCTGCCTCGACCGGTGACTGGCACCACCCCACGAGCGACACGCGATACGTCCCAGGCAAAATGCACGCCAAGGGGGGACTCGGTGCAGTTTATCGCGGACGCGATACCGAACTGGGACGAACCGTCGCACTCAAACGCATCTTATCCAAGTACGAGCATTTGCCGGAGTGCCGCGACCGTTTCGTTTTCGAAGCGGAAGTAACCGGCTCGCTGGAGCACCCGGGAATTGTTCCCGTCTACGGGCTGTGCACCTACGAAGACGGAAAGCCGTACTACGCGATGCGGTTTATCCGAGGTCAAAGCTTCGGCAGTGCGATCAAAGAGTTTCACCAACAGCATGCTCCTTTAACGGCGGACGCGTTCGACTCTCGAGCCTTTCGCGGGCTGCTTCGCAGATTGATCGAGTGCTGCAACGCCATGCACTATGCCCAT
This sequence comes from Phycisphaera sp. RhM, assembly GCA_033042175.1. Taxonomy (GTDB): domain Bacteria; phylum Planctomycetota; class Planctomycetia; order Pirellulales; family Pirellulaceae; genus Stieleria. The sequence continues at coordinate 223,285 of WCIL01000001.1, forward strand.
GAGCGTGGGGTCGTCCATCGCGATCTGAAACCCGACAACATCATGCTGGGACCGTACGGCGAAACCCTCGTGGTCGATTGGGGCCTGGCGATGGTTTTGCAAGAAGCCAGACCGCCATCCGACGCCGATCAAGACATCGACCACACGCCGCTTTTGTCCTCCAAAGGCAGCAACGTCAGTGAGGGAACAACCGTCGGCACACCCTCCTACATGAGTCCCGAACAAGCAAACGGGGTGCACCAGCACTTGACCCGGGCAACCGATCTCTACGCGTTGGGCGCGATCCTTTTTCGACTGACCAGCAACAAAGTGTGTGTCGATGGCGAGACGCTGCTCGACGTGATCACGAATGTGCGTGATGGAAAGGTTCGCGATCTTAACAAGGTGTTACCGGCCGCTCCGAGAGCGATCACATCGATTTGCCGTCGTGCGATGGCCTATCGTCCCTGCGACCGTTATCCAACCGCAGTCGCGTTGGCCGAAGATATTGACCGTTGGATGAACGACGAACCCGTACTGGCGCACGCCGAATTCGAAACGGTCCGAGAAAAAGCCGGTCGCATGATTCGCCGCCACCGCAGTTGGACGCTTTCTGCCGCGGTGGCACTGATCGCCATCACGATCATCGCGATCGCTGCCAGCGTCTTTATCGAGAGGGCAAAGGCCAGGGAAGAAGTCGCGAAAGTCCAGGCGGAGCGGTTCAAAGGGGAAGCCGTCGATCGCTATCGTCAATCACGACACGCCATTGATACGTGGTTGGTCCAAAGCAACGATGCCTTGCAGTATTTTCCCGGAACGCGTTCGGTGCGTGCGCGGCTTTTAATGCTCGCCGCGGAGGAGTACGAAGCCTTGGCTGGCGACCCCAGCGAAGACCCTGAAATCGAACTCGAGCGGATTCGTGCGTTGATCCGGTTCGGCGATCTTCAGCAAACCAACTCCCAGTACGATGCCGCTCGCCAAACGTACGCCCGGGCGATCGAGTCGATCGACGGGATCCTTCGAGAACAAGAACACCCGGAGTATCAAGCCGAGCGCGGCCACGCCACCTCGCGAATCGGACTCAGTTGGTCCGCCGAAGGAGACTCCGAACAAGCCGAGCAGGCGTTTCAATCAGCAATCGAACAACTCGCGGCGGTCCCCGTACCACGGCCCGATTCCGCATTGCGTTATCTGGCATCGGCGAACATCAACTTTGCGGAAACGGTGTTGCAGCAAAACGACTTCGACAGGGCCACGCATTGTCTTTCCGGGGCCGTCGAGGCGATCGAGCAGATTGGCGACGGTCAGCGGCCTCGCGATACGATGATTAAGTCGCGGGCAACGGAACTTTTCGCCAAAATGAAGCTGACCCAGGGCGACCGACGAGCTGCCACGATGCTCCTTGATCAGGCGAGCGGTTGGATCGGCGAGTTGGTCAACGACGAACCCGATCACCCTGAATTTGCCGAGTCACTGGCCTCGCTGCTGATTCTCCGTGCCGGCATTGCGAGGCAAATGGGGGATCAAAATCAAGAGCAAGACTCGCTTCGAGAAGCGGTTGATTTATACAAGGGACTTCAAGCGGCGATTCCAGATCTGCCGATCTATCAGGAAAACCTTGCGTTGACGTTAACCGATCTGGGGTTGATGCTTCACCAACAGCACCGCTGCGTGGATGCAAAGCCTGTGCTGGAGGAGTCGATTGCCTTGTTGCAGTCGCTTCGTCGGACCTACGGATCCACGCTTCGGTATCGCGAGACGATCGCAGCGACACAGGATGGACTGGGGCAGGTGTTGCGAGACCTGGGCGATCTGGCGGCTGCTCAGGAGCAATTTGCCGCCTCGCTGACCGCGTATCAGGAATTGAGTGACCAAGCCCCCGATTTGCCAGACTTCTACCAACGGCTCGCGATCACCCAAAGTCATCTTGCTCAAACGCTTGCGCAGTCGGTCGATCAGATGAGCGATGACGATGAAGCAAAGCGTGAAACCATCTCGATGATTCAAGATGGTTTCGCGTCGGCCAGAACAACCTTGCAACAACTATGCGAGGTCTTTCCAGATGTTCCGCAGTATCGCCACTCACTCGCCCATGTTTGTTTCGAACAGGCCAAAGCCTTGTCGATCGATTTGTCGACGGCCGAATTGTCGCCGGCCGATGCCGACCAGGTAAACGAAGCGTGGGCAGAAGCCGAGGGGATTTGGGAAGCATTGAGCGAGCAAGGCGATCACGCCGCGTCGGAGCGGCTGGCCTGGCTATTGCTTTCCAAAGACGGAATCAAGGAAGCCGACCTGCACCAGGCCCTGAAGGCTGCGAAGAAAGCTTACGACGCGCTGCCAGAGAGCGTGTTGTGCCAGGGGACGCTTGCGTTGTCCTACGCAGCCAATCACCAGCCCGATCGCGCCAAGTCCCTGACCGATACATGGATCGATGAGGAAACGTTTTCGGGCAGGCAATGGAGGATCTTGTCGATCGTTGCTGCGGCAGATGGCCAAGCCGAGAAAGCGGTTGCTTATCAGCAACGCTGTCAAAGCTGGTACGCGGACTACGCCCCGGCGCATCGTCAACGCGACCTTCAATTCGCATGGGATCGGACCAGTCCGGCACAGGCAAAATAGGAAAGACAGGTCGTGTAAATCGATTGACCGGGGGGGCCCGAACAAACGGTGCGGATTCTGACGATTGTAAAGCCATTGCTCCTTCCGCCCGGGTCCCCTTTCATGGCTCCGTTCTGTCATCAGTGCGCATTTCTCTCGCGAAAACTCCTTCAGCCGATGTTGGGGGCGATCGCGCTGTGCATTTTGTTGGTCGACGGGGAAAAGGGCGCCGCCGATCCGCCGGCTATGGTGCCCGTGCAAGTCGTGGATGTGGGGGGCGAAAATCGCTCCGACGGCAAACAATTGGGTCCCGATCGATCGAGCGGTCTTCTTCAAACCCGGGTCAATCAGACGGTCGACGGCTTTGAGGACCCGCAGAGCGTGAGGGACTTTTTGGCCGAGACATCGCCGTTGCGGTTGGCAACGATGCTGCAGCCGACGCCCCTGCTAACGCCTCGAGTCTTGATCACGCCTGATACCGCGACCGGTTCTCCGGCCATTGGTGCAGCGGGTGCTCCGTCATCGCCGTCGTTGCGATCGCGTTTATTTGCGACCACTTCACTTGACCGCAGCCTGCTTCGCCAGATCGATACCGCGGTTGATTCGTTTGCCTCCGATCGTATTCGTGGCCCGACGGCGACGGCGAGAGTCACCACGGATGTAGGCGACCTGTTACGCAAAGCGCCGGCGGCACTGAGCGTGGGCGTCCAGCGACGAACCCCGATCGTCAACGATCCTCGTATCCGCAGCAACCGCGTTGGTTCGCTCGCCGCATCGGGCTCGTACTGGGTGCCTGCCCGAGCCGACTTGGACACCGCTTTATCCAAAATCGATTCTCGAATGATCGATGAAGTCCTGGTGATCCCCGGCCCCTATAGCAGTCTCTACGGGCCTGCCTTTCACGTCGTCGATTTCCAACTGCTGAAGTCGCCGAGATCCAACGGCAACATTGATTGGAGCGGACAATCCGGCTCGGACTACAATTCCAACGGCAACCAATTCATGGTTCAACAATCACTCGCCGGTGGCGCGGAAGACTGGGGACTACGAGCGAACTATGTCTATCGGACGGGCGACAGCTACCGTACCGGATCCGGCAACACCATTGCTGCGGGTTATGAATCGAGCGAATTTGCGCTCACAGTCGGACGCGACTTCAGTGATGGACGGTCGATCGAATTTTCGCTGCTACGGCTGGATCAATCTGACGTCGAATTCCCCAGTTATGTTTTTGATATCGACTCTCTGGTGACCAACGCCTACGAAGTCACTTACGTCGACGAGCATGCGTGGATCGGTGACCGGTCGGAATCGGAGGTGTGGTACAACCGCACTGAATTCACGGGAAACTCGCAATCGCCCGCGAAACGAAATCAATTTCCGTTGCTCGACCGCATCAACTATGCCGGCCAAACGGAGGTGGATTCGCTCTCGACCGGATACCGAAGTGCGCATGCTTGGTTGCGATCGGACCACCAATTCACACTCGGTCACGACTTGCGATATATCCGTCAGCAATTAGACGAAATCGCGGATGCCACGACGCTGGGATTACCGATCCCGGTGACCGACCGAAATTCTCCTATTCCACGATCCTTTTCGGTGAACCCCGGTGTGTTTGGTGAGTACCGGGAAGATCTGTTCGGCGAGTTTCAATTTCGAACCGGGGCCCGGGTGGATTATGTGCAGACCGATGTCAATACGCATGACAGTGAACTGAATACCTTGGGGCTGGATCTGTTCGGGTCGTCTTACAGCGAGATTGTCGGTACCGACAGGCGTCAAACCGACCGTGTGCTGTGGAGCCTCTACGCGTCGCTGGACCGTCAATACAGCGAAGAATTGAAGGCAACCGCGTCGCTCGGATTCGGCCAGCGGGCACCGAGCCTGACGGCGCTGTATGCGGCTCAGCCGTTTTTGCTGCTGCTGCAAAACGGGTTTAATAATGTCACGGGAGATCCAACGCTAAAGCAGGAAAAAATGATCCAAGGAGATCTCTCAATCGATTACTCGGGACAAAATTTGAAGGCCGGTTTTCGAGCGTTCTACGGCTGGGGGCTGGACTACATCACCTTCGAGAACACCAACGTGGTTCAAGGTCCGCCCAACGGCGACGTGCAGCAAATCAGTCTGCGATACGTCAACACGGATCTGGCAACCTTCGTCGGAGGAGAAGCTTTCGCGGAACTGTTTCCGCAGTCCCGGTTCACCCCCTTCGCGACGGTGCGTGGCACGGACGGCCGCGACCGCACCCGCAACGGCGGCTTCGCGACGACCAATGGTACCGGTGGATCACCGTCGGAAAAGATCATGGGTTTGCCTCGCGGTTTTTTCAGCGGTGTCGTCGGCGGCGATTCCGAACCGCTACCCGGCATTGCGCCATGCGAAGCTCGATTCGGTGTACGGCTTCGCGACGACGCCGTCGCGACTCGTTGGACCCTCGAGTTGTCGGCGCGTGTCGTGGACAATCAAGATCGTGTCGCGACGAGTTTGCTCGAGTCGCCCACGCCCGGATTCACCACGTGGGATCTGCGAACGGTTTACCAACCACTTGCGGTCGAAGGCCTGACCATTGTCGGCGGGATTGAAAACATCTTTGACAAAGCCTACCGCGAGCATTTGAACAACGTCTCACTGGTCAATGGGCAAGTCTTTCAACAACCGGGTTTCAATTTTTATCTCGGTGGTGACTGGGCTTATTGAATGGCTGTTCCATGCTCGCGAGGCCGTTGTCACCAAACGGCGTCGCGTTAGAATTTGCCGATCCGAATCAGACCATTGCGACTAAGCTTGTAAATCGGGCCTGGAAGTTGGCCCAGCTGATGCGAATGTTATGATTCTCTCCGCCCTGAGGATCTCGCAGCACAATCGTCGGATTCGGATCGTTCGCTGCCCCTTCGACCCCCATGACCGAGTAGGAATGCCAAGCGTAGATCCCCAGCGAGTCGGCTCCGCTCCAGCCTTCGCGTGTGGTGGCGATCATCACGGGATAGATCGATTTGGCCAATCGCAATCCACTCGGATGGGAATTCAGGTTTCCGGTCAAATTCGTGGTCGTTCGCCCCGTCAACGCTGGAATGGAGTAAGCGGCATTTCGATAGTCCCCCATTTCCAAATGCCCCTTTGCATCCAGAATCGGATTGCCGGCCGAATCGATCTGCGCGTAGTTCAAGAGGTAGGCGCGATGGTAGAGCAGGCTCCATAGCTCGCCCCCATCTTCGCCCTGCGCATCAAAGCCGTCGATGAATCCTCGGAAGGGGACTTCCGTCCAGCTTTCCCGATAAACGCCATCGATCTGGTTGAACAATCGCACTGCGTAGTAATGGACGCCGTGTCCCGATCGCAAGAATCGGATTCCACTGGCCAAGTCAAAGCCGTTATCGGCGGCAGACGCGAGGGTCGCCGAGAAAGTGCACAATGCCAAGGATGCCGGTTGGGTGACATCGTTCGCTCGTAGGCGTTGTCATCGCCGGAGCCGACGCGAGCAACGACGAATGGGTTGGCGAAGTCGGTTAAGTAAGCTCCCGCAACATCGACGGGCAGCGTAATGGATCCATCGTCAGTGATCGCCCCGATTTTTTCGGGTGGTTCCACTTCGATCCGTCGCTCCGTTGCTTCCTTTTCCTTATCCGCCAAAAGTCCCTTCAACGCTTCCTGTTTACGTGCCTCATTATCGCTCTTCGTTTGTTGGGCGCGGAGCATGAATCCGTCGTCATTGTTGAGCGAGAACCCATTGCTGTTCCAGGTGAGATGGGGTGCCGCGACATCACTGCCCAATGTGAGCGATGAACCATCATCGTAAAAGAGTGTATCGTCGCGGTCGGCTCCAATGCCAAGGACGTAATCCACGTCGCTTCCGCCCCGCAGCTGATCGGCTCCCGCTTGCCCGTAAAGGGCATCGGCACCTGCTTGACCATAAAGATAGTCGTCGTCGTCGCCACCGAAGAGCCAGTCGCTGCTTTCACCACCAAACAGATAGTCGCGCCCGCCTTCTCCAAATAACACATCGATTCCACTGCCACCGTAGATCCGATCTGCCCCATCACCGCCGTAGGCGACCATTTCGATTCCTGTGTGGTTTTCAATCCGATCGTCGCCATCAAGCGAACGAACATGGATCTGCTTGATTCCCTCCCCGACCCAGCCATTGAGGTGTCGCAACAAACTTTGCGGTCGCTCGCCGGAATTGTAGATATGAATGTTGTCGTCTAAGTCCGTTCCGATGACATACAGGGTGTCCCCCAGTTGAACAACTGTGTCGGTGAGTTCAACAACGTCGTGATTGCGCGTTTGTTGTCCGTACAAGCCATTTTCCGTGACGAACATGACCCCATCAGCAACGACATCGTAATCGAGCGTCTTGCCAAACCGCGATGAACGATAAGGTTCATAGGGTGTCGACTCTGATCCGAAGTCATGAGCCATGCGGTACAGTTCACCGTCTGTCATTCGGAAATAGACGTTTTCCGTCCCGACTTTAAAATCGGTGACGTCGGAGACCCACGCCGGAGAACCGTTCTTGTAGAGCTGTCTGGTGCCGTGGCTGTTGACGACGATCTCATACTTGGGCAGTGCGTTGACGTTGGTTTCGAGTGCCAGCGATGGAAGCCCATCCGCCGTCAAGCCGATCACGCTGAGCTCACCGACAAAATCAGCGTTAGGAGTGACGGTGATCTGACCATTGAGCCGACTAACCCGAGCGATGGTGTCGTCGGTTTCGGCCGAGCGAAACAGGCCACGATCGTGACGGAGTTGGACGAACAGATTTCGGCTTGCGTCGAACAATGTGACCCGACCTTGGCGGTCATCGACTTCGACGAAATGGGAATCGACGCCCGAGTCGCGTTTCTCGATCCAAAATCTTCCTTCCAGCCGCTCGAATCGACTGGTTGCTGTTTCAAATCCGGCATTGTTCCAGCTGCCTCGGGACCCCTGCCACTCAGACCATCGCGCGACGGTGACGGTTCCGCCTGTGGAATGACTGAACGTCAGTCGCATTCCTTGATAGTTTTCCCCGCCGGCGGATCGAGAGAAATAGCCTGAGTCCCCCGACAACACGCGATCTTTGACGTCTTCGTCGACCAGAGTATCCGCCACATCCTTCACCACCCAATCGTCACCATCACCGGCGACCACACGGTCAACGGAAATGCCACGACGTGTATCGATCAGATCATTTCCACCGCCGGCCTCAATCTCATTGGGTTGTGAGTTACCGACGATGACGTCGTTGTGTGCGGTTCCGATGACGCCGGAGAGTCGACCGCCCAGTTTCAAACTCAGGTCCGAGTTGATCATCGAGACATCGTTGTCGTCGAAATCGGGAAGGGTGATCCGAATCCCTTCCCCCATGGCCGAGAAATCAAGCGTATCGCCCGTGCCGGTGGCGTAGTGAGCATCGCCGGTCGTGATCGTGTCGGTTCCGAGTTGAGCTCCCGCAAAGACGAACGTTGTTCCGTTGCCATAGCTGGTCAAGCGGTCATTGCCGGTGCCGGGTTCGATCCGATTTGTTCCGTACCTGCCGCGGAGTTCGTCGTCCCCGGGACCGCCGAGGATCGTATCATTCCCTTTCCAGCCCGATACGAGGTCGTTGCCTGCACCGGCGATGATCAAATCATCGCCGGTGTAACCGTAGAGTGTGTCATCACCGCTCTCGCCACGGATTTGGTCGTTTCCCTCCTGACCGGTGATCCAATCATTGCCTGTCCAGCCGGAGATCTCGTCGTCTCCTTCGCCGCCGTAGATTCGGTCATCGCCGTCGCCCCCAAAGAGTTTGTCATTTCCGTGCCAACCCGACAAATAATCGTCTCCGTCTCCGCCGTAGACGCGGTCGTTGCCGGTCCAACCGTAGAGTTTGTCATTTCCATCGCCACCAACAACGAGATCGTTGCCGACTTGCCCATCCAAAACGTCCTGACCCTCGTGACCGTAAATTCGATCGTCGCCGTCACCGCCGTAGATGGAATCGTTTCCCGCCTGACCGTAAATCCGATCTGATTCGCTGCCACCATAGAGACGGTCATTACCGGCTTCGCCCAGGATCACATCACGCCCCTGCCAACCCGAAACGTAATCGTCGCCGGCCCCGGCGTAGATGACGTCGTCCCCGGTGTATCCATACAGTTTGTCATTTCCGTCCTGCCCGTAGACACGGTCATTGCCACCACCTCCACTGATCCAATCGTCGCCCGCATTGCCATAGATTCGATCATTGCCGGTGTAGCCCCAAAGCGTGTCATCATCTTGGCCGCCCACGATGATGTCGTCGCCGGCCTGGCCGGTGATGTAGTCGTCTCCAAAATGACCAAAGGCCCGATCGTTTCCATCTCCCGCATAGATCCTGTCGTTTCCGTACCCGCCGTAGAGGCTGTCATTGCCGGCACCCCCGTAAAGCGTATCGTTGCCGTTTTGACCGTCGATCAAGTCGCCCGCCGAACCGCCGATCAAAATGTCGTCACCGTCACCGCCGTAGAACCTGGAGAAGATGGAAGTGTTGTTCTGGATTCGGTCGTTTCCCGCATGCCCGCGAAAAACGATCTGTTGGATCGTGGCAGCGCTGTTGTCGAAAAGCTGCGTTGTCTGGCCGAGGACTGCCACCTGGATTTGGCTGCGATCGGTGTCTCCAGCCCTGTACGAGATTTCCACTGCGTCGCCTGAGTCGGTCCCGTTGATCTGCAAAATGCCGTCGTCCAGCGACACGTCGGCCGCCATCAATTCACGTTTCTGCAACGATTCCAGCAACAGACGACGTCGATTGTTCACGCCGCGGCGGCGACGCCGGTCGGATGATCGAGGCGACAGGGGTTGTTGATTCGAGATTCGCAAGAAAGCTGGCAATGACATTTCACGGTTCCAATCGATAGACAGTTGCTCGGACGACTCCGTTGCCGTCTTCATTGCTGCCATCGAAACTGCTGCCGGTTTCCCGGCAGAGAGACGGAAAAATGTCAGATTTTTTCTCAAAATTGCAGAAACAGCCGAGAACTCGCCCGAAATCAGCGGCCTGCGGGCGAGTTTTCCAAACCAATGATGCCGCCGGTCATGAATCCCAGACGTTGCGAATCAGTTTCAACTTCCGCTCAACTGTGCGTTCCACGCAGCCGAGCTGGTCAGAAATTTCTAAGTTGGTATAGCCTTCCATCTTGAGCTGGGCGATTCGTCGATACGTCTGGTCCGGTAGCTGCTGCATCAGTTCATTGAATTCTTCCGTGACCGTGGCAGCCAGTTCGGGCGTCGGTTCCGCACCGAGGACCTGGGCCATTCCCAACGGCTCGTCAAGGCCGGGCTGCTGAAACACCGACTCGCCGCGAACCTGACCCTCACCACGCTTGAGAGCGAAATCGCGTTTGCGTTGATCGAGTATTTTCCGAACCGTAATGGTCACCAGCACCTTCCACAGATCGTGGCGGTCGTCCAATTTGGGAAGTCGCTGGTCGTCGACGGCACGAAAGAAACTATTGAAGGCGCTCAGCGCGATGTCCTCTTCGTCGTAGTCGCGTTTCTTGGCGCTACGCAGCTTGGCACGTGCCAAGCTAACCAGCTTCTGAAAATACGCGTTCCATAACTCCTGTTGCGAGCGAGCTTCGCCGCGTTTGACTTCTTGAAGCCAGAGAGTGATGTCGTCTTGCATTGATACAACCTCTGATGATTCTCGCTAAGCAATTCGATCCGATTGTGATCGGTAGCACCGCTTTGGACAACGACGCCAATTGCCCCACCTGCACTCGATCGTGCGGGTCGATCGCGATGTTTCAAAGCTCTAGGCTCTGTCCCTAAAGTCCTGCGAGCGAAATGGGGGTAATCGTCCAAGTAGTGGGTTCAACTTCTTGCGATCCTGCATTGGGCACGCGAATGAAGCTGCGCAGGCGTGCGTCAGAAACGGTCTTCACCGGTCAACAAATGCTCCACTTGATCTGCATACTTCGCGACCTCCGCAATGCTGGTGCGAATCTCATGGGCGTCGCAAGTCGCGCGTGGATACGAATTCACCATCACGAAATGTGGAATACCGGATACCGACTCGATCCCGATCGCACCGTGACTCATCGCAGCATTCAAATGCAACGCCCGCTCGTAATAGGACGCGGATGCCGGGCCGCAGACGCTGAAGACTCGGACAATTTCTTCTCGGGTTTCCGCGTCCTCGTCAAGCTCGACCGAGACGATCTGGTTTCTTCCGTCGGGCAGTATCACGCGAACATGATAACGTTGTCCATCAAACTCAGGCTGCATGGAACTTCCCGCCAACGCCTCGGTCAACATCGATTCAAGACTTCGCAATCCGCCCAACACCGCCCTCAGATCGTCTCGCAATTCACTGGCATGGCCGTAACGTTGGCTTACCTCTCGCCCCAGCGCTTTTTGCATGACTTTGGCAATGCCGGCAGGAAGCCTTTCGGCTTCAAAATCCAGTAACCGAAGTAGGTCGTGCTTGGAGTGAAACCGGACCAACTCACCGATCGACGACGTGTCAACTGCCAAGCGACCTGTCAGCAGATAGAAGTAAGTGACGCCCATCGCATAAATATCGCTTTGTCTTGACGCCGCGTGTCCGCGAAACAATTCCGGCGCCATGTAATTTGGCGTCCCTGAAAGCATTTCGCCCGCACGCGGTTGTTCATTGGCGATTTGCTTGGCCAGCCCGAAGTCGGCGAGCTTGGCGATTTGCGTCTTTGTCACCATCACGTTGGCTGGTTTGATATCGCGATGAATCATGCCCAGATCGTGAGCAACGGCCAGCGCCGAACTGACTTGATACATCCAAGTCGTTGCCTGCAGCGGGTTCAGCTTGCCCTGTTCCAGCACCAGCCGCTCAAGCGACTTGCCGTCCACGTACTCCATCTCCAAGAAGTCCCGACCATCGCTGTGCCCCAGTGTGTACAAGGTGACCGCGTGCGGATGATTGATCGCCGCCGACAGTCGTGCTTCACTCAAGAAGGATTCAATCGCTCGATCACCCTGCTGAAGCTTTGACGCGCGCAGTACCTTGACGGCGCACGGACGTTGAAGTGAGCGGTGCGTCGCCAAGTACACCCGCGCCATCCCTCCTTGGCCCAAGAATCCTTCGATTTCATAGTTTGCGAAGGGTTGACCCACTAAGTTCTCCGCCGGTTCCCGGTCCTCCACAAGAAACTCGAATTCATTCGTCTGATCCAAATCCACGGTCGAACCGTCGATCCAATCGGAAAGCCGATTGCCACATTGCGGACAGATTAATTCGCTGAGAGCCACGTCATATTTTTCGTTGCAACGCTGACAGTATCGTGTCGATCTGGCCATCATCAGACTCATGCTCGTTTGGAGCCAAGAAGGTGTCCGACACCTTTTTGGTTAAATGGGCAGACCAGGGGACTGCGGGTTGAGCTGAAAGCGGAGCTGCGGTTGTGTGTCAGCGTGAACGAAAGAGTTCGCTGGTCAGGACTTGGATCACGATCGCTCGCAGCCCTGCGTCATCATCGGCTTGAATTCGCTTATGGAGGTCGTCGATCGCGAAGCGGTCTGTCACTTCCATCTGACGGCCCGTCGCATAGGTGAGTAGTTTCTCGATCAGGCTGCGCGTGAATTGGTCTCGCCGGCTCGCTCGCAAGACCGTTTTGAAGCTTGAAAAATCCTCGAACGTTTCTCCCGACGGCAGCTTGCCCGACGCATCGATCGTCGCCGCGGAACGCTTGCCCTTGGGCTTGGGGTACTTGGTCCGCCAACGTCCGATCGGATCAAAGGTTTCCAGCGCAAAGCCGAGCGGATCGATGTTTCGATGGCAGACGAAACACGTCTTGTCTTCGCTGTGCCTGGTCAACTTCTCGCGAATCGTGGTCGCTCCGCTGACATCGGCGTCGATCGAGGGCACTTCGTCCGGCGGCGGGGGTGGTGGGGTGCCGAGAAGATTTTCCATCACCCAGACGCCGCGGGTCACCGGCGAGGTGTCGACTCCATTGGCGCTGACGGTCAACACGCCCGCCATCCCCAATACACCGCCACGTTGTCTGTGACCGTCCAGGCTGACGCGCTGAAAACCGTCGGCCAAACGCAGCGTGTCCTGCTCGGGCAACCCGTACAGCTTGGCGAGTTTCTTGTCGACGAAGGTGTAATCGGCGTCCAAAAAATCGCTCACCGGACCGTCGTTGTCCAGCAGATGACGAAAGAATCGCCTCGCTTCCTGCTTCATCGATTCCGGCAAGTTTTCGGAATAGTACTGCGGGGCGTCTTTTCGCGGCGGCGGCAGATTGCCGATGTCGCGAAGGTTCAACCAGCTATCGGTGAAACCGCTGACGAACGCCTCGGAACGTTCATCATCGAGCATGCGAACGATCTGCTTTTTTAACTCGCCAGGCTCGGGCAACTTGCCCTCGTCCGCGGCCGCCAGCAGCGCGTCATCCGGTGGGGCGGCCCACAGGGCATACGACAATCGCGCCGCCAGATCATAGGGACCGAGCAACGTTTCCTGTTCCGGAGTGATTTCGCTGAGGTACAGAAACGAGGGCGAGCACAGCATCATCTTCAACGTGTCCAAGGCTGCCTGCCGCGGCGTCACATCTTCGGACAATCGCTGCTGGTAAAACGTCTCGATCCGCTCGCGATCAGAATCGCTTAACGGGCGGCGGTAGGCACGCCGTCCGAACGCCAACAGCTGCTCGAGCGCGCGATCGGCCTGAAAACCTTTCGGTCCAAACACGGCCACCTGTTCGTTCCCACCGTGTGGTTCCTCGATCGGACCGTGGACCTTGATCTCCCCGATCCGGATGTGGGGCAATTTGCCTTCGCGGAGGATGTGGGTTCGACTGACACCGGCATTATATTTCTTGGGGTCGAACTCGTCTTTGTAGCGTTGGTTGACCTCGATCACCGAAGCCCGAGATTCGTAGGGGCCGTTGGGAAAGATAAATCGAGGTGTCTGTCCGGCTTCGAGCCAAACGCGGAACGTCAACCATTCCGGCTGCTCATCCGGCACGATCGCCTGCCCCAGAATCGGTTCGATCGCTTGGGGGTAATGGATGTGTCCCTTTGTGACGTCGCCGGGAACGACGGCCAGTTGAAAGGGCTCGGAAAAATCGATGCGAAAGATTTTTGGATCGTAGTGGGTGTCGCGGTGCATCGCCTGGGCGTGGACTTCAATGTCGTAAAGTCCAGCGACCGGCACGCCTTGCAAAAAGTCTTCGATGTGCCCGTAGCCGCCCTGCCGCGTGTCGCTGTTGGGCTGTTCGTAGAGACAAAGGTACTCGTAGTTCAACGCGCTTCGATGCGGGTTGGAGAGTTCTTCGTACTGACGAAAATTGTCGCGAAAGTGCCACGTCTTCGGCTCCATCGCCGGCTTGCCCAGACGAGCCTCCACGAGTCGACTGGCGGCCTGGAAGTACTGATCGAGCAGAAAGCCGGACGTCACCAGGGATTCGCCCAGATTATCCATGTGGCCGACGGTGTTGTCCTGCGGGAAGTCCGCGGTCAGCCCCAGCGTGTCGACGCGACGATCGAACAGCGTCGCCAGCGTGTGTTCGTATTCACGATTGGAAAGTCGACGCATCACCGTCCGGCCGCCCGTGCTTCTGAATTTTTGGCGGGACGCGTCGATGCCGTTTCGCAGCGCGTCGAGCACTGTCAGCCGCTCCGCATCGGTCGGTTGCGGTGCATCCTCCGGCGGCATCACTTTCAGCGTCAGCTGATCGACGATTTCATCGGCGGTGATTTGTTGCTCGACGGAGGCGAGCGGCAACGTGAACGAGTCAAACTCGCGCTCGCCCTCGGCCGCATCGGCGTTGTGACAGTCGGCACAGTACCGACCAAGGAAGTCGGCGACGACCGTCTGGGGCGGTGACGCATCGGGTTTTGATTCGGCCGCACGCAGCGAATCGGCCGCGGCAAGACAAACAACAAAGGTCCACGCGGCGCGAATCGATCCCCCGCCGAAGCACTCAAAGGAAAACATGACGTGCTCGCAATTAGCAGAAGCTGCCGGTACTGGTTCCGAACGACTCCGTCTGGACTCCCATCCGCTGGGCGATGTCGACGAACAGGTTACACAAGGGAATCTTGCCCAGGCCATCGCTGGCGACCTTCTTGAATTCGCCGCGACCGTAACCCCCGCCGGCCAGCACGATCGGCAGATCGTTGTTGGTGTGCGAATTTCCGTTCCCCATTCCGCTTCCAAACAGCACCGCCGTTGAATCGAGCAAGGTCTGATCCCCGTCCTCGACGGCGGCGAGCCGACTCAAGAATTTACCGAACTGTTCCAGTTGGTAGGTTTCCAGCGTGATCAGGTTCGCGATCGCTTCGTCGTCATTGCCGTGATGCGAAAGGCTGTGGTAGGACTTGTCGATGCCGAGGTTTTGCGGGAGAAAGCTGCCGCCGATCTCCAAAGTGGCGACGCGTGTCGAGTCGGTCTGCAGGGCCAAAGCGATCAGCTCGTACAGCAACGGCAGATCTTCGACCGTGTTCCGATTGGCCGGTTTTTCGAAGGGCGGTTCGGGCTTGGGCTGGTCGGCCCATTGGCGACGAGATTGCAGACGTTTTTCGACGTCTCGAATCGAGCTGAAGTACTCGTCCAACTTGGCCTTGTCTTCTCGATTGACGCGTTTGGAAAGCGATCCCGCCTCTTCGACGATCGAATCCAAAATCGAAGCCTGCAGCGAGTTCTCCCGGACCATTTCCGAGCGACGTTCTTTCGATTCGGTGACGAACAATTTTTCGAACAGCTCAGCGGGGCCGGTGATCGGGGGCACCCGGACGCCGGACTTGGTCCAGGACAGCTGGCAGCCGCCGTGGATGCCGCCTTCGGACCCGACGGTGAGCGACGGGAATCGGGTTTGGGTTCCAATTTCATCGGCGATGAACTGATCGATGGTAACGTTGCCGTCGGGCCGTTGCTTGGACTCGTGGTGCAGCACACCCGAGAGAAACGTGTGGACGGCAAAGTGTCCACCGCGGAGCCCGTGATCGAGCCCACGATAGACGGTGAGATGGTCACGATTGTCGGCCAGCGGTTTCAGCAGCGTGGTTTCCTCGAACGCTTTGCCGGGCGTCTCGGGGAAAAACTGTTTCTGTTGAAAGCCCAGCAAGTTGCCCACCGCGACGAACCGACGCGCCCCAGCACCGGCCCCAGATGAGGCGTGGACAGGCGAATTGCCGCCAACGGACTCCGCCCGCAACGATGACAGCCCCGGTAGGGCCAGGGATCCGGCAAGCGATTGAAGCACAAAACGGCGATGATGGATTGATTTCGACATGCCACCAGTTTAGCCGAAATCCATTCCGTCAACCAACCTCGATCGACAATGCCATGGATCAGCCGTTTAGCGCAAGCCTGCGGGCCTACCTTTCCGTTGCATGTTCAGCCCCCGCGACGCTCACCGATCCGTCGTTGGATTCCCCTGCTGCCTAGACCCGCCGACGTCTTCGAGTCGACACGCCCATGGTCGTGACGCTGAACAAGGCCCAGACCGCCAGCGCACCCGGTTCGGGAACCACGGTAGACGCTGTCGTGACCGTCACGTTATCCAGCAGCACCGTTGAAATTAAACCGTCGTCTTCGCCGAGAAAGAGGAAGTCGAGGAGCACGGATTGAGACGCCAGCGCCGAAACATCGAGAGTGACACGCGTGAATCCGTTGGAGAGTATTGTGGGGGTGCCGACCTCTGCCGCCGCGTAGGTGATTCCGTCGGCGTCAATTCCGAAAAAACGGTCGTCGCTTGCGTCAATCGAAATCAATGCGTCGAGCGTGACCGGATTCAGCAGACTCGCCTGGAAAATATCGAAGGGTGGAGCTCCAAAGAAAGGATCAAGGAATCCGCCCGTTTCCGTGCGGAACTGATAGTCGAAGCTCAATGAACTGGCACCAACGGGAAGTAGAAACTCTTGCTCCAGTTGCACAAGGTTGTCAGCAAAACTATCGATGACGAACTTTGCCTGATCTGATTCTGTGACCGGCGGCTCAAGGCCGAAGGCGGTAACCCAACCGGCACCCGGATCCGTCAACGCTGTCGAAAAGTCTCCGTTGATGATTCCGCCACGGGCAGTGTTCAAACCGATGCTGAAGATCGCCAGCAACGCCAGTGTACGAACGAAGATGGGTAGCCTGTTGATCATGCTGATTCTCGGGACATGTGGATATACGTGCACTATTCTATTTGGTCCGTCAGGTCGTTCAATGAAAAAGGAGATTCATCGGGGTCCTTTCGATATTCGCTCAGGGGGTCTGATTCCCGTTGCATCGGCCGAGAGGATGTTCGTGAATCCGCTTGGAGCTCCAAGCCAATGGACTTCTTGCTTGCAGTAAGGCTCGGAGTCCCCCAACTCGCAAAGGTTTCGTCTAACACCCGCACTTCATCGGCACGCTCTGAGTCTTTTCCGGCGAGCGGGGCGAGTCCCGATGCCGCATCGCGAGATTGAACGCGACTGAGCTGATTGATGATGTTCAGGGCATCGATGGGCGTGACCTGTCCGTCGGCATTGACGTCGACCCAATCGCTGGCGACGGTGCCGATCGCATCGGCCATGTCTTCGGGCATCAGACTGGCGTTCCTCGCGAGGTGATTGATGACGACCAAAGCATCGAGTTCCGAGACGCGACCGTCTTCGTTGACATCGCTCGCGTCGATGGGATTTTGCAATGTCGGATCCGGGACTGATCCGAAAACTCCTCGGGAAACCAGTTCCGCGATCGGATCGACGTCAGGATTCAATGCGTCGACATTCAATGCGTCGACGTCGGCAGGTTCCGCCGGGCTGAGAGCGGCCTCACCCGCCTGCAGCGCTGACGCAACAAATTCGCCTTCCGCACCTCCACCGCTTGCGGGAACGACGGCAAAGACGTCCGGGACAAAGCTGTAACGTTGGCGTGGGGGCGGCTGAATGGTAAAGATAATGGTCGACGTGGTTTGGCCGCTCGGGAGCTGAGACTCGGGGAACTCGTAATAGGGGATTCCGTCCGCGATCATTCCGTCCGCGTTGGGCACTTGGGTGCCGGCCGGTCCGATCTGGCTGATCACCAACCGGATCGGGCCACTCAGTTCGCCCGCTGAGCTGTTGGTCACACTGACGTAATAGCCATAGATTCCCGTGCGTCGGTTGTAGAACCGGCTGGAGAAGTTCATGGTGACTTGATCGGTCACCCGCACCGGCTCGGCCACTTCGGCCGTGAGCGTGAACGATTCACTGGCGAATGCGTTGAGATTCCCCGCGCGGTCGGCGACGGCATCGGCAGTGAAATTCACGGCCACATTACCGGCGGGAAGTTCATCACCGTCAAGATCGTAGTAATAACGCACGTCGCCATTTGCGAGTGTCTCGATCGCATCGATCGACACACCGGCCACCGTCAAATCATCGGTACCAACGGTGTCATAGTCGATCTCCGCCAGTCCCTGATCGGTCCAGCGAACATCAAAGAACCCCGGCTGATCCGAAACCGTCGATCCGGGAGTGGGTGAGATCAGCGCGGGTATGGGAGGTTGCGTATCGAGGGTGAAGCTGCTTGAACCCGCCGCATTGACGTTGCCCGCCAAGTCAGCGACTTGTCCGGCAACGAACGTGACGTCGACAACGCCATCGGAAAGCGTCTCGCCATCGTCGTTGTACCAATATCGAACACGGCCGTCTCCTAGGTCTTCCACGCGGTCGATGGACACGCCCGAAACGGAGAGATCGTCCGTGCCAATTGACGAGGAATCTACACCCGAGCCGTTTCCATCGTCCCATTGAACCTCAACGAACCCATTGTCTAGCCCGATAGCGGATCCCGGGATCGGTGCCGAAAGGGCACCGACAGGCGAGAACGGGTCACGAACGATCGAGGCCAAGTTCGCCGAGTTCAGATTTCCAGCCTGGTCGCCCACTTCGCCGTCAACCAAAGAGATGGTGATTTGTCCCACCGGTAAGAAGTCATCTCCATCGTTGTACCAGTAACGTACTTTGCCTTCTTCCAGAATCTCAACCCGGTCAATTGAAACACCCGTGACGACCACGTCCTCGATTCCAATCGACGTTTCATCAAGCCCGGCTAACCCGGCGTCTTGCCAGGCAATTTCGACGTAGCCTTGGTCGATACTGACGAATGCGCTTGCTGCAGGAGAAAGCAACTCGCCGCTAACAGGACTGGTGTCAAAGACAAATGAGTCTTGTTGCAGTGCGTTCGAGTTACCTGCCGCATCGAGGACTTGGCCAGGCCGCAACGTCACTTGGACGATACCCGGCGGAAGTGCCTCTCCATCGTCGCCGTACTGATAACGAACCCGACCGTTTCCTAAGTCTTCAAACGAATCCACGGTGACGCCAGCGATAGAAACGTCTTCAATCCCAAAACTCTCATCAAGTATTTCGCCCCCTCCTACGTCAGACCATTGAATCTCAATGTATCCAAAATCGCTATTATTCAACGATTGGCTCGAGGGTTTGGTCAACACTCCAGCAGGGCTACCGTTGTCAACAAAGATCAAATGCTGGGCAAATCCCTGACTTTCCCCATCCGTTGCGGAGACTCTCACGTTGTTTACGCCGGGGGTGAGGGGAACCTGTTGGAAGACAAACAGGCCAGATTCTGAGGCAACAACCGTGCCGTCATCAAAACCGTCCCCGTCGAGATCGAGACTAATAGTGGCTTGCGCCGTTGTTTGGCCGACGAGGAAAACATTGGTCTGATTGGTCAGATTGTCGCCCAAAATTCCTGAATCCGAATCGTCCTGAAGGGCGAGTGTCGCGGTGACCGTTTCCGAGGAAAGCAGTGCAACGTCGTCGATGATCACTTCCGATTCATCGTTGCCAAATCCGAGCAGGTCAAAGAACAGCGTGGCTTCGGTTCCAGCGGGGATGCCGCTCAAATCGACGGTAACGAACAACGGATAACTCAATGCAGATGCCTGGCCTGATTCACCCGCGATCGGGAGTGTCACCGAGTCGCTGAAGAAAAGTTCTCCCGTGGACTGCAGGTTGAAGAAGGCGTCCGTACTACCCAGACCCGATGCTGGCGTAGCCAGTGGGAGTCCCGTCGAAGCATCCAGCAGGGCAACCTCGAAGGCATCCGGTGGGCCGGCCGAAGTGTCATCAAAACTGGCGGAGACGATAGAGAAAACGAGAGTCTCCGTCGCTTCAGGAATCAAAAACGATTGTGAAATCCGGCTTGCTAATTGTGTGCTTTCCCCAAGCACGCCAGTTCCATCAACCAAACGGGCATCTCCTCGAAGATTCCATGCAACCGACGAATCTGTTGTTGAGGCAATGCTAAAGTCACCATTGGAAATCCCCTCCGCCAGTGCCGAACTGACGGCTAACGAATCATCCGCCAAGTACAGCGAATGGATGGTGTCTGATTGATGCTGCCCGTCCTCAGTGCGAGACAACGCGGGATCGTCTGGCCGCAACAGCTTGCGATTTCCGACAGCCAGTGAATTTGCCATCACGCTGTCCGGATACTGAGACTGGCTTAGATCCGCGTACCCGACGATATGACCCAATTCGTGCTGAATCACGGTAAGCAAATCAACATGCGAATTTGCATTACCGTCCGCGCCGATCCATGAACCGTCAGAATGCTGAGTGAATTCTTCGTTTTCATTCGGAGTGGGGTCAATAAACCAACCGATTCCCGCAGCGTCGCGGTCGATCCGGACCGCGTACTGTTGGCTGGTTAACTGAACTGCCTGGCCGAGCATGTTGCCAGGCAGATCGACGATTGAGAAACTGACACGATCAAGGATCCCTTCACTAAGAGTCTGTGCGGCATCTCGCCAACGCTGCTCAGCTACCGAGATCAATGGTTGCAGTCCGGAAGGCCCGTCGGTTACGAAAGGCATGCCGAGACCGGAGAAGCCCGAACCGAGCCATTTTGAGTCATCAGCAACGGAGTCATGTTCGATCGCAGGATCGGCGGATGTCAGCGATGCAGATAGGACTTCATCAAGATTCAACGTTAAAAATCCTAGTTCGCTAAGGACATCTTCGGACGGTTCACTGACAGATATCAGGACGTGTCCAGCAAGTTCTATCTTTTGATCTTTGAGGTCAGCCGCACCTTGAATTTTGTTGCCAGGGGCGATGATGACCTGAATGCCCCTTTCTTCTTCGAAGAATGCTGCAACATTCGTTACGTGTTCCAGCGTGTTCTCCATCCGGTTGTCGAGAAGGCTCCCGTACCTTTCGGGGTCCTCTCCGTCGATCGGCTTTCCGTTTGAGTCGGATTCATCGCAATCGTTGCACGAACCGAAAGTGCTAATATAAGAATTGACCTTGAGTACAACGGAAAGTACTTGGCCGTCGCCGGCATCTTCGGTTGCTTGTGCAATTGCCTTATGCACGAGGGCGACAACTTCCGATTCCGTGATATCGCTTATTGCCAGTGGAAATTGTTTTTTGACGGCAACATCCACGGTTCGAATACAAGCGTTGTTGATCCTTTCGGTGATCAACTGGGCGCTCAAGTCGCGATCTCCCGAGGCCTGATCAAAATCCGAATTAGGAATCTCGAAAGTCGGACTGCTGAAAATAAAATCATCAGCTCCTTCTTCGCCATAGTGGAAGTCGAACTCCGGTCCTCCGTCCAGAATATCGTTTCCGCTGCCGCCGTACATAAAGTCAATAGAGGATCCAGAGCAGAGGAGGTCGTTTCCGTCATTCCCGAAAAGTACGTCGATCCCGCCGTAGGACAGAAGCGTATCATTTCCGCCTCCCCCAGAGAGAATGTCGATGCCTGAACCGCCGACAATCACATCGCTTCCTTCACCATTCAGGCCCGGAACGATTCGATTGATGGCTTCGTCTGGATCCGTGATCGCTTCGGTCAGATCGATTTCAAATCCAGCCCCAAGTGAAACGGAATCTCCGAGTGCTATGTTAAAGAAACCTTCTCCGGTCTGAATCAGGTCATCGTTGTCGCCGCCAATGATGAAGTCTGGTCCGTCGCCTCCCTTGATGTTGTCCATTCCATCCCCGCTAGGGACTAGGCCGATGCTGACGGCAAGCTTCAGTTCACGTAGTTTCCCCAGTTGGTCCAGCGGGTTCCCCGTCGTCAGATCAAAACCATCACCTAGGATGACGCCACCAGTCGCCGCACCGGTAATCGCATCGTTGCCATCGCTACCAATCAAGACGCCGATCCCCTCTCCGCCCGTAATCGTGTCGTCTCCATCGTTTCCGAAAATGAATTCCAGGCTAGCGCTATTTCCATTGATTTCGTCGTTTCCTCCTCCGCCAAGCAGGATGTCAACGCCACCCGCTGAACCGGTAATGGTGTCGTCGAAGTCTCCTTTCAGACCTGGGAGAGTGTAATCTCCGTTGAATTTATCGTTTACGAAGTCGTATTCGAGAGATCCTTTCAGTGCGAGGTTGAACTCATCGCCGAGTACCAGGTTGGCAGTACCGTTGGCGGTAATCTTGTCTTTGCCCATCCCCCCAAATGCAATGGTTAAGAACCCCGTGCCCGTATCAATCTCGTCGTCTCCGCTGCCGGACATTTCCAGAACGGTTATCCCGCCCTCGACCTTGACTTTCTTACCCCAGTCAAACTCGAATCCGAATGAGGCCGAGCTGATGAGCTGGGCGGGTGATACTGGGATGTTCGCGGTGACGGCGTCTCCAAAGATGAGGGCACCGACAGCACCAGCCCCACTGGGTCCTTTGATAATGTCGGAACCTTCACCTCCCTCAAGCCAGGCCGCGTACGTCTCGGAAGCATCAATCTGATCATCTCCGCCTTTGCCGTCGATCCAAGCGGTGTAACCTTTGGCTGTCAGAATGTCTCCCTTTCCATTTTCGTCATTTCCGGCGCTGCCTGCGATGATGTCCAGTGGCCCCACCCCAGTTACCTTGTCGTGCTCGCTGGCACTGGAAATATATTCCCAGCCAAGACCAACCGAGAACGCCTTGGCTTTCTTCCTCGACGATTTGGACTCGTTGTTGTTGCTGGTCGCGTCGCTCTTTCCGGCCTTGCTGAACATCTCATCGAGTTTGATGTCAAAGCTCGGCTCCATCTTGAATCCGGAAGCGACAAGAAAACCAGCGCCTTTGATTACGTCGTCGCCCTCTCCACCGGAAATGAAGTCGATGGCAACCACGGATGCGGCTTCATAGCGTCCATCGATGTCGTCGTCGCCGTTTCCAACCGTCTCAAATTTTCCGTTGAATGTGCCCCCCTTGGCTTTCTTACTCCAGGAAAATGTCTGTTCGAGATCAGAAACCTTGATGGAGTCTCCGAAGATCAAATCGATGTGACCGCCGCCCTTGATCGTGTCATCGCCGGAGTCACCGACCAGGAAATTGACGAGTGAATCGGGTGTCGCGATGATCGTGTCATTGCATTTGTCCTCACAGGCTTCATCAAATTCGTTGGAATCACCCCAGATGGCACTGGCGACTTGCGCTCCCTTGATTTCGTCCTTGCCTTTCCCGCCGAAGCCGACCGAGAACGTGCTCTTGGTCGTGTCGATTTTGTCATCTCCATCCCCACCGAAAAAGAGCTCGACCCCGCTGGCGCCCTTGATCGTGTCGTCGCCCTCTCCAATGAAGTTGAAGGAGAGGAATGTTTCGAGGTCGGAGCCCACGCCTTCAAGGGCATCGAGAAAGTCTTTCTTACTTCCGATTTCAAAGAACGGTGCGAGGTTGATCGATAGTCCCGCAACGATTTCAAAAGAGTCTCCAAGCGACAACGCACCAAGACCCTCACCGCTATCGAGCTTATCCCCTCCCTCTCCGCCAAGCAGAATATCGATTCCATCCCCGCCTTGCAGCGTATCATCGCCGTCACCAAATGACAGCAGTCCGCCGCTGGGCGTACTCAGCTGTTTATCTTTAAGCGCAAACGTGAAATCTTTAATGCCCAAGCGAAATCCATCGCCCAACAACACATCAATGGCGTCGCTGCCAATCAAGTGATCATCACCATCCATGCCGACGAGGATGTTGTAGTCAAAGGCACCCTTGTCGTCGCCAGCGTTGATTTCATCGTCACCGTTCCCGGTCACAACATAGTCATCGCCCAGTCCGGCCATGACGATCATCGGGATATCTGTTTTCTCTTCACCCGACCCGTCTGTGGTGACGCTGTCATCCTGATCCGCAGTGACGATCAAAACATTCGCAGGCGAAACAAATGTCCTGGCCGGTTCTTGGAGCTTGTCATTGAAACTCCACGCAAAGCTGCCCTCCTCGGAGATGGTCACCTCATCCGCGGTCCCGGATCCGGTTCTCAGCACGCCCCGAGGTCCTCCCTGGTAGTAACCGGCGAACTCGGTAGTGCCGAGCGCACCGGAAGCAGAGGAGTCAACCACTGCGTCGAGAATCTCAATCTTCTTGTCTTCAAGCCGTTCTCGAAGTTCTCCGATCCGATCGGGATCGATGATCAGCCGGTGGACGCCAGACAACAACGCTTTCTCGGGCTCTTCTTTAAAACCATCTTTGTCACGAATCTCGATCAACCCATTCTTGCCGATTTCTTCGGGGCTGATCTCAAAACTGGCGACGTCAGTGGGTGCATCCCCGAGCTTCTCGTACGCCCGAATCGTGATCGGGATTGGACTGAGGGACGACGTTCCCGGCGGAGTACCGACCTCGTACTCAATCTCGATGTAGCGAAGGTCCGCCGGAGCTGGGAGGCCGGGCGAACGTGCCGATCCGAACTTGAGCAGATTGATAGGCGACGGCGATTGATACGCGATGCCCCTCACTCGACCGATGGGTAACGGAAGTTCTCCGCCATTATCTGGATCTTGTTGGAAGCCTCCAGACTTCGGATCAAATCCATAATTTGCATACAAGTCGATCCCAGGATTGATGTCATTGACCGGAATGAAATCGAGCAGAAACAGATCGCCTTCAGACGTACTCGTAAGCGAGTCCACATCGTAGACGTAGAGCCCACCGTGCTTGAATTCAGTATCCGAGAGCTTGAATACATTCTGGTAGTGGACGTAGAGATACTTGCCATCTGCAGAAAGCGTTAAGTCATCCGGGAATCCATTGGGAATCGGTCGAGTCCCGCTGACCAACATCGGTTCTGGTCCGTCGAGTTTAATGACACCAACGTTACTTCCCGCCGGAAGATCCGTGACAGCACCGATGTCCGTCAATCGGCTACCGTGATTTCGGCTCGGAAGCGCGAAGTTTGGATAGTTGAAACCGGTAACGAAAGCCCAATTACCGTCTCGCGAAAACACGACGTCTTTCGCATCGTTGACATCAAAAGTGTCCAGCAGACGAATTCGTTTCCCGGTACCTTCCGGTCGATGGTCACCCAGTACGGTGGAGATGGTTGCTGTTTTATTGAACGCACCGTCAGAGAATTCGAAAAGGTTCAGTCCCGATTTCTCGGCCGAAGTAAATCCTGTGACGGCGACGCGATCACTGGAGGAGGAGATTCGGTGAACAGCGACGTCGGAAGAACCCGCAGGAATTTCGACGGCTGGGTGTCTCGAATCGAAGACAGGGTCGGCGACGTCCCCAGGTAAATCAACATCCACCGCAAACAGATGCCCGGGCGGATATGATTTCGATCCGCGTTTCGTCCAAATCGACGGAACAGTTGCGAACAGTGTTGTTCCATCACTGCTCAGCTGCATTCCCCGCACCCCACCGGTAACGGAGGTCGGTATGCCCGCTCGTTTTTCAGGATCCATCTCTTCACGTTCAAGATCCAGACGGATCTTCGTAACCGGCTTGTGGTAATCCTCGCTTCCAGGCCTGATATCGACGACATGAATGACCGGTGCGTTTCGATCACCGATAAAGGCGAAGTCACCGCGCCGGTCGATGACGATGTCATAGGGACGGCTGCCGCTCTCGAGCTTAATCGTACCGAACACCCGTTGGGCCAGTGTGTCGACCGCGGTGATGGTGTTTTCTGCCGTGCTGGTCACATAGGCAACCGATCCATCTGGTGACGAAGCAACACGCCGCGGAAGAACTCGTTTGGCATCAGCCGGAGTGCCTTCGGGCTTGATACCGATTTCTGCCCGCAATGTAGGTGAACCAGTCTCCGGATCCACTTCGAAGACATTCAGTGACGGTGGATCTTCAGCGACCACCGACAGCAATTGGTGCCGATTGAGCGTGACGCTGACCGTGTTGCTGAATTCATCCGTGGATCCTTCAGTCGTCCCAAGTTGATGAATCACGGTGATTGTCCCGGCTCCCACGGCAAGGTTCTCAGGAACCGTCACGGTGATCGAGTCGCCGCTGATGCTATGCGACAGGTAAATCGGTTCTCTTTCGCCGATGTCGAATTTGACCCGAGTTGATTCGGTGCTCTCGGGGACCAGGAAATCACCGGTCAGTCGAATTTCGGTCGAGCCTTGTTCGACGACCGAAATGCCTGTGATGACTGGAGGTGGATCATTGCGATCGATACCGGGTGCTCGGGCTCGAATCCGATTGATTCCCGGTGTTAAATCCACTTCGAGTGGTTCGATCACGGGAGCCCCCACGGGGGGGGCAGTAATCAATTTCAGCGGCTCGGGAGCCACGCACGCCGTTAGCGTGGCACCACCCTTGATCTCATTGGCGACAGCGGAAACAAATAGTTGTCCGATAGCCTGAGTAAGCAGAGTCGTCCCGCCTCCATACGAGCGTTCAATGATGCTTCCAATGATTGCGAGTTCGCACTTTAGCAGACTGAAGAGATGCAGTCCGTTCCGGCGAACTCCAGGAAACGGCTCTGAATTCGTGCGGGCAAAACCGTCGTCACCAACCACGGCGACCTCTTCTTGCACCAGCATGGGGATGGGGCTACCTCCAGGCTGCGGCAAGTACTCGACGCGATAGACGACGAGTTCGGTCCCGGAAGTGAATTCCGGCGACACCGGAATCGCCAACTCCACTGGAAAATTAAGGTCAGCCTCGTCCAAATCCAGATCAACCGCTCCGACAAACTCCATCACGTCCGTCGGCAGAGGGTACGGTAAGTCTGCTTCGCTTACCGGGTTGATGTCGGCTGTTACCGGATGGCCCAACGTCCCCGCCGGGATCCTGGCAAGCGAGCCATCGGGTCCTTGAACCACCCCGCCATCCGCACCGATGTCGACGGGACCGCTAACCGGCGTGAATACCGCGACGTCAATCTGTTGTTCCGCCCCTCCGCCGATGACTGTGATGGATGCGACGCCCTCGCCAACCGCCGAAATGATCCCCTCTGGGGAAACAGAAATTACGTCCTCGTTGCTAACGAAGAAGCGGAGATCCTCGGGCCGACGGCTCTCAAGGAAGTCGCCGTTGTCGGTGACCTGGATGCGACGAGTTCCACCAGGCAACTGCAGCGCAACGCTCGCCGGAAAGACTTCCAGATCACCGATTAGGTATTCGGGGCTCCGGAACGTCGGAAGGATCGTCGTAATTGCCGTTGCTGCTTGAATACCGGAGGCACTGATTTCTACAACGGCGCGACCGAGTGATTCTCCACGCAGGTGCCCGTTCGGGGTAACGGAGACCGTTTCCGCATCCGAGGAGAAAAAGGACAGGTAAGAAGCGGGAAGCAATACGTCCTGCTGATCGGCAAAATTTCCCAACACAACAAGTTCACGAAATTCACCCACTTCCAAGAATGACGAGCGGTCCTGGATATCCAGCGAAATCAGGGGCGCATCACTGACCTCGATACTCCATGATTGCGGTGCTGACACGCTGTAGCCATCGCTGGCTACCAATTTGACAGATGCCACTCCGTTGAAACCCGGTGACGGCAGAAAACGCAGCGTGCGATCGGCTTGCACCCAAGCGGTTCCGCCATTGACCTCAGAGACGCGCAGAAAAGTCGGATCGGCTTCGGGGTCGGCGACTGACTCGCCCAACGGGACGGAAAGCTCTAACAGCTCATGCGTCAGCGCAGTGACGGGTTCCACGACTGGGGGCCGATTGGCTCGGAACAGAAAGTTCCCGCCCAGAATCAATTCATCGGCGGAGTCGACGAAGCCATCGCGATTGCTGTCAGCCTGCGAATCATACCCTGTTTGTCCCACGCTTGTGCCCAATGCAGCGGCTTGGATTTGGGAGTCAAGCCCGTCTACCTGGCCGTCTTGATTGACGTCGCCGGCAATCGTCAAACGGATGCTGTAATCACCACCGACACCAGCGTCTTCACCATCGACAATCAGCCGATGCAGACCAATAGCATCGACGGCGAAAAGGGCATATCGACTGTTCCCGTTGGTCGCGACCGAAACGGGAGCGTAGCCTGCAATTTGGGGAACATTTGGAATAAATTCGCCCTGCCCCTCAACCTCAACGCCGATCAGCAGTTGCTGCACCGAAGTCGATCGCAACTCTGAAGCACGCAAGGAAAAGATGTACTGATCAGCAGCACCGGCAGCAAGTGAGCCGGACGTAATCTTGCCGATGAATGTGTGTGCCGTCCCTAAGTTGCTGAGGACTGGAGTGGTTCGAATGACTGGATCATATTCGACCGATTCGCCGTCCCCGCTCCCAAGGCTCAACAGCACGAGTCGGGAGGTGGCTTGCTCATACCCGTAGTGGGATGTTTCCGTCGACGACAAGCTTGACGCGAAAACCACGTGACCACCTGCGTCATATTGATAGACGACTTGATCCGCCTTGGACGTGAGAGACACGATTCGTCCCAAATTGTCCCGAGCAATGTCGATTCGTTCACCGCCTTTGTGGATGATGGCCGAGTCACTGAAAATCAGAGTCTCGCCGCTGGCGGTGGTCATCGACTCCGCGAGTCCGGAAGCAGAGATCGAGTGGACGCTTCCGTCAGGACCAATCAGCGAAAAAGGCCGCTGCGAAAGCTGTCCGCTTGCCACGTTGTAGGGCCGTGAACCATCCAACTCGAAGAAGCGATTCCCAGCCCGAGACAGTAGTGTGGAGGTCGTCTCCAATTCATAGGTCACGCCGTCATCAGCGATCCAGTTCGGGAGATAATAGGTCAGCCCATCGAGAACCGTTTTTTCCGGCGCAAAGGTGAACCCAACGCGATCACCATTCGGAGTGGTTAGATAAAGTCGCGTTCCTTCCGAATACGGTGCGAATACTCCGAGATGCTCGCGTCCGGTCGTCGGCACATTCGTTTCGAGACGCAGGTCGCGATTGGCCCATCGCCAGCCACGCCCAAAATCGCTCTGGTAAATCGTTGAAAGGGAATCATAGTCGCGACTGATGACGAACATTTCATCGCCAAGGTCAATCGCCAATTCATCATCAATTCGGCGATAACGATTCTTATGCGGACTGTTGATTTCCAGATCAACTTCTGCAGATGCGGCACGACCACCAAGATCTTCTGCGTAAAGACGGAGACGGAAGAATCCATTCGGCAGTAATGCCGGGTCAATGACCGTAAGTCGGCTATCCGTCAGAGTCGTTTCCCCGGTCGCAACAACCGTAAAATCATTGGTGCCAGCCGGAGCCAATTCTAGTCTCCAGAAATCGAGATTCTGATCTTCAATGGTGGCAACAATCTCATTCGGTGCTGTGAATAGATCAGCCCCCGTCCCCGGGCTGAATTGGACAACCGGAGGATTCAAATCCGAGGGATCCTTCACTTTCAACACGGTTGACGCTTGACCGGTCAAACCATCGGCGTCTGTGGCCGTGACGGTCACCTGAAACTTGCCCGGCGTCTGGGAAACGAATTCAGCCCGGTTAAATCTGTCCAGCTCAAATGCCTGACCATTGATGGAAACGGAAACCTCAACAATGTCCGCCAGGCCGCTGACAAGCGGGTGTACAAGGACCCGCTGGTTCGGAGAAGCCGGGAAACTCGGAGTAAGCTCGATCTGGACGGACGGATTTTGCAACTGGACGCCCGAGCGAAGAATCCCCGCGGCTGTGTTCTGCTGAACGCCATCGCTGACGATGTACTCGACCGTATAGTCACCAGCTTGCCCGGGCTTTGGAGTCCAAGACACTTCCCCCGTCGCCGAATCGATCGTGGCACCCGCCGGAAGTCCCGTTGCCGAATAGACCAATGTCGAGGAGGAATCGGGGTCTTCTCCGACCAGGAAGAAACGGAGCGTTTGCCCAACGGCAACCTGATGATCGCTGACCGAAAGCTGCGGAGGTCGGTTGACATTAGTCACCGCGACAATCAAATCGAAGCTGTCAGTTGCTCCCTTCGAATCAGTAACCGTGATCGGAATGGTGTAGTTGCCCGCCTGCTGGAAATCAGGCGTCCAACGGAACTGTCCCGTGCTACGGTTCAATGTGGCGCCGCTCGGCAAATCAACCGCGTTAAAGATTAAGGCGTCTCCATCGAAGTCTGCGGCAACGATTGAGAACTCCAAAGACGCATCCTCGGAAGTGGTTTGCAATGGCGTCGGCACGATCACCGGGGGCTGGTTCTGATTGTCAACCTGAATCGTGATCGTCTCCAACGCGGAACGATGACCGTCGGTGACCGAGAAGACAACGTCCTGGTAGGTGCCAGCCTGAAACAGATTCGGCGTCCATTCGAAAACGCCACTTACGGCGTCCAAAGAAGCGCCGACCGGAAGAGCTTCGGCAGCAAACGTGAGGTCATCGCCATCCGCATCCGAGGCTTGCAACTGGAATCTCAACGATTCTTGTTCGCGAACCGTCTGAGGTCCAAGTTGTTCAAGGAATGGTGCTTGGTTATCTGTTCGAACAACAATCTGGATCGTCTCCGAGTCGCTCAGTATTGCATTCGCGTCTCCATTGCCACTGTCGCTTACCTCGAATGCCACAAAGCTTGAACCAGTATCAGACGCTGTGGGAGTCCAGCTGAATGTTGCCGTGCCATAACTGACGCCCGATGTGAACGACGCTGAATCGGGAAGATTACTCGATTCAAACAATAATGCGTCTTCGTCGGCATCGGTCACTACAAGATTGATTTCGAACGGTTCACCAACGACGGCAACTCGGTTGCCAATTGTCGATAAGATTGGTGGTTCATTCGCCGAAAGAACACTGACGACGAAGGTGAACTCATCACTCAGGACAGCCTTCTCCCCGCCTCCATCCCCATCGTCTTCCGCTCGGACCGTGATCGAGTAATCCCCACGGTCTCCAATGCCCGGGGCAAATGTAAAGCGAGCCGTTCCTTGACCAAGATCCTCGAAGGTGACAAAGTCCGGAACTGGAAAACCCGGTAGCCCCGACGCGCTAAAGGACACGGGGTTTCCATCAGCATCGGTCGCTTGGGCTGTCACCTCCGTAATCTCTCCACGACCAATGCTCAGATTCTCAAGCGGTGTGATGACGGGAGGACGATTGAGATTTAAAACCGTGATCGGGATTGAGACCAATGAGGATAGAGTCTGCCCCGTGCCGTCTCCATCATCGGTCGCGGTGAATGTGGGGAGATAATCCCCAGCGGCGTCAAAGGGAGGAATCCATTCAAAAACACCAATTTCTGCATCGTAAATTGCACCGATTGGAAGATCGTTTGCCCGGTAGCTGACCGATGGCAATTCTCCGTCGAGGGGCGATAGGACTTCTTCGGCTGCACGATCCTGCGGATCGGCCGTTGGCGTGTCCGCATCAAACGCAAACGTTTGGAAACGTAACCGCTGACCTTCTTGGATCAGCCAGGAATCCGATGAATCGAAAACAGGGGCCGCGTTCTCATTAATCACGGTAATAGAAACATTTGCTTCGGAGGCGTTGATTCCGTCACTCACAATGAATGGAATCATGAAATTGCCGGCCTGATGGTAATCGGGTGTCCAACTAAAGAGCCCAGAAGCAGGGTCCAAGAATGAACCGGTCGGGAGCAATGGACTGCTGAACAGCAGCGTGTCTCCATCGGCGTCTTTTGAAACAAGCTGAAGCCTAATCGTCTCGCCCTCACGCACCAAAAGTTCCTCGGGCGCCGAGAGGGACGGAGCTTGGTTCACAGGGGCAACGAGAATGGTGGCCGAAACTTCGCTGCGGAGCACACCGTCGAAAGCGACGAATCGAATATCACCATAGGTGCCGGCGGCTTCATAACCGGGCGTCCATCGGAGAACATTCAGATCGCCGTCAAAAGTCGCCCCGGGAGGTAGATTGTCGACCCAGACTAAGGGCAATTCGCCCGAGTCATCCGAAATAGCGACCGCCAGTTCCAGCGTCTCACCTTCTGAAATGATAACGTTTTCAGGAACGTCAATGATCTGAGGCGGAAGGTTTCCACCCTCCACTGCAATCGTATATCGCTGCGTTGCCGATCCCCCGCGAGGATCAAAGGCTAGAACGACAACTTCCACGCTTGCGGGTGTGAGCGAATTGGGAAGCCATGCTACCTGACCCGAAGTCGGATCAAGCGTCATTCCGGATGGTCCCTCGATGAGCAGATAGTTAACGCTCGTGCCGTCAGGATCGTTCGCCACAATCACATCGGCATAGGGAACATCAATGGTCGCGGTGGTTGCAGGTGCCGACTGAAACAGCGGACGCTGGTTCCTTGCTGGCAACGTGTAGATTCCATAGTCATACAAAATCCGCTCGAAGTTCGGATTGCTGACCATGATGGTTTGACCACTCGTTGATTCACCCGAACGCAACGTGCCATTCTCCAAACTCACGCTCAGGTCGACCAACCAGACGCCGTCCTCGGAAGGCTGCGAGCCTCCCACGGGTACCCCGGAAAAACCATTTTCCGGATCAAGCACCAGGTAAAGCGGAAGGACAAGGTCATTTGTAGACGAATTGGTCACCTTGACGTCGTACGAAACCGTCGAATCCAATCGTCGTGATCTCGAGCCCGTAAACTCGATATCAACCAACTCGGAGAAGTCCGAAATCCCCACGAACTGGAGTGTATACGGCGCGGCAAGCTTTATGCCGATTTCACTCTCAATAGCTGGTTGAACCGTGAAAGTGTACACGTCGGGGACAAGTCCCGGGAAAGTCAAGATTGCCGTTTGGTTGGACTTGTCGTAGCGAATGGAATCTGGATTGAGAACTTCACTGTTTGCCCCGTTAAGCGCGTAGTTCACAGGGTTCAGGACCGAAGCACCGTCAGATTCCAGGCCAACCAGCATCGGTTGATCAAATGCAATCTGCAACTCATGTCGCGGCAGGGCAACGACGGCGTCTGCCGGCGGATTGGTGAACGCGACTCGGGGGGCGATGATCGGCAACAGCACGTCGACTTGGCCCGACTGGCTGATCAGGAGTCTTTCGTCGGCGGTGGCTTGGACGATGTCGCCTCGCGTTCCTCCGGTGGCGACCGGGGTTTGTTGCCGTGTGGCGAGGTCGACCATGATCAGCTCGCCGCCGGCACCGAATTGGCCGGCGTTGCTGCTGATGAACAGCAAGCCTTCCAGGTCGGTTCCCGGCACCCCGAAGGTCAAACTGTCGATCGGGATGTCGAAGTCCAACATCGGCTCGGGGTCTCCGTCTTCGGCGAAGCGAACGACGGTGTCACGGCTCGGCCAGGTGGCTCCCCACAACGTCCCGTCGGGGGCGAAGGTCAGATTGCCGACACGCAGATCACTGAAGGATTCGAATGTTTCATTGATCGGGTCGAAGCGATCAACGCCGCGACTGGTCGAAACGAAGATGTCGCCGCTGGCCGGGTCTATCGCCAGCGACTGTGTGATGCCTTCGCCGAACTCACGCTCGATCGCGCCGGTCTCGGCGTTGAGTAAGAGCAAGGGACCGCCGCCGGTTGTCGCCCACAATCCTCCGGAAGGTCCAAACTCCAGATCGAAAATCGGGTGCGCCAGTTCGGCGATCGCGTTGCCGGCGACTCCTCCCTCGATCGAGACCTCGTACAGGAAGTTGCGGCCGAGCCCTCCGCTGATCAAGGTCGTGCCGTCCTCGCGAACTGCGATCGCCATCGGTCCGATACCCGCCTCGCTGGCCGGAATTCCGCTGGCGAAGCGCCGCGCCGCGAAGGGATTTAAAACGGTGCCAAACTCCGACGTGTTGCCGGCCGACGGAACCGCCGACTGGGCCGCGAGGAACAGTTCGTTGGTCGACGGAGTCTCGACTGGTTTGGGTGCCGGCGGCAGCGGCGCGGTCGTTCGCTCGAATCGGTTCGTCGTGCCCAAGTTGACCTGCGAACCATCGCCGGGCACTGCCGTTCCTAAGCGAGGCGACTCCTGGTTTCCGGCATTGTCGGTCGCCAAGGCAAGGAACTCATAAGTGCTCCCGGGGTCGCCGACATAAATCGCGCTGGCTTCGGTCGACTGGCGTTGCCAGATCTTAAAGTCGCCGCCGTCTTGGGCGACATAAACCGTGACGTGTTTTAATCCAGAACCGTTTTCTTCATCGACCGCGTCCCAGGTGACTTCGAAACGGCTGGCATCGGCCCCGATCGGAGTCGAGGTGACGGTGGTCATTGGCGCGGCAACGTCGACACGGTGGGTCGTTTCATTGGTTTGCATCGGCGGTGCATTGCCGAGCAGCACGCGAGCCGATGCGGTGATCTCGTTGTCGACCGCAAGATTCGCGGCCGGATTGACCTGGTAGGTCACAAACCCCGCGCCGCGACCGCGTGCATCATTCGGCGGCAACAAGCCAATGTCACCTTCGCGGACCAGTTCGCCGGTCGCCGGATCAATCGCCTGCAATCTCCAACTCGCGATCCGTGTTTCCAGATCCACTCCAGCCGTGACGCGAAGCATGAAGCCCTTGCTCTCGATGAAGTCAAAGTCGCCCTGGAACGTCGCCAGGTCGTCGGGTATGTGAATCTGGACGTCACCGAGTTTCAGATCGCCGAGCCGGAAGGAACGCACGTCGACATCATCATCAAGTTCCGTCACAACGCGTAGGTCGTTTGTGGCCGAAGCGGCAGAGGCATCATTCTGGAATTGAATGGTATAGGGCAGCGGCGATGTGGCGGGAACGAATTGTTGGTCACCA
This sequence comes from Phycisphaera sp. RhM, assembly GCA_033042175.1. Lineage (GTDB taxonomy): Bacteria > Planctomycetota > Planctomycetia > Pirellulales > Pirellulaceae > Stieleria. Next base: position 257,599 of record WCIL01000001.1, read on the forward strand.
AAGCCGAAGGGGCCAACCAGGCTGGCGTTCGGTGTTTCGGCTCCCGTGCCTTCGAAGAAGCGGGCGAAGTTGGGTGGTGCGAGTTCGGCGCCGGGAGGAACATCTAGCGCAGCGGAACCAAGCTTGTTCGAGAACGGAACATAGATGTTGAAGGACTGAAAGTGAGTCGGGCGGCTCTGATTCAATTCAAAGGCGGCGGGATCCACTTCGGTGGCGTAGGTCGCTTCGGGATTGGATGTTTCGGCAAGTGAGGCGTCGTTGCCGTACCAGCGCCGGACGTGTTCAAAGAAGTCGAGCAGGCTGTCGCTGGTCTGGATTTCTTCTCCGACCGGACCGGCAAGCACACCGGTGGAGAGTACCGCAGCGAGGCTGACGACTTTGGGGTTTCCACGAATCGGCGGGGCGTCATCCTCGGGCCGCAGCAATCCGCCTTCTTCTAGCGCAGCCAGATACGCGTCAGCCCAGGCATCACGGTCGGCGGCCAAAACGCGTAGTGCAGGCGCTGCATCGGGATCGTCCAGGACCGCATCGCGCAGGCCCAGGGCATCACGCGTCTGCAGTGCGATGAATTCATCGCGGTCGACCGCGGTGGCTGATGCCAAAATATGGAATTGGAACGCGACAAGTTCCGGTTCGATCTGATCCAGGAAGGATCCAGCGTACTCGCCGTACGCCTCGCTAAGCTGCGGAAAGAATTCGTCGAGTTTCTGCTGGTCCGACACTGCGGCGCTGAGGGCCTCATAGAAGCGATCCATCACGGCCAGAAATTCGTTCTGCTCCTGGTCGATCAACTCCTGCAGTCCCGGATAGGTGTGGACGTTGAACGTCAGCCCTGCAAAGTCACCGACAGTCAGGTCCGGAATCACGCCGGGGGTAGCAATCTGGCCCAGCGCATCGGTTTGAAAACTGTCGTCATGGGGTGTCGTGATCGCCGAATCGAGACTGGCCCAGGGAACGTCGTCAAACGCTTCGCCGTCGGGCCGGCCGCGGAGGTTTGAGGTAAACGCCGCATAACGGAAATCGAACAGATCGGGGTTCGTGCCCAGTTCAGGAACGCCGAGAGTGAAGTAGACGTAGGGCGCATCCACGTTGCTGCGGTTGTCGACGGAGAAGCTGAACGTGCCCACTTCGCCGGGATTGAGCACACGCGGACCGCCGAGTCCCACCGAGACGTCGGGTTCAATGGCCCGTTCAATCTGGTAGCGATACGGCAACGAAGCTTCTTCGCCATCGGGGTTGATCACCTTGACGTCGTACAGACCGTGTGGCGCGTCGCGCAGATCGAAGGTGGCGAGGATCCGGGTGCTGTCGAGCACCTCGTAGTTTACCGGTTCGAACTCGCCGAACCGCGGGCGTACCAGTTTGGGAATCGCGTTCGGAGCAAACTTTGCACCGTGAATCGTTGTCGTCACCCAGCGGGAATCGCCTCCAATATCGGTCGTCACATCGGTAACTTGGAACGGCAGCAGCTCGGCCAGGACGGTGACCGGGGTGTCGTCGTCCGGTTGAGAATAACCGCGGACCAGGACGTAGTACGATCCGGGCTGGGTGGTTGCGATGACGGCGGCCTGATCGGGTTTGAGTTGCCCCGAGTAGGCCGCATCGTACTGGATCCCGTTGGGGACGTCTCCGAATCGGACGTAGATTTCGTTGGCGGCCTGGGACGCATCGGAATCGATCGAGACCCGCAGCGTTTCGCCGGCACCGACTTGGACTTCATACAAGCGAACTTGTCCGGTGCTGAGCGTGGTTTCCAGCGGCACGCCGGGTTGCAATGCATCGACGGTTAGGTTAATCGTGCCCGGTGATGCGGTTTGATTGTTGAGTTCGTTCTCGGCTTCGAAGACGTCATCAAAGATGTCGGCGCGGGTGATGACGCGGTACTGGCCGGGCCGAGCGGGCGGCAGTGTGGCGGTCAACGTCGAGGTGTACGTCTCGCCGACGGCCATCGAGAACCGGGTTGCGTTATTTTCGACGATGCCCGGAAATTCGGCGCGTCCCAGCGGGATATCAGTGATGTCCCAGATCGCATCTTCGGAGAGGTACAGCGCGTCGGACCAGACTCCGGTTGCTGGTTCGGGGCCGTGATTGGTGACCGACCAGGTGATCTGGACGTCTTCCCCCGACTTTCCGCTCGATGGAATTTCGATCGTCTCGACTTGCAAGTCGGCCGGTGGAGGCAATTCGATCACGGTCGGCGGCTGGCCGGCGAGCGAATTGTTGAACTCCTTATCCAGTTCGAAAACATTCCCGTCGGGAAAACGATTGTTGACCACCGGATCGGTGATCACGATCACGTAGTAGGCGCCCTCGAGATTCCTTGGGGCGCGGACCGATCGGGTGGCCGTGTAGGATTGGTCTTTCGCCAGACCGCCGGAATAGGAATTCGAGCCGAGGTAACGATCGGCATCCCTGTCCAAGAACGGATCGCGCGACAGGTAGATGAGATCCGTCCAGCTGGACTGTCCCGGCAGCGTGTCACCGGGGCCGAGGTTGCTGACGGTGTACTCGACGTCGAACGGTTTTCCGGCCAGCAATCGTGGCGGCACCACGACCGAGGTGACTTGCAGGTCCGGCGGATCGGTCAGTTCGATCGGCAGCAACGCCTTGGCGGTGTTGTCGCCTTCGCCGGAAAATTCTTGCACGACCGCCATTCCGGTATCGCCGCAGCCGACGATGTCGTTCCGGAAGATCGCCAAGCAGTCCACGCCCGCAGATCCAGGGCGGAACTGGATGCCGCTTCCGTCGACTTCGGGGAAACGTGCACGGGTGAACTTGGAGTCGACGTCGACGATCAGATAGAAGTCGCCGTCGATCCCTTGTGGAAGTCGCACATCGAGCGATCGACTGTACGATTCATCGACGCCGAGAACCTTTCCGTTTGCTCCCGAGCCACCCCTGGCGCCCAGCAACCAGTCGGACGGGTCCAACGATTCGTCGCGGGAAAGAAAGACGCGATCGGGCCAGGCTTGTTCGGCCTGATCGGTGTCGGGCCGCGGGTAAGTCGCCGCGTTTCCGATGTTCTGCACCGTCCAGTCAACCGTGATGGTTTGACCGGACTGGACCGCGCCTGATGGGACCGTTAGTGAAGTGACCTTGAGGTCTGGTTCGGAATAGCTGATCTGAATCGGTCTTGAGTCGCGGTTATTGTATTCCTGGGGCGCGAAACCGCTGCCCGGTCCTCGCCCGCCTTCGTAGACCGCGCCGCGTCCCCAGCCATTCGTCCCGGCGTAGAAGCCACGATTGCTCGAGTTGCCGCCCGCCGGCGGGACGGTCGGTTCGAATGGCCTTGGGTCAGGTATCGCCAACGCGTCCGTCCAGACATAGACGTAATACTCGCCATCGGCGCCGCGCGGCATGCGAATCCGAGTCGATTCGGTATAGCTGTCTCCGGTTCCCAGCGGCGTGTCACTGCGGTGGATCTGCTTTCGCACCAGCGTCGATTCGCCGAGCTGGAATTCAGGGAAGCGAGACAGGAAAACATACTCGGTCCAGTACGTTGTGCCGGACCAGACCGGTGCACCGACGTTGGTCACGGTCCAGCTGAGGTCAACATACTCACCCGATTCACTGGTCGCCGGCAAATTGATGTCGGTGATCTGCAAGTCGGCGGCGGAGCGGCTGATCGAAATCGGAGTCGACCGCTCGTTGTTGCCTCCGAACGGGCCTTCGTAGATTTTTGGCGTCCCGGTGTTGGTCTCGACGATGACGTGATTGCCAAAAATCTCCGGTGAAAGCTCGAACACGGCCTCGCCGGAATAACTTTGGCCGGACTCCAAACGTCCACGGTGGTCGATCGATCCCAATGACCACAACTGCGCGTCAGGATGGTTTCGATCCGCGTGTGTCGAAACGTAGATCGAATCCCTCCAAAAATCGCCTCCGGTCACACGATCGCCTTGATTTCGCACGGTCCACTGGACTGTCATCGAAGTTCCCGCTTCGACGCTCGTCGGCGCGACGACAGCGTCGACGACCAAGTCCGCCGGCGGCGTCGGCAAGACCGTGATCGGGCGCGCCTTGTAATTATTGCTATCCAGTTCGTTCGGGTCGTCGGGGTTCGTATTGATGTCCCGAGTGTCCTCGACGACCAGATTGTAGGCATCTGACCAAGCAGTGATTTGCCACTGGCCACCATTGAAGTTTTGGCCGTCGATGTTCGGCAGCGTTACCCGACGCGTCGCGGTGTAGTCTTCGCCGATGGCCAGCGAACCTGAATGGGAGAACGTCCCCAGCAGGATATCATTGGTCCGCACGTCTGGACGGTTGCGATCGACGGTCAGCCAGATCGTGTCATTCCAGGAATCCACATTGGTTTCACCAAGCCCAAGATTGGTGACGGTGTAGGTGACATCGATCGTGGTCCCCTCAAAAACCTCGTCCGGTGCGACGACGCCCGAGGTGACCAGGTCGGCCGGCGGAAGTGCTTCGGCAAAGAACGAATGGGTTCCGAGGTTATTGTCTTCATCCGGGTCTCTTCGATTGAATCTTCGAAGTCGGTTTGAACAAGCACAAACACATCGCCGCGGAATCGTTTCGGCACGACGTAGGGATCGACCGAAACCTGGTACGGTTCATCCGGGTTCAGTGCTGCGGCATTGTCGAAGGTGCCCAGTATGATGTCATCGCTGGTGACCTTGTTGTCGAGAGACAGGTACACCCGGTCTTTCCAACGTCCCCGAGTCGTCTCGGTGCCGCGGTTGGTCACGATGTAAGTCGCCGAAATCGTCCCACCGGCGGGAACGCTTGTTGGCGCGATGATGTCGGTGACTTGCAAGTCCGGACGCGGCGGATGGCTAACGACGATGATTTCGTCGTCTTCGCTAACGTTGTTGTCCGCCGCCGCGGCGTGTTCGTACAGCGAACCGGTGAAATTCGAGTGCACGACGACTTGAAATGCACCTTCCAGTTCGGGCGACAGCGTAAATTGTTCGGCGCGTGTGTACGACAATCCAGCGTCGAGCGTCAGTGACGTTTGGAAGATCCCCAGATGAATCAGACTCGCATTGGGATCCCCCACGGATTTCAGCGACAGGCGATCACTCCAGCGTCCATCGGCCGCTGCGTCGCCCGTGTTGCGAACCGTCCACTCGACGTCGATCTTGGTGCCCGACTTCGCTTCCGGCGGCGCCGTGATCGCTTCCACGATCAAGTCGGGCGACGGGGCGACGGTGACGTTCGTCGCCGAGGAGACACGACGGTTGTTGCCGCCGAAACGATGTTCGAACACGCCGGGGAAGGTTCCGGTGTCGACGACGACATAGAAGGTTCCTTCCAGTCCATTGGGAAGCGAAATTTGGCTCGTGCGACGATAACTTTGATCAACATCCAGCACGCCGAAGTGGTTGCTGCCTGCGGCGATGGTCGGATCGTTGCGGTTCACTGCGAAGGCACGCAGCAGGTCCGTCCCGTCGGGGTTTCGGGCCAGTCGAATGACGTCCCCCCAAGTTGCGACGTCGGTGGGGCCGATACCCTGGTTGGTGACTTCCCAGGTGATTTCGAGTAGACCGCCGCTGGAGGCCGTCGGCGGAACGTCGACTGAAGAGACGACCAGATCGGCGTAGGGCGTCGGCGTGATCTCGACTTTGTCGGCAGCCAGCGCCACGTTGTTGGCCGTCTTGCCGTCTTCGAAGACATCGCCTTGAGCATCGGCGGCGACGAAGACATGGAACAGACCCGCCAAGCCCGCCGGCAGCGTCAGGTCGACCGACGCGTCGTAGCGGTCGCCGATCGGCAACGATGTGTTGCGTTCCAATTGGCCAACCACGCGATCGTCGCCGTTCCCAAAGATCTCGTCCGACGACAGGACGACCGAATCCTCCCAGCCATCGCTATTTGTCGTCACCTCGCCGGTATTTGCCACCGTCCAGCTGACGGTCATGGCCGCCGGGTCACCGATCACCAAGGTGGGACTGACCACGTTGCTGGCGACGAGGTCTGCGTGTGGCGGCACGGTCAACGTGATCGGGCTGGCGATCAGGTTGTTGCCTTCGCCGCCCAATTCGTAAATTTTATCTCCATCGTCAACGCTCAGCAGCAAGAAATAGCTTCCGCTCAATTCAATCGGAATCGTCACGTCAGCTTGAATGTCTTGCGTGCGTCCGGGTTGCCAGACTTCCGTTTCCAATCGCTCAGAAAGCAGGACATCGCCCGCATCGACTTGGTCATTTTGGGATAGATAAATCCGCGTGGTGAAACCGGTCAGTGTCGCCGCGGTTCCGATTTGGCTTTCGCTCCAATCGATGGCGAGCGAGTTTCCGGCGACCACTTCGGCGGGCGGATTGATGAAAGCGCCCGTCAGGTCGGGATGTCCGACACTGATCGTTTGCGGCAAGACGAAAACGTTGTTGGCCTCGCCGTCGCGTTCGAAGAGTTCGTCATCTGTATCGGTGACGAACACGACGTGGTAGTCGCCGTCGGCCAAGTCGGGGACGGTAAAGGTTTGGGAGAACAGACGAGACGCACCGTCGGCAAGCGACTGCTCGTGCCGTCGAGCGGCGACAGCGATTCCGGCAGCGATCGTGCCGTCGGTGGAAAGGTAAATGCGATCGGTCCACGCGGTTGGGGTCGCCAGGTCACCATCGTTTTCAATGGTCCAGCGAAGAATGAGGTCCTGCGCGGGTTGAACGGAGGACTCGCTGATGGAGGCCGAAGCGAAGACGAGGTCGGGCGTCGGCGCGGGGGTGACGGTGATCGCCGCAGCGGCAACATTGTCCAACTCATCGAGCTCAATGATTCCGCCGGTCACATCGGTCGCAAAGAGAAGAAACAGATCGCCGAACGTGTCGCGTGGAAGCGTTACATCGAGCTGCGCGTCGTAGTTGCCAGCGACCGCGAGAACTTGGGTGCGAGTGAATTGGCCCAGCAACGTGTCCGACGCATCGATGACTTGATCGGTCGACAGGTAAACGTGGTCAGCCCAGGGCGATTCGGCGGTGGCTTGTCCGTTGTTGCTGACCCGCCAGGTGACGGGAATGACCTGACTGGTCTGTGCGGTCGCCGCGGCCGAGACGACTTCGATGTCGAGGTCGGGTCTTGGTGCCGCCTCGACGAATGTAATGTTATTATCCTCATCACATTCGAGCAGCGTGCCATTGCCGGCACCGTCGTCATCGGCGACAACCCAGAGCTGCGAGAATCCCACCGGGACGGTGAGCGTGACGTCTTCAAACTCGCCGGGATTCAGACGCTGGGTTGTGGAGGTGGTGCCGAGCAGCACGCCGCCTTGGCTGGGGTCGCCGTCGTAGAATGCGACGGGAACGCCGGGTTCGGTGGGCACTTGGCCTCCGTTCCCGACCCGTGCGACGACATCGACCGATGTTCCTGCGGCATTCGTCCGGATGTAGGACGCGGTCAGATCGGGAGCGGGTAAACCGGACGCTGCGAAGACATCGATTTCGGTCCAGGAAACCCAGGAGGGCGAAGACGTCGTGTAGATTTGAACGTGTCGCCCGGAGACGATTGCATCAAAGTCAAGCTGAAAGGACTGGCCACTTGTTGTCACCGAAGTGAGACGTTTTGCCAACACCGCGTTGGATCGGTTCGTGCCGATGGGTTGGTCAGAGACCCAGACTTCATGCGTCGTCGTGCCTGTGCTTGGAACCTGTGACGGTAATAATCGAACACTTGCCAATGGTTGGGACAGACCCAAGTCGGCTTCAATCCATGCCGGCGGAAACCTCCCTGCGTTCCAGCCGGTAGAGGTATCTTGATCAAATGCGTTGACCGGCACACTCGTCTGATAGAAACCGCTGGCGGTGATCGCATTGCTGCCAAGATTGCTCGACACGTCCACCCATTCGGTTCCGGCAAGGCACTCGTGACGAGCATAATTGTTCAGTTCGTCGATTTCGGCGAAGGCATTTGCGGTATCCACAACGCCCCAGATCACATTATCGACAAATAACACGCTCCCAAACAGCGTCGCAGAAACGGACACGGTTGCACCGGCCGTGATCGGATCGCTGATCGTTGTGCTTCCCAAGACTTTGTCGACAGCAGCGTCAAACAACCCGTTCAGGTCGGTGTCTTCGAAAAAGGCGACTTCGATCGGACCGGTGGTGCCGATCGGTCCCGAATTAGCGACGGTCGCTGAAATGGCCCCACTGACGGTCAGCAATTGTGGATCGTAAGTCAGCCCACTCGTATCGACATTTGAGAGCGTTAATTCATAAGTGTCGGTGCCGAGATTGATCGCGGGTAACGCACCGTGCAAGATTCCGTCGTAAAGCGGATCTCCGCTGGTAGTAGCTGTAAAAGTAATTTGGTAGGGGACATCACCATCGTCGAGCAAATCGTCGAGCCCTGTCGCGGTGAAGGTTTGCGATTGATTCCAGTTGACCGGCGTGAAGGTGTGACTGGCAGGCGAGACCGAAGCTTCCGTTTCGTCGCTCGAATCGACGGTGAGTGTGACGTTGCTAACGGGCTTGCTGTCGAGCACAAGGGTGAAGCTCGCGGTGCCGCCGTCTTCGCTGGTCACCGAACTTGCGAGAGCTTCGACCGTGATGCCTGCGGTGTCGTCATCGGCGTTGGTCAACGCGAACGTCTGGTCTGCCAAAGCAGTGTAGGCGGTGTCGGCCGAAGACTGGATGGACACCGTGATCAGATACGGGATGTCGCCATCATCGACGTCGTCGGGCTGGCCCGTGATGGTCACGGTGCGGGCGACGTTCCAACTGTCCGGGGTGAAGGTGATCGAGGACGGCGACACTGTCGCTTCGGCGATGTTGTTGGATGTCACCGAAACGACTACGTCGGCGGTCGGTCGGCTTTGCAGCGCGACCGACATTTCACTCGTCCCGCCCGCTTCGCTGGTCTGACTCACGCTTGGTGCTGTGACGACCAGGCCGACTTCATCATCATCCACATTGATCACCGGGATATCCGACGGGTCGAGACCGCTGAACAGCGGATCGTCGCTGATGATCGGGGTGGTGATGATCGAATAGGGCTGGTCACCATCATCGACGAAATCATTGACGCCGGTGATGGTCACCGTTTGTGGAACGTTCCAATTGCCGCCGTCGAAACTCACCGAAGAAACATTGAGCGTGCCTTCGCCGGAGTCACTCGGCTCCAGGTTGAACGTCACCGGTGCCGAGGGGGCATCTTCCAGTTCGATCGTAAACGTCGCGGTGCCGCCGGCCTCGGTGGTCTGCAGTCCGGTCAGTGGTTCAATCTTGATTCCGGCGACGACGCTGGCCAATGAATACGTCGCGTCTCCACGGACCGGCACGAGAGCCCGATTGGCGTCGATCGTCAAACCGTTGAAGGTCGTGAAGTTGCCGGTCTGGTTTCCGAAACTGGTGATCAGTTCAAAGACATCGCCGCGGCTGGGCAGGAATGTGCTGGCGACATCCACATTGAGTGTGCCGTCCAAAGTCACCGAATTAAACACGCCCAGGCGATCGTGTTGAGTTCCGACATCGGTCCCTGCAATATCGAAAGTCAGACTGCCGCCGGCAGCTTGGGTGTAGTTTCCGCGGATCGTCAGTATTCCCGGCCCATCGAATCCCGGCATGACATCACCACCGGAGTTGATCGTATCGGCCCAGACGATTCCGTTGCCTTCGAGCGATCCGCCCTGAAGCAGGTACTGATTTGACGGGTCGATCCAACCACCTTCCGCGATCCACGTTTCACCGCCGGTTTGGATAAAGTCACCGGTAACGGAAAACGTGCTACCGAACTCCACATCGACGATGCCCGCATTGGTGAAGTCCGCCGGCACGGTCACGTTCGCTCCGTCGGCGATCGCAAAGGTACCGTCCGCTTCATTCAATTCAAAACCACGAAGTGCGTTGTTGCCACTCGTGTCACGAATCGCAGCCCCCGGAGCGATCAATTCAATCGTGGCGGCATTGGATTGGATGTCAGCGCTCGAAAAACGCAACTCGTCGGCAACGATGTACCGACCACTCTCCAAACGCTGGTTGGAGAAATTGGTAAGACTGCCTGTCAAGGCTAGGCTTCCCAGTTCAATGTCAAAGGTTCCATCCGCATTTGAAGTCTCGTACCCGATCGTGGCGGCGTTGTCGGTGGTCTTTCGCAGAATTCCCTCGTTGTTGAACAGCGGAGAACCGCTCCAGGTGAGGAGGTGACCGTTCTGAAAATCGTAGACTGCACCGGCAAGGTTATTCACGATTCCGGCAAAGCCGCTGCTGGCGACTCCCCTGATCTGTCCGGTGGCCGAGTGAATGACCGTGGCAGTGTTGTTGAGTATTCCGTATAGAAAGCGGTGCGCCGGACCGGTGATCTCCAGTTGGTTCGAATTGGTGAGGACGCCGTCAAAGTCCCCACCGGTCCATTGCAATGTCCCCTGGTTGTCGACATTGCCACCCAAGGACCCGCCTGTCACTTGGTTTTCTCCGGTCAGTGCGAGCGTTCCTGCACCGGTCGTATCACCGCCATCCAGCCAGAGCAAATCGTGCAGCGTCGCGGTTACGTCTGTCGGAACCGTCAGTTCGCCTCCGGTCGGGCGCAGTGTTCCCGCACCACTACCACGTGAACCGTCTTGCAGGGTGAAGCTGCCTCCCGAGAGCGCAAGCACATCTTGGCTGATGGTGTATTGGCCGGAGAAGGAACCGCCGCCATCGGCGAAAAGGTTGTCTCCGACGACTTGAACGTCGCTGCCAACGCGCAGATTCAGCCGATACCCAATCGTGGCGACGCTGTCGGTGGTCTTTCGCAGAATTCCCTCGTTGTTGAACAGCGGAGAACCGCTCCAGGTGAGGAGGTGACCGTTCTGAAAATCGTAGACCGCACCGGCAAGGTTATTCACCGCTGCGGCAGAACTACCGCTGGCGATTCCCCTGATCTGTCCGTTGGCCGAGTGAATGACCGTTGCAGCGTTGTTGATCGCTCCGTAAAGAAAGCGGTGCGCCGAACCGGTGATCTCTAGTTGGTTCGAATTGGTGAGGACGCCGTCAAAGTCCCCACCGGTCCATTGCAATGTCCCCTGGTTGTCGACATTGCCACCCAAGGACCCGCCTGTCACTTGGTTTTGGCCGGTCAATGCGAGCGTTCCTGCACCGGTGGTATCACCGCCGTCCAGCCAGAGCAAATCGTGCAGCGTCGCGGTCGCGTCTGCCGCAACGGTCAGTTCGCCGCCGGTCGGACGCAGTGTTCCCGCACCACTGCCACGTGAACTGTCTTGCAACGTGAACGTGCCTCCGGAGGGACGAAACACACCTTGGCTGACGGAGTATTGGCCGGAGAAAGAACCGCCGCCATCGGCGAAAAGGTTGTCTCCGACGACTTGAACGTCGCTGCCGTCGAGCAGATTCAGCGCATACCCAATCGTGGCGGCGTTATCGGTGGTCTTTCGCAGAATTCCCTCATTGTTGAATTGTGGAGTGCCGGTCCAGGTGAGGAGTTGACCGTTCTGGAAATCGTAAACCGCGCTGGCAAAATTGTTCACGGTTGCGGCAAAGCCACTGCCGGCGAATCCCCTGATTTGCCCGGTGGCCGAGTGGATGACTGTGGCGGTGTTGTTGATCGTTCCGTAAAGAAAGCGGTGCGTCGAACCGGTGATCTGAAGCGTTCCTTCATTGACCCAAGAATCTCCCTCGACCGATCCAGCCGACCATTCGCTTGGCCCTTGCGTGACAAACGAATCGCCCACGACGAGATCTGCGCTGAGCAACAGTCCAGATGCTGCGATTCCACCCGTCGAAACGGTGAATCTTCCGTTGGTGTGCGATAGGTGTTCGGCGCTGTAGATGCTTGCGATCGTTGTATTTTGGTTGATCACGATCGTCGGTTCTCCCGGCTGATCGGGAATCAAGACGTTCGCCAGCGAAGTTGGAACGGTGTCGGAGCCCCAGTTCAGAGGGTCATGCCACGTGGTGCCGTCACCGCCGCCGTCCCAGATAAATCCGGCCGTGTCGTCATCGAGATTGACCAGAGCGACGCTGTGGTCGGCGGCTGATTGATAGTCGACGTCATCTGTCGCGGCGATCTTGAGGTAGACAAAGAATGCCGAATCACCATCGTCCAACACATCGTCTTGACCGGTGACAACGACCGTTTGCGGTGTGTTGAAATTGTCGGGCGTGAACACGAGTTGCTCCACCGACACTCGGCCTTCGCGGGTCAACGAGGACCGAACATCGACGATCACTTCGGCGGTCGGCTGGCTGCCCAGGGAAACAGAAAACTCAGTCGTGCCGCCGGCTTCGGTCGTTTGCGTGGTCGTTGGAGGCGTGACCACCAGCCCGATCTCGTCGTCGTCTTGATTCACCAGCGAAACATCGACGGGATTGAAGTCTTTGAAGTTCAGGTCGTCACTGACTGCGGCATCGGTGATGATCGCGAAGGCGACGTCGCCGTCATCTTGGAAATCATCGACGCCGGTGACGGTGACCGACTTGGGGGTCCAATCGGTGGGCGTGAAGGTGACCGAGTCGGCGCTGACGACGCCTTCACTTTCGTCGCTGGATGAAATCCCGATCGTCACCGGAGCCGTCGGTTGCTGGTCCAGGATGACGGAGAACTGGATGCTGCTGCCGGCTTCGGTGACCGTCAGGTTCTCGAACGGCTCGACGCGAATGCTGACGAAGTCGCCTTCGAGAAAATATCCCGTCGGCGTGTTGTCGGTCGTCAGCAACCGGTTCGGGGCGTAATCTAGACCGGAAAACGACGCAAATTCTCCGGTGCGCGAGGCGTAGTCCAGGATCTCAAACGAATCCCCGGCGCCGGGAGCATAGCCGTCCGCGACCGTGACATTCAGTGTTCCATCCAAACTCGCCGATCCGGCTCGGACAAAGCCGAACTGATCCGGCGGAGGTCCATTCAGATTGATCTGCAGGGTACCGGCATTGCTTTGCGCGAAAGCACCGGTGACCGTCAGGCCACCGTCTGCCGGCACAACGGTGCCTCCCTGGTTATTGACATCGGCGGCGATCGAACCATTGCCGACCAGCGTACCGGATTCGATCAACAGATTTCCGGAAGGGGAAAGCGTGCTGGTGTCCCAAACAGAGACATCGCCGCTACTGGTCAAGCCGCCGCCGAGAGACAGGTTGGCGCCGTCCCTGAGTTCCAGCGATCCTGCGGCCTCATTGGTGGCCAGCCCGGCGAGTGAGTTCGCGCGACCTGAATCCAAAATCCGGGCACCACCATGCAGCACAAGGTTTGCCGCATTGGTGGAAATGCCTTGATTCGGAAACTGTAAATGGTCCAACAAGACATAAGTTCCGCCGTCGAGACGCCCGTTCGCATAGTTACTGGGTGACGTGTCCAGTCGTAAATCCTTTTCCACGCGAATCGTACCAAAGTTGTCGATGGCTCCTCGTATGTAACGTGGTCCAATCAAATTGAATCCACCGCCGACGATGGAGTTGATCTGACCGGTGGCCTCGTTGACGAGTGTGCCCCCGCTGATCTTCAAGACGGCCAGGGCCTGATCGTCAAAGGCGCTCGATCCTTCACTCAGTTCGATGGTTCCGGCATTGGTCAACCCGTTCTGAAAGTCAACAATGAACTCTCTGACCGTATCGGCAGTGGTATTTGTGATGTTGATGCTGGGCACCAAGCGGAGAATCCCCTCGGCGGCGTTGGTGAAGGCGCCAGCAACCGTACGGGTGGCGACCGGATGGGCTGTGTTGGAGTAGTGATGCGGGAACTCGATCACTCCGGCGTTGGTGAGGTCGGCGTCCGCTGGTACCGTTCCGTCTAGGAACCGGATCGATCCTTTGACGGTGCCGTCTCCGAGCTGACCGCCGCTGCGAACTTCGAAGGTCCCTTCGCCAGCCAGCTCACCGGTTCCCGGATTCAGGCGGGCGCCAGCGCCGACCGTGATTTTCTTTCCCAATCCGGCGTTCAGGACCGCGCTGTTGGTAAACGTCACGTCGGTCAGGGTCAGCGAGTGCTCGTTGGCATTCACCGTGCCGTTGTTCAGCACCGTGCCCTTGATCGACCTGGACCCAATCGATCCGACACCGCTGCCGATCAGGGACTCGATCACTCCGGTCGCTTCATTGGTCAGCGTGCCGCCGCTGACATGCAGCACGGTATTGCCTGCGTCATCGCTGGAACTTGGGCCTTCACTCAGTTCGATCGTCCCCGCGTTGGTCAGCCCGCTGCGGAAATCAACCGTCAAGGTGGCGCGCTGATTGCTGTACGAAGATGCATTCATTCCCGGCAGCAATCGCAACACGCCGCCGGCGGCATTTGTGAATGCACCGGCAAAGACTCGGGTCACCGATTGACTGATGGTATTGCCTGGCTGGTACGGAACGATCAATTCGCCCGCGTTGATCAGCGTCGCATCGGCTGGGACGTTCGCGTCGTAGAAATAAGCTCGCCCGCGAAGAGTTCCATCTCCGAGTTCCGCACCCGAACGCAAGGCAAAGGCTCCCTCACCGAGCAGCTGCCCGGTGGATGGATCGAACCGCGATCCCGTGGACATCGTCAACGTTCGGCCCGTGTCGACCGTGATATCGCCGTCATTGGTGACGATACCGCTGTTCAGGGTGACGTTTTGGCTGACGACCTGAATCGCACCGTCGTTCTCGATCGCACCGGTAAGGGTTCGCGAGCCGATCGTGCCCGTACCACCCCCGACGAGTGACTGGATCACACCGGTCGCCTGGTTGTTCAGGGTCCCACCGCTGATGAGCAGCGTCGTATTGCCGGCATCATCACTGGAACTCGTCCCTTCGCTTAGCTCAATGATTCCCGCGTTCGTCAACCCGCTGCGAAAATCGACCGTCAGGTTCGCGCGCTGATTGCTGTAAGAAGAGGCGTTCATCCCCGGCAGCAACCGCAGCTTACTACCGGCGGCGTTGGTGAATGCACCTGCGAACGTCCGCGTCACCGATTGGGTCGTCGTGTTGCCGATTTGGTAGGGAACTTCGATGATGCCTTCGTTGACAAAGTTGGTCCCGACCGGGAACACGGCGTCGTTGTAAATCAAACGCCCGGCGAGCGTTCCGGTACCCAGTTCAGCGCCTCCCGAAAGACCGATCGCACCTTCGCCGACCAGCTGACCGGCCAGTGGGTTGAAGCGACCGCCGGACAGTGAAACACTGGCCGTCCCTGGAAGCTCGATGTTCGCCGCGTTGCTCAGGGTCACATCGACCAGCGACAAGCTTTGGCCTGTGCTCACTGAAATCAGGTTGTTGTTCTCCAGGCGAACGTTCGTCCCGCTTTGTGCCAGGCTTCGCTCGACGGTGATCGCTCCATCGTTGACCAAATCACCTTGAATGGTTCGCGAGCCGATGGTTCCGGTACCACCGCCGATCAGGGACTCGATCACGCCCGTCGCTTGGTTATCTAGCAACCCACCGCTGACCAACAGCACCGCATTGCCGGCATCATCGCTGGAACTCGGCCCTTCACTGAGTTCGATGACTCCCGCGTTGGTCAAGCCTTTTTGAAAATCGACTGTCAGTGTCGCGCGCTGGTTGCTGTATGAAGATGCATTCATTCCCGGCAGCAATCGCAAGACGCCCCCGGACGCATTGGTGACGTCACCGGCGATGGTCCGAGTGGCAGACTGAGTCAGCGCATTGCCAACCTGGTAGGGAAAGATCAGCTCGCCGGCGTTAACCAGCGTCGCATTGGCGGGAACGGTCGCGTCATGGAAATAGGCTCGTCCCCGAAATGTTCCGTCTCCCAGTTCCGCGCCCGATCGCAGTTCAAAAACACCCACGCCGAGTACTTGTCCGGTGGACGGATTGAATCGTGAACCAGTCGACATCGTCAACGTGCGTCCCGCATCGACCGTGATGTCACTAGCACTGGTGACCGTCCCGCCGGTCAAAGTAAGACTTTGACCGATGACCTGAATCGTGCCGTCGTTGTTGATCGTGCCGGCGATGGTTCGCGAGCCGATCGTTCCGACGCCACCACCGACGAGTGACTCAATCACGCCGGTCGACTGATTGTTCAAGGCCCCACCGCTCACTCGCAACGTCGTATTGCCGGCATCATCACTGGAACTTGCCTCTTCGCTCAGTTCAATGGTCCCCGCATTGGTCAGGCCGTTCTGAAAATCAACCGTCAAGTTCGCACGCTGGTTGCTGTAAGAAGGAGCGTTCATCCCCGGCAGCAAACGCAGCATGCCGCCGGCGGCATTGGTGAACGCTCCGGTCAACGCGACCGATGATGAGGCCGTCAATTGGTTGCCACGCTGGAAAATCGCCTCGAACACCCCATGATTGACGACGTCACCACCGATCGTGCCGGGCGCTGTGACGGCAACCGTCGCACCGGTCTCGATCTCAACCGATCCGGCGGTGACATCGAGGACGCTTGAATTCAGCCGCAGCGTCTGCGTCCCGGTGGGGTTGCCGACGGTCAGTGACTGAAGGGAAACGTCGGTGGAGAGCACGACCGAGTAGTCCCCCGGCAGGCTGATCGCGACATCGTCAGCCGCCGTCGGCAACTGATCGTTGCTCCAGTTCAATGGATCCGTCCAACTGCTTCCGTCGCCCCCGCCGTCCCAGTCGACCTGGGCCAGTAGCCGACGATCTTCCAGAAGTTCAAGATGCAGCTGCTTGCGATGTCGGCGTTGCAGTCGTTGACGTCGAGTCTTTCGTTTACGTCGCGGTGCGTGGAGCATTTTGGGTCTACCGTTCGCTCGCCTGGCCGCCTGGCAGCCCGCCAATCAGAGTTGCACCGTTTTCGCGGCGAACTCTGTTGGTCGGCTGGCAAACGGATCGTGGAAAGCAGTTTGGGGCAATCGCGTGGGGGGGGTGTACTTGCGTACGTGACACCAATTAATGCGATTTTCCGCTCTGATTCGTCCGGGAAGGATCGGTCTAAATCAAGAGAATTCCGGAAAAAACGGTGGGTTGCGAAATGGCGAAAACACGCCGGTCGCAGGAAGAAGGGCACGTCGAGCGGAAAAGGGGGCAGGTACGAATCGCACGGGCTTGAGTGTTGGTGTGCAGGCTTTAGCCGCCCACTGTCGCTGCGTCGCAGCGACCGGGAATCGCCTCAAGGCTAGCTAGACACCAACGGTTGCTGAATCCCTTTGACGCAGCGCTTCAGCGTCCGGACAACTCCGTCCCCAGAATGACCGGCGACAAATGCTCGTCGCGTTGGTAGCGGATCAAGAGGCGGTGGCAGTCGGGAAAAACGGCGAAACTCTGCGGCGTGCCGATCCCCGGCGGGGGCTCGAACAGGGTGCCGAGAGCCTGTCCGGTGGGCACATGCCAGGACTCAATTCGGCCATTGTTGTGACCACTCAGCAAGACGCGTCCACCCGGCAGAAACGCCAGTGTCCGAACCGTCGATACCTGATCAATTGTATACGCGAGTTCGCCCGTATTGATGTCGATCACCTCGAGTTTGTCGCGGGTACCGATTGCCAGTTGTTTTCCGTCTGCACTTACCGCTGAAGCCATCAGCCGCGTGCTCGGCTCCTTTCGGACCACGCGACGGACACCGGTTGCGCACGCGAGTTCCTGGATCAATTGTGACGACTCGTCGTACAGCAATGACGGTCCGTCATCCGACTCCACGAAACAGAAAACTGCCGACAAATCGAGCGGCAAGTCGAGCACCTGGTTGGCAGATTGCCAGCCCGTATCACTATACCAAGCCATGACTCCGGGTTCCTCGCCCGCGTTGACCGCGACGGCATCGCCCGAGGGGCTAATTTCAACGCGACGGGCCTTTGCCAAACTTTCGCCAAGCGTGCGTACGATCCTCCCTTTCGACAGGTCATAAACGCTCACGTAACCGGGGCCGGCGCATGCGATCCAACCTTGACTGGAAATCTGTTTTGAAAAACACGTGATCGGATGGGTGACCCTTTCGCCGATCGGCTGTTCGATTCTCCGACCGATCCCCACCACCATCGCTCGATCGTAGTCGGGGTACGAATACCCTTGACGAAAGAAATAGGAGAGGGCATCCGGCGCGACGGGGTAAACACCGCCGAGCGGTGAGGGCGGGCGGATGATCTGAGTGGGCGGAACGCGACTGAGATTCCACTGTCGCAGCCGGCCGCCCGCTCCGGCCGTGATCAGTGCGTCGTCGGCAGGCGAAGCGAGCACTCGGATCCGTTGATTTTCTTGGAATACATCCTGGTCATCACCAATGTTGAATGCCGCCGTCCGTTCACCAGACACTTGGCCGTCTGATCGTTCGCTCAGTCGGAGCGTCTGTAGCAAGCCGTCGGGGAACAAAAGCGCGAGACGGCGACCGCCCTGCCATGTCGCATGTGATTGCGGATAACGCGCATTTAATGCCACCTTGCCGATGTTTTGAAACGAATCGGCATCCAGGATTAACATTTGTTGCAGAAAGCGATCGCAACAGAGCAGCCAGTTTTTCTTTGGACCCGCCAGCATCAATTCACGCGGATTGTCCATCGGCTTGAGCGTGATGCTGCGTATTTTCTTTCCGGCAGGAACCGAATACGCGTCAATCCCTTGACGGGTCGGGACGAGCAATTCACGACTGCCGGGGCGAAACACCAGCGATTCGTGGCGATGGTCGTTCTCGACACGAAACAGCGATTCACCCTCAGCGTTCCCGACCCAGACGCCCTCGTAACGTGTCCCCACGGCGAGGTGCGCTCCATCGTCAGACCAAACGATCGTCTCGACGCCGTGATCGCCGACGATGATTCGGCGCAGTTCTTTGACCGATGGGGATAGACTCCAAAGCGAAATCTGACTTTGCACGCCGACCGCCAGCATTGTCCCGTCAGGCGAAACGGCAATCCCTTCGGCCGGCTCTCCTATCGAGCCTACCGCGACGATTGAGTCGGCTTCCAATCGCCCGCCTTGAGAGCGATAGATGTTGCCCTCGGCGTCCAGGATCCACGCGTGATGACCGGACCGATCCAACGCCAGATCCCTGATTTCAGCATCGAGGACGACCTGTCGGTCGAAGGGAGGGTGGGACAGATCGAGCAGCAGGTTGCGGAAAAAGTCGTCGTCGCGATGTGGGTTCACCTTCACCGGCACGGCTGTGATGGGACCGAGCTTGTCTGCGATCAAGGGAAACTCGCCCTGTCGAAATGCACTGACCGCCGATCGTAACTGGCTCGCGTCGAGCAAGTTGCCGATCTGGCGCTCGCGCGATTGGCTTGCCAGCCATGCCCGGTTCACTTGCTGCACCTGCCACAGCGACAACGTGGTGATGAAGACAAGTGCCGCAATCGCGATCGTGCCAACCGTGACGGCGATTCGGTTCCGGCCGAGCCACTTTCGGAAACGATACCCGGCCGACGGCGGGCATGCCTCGACCGCCTCGTCGTCGAGATACCGCTGAACATCATCGGCGAGCGCTTTGGCAGAGTCGTAACGGCGCTCACGATTTTTTTCCAGCGACTTCAGCACGACCCAGTCCAGTTCGAGATGAAGGTCATTTCGGATCGTCGCGATGTCGGCTGGAGTTTTTTGTCCGAGGGTCGATAGGTTCGCTGCCTTGAGCGTGCTGACGCGGGAACTGGGCCGCTCGGGTTCCTGGTCTTGCACCAGTTGCCGAAAGCCCTCAATTCCGACACGTGAGAGCGTGTCGCGATCAAACGGAGTCGATCCGGTCAACAATTCATAAAGGATTACACCGAGCGAGTAGACGTCCGATCGGGTGTCGACGTCCAAACTACTCATCTGGGCCTGTTCCGGCGACATGTAGAGCGGCGTACCGATCAACGCGCTGAACTGCGTGAATAATGTCTTGTCGGTGAGGTCCTGATCGAGTGCTTTGGCGACACCAAAGTCGATCACTTTGACGACCGGTTTGTCGTCATGCATCGTCACCAGAATGTTGCTGGGCTTGAGGTCGCGATGAATGATCGCCTTTTGGTGAGCGTGCTGGACGGCGTGGCAGACGTCGATAAAAAGCTCGAGGCGTTCTCGCAAACCCAACCCATTTTCTTGGCAAAAACGTGTCAGCGGCACCCCTCGCACCAGCTCCATCACGAAATAGGGCCAGCCGGATTCCGTCGTGCCTCCGTCGAAAACGCGAGCGATGTTCGGATGGTCCATCATCGCCAGGGCTTGGCGTTCGGCCTCGAATCGCGCCAACACCTCGCGAGAATCCATTCCGGGGTTGATCACTTTGACGGCCACTCGACGACGGACCGGTTCCGTCTGCCGCGCCATGTAGACGGTGCCCATGCCGCCGTGTCCGATTTCTTCGAGCAATTCGTAACGACCGAGAACCGGTTGCTTTTTAGGGTTTAACCCGTGAAGTCCTTGTCCCGACGTCGACGTTTCGCCAGAATCCGGCATCGCGGTGGGAGGGCCATCCTGATGGCGATCGCCTTCGCTTGGACGGCTCTCGGCTCCGATGACGTCCCCGTCGGCGAGGGCTTTGAGGAGCAGATTAGCGTGCCGCTGTTCACGGGCCGCAATCAATCGCAAAATCCTGGACTTCTGATCCGACCGGCCTTCACACGCCCTTGTCAGATAGGCGTCCCGCTCGCCCGGATCATCAATCCGTGAAGCGGCAAGGTAGATTTCGCATTCGAGGTTTGTTCCGGTTTTCTGTTCCATGGCGACCCCGACGGTGTGCGACCTGGCCTCGACAACGATTGGTTCACGAATTGAACTGGCTCATCCATTTAATGCGAGATGACGTGTCGGAAAGTCCGGGATTCTTCGCCGCGGGCGGAAAAATAGATCAAAACCCCGTTGCCAATTCCACAGTGAACCACGACACCGCGTAATCCCAACGCTGGTAAGCCACGGTTCGAGAGATCTTCATGACCTTCGCCGCTTCGGCGACGGTCAGGCCGGCGTACAACCGTAGACGGACCAATTCGGCAGCCTGTTCATCGACCCGCTCAAGCTTGACCAGTGCGTCATCAAGTTCGATCAGCTGTTCCGGAGTGATTTCTGCCCGAGATTCGGCGAGGTCGCCGACTTCCACGCGATCCCGATCGCCGCCACGTTTTCGGCTGGCTTTGGAACGCGCGTGCTCGATCAAGATGCGACGCATCGCTGTTGCGGCGGCGGCAAAGAAATGGGCGCGCGAATCCCAACCCTGACCGCTGCGCGAATCGACTAACCGAAGGTAGGCATCGTGAACCAGTGCGGTCGCCTGGAGCGTGTGATCGGATCGCTCCGTTGCCATGTGTCGAGAGGCGAGCAATCGAAGCTCCTTGTACACCAGCGGCAACAAGTCGGCGGAGGCATGGCAATTGCTCCCTTCGACTTTGCGGAGTAGACGAGTCACTTCGGAAGTCACTTTGATCATGTTGCGTCGTCGCGAGTTGGCAAAACAAGTCTCACCCAGCCTAACTGATGAACGCCTGTGATTCAAAAGCTTCTTTTTTTCTCAGTCGTTTCTCAACGCGATCGGGCAGTCTCGTCATCGAGAGGCAACACGTGCGAAAAAACCCCAAAACTCGAATCTTTACCTCCGCCTCCGCGACGGGGTGGGTTGTTTGACGGTGCAATCAGCGAGATCAAGCCGCGACCGCCGGCGTGGCCTGGATGGGAGCGGAAAGGTCTTTTTCGAATGGAAACATCGGTCCGTGTGATACAATAATGCACTGTTTTGAGGAGGGGCATCACTAGCCATTGACTATTTCTAGCGGAATCGTGGGGCCGCCACAGCACACCTGTATACACCTTGAGCATGTCCGACGTCACGAAAATTCTCGGTCGAATCGATGCCGGTGACAGCCTTGCGCTCCAGGAGTTCCTGCCACTGGTCTATGACGAATTGCGGCAGTTAGCCGCGCAGCGGATGCGTCGAGAACGGTTCGATCACACGCTGCAGGCGACCGCGTTGGTCCACGACGCCTACATGAGGCTGGTCGGTTCTGACAACGAAAGCAACTGGCAGTCACGGGCGCATTTTTTTGCCGCCGCGTCTCAGGCGATGCGTCGCATCTTGATCGAACACGCACGCCGAAAATCGAGCCAGAAACATGGCGGCGATTGGAAACGCATTAAGTTCAAGGACTACGAAGACCAGCGGTTTGGTGAGCTCACGTCCGAACAGTTGCTCGAGCTCGATGAAACGCTCCGCAAACTTGAGGCCGAAGATGACGTGATCGCCGAGCTGGTCCGGCTTAGACTTTATACTGGACTCTCGGTCACGGAAGCGGCGGGCGTGATGGGGATCTCTCGCACCACCGCCTACCAGCATTGGGATTACGCTCTGTCCTGGTTCGCCGTCGAATTGGAAGCCGATCCGATGAGCCACCCGAATTATTCAGCGTGACAAGGCACCGGGTGAGTCTGCGCCCCGCGGTCGCCCCAAACCTTCATCAATTTTGATCAAGCCGTGAACCGCCAACCCAAACCGTCGCCGGCCCGCCGTCTTTACGTGCAAGCGATCGCTTTGGACGACGAAGCGATGCAGGACGCGTTTCTCGACGAGCAGTGTCGCGACGCCCCCGAATTGCGAAAACGCGTCGAACGCTTATTGCAGGCGCGGCGTGAGCAACCGGATCATTTGCTGCGTCAAGCCGTCGCCACCCACGGCGACTCCCGCGGTGATTCCCACAGCGACGACGTGGAAGGCAAGCAGACTGAATGCCTGGAACGCGTCACGAAAGCGGGCGCGGAACGCGCGCTCACGTCGGACACTGCCTCCGAGTTTTACGACACGCCCCACTTCTCCCCGCCCTCGATTCCGTCTTACCGTCTAGTGCGGGTGATCGGTGAAGGCGGCATGGGCACCGTCTATCTGGCCGAGCAACTCGCACCGATCCGGCGTGAAGTCGCCGTAAAAGTGATCAAGCCGGGGATGGATTCTGAGGAGGTGATCGTACGATTTCGGGCCGAGCGTCAAGCCTTGGCGATGATGGATCACACGAACATCGCAAAGGTTTTTGAAAGCGGCACGACCGAGCGAGGGCGTCCTTACTTTGTGATGGAACTCGTTCGCGGCGTTCCGATCACAGACTACTGCAAACAACACGGACTGAACCTCCGCGACCGGCTGGAACTGTGTGTCGACCTGTGCATGGCTGTTCATCATGCACATCAGCGTGGCGTGATCCACCGGGACTTGAAGCCCACCAATGTGCTGGTCCTGACGCAGGACGGCAAACCGGTCATCAAGGTCATCGATTTCGGCGTCTCCAAGGCGCTCCATGGTGATCTGGCCGGCCGTACACTGCTGACGCACGGTTCACAGTTGATCGGGACGCCGCTGTACATGGCGCCCGAGCAGGCGAAACGGACCAACTATGATGTCGATACCCGCGTGGACGTGTATTCGATCGGTGTCGTGTTGTATGAACTGCTGACCGGCACGACACCCATTGCTCAACAAACTCTCAAACGCATCGGTGTCGAAGAGTTTTACAGTCTGCTGGTGCGGCGGGAGCCCGACCGTCCGAGCCAGCGTCTCAGTGGCCTCCAAGCCGAGCCTTCGTCGCGTCAACACAAACACACCCGTGGCACCGGTTTTGATGCCAAGCGATTGAAACGGGAATTGGACTGGATCGTGATGAAGGCGATCGATCGGGATCGCGAGCGAAGGTACGTGTCGGCCAGCGCGTTTGCGGCGGATTTGCGACGGTATCTTGATGGAAAGCCCGTTGAGGCATGCCCACCCTCTTGGGCCTATCGGTTCCGCAAAACGGCGCGTCAGTACCGCGTCGAACTGAGTGTGTTGGCGTTGGCGATGGCCACCCTGATTGTCATCTCCGGGGTTTCACTGTGGCAGATGGCGGCGGTGGATGCAGCGCGGCGGGAGAGCGAACGACGTGAGCGCCACGCGGTCGAACTTCTGCAGGCGTTGAAGCTGCAGCGTGCCCTGACAACATTGCGCAACGACAATCTGAAGCGACTGCATGAATTGACCATGGACCTTCGCTCGGACCTCATGCCGACCGACGGGTTCTCTCCGCCGCCCGACCTGGCGAACCTGTTGATGAACCTTGCGGTTCGTCCAACCCAAGGCTCCTTCGCCAACGCGTCCGCCGTCAACGGTTTGGCGGTGACACAAGACGGAAGGAGGGCGCTGAGTGTCGACGATCAGGGTGACGTCAAGCTTTGGGATTTGAACGCACCCGATGCCACCGGACAAGTGATCGGATCCTACGAAGAACCCGCTCAAGCGGTCGCGATTTCGCCCGACGGCCGCACCGCAGCGACCGGCGGTAAGTCCCGGACGGTGTCGATCTGGAACCTGGAAAACGGAACGCTAATTCGCAACTTGCCCCCGCTGGAATCAGGCATCGAAACGATACGCTGGTCTCCCGACGGTCGGTCTGTCGTTGCCGGTGCCCGCTACAGCGAAGTCTGGGTCGGTGACGCCGAAGGCAATGAATCGTTCCGCATCGACAATGACCATCGACACGAAAGTCTGCTGATTTCACGAGACAGCACGAAGTTGATTGTTCCGACCCGCGTGGACATCTCCGTCTATGACATGACGTCGGGTAAGAAGATCCGCAGCATCCCCACCCGGCCGCTGGCGAACGTGCGAACCCTCTGTTTTGCGGGCCAGGATGACCAGTGGCTGGTCGCGGGCGAGCGGTTCAAAGAGTCGTTGATCATTCTGGATTTCAAAAGCGGTAAACTGTTGGGACAAATCCCGTTGGGTGCCTCTTATCCCCGCTCCCTTTGTGCCGCCGGCAGTGGCCTGTGGCTGCGTGCGAGTTACACCGACGGCCGGATTCAGTTGATCCAGCTTTCACCAGCCAACGGAGGAGCCTCGGTGACCGGTCGTGTCGTCTCGCAGTTTCTCGCGCATCGACCGGCACCGGATCATCGTTTGCCGCTGGCCTCGCTGCCCGGCGACACGATGTTCGTCTCCGGCGGCCAGGACGGAAACATCCATCGCTGGCACCAACATGACCTTCGATCGACGGAGCTTCGCCGACGGCCCGAATCGGTATTGGCGAGCTATTTGGTCCCGGAAACGGGAAGCGTCTATCACGTTCATCACGATGAGCAGCGGCCGTTTGCCGTGCGGTCAAGTATCTTCTCTCCGTCGATCGTCGATCGGAAGTTCGCCGCGGCGAGCGGACAAACGATCTGGATCGTCGCCGCCGCCGACCGGCAACCGCTCGCCGAAATTGCTTCGCCGCTGGAACAACACCGCGATGTCGCATTGTCGGCCGAAGGGGACACACTGGTGGCAGGATCCGAGACGCAAGTGTGCGTCTGGAAGTCGATCGACGGTTGGAACTCGTTTGAACTTTTGAATCGATTCGAGATCACGCATGACGCACCACCTGTCCTTTGCGACGGCGGCCAGACGCTGATCATCGATGATGGCGTCGGACGTCGAGTGCTGGCAATCGATGTTCAATCGGGACAGCAAACCGAGCTTGCGACGGACGTGGACGTGTCCTTCATTTGCCTCGATGCCGGTGCAACCCGACTGGGCCTGATTGCTGAAAATCGGATCCAAGTCGTTGATCGCCAGACCGCAGCGGTGCTGATCAAGACGGACCAGTACTACGGCATCACGAGATTGTGCTTCAGCGACGACGGCACGACTTTACTGGAAGGACGCCGCGACGGTCGTGTCTATGTCTGGCATCTGCCGACGCGCCAACGACTCGGACTGCTCTACGAACCCGAACATTCCGTTGGCACGTTGCTGCGTTGGCAAGTCGCAAAGGGCAGCCGTCGTCTGATGCTGGAATTCGCCAGCGACTACAGAGGCACCGACCTGGTCCTGTTGCCCGGCCGGATGGACCGATCACTCGCAATGGACCGGTAAGCAATCAGTGACAGGCCCAGAATCCGATGCTCGTCTCAGCGGCGGCGACGCAGCAAGATCCCACAGCTGATCAACCCGGCCAAAGCGGCGGAGGCGGGCTCGGGTACGGCACTGATGCGTGCGACCGAAACGTTGTCGATGAACAAACTGGACGTGCTGCCGATGTTCGCACCAGTGGCGGCATTGAACTGCAGCGTGATCCCCCCGCCGACATCCGGGCCCGTGACGGGGCTGAAACTGAAACGCTGGTAGTCATTGGTTAACGCGAGCGGTCCGCTGCCGAGAATCAGATTCGACGACGTCCCACCGCCGGTACGTTCAGAGAAAAACTCTGCAAAGGCCACTCCGCCATTGGTCCCGGCCCCCTTCGCGTCGAACGAAATCAAGATCGTTTCGCCGGCCGTAACCAGACCGGCGCCGAGGTTGGCTTGCTTGATCACCAGGGCGGAACCGGTGACGTCGTTGAACAACTCGCCGGCGAAGGCACCCGTTTCGCTGTCGCTGGTGACGGCAAACGTTTGAGCCGGTAACGCAAAAGACGTCCAGCCGCTGGTGTCCCCGGTTTCAAAGTCGCCGTTGATCGTCAACTCCGCGGCGGCGTCCTCGGGCGAGACCAAGACGAGGGCCAAAACCAGTCCAAAAAAGCAAATCGGTTTGATCGCTGACATCGTTTTTCTTTGATTGGGGAGGCGCGGGACGATACCACCCTACACGAATGACCGGCAATTCCCGGTTATTCTGCAAAGATTGCCAGGATTAGCCGGGCTGCGACCGACACCCCCATCGGATGCCCGGTAGGGATGCAGCGACCGTTGGTGTTTAGCCTTGAGGCGATTCTCGGTCGCTGCGACGCAGCAACGGTGGGCGGCTAAAGCCTGCACAGTAACGATTGCTACCCGCCGGCGCGGTCGATGCGATCCATGATGGCTCGGCCGATGCCGGTTCGCTCACAGCGGTCGATCACGATCAACTCGCACGCCGTCGCGTCGGCTTGGCGGATCGCGGTGAACAAGTGCTGTGCGACTTCGTTCAAATCACCGCTCGAGCTGAGCGTACGATACCAACCGAAACGGCCGGCTTGGTCATCGGGCAACGGGGCGAAGGCGATCCGCGCGACACGCGACGGTTCGATTTCAGCGGGTCGCCATGCCTCGACCGTCCGCAACGGCGTGCTCGGCGCGTAGTGCTTGGCGAGCATGCCGGGTGCGGGCATGGGTGCCACCGGGTCGGTCGGTCGGGAGTGGTCACCGGCGGCCTTGGCGGCATCGTCGTGAGGCAGATGGACGAACCCGAACGCGTCTTGAAGCTGTTCCACCGAGATGCCTCCCGGTCGCAGCAATTCGACTCCGTCACGTTGCAACCGAATGATCGTTGACTCCAGTCCACACTCGCATTCACCGCCGTCGAGGATCATTGCGACCTTGTCACCGAGCCCTTGCCGGACGTGCTCGGCGCACGTCGGGCTGACGTAGTTGGACGGGTTGGCACTAGGTGCGGCGATCGGAAACTCACACGCGGCCAGCAACGATCGCATCACCGGATGGTTGGGGACGCGGACGGCAACGGTCGCCGCCCCGGCGGTGACTTCATCGACCACGTCGGCCGAACGGGGAACCACGACGGTCAACGGCCCGGGCCAAAACGCGGCGGCGCGTTGCCACTGGTCGGCCAGCCATGGGGGATGATCGACGTGAATCCAACGCCGCGCCGATTCGGGCGAGTCGACGTGGATGATCAAGGGATTGTTGGCCGGGCGGCCTTTGGCCTGGAAGATCTTTCGGACCGCCACCGGATTGGTGGCGTCGGCGGCCAAGCCATAAACCGTTTCGGTGGGAACACCGACCAGTTGTCCGTCGGCAAGGAGTCTGGCCGCTTCGGCGATCGAAGCGTTCGATGCGGCTTTGATCTTGGAACTGGACACGTGCGGTCAGCCGATCACATCGCGTTGCAACGCCGTCAGCTCGGTGATTCCCTTGCGGGCCATCGCCAGCATGGACGCCAATTGGTCGTCGTCGAAAGTCGCTTCTTCGCCGGTGCCTTGGATTTCCACAAACTTGCCGCGACCGGTCATGACGACGTTCATGTCGACGTCGGCGGCGAAATCCAGTTCGTAGTCGAGATCCAGTTTGACGGTGTCCTTGATCACTCCCACGCTGATCGCCGCGATGCTATCGCGCAGCGGTCCTTCCCCGATTTTCGCATCGGGCAATTCATTCTGCACCGCTTTGGCCAGCGCGATGAAGCCGCCGGTGATCGATGCGGTTCGCGTGCCGCCGTCGGCTTGCAAGACATCGCAATCGACGACGATGGAGCGTTCGCCGAGTGCCTTCAAGTCCACCACCGCACGCAACGACCGACCGATCAACCGCTGGATTTCCGTCGTCCGTCCGTCGACCTTGCTGCGTTCGCGTCGCTTCCGCGGCACGGTGCTGCCGGGCAGCATGTTGTATTCGGCGGTGACCCAGCCTTTGCCCTTGCCTTCCATCCACGGCGGAACGCTGGGTTCGACCGATGCGGTGCACAGGACGATCGTGTTGCCGGACTTGTACAGCACGTTGGCGGGATGATGGGCCAGGTAGCCGAGTTGGATCTCGACCGGGCGTAATTGATCGTCGGGGCGCATGGAGGGGGAGGTGAAGTGGGGTGAGAAAAAAAGTGGCGTAAGCTTCCAGCTTGCGAGGCAGTGGCGGAGAGCGTGGACGCTGGCGCGTCTTGGGGACGCAAGCTGAAAGCTTACGCCACACGGGGTCTTTTAATCGACGTTTTTACTGATCCAATCGCGACCGAGCAGCCAGACGAGCAAACCTTTTTGGGCGTGCATCCGGTTTCCGGCTTGGCGGACGATGTCACTTTGGTCCCCGTCGATCACTTCGTCGGTGATTTCTTCGCCGCGAACCGCCGGCAAGCAATGCAGCACCCGAGCCGACGCGGGCGCCGCCTGCAGCAAGGTCTTGTTGAGCTGGAAATCTTTGAAGGCCTGACGGCGGGCGACCATCTCGGCTTCTTGACCCATGCTGGTCCAGACATCGGTGTAGATCGCGTCGGCCGTCTTCACCGCCGCGGCGGGGTCATGCAGGGTTTCGATCTCCGCGGCGGGATAGGCGGCCTGGACCTTTGCCATCCAATCCGAATCCATCTCATACCCCTCGGGACAGGCCAACGTGAATCGCATCTTCAGCATGGCGCAGATCAACGCCAGCGACTGAGCGACGTTGTTGCCGTCGCCGACGAACACCAGATGTTTGCCCGCGTAGGCCCCGAACACTTCTTCGATCGTCAGAATATCCGCCAGGGCCTGGCAGGGATGGCAGAGATCGGTCAATCCGTTGATCACCGGCATGGCGTTAAAGCTGGCCAGCAATTCCACTTTGGTATGCTGTTTGGCGCGACAGACGACGGCGTCAACGAATTGGCCGAGCACGTTGGTGAAGTCGGACGGTGCTTCACGTTTTCCCCAACCGACATCGGAACCGAGAAACAGACTTTCGCCGCCCAGCTGCGCCATCCCGGCCTCGAAACTCACCCGCGTCCGCAAGCTCGGCTTTTCGAACAGCAGCGCGATGACTTGGTTCTTCAAGATGTTGGGCCGATCACCGGCGGCCAACTTTTGCTTGACGACACCGGCGGTCCGCAGAATCAGCTGCAAGTCGTCGGGACTAATGTCGAACAGGGATAAGAAGTGTTGCATGAGAAGAACAGCTCACTTGCCAGCGTGATGAGAGAGATGTCGAGACACGACAAGGTTAGTTACTTGTAGATTTCGGTGCCGACGCCTTCAGAGGTGTAGATTTCCAACAGCAACGAATGTCGCAGTCGGCCGTCGACGATGTGCACCTTGCCGACGCCCCGTCCGAGTGTTTCCAAACAGGCTTCGACTTTGGGAATCATACCCGAGGCGATGTGACCGGAGTCGATCAACGCGCGGGCTTCGGTTTCACTGAGCGAGTGGATGATCGTGTCGGGATCATCTTTGTCCATGCGAACGCCGTTGACGTCGGAAAGGAAAACCAGCTTTTCGGCGCCGAGCGCTTGTGCGACCGCCATCGCCGCGGTGTCCGCGTTGACGTTGTAACAACGCCCGTCTTTGCCTTCACAGAAACTGGGGATGACGGGGACCTGGTCGGTGTACAACAAACCTTCGATGACGCTGCGGTCGACTTCGGTCACCTGGCCGACGTGTCCCAAGTCTTCACCGCTGTCCAGTTTCAACGGTTCTCCGAACAGCACGTTGGTGCTGTGCACGGACAGATTCATCGCCCGGCCGCCGAGCCGCTCGATCTCGTCGGTCAAAAACTGATTGACTTCTCCGGCCAACACCCGCCGCACGACTTCCAAGGTCGCATCGTCGGTGTATCGCCGGCCGTGGATGAATTTTGGTTCCACGTTCGATTCAGCCAGCGCCCGGTTGATCGCTTTTCCCCCGCCGTGAACCACCACGGGTTTCATGCCCACCGTTTCCATGAAGATCACGTCCAACAGGATGTGCATCAACGCGTTCTCATCGTCCAGCACACTGCCGCCGAGCTTGATGACGGTGGTCTTGCCGCGGAATCTGCGAATCCATCCCATCGCTTCGATGAGAGTGTCAGCTTTGGCGATCGCTTCTTGCACGCGGGAGACTCCAAACCGTGAGAAGGTTAAACTGTGCACGTCGAATTGGGCAAAACGAAAAACGGACCATGCTAGGTGCCCGTCCGATGGGGGTCAATTGCGGGCCGGCCCGCTGGGCCCAGGTATCCGAAAAGAACCGCGTTTCCAACGCCTTTCCGCCCCCACCGGGGGCATTTACCGAAAAGAAACCTTGATGAAAAAAGCGACTGTTGTAGTGATCGGCGGCGGACAGATGGGGCGTGCCCTGGTCGGCGGGATGCTGGTATCCGGCTTCGCCACCGCCGAACAAATCACCATCGTGGACCCCAGCCCCGACAGCCGTCAGTGGTGGGCCAGCCAACACCCGACCGTTGGGTTCGGTGACAGACTCGGTGGCGACAACGCCCAGGCGGACATTTTTCTGCTGGCGGTCAAACCGCATCTCATCCCGCAGGTGGCCGCCGAAATCGCCGGATTGGTGGACCAGACCAAACTGGTCATCTCGATCGCCGCCGGGGTTTCCCTGCAAACCTTGTGCGAGCATGCCGGTCACGAGCGCGTCATCCGCGTGATGCCGAACACCCCCAGCCTGGTCGGCGCCGGGGCGAGCGCGTTTTGCGTTGCGCCCGGTGCGACCGACGAGGATTGCCGGTGGATCGAACAAGCCTTGGCCGGCGTCGGAACGGTCGCCCGCGTCGCCGAAGCCCAGATGGATGCGGTCACCGGATTGAGCGGCTCCGGCCCGGCGTACATCTGTTTGGTGATCGAGGCACTTGCCGATGGCGGTGTGCTGGCCGGGCTACCGAGACCGCTGGCGATGACCCTGGCCGCTCAGACCGTGCTGGGGACTGCTAAGATGGTGACCGAAACCGGAAGCCACCCGGCAGAACTGAAAGACGCCGTCGCCAGCCCCGGCGGCACGACGATCGCCGCGCTGAAAGTGTTGGAAGAAAAAGGCCTCCGCGCGGCGCTGATCAACGCTGTGGAAGCGAGCGCGAAACGAAGCCGCGAATTGGGCTAAGGTGCAACGGCTGTGGGTCCAGGCCGGGATCGTTGGTCAAAAAATTGAGTGGTCAAAACATCACAAGCCGTCGACCGACCGCCACGACCGAGCCGTGTGGGATTCGGCCATTTTTTGACCCGCCCCATTTTTTGACCAACCTGGTTCTCGACGCAAACGCGGTTCATCAAAGTTCCAAAAACAATCTCGCCGGATCTTCGATCACTTCCTTGATCGTGCGCAGGAACCCGACGGCTTCACGGCCGTCGACGATGCGGTGATCGTAGGTCAGCGCGACGTACATCATCGGTCGGATTTCGACCTTGCCATCGATCGCGACGGGCCGGTCCTGGATCGAATGCAGTCCCAGGATCCCGCTTTGCGGCGGATTGACGATCGGGGTGCTGAGCAGAGAACCGTAGACGCCGCCGTTGCTGATCGTGAACGTGCCACCGATCAAGTCTTCGGCTTGCAGACGGTTCTCGGTCGCCTGTTTGGCAAAGTCGGCGATCGTCCACTCGATTTCGGCAAACGACAATCGTTCGGTGTTGCGGATGATCGGCACGACCAATCCTTTCCCGCCACCGATGGCAACACCGATGTCTTGGTAATTGCGGTAGATCGCGCTGTCTTCGCGGATCTCGGCATTGACCGCGGGAAAACGCCGCAGCGCCTCGACGGCGGCTTTCGCGAAGAACGACATGAAGCCCAGTTTGACGCCGTGCTTTTCCAGGAACGCGTCTTTGTATTTCTTGCGGAGAGTCATCACCGGCTGCATGTCGATCTCGTTGAACGTCGTCAGCAGTGCGGCGGTTTGCTGGGCGTTGACCAACCGCGAGGCGATGGTTCGGCGCAGCATGCTGAGCGGTTTGACCTCTTCGCTGCGATCAGGCGCACCGGTCATTAGTGTGCTGGTCGGCTTGGACGGTGCAGTCACCCCCGTGGAGGCGGCAGGTTTGCCGGCCGACTTTTTGGCGGGCGATGCTTCGGCGGGTTTGGAGGCCTGTTTCAACCCGCCGGATTCGAGATACCGCTGCACGTCTTCTTTCAACAGTCGGCCGCCGGGGCCGCTGGCGGGAACATCCGAAGCCGACAAACCGTTCTCGTCGAGCAGGCGTTGCGCGGCGGGCATCACAAAACTGGCGGCCGATCCACCCGACCCGGAACCGCCGGCGGAATCGGCGGACGCGGTGGTCGAGCCCGAGTCGGGGGACGCCGATGCGTCGGAGTCGGGTTTCGGGGCGACGCGGATCTTCGCGATCAGCTCACCGATCTCGGCAAAATCGCCCTCCTGCTTGGTGATTCCTTCCAAGAATCCGGCCGCCGGGGCGGGCAGCTGAACCGATGCCTTTTCCGTTTCAATCTCCACCAAGTCCTCGCCCGAATCGACCCATTCGCCTTCGGACTTGATCCAAGCCCCCAATTGAACTTCGGTGATGGACTCGCCAACGGTCGGCACTTCAACGTCTACGATTTCGCTCACGGCTTCCGGATGTCCCAATCAAAGATGAAGATCGAATTTTTCCCGTCAAACGCGGGCATCGTCACAGGATAACGGGCAAATGCCAAGGTGTCATCGACGGAAACGGGCTCAATTAGGTTCTCAGCATCCGGATCAGATCGTCGTTGGACAGCTTGGCCGCGGCCTCGGTCCCTTCCATCACCCCGGCGACCAGATCGCGTTTGGATTCGTGCAGCGCCAAGATTTCCTCCTCGATCGTCCCCCGGGCGACGATCCGGTAGACCATCACCGGTTTGTCTTGCCCCATTCGGTGGGCCCGGTCGGTCGCCTGGTCTTCCACGGCCGGATTCCACCAGGGATCCATGTGGATGACGTAATCGGCGGCGGTCAGATTGAGCCCGGTTCCGCCGGCTTTGAGCGAAATCAGGAAAACGTCGGCGGTCCCGGTCTGGAACTCGTCGACGGCCACCTGCCGCGCCTTGGCGGGGGTCGACCCGTCCAAGTACTGGTACGTGAATCCACGCTCATCGAGGGCCTTGCGGATCAAAGCCAGGTGCTCGGTGAACTGGCTGAAGACGAGCGCCCGATGGCCTTCTTCGCGGAGACTGTCCAACGTCTCACAGAGCTGATCGAGCTTGGCCGATGAGTCGGTCCATTGTTTGTTGACCAAACCGGCATGGCAGGCGATTTGCCGCAGCCGGGTCATCAGCGCCAGGATCTTGAAACGCTGGTCTTTGATGTGCGGCAGAGCTTCGAGTGTTTCAATTTCGCCGATCGCCGCCAAGCGGACCTTCTCGTACTCGGCTCGCTCGGCCGGACTCAGATCGACATACAGGTTCATTTCGGTGCGGGGCGGCAATTCGGTCAACACCTCGGACTTGGTTCGGCGGAGCACGAAAGGCTGCAACCGCTCGGCAAGCGCCTTGCGGGCCGACTCGCTAGATTCCTTTTCGATCGGTCCGGCGAATCGTTTGCGGAACTGTTCCCAGCCGCCGAAGACGCCCGGCGAGACGACGTGGAACAGACTCCACAATTCACCGAGATGATTTTCCACCGGCGTTCCGGTCAGCGCGACCGTCCAATCGGCGTCGATCCCGGCGATCGCTTTGCTGGTCTTGCTGCGACTGTTCTTGATCGCCTGGGCTTCGTCCAACACCAGGGTCGACCAGGACACGCCGGCAAGCGCCTCGGCATCGCGCAAGGCCAACCCGTAGCTGCAGATCACCAACGACCGTGGTCCGACCGTGGGCAGAAACTCGCCGCGTTCGGTTTCACGGTACAGGTGGACGTCCAGGTCGGGGGCAAATCGCTCGGCCTCGCGCTGCCAATTGAACCCGACACTGGTCGGCGCGACCACCAGCGCCGGACCGTCGGCGGATCGATCCAGCAAGACGGCCAGCGTTTGAAGTGTTTTGCCCAATCCCATGTCGTCGGCCAGGATGCCGCCGACGCCCCACTC
The DNA here is from genome assembly GCA_033042175.1 of Phycisphaera sp. RhM. Taxonomy (GTDB): domain Bacteria; phylum Planctomycetota; class Planctomycetia; order Pirellulales; family Pirellulaceae; genus Stieleria. The sequence goes on from WCIL01000001.1 coordinate 291,715, forward strand.
GGCCAACTTGCGCAGCCACTTGTATCCGTCGACTTGGTAGTCGCGCAGATTGGCATCCAAGTTCTGCGGCACGGTCGGATCCAGCTTCTCCGCCTTGGCCAATCGTTTGACGCATTTTTCCCAGGCACGGCTGGCTTTGACGGCAACGTCGGAATCGACCAGTTCACGAATCGCCGGGGCCGCCGTGGCATCCAATTTCAGCGTGTTGCGATCCTTGTGCGTCGCATCCTGCAAACGCTTCAGTCGCTTCCGCAACCCTTCGGAGATTCTGGCCCACTGCCCATCGGCCAGTTTGATGTAATCGCCGATGCCGTCTTGATCATCCGCCGGCAGCCCATTAATCAACTCGGCCAGCGGCATCGAGTGCTCACCGAACTTGCATTCCCCTGAAATCCCGAACCAATTGCGTTTGTTCGTGATGTCGACCTTGACGTTGCTGCTGGACAAGTTGCCGAGCACCGTGACCGGTTTTTCGCCGGTGCGATCCCACAGCACTTCGACGTCACTCTCGGGCGACTGCAAGTCTTCGATCAGACGCAGCGCAGCGCCGAAATCATCGATCGTTCCGAACCAGTTCTCGCGGTCCACCGACAGACGCCAGCGCTTGAGCAGCCGATCGATTTGCTCCGATTCTCGAGTGACCGAGCGGGCCAACTGCAACTTCTCGCCGTCGCGTTGGGTGGCTACGACCATCGGTCCCGTCAAGGGTCGCCTGAGCACACCGGCGGCGTCGCGGACGCGGAGCCCGAAATCGAGCCGGCCATCGGCTCGACTGCGGAGCAGGATCGCCGGACGGGCGTCCTCAAAACGGACCGCCCCGGCCACCGAAGGCGGCAACAGAATGGAAATCTGTTTTTGAAGCTTGGCCAACGGTTGCAGCAAGTCCTCGCGGCGGTCCAGGGCGACCGCAGGCAGTTGGCAAATCGAACGAATCATTTCGGCTTCGTTCGCCGTCGACTTGCCGACCAAGACTTCGTCGGCATCGAGGTCGATTCGCAGAAAGGTATCGCCGGAGGCGATCACTCTGGAATAGAACTTCGATCCGTCTTGATTCGAAAACAGGACACGGTAGCTGTCTTTTGAAATGCCAACGGAAAGATAGTTCGGATAGTTCCGAACGTTGATCGGTTCGCCATCCCAAATGAGGTTGTCCTGCCCGACCAGTTGCTTGATCGCTTCGACCGCGTCCAACTGGTAGCCGGAATCGCCGTAGTAATACCGCCCGGCACGCTCGATCTTGTCGACCACCTCGAGATCCGCCTCGGTCAACGGAAGCGAACGATCGGTCAACAGATTTTCCAGACGGACCTTCTTGCCCTTAGTGAATCCATCGCCCCGCTTCTTTTTTTGCTGAAGCAGCGGCTGGACCGTCAGATATCCCCCGCTGCTCAACGTGAAATCCCAAACGATCCGCTGCTGCACGCTTGCGGCCAGCGGCGGCAGCAGATCATCGTCTTCGTCGGCGACATCGGAAAACAGTTCGTGTTGCTCGGCCGCAATCCGATTCAGCTCGGCGATCGCGATGGCCGAAGGGTCGGGCACAAAGGCGTCGCGCGGCGGCTCGCCCGACTCCATCTCGCCTCGAGTGATCCGCGACTGCAAGGGCGGGTGGTTCTGCAATTGCTCGAGCGCATGCAACACAAATTGATAGCAGTGCATGCAAGGTTCGCTTCCGCCCGATTCGGCGCAATCACACCCCGCCGGCGCCGAGTCGGTATCCACGCTCAAGAAGACGTTGTGGTGGACTCCATCGTTTGACCAAGAGCCCTGCATCTCGCCGCAGCGATAAATCCTTTCGATGTGGATTGTGGCCGGGATCGGCCGCTCGGCCCGCTGTCGCGAATGAGCGGACTTGATCTGGTGGGGAAAGCTGTCCAACAACTCTCGCATCGCGAAGAACCAGGACTGGACGTCCTGGCATTCAAAGCTGATCCTATCGAACCAGTCCTCGCCGTCATCGAGCAACGACTGCAGCCCGATCAGACTGTTTTTGTTCTTGGCCTGCGAAAGGACTTTGCGAAGCTTTTCTAACTGGATTTTCGATCGCGACACCGGGAACTCCGTTTCATGAGACTGTGTTGTCGACGGGCGATCAATCTACCGTCCGCTGCCGCTTTCGACGAGTTGGTTTTCCGACTCGTCCGCTAGATCCTGCCTGACACGCAACGGCACCGCGATTTTCCGCAGCCGAAACTCACGAAACAGCGAAATCAAATTGATCGCCAACACTCCCAATCCGACCACCAGGATCAACAGCGCGACTTCAGCCGGCAGCCCCCGTGAGCTGAACGCTTCGTCCCACGTCCACCCCCAATTGCTCGCGTGCAGGGCGGAGTAGCTAAACGAGACGCGGCCTTGGATGGCCACATCGATGATCGCCGGCACGATCACGCCCAAAAAATAGGCAACGATCGCCGCAATCAGGGGGGCGACAAAGGATGGCCCGAACCGCTTCAGAAACGGCATCGCCAGCAAGCGAATGATCCCCAGATAACCCAGCAGGTAGCCGATCATCATCGCCGCGAAAATCGACGGAGGAGTCTCCACACTCGTTCCCCGGACGACTCCCGTCTGGACGCCAAACACCCCCACTCCGGCCAACACCACCAGCCCCGCGACGCCCGTGCCGACGACAAACATGAAACCGGTCCCCGGCCCGGGCATCCACCACGTGAACAGCATGCGGGTCCCGTAAGTGGCCGGCAATCCGCGTCGCACGCGGGGGCTCAACTCCGACGCTTCGCCGCACATGAACATCCCGACCAACAGCCAATAGATCCCCAGGTACAGCAGCCCCTCGTTGATCCATTCGAAATCACCGGTCACCCAGGCGGCGTAGGCGATCGTGACCACCCAGATCGCCTGCTGGCAAAACAGAATCACACGCAATCGAGTCGAGCGGTTTTCCGTGACCGGGGCGATCCGGGCCGCCGCCGCGGCCACGAACAAAACGACGAACGATGCCGCAACGGTGAACGAAGCGAGAAACCCGAACCAAGTCCCACTCCATTGCTCGGGCAACACCATCGAGAAAACAAAACCGCAACAGGTGAATTCCACCACGACGATGAACGCAACCAACGCGACCAGCAAAAACGTCTGCAGCGTCCGGCCCTTGCCAGCGTCGACAACACCAACGCGAGCGCCGTCAGCACCATCGCCGTAATGAAAATGATCGCGACGACCAAGACGATGGTCAGCAACCCGATCCCGCGGAGCAGATAACAAAACGCCAAACAGGGCACGAGAGCGGAGAAGTAAATCAGCATCTGCAGCACGGCACTGTTCATCTTCCCCGACACGATCCGCCAGGCCGACAAACGCGTGATCGCCAACATTTCATAAGTTCCCTCATCGAGTTCGGCGGCCAAGGACCGAAACGCCACCAAGGGAACGAAGGCGAACATCGAAACGGACAGGATCAGGAAGTAACCGATCATCATCGAGTCACCGGTCGGGATGTAATAAACATCCGGCGCGTTGAACACGATCCCCATGATCGTCCAGGCGCACGACGCGGCCAGCAAACAAAAGAACGTGATCAGAAACTGCTTGCTCTTGAGCGATTGCCTGGCCTCTTTGACCAAGATCGGATTCAACAGACTCGTCAGCCGCTCGGTCGCCCGATCCACCCAGCCCCAAAACCCACTCGCGTCCGGGTCCAGCGCCAGTGCCGGGTAGGGAATCGCTTGGCCACCGCCGCCGAGTGAAAGCTCGGCGACCGGGTGCAACGGTTGGCCGGCCGACGGGTCGGAATCACCGTCCCCGCCGTCCCCCGCACGTCTCGATGCCTCTTGATCGGTCATTGCACCTTCCCCGCGGTGACCTTCAGGAACAGATCCTCCAACGATTCATCGACCACCCGGTACTCCAGCACGTTCACGCGGGCGTCGCACAAACGATGCAAAATTTCGATTTGGCGCTGCCGGTCGCCGGCGACACGAAACTGCAGCGTGCGGTTGAGTTCCACGACATCGGACACATCATCCCACTGTGACAGGATCGTCTTGGCCGTCTCGGTCTCGCCGTCGATGACGACGATCAAATCGAGATGCGTTTGCGAATTGCCTTTCAGACCGGCGACGGTATCGTTGGCCAACAACCGCCCCTGCTCGATGATGCCGACCCGATCGCACATCTCGGCCAACTCGCTCAAGATATGGCTGCTGATCAAGATCGTCTTGCCATCGGCCGCCAACGATCGAATGATCTGCCGCAATTCGATCCGCGCCCGGGGATCCAGCCCCGCGGCGGGTTCATCCAGGATCAGCACCGAAGGGTCGTGGATCAGGGCGCGTCCGAGACAGAGACGCTGGCGCATCCCCTTGCTCAGGCCGGTGATCGGTTTTTCGGCCATCGAACGCAGCCCCGTGAAATCCATCACCCAGCGGATCCGCCGCGTCCGCTCACGTCCGATCAGTCCGTTGGAACGCGCAAAGAAATCCAGGTACTCGGCACAATTCGTGTCGCTGTACGAACCGAACGCATCGGGCATGAACCCCAGCCGCCGGCGGACGCGGTCGGGATCGTTGACCGAGGAGAGTCCTTCGATGAAGGCGTCACCGGCGGTCGGCAGTTCCAGCGTCGCCAGGATTCGCATGCTGGTCGTTTTCCCCGCCCCATTGGGACCGATGTAACCGAACACGCTGCCCCGCGGGACCATAAACGACACGTGATCGACCGCGCGCGTGCTGCCGAACAAACGCGTCACGTCTTGCAATTCGATCATCGGTCCCTGCCAGGGCGTTGGCGGGACGGATGATGGCGGGACAGCGGTTTTCAACCCCGTCACGGCAGCAGCCCTCCGATCATGCGGACGCATTCATCTTGCACACATTCGCGGAGCGCAAACTGGTCCGCTTGCACTTCGGTCAAAGCCAAGAAGGATCGCCACTGCGGGTTTCGCGAAAACTCCAAGAGCCGCTCTTCGATGCCGGTTCGGTCGTTCATCGAGACACGATTCTGATAGGGCGTCGGCATCTGTGTCGAATCCGGATCAACGACCCCGAGTGCGATCATGGAAAGTGGATTGGAGTTTGCCTTTTCCAGCGTCACCGTCGCCGCCGGCGCCACGTCCCGGGCGATCCAGTACTTGCCCTTGTCGTCGCGCACGCCCACGATCGACAACGGTGTCGGCAAATGATTGGTCAACGAAACGGCCTCACCGCCGAAATCAATCTCGATCGGAGACACGCCGACGTGCGGACGTGTGACCAGATAATGAACCTGCGTCCGTGTGGGCAGGAAGTCGCCGGAGTACAACCGATCGTCGCCGACTTGGTCGATCAAAAAATCACCCGGCCGCGAGTCGTCGGCGACGCGGTAGTTGTAGTTGTTCATCATTTCCGAATGATGCACCGGTAACACAAACGCGTCGCCGGCAAACCGCAATCCGCGTTGATTGTCGACCACGGTGTAATACGTCTGACGCGATTGGTCGATCACCGGGACGCGTCGCGGCTGGCCGTCGCCCGGTGGCGAAACGGGATGCCGACCGTCGATCCAGGTCAATTGCCGGATCCGAGCACGATTGTCAAACCCGTCCGAAAGGAAGGCGTAAAAGAATAATCCCATCGTGGCGAAGAACGCCAACGCGGGCGCCAGGAAGTACAGCAAGTAAAGCCGCCCGCGACGCCGCAACCCGAAGTACAACAGCGGCCCCATGACCAGTACAAACAGTCCGTTCAGGATCACAAACATCGTCACCGGCGGCTGGCCCACCGTCGACATCAGCCAGGCCCAGTAACTGTCGTTGCCGGTCGCGTACTCCACCCCGTTCCGCTCGCCCCATTTCTGCTTGTCCATCTCCAGCGACTTCCAGAGCTGGAACGACCCCGGAAACGGATCCTGTTGCTTGATCAGCACAACACGTCCCCAACCGTACGGCATCACGTCCAGCGCGGCGAAGAGTTTCTTCTTGGTCACCGTCTGAACCATCGGATGCTTGACCGCCACCAGGTCGTCATACACCGATTGACGTGTTTTCTCACTGGAACCGTAAGCGTATGAATTGGAGTAGTAGGTTCCATAATTCCAAGGCTGGTACTGAATCGCCGACGTGTCGTTGGGCTGGCTGAGCGTCATGACGGACGATGGATCGGCCCAATACCGAAACGACTTGTTGACATCCCCTCGCGCGGCCGCAAGCCAACTCGGCGGATCAGCCCCAGCCGGCGGACTGGCCGACGTCGATGTCGCTTGCTGCCCCGGCGACTGCGTCCCTTGCGAGGCCGCCGCCTGCAACGGTGCCGCGTAGGCCCAGATTTGACCACCCGCGGAAACCCAACGTTTCAGTTCCGCCGATCGGTCGGGTTGCTCTTGTTCGATTCGCTGCAGCAACGGATAGGGCGCCAGGATCAGGTCCAACTGGCTGTAACCGATCCACGAAGGCTGCAAGGCGTCTTCGTCGATCACGCGAAACCGTGCCCAGCCGTAGACGACGTCGTCGACGAATTTCCTCGCCTGTTTGTCGGACAATCGCGGCACGTTCGCCTTTTCACTGATCGCGCCCTCGCCCAGGATCGTGGCGATCGAACGCAGGTCGGGAAAGCGGGTCCAGGGGGCGGTCGACGTCGCCGCATCGCGGGGAACCATCACCCCGATCGACATGTATTGTCCCCAATCTTTGACCGACGCCGGAATCGCCAGCTTGGACGCCACCTTTCCCAGCCGCCTGCCGTCTTCGATCACCTGGACCGAACAGGATTCCCAGCGATAAAAGTGCGGCACCAGGACCGGCATGTCATACGTCTTGACGCCTTGCGGCACCGTCACCTGACAGGCAAATTGAAAATCGATCTCGGTCGCGTATTGGGTCCGGGGCCGAAACAAGATGCGCAGCGAACGCTGGCGGGTAAACGACTTGCCGATCGCTCGAAACCGCAGCGTGATCGGCTGAAACCCCTCGTTGCCCAACCGCTCGGTGATCACGAACATCGTGAACCCTGCTTTGGCCGGATTAGACGGTGCCGCCCCCAGGTGAATCTCTTCGGCGGCAGCCGAGACTGTGGTCAGCGTCCCCAGAACCGCGATGACTAGAGCGGCGACGACCGAGCGAAGCAAACGCCTCATGGAGTTTCGCCATTGCGATGATTCGGATCCGACATCGCGTCGGGCATTTCGGTCGTGGGCGCATGAACTCGCATCGGCTGTTCGGGTCCCATGGCCGCCGAGCCGAGCGTCGAAAACAAGCTCGCCAATGAAAACGATCCCACGTACATCAAAAACGGCAGTGTCAGCGTTGCGATCAAAACCGTCGTCAACACCGCCCACAGTTGCCCTGTCGTGATCGCCTGCTGGACGACTCCCATCGCAACGGCACACACCGTGACCAATCCGATCAGCCAACGAAGTGAGATCTTGGGGAGAAACGGTTCGGTCGCGGTCGGATCAGTCATCAAGGGTTCTTTTCCTGGGTCGAAGCAGCCCCCCCAGCATAGCAAACCCCACCGATCGCCGCCGCAGTACTCAGTACTCAGTACTCAGTACTCAGTACTCGCCACGACAAAAAAAAGCCCCGACAAGTTTCCTTGTCGGGGCCGTGTTGCGGGTGATCGTGCCAACGCTGAGCGGTGCTCAGCGTCTGGGTCATGGCAGGATCAGTTGCAGTTGGTGCAGCCGGCACCGGTTGCGATCGGTGCGGCACCGCCACAGTTGACGCAACCGGCTCCGGGAGCGGCGGACGTGCCGTAGCTGTACACCGGAACCTGGACCGTGGTCGGAACGGGCTTGCAGACTTGCACCTGCACTTCTTTCATCGTCGTCACGGGGACGCAAACATTGTACGTTTCCGGAACTTCTTCGGTCACGTTTTCATAAACGGTGACGTTGTAAGTTCGGACACGTTCCTGTTTGACGCACACGGTGTAGTTGACCTCGCGCTCGCGGGTTTGATTTTCCATACGAGTCTTGGTGACCGTCCGCGTGCCTTCTTCCGTCTTGTAGGTCGTCTGGGGAACCATGCGGGTGCGGGTTTCCAGACGGGTTTTGGTGACGGGGATGGAGCGGGTTCGGGTTTCGTTCACCATGGTGGTGACCGGAACCGTTCGCGTGCGGGTTTCGTTGCGATACTTGGTCACGTCACGAGTCCGCTCTTCTTGACGCATCGAGCAAACGGTGACCATTCGCTTCCGCGTCTCGGGAACCATTTCGCAGTAGGCCACTTCGCGGGTGCGAGTTTCCATCCGCGTCTTGGGCACGTTGACCGTGCGGGTACGCGTTTCGGTCATCATTTCGCAATAGGGAACTTGCCGTTCACGGGTTTCCATCCGAGTCCGTTGAACCGGAACCTCGCGGGTGCGGGTTTCGGTCTTGTACTTGGTGACGTTGACGGTTCGTTCTTCCGTGCGAACTTTTCGAACCTGGACGGGTCGCGTGCGTTGCTCGGTGCGATACCGAGTGACGTTCACCGTACGGGTGCGGGTTTCGGGACGGCACTTGGTCACCGGAACCGTGCGGGTTTTGGTTTCGGTGACGTAGCTGGTCGTCGTGTACGTGTACGGCTCTTCGGTGGTCTGCCGTTGGTACGTGGTGACCGGGACTTCTTTGGTGACCGGGTTGGGCACCCAGACTTGTCGATAGCTAACCGCCGGTGCACAACCGCTGCCGCCGACGACGCCGGCTGCACCGCCGCATCCGCCACAGGGATCGCAAGCGGTGGCACATCCGCCGCAGGGATTGCCGCAGGGCGACGATCCGCAGCAAGATCCGCAACCAGCTCCGGCTCCGCATCCTGCACCTGCACCAGCGGCTTCAACCGCTTGACACTGGTAGCTGCCGTGGTCTTCGGTGACGGTCTTCATGGTCGTCACCGGGACGCACTTGGTGACCGTGCGCGTCGCGGTCTTGGTTTCCGTGACAGGAACCTGAACCGTGTAGGTCTGCTCGACTTGCTCGGTGTAGGGAACCATCACCGTGTAAGACTGCTCGACGGGTTCGGTGTAGGGCACGCTGACGGAGTAGGTTTGCTCCACCGTTTCGCAATACGGCACCTGAACGGTGTAGGTACACGGCTCGGTGTAGGGCACTTTGACGGCGTAGGTTTGCGTCACCGTGTCGGTGTACGGAACGCACACTTGGTACGTTTCGGTCCGCATCTTTTTCACCGGAACTTGGACCGTATACGTCTGCTCGACCGGCTCGGTGTAAGGCACACAGACTTCATAGGTTTCGGTGCGGGTCTTTTGAACCGGCACTTGAACCGTGTATTCCTGCTCGACCTGTTCGCGGACCGGCACCGAAACGGTGTAAGTCTGCGGTTCCGTGTAGGGCACACAAACCGTGTAAGTCTGCTCGACTTCCTCGGTCTTGGGCACACACACCGTGTAGGTCTGCTCCACCGTGTCGGTGTAAGGAACACAGACTTGGTAGGTCTGTTCGACCTCGGTCGTCACCGGGACCTGCACCTTATAAGGCACTTCCTCGGTGTAGGTGACGGGCACGCAAACCGTGTAGGATTCGGTGCGAGTTCGGACTTCGGGCACGTTGACCGTGTAGGTCTGTTCGCGAGTTTGCACTTTGGCAACTTGTCGCGTCACCGTACGCATTCGGGTGCGTGTTTCGGTTTGATAAGTCGTCGTCGGAACCAGGCGAGTTTCCGACACCAGTTGCGGTCGCATGACCGTCCGAGTTTCATACTCCACAGTGGGACAGTTCGCCCCACCGGCAGCGACGCACGCGGAACCGCTTGCGCAGCCGCCGCAATCGCCGCAATCGCCGCATTGAGCAAAGACATTTGCCGCAAACAACAGTGCGGTGCAAAGTCCTGCGAAGCCTTGATACATCATTTTCTTCATGTAGTGAGTCCTCCAAAATGTCTCACAGCCAGTGAGCCGACGATGGGAATACGAGTGAGTCTGTAACGGCTGCGTAGCATGGGCTGCTGCCCAGCCCCATGAATGTAGACCTGCTTCAACCCCTGTCAACAAATAGGCGACGTGCAGACAACGCAAATCGCGAGTTTTGCCCAGGCGTTCAAAACGGACCCATGGAAACCGAAGCATGCCACCGGCAAATCTCGATCCGACAGGGATCGATTGCCCTACCCCGCTGAAGCGAAAAACCCCGAAATTCCCCGCAACAAATTTATTTTTTTCCCAAGCGACACTACCGCTTCGGACGACAATGGCCGCCGTTTTTCCGCCGTGTCAATCTGATTTGCAGGCAGGCGCCGCATCGCCCGCGAGAGACGTGTCGCTGTGCACCGAGGCGCATACCCGCCACACAGCGCTATCGTATTGAACACACCCAAGTGAATCGATTTGATGACTCGTGCGTCGGGCTCAAGCACAAACGGCCTGACCCGGACGGCGCCCGACGGCATCGAATCGCTTCGGGCTTGAAAACACGCCGCAAGTCGCGGGATCACAGCAAGCCGCGGGATCACAGCGCGGGGCATTGACGCCACCGTGCGTCAGCAACGCCCCACGGGGGAGCTGCGGCGGCCGGGAATCACGTGTCGGTCGGCCAGCGAACGCCCCCCGTAGCGATCGACTCTCCCTGGCCGGGGAGGGCGATGACAGCGGTGTAGACACCTGTGCCCAGAGGAAGGGCGAACAAAATCAATGATTTCCGAGGTTTTTTAAAACGATGCGGGGTCGGATGACGAACGATGGGACGGCGGTGAGAAAGGTGGATAAAAGGCGCGCGAATGGACGAGAGTGAATCAACGAAACTCGTTCGGTGGCGCGTTTCGCGCCGACAATCTAGCGATCCGGGCGTTGGCTGCGATGTCAACAGCCACCAACTAGGGCGGATGATCCGACCACAAGGCGGGTTGACTGGCAACTGAAGCGGTCTGAGCGGTCAAACGCGTATTCGGCTGGGTTCAACGGTGGTTGATCACTCGTTTTCTCGTATGATTCTTGGTGAGGTAGTGCCGATGAACCGACGTATGTATGGATGTGCGTTCATCGATGAGTTCCCAGGGGCGGCCCAAAGCGAGTCGCCTTCGCTCGATTTTTACTGCGTGGTCTGAGGCGTGTTATGACTCGATCCACTTCCCCGTTCGGCACTGAAGACAGGACCGGCCAGCCCGGCGAGTCGACAGAGACGATTCGGCTGATATGCGTAGGCGACAAGCAAACGCTGCCGCGCGGGTTCTCGGACGAGGAAGTGCTTGCGCTTGATTCCTCGGCGACGGTCCTGGATCAATTGGCCAGCCCTTCGATCGAGGGCGTCTGGATCGCCCGGGAGTTGCTCCCCGAACTCGGCGAACTGCGGGGGCTCTGCCAAAGCGGCTTGATGCTTCGTGACCTACCCGAGGGGGCCGCGTTGCTGGACCACAAGATCCGGGTGCTGTGGGCCAACCGCCGCCTCAAAGCCTGGGCCGGCAAGCTGGAAGAAGACCCGACGGGCGAAACGATTTACGATCTGCTGGGCAATCCCGACATCATGGGATCCGACCTCTGCCCGTTCCACACCGCCTTTTCCACCGGCGAAGAAAGCAGCGGAACCTTCCAAACCTCGGACAACCGTTTCTTCCAAGTCCGCGCCGCGCCGGTCGGCGACAACGCCGCCGAACCCCATCTCGTGGTGACCGTAGGCGACATCACCGAAGAGATTTTGCAGCAGCAGAAACTCGCCGCGATCCACCGCGCCGGACGCGAATTGGCCGATTTGCGGCCGACCGAAATCTACCAGATGGGCGTCGACGAGCGGATCGATTTGCTCAAAGACAACATCCGGCACTACCTGACCGACCTACTGAACTTCGAGGTGATCGAGATTCGGCTGCTCGAACAAGCCAGCGGCAATCTGGTTCCCTTGTTGAGTGTCGGGATCGACCAGGAAGCGGCCGATCGAAAACTGTTCGCCCACCCGCAAGGCAACGGGATCACCGGGTATGCCGCCTCCAGCGGGACGAGCTACCTGTGCTATGACGTGGTCAACGACCCGTTGTTCATCCCCGGCGTCGCCAACGCGCGAAGCTCCTTGACGGTTCCGTTGATCTTGAACGATCAGGTCCTCGGTACGATCAACGTCGAAAGCCCCGAGGTCGCCGCGTTCAGCGAAAGCGATCTGCAGTTCCTGGAGATCTTCGCCCGCGACATCAGCTTCGCACTCAACACGCTGGAACTGCTCGTCGCCCAAAAGGCCGACACCGCCCAGCAAAGCTGCAATGCGATCCACAGCGCCGTCGCGCTACCGGTCGACGAGATCCTCAATGATGCCGTCAACGTGATGGAAGACTACATCGGCCACTCGCCGGAAATGGTCGATCGCATCCGCCGGATCTTGAAGAACGCCCGCGACATCAAGCAAACCATCCAACAGATCGGACAGCGGCTGACGCCACTGGAAGCCGTTCCGCCGGGCATCTCCTCGGATGAACACGCGCTGCTTCGCGGCAAACGCATCCTGGTCGTCGACGAAGACAGCACCGTCCGCGAAGACGCACACACCCTGCTGGAACGCTACGGATGCATCGTCGAAACCGCACGCGGAGCGGACCAGGCCGTCTTGATGGTTCGTGATGCCGGCGAAGATGACAAGTACGACGTCATCATCAGTGACATCAAATTGCCCGAACACAGCGGCTTTCAATTGATGATGCGTTTGAAAGAAATCATCGACCCGGTGCCGATGATCTTGATGACCGGATTCGGCTATGACCCAGGCCACTCGATCGTCCACGCACTGCAAAACGGACTTCACCCCAAGGCGCGGTTGTTCAAACCGTTCCGGCTGGACCAGTTGATCGACGTTGTCCAAACCGTCCTGCTGGCCGGCGGCGTTGCCCCGGACAACCAAGCCGGTCCCGCGGCCAACCCTCCGACCGTCGGACAGATTCATACCCGTTGAACCGACGACCCGCGTCGCGCCACGACGGCCCACGCGGCGCTACAGCGAACGCGGCGCCGCATAGGGATTCAATCGCGCTGCCGCTTGCTGCGCTACCGCTTGCTGGGCTGCCGCTTGCTGGGCCGCCGGAGCGTCAACACCGGCATGGGCCGGATCGAGATGCACCAGGCGATCGCTGTCCGGGTCGCGGTAGCTGAAATCGCCGCCGGTGGCGATGCGGCGAATCTCCCCGCACAGTTCCTCGGTCTGTCGCCGACGATGGCGTGAACGCAAGCTGCCCAATCGGTGATCCCGATAGGCCAACGCAAACTCCAGCGGCCCGTCTGCGGCACGCACCGTCAAGACGACGAAGTGCAAGCGATGAAAGCAACCGGTCGGCCGCACCGATTCGACGTGCACGTCAATGATCGACGCCGCCGGAAACCGGTACCGCGAAAAGTCTCCTTCCATCACCACGCCCCAGCCGTCGACGTGAATCAGCATCACATCCTCGGCGGTGTCCAGCTTCGTCGCGTTCCAATTCTCGCGCGGAACCCACTCGACCAAACGAGCCGTCTCGATCCAATTCGACCGCTCCACCTGCTCCACCGGCGCCTGCTCCACCGGCGCCTGCTCGGCCGGCGCCTGCTCGGCCGGCGCCTGCTCGGCCGGCGCCTGTGGATGCTGCCCGCCGGCCCCCAGCGTCCGTGAGCGTGAACGACAGCAACGGCGCAAGCGGCGCACCAACAACTGGTTCATCGGCCATTCCGGATACGTGCCCGCCCAAGAGACCTGGGCCACGACGATCAACGGAATCACGACGGCCGAAGCCAGCAGGGCACGGCCGGATCCGACCCAGAGCGACAGCACAAACAGTGGAGAAACCAGGCCGACCATCAACACGGGCACCAACAACAACGATGCGTTGAGCAGCAATTTCCAACCGAGCGTGAGCACTCGCCCGGCTTCCCGCTCGGGAACCGGGGTGATGCTGGCGAGGCAGGGATCGGTGGGTCGCTGGTGCATGGGAGAAGGTCGATCGAGCATGGATGGCGCGTCGGGGATCGACCCCAGGTTAACGATCCGCCCGCGTCTCCCCAACCAATTTTTGCTCCGGGCTGGTAAGTTGACCGCGCCGCGGTTCGGATTAGACCGCGCCAAGCCGACCTCACCCCCCCACGCAACATTCCCCCTATTCATCATTGATCGGACTGCCATGGATCTCGATTCCCAATCCCGACAACTCGTCGAGCTGCTCGCAGAGAAACAACAAACGCTGGTGTTGGCCGAAAGCTGCACGGGCGGACTGATTGCGGCGACGCTTGCCACGGTGCCCGGTGTTTCGGCTTGGCTAGCCGGTTCGTTTGTCGTCTATCAACAGGCCAGCAAGATGCGCTGGCTGGGCGTGGCCGAAGACACGTTGCATCAGCACACCGCGGTCAGCGCTCCGGTGGCGCATCAAATGGTCGCCGGAGCGTTGCAGATGACGCCGCACGCGGACTTGGCGGCCTCGGTGACCGGTCACCTGGGCCCCAACGCCCCGCCAGAATTCGACGGGCGGATATTTGTCGGCGTGGGGCGACGCGGCCAACCGCCGAGAACCTGGGGCGTGGAGCTGAACGCCAAAAAACGAATCGGCCGGCAACGAGAATCCGCCCTGGTCGTGATCGACACCCTGATCCGGGTGCTCGGAACCGTGTAGCCGAACGCTTCACAGCGTAGCCGTGTTCAGATTTCAAATCTCAGATTTCAGATTTCAAATCTGGCCCCGCCCCCGCGGAGAGACGCCAAAACGGGTGCGAAACGTGGTGGCCGGAAAAAAACTTCTGGGCAAGTTGCACAATTGGCGTTGACGCTTCTTCGGACTTTCTCAATATTCTCGTCTCGTCAGAAGCCGATAGGTTTTCTGTGAAGTGGGAGAATTTGCCGCCGAGGTGCGTTTTCGCCTCGGGCCTGGTGATTTTGCTAACACCACCCGACCTCCATTGAGTCGTGACCATATGGGTAAGAAATCAAAGCGGTATCGCGCCGCGCTCGAAAAGCAACCAGCGAACACGCTTCCTCTCGATGAAGCGGTCACTGCGCTCAAGGCGTACGATTCGACCAAGTTTGATCAAACGGTCGAGATCCACATGCGTCTGGGCGTCGATCCGAACCAAGCGGACCAAATCATCCGTGGTTCACTGGTGCTTCCGCATGGGATCGGAAAACAGCAACGCGTCGTCGTGTTTGCCAAAGGCGATGCCGCCACGGCAGCACAAGAAGCGGGTGCCGATGAAGTCGGTCAAGACGACCTGGCCAAGAAGATCAAGGACGGTTGGACAGACTTCGACGTCTGCATCGCCGCACCCGACATGATGGGATTGGTCGGACCGCTCGGACGCGTTTTGGGTCCTCGAGGTTTGATGCCCAGCCCCCGTGCCGGAACCGTCACGCCCGATGTCGGCAAAGTCGTCAGCGAGTACAAGGCCGGTAAAGTCGAATTTCGAAACGACAAGGGCGGCAACGTCCACGCGATGGTCGGCAAGATGAGCTTCGAATCGGACAAGCTTGTCGACAACATCAACGCCTTCATCCAATTCGTGGACGGCCTGAAACCGCAAACCATCAAGGGCACGTACGTCAAAGGTGTGGCGATCTGTGCAACGATGAGCCCGAGTGTGCGAGTCACTTGCTAGTCGGCGCCCCCATCATCCCTACTTCAGTGAACCAATCTGATGAGTAAGTACGTCAAACAACTCGTGACCCGCGACATCCAGCGGCAACTCGACGGTGTCCAAGACGCCGTCCTGGTCAGCACCGTCGGAATGGACGCGAACACGACCAATGAACTACGTGGCGAATTGGCAGAGAGGAACATCACGATGTTTGTCGTGAAGAACTCTCTCGCCCGACGCGCCACGGAGGGAACCTCGTTGGCCCCGGCCTTCGAAGGTGCCAGTGGCCCTGTGGCAGTGTGCTACGGCGGCGAAGACTTTGTGTCGCTGGTCAAGGAAGTTGTCCGTTTGGACAAGGACGGCGAGAAATACGAGAAGTTCACCACCACCGGCGGTGTCATGGACGGTGAACGTCTTGACGCCGATGGTGTCAAAGCGGTCAGCAAATGGCCTAGCCGCGAAGAACAAATCTCGATGCTCGTCGGCCAAATTCTGGGACCTGGATCCACGCTATCGGCCGCGATGCTGGGCCCCGGAAAGACGCTGAACAGCCAGCTGAAAAAGATCAGCGAAGGCGACGAGTAGTCGACCGCCACAGCTATCACCCCCCCCATTCCGTTTTTCAAACAACCGACCATTCGTTTTTTAAGGGAAACCTGTCATGTCTGATGAAGCCACTGCGGTCGCTGAGTTCAGCGCCGAAGCTAAAGAAATGGGCGACAAGATCGCCGAAATGACCCTCAAGCAAGCCAAAGAGCTGAGCGACTACCTGAAGGAAGTCCACGGCATCGAGCCCGCCGCAGGCGGCGGAGTCGTGATGGCGGCCGCCGGTGGTGACGGTGGCGGTGAAGCCGCTGCCGAGCAAACCGAGTTCGACGTCGTCCTGACCGGCTTCGGCGACAAAAAGCTGAACGTCGTCAAGGTCGTCAAGAACCTCACCGGCGCCTCGCTGATGGAAGCCAAGAAGATGGTCGAAGGCGTCCCCGCGACCCTCAAAGAAGCCGTCTCCAAGGAAGAAGCCGAAAAGGTCAAAGCCGAAATCGAAGAAGCCGGCGGTTCGGTCGAACTCAAGTAGTTCACCCTCGCCCGATTGCTTCCCGCAACACAAAGAACTCTGCGCCCGGAACCACACTCCGGACCGCAGAGTTTTTTGATGCGCCGAACGATCCCCGCAGAACGCCCGTGATGTTGTTAGCGGCCATGACCCCGACGGGGTCAAAGCGATTAGCCGGGGGCGAGCGAAGCGACACCTCCGGATATCCGGTCCCGCGTCAGACGCGACCCCGAAGGGTGTCGCTGTGAAGCATTTTTTTAGCGGTAGGGCGCGAGCCCTCCGGTATTTCGGGAACGATGAGGGACCGGAGGGCTTGCGCCCTGCCGCTAACACCTCGTCAAACGCAGGGAATAAATGCTTCACAGCGTTGCCCGAAGGGGGTCGACGTGCTTCCCGGAGGAGGCGCTGCGCTGACCTCCGGCTACTCGCTGGCATCCCTCCGGAATACTCGGTTCGCTGCCGCTCTCCTTTGACACCAAACGGAGTGATGCTTGCTACCGGACGGCTCGCGCCGTTCCGCTAACAACCCCAACGCCCCCCGCGGCTCACCACTCCAGCACACGCTCCACCCGCGGCGCGCCGTATTCGGCCGCGGCGGTATGCACCACCAAGTTGGCCGCCATCTCGGCGGTGCCGGCGTGATGCGTGTGACCACACAACACGGTCATCTCGATCGCGGGGTGCTCGACGGCGAATTGCTTCAACACCGCGCCGACCTGGCCGCAGACAAAAAAGGGCGCCCAAAGGTCATCGGTCGTTCGCCCCTCGTACCAACAGGATTCACGAAATGGGGGCACGTGAGTCGCCACCGTGACGCCCCGCGCCGACTCCGGCAGCGCCAGCAATTTTTGCCGCAACCGATCCGCCGACTGGGCACCTTGCTCACGCAACAAACGAGGCCAACGGATCGGGTCGACCTGACGAAAGTCTTCGATCGCCACGAAATCGTTCAGCCGCACCGGTGAGTTTTCGTAATCACCTTCGGTCCCGTCGCCCCAACCGTCTTCCCCGACCAGATAGTGACCGGGCGTCAATTCAATCGTGCTTGCATCGGTCAGGTAACACAGCGACTGCAGATCGCGTGTGATCGATGCCACACTGCGTCGCGTCGCCCCGATCGAAGATCCGTAGAAATCGTGATTGCCGAGCACGAAGTAAATCGGCAGCGGAATCGATTCGGCCATCCGTCGCAACTGAAACACCACGTCTTCGGCTTCCGAGATGTCGCCGGTGACCACCACGGCGTCGGCACCATCGCGACAGATTTGGGCAACCCAGGCGTCCCAGGCCCTTAAATCGACGTGGTTGAGATGAAGATCGGAGGTCCAAACCAAACGCATTGCTGGACTCCAGGGGTGAGCTCGCCTGACGGACCGAGAGGTTCACGCACCGCGCGAGAGACAATCATTCCAAGCCGTGTTGCCCGAGGCATTGCCTCCGGCAGTCGCCAAACATGCAGTGCATGCCAAGCGTCACACGTAGGGCATGCTGTGCATGCCAACCGTCACGCACAGCGTGACCTACGCGGTAGCCAGCGTCACGCACAAGCGTGACGTCCCTTCGACACGAGCTAGTTGGCCGCAGCGGCCAGCTTCGATGCCGCCGCCAATGCGTCGGCCTTGTCGGTGTTTTCCCACGTGAACGTATCGCCTTCGCGTCCAAAGTGACCGCCTGCGGTGGTGACTTTGAAAACGGGACGGCGCAATTTCAGGTGTTCGATGATCCCGGAAGGCGTCAGCGGGAAATGCTCCCGAACCAGTTCGCACAATCGCTCGTCGGGGACGGTTCCGGTTCCCTCGCTGTCGACGTGCACGCTGACCGGTTCGGTCACGCCGATCGCGTAGGCCAGTTGGACTTCGCAACGCTCGGCCAACCCGGCTGCAACGATGTTCTTGGCGACGTAGCGAGCCATGTAGGCGGCACTGCGGTCGACCTTTGTCGGATCCTTGCCGCTGAACGCTCCACCGCCGTGCCGTCCCCAGCCGCCGTAGGTATCGACGATGATTTTGCGTCCGGTCAGACCGCAATCGCCATGAGGTCCGCCGACGACGAACTTGCCGGTCGGGTTGATGTGATACTTGATGTCACCCTTGTCCATGCCTTCGGGCAGCGACGGCTTGATGACGCTTTCGATGATGAACTCGCGGATCTCGTCGTTGGTGACGTCGGGATCGTGCTGGGCGCTGACGACCACGGTGTCGACTCGGACCGGCGTATTGCCTTCGTACTCGACCGTCACCTGAGCCTTGTTGTCCGGCCGCAACCAGCTGACTTCTTTGTTGAAGCGAGCCTCGGTGATGCGGTTGATGATGCGGTGCGACAAGGCGATCGGCAACGGCATCAATTCCGGCGTGTCCTTGCAGGCGTAGCCGAACATCAGGCCCTGGTCTCCGGCACCGACGTCTTTGCCGCTGGCAGCATCCGAATCAACGCCCTGGGCGATATCGGGGCTTTGCGTGTCGACCGAGACCATCACGGCACAGGTGTCGCCGCAGATTCCCATTTGATCGTCGGTATACCCGACCTCATTGATCGTTTGACGAACCACGTCGGCATAGTTGACCTTGGCCTTGGTGGAGATTTCGCCGGCGATGATTGCAACGCCGGTCGTCACCATGGTTTCGCAAGCAACCCGACTGTTGGGGTCCTCGGTGAACAGGGCATCCAGGATGGCATCGGAAATCCGATCGGCCAACTTGTCAGGGTGGCCCATACTGACCGATTCGCTGGTAAACAAAAAACGAGCTTGGCTCACAGATTTACTCCAATAGGGGCGCTCGAGCCGTGGGTCCGGAAACTCGGAGACGTTGGCGCCGGCGTGAAATCGTTACAATCTTGATCTAATAACGTAATTTGGCGAGGCCCTGCTGAGAACCGCCGTTGGCGAGTCTGGCAGCGGAATTGTCTCCGATCACTGGATCCATGACCAGCTTGAACGCAACGCCGCCCCGAAACGATTCGCCGCCTGCCAAGCTGGGGCCGGAAATCCAGCCCCATCCTACACCGCCGCTGCTGCTTTCCTTCGTGCTGCACCTGGTTTTGTTGATCCTCATCGCCTGGGTGGCCTCCGCCGCCCCTAAGGGATCCGAGGGGATAAATGACCGCCAAATCGGGATCGCAGTGGTCCATCGGCTGCCCGATCGCGACCGCTACGATGAAGTCACCGCGGACCTCAAGGAAACGGTCCAGGAAACCCCCGCGGACGCCTCCAGTGCGTCGGCCGCCGCGGCCCCACCGGCCGATCTGTCACCGCCGATCGATCTGCAAGGCATCTTGTCGGCGATGCAATCGACCCCGGCCCCACAAAGTGGCAGCGGGATCGCCGGCGACGTCAAACTGGACGGTGACGCCTTCGGCGACGCAGCGGGCACGTCCAGCCGGTCGCCCTCCGGCCAACAAGCAACGGCGAGCCTGTTCGGCGTCTCCGGCAGCGGGACGCGATTCGTCTATGTCTTTGACCGCAGCGACAGCATGAACGGCTTCGGCGGATTGCCGCTGCGAAGCGCCAAACGAGAATTGATCCGCAGCCTGCAATCACTCTCCCCCCAGCAACAGTTCCAGATCATTTTCTACAACGAGAACGTCAAACCGTTTCAGATGTCCGGGATGCCGATGACCATGGTCGCCGGTGAGCCGAACAACCTGAAACGGGCGCAACGTTACGTCGAAGCGATCCAAGCGTTCGGCGGCACCAAACACAAAGGCGCCCTGCTGATGGCGTTGCGACTTTCACCGGACGTCATTTTCTTTCTCACCGACGCGCACATCCCGCGGCTGTCCCAGTTGGAATTGAAGGTGGTGCAGGACCGCGCCGAGCAAAGCGGGACGACGATTCACGCCATCGAATTCGGCAGCCGCGGCGGCCCCGCAGCGGATAGTTTTTTGAAAGACTTGGCCGGCATGAACAACGGACAATACCAATACGTCGACGTGCGGCAACTGCGATCGGATCCGGCCCAGCCGGCCGCCGCGGAACCTGGCGCCGCGGAACCTGGCGCCGAGGAGGCACTCGCGCCGTGATCGCAGGCAGTCCCCGCCCCACCACGTGGCCGCATCTGGTCGCGGCCTGCCTGGTCAGTCTGTCGGCCGCCGGATCCGCAACGGCTGAAGCCCAAACACCGTCGGCGACCGAACCGCCGCACCGCGTCCGATTGGCGCCGCCGACGGAAACGAAATCGAGCTCCTCAGAGCGCTCTGAGGAACGCTGGTACCCGCGACCGCTGAGCACGCTGCGTGGAACGATCCAAACCTACGACGCCGAGCAACTGGCCATTCTGCTGGACGGGCAAAGCGTCGTCACGCGTGTTTCATCGCCGCGCGTCGTTGCGGTCGACCTGACCCGAGTTCCGGCCGATCAAGCGGCTGCCTTGGAATTGTTCCATCAAGGAGACTTTGCCGCCGCGCTGCCCGCCTTGGTCCGCAGCATCAGCGATCACGAGGCCTCCAGCCGACCTCCCGTCTGGCGGCAACAATGGCTCTCGATGATGGCCGCCCAAGCAGCGATGCGCGCCGGACGGGGCGACATCGCATTGGAACTGGTCAGCCAACTCGACGCCCGCCCCCTGCCGACGACGACGTTGGCAATCCTTCCGATCGATTGGACCGGAGCGATCGGCGGCGATGAATCCATCGTCCAGATTGCCGCCGGGCGCGCCGCGTCGGATTCGTTGGCGGTCAAGCTGGTCGTGGCCAGCTGGTTGCTACGATCACCAAAGTATCGTGGTGCGGCGGAGTCCGCGTTGACGCGATTGGCCGATCAGCGCGAGCGAAAACGGATTGCATCACTCGCCAAACAACTGACCTATCGCACTCAACCGCCGCCCGCCATCGCCGCCAACCTGGTCCGCATCGAAAGCGAAATCGAAGCGTTGCCGATGGCCCTCCAGACCGGCCCGATGATCTCCCTGCTGAATCTGGTCCGTCAATCGGGACTGAAGGAGGCGGCGAAACGATGGAAGCTGACCCTGGAACTGGCCGCACCGACCTGGCATCCGGATGTAGCGGCCAGCGTCGCGGCACCCTAACGTCCACCCAACGCATGCCTGACCGTCACACCATCGAGACGATTTTTCTGGAGGCGGTTGAACTGCCGCCGGACCAACTCACATCGTTTCTCGATCGCCGCTGCGGTGATGACAGTCAACTGCGTGACGCGGTGATGGAACTGATCCAAGCGGACCGGCAAGCCGGCGACGGGGCGTTTCTACAGTCGCATCTTCTCAAACCCGACAACCCCAACGACGACGCGTCAACGCTCAGCGACCCATTGAACCAGGACGCCACGGACCGCTTCCGCGTCCTCAGTGCCTATCGCCAGGGAGGACTCGGTGAAGTCTTGCTGGCCCATGACCGACAACTCGATCGCGACGTCGCGATCAAACAAATCAAACCGCGCTGGGCCGACAACGAGGAAGCACGCCAGCGTTTCATTCAAGAAGCCAAGGTGACCGGTCGGCTGGAGCACCCCGGCATCGTGCCCGTCTATGCGATGGGCACCTGGCCGGATGGCCAACATTATTACGCGATGCGGTTTATCGAAGGCGACACGATGAAAGACACCATCGATCGCTACCATCGACCGCCGCAATCCTCCGATTCGGTCGACGTCAAAGGGCTGCAACTGCGCGAACTGCTGACACGATTCGTCGATGTCTGCAACACGATTCAATACGCGCACAGCAAGCGCGTCCTGCACCGTGACATCAAGCCGTCCAACATCATGGTCGGCCCTTATGGGGAAACACTGGTCGTCGACTGGGGGCTGGCCAAATTGCTGGACGAACCGGTCGACGAATCAATGACGGCCGACCTGGCCCGAGCGATTGCCAAAGGAAGCGGCTCCACGCCCACACGGGTCGGCGGCACCGTGGGCACGCCGCAATACATGAGCCCCGAACAAGCCCAGGGAAAACTGGAGTCCATCGGCACACGGACGGATGTCTATTTGCTGGGTGCAACCCTGTACCAAATCCTGACCGGCCGCCCGCCCCATCAGGATGATTCCGTCTCCCGGCTGTTGAAAACAATCGCCGCTGGGACTCTGACCCGGCCACGCCAGATCGCTGCCGACATCGCGCCGCCGCTGGAGTCGATCTGCTTGAGAGCGATGGCCACCGATCCCACCGACCGATACGCTGATCCGAATCACATCGCCGACGACGTCAATCGCTGGATGGCCGATCAAGCGGTCTCGGTCCACAAGGATTCCGTTTCGGTTCGCGTGAATCGCTGGATGCGACGACACCGCACCGTCACCAGTACGCTCGCCGTGACGCTTCTGCTGTTGGCCATCGGCGGTGTCTCGGGGTCCATTCTGTGGAATGTGGCCAACGTCCGAAAACTGCAAGCCGAACAGGAACGGCGCAGCAAGCGACTGGAACTCGAAGCGAAAGACCGACAACGGCTCGCGGAGTTGCAAACCACCGCCGACGCCGCGGAAAATCTGGCCGCGATCGAGGTATCTCGCGATCGATACACCTCCGCGTTGGACGTCTTGCGCAATATGCTGTCCGGCGTGCGATCGGAACCCCGACTGATCGAACAAGCCGATCGAATCGAACAGAAAGCCAATCGCATCGAGGCGCTCGTCGATTTTTACACCCTCGCCGAAACCGTCGAGCAACAAAACGTCCTGAGCCGAGACACCAAAGCCCTGCTGGCCTGCACCACCGCCCTGAAACGGCTGGGCATCTGGGACCGCGCCGATTGGTGGACCGGGCTGCCCGATCAAGACCTCTCGGCTGAACAGATCGATCGCCTTCGCTGGGACGTTTATCAGCAGTTGATGTTGATGGATGCCATGCTGGTCAAATCGATCGGTGTCCGACTGACCGGCGAAGGTCGCGTCGGAGGCCCCAGTGCGTTGCTCCGTGCCGCCGGTCGATTGCTGACGACCAATGCCGGAAAGGCCGAAGCGAAGGCGGCGCTGGTGGTCAGTGACCGCATCGATCGATTTCGACTGTCCGAATCCACCCGCTTGTATCGATCGATCGCAAACATGCGACTGGGCACTGGCGCGCGTTTGCAAGGAAAGGATTTGGGACAAACACGCAACGGCGCCGATGCGCACTCGCTGGCCGTGCTCAGCATGATCGCCGCGATCGACCCCAGCTTTGAGTTGGTCTTTCGCGGCTATCAGGGTGACGACGCACTGCTCACCGCGCGTGATCTGTTCGGTCGCTCGGCCGCGCTGGGTCCGAACTATTACGGAACGCATTTGGGCCTCGGGCAAGTCCATTATTTGATCGCCCAGCGGAGCGGCGCCGAGCGTCCCGACGAGTTGCAATGGGAAGACTTGGCACCCGCGCTGCACGCCTTCGGTCAGTGCATCACGCTGTTGCCCCAGCGTTGCTTTGCCTTTGCCGATCGTTCCAGCGTCTATCGCTGGCAGGCTCAATTGATCGCCGACGACGAACGTTACAGCCCGGCCCAACGTCAGCGCCGAGCGACCGAACGGTTGCAATGGAGTCTCGAGGATGCGCAGCGGGCGATGCAGTCTTACGACGTGCACCCCTGGGTCGGATGGCAGGCCGGTCAGGCATACGCCGAACTGTCGCAAGTCGATCGAGCCCTGCGGCTTTGGATCCAAACCGCCATCGACACCTATCCTCTGGGAGATATTGCCGACGTGCGTTTCGTCGCCGTCGACGACCTGCGGGGACGGGCACAAATCGGCGACTGGTTGCAGCAACAACTCGCCCGCCCCGAATCCCAAATTCGTTTCAACCTGGTCGATGGCTTCACCGCATTGGCCGGCGTCCGGCTCAATCAAGCCCGCCAGGACGAGGCGCTCGCGGCGATCGAATCGGCGTTGGCCATCGATCCAGACAACATGAACGCGCGGGCGATCCGTGGCATGATCTTGTTGCGCGAAGGCGGCTTCGAATCGGCCGAACTCGATTTCCAGGCGGTCTGTGATGCCGATCCCGATCATCCGCTCGGGTCATTCGGGCTGGCCCAGTGCTGGGAGAACAAGGGGCGATTGGGCGAATCAGCGGCGATGTTCTTGATCGCGGAACGTGCCGCACTGACGGGCGAAAATCAGGCCGCCGCGGCACTGGGACATTGCCGCACCGCAGCGTTGTCCGACGACCTGGTCGCGGCCGAGGCGGCCGTCGCACGCGCGATCGACGTCGAACCCGCCTGCGATCTCCTCTCCACCGTTCGCTCCATCACGACTGAACTGAGTCGACGGAAACGTTCGCCGCCCGTCGACGAAACGCAACTCGTCTCGCTCGAAACGTTTATCAAATCACTCGCAAAGCTGCCCCGGGCGACCAAGATCGAAGTGATGCCCCCGGCCGATCCCCGACAAACGACCGCGGCCTCGATCCTCAATGGCGGCTTCGAACTCGATTCGATCCGCTACTGGAATAGCGTTTCCGGCGCAAAGTGGGAAACCACTCCTGGGTTTGCGTCTTCCGCCAAAATCAGCCCCGACGCGCACTCGGGAAACCACTCGCTGACGATCACCGCGACCGCTGCGGACCCCGACGGTGTCGTCGACGCCTCGGGCCGAACCGGCCAAGAGTTTTCCGTCGTTGCCGGTCAATCGTATGCGCTTTCGTGTTGGGTCAAAGCCGAGCAACTTGCCGCCGGCGCGATGCGAATTCTGGGGCCCGGCGAGGAGACGCTGATCGAATTCGATTCGGGCAGTTACTCCTGGCGTCGGGTGGTTGCACCGTTTCAGATGACGCAAACCGCGGACGGCCGACGCGTTGATGCCGGCACCATCGTCCCGGTCCGGATCCAGATCGTCGCCAGCGGAGCCGGAACGCTGTGGTTGGACGATCTCGCGTGCCAGAGCACGCCGTAGCGGCGAAGCCGCATGCTGTGCATGCCGCACGAGGCGATCCTTGTTAGCGGCAGCGAACCGAGTCTCCCGGAGGGATGCCAGCGAGTAGCCGGAGGTCAGCGCGGCGCCACCTCCGGGAAGCACGTCCCACAGTCCCCTCGACCCCGGACGGGGTCGCAGCGAATCAATCCGCCGGCGGTGCGGCAGTCTGCATTCGCAAAGGAGTTGATGGGTGAGCTTGAGCGTGCGGGCTGGCCGGGTCCGAGGGCGCCGACGTCATTTGCTTCGACACCCTTCGGGGTCGCGTCTGACGGGGGACCGGATGTCCGGAGGTGTCGCTTCGCTCACCTCCGGCTACTGGCTTTGACCCCGTCGGGGTCATGTCAGCGATCTCAGGGTCAGCGATCTCAGGGTCAGCGATCTCAGCGTCAGCGAACGCCTCGCGTCCAATCCCGGCAGGGCTTGGTTTGGTATAGTGCCTGCCTTTGACACGCGTTCTTCATCCCACCCCTTTCCCGTCAGAGTTTCCGTGCCAGCTTTCTTCGACACTCCCGCTGATCCCGATTCGCTTGTCACCCACGCCGACGGGCCGGCCGGAACGCTGCCGCTGACCGACGAAATCTTGCGGACGTGGTCTTCCGGTGATCTGTTCGGATTGACGCAAAGTGTGGGCATGGGATTTGACCCTCGTCGGGTGCTGGGCGATCAATACTTGATCCTCAGCACGCAGGGCGGTCTGCGAGAGAACGACGGGACGCCGCTGGCCCTCGGCTACCACACCGGGCACTGGGAAATCGGCTTGTTGGTGCGGGCCGCGGCCGAGCAGTTGACCGAGCGAGGTGCGGTGCCGTTTTCAGCCTACTGCAGCGATCCCTGTGACGGCCGCAGCCAAGGCACCCATGGGATGTTCGATTCGTTGCCGTACCGCAACGACGCGGCGATCGTTTTTCGACGACTGATCCGGTCGTTGCCGCGACGCAAGGCCGTGATCGGTATCGCGACGTGCGACAAGGGTCTGCCCGCGATGATGATGGCCTTGGCCGGGGCAAAGAACTTGCCCAGTGTGCTGGTTCCCGGTGGCGTCACCTTGCCCGCGACCGTCGGCGAAGACGCGGGGAAAGTCCAATCGATCGGCGCGCGTTACGCCAAAGGTGAAATGACGCTCGAACAAGCATCACTGGAAGGCTGCCGGGCCTGCGGCACTCCCGGTGGCGGCTGCCAATTCCTCGGCACCGCCGCGACCAGTCAGGTCGTCGCCGAAGCATTGGGCATGACCGTTCCGCACGCGGCACTCGGTCCCAGCGGCGGCCCGATCTGGACCCAGATGGCGCGCGACTCGGCCGATGTCGCGATGGAACAGGTTGCCGCCGGTGCCACGTTGGGCGAGATCCTGACCGCGGACGCGCTGTACAACGCGATGTTGATTCACGCCGCCGTCGGGGGCAGCACGAACCTGTTGCTGCACATCCCCGCCATCGCCGCCGCCGCGGGATTGAAACGCCCGGATGCGGAGATGTTTCGCCGGATCAATCGATCGGTCCCACGCTTTGTCGATTGCTTACCCAACGGCCCGGCCGGCCATCCGACGATTCGCTTTTTCCTGGCCGGCGGTGTTCCCGAAGTGGCCTGGCATCTGCGTGAACTGGGATTATTGAAATCCAGCGCGCGGACCGTCACCGGAATGACTTGGGACGAAATCTTGGATCAATGGCGATCCAGCGATCGCCGCGCGTTTTGCCGTGCACGACTGGCCGAGTCCGACGCCGTGGATCCAGACGACGTGATCGTTCCACCGGCCAACGCGGCTGCCAAGGGGCTGACCCCGACGGTCAGTTTTCCGGTCGGCAACCTCTGTCCCGAAGGATCGGTGATCAAAGCGACGTCCATCGACCCCAGTGTGATCGATGACGACGACGTTTATCGGAAACGAGGCCCCGCGCGGGTCTTCACCAGCGAGCGCGATGCGATCGCCGCGGTCAAAGGCCAGCAAGGCAAACCGATCGTCGCCGGAGATATCATCGTGTTGATCGGCCGCGGACCGCTCGGATGCGGTATGGAAGAAACCTATCAAATCACCTCGGCGCTCAAGTACTTGTCGTTCGGCAAAGAGGTCGCGCTGGTCACCGACGCCCGATTCTCCGGGGTCAGCACGGGAGCCTGTGTCGGTCATGTCGGGCCCGAAGCGTTGGCCGGCGGCCCGATCGCCAAAGTCCGCGACGGTGATGTGATCGAAATCGAGATCGACCGCAACAGCCTGGATGGTCGCGTCGAGTTGATCGAATCAGCCGATGGCACGCCGGCGGCGACCTTGCTGGAGCAGCGTTCGCCGCATCCCGATTTGGCGGTCGAATCGGCGATGCCCGAGGACACACGTCTGTGGGCGGCACTGCAACAGGTCGGCGGCGGAGCCTGGGGCGGTTGCATCTATGACGTTGACGAGATCATCGAGACGCTCAAGGCGGGCATAAAAGCTCGGGGGAAATAAAAAAGGGCATCTGGCGATGCCCCATCGCCCGATGCCCAAGTTGAATGTTTCGATGCTGCGGTGCAGTCGCTCAGACGTCCGCTTCTTCTTCCTCGAACTCATCCGCGTCGACTGCCTCAACTGCGTCGACTGCCTCGTCATCGCCCTCTCCCAAACCGAGCAGGTCGATTTGCTGATCGGTCAATCGAAAGTAGCCGAGGTCGCGAACGACTTCCAGGACTTCGCTGCACGTCGGGAACATGCGTCCGCTCTTTCGCTTGTAATCATCCATCGCACGCATGAACTCGATCTCCGGATCGGAATAGTCGCGTTCGCAGGTGGTCGGATCGATGTGCCGGCGACGCTGTTTTTTTCGTCGCGGGTTTTTCATCACACCGACGTCCAGGGCGTCCGGATCACCGCCGCGACGTTCCGCGGTGGGGCGTCGGCGATCAAGCGTGACGATCTGCTCGGCCGCCGCACTCGTGTCCGCACCGGCGGTCTCGTTGGGTTTGCTTTTCGAAGATGCGTTGCGGCTTTCAGTGCGATCTGACGTGTCGGCTTTCGAAGAAGGCATGCGTTGG
This sequence comes from Phycisphaera sp. RhM, assembly GCA_033042175.1. Lineage (GTDB taxonomy): Bacteria > Planctomycetota > Planctomycetia > Pirellulales > Pirellulaceae > Stieleria. The sequence goes on from WCIL01000001.1 coordinate 320,048, forward strand.
ATTCCTTGGGAAACAGTCGAACCATCCGGCCCCGTGCGTTGCGTTGCGACCGGCCCCGTCAGCGAATTCGATCGCGGACAGGGACGGTTAGCGTTGGCGATGGTTCTCGCTGGAAGTTTGCTGAACGCTGGGCCAAAAAAACCTAGCACGCTGATTAGGGAAAGGAGTCCGTTTAGGGAGCAGAATGGGGCAAGAGAAACTCTAACGACTCGCGAATCTGGCCGATGGTACTGATTGTGCCGATCAGCGGACCTTGGGCGATGGCCAAGGCATAGGCACCAGGTCAAGCCGTCGGTTCGTCGTTGTTGGCATCGGTGGGTGCGCGGCCGCGGAAACCCTCCCCTCGCCGCGCTCGACCCTCCCGCACACGGGAGGGTTACTTGTTAACTTGATGCGTAGGGCCTCATCGAAGCGGCGACGACGCCAAGGCCGTCAGTCGCTCGATCGCCTCGGCGGCGGCCAATCCGTTGATTTCGATTGATTTCACACGCGCGGATTGTCCGGCCAAGATCACGACCCGGCTTTTACTGATCCCGAGTTGCTTGGCGATCGTTTTGATGACCGCCTGGTTGGCTTTCCCATTCTCGGGCGCGGTATGAACGGCAACCTTGAGCGCTCCGTCGTGGGTGCCGCCGACGCCGGCCTTTTTAGCGCCCGGCGTGACGCGGACGCGGAACCGCAACGTTTCCGCATCAACCTGTTTGTAATCCAATCGCTCGTTCACCCGCCCGTCGCATCCATCGGGGTTGGCATCCTGCCGCGATAGCGAGCCGCGGCGTAGTCTCGATACCACTGTGCGGCACGGGTCAACATGCTCGCCGCTTCGTGTTGCTCGCCCGCGACCGCTTCGACTCTGGACGCGAACTGATGCAAGGTTTCGGATCGATCACGAATCAGTGCGTGTTTGCGCAGCTTTCGATCCACTCGATGCAACATTTGCCGACTTTCGAATTCCATCGGATCACTGCCGGCCCTTTGTTTTTGGCGTTGGCGGATCCAGAGCAGTCCGACGACGATGCAAAACAGTGGCAGCTGGGCGATGCGAAACAGAAACGTCAACGAATCGGTCGCGCGAAACGACAACAGCCGCCCCACGATCATCCCCAGCAGCGACTGGTCCTCCTCGCCATCGAGGAAACCGTCTTGGGCGCCGGCACCGGTATCCGCCAAACCTTCTTCGGTCATCAACGTTCGGTACGTGCGTCCGACCGTGGCCTCGACGGGAAACCACTGCTCGCTGATTTCATCGTACGCTTCCACCCAAGCGTGGGCGTCACGATTCCTCGCCAGCCAATACTCGTCTCCTTCGCTCCGTTCGGTGACGACATACCCGGTCACATAACGCGTCGGGACGCCTTCGGCGCGAAGCATGACGGCGGCGGCACTGGCAAAAAACTCGCAGTGCGCCGGGTGCTGGGTACTCAAGAAGTGTTCGATCGGATCGACGTTCGTCGGCGTCGTCACACCGCTGAGGGAGTAGCGATAGTTGGCTTGGAAGTAGTCTTCGATGGCACGCGCTTTCGATCGGGCGGTCAGTCGTCCGTCACAAACCGATCGCGCGATCGGGGCAATGGCATTCCGCAATTGCCGCGGCAATTCCAGCAGGATTGCTTCGCGTAGCGGATCGAGTGTTTCCCGCGGTGCGTCCGAGCGGATGCCCAACACATAGGGCTGTCGAGAATCCACTCCATTGATCACCATGTCATGATGCGAGAGCATTGCGCCGGACGTTGCCGCTTCGATCCAATCGGTCGAGAGTGCTGTAAAGAACAGTCGGCCTTTGAGCGGCACATTGTGAACTTCGATCGTGCCCAACAAGTCCTGATCCGAATCCTTTTCTGGCGGATTCTTTGGCACGTAAAATCGATCCAAGCTGGCACCTTTGCTGACGACCAGAGTTGTCTCCCCGGGACCTTCGACCTCGGCGGTTCGCGGCAGAATCGAATCGATCTCGACCCCGCGTGTGAAGTTGCGATACGAGGCCGAGGACCAACGGCCATCGAGATACAAATCAAACACCGTGCCACGTAGATATCCGGGCGCGGTGACCGAAAATGCGCGAACGGCGACTTCGCCCGGTTCTCCGATCATGTGATTTCGGACCGACCCCAGCTTGCTGCCCCTGACGTAGCGAGAGCCACCGATGATGGAGTTGGCCGTGACCGCTTCGAGCGATTGAGAGAGGCGATCGAAGAAATCCAGCTGCAGCCCCGGCACGACGTGGTTGGCCAAGTGCCCCGCGGCGCTGGTGGACATCAGCAAGACCGAGAGCGCCAACACCGAATAGATCAAGGTACTGCGGCCGGCGCTGGCCTGATCGCAATGGGTCGAGATCGAAACCGTGGATCGGGGCAGAGGAGTCGTCTTGGGAAATCGTTCTTGCGTCAACTTGCGTCGCGTCCTGGATCCATCGCTCTGCCAACGTCGCAGGATGTGGTCCGCCCCGAATGAGAATGCGATCACCGTCGCCAGCGCGGCGACCAATTGGCCGGTGATCGTTTGGCTGACACCACCACCGGTCACGGTCGTCAGAACCAGCAACAGACCACAGCCCAACATCGCCGGATGTCCGCGACGTGGGTAGAACACCCATAGCGTCGCAATCACCAGGAATGCCAGGTGCGACGTGGAATCGACAACCATCGCGACCGGATTCAGATTGCCCGACATGTGATGCACGATCCGCAGCGACACCCCCAGTCCGCTGACGATCAACAGGACCGGCAACATCGCAAATTTCCGCAGCAACATCAGGTGATCGCTGCCGGGGGTCGCCCCCGCGTGATCCTTGTGGTGGGCGTCGGCTGGGGTTGCCGGCCAGCGCGACTCGGACAGCGCCGGGGGGCGTGTCGGTGACGCAGACTTTGCCCGCACCGCCGCGCGCTGCCCGATCCCCTGAAGAAAAAAACCGACGACGAGCAGGGCAAACGCAAACGCGCCCAACGTCATCGTCATCGTTTCGAACGCCGACCCCACGAAGATCGCCTGGACCAACAACAACCCCGGTAACAGCCAGAACTTTGCCGGCGAATCGTTCAATTGATCGGCAGCGACCAGCGAACTGCGTCGATGGATCGGTTTATCGATCATCTGCATCTCCCGAATGTGCGTCGTGGCCCTCGCGTTTTGGAGGTCGAATCCTCATGTAGGTCACATGACCGGGCAGGTTGCCGGCAAGTCCGGCGCGCTCTTGATCGCCGAGATCCAACATCGAAAAAATCAATGTCGGCTGCGACCGGATCGATTGGATTGCTTCCTGAAGACGTTCTTCGCCCAAGAGTGGATCGACCGGAGTGGCGGCCGCCAAGCGAACGAGCATCCGCTCGACGTCTTCGGTCGGCTGGGCCAGCGAACGCGAGGGGAGTTCGACGACCGGTTCATGAGTCAAACACAGATTAAGCTGCACCCGTCGACTGGTGATCTCGGCGATCGCGGTCGCGGTCACCGACATCAATCGTTCAAACAAGGCCTCCGCCTCGAGTTTCCGCTGCTTCAGTTGGGCGCGTGATGCGGCACGATCGTCGACCGGGCGCTGCGACGTGTCGACGATCAGAGTCACCGCCTGGATCGATGGAGACTGATACTCGCGAACGATCGGACGCCCCAGCCGCGCCCAAGAGGCGAAATCCCAACGCCGCACCGGGACACCGACTTCATACTCTCGGTTCCCGACGTACTCCACCGGGGCACCGGCGACGAGTTGCTGTGCCCAGTCGCCGATCGCGGCGAGCAGCGCGCGTGTGGTCGAATCATCGTCATCACGGGCCGGTGCCGGCGTGATCGCGATCTGGGTGTCGGTGGCCATGCCACGGCGACAATGGAACAAATAAAACGGGAACGTGGAGGCGACTTGAAAGTCGGGCAACGCGTGAATGCCTCGATCGTGAAATCGCATCGCCCCGTGCCATTGCATCTGGTCGCCACTCCGCAACAGATCCAACGCCACCGGCGGTGAGGCGTCCCATGCCGTCGCATTGCGTCGAGGGTAGATGTCGCGGACACCTTCGCGGTGCCAGCCGACACGAAGATTCAATGCCGGGAACATCCTGGCATTGGTCAGCCGAACGTTGACCGAGAACGGGTGCCCGGCGACGGCCGATCGGGGGAGCGAAACGCTCATCTTCAATCCCGGACACATGATTCGATTGATCGCGAAACCGACCACCAGCAACCCGACCGCGGCGCCCATCATGCCGTTCCAGGGGAATCCCCAGATCACATTGAGCGTCATGAACAACGCCAACAACACCGACACCGACGCGACGGTCATGCTGCGGCGGAGCGACAAGTAGGCCCGAATCGGCGCAGTCAGAACGCGTGCCAAACCATGCAACACGCGGCGCACCACCCGCCGCCACTTTCTGCCCGCCGCAAAGGGGCGGCCCTGACCGCGGTCATCCTCCGGCCGCATCGCTCGTCCAGCCGATCCCCCCTGGCTACTCGACTCCTGGCTGCCATTACCCTGGCTGCCATTACCCTGGCTGCCATTACCCTGGCTGCCATTACCCTGGCTGCCGAGCGCCTCAGCTGGGGCGGCCGGCGGATGGACCGACACGTCGGCACTCACACCACCACCTCCGTTTGCCGCATCAGCTCGTCGATCACCGACGCCGCATCATTCCATGACGTGGACACCGAGCGCATCGAGACTCGGTGGGCGAGCACGGCGACGGCGACTTCTTGAATGTCGTCGGGCAGCACGTAATCGCGTTGGTCCAGCACCGCCCGAGCCTGCGCCGCACGCAGCAACATCTTCGATCCGCGAGGACTGCAACCGACCCGCAACCGCGTGTCCTGGCGGGTCGCATTGACCAGCGTCACCAGATAGCGGACCACCTTTCGATCCACCGTGACTTCGCGAACAAAACGCTGCAGCGTCGCCAGGTCGTCACGATGCATCACCGGCGTCAGTTCGCTCGAAGGGTCATGCGATGCTTGATCGAGCAACAAATCAATTTCGCTTTCTTGATCCGGGTAATCCATCGACAATCGAAACAAGAACCGATCCAGCTGCGATTCCGGCAGGGGATAGGTCCCTTCGAATCCGACCGGGTTTTGAGTGGCGATGACGATAAACGGTTTCTCGAGCCGATACTGCGTCGAATCGATCGTGACCTGGGACTCGGCCATCGCCTCCAACAGGGCGCTCTGGGTTCGCGGCGAGGCGCGGTTGATTTCGTCGGCGATCAACAGGTTGCAAAAAATCGGGCCGCGACGAAAGTGAAACTCGCCGCTGGCGGGCTGGAAAATGGCGCTGCCCAAGATATCCGATGGCAGCAGGTCGGGCGTGCACTGGATCCGCTGGAAATCCAAGTCGATCAGCGCTGCGATGGACTTGGCCAGCGTGGTTTTGCCGACACCGGGAACATCCTCGACCAGCACCGACCCTTCGGCCAGGATACAGGTCAACACCGAATCGATGACGTCCGCTTTGCCGCGGATCACGCTTTGCAATTGCGTCCGGACCGTCTCGATTTTCCCCAATAGCCCCCGAGCGACGTCGGGATCGGTGTGATGCCGGCCGGCGGCCGAGGGGGCATCACGCCGTTCCCGCTGGTCGGCAATCGGTGCATCAGACGACTCCGCGTCGGGTTCTGATTGTCGCGATTCGTTTCCGTGGGTGAACATGCGGGCCTCCAGCGGTCGCCGAAATCATCATCGAAGAGTCGTCAGCAGCGGAACGCCGTCACCCGGAATCGGGAACGCGACGGAGCTGCTTTTACAATAGGGCGTCAACAACCCATTGCCCTAATGTACCCTGACCCGCACGACTCCGCCGCGTTCGGCGCCACATTAATGGCCCCGGATCAATAACGCCGGATTAATAACGCGGAACCGAGCCGTCGATTTGCAGGCTCCAAGCGTCAATCCCGCCGGCCATGTTCTGAACCTTGTCAAAACCGCGTGACCGCAATGCCTCGGTCACCTGCATGCTGCGTCCGCCGTGGTGGCAATGCACCACGATCCGTTGATCCTTGTAGGGGTCCAGTTCATCCAGGCGTTGCCCCAGCTCCCCCATCGGAATCAGCACGCTGCCATCGATCTTTGCGGTCGCATACTCTTCGTTTTGTCGTACATCGAGCAACAAGAAGGACTCATCCGAATCCTGCAGTGCTTTGACAGTTTGAACATCAATTTCGATCGGATAGTCGTTGGACATTGATTTCCCCGCTAGAGTCTGCAGTTGGAGATGGTGGTTTGGAAGATCGCCGAGGCGCCGAGTCGTTCGAGTTTTTCCATGACGTCGATCACCTCACTGCTCCGCACCATCACTCGCACGCTCCGCCAGGCTTCGTCTTCGAGCGTTCCGATGGTCGGCGAATTGAATCCCGGCGTGATCTTCTCCGCATCAGCCAGCTTGGCCGTCGGAATGTTGTATTCCAGCAGCGAGTAGTCTCGCGCGATCACCACTCCTTCCAGCCGTCGAACCACACGATCGGCCATCTCAGAATCGCGACAGGCATCGTTTTGAATCAGAATCGTTTGATAGGAACCGATTTCTTCCAGGATGCGCAAACGGTTGGCCGCCAACGTGCTGCCGGTTTCCACCAGATCCACGATCGCGTCGGCCACGCCCAATTGGATCATCACTTCGACGCTGCCGGAAAGCGAAACCATGTGCGCAAGCGCGTTGTGTTGTCCCAGATAGGCTTTGGTGATGTGGGGAAAGCTGGTTGCGATGCGTTTTCCGTCCAGCTCGTTGGCCGATCGGATCGGGCTGTCATCGGGAATGCAAATCGCCAGACGGCATCGCCCGACGCCCAAACGCATCCGGGTGGTCACGTTGGCGTTGGCTTCTTCCACCAAATCGCTGCCGGTGAATCCCATGTCGATGGCGCCTTCGGCCACCAGGGTGGGGATGTCATCGGTTCGCAAAAAGACCAAATCGATCGGCAGTCCCTTGACCTTGGCGAACAGCCCGCGGTTTTGGCGGCGAAAATTCAGTCCGGCCTGCAGCAGCAGCTCGCCGGACAACTCACTGAGCCGCCCCTTGCTGGGAAGCCCGATTCTCAAATTGTTACTCAATTGTCCCATGGTGGATCGCTTGCGTCTATTCGTCCGTTTTCGGTTGACTTCGATTGGCTTTTTCGACCAATCCGGACGTCCCTTCACGACGCCCCAGTTCCGCGGCGACCTCGTCCAGATCGACACCGCGATAGGCTAACATCACCAGGGTGTGATAAATCAGATCCCCAGCCTCATAGATGAAGTGCTCGCGGCCGGCCTCGCCCGGTTCGTCGGCCGCCTCAATCAATTCGCGCGCCTCTTCCAAGATTTTCTCACCGATCTTGCCAGTCCCGCCCGCCATCAACTTCGTCGTGTAGGACCCTTCCGGGCGCGTCTGGGCTCGCTCGGTCAACGTTTGCATCAGTCGCCGCAGCGGCAGGAGCGAGTCAGACATCGAAAACAACGGTTTCGTAAAGCGGAGGGGGCGGCAATCATTCCCGGCAGAAAAAATCCCGATAGTCGGAGCGGGGATCGTAGATGAGACGTTTGCCGACGTCCACTCCGCCACCAATCGAGAGCCTTCACGACTCCCTTGGGCGGGGCCTGGGAGACGGCCGGTCGCTTCCCGTCCACCATCCGTTCCGCTGTGACGCCGGGGATTTGCAGCGAACGCAATTCCCATTAGTGTGTCGTTTCCGTGTCCACTGTGTTCTCGCAGCCCAAGTTCTCGCAGCCCAAGTTCGCGCTGCTCAAGTTCGCGCTGCTCAAACCCGTCGTTTTTGCCATGATCACGATCGTTGACTACCAAATGGGGAATTTGCGGAGCGTCCAGAAAGCGATCGAGCGGGTCGGCGGCCAAGCCGTCTTTTCGTCTGACCCGCACGAAATCGCCACCGCCGAACAACTGATCCTGCCCGGTGTCGGAGCGTTCGGGGACGCGATGGCCGAAATCAACCGTCGCGATCTGGCGCAACCGATTCACGATTTTGTCCAAACCGGACGCCCCTTCCTGGGAATTTGCCTGGGGCTTCAGTTGCTGTTCGAGGAGAGTTACGAACACGGAACACACCGCGGGCTGGGCATTCTGCCCGGCGACGTCGTTCGTTTTGAACTGCCGGACACCTTCAAAGTCCCACACATGGGCTGGAACACCGTCCGCAAGACGTCTGAATCGGCGCTGCTGGACGATCTGGCCGACGAAAGCCACTTTTACTTCGTCCACTCGTACTACGTCCGCCCCGAGGATCCGTCGCTGATGGCGCTGGCCTGTGATTACGGGCACGAGTTTTGCGCGATGGTGTCACGCGAGAACCTTTTCGCGACACAGTTTCACCCCGAAAAAAGCCAGGCAAACGGGCTACATCTGCTCCGATCCTTTCACCAACTCGCCGGCCGCACCCAGCCCAACACCTAGCCGAGCCCCCCAACGCCTAGCCGAGCCTATCGTGTCCACCTCCACCACGCCGCTCTCGCTGCACCATCCGCAGGGTCTCGGCACCGTCCACTTTGTCTGGACCCATGACCGCTTCGATCACACGATCGATTTCGACGGCCAGCAGATCGCCTGCCGAAACGGCACCGGTGAACAGGCGTGGCCGGAATCGCCGCCGATCCAACAGCTGTCGATCGAATCAATCGACGGACGCGACGTGGCCCTCGGTGTCGGATGTGCGGGAACGAGCCACTGGAGTTTGAGTGTCGAACCGACGCCCGAAGGATTCCGCTTCGATTGGGCCTGCCGCGCGAAAGAAACCCCCGAGCAACTCGGAACGACCTACCACGACTCGGCCGCGATCCAGATCAAACCCGCGGCGGCATCGAACGTTGCGACCGACACGGCGACCGACACGGCGTCCACGCGAATCCGACCCGATGGCACCTTTTCCGGTGGCGGCACGTATCGCTGGTGCTACGCCGTTCGCCTCCGAGAGGGGTGAATCGGCTGGGTGAGTCGGCTGGGAAAATCGAGCATGGCGCGGGCGTTGTCGCGAACCGGTAACTCTCGGGATCGCCTGAACTAGCCCGCTCCGCCGTGGCGACGCAGCCCTTCAACGGCGACACAGAACCTCCCATTTAACGCATTCTTCCTGGCCTGACAGTCTGCCAAAATTTTTTGCCGGCACCGCTCGTCGCCGCAAGCCCTTGATGCGATTCGATTACGGGCGTGCCAAAGAAACGCAGGCCGCAAAACTTTTGCATTCTCCCCACCCTGCCCCTTCCGCAATCTCGAACGATCGAGAAGCTTTGCGGCCAATTCACTCGTCGCGGTCAGATGTCGGCCGCCACGACTAGTCCTTTTCGTAGGAGAAAACCAACGTGCGTTCAACCGCAATTTCTCGTGCTCGCCTTCATGTAGTCCTGGCGATTCTGTGCCCCGTGCTGATGTTCAGCCTGTCTGGAACTCAGGTGACCGCCCAATCGACGGCGCCCTCCGCATCGAGCGTGGTGACCACCGCGTCGAGTTACGTTTGCCCGAAATGCGGCCGCGTCCACGCGACCTCGCAGCCGGCGACGACGACCACCACCACCACTGCGGCGCCCCAGGCTGCAACCGCGACCCCGCTCCGATCGGTTGCCCAAGTTGCTTATCAGAAAGCCAGCGGAGGCGTTCAGAACGTTCTGAGCATGCTGAACAACCAGCGCTCTCGACAAGGGCTGCGGACCCTGCGATATGACGCAACATTGCAATCGGTTGCCGAGCGCCGCGCTCGCCAGATGGCCAGCATGGGTCTGAAGTCGCATCCGCCGGGATCGTTTGCACCTGGCCGCTACGAAGGTGTCGGCTGGTCCAGCTCCTTTTCGCCTCGTGGAGTCTCCGCGTGCTACACCAGCGATCCCAGAATGACCGCCGCCGGCGCCGCCATGGTCACCGGTCGCGATGGCGTTTACTTCGCAGTGGTCTATCGCTAAACGGACTCAGCCGACCAAGCCGCCGTGCGGTCGGCTACATGCTAGCAACCGCCACGCTGCTGCTTGTCGCTTCACGACGTGTTGAGGCGCAAGCCCCGCTGCCGGACAGCGAGCCGAACGGACTCGGCTTGATGATGACTTCCGACCAAGCCCGAGCGACGCTCCAGTCGCTCGTGGACTTGGCGATCCGCAAGACGCCCCACCAGTACAACGGCAAGAAGAACTGGGAAAAGACGAAGAAGATCTGGGCCGGGGTGCGGATCCGCCGCGACGGGCTGAAGCTGTCCACGCACCGCCGCTGGCGCGAGGTCCGTCACGGGTTGCAAACCCGCTACCACGTGCAGTTCCCCGGCGACGCGTCGGCACCTCGCCCCGTCATTGCCGAGGTGCGTCAGGTCACGCCTTGCAATGGCGACGCGTCCCAGCGCGCCGGCTGGACGATTGAATGTGAACTGGCGACGCCACTGGACTTTTCCGCTCGCATCGAGCGCTGGAATCTGGGAGTCCAGTGGTACAGCGTCGAAGTCAGCGGGCACATGGAAATCCGACTGACTGTGCACGGACGACTGAGCAGCTATCCCGATTATTCGGTGCTTCCACCGGCGATCGTGATCGACCCCACGGTGACGAAAGCGTCATTGCATCTGGATGCGTTGCATGTCGACCGGATCAGCAAAGTCGGTGGCGAGGTCGCAGAAACCTGGGGCGAGATCGTTGAAAAGATCGTCAATGAGATTTTGATCGACGACATCAACGAGAAGCTTCACGCCAAGCTGAACAAGGCGATCGACAAGAAACGCGATGACCTACGGTTTTCCGCCGTGGATTGGATGTCGGGTTTCACGTCAATCAAAAATCAGCACAACTGACCGAGAGTGTGATCGAGATAGCGTTTGGTGTGATCGAGCAAATGATCGTAGCTGATCGATTCGACGTCCTCTCCGATCAGCTCCACTTCCCATGACCCGCAGTAACCATTTTCGTGCAACAGTTCGATCAGTTCGGGCAACGGCACGCAACCGTCACCGAGCAGGCAGCGGTTCATCTCGCCGTGCGGACAATGCCGGCCGTCACCGAGTTGAACCAGATGAAGATGGCGAGCCACGTCGGGCAGCCAACGCATCGCGTCACGATCCATCCCGATGTGGTAGGTGTCTATCACCATCCCTAGGGACGGGTTGTCAACGCGTTCGATGATATCGAGCGTGGATTGCAGATCATGGACGAACGACCATTCGTCACCACAGCCCGGGTGAAACGGCTCCAGCGCCAACTTGACGCCGTGTTCCGCGGCAACCGCGGCAACCCGATCGAGCGCTTGACAAAGGGTTCGGCGAAGATGTGTTTTGATGTGGTTGTTCTTGCCGCCGGCCAACACGATGAGCGTGCCGGCACGCAATTGCGCGGCTTGGATCACGGCGCTGACCGCATCCGAAACGGCATCTTCGAACGGCCGTCCGTCGCTGCCGGTGAACCCTCCACCCCACGATAACGACGTGGCCACCATCGAATGTTCAGCGAGCAATTCGATCGTTCGTTCGACACCATAATCTTCGACCTTGGGACGATACAGCCCGATGCCACCAAACCCGCGTTGGGCATAGGCGTTAACGTCCGACTCCAGGTCCCAACGCAGTGTTGAGAGCTGGCTAACAGAAAGCGTGTTCATCCGTGCTTCGGCCATGAAGAAAGAATCAATCGAAGAGCGTCGACGTGGCGTCGGTCCGGATTGTAACCCATCGTCAAAACGAACGATGCGCGAACTGTTTGATGGCAAAACACTTTTGGGCAAAACGTTTTGCCATCGCGTCTCGGCGTACGTTGTCGATTGATGATCAGCCGTTTGGCGCGAGCCTACGGGCCCTGCGCTGGTCAAGACCTTGTCGATTGAGTGCCATTGGGCTCGCGCCCTACCGCGAAAAACAGGTACGCCGTCGGCGTCGCCCCACTCGTAGGAAGCGCTTGGGCGATTCTCGCGACTACAGCCCTGCAAAGGCGGCTTCGATCAGTTCCTTTTGTTCCATCAAGTGTGCCGCCATGCTTCCCGTGCTGGGGCTGGCCGACTCGGCGCGTGTGATGGGAACCAGCGTCCAACCGGCGCTGTTAAAATCATCACCGAAGTTCAGCTTCAGATAAGGCCAGGTTCCCATGTTCCGCGGCTCGTCTTGGACAAAGAAGATTTCGGCATCGCGGGGCACTCCATCCAGGGCAGCGATCAATTCATCGCTTTCCAATGGATAAAGCTGTTCCAGGCGAATCAGCGCCACATCATCGAGTTCGCGTTCTTGGCGACTCTTCTTCAAGTCGTAGTAGATCTTTCCCGTGCACAGCATGACGCGGCGAACCTTCGACAGATCCACGTCCTTGTCGCTCAGGATTCGCTCGAACGATCCTTCGGCAAGCTCCTTGCGATCGCTGACCACTTCGGGGTGTCGCAGCAGGCTCTTGGGCGTCAGCACGATCAGGGGTTTTCGCCACTTGCGAATCACTTGACGACGCAGCAGGTGAAAGTACTGTGCCGGCGTGGTCGGCTGGCAGACTTGGATGTTGTGCTCGGCGGTCATGGCCAAGAACCGTTCGACCCGGGCGCTGCAGTGTTCGGGGCCTTGTCCCTCGAACCCGTGCGGCAACAACATCACCAGGCCGCTGAGTCGATTCCATTTGTCTTCGGCACTGGCGATGAACTGATCGACGATGACTTGTGCACAGTTCCAAAAGTCACCGAACTGGGCTTCCCATAGCACCAAGCTGTTGGGCGCGTCGAGCGAATACCCCCACTCGAATCCGAGCACCCCGGCTTCGCTGAGCGGGCTATTGTGCAGCTCGACGCGTGCCTGGTTGGTGGACAGGTGCTCCAGCGGCATGTAGGTCTCGCCGGTCTTGACGTCGTGCTGAACGGCATGCCGTTGGCTGAACGTGCCGCGTTGACAATCTTGGCCGGTCAACCGAATCGCATGCCCGCTTGAAAGCAACGACGCGAAAGCTGCCAGTTCGGCGGTCGCCCAGTCGAACGGCTTTTCGCCGGCCGCCATGCTGCGACGGTTAGCGATCAACCGCTTCAATTTTTTGTGTTGCGCGAACCCTTCGGGCAACCGCGTCGCCGCGTCGACCAGTTCACCCAGCAAGTTTTCGTCGAAGGTCGTGTCGGTCGGTTCGACCGGCTCGGGGCCACCGAAGTAATCGCTCCAACCGGCGGCGAGCGTTTGCGTGTCGGGGACGAATTGGTGGTTCTTGCTGGCGTCGAACTCGGACTCCAACTTCTCGGTTCGTTCCTTCTGAATTTCCTCGGCTTCCTCTTCGGAGATTTTCCCGAGTGCCTTGAGTCGATTGAGATACTGTTCGCGGACGCCGGCGCGACGATCGATTTCGGCGTACATGCGAGGCTGGGTGAACCGTGGCTCGTCGCCTTCGTTGTGTCCCCAACGACGAAACGCGTACAGATCGATGACGACGTCGCGTTGAAATTCGTTACGGAAATCCATCGCCAAGGCGACGACTTGTGCGACCGCCTCGGGATCTTCGCCGTTGACGTGAAAGATCGGGATTTGCAGCATCTTCGCTACGTCGGTCGCGTAGGTGGTGCTGCGGCCTTGCTCCGGCTCGGTCGTGAACCCGACCTGGTTGTTAATGATGATGTGCAACGTGCCGCCGACGCGGTAGCCGTCCAACTGGCTCAGGTTCAACGTTTCTTGCACGACCCCTTCGCCGGCGAACGCGGCATCGCCGTGGACCAAGACGTTCATCACCTGTCGCCGGTCGGTATCCCCCCGATGATCCTGCTTGCAACGCGTGCGTCCCATCGCGACCGTGTTGACGTATTCCAGGTGGCTGGGGTTGAAGCACAAGGAGATATGGAGATGATCCCCCCGGGCGGTTTTCCAGTCGCTGCTGTATCCCAAGTGGTAGCGGACATCGCCGCCGCCGCGGCTGAGTTCCGGATTGGGATCATCGAAGGACCAGAAGATGTTCATCGCGCGTTTCTTGAGGATGTTGGCCATCACGTTCAAACGGCCGCGGTGAGCCATCCCCATGACGACTTCCTGCACCCCATGCTCGCCCGCCTTTTCCAGCGCCAAGTCGATCAGCGGGATCAGGGTTTCGGCACCTTCGAGCGAAAACGTTTTCGCGCCGACAAACTTACGTCGCACGAATTCTTCGAAGATCGAGGCGTCGGCCAACCGCGCGTAGATCCGCCGCTGTGTCTCGTGGGGCAGGTCCAACCGATTCTCGGTGCTCTCCATCCGCTGCTGCAACCAGTCGCGAATGTTGCGATCGTCGATGTGCATGAACTGCGCGCCGATGGACCGACAGTAGGTGTTGCGAAGCTTCGTCAAAATGACGTCAAGCGTGTCACCCTTGACGTGCTCGACCGCGGACGAATCCAAGCGGCGCTGCATGTCGGTTTCGCTGAGGCCGTAGCGTTGGGGGCTCAACTCGGGCCGGTCGCCGCGGTCGATGCCCAACGGATCGAGCTGCGCCTTGAGGTGTCCGCGGACGCGATACTCGCGGACCAATTGGTTGACGCGGTCTTGCATCCGCGACATCCACAGCGCCTGATCGGTCGCTTCGTCACCGGTCGATCCCCGGCGCTGGGCGACGGCCAAGGCGGAACCGTTCCCGCCGGGCTTGCCGCCGGCAGCGGATTTCGACGCGGACGCGCGACGGTTTTGAGAAACGCCGGCGTTGCGCTTCCTTGCCGTTGCGGGAGAGCTCACCAAGAACTGCTCAAAATACTGCCGCCAGGTCTCCGAGACACTCTCAGGATCCTGAATATACTGGACGTACAAATCGTCGATGTAGTCCAAGCTAAAGCTATTCATATCAACCGATGCCGATCACGGGCCTGGTCTGTTGGAAGCGTTCAAGCGTTTATTGACGGGCGGCCGAAGCGAGTTCATCGCATTGCTGAACCGTCGCCGAGATTCCACCATCGTCCTCAACACAGTCTAGATTTTGGACGATCAACCGCCACCCTCGCTCCGCCAAAGCCAGAACGATTTTCAAAAAAACATTCGTCACATTGGGGGCTTCCTTGGAGCCGAATTGTTGTTGGCCCGCAACCACCTGAGCAGCTATCCTGCCCGCCCGCACGACCTCTCCACCACAAACGGATTTGACGATGATCACGTTGCTAGCGCGGCCCGCTCTCTGGTTCTTCGCCTTCGGCGGCTTCGTGCTGCACCTCGGCCTGCTCGCCGGACCGCTTGCCGCCGAACCACCCCAACGGATCCTGCCGTTGCCCGATGTCCCCTTGCCGGTAGACTCCCAACCCCAGGATAACCCGGCCGCCCGCGAGACGCTCTCACGGGCGCTGCAAGGCGATCGCGAGGCTGCCCCCCTGTTACCCGATGACTTGCAGGACTTGCTGCGCAGCACCGGCAGTGTCCTGGACGGGTCCTCCCTGGATCCAAAATTCGCCGCTTTGGAGATGCCCACGATCAGGCCGCCACGAACTTCGCCAGCAACCCAAGCCCTCCGCCGCAGACGGCGGGCCGCCGAAATGCTTCTGAAATCGGCTCGCTTGCTCGACAAAATCGAACCCAAGAGTGAAAATCAAACGTACTTGCTCAATCAGATGCACCAGGAAGCGGTTCGATTGCTGCAAGATCCGGCCGATACCCATCGCCCCCACCAGCCTCAATCGGATCGCCAACCCCAATCACCCCAGCGGGCGCACACATCCGGCGGACTGCCCGGCGATCCGTCGCCCACATCCCACGACCGCCTTCGCCCCCCTCCTCGACTCACTCCCTAGCCGCACATTTTGTCCGACCGCCGACGCCCATCATCGAAGCTCCCCCCACCTGCCTTGCCAGCGAATCCGGACGCCGTCCCCACCGTCGAGCCTCCACGCGGTTTCTTGCGGCGTTGGTCGATTCCCGTCCTTGTCCTGGGGGTACTGATCGCCGGTGGCGTGCTGGCCGATTACTGGTCGGCCGAACCCGAAGGCATTGTGCGCAGCTACGTCGGACGCGACGCCTGCATCGAATGCCACCGACAACAAACCGAAGATTTCATCGGGTCGGACCACGACAAAGCCATGGACCTGGCTACCGATGAAACCGTGCTCGGCGATTTTAATGACGTCACCTTCGAGCACGACGGTTTGGTCAATCGACTGTTTCGCGACGGTGAACGCTTTATGGTTCACACCGAAGGCGAAGACGGCACGATGCAGGACTTCGAAGTCAAATACGTTTTCGGCGTCTACCCGCTGCAACAGTACATGGTCGAATTTGACCGCAGCGAAGACATGGAATCCTGTAACGTTGCTCGCCTGCAAGTCCTCCGCATCAGCTGGGACTCGCGCGACCACAAGTGGTTCTACCTCCGCCCGCCGGATGTCGCGGACAAGCTGGCCGCCGACGACCCGCTGCACTGGACCGGCATCGCGCAGCGTTGGCAAACGATGTGCGCCGATTGCCACTCCACCAACCTGAAACGCAACTTCGACCCCGACTCGGGCACCTACCACACGACGTTCTCCGAAATCGACGTCAGTTGCGAAGCCTGTCACGGACCGGCGTCCCTGCACATCGAATTGGCCAATAAGAAATCGCTGTTCTGGGATCGACGCCACGGATATGGATTGGCCAAATTGAAAGGGCCCGATCCCGAGCCCCAACTGCAGACCTGTGCGCCGTGCCACAGCCGCCGCGGCGTGATGGATGAACGGTTCACCGCCGGCCCCGATTACTTTGACCACTATCGCCTGGAAACTCTCGGCGATGCGACGTACCACGGTGACGGGCAAATCAAAGACGAAGTCTACGTCTACGGGTCGTTCATCCAAAGCAAGATGTATCACAAAGACATTCGTTGCACCGATTGCCACGACCCCCACTCGCTGAAATTAAAATTCCCCGGCAACGAGACCTGCACCAACTGCCATCAGCACGCCGCCGGCAAATACGATGTTCCGGCCCACCACCATCACGCCCCCGGCACCGAAGGCGCCAAGTGCGTCAGCTGTCACATGCCCCATACCACGTACATGGACGTCGACCCGCGGCGAGACCACAGCCTGCGGATCCCGCGACCGGATCTCTCGGTCAAATTGGGAACCCCCAATGCCTGCAGCCACTGTCACGTCAAGGATCGACTGCCGCAGATCGCCGCCGAGCATCGCGATTCGTTCCAGTCCAAGGAATACTCGCAATGGCTACTGGCCGCCGAGCAAGACGGCGAACAAGCCATCGGAACCGACGGCGAAACCCTGGCGGAGTTGATGCGGCAGACCGACCAGTGGTGCGATGACGCTTGCGAACAATGGTACGGCGAGCAAAGGAAGCAACCGCTGCACTTCGCCGAAGCACTTGTGCCACTGCGTCGCGGCGATCCGAGTGCCTCCCGGAAAGCGATTGAAATGCTGGCGATCAACGACGAACGCGCCCCCGCGATCGCCAAAGCAACGCTGCTGGAGGAGCTCGCCAGACAAGGCGTCGCCGCGGTGCCACGCGTCGCCGCCGAACTGGCCGATCAGACCGACCAGCATCCGTTGGTCCGCTCAACCGCCGCCTCCGTGCTGGCGATGGCCAACGCGTCGACCGGCAAGAGCAAGCTGATGAAGCTACTCGGTGACGACTCGCGCCTGGTGCGAACCTCGGCCGCCCGCGCGCTGCTGGGATCCCCCGCGTTTGGCCAGCTTTCACCGTCCGAGCGGACCCAACTGGAATCCGTGTTGAATGAAGTCCAAGAGGAGTTCATGGTCGCGTCGGACCGCGCCGGCGCACACATGGGCTGGGCAGGGATCTGCGAACAATTGGGACGCTACGGCGAAGCGATCGAGTCTTATCAGACGGCGATTCGCGTCGAGCCCCACGCCGTCGGTGCCAGGACCAATCTGGCCAGCTTGCTGGAACAGCTTGCCCCGAACGTGCCCGATTCCGAGCGAGAACCCTTGCTCAAACGCGTCAAAACACTCCGCAAGCAGGAACTGCCGCTGCTGGCGCGTGACGCCGCGCTGGCGCCCCAAATCGCCGGCATCCAGTACCGCTACGGTTTGCTGCTGTACCTGGACGGACAACTCGACGCCGCACTTTCGCAACTCGAAAAAGCCGTCCAGCTGGAACCGGATAACCCCGAATTTCAAACCGCAGTCAGGCTGCTCAAGGAAAAGATGGACAGCTCGCAATAGTCATTTGGACGCGACGTGCGTCATGTACTCTCAGAACAAAACGCGGGGCGAACCCGTTCCCATTCGTAATCGCCAGCCAACCCGCTGAGGCATTCAATGATCGCACTTCTGAAATCGCTTCAACAAAAATGGAATGACTGGTGCGGCGACCGCGAAATGGAACTGGAGATCCGAAAGCACCTGACCCAAAACGGCTATTACGGCGGCTCGGCAAAACTCCAAAATGTGCGTTTGGTCGCCGTCCAACGCCCCGGCTGGCTCCAGGTGTTTCGCTTCGAAGCGACGGCGCGGCTGCAGGCCGAAGAGACCGAGGGGCCCGATCCCGAAGCGGTCTACGAAAACCTGTACGGCCTGGTCCGCGATGACATCCGCCACAAAACAAACTCCGTCCGGGTCTTTCAAGATCCGAGCGAACGAAGAGAATTGTTTCTCCGCTGGAGCGAGGATCTGATCCAGCTGCGTGGGGCCCAGGGATTGGTCGACCCCTGAAACGAGATCGCACCACTTGCAATACAATCTGATGGACGAGGGTACGGACTGACAATCCGTTCGCCCCTCCACGCCTCCCTTCATCGAACCTACCACGATCGAATTCATATGCGACACGCAGCCCTGCTCTTTTTAATCACGCTTTCGGCCATCCTGCTCGGCGCCCCGTCACTGAGCGCCCAGCCACCCAGTGACGATCCCTCGACCGATCTGTCACCGGAAAAGGAAGCGGAATTAATTTCCGAAGCACGGCAGATCACTTTTGACGGACTGCGTGCCGGCGAAGGCTACTTCAGCAGCGATGCCAAACGGATGGTGTTTCAAAGTGAACGCGATCCGGCCAATCCGTTCTACCAAATCTTCTTGATGGATCTCGAAACCGGCGATCTGCAACAGATCTCACCCGGGCAGGGCAAAACGACCTGCGCCTGGATCCACCCCAGCGGCGATCGGGTGCTGTTTTCCAGCACGCATCACGATGAAACCTCGGTCGCAAAGCAGAACGAACTGCTCGAACTTCGCCGGTCCGGTAAACAGCCACGCTACTCGTGGGACTACGACCCCGAGTTTGAAATCTACGAGCGGCTCGATGACGGCACGTACAACCGACTGACCGAAGCGGTCGGCTATGACGCCGAAGCCAGTTACAGTCCCGATGGAACCCAGATCGTGTTCGCGTCCAACCGAGCGGCTTACTCCGAGACGCTGTCGCCGCGCGAGACCGAGCTGCTGAAGACCGACAAGTCGTACTTCATCGACCTGTACATCATGAACGCCGATGGATCGAACGTCCGCCAGTTGACCGACGTCATTGGCTATGACGGCGGGCCGTTCTTTTCGCCCGACGGAGCACGCATCTGCTGGCGACGATTTTCCGAAGACGGAACGACGGCGGAAATCTACACGATGGCCACCGACGGCACCGACGTCCGCCGCTTGACCGACATCGGCGCGATGAGCTGGGCTCCGTACTACCATCCCAGCAGCGATTACTTGATCTTCACCACCAACCGACACGGCTTTGGCAACTTTGAACTTTACTGCGTCCGCGCCGATGGCCAGGGGCAACCCGTTCGCGTGACCTACACCGATGGATTCGATGGTCTGCCCGTCTTCTTGCCCGGCGGCGATCGCATCGCGTGGACCAGCAACCGGACGACCGAGAAACATTCACAGATCTTTCTTGGCAACTGGAACGATGCCGAGATCCGCAAACGCCTGGGATTGACCGACCAGGACGACGCGGACCGACAAGCGGCACTCGATGCCGCCGAAGAATCATCGCCTCAATTCACGCCCGCCGACATCGCCCGCCACGTCGATTATTTGACGCGACCGGAATTGGAAGGCCGTTTGACGGGGACCGAAGGCGAACGGCGTGCGACCGCTTACGTCGCCGCTTACTTAGAAAGTTTGGGGTTCGTGCCGGCCGGCGAATCGGGCACGTTTTTTGATGAATTCCAGTTCCCGGCGGGTTGTTCACTGACCGACAACAACACGCTCACCATCGGAGACCAGACCGGAACGTTGAACGAAGATTGGCGTCCGCTCTCCTTTTCAGCCGACGGCCAGATCGAGCCCACCGAGGTCGTCTTCGCCGGCTACGGCATGCGTGTCCCGGCCAGCGAAGACTCGCCGGAATACGACAGCTACGTCCATCTGAACGTGGCCAATCGATGGGTGATGGTGTTTCGAGATTTACCCCAGGACATCACCCCCGAACGGCGACAGCAACTGGCGCGTTTCAGCTCGCCGCGCCGCAAAGCGACCTTCGCCCGTGATCTCGGCGCCAAAGGCATCATCTTCGTCGCCGGCCCGACCAGCAAAGTTCAGAACGAGTTGATTCGCTTTGATTCCACCGCCTCGGCCGGTGTCAGCATCGCCGCGATCTCGATCACCAATGCGATGGCGTCCAAACTGTTCTCCGAGTCCGACGGTGACCTCAAAGAACAGCAAACCCAACTCGACGACGGATCGCTGGCGATGGGCTACATCCTGGAAGGAGCGAAGGTCGCAACGACCATCGAAATCGAACGCAAAACGGGGACCGGACGAAACGTGATCGCCCGTCTGCCCGCCGGCGAAAGCACCGCCCCCACGTACCCGTTTGTAATGGTCGGCGCACACGTCGACCACTTGGGGCGTGGTTCCGGCAGCAACTCGCTGGCCAAGGACGACGAACGCGATCTGATCCATCAAGGCGCCGACGACAACGCGTCGGGAGTCGCGGCGATGTTGGAGATCGCGCAATACCTGGCGGACGAAAAACGCGCCGGACGGCTGAACGCCAAGCGGGACCTGGTGATCGCCGGTTGGAGCGGCGAAGAACTGGGACTGTTCGGTTCTCAATCCTTCATCGAATCGTTCGAGACGCTTTACCCCGATGCACCCAAAGCCGAAATCGATGAAGAGGCGGAGCGTGCCGCGCGGGCTCACGGCATGACCACCAACGCCGCACCACTGACCTCCGCAATCGCCGCGTATCTGAATCTGGACATGGTGGGACGACTGCGCGAGAAGCTGGTCGTCCAGGGGATCGGTTCGTCGCCCAAGTTTGAATCCCTGGTCAATCGTCGCAACGTGCCGGTGGGGTTGTCGCTGACGCTGGACAAAACCAGCACGCGATTGCCGACCGATGCCTCGGCCTTTGTCGCCCGCGACGTTCCCATCCTGTCGGCGTTCACCGGCGCCCACGAAGATTACCACACGCCGCGGGACACCAAAGAAAAGTTGAACTATGAAGGCGCAGCGAGCACGGCTCGGCTGTTCGCGCTGATCGCCCGCGGCCTGTTGACCGACGCCGACGTTCCCGAATTCAAACTCGACGAAGGCGAAAAACAACAAGACGAAGTCCCCCGCGCACGATTGACCGCGTACCTGGGAACGGTGCCCGATTATGCGGCGGGAAAAATCAAGGGGCTGAAATTGAGCGGAGTCGCCGGCGAGGGGCCGGCAGCCAAAGCGGGCGTCCAGGGCGGCGACGTGATCATCGAACTCGCCGGAAAGAAGATCGAAGACATCTACGATTACACCTACGCCATCGAAGCCCTGAAGATCGGCGAAGAAGTCGGCATCACCGTCCGGCGGGGCGACAAAGAGCTGCCGCTGAAGATCACCCCCACCTCACGCGATTGAAAGAGGGTCACGAGCGCGCTGGTGTGCAGGCTTCAGCCGCCCATTGTCGCTGCTCCGCAGCGACCCGAGAATCGCCTGAAGGCTAGACACCAACGGGCGATGAAAAAAGGGTCAGGAGCCTTTTTCTCAGTTGGCTCGCGGGTGTGCCCGTTCGTAAACCGCGCGCAGGCTGGCGGCGCTGACATGCGTGTAGATTTGCGTGGTCGCCAAGCTCTTGTGACCGAGCAACTCTTGAACGCTGCGGATATCCGCGCCGCGGTCCAACAGATGCGTCGCGAACGAATGACGCAAGGTGTGGGGACTGGTTCGCGAATCGAGTTCGGCGACGGCCAGGTGTTTTTCCAGCATCCGGCCGACACTTCGCGCGGTCAATGCATTGCCGAAGCGATTGACAAACACCGGCGCCTTGCGTCCCAACGCCTGACTTTTGTCGCTGCGTTGGCGGCGTTTGGCGTAGGCCTCGATCGCCTTGATGGCGAACGAACCGAGCGGGCAAATCCGTTCCTTCCGGCCCTTCCCGCGGACGCGAACGATTTGTTCGTGTGTGTCGATGTCACCGTCTTGAAGCCCGACCAGCTCGCTGACCCGCAATCCCGCCGAGTACATCGTTTCCAAGATCGCGCGGTCGCGCAGCCCGGCAACCTTGTCTGCCGGTGGGGCGAGCAACAAACGCCCCACCTCGTCGTCGGTCAACACGTGCGGCAGTTTTCGTTGCCGACGCGGGTTGCGCAACGGCTTTGCCGGATTGCTCGACGCCAGACCTTCACGCATCGCGAATTTATAAAAACTGCGCAGCGCCGCCAGTTTGCGAGCGATGCTCGAACGGGCGTAATCGGCTTGCTGGAGCGCCGCCTGAAACGACCTCAGTTCCTGCGGCGAGAGCGAATCGGGATGCGGTACCTTGCCGCGCGTCGCTTCCAGCCACTCGACGAAGCTGAACAGATCCTCGCGATAGGATTTGATGGTCAACTCCGAAGCGTTGCGTTCGGTCACCAGGTATCGAAGGAACTGGGCGATCGCTGAGTGCATACGGGCTCCTAGCTAAAGTCTTCGACCGAAAGGTTGTCGAGTTCGTTATCGATCAACAGGTCGTCTTCGGCGGGCACCGCGTCGCGGATCTTGCGACTCAACATCGCCGCGTCGTACCAGGAGAAATCCAATTCGGGATTGGCAGCAAACCGGGCGAGCTGGCGCAGCGTTTGGTCGCGATTGGCATCGTCGAACATGAAGATGAATTTCTCTTCGCCTTTGACCAATGCCAGCACGTTTATCTCTTTGTCCATCTGCGTGGGATGCCTGCAATTGAGCGGAAGTCACGGATGCGATTCGGGGCGGCGGTGCGGCCGAGTGATTGATCTCAACCGTTCGTCCCAGGGAGAGCTATCGGCACGGGGCGGGGCGGGACTGAGCGGCGTTGGCTGCGATCGTGATGCAAGCGCCGTTTTGTCGCGTTGCGGTCCCTACCAAAGCCAGTGATTCCCGAAACGCCCGAGGCGTCACAATCGTTCAACTCGAATCGACGGGGGACGACCCAATCCAACAAGAGGGATGAAACAACAATGCCTGCGAGCACGAATCGATCGCCACTCACAGGCATTCGGTCTTCGGGTCAACATCAGTGTGTTTACCGAGGGTAGGCGTCTACCGCGGGTAAACGTACAGCGGTACGACGACCGTCTGGCGATACGGGTAGCGGCTACTCATCATCGGAATCGAATTCCAATTGGGACGCAGCGGTTCGTAGCCGGCCCACAGGTTCCGCTCCATCCGCTCCATCCGCTGTTGCGAACGGAATTGGGCGCGGGCTTGGCGGAGATCGGCGGCGGTCGGCTCGCCGGCGGACAGGTCGGACGAACTGGGCACAACATCGACCAGCCGGGGCGTGACGATGATGTCGGCGTCCTCGGCGGCGGGCTTCTGGGCAACGCGCTGCGGCGCAGCGGCTTCGAGACGGGGGATCTCGGGCGCAGCGAAAGCCGGCGGAGCGATGTCCGGCGCAGAGGCTTCGGGAAACGGGAACTGGGCGAGGGCCGAGCCGGCCGTCAGGATCGATGCCATGGCGGCCCAGACGATACCGAGCAGACCGTTTTTGAGGTTGGATTTCATGGGATTCCCCGGGGTAAATTTGGAAGGGCGGGTGGGAATCGAATCGGCATCATGGGTCCAGGGGTATGAGCGTGGCAAAAAACGTGAGGCCAAAAACCCTGCCAAACGGTCTCTTCGTGCCGGTTATCGGGTCATCGATGGTTATTTTGCTGCCATTGGCTCGATCCAACCGAAAAGTCACCCGTTCGGGGATGGTCATTTGACGCCAGTCTGCAAAGAATGACGCAGCACAGGCAAATCATCCCGCTCCACCCTGCTGGCGCCCCCATGCCGAACTGTTTGCAGGGTCCCGCCCCCCTCATTCTGATTTTGGAGAACCCCATGAAAAACGTTTTACGAATCCTCGTCGGTTCCGCCGCAGCCGCACTGATGACTTTTTCACTCGGCTGCCAACCTCCAAAACCCCCGGCGCCGGCTGCCGACAGCTCCGAACCGGCCGCGACGGTGAGCAGCAATACCAGCGGCAGTAACACCACCAGCAACATGACGGGAAACACGACCACCGCCAGCGAAACGCCCGTCGGCGAAACGCCGTAGCGGACGAACAAGAGCAGATTGCGGTCGCCGCCACCCCCGACAGGTCTTCTTCAGACGCATCGGGGGCGCCAACGCCCGGCTCCGCCTTCGACTTGATTCGGGCGATCCGTTTGACGGGATGTTGTGATAAACTGTGACGGTCGTGGCTCGCCGCCACCGTAGCACCCCGTCAACGCTCCCTATCGACCCGCGTCTATGAAACTTTTTCCGTGGTTGCCCGCGATCTCGTGTGCCGCAGTCGTCGGCACTGCAGTCTTCGGCGCCGCCTTGTTAGTTCCGGCCTATGCATCCCCTGTTCAGGCGACGGAGGTGCAGATCGAATTAAGCTCGGGTGAAATCGTCAGCGGCCAATGGGCCGGGACGACCGCTTCGTCGCTTCAACTCCATGACGGGTCGTCGCTGCGAAAATTACCCGCCGACCAGGTCGTCACTCTGAAACTGGCTGCGCCGCAGCAGACGTCGGCCGGCCCGACGATCAACGTCACGCTGACGAACGGATCGTCCCTCTTCGCGCAAGACGTCTCGCTGGATGACACGACGGTCCACATTGAACCGCGACGTCAATCCGCAATCAATGTTCCGATCAACCAGGTGCGCTCGATCCGCTTTCGTCAGGGCGGACCTTCCACCGATCCACAATGGTTCGGCTTGGAGGACAACGAGCAGCGTAGTGATTTGATGGTGATTCGACGCGGCAATGACCAACTCGATCCGATCGAAGGTGTGGTGGTCGGATTGGATCCGCAGAACCTGCTGTTCGAACTCGACGGAGACAAAATTGAAGCACCGCGAGACCGCCTGGAGGGCGTTTTTCTTCGCTCGGCGGCGTCGTCCGATGCGCGAGCAGCGGTCAAGATCAGCGACATCTATGGTTCCACGTTTCTGGTTGCCCGCCTGGAACCCAGCGACGCAACCGACGCCGTCGAGATTCTGTTGCCCGGCCAAGTCCGTCATCGCATTGCGTTGGACCAGATCGAGCGCATCACGTGGTCCAGCGGTCGAGTCATGCTGGCGCGAGAAACCCCCGCCTCCACCGGAATGTCCCCCCTGTTGCAAACGAAATTGCCGTCCAGCTTGATGACCGATTGGTTCGGACCGGCGGCCGAAGGCGAGGATCTGGTGATGGTTGCCGGAGGAAACGCCGAGTATCGCGTCGAGCCGGGATTCCAAACGCTGGCCGGAAGCGTCGGGCGAGATAAACTTGTCTCCGCCGGCGGCACCGTTACCGTGCGTGTGGTCGTCGATGGCCAGTTGCAATGGGAACAGTCGCTGACCGATTCGAGCAGCAAAGGATTTCGCGTTCCGGTCACGGGTGCCAACCGCGTCCGGCTAGAAGCCTTGGCAGGCGAAGATGGTGACGTCGGAGACCAAGTCCGATTCTTGAAACCCAGGTTGATCAAGTGAGCCGACGAGTGAACGACCGATTGCCGCCAGTAGCCGCGCTTTTCGCCGCGTCATTGTTGGCGCTGTTATCCATCTCGCCGTTCGGTCCGGCACCGGTGTCGCGTGCGCAAGAGGCTGCACCCGAAACGGTTTCTGTCACAGGCCCCCTCGAATTGGATCCGCTGCTGCGGTCGGTCGAACAGTCGCGTGTTGCGGCGATTGATCGTGCCCGTCCCAGCGCGGTCAGTGTGTTTGTGCCCGGCGGCGGAGGCGGCGGAAGCGGCGTCCTGATCTCACCGGACGGCTTCGCACTGACCAACTTTCACGTCACCAGTCCCGCCGGTACCTATATGCGTTGCGGCTTAAGCGACGGCCGTGTCTACGATGCCGTCTTGGTCGGACTCGATCCGGTCGGCGACTTGGCGATGATCCAGCTGCTTGGACGAGATGATTTTCCCTACGCCACGCTGGCCGACAGCCGACAAGCCCGCGCCGGCGACTGGTGCATGGTGATCGGCAATCCGTTCCTGCTGGCGACCAATCTTCAGCCCACCGTGACCTGGGGAATCCTCAGCGGCGTCGGGCGTTATCAGTATCCCTCCGGCACGCTGCTCGAATACGCCGACTGCCTGCAGACCGATGCGTCGATCAACCCCGGAAACTCGGGCGGCCCGATCTACAACGCTGAAGGCGAATTGCTGGGCATCGTCGGACGGTGCTCGTTCGAAAAACGCGGACGTGTCAACGTCGGAGTCGGTTACGCGATTTCCATCAACCAGGCGAAAAACTTTCTCGGCTATTTGCGCAGCGGCCGCATCGTCGACCACGCCACACTCGGCGCGACCGTGACGACCGATCCCGATGGCGGAGTCGTCGTCAGCAATATTCTCGAATCCAGCGACGCGTACCGACGCGGGCTTCGCTACAACGCCCAGATCCTGGAAATCGATGGCCGTCCCGTGATGACCGCAAACGATGTTCAAAATGTGCTGGGAACACTGCCCAGTGGATGGCGCGTCCCTGTCACGTTTCGCTACGACGGAGTCACCAAACGCGTCCCGATACGATTGATGGGCGTTCATCGCCAGGACGAACTGCTTGCGAAAATGTCGTCCGCCCTGCCGCCCCCGCCGCCGGTCCCAGATCAACCGGAAGACGAAAACGATGCTGAGGAAAAAGACGGCGAGGATGATCAAGACGAAAACGATGACGATGGCGAGACACCTCAACCGCCCGATCGAAAACGGGCACGGCCGCCATCACCCCACGGCGGTGCCAAACCGGCGATCCCCAAATCGGTTTCCGAGCTGATCATCCCACGCCGAGGGTTTGCGAACTATCACTTCAATCAAGTCCAGCAGGATCGTTTCATCGACTCCCTGCGGAACCAATTTCCCGCCGATCAATTTCCCGCCGCGGCGGAATCGAAATCCGCCGGGTGGACCATCACCGGCAAGACTGGCGAGGCGGAGGTCAAACTCAGCGTCGCCGACGATCAGTATGCGATCCTTGTCGGTGAAACGGCGATGCAGGCGACGAAACGATCGGAGCTGTACGACGCGGTCGATACCGATTCGATCGCGGGCATCCTGCCCGCACTGGATGCTTGGCGGACCATGTTGAAACTCGGCCCCCAGAAGTTCGGCGAGGCCTACTACCAGGGTACGATGCCGTTGGGCGGCGAACGTCCCTTGCGCGATTGCATGATCGGTCTGTACGGGGACATGGAAGTGCGCTGGCTTTCTCATCCCGAAAGCGGCTTGGTCGAATGCGTCGAAGTGTTCGCCGATCGCGACTCCGATCCGGCGGAACTTTGGATCCTTCGCGAGGGCGATGACATCAGCGGATTGGAATTGCGTTACGGAACCGACGTCGCACTGAACATCTCGATCAGCGACTGGACGCAAACGGAGACCGCACAGCCATGATGTCCATGCGTCTTCCCTCGCCAACCCTCGCTGCACTGCTGCCCCGACTGGCCTGCCTGCTCACCTGCCTGCCGATCACAGCCGACGCGTTGGCTCAGCGGCCCACTGCACCCATCACGCGTGAAGTCCAACAGCGAGTGGTCAAGATTTACGGTGCCGGCGGAATCAAGGGGCTGGAGGCCTACCAAAGTGGATTTCTGGTTTCACCGGAAGGCCACATTGCGACGGCTTGGAGCTATGTGCTGGACGTCGAACCGATCGTGGTGCTCGATGATGGGCGCCGGTTCGAATCCACGATCGTGGGGATCGAGCCCTCGCTGGAGCTGGCGGTCTTAAAAGTCGACGCCTCCGATTTGCCGTACTTCGAAGTCGACAAGGAACTCAATGCCCAGTGGGGTGATCCCATCTTGGCGGTCAGTAATCTGTTCAACATTGCCGCGGGCAACGAACCGGCCAGTGTGATGCAAGGCACCATTGCCGCGGTGACCAATTTGGACGCACGGCGCGGGACCTTCAAGACGCCCTACCGCGGCAAGGTGCTGATCCTGGATCTGATTGCCAACAACCCCGGCGCCGCCGGCGGCGCGGTTGTCGATGGCGAGGGCCGTTTGATCGGCATGCTGGGGAAAGAGCTTCGCGACAGCGGCACCGGGGTCTGGCTGAACTATGCCTTACCGATCGATGCGCTTCGAACCGCACTCGGTGACATCATCGCCGGTCGCACGACGACCGTGCCCAAAGATCAGAACCCCGTGCTGCGACGGGACCAGTCACACAACCTGACGACGCTGGGATTGGTGCTGGTGCCCAACGTCCTGGAATCCACACCGGCCTACATCGATGCCGTCGCCCCCGACTCGCCGGCGGCCGATGCAAAACTGCGTCCAGACGATTTGATCTTGTTGTTGGAAGGACAGCGTGTCGGTGACCAACAAACCCTGATCGATCTTTTGCGTCGGATCGATCGGCGCGATGCCGTGTCGATCACGATCCAGCGCGGCAACGAAGTGCTGCCGATTCGTTTGCAACCTTAGGAGCCCGCCGCGTGGTGAAATTAAAAACGGTCTACTGCTTCACGGCCATCACGGCCTGGCTGCTCGCAAGCACGTTCTGTTCGGCACAAAGTGACACCGCAGAGTATCGTCAAGCGATGGCCCGTGCGGTGCGCAACGCTGCCGAGCGTGTCTTGCCATCGATCGTTTCCATCGAAGTGATCGGAGTGGCGGAAGTTGCCGGCGGCGGGAATCAGCAAAGCGAAGTCGCCCAAGACGCACCGTCGTGTGGGATTGTCGTCGACGCAGACGGGTACATCGTCGCATCGGACATCATCGTCCGTCGTCCGTCGGCCAGCATCTTGGTCGTCTTGCCCGACGCGACTCGACTGGCCGCCACACTCGTCGCCCGCGACTACCACCGCGGTCTGGTGATGCTTCGGGTCGATACCAAAACGCCCCTGGTTCCGATCGAGTTGGCCGAAGCGGTCAACACGCCGATCGGGTCAACCGTCGTCGCCATCGGACGCTACGGCGGCGATCGATCGCCGATGGTCAGCAGCGGCATCTTGAGTGCCACCGGCCGATTGGAAGGCACGATGTTGCAAAGCGACGCGCGCGTCTCCCCATCGTTTTACGGCGGCCCCTTGGTCGATCTGTACGGCAACGTGATCGGTGTCCTGGTCCCTGCGGTCGCCGAAGGCGGAGCCCCGGACGACACCAGTTGGTACGACTCGGGAATCGCATTCGCCGTCCCGTCGCCGGTGTTGGCAAACAAACTGCCGCGTCTGCGTGCCGGAGAAGACATCCGCAAGGGCTTGATCGGCATCGTCCCCAAGGCCAAAGACCCGTACGCCGAAGACACCGAACTGGCAGCCGTCCGCAGCCGATCCCCGGCGGAAAAATCCGGTATCCAGCCCGGGGACTCCGTCGTTGCCATCGCCGGCAAACCCGTGCGGATGTTTCAGCAGATCAAACAAGCCCTCGGCCCCTACGATGCCGGCGAGTCGATCGAGATCACGTTGCGTCGAAACGATGAAACACGGACCGTCAGCGTTACGCTGGCCGAGTCGATTCCCCCGTTGAATCCGCAGCGTCTGGGCGTCTGGTTGACCGAAGAGACGCAAGAAGACGCCGAGGAAGCCACCGACGAGGCGGCAAAGCAGCCCAGAGTGGTCGTCCGCGCCGTCGTCCCCGACACAGCCGCCGACGGCAAGCTGAACCCCGGCGATGTGATCAAGCAAATCAATCAAACCGAAATCACCGATGTGGCAACGGCCGGTCGGACGATGATCACCGCCGTCGCCGATGAAGAATTGACGCTGGCCATCGATCGCGACGGGGAACCGCTGGAAATTAAATTGACTCCCACGTCGATCGCCGGACCGACACTGAAAAAGACGATCGATCGGTGGTCCGGCGAGCCGCCCGAAAACCCATGGGATGTCCAAGAATTGCGGCTTCCCGATGTCCCCAACCTCGCCGCCTACGTCGCCCCCAAACCCGAGGCGACAGCAGCCGACGACGGACTGGCGTTGCTGGTGCTGTTGCTTCCCCCGGACACCCGCGACCCGCAAAAGGCGTTGCAGGGTTGGCGTGATGCGGCCGGAAAAGCCGGCGTCGTGGTCTGCGCCGTCTGCAGCGAAGATGAACAGCGTTGGCAACAAAAAGAAATCGATGTCGTCTCTCGCATGGCCACCCTGATGGCGCAGCGAGTCCCCGTCCTGGTCAGCGCGGTCGCGGCAAACGGTGCGATCAAGGACACGCCGGCTTCGGCAGCCGATTCCATGGTGATCGCGATGGCGCTGTCGGATCGAAAGAATTTCGCCGGCATCGCGGTCTCCGCAAATGCCAAGCCCCCTGCCGTTCGGCTGCGTGAAAACGAGCCTGATCGCGCCCTGGAGATCATGTTGCCCATCGAGTCACTCGACAACGGCCCGACCTGGCTGGCACCGCTGGCGAACGCGGGATACCCCGTCTCGCTGGGCGGCGAAACGGAGATCGATGACCTGCTGCGTTGGGTTCGCTTGCTGCAAACGATTTGAATCAATCGATGATCCGAAACTAACGCAATCAAGCTCAATTTCGACACGGAAGCGTTGCTTTCTCTGGTGGGGCCCGCAGGCTCGCGCCAAACCGCTGATCATCGTTTGAGATCAGCCGGCCGGTCAGCGCGCGGCGTCCGAGGACCACTCGCCAACGCTTCGTGCTGGTATTTTTCGGCCGCCGGACCTCAAACCAGTGCTGTCTCGTTAAACTCTTGTTGTGACCGATCCCGTCGCGACACCTTTCTGCCCCGTCGTCCTTTAACCCCGTCCCGCAGCATGATTTACCGTACGCTTCTTTCGCTCGCCCTGCTTTTCGTTCCGCTGGTCAGTCCCAGCGTGGCAGCCCAGTCGGGCGTGCTCCACTTTCCCGCCAAGGGTGATGCCCAAGGCAAAATCGTTCTCGTTTCGGGTGACGAAGAGTATCGCACCGAAGAGTCGATGCCGATGTTGGCCAAAATCCTGAGCGTGAAACACGGCTTTGATTGCACCGTTCTGTTTTCAATGTCGGCCGATGGGCGATACATCGACCCGAACAACCAGAGCGGCGTGGTCGGCTGGGAAGCGCTCGACGATGCCGACTTGATGATCATCGGAACGCGTTTCCGCAAACCCAGCGAGTCGCAAGCGGCCCACGTCACCAAGTTCATCAACGACGGGAAACCGTTGATCGGGATCCGCACCGCGACACACGCCTTTAACGGAAAGGGTTCGTTCGGCGGTGAGGTGACCTATGGCAACTTTGGACGCAAGATCCTTGGTGAGCAGTGGGTCAACCACCACGGCCAACACAAACGCCAGGGCGCGCGAGCAGTCATCACCGATCAGGCCTCAGGGCATCCGATCCTCAACAGTGTCAGCGACATCTTCGTCCCCTCGGACGTTTATGGCGTCACCCACCTGACCGACCAGGACACGATTCTGTTGCGTGGCGCGGTGACCGAGTCGCTCGACCCCAAATCGGCCAACGTCGAGGGACCCAAGAACGATCCGATGCAGCCCTTGGCCTGGCTGCACCCGTATGTGTCGCCCTCGGGGACCAAGGGGCGATCGTTTTGCACGACCGCCGGTGCCAGCGTCGACTTGGTCAGCGAAGATCTGCGTCGGCTGCTGGTCAACGCCACGTACTTCCTGCTCGACAAAACGGTGCCGGAAAAAGCCGACGTCGACTACGTGGATCCGTATTACCCGACCTTCTACGGATTCATCAACGACAAGGAGTATTGGGAAGAGCTGAATCTGCAACCGGCGGACTTTGAACTCGGCAAGGCCCCCCATCGCGACGACCCCAAGGGCAGCCCCGAATGGCCCTTCCGCGATCGCCCGTAAGAGAGCGGGATAGGCTTCCGGCCTGTCATCCCAACGTCGACGGGCTGGAAGCCTATCCCACTGACCTACTCGTCGACTTGCTTGGCGACCAACCGCGCGCGAACGCGGTTGCCGTGTTCCTGGGGTTCGCCTTCGCGTTTGTACATCTCGATCGCTTGCTCGGTCTTCCCGAGCGCCTCGTGCAAGCGGGCCAGATTGTAGCGGGCCGCCGGCGTCCAGTACGATTGTTGCTCCTCGGTGAGCACGCGTTTTTCGAGCCAACTTTCGGCGGTTTCCAGTCGGCCGTCATCGGCTTGCAGCAAACTCAACCAATACGTCGCAGTGCGTTTGCCCATCCGCAGCAACCCTTGGATCTGAGCGACTTGTTGGTCGTACACTTGTGCGTCGACACCCAATTCGCGTCGAATGCCGTATTGTTTTTGAAGCTCGACATCGATCCTCAAATCCTCGATTTCGAATTCCGGTGCCCGCTGATTCATGTACAGGGTCCGCGCCCCGGTGATGCTGTCATCTTCGCGATCGGCGAACTGCCCCTTTAAGTGCTGCCATCGTCCCCGCGTCAGTTCTCGTGCGCTTTCGAAACCGGCATCCATCATCGCCCAGCGGGCCATGTACCAGAACGCGAACACCGGATCGCGCTGGGTGTATTGTTGGCTAATCGACTGATAGATCTCGGCTTTCACCGGAACGTCCCAAAGCCGAACCGAGCTGATGCCCGTGACCGCGTCAAAGCGTTCGGCAAGGGTATCGGCGTCGACATAGACGTTCATCCTTCGATCGCCTGTTAAGCCCGATTGAAGTTTCTTCATCCGCGGGCTGATCGCCTCGGGCAACAGATTCAGCAACGCCACACATTGTTGAACGTCTTCCTTGGTCACCGGATAGGTGAATTGATCCAGACCCGCGATTCCCAAGCGTCGCAAGACGACGGCATCGCGGCGTGCTTGAGCCAACGTCGCGATTCCGACTTGATCCGGACCGGGGACAAACACGCCCAGAGTCGGCTCGAACAGATAGATCTGGTCATCCGCCAGCACACCGACGCAAAACGGCGTCACGTCTCCGGACTGGCCGTCGATCGTTCCCAGCACCGCGGCGGGGATCCCCGACTGTCGGCACAATTGGGTGAACACCCCGGCCCGCTGCAGTCCGTCACCGGTTCCACGCATGACGGTTTGAAAATCCGTCTGACGATAGCCTGCGCCGCGAAACTCGATGCCCGGAGGAAAGTCGGGTCCTTGCGGCGCGGGATTCAGCGGCTGATTCGGTTCCAAGGCGATGTTGCGAATCGTCCAGTCAAACAAACGTGTCGCCGTGACCAGCCGATCGACCGTCTCGGCCGGAAGCGTTTCACGCTGCTGCTTGAACCAATCGGCCAACAGAGACTCGTCCTGCTGCGGCACGTCCACCCAACTGTACAGCGAGTGGAACAGGTAGCTGTCACGCAGATGCAATACATCGCTAGGCAAAAAGGTCCGGCCGGTGACACGGTCGGCCAGTTCATTTTGCGAGATCAGGTCACCGAGCGTGTCGACCAGCTTGGGCTCGGTGACTTCGCTCGGCGGTCGGGTCGCACTCCAGCCGTTGAGATGGAACGCGATCTGTTCCTGCGCTTTTTCCGCATCGAGCTCGACGTACTTTCGCAGCAACACAAATGATTCACCGAGGTGATCGCGTTGCGCGAGCGTTTCTTGCTGAGCTTGGCGTCGGCTTTGGATTTCACGGACCAGCGCCGTGTCGTCCTGACACCCGACGGTCAACAGGCTCGCCACGCCAATCCACAGGGCTCCCCATCGATGGACGCCACCGCGACTGCGGTTTGGAACGGGGAAGGTGAAGCAAAACCTAGGGAGCTTGGTCGGTGCCATTCAATTGGCCAACGGAGAGGATCGTGTGTCGAATCTGGAGCAGGCGATCGACCAAGCCCTCGAATCGGTCCAGGGGCACCATGTTGGCACCATCACTCGGGGAGGAATCTGGATCCGGATGGGTCTCGAAAAAGATCGCGTCGGTACCGATTGCTACGGCCGCGCGAGCTAATGGTTCGACCATTTCCCGGTTTCCGCCCGTGGATCCCTGCCCCGATCCGGGACGCTGCACGCTGTGGGTTGCATCGAACACGACCGGCACGCCGAGCGACCGCATGATCGGCAGGGCTTGCATGTCATTGACCAGTCTGCCGTAACCGAAAAAGGTCCCCCGTTCGCAGAGCATCACGCCCCCATCTCCCGCGGCGTTGGCTTTGTCGACCACGTATCGCATGTCTTCGGGAGCCATGAACTGGCCTTTTTTGACATTCAGGGGGAGCCCGGTTTCCGCGGCGGCAACGATTAAATCCGTCTGACGGGCCAAAAACGCGGGGATTTGAAGCAGGTCACAGACCTCCGCGACCGTCTTGGCCTGGTCGGGCAAGTGGATGTCGGTCGTCACCAGCAACCCGGTACGGCGAGCGATCCGGTCGAGCATCGCCAGCCCCTGCTCCATGCCGGGGCCACGAATCGCCGCGGCGCTGGTGCGATTGGCTTTGTCGAATGAAGCTTTGAAGACGACATTGACGTCGTCTCGCGCGTTGATTCGGGTCAGAACGTCGGCGATCTGCGATGAAATCTCATCCGATTGCAACACGCACGGACCGGCGATCAATAACAACGGCTGTCCGTCGCCACACCGATACGGGCCGATGGAAACGGATCGGACACCTGCGGAAGTCTCTGAATTGCTCATACCCGTGAGTTTGGGCGATTCGATTGTTTCTGGCAATCGCAGTGCGAGGCGTTGTTCTCCGGTCGGGCAAGGTCCGAGAGACCGCCTGAAGACCGAACGCCGTCGCGCGGCATCCGCTTCACAGATCCTTCAACCGCTGAACGGCCTCTTTGGCACGCTTCAGGAACGCGTTTTTCGGCTCGCCGGCTTCCAGGAAAATCGGCGCCCCGATCGTGATGCAACTCAACAGCGGCACCGGTAACACTTCGCCCCGCGGCAGAATCCGATTCACGTTGTCGATGTAAACCGGCACCAGCTCTAAATCGGGACGTTTCTTGCCCATGTAATACAGCCCGCTTTTGAATTCGCCCATCTCGTCGCCGGAACTGCGTCCGCCTTCGGGAAACACGATCAGCGAATAAATGTCACCCATTTCTTCCAGCATGATATCGATCGGACTGCGGTGCACCTTGATCTCCTTGCGATCAATCAACAGCGCGTTGAAACTGGCCGCCATGTGCGGCTTGACCCAGCCGGAACTCCAATAGTCCTTGGCAGCCACGGGGCGGGTGACCGCACGGATTTCTTTGGGCAGCGCAGACCACAACACTACCGCATCCAAATGGCTGGTGTGATTGGCAAAATAGATGCGCTGACAGGTGTCGGGCTGACAATCCACCCAGCGCACGGTGAAGCCGCTAAACAGCTTCGCCAACAGAACGATGACATGACTAGTGAGGGTCATGCCCCAAGTCTAATCATCGTTTGCAGCGAGAATAAGTGGTCGCAGGCCGACTCCGGCCAGCCTACTGCGACCGCATGACCGCCGGGTCCGCTTTGGCAACCGGGGCTTGTTGTGGGCAGGCCCGGTGATAGAGCGACGTGGCCAAATTCTGATAGCCGGCAACCATCGACTCGAGCGATCCGGTGCGGAGCACCAAGTCGCGTCCGGCTTGACCCATGCGACGCCGCAGCGCCGGGTCGCCGAGCAGTTGCTCGATCGCCTGGGACATCGCATCGAGATCCTCTGACGCGAACAGACGGCCGGTGCGTTGGTCGATGACGGTCTCGCCGACCGAGCCGACGTCGCTGGCCACCACCGGTACTTCACAGGCAAATGCTTCCAGGATCGATACCGGCGAGGCTTCGTTGAGCGAACACAACGTGAAGACGTCCAACGCCGAAAGCAGCCGCGGTGTGTCGTGACGTGTTCCCAACAGGTGCATGCGATCCGCCACCTGAAGCTCTTCGGCGAGCCGCTCGATGGCACCACGCTCGGGCCCGTCGCCGACGATTAACCAATGCAATTGTGGATGGCGATCACGCAGTTGCGCCGCGGCGCGAACCAACAGCGAATGATTCTTTTCGCTGCGAAGTGCCGCCACAATGCCCACCAGCTGCGACTCCGGATCGAGCTTCAATTCCTCACGCACCTCCCGGCGATGTGCTTCGTTGGGCTCAAACCGTTCGCAATCCACCCCATTGCGAATCACGTGGACCTTGTCCTGGGGAAAACCTTCGAATTGATGCAAGAACTCGCTGTGTGATTGGGCCACCGCGATGAAGGCATCGGTCAACGGCGTCAGGGTTCGATTCAAACGTCCCACGCCATCGGGCCATCCGGTGCTGTGCAGCGCCGATGCGATCACGGGCACGCCGGACAAGAAGGCGGCCAGGCGGCCCCAGAACATTTTGTCGCCCGCACCAACGGTGATCACCACATCGGTCTGACGCCGCCGCATCAACCGGACCAGCCTGGACAGCACGCAGACGTCATATTTGCCGCCGATCAAATGGCTGTGCACAGGAAACTCATCGGCAATCGCCTCACCCAGCGGTCCCGGCTCCTTCAAGCAAATCACTTCGGGACAGACCACACTGCGATCCATCCGCCGCAGCAGGTTGACCAACAGCGTCTCGGCACCGCCGACCGGCATGCTGGTGATCACAAACTGCATTCGCAACGGGCGGCGGGGGTGTGGTGGCGGACCACTTTTCCACCAACGACGAAACATCATGGGGTTGGTCTATTGATAAATGGGGAACTGCGAGAACCGCGCAGGGCAAACTCTCAAACGCGTTCAGTCGACGTCGGTGTCATCAGCGGGTAATCGGCTTCCCACCTGTTGTTTAGGGATCAACAAGCGAACACTGTTTAGGGTTTACCTCACGGACTTTCCTGCGGCGTTCGAATCCCGACGCGTTGCGAGGCCGACACGATTCGGCCCCCCGATTCACGCGAACTTTAACGGTTCTACGGATTTCAGGCCGAAAAACCAGGTTTTCGCGTTGGTTGGACTTTCAATAAAATCTGTCGTTTTGTTAAAGCCGTGGTGCATTTTCTTTTTCGCACAGGCTTTCCGATCATGCGACGAAACAATCCAAGACGTTTGGGGACAGCCCCAATGACCACATTGACCGGCGTGCTGCTGACCGCGGGGGCGTTGCTGGTCATGGCGGGCTGCCGCAATACGACCAGTACACCCGTCTCGGCGCTCGGTGGTTCGTCGCTGCTCTCACCGCTGTCGCCTGTTCAAGGCACCGCGACGCTGTCTCCGATCCAGCCGACCTCGGGCATCGGAACGTTCGGAGCTCCCACTCGCGTGCCCCCTCCGCCAACGGGATCCTACCGTTCGCCGGGCAACTACGGCGCACCGTCCACCTATGGTGCCCCGACGGGTAACTACGCCCCCAGCGGATCAGTCCCCAACGGTTCATCACCCTCGGGTGCCACCCTGGGCTCCAACGGAATGACGCGTGGACTGACCGACCTGAGTGCACCGGCCGCTTACGCCGGCGGCGTGGGATTGGACAGTGGCGTCCGCCAAACGGGTTGGATCGGCGATGCATCGCAAGGCAACAACGGATTCGGAAACGGAGTCGATCCGCGACTGTCACCGGCAAACCAGGCAACGCCGACGGCAGATCCGGCGGCCAGCCCTCGTGCGGGAGGGATGCAGGTGATCGACTTGACGCATGCTCCTTACCCCCCCGGATATGTTCCTCCGCAGAACCGCCCCGGTGCGGGAGCGTTCCCCGCGTCAACACCCTATCCGCAGACGCCCCCCCAGACGCCGAGCAACCAGTTTCAAAACAGCCAACCGGGCTTCGGTCAGCCGACCAACTCGACGTTCGTCCGAACGGCGAACGGCTTTTCAGACGCGACCAGCTTCGGCGACCACTCGAACGTGCAAACCGCCGGTCGTCCCAACAGTGCCACGCTGCCGTCGACCGAACCGTTTCCGACCACGACAAACAGTGGCGACAGCGACCTGCAATGGCGGCGTCCCTCGCCACGGTTTTGATCAACGATTTGCGGGTCATTCTTTGGCGTGGCCACGCGGGTTGGCTATACTCTGTTGACCTGACCTGGGATCGATCCCCCATTCTCCTCTCGTCGTTGGTCGTTTTGTCTCATGTTTCGCTTCATGCTTTTGGCCGCAATGAGCTGCGGTTTTGCCGCGACATCAGTTGCCGATCCCGTCACTTTCTATCTGGAGGAGTTCGGTGATCTAGGAACTGATTTGAGCGACACTCATTCCGCCCCGACAGCGCTCGGATCGCTGCCGCTGGGTGAAAGTTTGGTCGCCGGATTCATCGAGAATGCCGAACGAAGTGACATCGACATTTTTACGTTCACGGTTGATGCGAATCTGGCCCTCGATTCGATCCTGCTTTCTGTCGACGGCGATCGACACTTTCTTGCAATCGCCGAAGGGACTCAAATCAGTCCGACCGAAAGTAACACCATGCTGACGGCGCGCCTGATCAGCAGCTCGCAGGCGAACGACAACTTGCTGACCAACGACGATCCGTTCGCGCCGGACACGTTAGGAATTTCAGCGCCGCTCGGTCCCGGCGACTACACGATTTGGCTGCAAGAAACACAGTTCGAAACGTTCGGCTATGCGTTTACCTTCCAGACCAGCACCATCACTGCCATTCCGGAAGCGTCTTCAGGGTTTCTACTGGTGGCCCTGGGAACCTCGTTGGGATTGCGGCGGAAACGAAGGCGGTAGCGTAAGGGCCTTGCCGCCGGACGCCGACCAGGCCCGTAGGAGTGTCTGGAGCGAGACTGTCATTCAATGGACGGACGCGCCGCACGGACGATCATGCCGACGACGTCGCGTCCACGTTCCATTCGCAGCGTATCGACATCGATGTGGATGCCTTCAAAGCCGGCGTGGGAAAGCATGTCGCGGATGTAAATTTCGCGATGACGGTAGCGACCGTGCGGTTGCAACTCAAACGCTTGCTCGCTGGTTTCCTCTTCTGGGTCAAACCTTTCAACGGTAACGACCAACTTTCCATTCGGCTTCAGACACTTGTAAAACCCGGACAAGACATCGTCCAACGCCCCGAAGTAGCACAGCGTGTCGCCGCAAACGATCAAGTCAAAAGGGCCGGCGCCGGACATCAGAAACTGCGTCAACTCACGCTCGTAAAGCTCGTCATAGGTGTTCCGCTTCTTGGCTTCTTGCAACATGTCGTCGGACAGATCGACGCCGATCAGATGCCGGGCCAACGGTCGCAACGCCTCGGCGCACAAACCGGTGCCGCATCCGGCATCCAACACGTCCAGCTCTCTCCTATCGATCCCGATCGCTTCGATCGCTTGGGCCACCAACTCCGGCACCCGGTACTGGATTCGTTGTAGTTGTTTCTCGTAGGACTTGGCAAAGTTCTCGTCGAAGGTCTCTCGCACGTAATCATCATCACAGCGATCGGGCGCCCCTTCGCCGGTGATCGACGCGACCATGTGTCGCGCAACGGCGTTGTCGGGATCATGTTCCAACCACGCCCTCCACACCTCCAACGCTTCGTCATAACGGGTGACGTCTGAAAGAGCACGGCCGAGGTTTTCGCGCGCGCTGGCAAAATCCGGATCCAACTCGATCGCGCGTCGAAACTCTACGATCGAATCGTTGTACTGGCCCGCATCCTGCAGCACGTTGGCCAGGTTGTAGTGAACGATACTCTCGTCGGGAAACTCGTTTCCGAGCTGGCGAAAATGATCGACCGCAGCGGTGGTTTCGCCCAGGTCGATCAGACAGTTCCCCAAGTTGTTTTGAGCTTCGAGAAACTCCGGTTGGATCGCCACCGCGGCGCGATACGCTTGCACCGCTCCGTCGCGGTCCATCAAGTTTTGACAGGCCAGGCCGAGGTTGTAGTGATAGATCGCGACATCGTCGCGGAGCTGAATCGCTTTCTGAAAGCATTCGGTCGCTTCGGCCAATTCGTTCTGCTGTGCGTACACGATTCCCGACAGATGCCAGACTTTGGCGTTGTCGGGGTCGGTTGCCCGCAGGCGATTGCAAATGCTTTCCGCCTCCGTGAAATCGCCTTGTCCCAAGGACTCAATTGCCGACGCCAAAGATGGTTCCGATATTGCCACAGCAAAACTCACTTGACGGTGTAGTCGATCTGGCTCCAGAGGTCAGTGTAGCAAAGCTTTCGGCGACAGGGGGGGATCCCCTACCAGGGTGTCATTGATTAGCGGCAGGGCGCGCGCCCTGGGGTCTTTCACGGTGTTTTTGAAGCGCAACCGGACGGCTCGCGCCGTTCCGCTAACACCCTCAGGTCGATAAAAATCCGCGTTGCTGACATCGCGTCAATACGCGGTGTCCTGTTTCCAGACCACCAGCATGGTCTTGAACAGATCTTCAGGTCCAGCCACATCGACCAGCGTCGGATGTATTGGTGGTCCCACTGGATCCGCTGTTCCATCTTTTCGATCGTCTCGGTTTCGCCGCGGCAACCGTTGACCTGTGCCAGCCCGGTGATGCCGGGCTTGACCTTGTGCCGCAGCATGTACCCGCGAATCAATCCTCGATACTGTTCGTTGTGGGCGGTCGCGTGGGGCCGAGGGCCGACCAAGGACATCGTGCCTTCGATCACATTGAACAGTTGCGGCAACTCGTCCAGACTGGTCTTGCGCAAGATGCCGCCCAGCGGGGTGATGCGTGGATCGCCCTTGGTCGCCTGTTTGACGACCGGCCCGTTGTCGCACGTTCGCATCGATCGAAACTTCCAAACCAGAATCTCTTTCCCGTCCAACCCGTATCGTTTTTGCCGAAAGAAAACGGGACCTTTGCTGGTCAGCTTGATTCCGATTGCGATCAACATCATGGGAATCGCCGCGACCAGCAAGCCGGCCGATGCGATCGCCACGTCGGCGATGCGTTTCAAGGCACCATCGACGCCGAACAACGGGTTCTCGAACACGCTGACCGCGGGCAAGCCGCCCATGTTGGTCCAGCGAGAGTGCAGCAACTCGAACACGAAGAAATCGGGAACGATGTAGACCGAGACCGTCGAATCGCTGAGTTGGTCCAGCAAGTATCGGATGCGATCTTCGGCGCGCATCGGCAAGGTCACCATCACGGTGTCGATCTGTCCGGCGCGACATTGATCGACCAATTCGCTCAAGTTTCCCGACAGAGTGGCCTCGTCGTGCGGCTCGCCGTCGCGGCTGTCCGCGGCGAGTTTGTCTTTCATGTCCGAAACGGACAACGAGGGGCGGTCTTCGACCCGATCGTCAAAGAATCCGACCAAGTTGAATCCGAGTGCGGGCTCGGCATCGATGTTCTGGGCCGTTTGTCGCCCGAGCGTGTTGAGCCCGGCGATTGCCACCCGACGCGTCCCGTATCCCCGACGTTTGGCCGACTGTTGGACAATCCGCAACAGCATCCGGCAAAGCGCGACCGTCATCGGCGCCAGAATCGCCCAGGTGAACATCACGCTGCGGGCAAACACCTCGCCATAACGCGTCGCAAATCCGATCACCGTCAGTGACATCACCGTCATCACCCAAGTGATCATGATCGCGGTGATTTCATAGTCCGCGTTGCCACGATCACGCGTCCGCGCCAACCCGGTGATCTTGGACAGGATCAAGAAAATGATCACGGCCAGCAAGCCGAGCACGATGCCCGCATCATCCATCCAGCCTCGCGCCACGATTTTGACCGCGTACAACGACCCCAAAATGGAGAACGCATCGAGCGTCGGTTGCAGCAAATCCAACGGGTGGCGTTCACCCGCAATGGACGAGTGTTTGTCGAAAGAACGGTCAGGCATGGGGAGCGCGGTCGGGACAGGGGCGGCTTATCGAAACGAGACCCGATCGGAGTCTCGCCCGAAGCCTAGCTCGCTGCTACGTCGTACCAATCCAGGCCCAGGTCCAACGAGGTCGCTTGGTGCGTCAACGCGCCGCTGCTGATGCGCTCCACACCGGTCGCAGCGATGGCAGCGATCGTGTCGATCGTAACGTTCCCGGAAACTTCCAATTCCACCTTGGGATTCAATTGATCGCGAAACGCAACGGCGGCTCGAATGGATTCGAGCGAGAAATTGTCGATCAAGACGATATCGGGGCCGACCGGTAGAACGTCACGCAATTGATCCAGCGTGTCGACTTCGATCTCGACGATCGACGGGGCCGTCATCCGCTGGACCTGACCGCCACGCCACTTCAACGCTTTTTCGACCGCTTCCCGAGGCGACATCGGCTGGCCAGCGGTACCACCGAGCTGCAAGTGGTTGTCCTTGATCAAAAATCCGTCGTACAGCCCGCGACGATGATTGCGACCGCCGCCACAAACCACCGCGTACTTTTCCAACAACCGCCAACCGGGCGTCGTTTTCCGAGTGTCATACACAGACGCCTTTGCCCCGGCGATCGCATCAACATACGTTTTGGCTTGCGTCGCCACACCGCACAGACGGGACAGCAGATTTAAAATGGTTCGCTCACTGGTCAACAAGTCGCGGACATTCCCACGCAACCGCGCGATCGCTTGTCCGGGAACCAACACGCTGCCATCCTTCGAGAGCACTTCCAACTCCAGGTCGGCCTCGAACTCATCGACAATCCACGGCAAAATCGCCAACCCGGCACAGACGCCCGATTCCCGTGGCACGATTTCGCACCCGCCACGTTGCTCATCATCGACCATACAAACGCTGGTCCAGTCGACCGAGTCGCTGAGGTCCTCGGCGATCGCCAGTCGAACTAGCAAGCGGGTGTCGTTCTCGAGGGACGAATCGGCGGTGACGGTGACGTAATCGGACATGACGGTTTGGTGGGTGTTGGGAAAACGCTAGCAACATCTATTTCGCGAAAGTCGACGGCAGACCACTGCTGGCGCCTTGCGGCTCACGCAACGATGCAAAAACATGAAGGCGGTGGCAGAAACTCTAACGCGACACAGTGGCGGCGTCCAAGCAGGCGCCGCGGGAGACGCCAAAAAGGCGAATGCCGATGAACGCTGAAACGAACAGGAGTTTACCATCGCTGCTTCATCCGGCCATTCAGAACGCGACCCGTGCGCTGTCATTGGTCGCGATCGTCGGATTAGCGTTGTGTTCGGGGTGGGCGGCCCGAGGTCGCCACCACGACGAGTCCCCCATCACGCTGCATCCGTTTCAAGTCGATCTTAATCGCGCCGCCGTGCACGAACTGATGCTGTTGCCGGGCGTCGGGCCGCGGACCGCCGAGCGGATTTTGGAGGACCGAAAAACGAACGGGCCATTTCTCTCGCTCGACGATCTCCAACGCGTGCCCGGGATCGGCCCCAAAACGATCGAAGAAATCGCCCCGCATTGCCTGCCGATCGCCGATGCAAACGCACCGCACCGGGAAACACTGTTCGCCGAGCGATAGAACGCTGCCAGTTAGGCTGACGGAGAGACCGGTCGGCTGACCAATTGGATGACCCTCCCTGCCAGGGCAGTGGTATCTACACAAGTCGATTTTTGCCCAAAGGGCATGCATATCCGTAGGAACACTTGGGCGATGCCCAAGGCTATGGATGTAAACGGCCGTTGGCCGAAACCATCCACTCAAAATCGATCTGACATGCAAAAGATCTGTAGATACGAATGCTGCCAGGGAGGGTGACGCTTGAAATGCATCGGCAGTTCATCTTCAAATCAGCCGCTTGGCCGCGTCGCATAACGCTTGCGCGTCGGTCTCCGACTCGGCTTCGGCGATCATCCGCACGATCGGTTCGGTGTTGCTGCCGCGAACCAGCAACCAGCGATCGGGCCAGGCCAGCCGCAGCCCGTCGCTTTCGTCGGCGCTGGCATCGGCGTATGTTTCGCGAAGTTTCTGAAATAGCTCCGGCAAGCCATCGGTCGACACCGCGGCTTTGTCTTTACAGATCGCCAGTTTCGGCAAGGCATCGGCCAATTCCGCCAGCGACTTTCCCGTCGACGCCATCAGATCCAAGACTTGGGCCATGGCGACAAAGCTATCGCGGACGTAACCGACACGCGGGTCGATCGGTCCACCGTTGCCTTCGCCGCCATAGGTCGCCTTGCTGGCGATCATCTTGTCGGCGACGTTGGCTTCCCCGACGGCACTGCGATAGGCGGGAACTCCGGCCGCCGCGGCCAAACGCTCGCTCATTCCGCTTGTGGCCCCGTTGATCACGATCGGACCGCGAGTGGCGTCGTCAGCCAGCGCGCGTTGAACACACAGCGCCAACGTGTACTCTTCGCCGATGTAGCGTCCCTCGCCATCGATCAACGCCAATCGATCGGCGTCGGGATCTTGGCAGAATCCCACCGCGCATCGCGACTGTGCGACCGTTTCGGCGACCCCGGCCAGATTCTCGGCGGTCGGCTCGGGGACATGTTCAAATTGACCGTCGGGGGTCTCGCCCAACGCGGTCACGTCGCAACCGAGCGCCGTCAACAGTCGGACACCCAACAAGCCTCCGGCCCCGTGATTGCTGTCGATCAGCACG
Organism: Phycisphaera sp. RhM; assembly: GCA_033042175.1. Taxonomy (GTDB): domain Bacteria; phylum Planctomycetota; class Planctomycetia; order Pirellulales; family Pirellulaceae; genus Stieleria. Next base: position 364,442 of record WCIL01000001.1, read on the forward strand.
CGGTACTTTGCCGCCCGGATCGCATCGACGTCGACCGTCTTCAAGACCGCCTCCAAGTGGGGCGCGTGTGGATCGGGTTCCGTTTGAGCGTCTCCGATTTGGTCGAACGGACACCAGGCGGCGGTCCCGTTGAGATACGCATCACGGATTTTCGCGCCGGTGACTGCGTCGAGCACCCGCCCGTCGCCGCCGAACAGCTTGATGCCGTTGTACGGCGGCGGGTTATGGCTGGCGGAGATCTGGACGGCCCCGGCGGCACCCGTTTTCTTCACCAGCACACCGATGGTCGGCGTCGACGCCACATCGGCATCGATCACGTCGCGACCACATGCCCGCAGCGACGCGACGATCGCGTCCCGCAGCATCGGACCGCTGCTGCGGCCGTCTCGTCCGACGATGATGCTGCCGGCGGGCAATTCCGCCGCGAAGGCCGCCACAAAGCTGCCCGCGACCACGGGCGTCAATGTTTCGCCGACAATTCCGCGTAGTCCGCTGACACTGATGATCAAATTGCTCATCCAAAGGTTCCGATTGCGCTAGAGATTCGGGACAAGGCGCCGTTACCGCCCATGGCACTTGACCGACCGGTCATTCGGGCCACCGGTCGTTGCAAAGCACATCAAAAAACAAATAGAATCGCCGGCAACCGAATCGACAAGAAGACGTTTTTGCCTCTCCCCTTCAACTCAGGCACCCTCTTGATGAACGCTACCGATGCCCTGGCCGCCGCAAAACAAGCCTCGTCCGACGGAAAACTGAGCGAAACTGCCGTCGAGAACATCCAATGTTGGCTGACCGAGGATCGCTATGCACTGTACCGCGATCAGGTCGCCGCCGAGATCGCCCAGGAAAAGTGGCAAGCGCTCGACGATGCGTTCTGGACCATTATCCCGTTCGGAACCGGCGGCCGCCGCGGCCGAATGTACCCGATCGGTTCCAACGCCATCAACGACCGAACGATCGGCGAAAGTGCCCAGGGACTGGCCGATTACGTCGTCGAATACCACAAGGGCCAAAAAGACCTGGCCTGCGTGATCGCCTACGACACCCGGCACAAATCGCGACACTTCGCCGAGCTGTGTGCCGGCATCATGGTCGCGGCGGGGTTCAAGGTGTATTTCCTGGACGACTACCGTGCCACGCCGCAGCTGTCGTACGCGGTCCGTTACAAACAGTGCGATTGCGGCATCATGGTCACCGCCAGCCACAACCCGCCCAGCGACAATGCCGTCAAAGTTTATTGGTCCAGCGGCGCCCAAGTTCTGCCGCCGCACGACAAGGCGATCATCGACAGGGTGATGAGCTGCGAAGAAATTCGCGTCACGCCCTTCGACCAGGCACTGGCCGACGGAAAAGTCGAAATGATCACCCAAGAAATCGACGAGGCGTTCTTGAAAGTCACCTCCGCACAGGCATTTGAAGGATCGCGTGACGTTCGAATCTTGTACACGCCGCTGCACGGCGTCGGCGCCGAAGCCGTGATGCCGTTGCTGGCCGCCGATGGTTTTTCCGACGTCGAAGTCTATGGACCGCACGCCGAAAAAAGCGGTGACTTTCCCAACGTCCCCGGACACGTTTCCAACCCCGAAAATAAAGCGGTCTTCGAAGCGCCGATCGAACACGCCAAAGCCAACGGATTCGATCTGATCCTGGCCACCGATCCCGACTGCGACCGATTGGGTGTCGCCGCCCCCAAGACCCTGGACAGCGCGGGCGAGTGGGGAACGTTCAACGGAAACCAAATCGGCGCCCTGTTGGCCGACTACATCCTGGGCAAACGCAAACAAGCGGGCACGCTGTCGGCCGATCACTACGTCGTCAAGACACTGGTCACGACCGAACTGATCCGCAGCCTGTGCGACAACTACGGCGTCAAATGCATCAGCGACCTGTTGGTTGGGTTCAAGTACATCGCCGAAGCCATGGACGCCAACGGCCCCGACAAGTTCGTCTTCGGAACCGAGGAATCGCACGGCTACTTGGTCGGACAGTATTGTCGCGACAAAGACGGCGCGGTCGCCTGCATGCTGCTCAGCGAACTGGCGGCCGAACTGAAACAACGCGGCGTGTCGATGCACGACCACCTCGCCGAACTGTATCGCACTCACGGACTGCACCAGGAATACCTGATCAACCTGGTGATGGAAGGCAGCGAGGGGATGGCCGCGATGCAACGGCTGATGAAGGCGTTCCGCGAAACCCCGCCAAAGTCGATGGCCGGGATTCCCGTTACACGCGTTCGCGATTACCTCAACAGCGTCGCGACCGACACCACCACGGGAGAACAATCGCAGCTGGAAGGTCCGGTCGGCAACCTGATCATCATGGACCTGGCCGAAGCAGGCAACTATGTGGCCGCCCGTCCCAGCGGCACCGAACCCAAGATCAAACTCTACGTGTTCACCAAACTGGCCGCCGACGAGTCGCAAGACCTGGACGCCGCCGCCACCAAACTCGGTCAGCGACTCCAATCGCTGGAATCCGACATGCGAACCTTTGCGAAAGAGAATAGCTGAGTGACGCAAGCTGGAAGCGTACGCCACTGTAGGCACTACGGCAGTTCCAACAGACGCTTCGATTCTTGTAACAGGAACTCGGCGTCCATGAACGGCTCGTAGCTGATGTCTTGCCAGCGGACGCGACCGGTCGCGTCGATCAAAAACGTACCGTGCAAGGGCTGGTCTTCGAAATCGTCCCAGCAACGAAACGTCTTGAAGACTTGCTGCTCGCCATCGGAATACAAGGGCAACTCGAGCTTCTTGTCGAACGCTTTGATGCCCGTGATCAGGTCCTCGGTCGTCTCGGTGCTGATACCGACCAGGTCGATACCCGCTTTGCGAAACGCTTCCACATGCGGCGCGAACGCGTGCAGTTGGTCGACGCAGTGCAAGCATCCAAAACCGAGATAAAAAATCAGGATCTTGGGGCGGTTGCCCAGTTCGACGTCCGTGACGACATCGCCCTCGGGCGTTTTCGCTTGCCACGATTCGGCCATGTAAGGCTGCCAACGAAACGGCCCCAACTCGTCCAACGGCGGACGCGGGCCGAGATCGCTCGCCGGTTCGGGCTTCTTCCTCCAATCGCCCTCCGCTCCGACCGACTTCGCCAACTCCGACAGCCCGGCCAAGATCGGGGTGTCCAGATCCGCGTCGGCGGCGACGGTTCGCAATGTTTCAAACTGCTTTTTCGCTTCATCCTGCTTTCCGTCCTTCCAGAGCAAATCAACCCACACCGCCAACGGCAGCACTTCCGACGGGCCCGACTTGACCGCCCGCTCGGCAGCTTTGATTCCGGCGGAGCGATCTCCGGCCAGCCCCAGCCACTGAGCCTCCATCGTCGCGTCCAGTTTGGCGGCCTTGAGATGCTTGTTGAACGTCGCCAAGTCCTTGCGTTTGGCAGCCGCCGCCGCCGCGACCCGCGCGATCACCGCTCGCACCGATTCCAACTCTTTCTTCAACTCCTTCGAATCGTCATCCTTTGACGCGTCTGCCTCGGATGCATTCTGATCGGCCACATCCAAGAGACGCGTTTGCAATTCGATTCGCTCGCGTTGCAATCGCCGCAGCGTTTTTGCGCCTTCGGATTGGTGCCCGGCCATGAATTGCGCCACGCCTAGCCAGCCGAGTTCATCGCGCCGTGTCTCTTGGTGGTCGGTCGGCAGCAACGATGGACCACCCATTTCGTCGATCAATTCCTGCCACAACCCGAAACGGGTCAGCGTTTGAACCAGGCGTTGACGCCCATACTTGTGGCTGCCACGTTTCTCCAACGAGTTGTAGTTCGGATGCCGGGGCAACGACACCAGATTACGTGACAAATCCAAAGCGTCCTCAACCCGCCCGATGTGAATCAGATTGCGAACCAGCCACTCGTTGTTGTGGGCAAAGTTATGAATCTGGTCGGGCATCAATCGCGTGCGAATCATGTGGGCGTGATCGACCCGCGCAGAAGCCTCTTGTTGCCAGGCGGCATCGGAATAACGTTTCAGCTTGGAATAGATGTGACCGGGCATGTGCCACATGTGCGCGATGCCTGGACTGGCCGGTCCGCACTGGGCAGCCGATACGAGTGCGTTGTCCGGGCGTGCCGAATCCCACAAGTGAATTCGGTAGTGATGGGCGGGATGCGCCGGATTGGCGGCAAAGATTTCACCCAACAACGCGTCGACGGCATAGCGGCTGGTCAGTTTGACACCGTAGCGGTCTCCCATCCAAAGCTGGACGACGAGAAACGCTTTGGCTTCGATGTCCTCGGGAGACTCATGCAAGATCTTTTCCAGATCGGCGACGTAACGCTCACCGCGTTTCTTCTTTTCTTCTTTCTCACGATCTTTCTGGTCTTTCGCCGACTCGCCGTCCTTTTTGTCGTCGCCCTTGTCCTGTTTGGGCAAGAAACGATCGAGCGCGTCGATGTACAGCTTTTCTCGATTCGACGTGTTTTTCGCGGATTTCGCTTTGGCCTGGTCGATAAACCCCCGCGCCCGGTCGTCGTTGTTGACGTTGGCCATCGCCATCCCCCAGTATGCGATCGCCAGCTCGGGATCCTCCTTGGCGGCTTGGCGGAACGAACGTTCGGCTTCCAGATACCAGAATCCGTGAAGCTGGGCGATCCCCTGTTCGATGAACCCTTGCGCCGCCTCGGATTTGGTCGAGGTGGGAAACTCGATCGGCGCCATCCCCGGCATCATCACCGCGGCTTGTCGTGGACCTTCGTTGAACGCTTCCCCGTGGTAGCTGTGGCCGGCGGCAATGGAATCGGTCTCCGGCGTGTCAGCGGAATGAGCGATGGAAACAAGCGATCCTGAGAGCAGCGCGACGAAAAAAACGCGAAAAACAATCATGTTTGGATGTCAGCGAATGGGGTGGGAAAGGCGGCGGGAGCCCGATTGTAATCGATCCGGCGGGGGGCGGCGAAAGAGACTCGATGGGAACCGAGTGATGGTTCACGATGGGGCGTCGGGACCATTTTCACCAATCGACGAACCGATGACAGAATCGATCTCAAACGTGGCAGAGCGAGCGGGGCAATGCTTCATGGGCAAGTCACCGATCGATCAGGCCATGCTGCGTCTGACCAAAACGCTCGGCGAAATCTGGCAAGCGGCGCAAATCAGCGACGAGCATTAGTCGGTAGGTGACGCTGTGCGTCACGTTCCGATGTGACGCACAGCGTCACCTACCGCGAGATCACTCGTATTTCCATTTCAAAATCCAAGGGTCGTCAAACTCTTTTTGCATCGCCTTCAGTTTGGCTTTGTACTTTTCCAGGGCATCCGCGTGACCGGAACTGGTTGCCAGATTCGTCGACTCGTTCGGATCGGTTCGCATGTCGTACAACTCAAACTCCGGTCGTTGCACGTAGCGGCCGACCGTCATCTGCCCGTACGGCGCGTCATCGCCCTTGGCCAATTGGGCTTGCCAGCTGCTGGCAGCCCACAGGTCCGATGCGAACGGGTAGGGAAGCGGGTGGGCGATGTTCCAGATCAATTTGTAGTCGTTGTCGCGGACGACGCGCATCGGATAGTACATCTGGATTTCATGAAACGTGTGCGAGGCCATGATCGTTTCATGATGCGGCTTCGTCGGATCGGCCAACACAGGCATCCATGATTTGCCGTGGTAGGAAACAAACGGTTTGTTTCCGTTTCGATTTTCCTTCAGCGCCTCGCCGCGTTCCTTCCAGAACTTGTTGGGATTGAGTGGGTTCTTGGGGCCGTTGGTTTTGGCGTCCAATCCGCCGGCAAAATCGAGCAGGCTGGGCGTGATATCGATGTGACTGATTAACGCTTGGGATTCGACGCCGCGGCGGGTTTGATACGGATCGCGGACGACAAACGGCACCCGCAATCCGCCTTCGTAAACGGTCGTTTTTCCACCGGCGAACGCCATCCCATGGTCACTGGTGAAGACGATCATCGTTTTGTCGAACAAGTCGGCCTCTTTCAAAATTTCGACCAGCCGCGCCACCCCCGCGTCGATTCGCGAACAGGACTGGTAGTACTGCGCCAACTCTTCACGCGTTTCAGGCGTATCGGGCAAAAACGGCGGCACGGTCACATCGGCAGGATCAAAAAAGACTTCGTCGACACCGGGGAACGATCCGCGATTCGGTTTGTTCCCGAACAGGTTGGGTTTCAGCTCTCGCTCGCTGGACTGATCCACCCCGCCGCCACGGTGGGGATCGGACGTCGCAAAGTACAGAAAGAACGGCCGCTCGTCGTCACGATTGGTCAAGAATGCTTTGGACGTCTCGGCCATCTCGACGGCGTTTCGTGAATTCGCGTTGAGATAGGTTTCGAACTGATAAACCGTCTCCGGAGCGACGTGGTACTTTCCGATCTGACCGGTGCGATAGCCGGCTCGCTGCATCACGCGCGGCAGCGCGAGTGAAACGACGTCATGAAACGACGCGAATTTGTGGTAGTGATGTTGGTGCCCGAATTGTCCGTTGCGGTGATTGTGCAATCCGCTCATCACCACACTTCGGCTGGCGCTGCACGACGCGGTGGTCGCAAATGCGTTTCGGAAAACGACTCCATCGGCCGCCAACGCGTCGATCGCCGGGGTTCTCGCAGCCGTGTCGCCGTAACAGCCGAGCGTCGGACTCTCATCGTCGGTGATGATAAAGATGACGTTCCGTTCGGCGGCGCGGCCGACTGTTGTCAACGAGAGCCAAGAAGTCAGTGCGACGAGAAGAGAAAACGCAATTCGTGCGAACATCGGAAATTTGCTTGGGGGGCGAGAAAGGAGGGGAACAAGGGCAGACTCGGTATTCTAATCGAATCCCGACCGTCGAGCGCGGTGCGTCCGGTGTCAGCCTGAAAGACCAGGGGACTCGCGCCCAATACAGCCAAAACGCTATGTGTTGGTGCCCCCGCTTCGACTCTGTTAGCATGGAACGGTTCCTCCCGAGCGTTTCGTTGCCGAGCAATTCGATGATTGTTCGATGTGGAGAGTTGCGATGCAAACAGAATCCACCACCGCAAAATCCGATGTCGAGCCGGTGATCGGCGGCTCACGATCATCGCTCCAGCGACATCTTGATCGCCTGGATGTGTTGAAAGTGGGTTTGCGAAATTCCTTCGGGATCGATTTCCGCACCGCATCCCGACTGGTTCACGATGACGACGGGGAAACGCGTTCGGAACGGTTTCATTATCTGCCCGAAGTGTTTCCGTTTCTCGAATCCAGGGTGGTGTCCCTGGGCAAGAAGCGGCGTCGAGCGTACGAAGCGCTCAAAGAGCAGGCTGTCGAATCGTTTTGGAAACTCTATTCGGATTTCCAACCGATGTTGCAAGCGGTCGCCGAATCGTCCGGCGTTGACGCCGATCGGCTCGGGCCGGTCCTGGGTCGCTCGCTGCTGTTGTTTGACGCGTCGCGGCGAACCAAGTTTGTGACCTACTTGGAAAAGTCACTGCGCGAATCGGTCAAGAATCTGCGCGGTCAGGCGTACGCCCGGCAACTCGGTCTGCCCTTGTCTGCCGGCCGATTGGTGCCGCAGATGCAATGGGTGCTGCAGCGGGCGTCGATGCAGCGGGGGCGGCAACTGTCGGCCGAAGAATCGGATGACGTCGTGATTGACTTTTTGAGGCGTCATCGCGCGAAATTCAGTCGCGATTCGATGCGACGGATCGCTGAGGTGATGCGCTGCGGTCGCCGTGAGGTGTCACTGGATGTCTGCCATGATTGGTTGGAACCCTCGGTCGGTCAGGGCGAGGGCGTTTCTGGCCCGGGCAACGATGGTTGGGTTGAAGAGCGGGAGGAGCGCGAGTTCCAGTTGTGTCAGATTCATGCCGCGATCGAGCGAGCGGGGTTCGACGCCGAAGAGAGTTGTGTGGTGCTGCAGCGATTGGACTTGCCCCACGACCAGGCCCGCTACGAACGCGTCGCATCCGGCGTCACTTCTGCATCGCTGCGAAAACGGGCCACGCGATTGTTGGTCCGTCTGATGGCTGCCCGCTATGCACCACAGGCTCCGCGATTCGGCGGATTGCTGCGTCGGACGTCGTCGCAGGCGGCGGCGGAGTTGCGGCGGACGCTGGCGGAGTTCGCGGCCGAGCGGGGCTGCCAGACGGCGGCGTTGGCGGCCGAGCTTCTCAATTGGATGTCGCTGAGCACCAGTGTTTATCGCCTCTCGATCACCCAGCGGGGACGCGTGGCGGAGTATCTCTCGGGCGATTCCGGCACCGCTCTCGCCTCGGAATCGTTTCAAAAACTCAAGGCGGCGTTGATCGAACAGGAGCGGCTCGGGTTTCCCTGTTGGAACGAAAACGCGTCGCGGTCGCAATGAAAACGAGCCCACGGGCATCAGAATCGCTCTGACGGCGGGAGAACGCGGTGCAAAAGGCAAGCTTTCGATGGCCAAGCGTTACGAATCGACTAGAATTTAGGGGCGGGAGCGCCACGACCATCGATGGGCAACCCCTCTGCGGAGCCGTTTCGGCGGGTGTCGTCGCCGCTTTGAAAGCCTATCTATCCTCTTCTTCCATTGTTAATGATGAAACGAAACACCATTCTTTCAGTAATGGTCTTGTTCGCCTTTGCGCCGCAGATCGGCGCGCCGGTCGATTGCAACGCCGAGGAATTGATGTCGCCCCGGACCGCGGTTCGATTGGGATTGGAAGAGGTGTGGCGGCGGCAAATGCGCATCCCTGCCGGTGCCGGATCAATCGTCGATCAGCAGATCATCGTCCACGAGGCCGACCCGCAAGAATTTGTCGAGGTGGCGACCAAGGCGACCGAGGGCCAAGAGTCGACGGTTCTGTTTCGCATTGCGACCGATCAAATCGGCTCCGATGGACTGCCGATCGGCAAAGAGGAAGCCGAACGACTGGCCCGACGCGAAGTGACGATGATGGCGCGGCGATACCCGGATCTGGCGATCACGTCCAAAACGGTGCCGCGCATCAAGCTCTACACCGCGGCCAATAACGGGACGCTGGAATGCCGCAATGCCGAAACCGGGACCCCGATCTGGATGACACAAGTCGGCGACGCGCAGCTGAACTTTGGGCGCATGGGAATTGACGATGAATTCGTCACGATCACCAACGGCGGCAATCTGATCAAGATCGACGCGACCAACGGCGAACCGATCACCACGGTGCGAACGACCAGCATGCCGCTCTATGGTGCGATCCACGCCGGCGATTTCTCTTTGGTGCCGACCATCCGCAACGGTGTCGAAGGCTACCCGCTGCGGGACATCACCCGCGATCCATTCATGGAAATCGTCTCCGGGTTGGCGCTCGAGCCGCCGACCAAATCGCCGACCTCCTCGAAAATCGCCTGGGCGACCGATCGCGGTTTCGTTTACGTGATGGAACTTTCCGGCGAACCTTCGGTCCTGTTCCGCCTGAACACCGATGGAATCGTCAGCGGACGGATCGCCTCGGCTGACGGCGATCGGTTTTTCTTCGGCAGCGAATCGGGGCAAGTCTACGGCTTGCGCGCGACGCGAACCGGGCGAGTGCTGTGGAGTCATCCTTACGGTGAACCGTTCTACAAGGCTCCGTTCCTGGTCAACGGCCTTGTGCTGTTGCCGTCGGCATACGGAAACCTTTACGCCATCGACGAAAAGACCGGTTTGGGTGTTTGGGATCAAGCGATCCCGAATGTCGACGAAATCATCGGCGGGTTCGACAATCTGCTCTTCGTCCGACTGCTCAGCCAAAGCTTTGCCGCCATTGATTTGGAAGCCGGGGAAATCGTCGACGTTGACAACTCGCTCAAGCCGATCAAGTTGCTCGTCAATCGCACCACCGATCGGCTGTACCTGGTCAATTCCATCGGAACGGTCCAGTGCCTGCGAGCGATCGGCGCCGAAAGTCCGACGATCCGACGATCGACCGACAGCGGGGATCCGGATGACGCCGCGGAGGAAGCCGATGCACCCGAAGCCGCGGCGCCGACCGTTCCGGCAACCGATCCGTTCGGCGCCGGCGGAGACCCCTTTGGAGCCGGCGGGGCGGACCCGTTCGGTGCCGGTGGTGCTGAAATGGCCGACCCCTTTGGTGCACCCGCCGGCGGCGGAAACGATCCCTTCGGCGGTGATCCCTTTGGGAACTGAACGTCGCTGTAATGCGTCCAGGTCGCACAATCAGACGACCTGGCAGGGGGATTCCCACTACACATCGCAACAGCGCTGACCGACCGGCCGATGCGCTCATAGCGTTCAGAGTCATGTCGTCCAGACGGTCGGACATCTTCGTCCGGCCGGCTGCGTCGACCCCTCTGCCCCCGAGCTCCGTTCGCGGTGTCGCTATGTTCTCGCAACCATCGCCATCGACCGACCCCACCCCGTCGCTCGCGTTTTGCGGCGATCCATCGACGGTGAAAACCGGGCCGGATGCCAGCCCCGAAGTGCTCGCGTCGGAGGTCGATCAACTGGCCGATGCGTTGGCCGCCCGGTTCGAAGAGTTGACCTTGATTCATGGTCTGACTCAGCGTCTGGCCAATAGCTTGACGCTGACCGAGCAATCACACCAAGTCGCACGCTCGTTGCTGGATGAACTGGCACCTTGCATCGCCTCGTCGATCCTCGCGATTCATCTGTTTCCAGGAGCGGGCCGGGAGGAGACAAGCTCACGGCAGTCGGTGATGCTGCCGCTGAGACATTCCGATGAGATCTTCGAAATCGTCGGTCATTCGATTTCCGACAGCGAACTGGTCGCCATCGTGCAGGCCACCCGCGCCAAATCCAAAGAGCGCACCGGTGATTCCGGTGGCGTCGCCTTGGTCAACGATTTGCAACTGGGCAATGGAATCCGTTTGCGCGCCGTCGTGGTTCCGATTCATCGCGGCAGCACGTCTTTGGGGCAGATGGTCGCGGTTCGAACCGTCGATCAGCCCGAATTCGGAACGATCGAAGCCGACATGATGTCGTCGACGTCCACCATGCTCGCCGTGCATCTGCTGAACCAACAACAGTATCAGCAGATGCAGGGCATGTTCGAAAGCATGATTCAATCCCTCGCTTCGGCATTGGATGCCAAAGACGCCTACACCTGTGGCCACAGCAATCGCGTCGCCGAACTTTCGTTCCAGCTCGCCGCACGTCTCGGTTACGACGACCACGCTTTGGCAAATATCCGGATGGGCGGCATCCTTCACGACATCGGCAAAATCGGAGTCGACGATTCGGTGTTGCGCAAGCCCACGAAACTGACTGAGGAAGAGTTCGAACAGATCAAACGGCATCCCGTGTTGGGCTACGACATTTTGAAAGGGATCGAGCAATTCCGTCCGATCTTGCCAGCGGTCCGACACCATCATGAGTCTTGGGACGGATCAGGCTATCCCGACGGACTCGCCGGAAACGACATTCCACGCGATGCCCAAATCGTTGCGGTCGCCGACGCCTTCGACGCGATGTCCAGTGATCGGCCCTACCGACCCGGTATGAAGATCGAAAACGTCGTGAAGATTTTTCGCGAAGGACGAGGCGTCCAGTGGGCCGCCGACGTCGTCGACACGCTGCTCAGCCTGCCGAATCTAAAACAATACTCCTAACGCCCTCGCTTCCAGCTTGCGTCCCCCGCAGTTGCGTACGCTTCCAGCTTGCGTCCCCGGCAGTGGCGTACGCTTCCAGCTTGCGTCCCCGGCAGTGGCGCTGCAGTACCCTCCCACCCAGCTTGCCCCCTCCCCTTCCGCAGCTAACCTGACGGCAAACCCTCTTCAGTCCCAGAGTCCGTTTGCGTCAAATCTGCCGGTTCGACGCAACTTTCATCAACCCGACCCTGTCGTCTTTTCGACACCTGCATAAGATTGTGTGCCAAACAGGCACGATGAGAACCGCGAGCAAGGATGCTGCGATCACGGATGCGTCGGAAACCAAGAACTCTCTCTCGCCGCGATCGACGTGAACCGATCACGACACGGCCGCTGGCGATGTCGTCGGCTTTGCTGCTGATGGCGGTGTTCATCGGCCCGCTTGCGGCTCAGGATGCACCGGATCGCAGGTTTTCCGAACCCGACGCGTCGGCCCAATACGTCTCGCAGTCGGGCCAGGTCGATGCGTTGCAGGATTCGCTTCAACAGCCGATCGCCCCGGGACGAGGTTCCGACAACGCCGATACAAAGAAACGCGGCAATACGACGGATCTGGCGGCCGATGCGAGACTTGGCAATCTGTTTGGTGCGGTCAGCCAAGTCGACGATCTGCCGCCGTCACGCGAGGTGTTGGCCAACTCGCCCGCTTCCGACGCCGTCTTGCGAGCCGAGGCATTGGGCCGTCGCACGTCCGACTTGGGTGACTTGTTGCGACGCTCCAAATCCGCGCACGGAATCTCCGTTCAAAACCGTACCCCGATCATCACCGACACCAGGGTTCGCGGTCAACGTGTCGGACAAGTACTCGCGTCGGGGTCCTATTGGGCGCCCGCGCGGATGGACTTGGATACGATGATGAGCAAGATCGACTCGCGTCTGGTTCAAGACGTCGTGTTGATCAAAGGGCCCTACGCCAGTCGTTACGGGCCGGGGTTTCGTTTCGTCGACTTGGAGTTTCTTCAGTCACCGCGTTTTGAACAGGGGTACGAGGGACACGGGGCAACCAGTGCGACGTACAACACCAACGGCGAACAACTTTATGGCCGCCAGTCGTACTGGGGCGGCAACGAAGACTACGGCTTTCTTATCAGTTACGGCCATCGGACAGGCAACGACTACGAAACCGGCCAAGACGACTTCTTCATCCCCGCCAGCTACAAATCGCGCGACCTGTTTGTAGCGTTCGGCTTCGATTTGTCCGAGCACCAGAAAATCGAGCTGAATTTACTGCGACTCGATCAAACCGATGTCGAATTCCCAGGATTGGTCACCGACCTGAACTTTCTGGTCACCGACGGCTACGAGGTCACGTACACCAATGACATGCCACTGTATGCCGATCGCTTCACCGCCGAGGTTTGGTACAACCGCACACGGTTCGAGGGCGACACCAGTCGTCCGGCAAAGCATCGTCAGATCCCGCTGCTGCGTCAGACGTTTTACCCGTCGTCATTCGGGGCTGACGACGGACTCACCGTGACCGACGGCGATGCACTGTCGGGCGGATACCGGCTGGAGTCCACGTTCGACACGAACTCCGGGCAGATCTCTTGGGGAACGGATCTGATCTATCTGAACCAAGAACTCAACGAATTTGACGTCTTCGATCCGGACACCAACGACAACAACTATCCGATCCCGCGCAGCGATTCACTCGACATCGGGCTGTACCTGGAAAATATCTCGCAAGTCACCGACGATACGCTGGTGACCGGCGGCGTCCGCGTCGATGGCGTCTTTACCGATTCACGTGACACGGTCGTCGGCGTCGAGGATCCCCTGAGTGAACTCGAAGACACGACGCTCGACAAGGACTTCTTTCTCGGCGCGGCGTTTTTGACCGCCACACGAACGCTCGGAAACGGATGGAGTGCCAACGCGGGAGTGGGCTTCGCCATGCGGCAGCCGACGTTGACCGAGATGTACTCCGAATACACGTACATCGGTTCGCTGCAACGCGGATTGACGTTCCTGGACGGTGACCCCGACTTGGACCCCGAACGGCTGTACCAATACGATTTAGGCATTCAGTACCAGCAAGAGTCGGTTCAACTCGGAGCACATGTTCATCATGCGTACATCGAAGACTACATCACCTACGACTTGCTCGACCCGGCCGGAACCACCGACGGGTTCCAGACCGGGGCCCGATTCGTTAACACCGATTTGGCGACGCTGTGGGGCATGGAGGCCTATGGTCAAACCGACCTGACCTCGATGTTCTCGGTCTTCGGGATCGTCACCTATCTGGAGGGACGCGACCGCAGTCGGCTCGACCCCGCCCGACTATCGGCTTTCAATTCGCGCAGCGCTAACGATACCGTCGATGCGGAACCGTTGCCCGGGATCGCTCCGCTGGAAGGCCGTTTGGGACTGTTGATTCAAGACCCATCACCCGAGCGACGCTGGGGTGTCGAACTGTTCGCCCGCGTGGTCGACAACCAAGACCGTGTTGCGGCGACGCTCGAAGAAGTCGCGACGCCGGGATTCACCGTCTACAACATCCGCACCTATCGACGTTTCGGGGCACTGCTGATCACCGGCGGGATCGAAAACGTGACCGACAAGTTTTACCGCGAACACCTCGACTATCGGTCGGGTTTGGGCGTGTTCCGCCCCGGCATCGGATTCTACACCGGAGCGGAATTGACGTACTGAGCAACGTCGGAACAATAAGTGACGGGAATTGAATGTGGGATAGGCTTCCAGCCTGTCATTTCAGTATCGACAGGCTTGAAGCCTATCCCACTTATTGTTCCGACGATCCTAAGCAAACCGGCGGTCAATCGCTGTCTGATGATGCGTCGCTGCCGTCGCCAGTCGGCGGTCTTAGCGAGCCGGGGATGGCAGAATGATGGGGTGGCGATTGGCGCGGTCAGAACATCATTCTGTCATTTCTGCATCCTGTTGAAAGTCTCGGTGACTTCCGCCACGCGGCAATCAGAAATCATCGCCGCCCGCGTTGCCGCTTCCCACGTTGTCCGTCGACGTGCCGCTGTTGAGTCCGGTGTAGCCCTGGTCGGCGTTGTCGTTGGACTCGTTGTTAGAAAGCGTGCCAAAATTCTCGACCAGGTCGATGCCGTCGTCGAAGTTGCCTTCGGCGTAATTGTCGTCAAACAAGCCGTTGTTCTGGTTGAAGTAGAAACCGTCCTCGGCATTGCCAATCGCCTGGTTTCCCGTCATCAGGTGATCGTTGCTGTAAAACTGGAATCCATCGTTCCAATTGCTGATCGCTTCGTTGTCGCTGAACGTATCCAGGTTGTAGGAAAAATCGTATCCGTCGTCGTCGTTGCCGATCGCCTGGTTTCGCGCAATCGTCCCCGCGTTGTGTTTGAAATCAAAGCCATTGGATCCGTTCTGTTCGGACGTGTTGTCTTCAAAATCCCCGAAGTTATTGCGGAACTCGAAACCATTGAACGAATTGGATGCGGCATAGTTTCCGCTGACCGTGCCCGCGGTATCGTTCAGCGTAAACCCGTTTCCGAAGTTAAAAACGGACAGGTTGTCTTGGATCGTATCGTAGTTGTCTTCGAACCAGAAACCGTCCAGGAAATTGTCGAAGGCAACGTTGTTACTCACCACGCCGTTGTTGGTTTCCACTTCGAATCCTGACGAAGCATTGTCGGTCGACTCGTTTTCGCTGATGTCGCCTTCGTTGTAGGACACCACGAACCCGGACATCGTGTTCTCGATCGCTTCGTTTTGGAAGATCAAGCCGTCGTTGTAGGCCAGCAGAAAGCCGGCTTCTCCGTTTTCCATGGCACGATTGGCCGTGATCGATCCGCTGTTGGACGCGATCACGAACCCGGCCGTTTGATTGTCTTGTGACGTGTTGCGATCAAGCGTTCCGCTGTTGTCGTCGATCCAGAAGCCGGCTTCGGCGTTGTCGAACGCGCGGTTTCTGGTCAAAGAACTATCTGTGTCAAGTGCCGCAAAACGGAACCCATGCTCGGCCGCGTCGGTGACTTCGTTGCCAAACAGATGCACGTTGGCCAGATCGTCGTAATCCGTGCCGTTGTCACTGGAAATGCCGTGCCGTCCGCCCTCGATGCTGAAGTGGCCGACCCGCGAGTTGTCTGCCATGACGATCACCGACTGGGTGTCATCGCTGCCGCGCAGATGGATTGGAGTTCCGAAGCGAGCCACCGCGCCCGTGTCAGCACCCTTGACCGTGAACCCGCCTCCCAGCAGATTCTGTCCGTCTTGCACGATGATCGAGTCGCTCAGTTCCAGTTCGCCGGCGGAACCATCCAGGATGACCGTGTCGGTCGTCGACGTAGCGACGGCATCGGGCACATCGTCGGTGCCGGCATCCAGGACCGTGACCGAGCCGATGGCAAAGTCGTGCTCGGCGTGCAATGCGGCCTCTTGCCCGCCGGGCGTCGGCGTCGCCCGGGTGACAACGTCGATGTCGCGGACGATGACATCCGTCATCCGTCGTTGCATGACACACATGCGTCGAGATCGTCCGCGATCGGTTCCCAACGGCAAACGGACGGCGATCACCGCAGCGGATTGATCGCCGCGGACGTCGTCATGCTGGTATTGGGCGCCCAGCGTCAAGCGAGAATCCAGCCCCATCCAGGGCAAATCGTAGCAGCGCCATTCGGCACGCAGACGCGGTCCGGCCACCGATCTGGCGGTGACCGAATCGGTTTCGAAATGAAAGACGCCGGCAAACCCTCGGATTTCGCTATCGAACCATTTGGGTTTTCGCCACAGCAATGCCCCGACTTCGCCGTCAAACCCGTGATACGCCCGCTCTTCGTTGTTCTGAACCACCAGGTTGCCGTTGGAAATCACGGCCGTCGGCGCGACCGCCGTTTGGGAGCCGCCTTCGGGCAGGTAGCCATTGACCCGCAAATCAAATCGCCGCGTCAACAGTTCCGCGCCGATCGTTCCCTGTTGAAACCAATTGCCATTGGCGGATTGTTTCAAGTCATAGAAGCCATAAGCGCCGACGATGCATTCACAATCCAACAGATGTCGAATCGCCAAACCCCAGTTTCCTTCGCCTCCACCCACGTCGGCAAACTGCCCCCGCACATCGGCGAATAGCAAGCTGGAGTCATTCCAGAACAACGGAATGAACATATCGGTGTGCAAGCGAACGTCTTCGTCACTCGGGCGAACACCCGCCGCCACGTAAGGCCGGTAGACATCTTTGTCCGTGTCGAGGACGCGTCCTGGATCGGCGAAAGACGATGTCGCTGCGGCGCATGTGGTGATGACGATGCAGTTGATCCACAACGTCAGTGTTCGAAGTCTGAGGCGTCCATCTTCCTTCACGGTACTTCCCTGGCTTACAATCGATCCGCGTTGATAACTTGATGCCGCCTGCTTGCCACACGTTGCCGAACGTGCTCACTTGGTCAATATCGGAATCCGACCCGGACGATTGAATCGGATCTGGCAGAGAACTCCGAATCCTTGACGGCGAGTTTTCCGGTAGTAGGACACTCGGCCTTGTGTCGCCGTCTGGCGACTGGTCCGGTTTCAATCTGCGTCCGATTCATCGTGTCTCTTGAGCCGTTCGCCGAGATCTGCATGAGGGAATTGCCTCAAGACGCAATCGTGCTTCGGCACGTGTCCATGGATCGGTGTCACGACGTCCACCGCCCGTTTTCAAAAATTTTTGACGCAAATTGACTTCGGCGGTGTCTTCTCTCTGACAGCCGACTCCTTTCCACTCAAACTTGCCCGCCAGACAGATCCATGCAGCCAGAGGGGAATTCGACGCCGAGATTCGAATACTCAACCCTGGTACGCGAGCTTGGCCCTGGTCTGACCTTATTGGCCCGTCAGTGGTGCCACGTGCCAGAGGATGTCGTGCAAGAGGCATTTCTGAAACTGTTCCGTCAAACACCGTTTCCCGAGAACCCGCGTGCCTGGATGTTCAAAGTCGTTCGACGGGACGCGTTGAATGCAGCACGCGCCCAGTCGCGGCGCAAAAAACACGAGCAAATCAGTCGCGACGAACGCATTAACTGGTTTTGTGACAGCATCGACGAATCGCTCGACGGCGAGCTGGCAACGCGTGCGTTGATGAGTCAACCCGTTCCGATTCGGGAGATTCTGGTGTTGCGATTGTGGACTGAGCTTTCGTTTGACGAAATCGCCGAGCTGGCCGGGATTTCGCCGCGGACGGCCTCGCGTCGCTACCAATCAGGCCTTCAAGCCGTTCGCTCTCAACTCAACATCAAACTCGAAGAATTCACGAGGAGATAGTTCGAAATGACCGTTCCAGACCCATCGCCGGACCCCAGCGAGAACAAAATGGGCGACGGAGGACAAACAAGCGTGGAGAATTCCCTTCGGTCCTTGAAGCCCAAGGGAATCGACACGAATCAGTTGGTCTATCGCGCCGGTTTCCAGGACGGATTTCGGCACAGGCAAGCTACGCCTATCGATTCGTCCTCCGGTCACTGTGTCGAGGTTCAATCGCGATCGCGTCGTCTAAGTGGCGGTTCTGCCGTCGTCGGCGGCATGGTCGGCGGCATGGTCGGCGCACTGGCGGCGAGCTTGGTCATGCTGATGTCCACGCACAACTCTCGTGACGACACAGGGGGGATCAGGATTGCCGATCCATGGGTTGCACCTGATGGCGAGACGAGCATCTTACCCTCGGTGGATTCTCCATCCACGGCTGAATCTCAAACCAAGCCGGCTGCGGTCAGGTCGTTGGTCGTGACTGATCCAGTCGACCAGACGCTGCCCCTGGGCGGCGTACTCGGTACCCGTTCTTTGTCTCGTTCGCCGCTAGATGCCCCTCTTCGCTCTGTTTCGGTAAACGGGGGAGAACGTTCCGCCGAGACACCGCCGCCGGCGAACGTTTCTTTGCCGCTGCGCCGCGCTCTTCTTCGTGAAGTTGAGCGAAGTTCCTAGTCATCCGTCTCGCCTCGCTGATTCGGGATAGCCGTAGTGGACGACGCGAGGAGTCCCCGCCGTACGCTGATTCGGGTAAGCCGTAGTGGACGACGCGAGGAGTCCCCGCGGTTCGCAGGTACGAGTCCTCAGAACCACTTTTTAAGAAGGACATCACAATGAAACTGAGATTCATACGCAGGTTACTCGCTTGCGTGATCGGAGTGACCGGTTTGGCGACGTCGGCCAAGTCATCGGCGCAGGAAGTCGATTCGCAGACGCTTGTGGTTCGCCCCATGGCAGTCGCCGATCCGCCACTGACGCATTCCTTGTTGCCGCCACTAAGGGATCAGATTCCTGGCAATGCGGTGGTCTGGTATGGACAGGTCTACGCGGAGCAACAAGCGTTGCTGCAGAGGCATGATCTCTGGGACCAGATCGGTGAATTGGTCAACTTGCCGTCCAATGATCTGGCCGAAAACCATTCAGATTTTAAATGGCTCGGCAGTCAACCTGTCCACAGCGGTGTGTTCGGGGCGCTCCAGAAAGCAGCCCGCTCACGGCATTGTGATTGGCAACTGCTCAATACCGACGACCCGTACTTTGAAATCTTGCTGCCGGAGGTTCAACGTGCGCGTTCGTATGCGCGGCTGATTGTGTTGAGGGTGAAGTACCAAATCGCCGACAAGCGTTTCGACGATGCCCTCGAATCACTGCAGCTGGGTTTTGCCTTGGCCAAGCATGTCGCTCAAGGAGACACCTTGGTTTGCACGCTCGTCGCAATCGGGATCGAGGACATGATGGCAGATTGTCTGTTTGATTGGGTGCAGCAGCCAGACGCTCCGAATCTCACCTGGGCGCTCGCGGAACTGCCGGACCCGCTGGTCGATCTACGCCCGGGGCTCGATGCCGAGTTGATCGGTCTCGAATCCACTTATCCGCTGTTCGCCCAGGCCAGACAAATCGAGCAGCGGCAACCCGATCGCGATGGTCCCTCCCGGGATGAATCTCAATCGACTCGCAAGCGCCGACAGAACTGGCGTTTCGTCGAGTGGTCCACGGATCAATGGACCGATGCCCTTCGCGATTTCTGGGATCGATCCGATCTGTTCGGCGGCAATCGCAATCGCTCACGCCCCGCCTTGGGACTTCTGGTCATGGAGGCCTACCCCAGGGCAAAGGCAAGCCTCATCCGGTCCGGCTATCCGGCGGACCAAGTCGAAGAATTCTCGGTCGCTCAGGCAATTGCCGTGCAGAGCTACAACGCACATCAACGACAGATTCAGAATCTGGTGCGATGGGCTTACCAGCCGACGTCGGTCGCGTTGGCGGGGCTGCAGCAAGAATCCGACGGGGACGCGCCGACGCCGCCGGCGTTACCCGTCGATGAAATGCTCGGCAGTTCCATTCAAACCGTTGTTCACCGGCAAGCCAACATTCAACGGAAGATTGCGGCGTTGCGATGGATCGAAGCCCTCCGCGATCACGCCGCGACACACGGCGGCGAGCTGCCTGCCTCGATCGATGAACTCAAGGTTCTGCCGATTCCCAACGATCCAGCCACGGGAGCACCGTTTACGTATTCTCGCAATGGATCGACGATCCGAATCGCCACCCCTGATGATCCGACAACCAAATTGTCATTCCGTCCGATTGGAATCGAAATCCGCACACAAGGAGATAAATAATGCACACCACATCATGTCGTTGGAGTCCGAGAGATCATGCGGCACGCCGAAGCGTCCGTTGGATGGGTGCGATTTTCGGTGCAGTCTGTTCATTGAACGCGATAGCAGTGACGGCGAACGCGGTGGATCCATCCACAGTACTTTCCGTCGTGGATGAAAATGCGATCGTGATCGTTCGCATCGACCCACAATCGTTTCATCAATTGCCAGACGCTGAATCGGCTTATCTGCGGTTGGCAGGGAACTCCTTGCCCGAACACACGAGGAAGGCGATTGATCCCGTATTGGAGATGAAGAATGTAGCCGAAGCGTTTCTGCTATTCAGTGCCTCCGATACAAGTCACGTGCCGTTCACGCGCGATCCGATTGTTGTCCTGTCCGCAGACACGAATCAACCGGTCGCGGTGGGGGACGTTGGCGACGGCCTGGGGCAGACCAGGAAGGTCGGGTCAGCCATCGTCGCCGGCAATCTGGCAAGGTTGGACTTTGATCGATTAGGGAAGCCGTCCGACGCCCGGGAAGTTTTCCGCGCCGCCTTCTCGGCTCTCGATCCGGCGCCTCTGCAGTTTGCCGTTTATCTCAATGCTGATCGTCGACGGTCGATCAAGGAGTTCGGTCTGGCCGAACTGGAGCGTTTGTTTCCCGTCGACACCCATCGGCTCGCCGAAGTCGATTGGATTGCCGGTTCCGCCTATCCGGCCGGAGCGGCGGGCATCGAATTCCTCTTTCACGTCGCCGACGGGGACGACGCCAACGCGACAAAAACCGCGATTCGCAAGAGCATCGAAGACCGGCTTTCCGCGCCGCTTGAGATCCAAAGCAGCAGCGATGTCAACGACCGCACCTTGCGAGTACAGTTGGGGGCCAGTGCGGGGAGTCGTCAATTGCAGACCTGGTCGGTGGAGGCAAAACGAAAAATCGCAAACTCACGACTGCGACGAATTGCGTTGGGACTTCATAATTATCACTCCGCTTACAGCCGACTCCCTTCACCAGTGATTCCTGGCCAAAGCGGAGAACCGCTACTCAGTTGGCGCGTTGCGTTGTTGCCGTTCCTGGGAAAAGCCGAGTACGCCCTGTACCAGAAGTTCCGTCTTGACGAGCCTTGGGATAGCGAACACAACCGTCCACTCGCCGATCAAATGCCGGATGTCTTTGCCGTCGATGCATCGGCCGCACATGCAAACCGCGCGACCGTCGTGATTCCGGTCGGCGAGGGGCTGTTTTTTGACGGCAAACAGCCGAAATTCGGCGACGTTATCGACGGGATTTCCAATACGATCATGGTGTTCGAAACGTCCGACAAGAACGCGGAGATCTGGAGCAAGCCCGCCAATCTCACGCCGTCACCATCGAACCTGGATGAAGTGCTCGGAGGCCACTTTGGCGAGGAGGCGGTGGTGGTTCACGGCGATGGATCGATCCACTGGATCAAACCCAAAGCCTTAGGCGAATCACTCTGGGGGCGGTTCACCCGAAACGGCAAGGAACCGTACGAGTGACGGGTCGTGCTTTCCACGCAACCGGTTGCGACGTCGGTTTCAATCGCACGCTGCTCGCCGAGGAAACGATCGTGCAATGGGACCAAAAGGACGGATAGGTCCCATCTGTCTATGGTCCAATCGAGCGAGGTCCCCTTTGATGCGTCGGTTGGACCAGTCCACTGCAGAAAACCGATCCGCTCGGACGGTTCGGCACTTGCACACGTGGTGCGTGCGACGTGGTGCCAACCACAACTCGGAATCCGCACCCGCAGGGTTACTGGCTGTTCAATCGCCCATCGCTGCCCGCATGTCTGGTCGATGGCAGCCGGTCAAAGGGCCCTGTCAAGCAGATGCCGACGACCTCGACGACCGCACGCGTTTGCGATGCCGCCGCTGCGTCAGGCAGCAACCCGCTGCGATCCAGATCGGGGCAAACAGAGAGGGTTCCGGATCGGTCGGAATAGACGCCGAACAAGCCGGCACCATTGTCGCCATGAAAAAGAATGGAACCATTTTTGCCGATGTCACCTCGCGAGGATTGAAAGCTGTCGATGTCGAAGTTTCCGGTGCCCGAGGGAACCGCCGTGTTGCGGTTGGCAATCGTTGTGTTGGTTCCGCCAGAGTTCTTGTAGAAACCCGGATTGTTGAACACCGAGGAGGTCCCCGAGCCGTGCATCACGACGTCTCCGTTGGCCAGCACCCGCAGGTTTCGAAACGTTCGCGGCGATGTTCCCAATTGCTCGATCAGTTGAGGTGTGCCGCCTGAACCGAGACGATAAAGATAATTATCCGTGCTCACCCGGCCACTGAAGAACACATCGTTTTCGAAAACGTCGACGGCATCAATGAAACTGAACGTCGTCGTCCCGGAAAAGATCGGATGGGACACGATGGTGTTGTGATCGACCAGTGTCGAAAAGCTACCGTCGGAGCTGCGACGAATGATCCCGAATTCACTTTGATTCGTTGTCGCATTGAATCCCGATGCGATGAAGACGTCTTCGTCTCCATCGGAACGCACAAAGCTTGCGCTGATGTTGGGGCCAAATCCAGGGACCTGAGTGTCTGAATGGAGAACCTCTCTGAACTGCAGCGTCTGAGCATTCGTCGGGCAATTCCCGAGAACGAATACGGCGCCTAGAAGTAACAGCAAGCTGGTCAGTCGCATCGGTGTCCCGCCTCGTGTTGCACGTGCACTCTCGGTGTGCGCTAGTCGTGTGCACTGTTGTTGTTTCGTTGTCGTTTCGAAGCTGTCAATTTAACGGGGCCAACATACAGCCCCCGCGACGCGTCTGCAACAAATGAGCGGCAATCGCGGAATCGGCAGGCGGAGCGGCGATCCGCCGCGGCTCAAGCTGGACACCAGCGCACGTTGGTGTATAGCCTTCAGGCGATTCCCGGATTGGCAAGCTGGCGGCTTACGTCACGGTCAGTCGGCCGCGGTGGCGTAGAGGACGCGGTCGGCGCCGGCGGCGCGGGCGGCGTCGTAGGCGGCGACCGTGCGATCCATTGTGACTTCGCTCTCCGGATCGATGATCACCGGTGGCTGAACGCCCAACGCGATCACTTCTGCCAACCGCGATTGCAATACCTCGACCGATTCGGTCCGCTGGCCGCCGAACTCGATCACGGGCAATCCGTTCCGCACCATCAACTTGACCACGATCTCGTCAAACACTTCCACCGGAGGCGGTTGGTCGGTGTTGGCTTGGCTGCCGCCGGCAGGGACTTCGGCCAAGGCGCTCGGTAAATCGTACTCGGGGGTCTCGAAACTGCTGGTCCAAACGAAGAAGATCAGCAGCAAAAAAACGACGTCGATCATCGGTGTCATTTTGACTTCCAAGGCACCCGTTCGACCATGGCTGGGTAATCGCATCGCGCTAGCCCTGTTCCTTGACGGCCAATTTGATATCCAACAACCCGAGTTCGGCCGATGCTTTCAGGATCGGCTCGATGCTTCCATAGGGGACGGCGCCATCGGTGCGGATTCGCAGCGAGGCCGATTCGCCGTCACGACGCACCACGTCGTTCAGGATCGCATCGAGCGCTGCGTCGTCGAGGACTTTGCCGCCAACGAGTCGCTGACGGTCGCGGTTGACGGTGATGGTTACCGAGACCGGATCGACGCTGAGCGGGTTGTGCGTCGATGCCACGGGCAGCTCGACGGGCAACCGCGACTCCTGACGCGCCAGGTGGCTGGACACCAGGAAGAAGATGATCAGCAGAAACACGACGTCGATCATCGGTGTCATGTTGGCACCGGTGAACGGTCGGTTCTGCTGATTGGGGATCTTCATCGGCTATCACGGCTTGTTGATTGAGTCGATCTTTCGAATTCAACGCAATGACACCAGCCCGATGCGTAAGCGAGGGGCGCCGGGTGGCCCCTTGCGAACGCATACGGCCTTAAATCAACAAGCCGTATCAGCCGCCGGCGGCTGCGATCACGGCGTCTTCGTTGATGCTGAAGTGCTTGTAGACTTCTGCGTACGGTCCGCTGGCGCCGT
The DNA here is from genome assembly GCA_033042175.1 of Phycisphaera sp. RhM. Lineage (GTDB taxonomy): Bacteria > Planctomycetota > Planctomycetia > Pirellulales > Pirellulaceae > Stieleria. The sequence continues at coordinate 388,534 of WCIL01000001.1, forward strand.
AGCCGGACATGCCGACAAACTTGCCCTGCAACCCGATCCAGCGGTCCCAAGACATTCTCAGGCCCGCTTCGACGGCCACGCGGTGGGTGACTTCGGGCGGCAACACTTGATCTTGGTAGGCTTGGCTCTGCTGGGCAAAGAGATCCATGCACGGCATGCTGACGACGCGGACTTTCTTGCCCGCCGTGGTCAATTTTTCGGCGGCCGTGACGCACAGTCCCAGTTCGCTGCCGCTGCCCATCAAGATCACATCCGGGGTGCCTTCACAGTCCGAAAGCACATAACCGCCCTTGGCACATCCCGAGGCGGCGGCGTACTTGGTCCGGCACAGCGTGGCCATGTTTTGACGCGACAGCACCATCGCGGCGGGATGATCGCTGATCTCCATCGCGGTTCGGTAACATTCGGCGACTTCGTTGGCATCGCCGGGGCGGAACACGTTCAACCCCGGAATCGCTCGGCATGCAGACAGGTGTTCGACCGGTTGGTGGGTCGGGCCGTCTTCACCGACGCCGATCGAATCGTGCGTCAGGATGTACAGGATCGGCTGGTGCATGATCGCCGACAGTCGCATCGCCCCACGCATGTAGTCGGTAAAGACGAAGAACGTCGCCGCGTAGCCTCGCAGGCCCGTCAGGCAGATGCCGTTGACGATGCCCGCCATGGCGTGTTCGCGGATGCCGAAGTGCAAGTTGCGACCGGCGTATTGATTCGGCAAGAAGTCTCCGGCGCCCTCAAATGTCAGATCGCTCTTGTTGCTCGGCGCCAAGTCGGCTGAACCGCCGATCATGAAGGGAACGTTCTTGGCGATCGCGTTGAGCACCTTGCCGCTGCTGTTTCGCGTCGCGTCGCCTTTTTCGCTGGCTTCGAATTCCGGGATGTCCTTGTCCCAGCCCTCGGGCAACTTGCGATCAAAGATCGCCTGCAGCTCGGCCGCTTTTTCAGGGTTGGCCGACTGGTACGCCGCCCAGGTTTCATTCCATTTCTGGTAACCGGCGGCGCCACGCTGTCCCAGGTTGTTGGCGAAGTGCTCGGTGACGCCGTCGGGAATGTGGAATTTCTCTTCGGGCGGAAATCCGTAGGCTTTCTTGGCCAGCTCGACTTCGTCCCAGCCCAGCGGCGCCCCGTGTGCTCCGTGTGTGTTTTGCTTGTTCGGGGCACCCCAGCCGATGATCGTCTTGCAGATGATGATGGTCGGCTTGTCGGTGCAGCTGCGGAAGCTTTCGATCGCCTTGGACAGGTTGGACAATTCGTTGACGTCGGAAACATGGACGACGTTCCAGCCGAGGCCTTCGAATCGTTTGCCGACGTCTTCAGAGAACGACAAACTGGTGTCGCCTTCGATCGTGATGCTGTTGTCGTCGTACAGCCAACACAGGTTGTCCAGCTTCAGGTGGCCGGCGACCGAGGCGGCTTCGCAGGCGACGCCTTCCATCAAATCGCCGTCGCTGCAGAGGGCAAAGACGTTGTAATCGAACAGCTTGTGCTGGTCGGTGTTGTAGTTTTCGGCCAGCCACTTTTGGCTCATCGCCATGCCGACGCTGTTGCTGACGCCCGCACCGAGTGGTCCGGTCGTGGTTTCGATTCCCGCCGCTTCGGCGTATTCCGGGTGCCCGGCACAAACGCTTCCGATCTGACGAAAATTCTTGATGTCGTCCAGCTTGATCGACAGTTCGTCCAACACGTTGCCGTCTTTGTCGGTCGCTTTGACGCCGGCCAGGTGCAGGGTGCTGTAGAGCAACATCGACGCGTGACCACAGGACAGCACGAATCGGTCACGGTTGGGCCAATTCGGATGCGAGGGATCATATTGCATCGTGTGATTGAACAACTGATAGGCGATCGGTGCGAGCGCCATCGGTGTCCCCGGGTGACCGCTGTTGGCAGTCTGGACCGCATCCATGCTGAGGGAGCGAATGGTGTCGACCGCTAGGGTCTCAAGATCAGTCGATGCAACACTCATTTTGCGTGGTCTATTTCGTCGATTGAGGAAGAAAATTTCGTTTCGGCCAGCCGCAAAAGGTACCGCGTTTGCGGGGATTTCGAAAGGGTCGACGGACAACGGTCGGGCCTGCGGCCCGCATTTCCCGGGCGAAACGCGTGATTTTTTTGAAATTCAGACTCGCAATCCGATCCCCCGATTGTCGGAGAGCAAAGCTTGCCAAACACGTCCCCCGCTTCCCCCCCAACTAGTCGCGGCATACAAGTCCACCGATCCACCGTTACCAACACCATCCTCACGCGTTTTGTCAATTGGGTCGTTATCACACTCGCCACCCTTATGCCTGGTTTTACGGTGGCCACCCCACCGTCGGTCCTGGTCCCTTCCGACGTCCAGATGGCCGCCAAGATCAGTCGGCCGGCGATCAGCCAGCCAAATTGGTCGCAAAAACCGTCCGAGAGCGCCATTCCACCGATCCCCGTCATCGCCCCGAAGATCATCGGGTGAGGGATCGTGCCAAATGGAAATCGCTTGATTCGCTTTGGCGGGTCGAAACCGAGTTCGGCGGAAAACAGTGTCCGCCGCATCCCCGGCACCTGCGCCGCGTACCCGGCCCGTGCAAAGCCACCGATGACCAGCGTCAATGATCCAAATTCGCTGTCGATGTGCATGGCGTAAAAGGCCAGCAATAGCGACATCGACACGGTCTTGAAGAACATCGCATCGCGACGGAACGTGCCGAAGGAAACCGGGGGTCGTTCCTGCAGCGTCCCGATGTAGATCGCGTAGTGAACGAAACTGGTCGCGGCCAAGAAAGCAGCCGCCTCGCCGATGACGGCACTGATCACCAGCGCGATCATCACGTAGGCCAGATTGGTCCAGCCGACGAAACGGACGGCTTGTTCGAACAGACGCGTCCATGCCAACACCCAGCGGGCTTTGATGGCCGGCCAGATTCCCTCGGGGCGAATCGTTTTTAAAAACAGATTCCGGACGCGGATGTCGTACCACGTGGTCAACCGAGCCAACAGACTTCCGTACCACTGCATCGAACGCGGGTAAGCGACGAAATGCAATTTCAAGTTGACCCGCGGTTCGGATTGCTGTGGGGCGGCGCTGCGGGTGATGTAGTGCAGTTCGCGATTGAAATCGAACGCGACCGCATCGCCGTGCTCAAGCCGATGACTTTCCGGCACGTCGTATCCTGGGTTGGACATCGGATAATGCGTGGTGACTTCCAGGTTTTGGTTCAGCGCCACCATGCAGCGGTACAACCTTGCCCCCGTAAAGATCGCCCAGGGACCGTCGACGTGGCCTATGTAGAACACGGTGTCCGAGGACGTGTTTTTAGGCGGGCCGGTGACGTACAACTCGTTCATGCCCAGCACCGGGTGGACGTCATAGCCGCTGCCGTGAAAGAAACGGATCATCGACATCAATTGGGGCGACTCGGCCAGTCGCCGGAAGGAAGCTCCACCGGCACCTGATAAGTCGCTCTGCCACCAGTGCGTGCTTTGCGAAACGTCGACCGGCTGCTGTCGGACCCAATCCAGAATGGAGGCAAAGTCGGCTTTGTCCTGGTCAGCGGTCAGCTTGGTTTTCAGCACGGCCAGGCGAGCGACCAGCAATCGAAACGGCGATTGTCGCCAGCGTCCGGCGACCACGCTTAATACCGGTAGCAGCAAGAGCGAATGTTCGATGAATCGCCGCCACCAACGCCGAGAATCCTTGTAGGTGCTTTGGAATGTTGGCTCCGCCGTCAACCAATGCGCGAGGTCTTGTCCGATGTACCCCGCGGCGATCGCAGCGACGGACCACCAGGGACCAAGCGACAGCCAAGCCGCCGCTGCGGTGATCAACCCGACGGCGATCGCGTACAAACATGCGACGGCAGCGGGGGTGAGCGCGACGACCACGGCGATGTGCACCCCGGCGAGCGAGGCAGTCGCAATCGGACCGGTCCACGACAGCAGCGAATAGACGCCGAACAGATCCAGCGGCGTCGTCACCAAATGACAGGCCACATTCAGCGGGCTTCGATGACAACGCAGGAACCCATGGCACAGCCGCGTCCAGTCGGAATCGACCGTCGATCGATCGGTCGGGCGTGGGACCGCCGGTCGAAGCGACACGTGACACATCGGCCCAAGGATGAGTCCGAACTGGATGCTCCAGAGTTGCCGGGGCAAGAGATTCAACCGACATCCGTAGCTCGCTTCGTCCCGACGAATAGATAGTAGGACGCTCGAACCAGCGGCAGATAAGGCACACGCCCCAGTCGCTCGCTGAACCGTGTTGCGTGAAACTTTTGGTGCAGCATGGCGGTGTGGTCGGGGCTTAAAAAAACGTTGTCCGCGCCAAACCAATGCGTCCAAAACGAACGTCGCAGCCAACCATGTTGCCGATGCCCCTGGGCCGCGTATTTTCGCGACACATAAAAGTCAACGACGCCGATGACCCCGCCGGGTTTTAAAATCCGATGGGCCAGTTCGATGGCTTGGAACCAGTCGGGGATCATCGTCAACGAGTAAGAAAACGTCACCAGATCGACGCTTTCTTCTTCTTGGTCCCACTGTGTCACATCGGCTAGCGCGAAGTGAGCATTCTTCACGCCGGCGCTGCCGAGTCGATCGGGGCGACGTCCAACAACGAGGGCGAAAGATCGACCAAATGAATCTGCCTTAACTCCCTGCAGCGCCCGCCGGCCCGGAGAATATTCTCTTCCGTCCCCGCGCCCAGATCGGCCCAAACACCGGCGGTCGGGGAGTCCAGTGAGTCGATCAGTTCGTCGCGACCGTGCAACAAGCGTGCTCGAAACGAGTCGTAATCACCGGCTTGGCCGCTATAAAAACTCTCCAGCCGCGCGGCGTGCGTTCTTCCACGAACCAGGTGCGCCAACAAGTGCCAGATCACACGCAGGTCGCCGGTCCACGACGGTTTTCCGGCTGCCGACCCCCGGTCGACGGATTGATTCGCCGTGGCGACTGTTGCGTTCAGCCCGGTGGGTTTCGACATTCCCGTGCTGGTCATGCTGCGACACCGTTAGCGGGTCGACAAAGTCGACGTCCAGAGCGGCACTGCGCCACAGGATACGAGCGTTTGCGGCCGAGCGATCGACGATGCTCTGCCATTCGGAGGCCAACAAATCGGGGTGTCGTTCGTACAACCAGTCCATGTGGTCCAGCAGAACGAATCGCGAAATCGGTGCGTCATGGACGCGTAGAAACGACTCGACCGTGTTGTTGTGGGTGCTGACGCGATCGACCAAGCCGGCGCGAAGTCGGTCGAAGCCTTGCCGTGTCAGGTATTCCGGGCAACACGTGGGCGTGTAGCTGCCGGTCAGATAGACACGCCAAAAGTAGTTGTCTTTCAGCGGGATCTTCTTGAGGACGGTTTCAATGCGATCTTGAATGAAGCGTCCGATCCCGCCGGGATAACCGCGATCCCACTCATGCCTGATACGCCTCTGCTCCTTGCGGAGCCGATGAACAACCGATCCCTTAGACAGGGGCAGAGCGTATCAAAAGAGTATTTCTATCTCGTTAATCCCAAACGCAGCTTTCGGTAAGAACTCAGTTATTTTCCGTGAGGCGTTGTTGGGCGACGTCGATCAACGGTTTCAGGTCGGAGTTGTCGCCGTAGAGTTCGACCAGGCTGTACCAGATCTTGCGCGCTTCGACCACTTGGTTTTCACTGAGCAATAGATCCGCCTCGTCCAGCCGCGCTTGGACGATCTTCGCCGCATCACTTTCTTCGGCCGATTTCGTTTCCAGGATCGCGATTTGAAACCGCGCCGCATTGACGGCGGTTTCGTACTCCGGATCGTCGCCCAGTACCGTCACCATGCTGTGGTACATGTCGATCGCTTTGGCGAAATCGCCGTTGGCGGAATACTCTTGCGCCTGCTTGTGCAGCAGTTCGCCTTGATTCTTCATCGGCAGGTTGTTCTTGATCTTGACCGACAGCTGGTGCAGGAACTGTTTGACGTTGATCACGTCGATCTGCTGTTGAGCCCACTCGGCGTGGGGGCCGTCGGGAAAACGCACCAATAGTTCGCGCAACGGTTCGTCTTCGGCTTCGGCCAACGCCTTGCGCGTGTCCATTGCGATCAGCCGTTCGGCACGCTCCCGAAGCGACTGTTCACTGGCGGGCCAGGCGACGTAGGCCAACAACATCAACAACAAGACCAGACCGCCCAACAGGAACCAGGGCTGGTCGTGCCAAACCGTGTTGTCGGGGACTTCGTCTTCTTCCTCGATGGCATTCAGATCGATGACGCCGCGTCCCAGCAACGTGCGCGCTTCGTCTTTGTCTCTTTGATTGGTGACTTGCAACGGGCTGAACCCGCTGCTGGTGTGTTCGGCAACACTGGTGCGCGAGAGGGATCGCTTGCGGACTTCGACCAATGCCATTTTGACGGCGGTCGCGCTGGGCGGTCGATTGGCCGGATCCTTTTCCAACAATCGCATGATCAGCTTGTCGAACCAGACCGGGCATTGCAACACGATCGAGGCGGGCGTCGGCGGTTGCTCGTGTTGCACGTTCTCGCGGACCTCTTGCATCGTCTCGCCGCTGATCGGCAAACGCCCCGTGATCGCCTGGTACACCAACACGCCCAGGGCATACAGGTCGGCGGAGGGTTGTGGGGGTGGCACCGAGTTGCCGACGGCGGCCGCGACCCATTCGGGAGGCTGGCGGGCTACTTGGTCGATCGCCGGTGGGCGGGCGGTGCGAAAGGGTGATCCGAACCGATCGGTGCGAAGGTCCAGCAAGACCGGCGCGAAGCCGGCGACGATGATCTTGTCCGGACAGATCGCCCCGTGAACCACGCCCTGGCCGTGCAGGTATTCCAACGCGTCGGCGATGCCCTGGGCGATTTCCAAGACGTTCTCCCACGACAGTCGTCCCGTCCGCTCGATCTGGCTGGACAGTGTTTCACCGTCGATCAATTCGTACGCCAGGTAGGCGTCGGTCTCCTCAAACCCACCGCCGTAACATTTCGCGATGCCGGGATGGGACAGCGTCTTTAAGTGCTCCCACTCGTCGGCCAATAATCGTCGCGCTTCCGGCGTGCCGCCAAAGGGCGCCGAAAAAATCTTGACGGCGATCGACTTCTTTAACTGAACATGGATCGCACGCCACACCGAGCTTGTCGACGGATGGTCGCCAAGTTTCGTTTCGATCGCGAGCGGGCCGAGGCGGCTTCGGGGCATCGTGCAATGGATCGTGCAATGGGTCGACAGCTGGGACGCAAAGGACAGAATCCATAGCATAACCTCTGATGGCACAAAATGGATGGTGCGACAGGGTGGCGTTGCGTGACGTAGGCTTGGATTCCGGACAACCGCCGATCGATGCGGTCGACGGCTTTGCCGAATATTCCAGTCCTGACGATCTGATCGCCACCCGACATTCCGCAACACAACATGACGATTCGCCGACGATCCATCCTTTCGGTTTTCTTTTCACTGACTGTCATCACAACGATTTCAGCGGACGCACAGACCCGTTGGGTCTCGGCCGAACAAAGCGACCCATTGTCCGCCGCCCATCATTTGGGGATCGCCAAGCCCGCCGACCCCGAACGTGTTGTCGGGCATGACGCTTGCGTCAAATGCCATGCCCCAGAAGTCAAGGTTTGGCAGACGACGCCGCACGCGATGACATTTGATCAATTGCATCGCAAACCCGAAGCCAAGCAGATCGCGTCGAAGTTGGGCCTGCGTTCGATCAAACACTCCGGTCGCTGTGTCGCGTGTCACTACACCCAGCAATCTGACGCCACCGGCCAGCCCGGTTCCGACGCGGCGCATCGCGTCGTTGCCGGCGTCTCGTGTGAATCGTGTCACGGCGCCGCCAAAGACTGGCTGGATCTGCATCACCACTACGGCGGCGAAACCGTCACGCGTTTGACGGAGTCTGCCGAGCACCGCGCCGAGCGAATCGCGCAAAGCGTTCGAGCAGGGATGCGCAACCCCGCAAACGTTTATCTGGTCGCGCAAAGCTGCCTGCGATGCCATACCACCGCAGATGAAGAATTGGTTAACGTCGGCGGTCATTCTGCCGGGTCACTGGACTTTGAATTCGTCTCGTGGAGCCAAGGGACGATCCGCCACAACTTTGTTCACAGTGACGGCAAGCACAACGCGACACGAACACCCGAGCAGTTGCGCGTGATGTTTGTTGCCGGGATGATCGCCGAACTCGAGGCATCGCTGCGGGCGACCGCTGTTGCGACCCAGAAAGCGACCTTCGCCATGACCGTCGCACAACGCGCCAATCGTGCGTCGAAGCGACTGCAAAGCGTTGCGGCCAAAGTCCAGGAACCGATCCTGGATCAGATCCTAAAGGTCGTTGCGGACGTTAAGCTCAAGCTGAACAACGAAGCCGAGTTGACCGCCGCGGCCGATCAGATCGCAGTGCTCGGCTACCGGTTTGCCGCCGAGTGCGACGGCCAAGGACTCGCCAATCTCGACGCCTTCATCCCGACCGCACGAAAGTAAGCTCCCAGCTTGCGTCAAAGTGGCGTAAGCTTCCAGCTTGCGTCCCGGCAAGCTTTAGCTTGCCCCCTGACACACGCCAAGCTAAAGCTTGCGAAGTGGCAAGCTGGAAGCGTGCCCCACCTGACACACGCCAAGCTAAAGCTTGCGCAGCGGCAAGCTGGAAGCGTGCCCCCCCTGACACACGCCAAGCTAAAGCTTGCGCAGCGGCAAGCTGGAAGCGTGCCCCACCGCAAGCCGTTATCTCGGCTGGCTGGGCAGGTTGGTGGCGATGATGCCGTCGTTGCCGTAGTTGTCGACTTCGTTGACCGCCAGGTCTTCGCTGTAGTCTTCGGTCTTGACGATCACGATGTCGCCGGCTTCGTCTTCTTCCACTGCCGCACCGTGGTGTCGCGTCAGTTCCAACGTCGCGAGAAACCAGCCGATCAACGCCGACTTGTGGATGCCGCCTTCGACCAGATCCATCAACGGCACACGCGGCCGCACAGCGAGGTGCGTGTGGATCTTTTGCATGTAAACATGGATCGGGGTGTCGTCGTAGATGACTTCGGTTTGCGGGGGGCCGGCGGATTCGCGCATGATCCGCCCGAAGGCGCTGACCAAGTCCCAAATTTCCAGATCCGCGATCGGCTGATCGCCCGGGTCGATTCGACGTCGCGGCAGGTCATCACTCATCCGCTGGTAACGCTGTTGCCAACGTCCCGCCATCTCATCGAGCACCGCCGCCGCGTCCCGGATCTCCTTGTACTGCAGCAGCCGTTCGACCAACTCGGATTGTGGGTCTTCGATCTGCTCGTCTTCCTCTTCGGAGTCGGCCGTTTGGGGAAGCACCGCTTGGCTTTTTAGTTCGACCAGGATGCTCGCCAATTCCAGGAAGTCGCCGATGTCGGCCAGGTCCAATTCCTGAAGCAGTTCCAGGTAGTCGCTGTATTGATCGATCACCTTGGAAAGCGAGACCTCCATCAAACTCACCTCCTGGCGTCGCGCCAGGTAGAGGAGCAAGTCGATGGGACCGTTGTAGATAGCGAGTTCGACGCGGAATGGCATGGACTCAGTTTAGCCTATACCGCCAGCTGAACCAAATCCTTTGGCCCGGTGTGACCGTCCGCCTGGATCGCCTTCTGTTCCAGTTCTTCGTCGACGAGGTTGTAAAACACGTCTCGTTGACGCGGTTGGAATCCCAATTCTTCGATCGCCTGCCGGATTTGGGTCAACGACATGAAGTGGACAGTTCCGGCTTCGGCGACGACGTTCTCTTCGATCATCAAGCTGCCCATGTCGTTGGCGCCGAACAGCATCGCCAATTGCCCCATCTTCAATCCCTGTGTCACCCAGCTGCTTTGGATGTTGGCAATGTTGTCCAAAAACAAGCGGGAAACGGCTTGGGTCTTGAGGTATTCAAATGATCCTGACGCCGGGATGTGGCTCATGTCGGTGTTGTCCGGCTGGAACGTCCAGCAGATGAAGGCCGTGAATCCACCGGTCTCATCCTGCAGGTCGCGGATCCGCTCGAGGTGCTCGATCCGTTCGGCCAAGGTTTCGACGTGACCGAACATCATCGTAGCGGTGCTGATCCCGCCCAGCTTGTGCCAGACCCGCATCACGTTGAGCCAATTGTCCGAGTCGACTTTGCCCCGAGTCAGTTCGTTGCGGACGCGGTCGACCAGGATTTCGGCGCCTCCGCCGGGAATGCTTCCCAAGCCGGCCGCTTTCAGTCGCGACAGAACCTCTTCGATCGGCAGGTTGTTCACCTTGGTAAAATGGTACAGCTCCGGCGGGCTGAACCCGTGGACATTCACCGACGGGAACGCCGATTTGATGTCCGAGAGTAACTCTTCGTACCAATCGAGTTTGAACTTGGGGTGTAGACCGCCTTGCATCAGAATTTGATTGCCGCCGACCGCCACCGTCTCTTCGACTTTGCGGAGCAGTTCTTCCCGCGGCAGCACATAGCCTTCGTCACTTTTGGGGCCGCGATAAAACGCGCAGAAGTGACAGACGGCGGTGCAGATATTCGTGTAGTTGATGTTCCGATCGACGTTGTACGTTCGATACGGTTCGGGGTGCATCCGCCGCGAGACCTTGTCGGCAGCCGCGCCGATGGCCGCCAAGTCGTGGCTCTCCAGCAGCGTTAAACCTTCCGATGCAGAAAGTCGCTCGCCGGCAACCGCTTTGTCCAGGATGTCCGTGATCATGATTCTTCAATCGATCCAGTAGTTTTCGTGTCGAGCAATCCGAGTTCTTCGCAACCGTCGCGGAAACGCCGCAGTCCATCGAGTTCGGATTCACCCAGTTGAAAGTGAAGGTTCTCGGCAAAATAGCGATACAGGTCTTCGTTCGTCAGCCCGTGTGCCGCCGCGTGGGTCTGGGCGATCGATTCCATCGCTTCCACACCGGCGTCGCGACAACGCTGCAGGATGTCGACCAGATCATCGGTGTCGATCCCGGGTCTGGCCACCCACATCGCGAAAACAAAGGGGGTTTCGGCGTAGCGGCACCAGCGGTCCCCGAGGTCCCAAATCTCATCGTAGACCCCCCGCTCGGGATGCATCGCGCGGTCGCCGATGATCAGCACGGCGTCGGCGTCCACCGATTCGGGTGACTGTTCCATCGACAGGACCGTCGTCTCGGGTTTCAGCCCGTACATCTGCCACAACAACACACGCACCACCGCCGCGCTGGTGCGACTGCCTTCGTCCAACGCCAGCCGTTTGATCTGCTTGACGGGCACACGGCTGACCAACCGCACACTCCACACCGGCCCGCGACAGGCGATCGCGGCGTCGGAGACGATTTGATAACCGTCGCCGCGAAAGTACTCGACCGAGGGGATCAGCGCGACGTCTAATTCACCCGATCGCAGTTGACTGGCCAATCGGCTGGGCAAGTTCAACGTCAACGAGTCACCCGGTCCAAGGGCTTCTTTAAGCCCGTGGATCAACGGTTTGGTGTTCAAGTACGAAACGGCGCCCAGGCGAGTCATGATTCCGTCCGAATTTCAGTGGTGACGACGCGAAACGATAGGCTGACCGCAACCACGACGCGAGCGCAACACCTTAGCCGATCCACCGCCGTTCGCCGAGGTCTGACACTCAGAATGGGCACGGCGATTCGATTTCGATCAGGCGACCGTTGGACGGGTCGTGGAACTGCAGTCGGTGGGCGTGCAGCAGGATGCGATGGGTGTGCTGTTTCGCCGCACCGTAGGTCGCGTCACCGACGATCGGATGTCCGCGCGTGGCCGTTTGCAGTCGCAGCTGGTGCATCCGTCCGGTGATCGGGGTCAATTCCAACCGGCTCGTGTCCTCGGCGGAATCCACCGAGACCGTTTTGACGATCGTGCTGGCCAGCTTTGCACCGGGAGCGGTCTCGGCACAGATTTCCGCGCGGGGCAGCGCGTCCATTTTGCGGATGAAATCGTCCCACTGTTGAGGGTCCGTTTCGCCCGCCTTGTATCGGCCTTCGACGACCGCCAAGTACTGTTTGTGCGTCTTGCGACTGGCGAATTGGGCCGACAACAGCCGGGCGGCTTTTTTCGTCAGTGCGACCAAGATCACGCCACTGACGAACCGGTCCAATCGGTGTGGAAAGGAAAGGTAGCCATCGGGGCGTGCCAGTTGACGATGCAGTCGGCTTTCCAGACTATCGATTCCCGCAGGGGCCTGGGTCGACAGCCCGGCCGGCTTATTGACCGCCAGCATCAGATCGCTTTGCCAAAGCAATTCAATGTTCGAGTCAGCCATCAGGGATCCAATGCGTCATGGGAAAGCGATACCGAAGAGACGTCGATAGAGATTCAGCGTTACCGATGCTGGGGATCGTACCTGATCGATCAAGCAAGGTGATCGTGGGCTTGGAAGGGTTCAAATCGCGAGCGTCGCAGAGACTGCCAACCTGTCGTTCCAGTATCGACCAGCTTGGATGATTCTCTTCCATCTCAAAGCTCCGCCGACACCACGCTGTGATCAGTCACGTTGATCAATCGACGTCTGCTTCAGGATGCACCACCTTCAGCACGGGTCGGCTTCAGCACGGGTCGGCTTCCGCACGAGTCACGTTCAGCGCATAAAAACACGTTCAGCGCATAAAAAAACGAGAGATCCCGGCCACGACAAAGAGAAGTTTCAATCGGAATTGCAACTTCGCTTCGTACACGAATCTCTCGCTCATTGAAGTTGTACGCGTTGTCGCACGTCAGTCAAGAGCGACTGGTGCGTTCGGATTAAAAAAAAGAAGCGTTTGTGAGCTGATTTCAACGACAATCTTGGACTTCCAACATCACTTCACGGTGTGCCGCGCGTGTGGGCGGCGCGCAACCGGTTAACCTGTATGACGGTGGTTCCGTTTAAACGATACGGACCACTCCAACACTCACTGCGATCAGCCAACGCGACATGCAACCGGCAATCAATCTTTGCGAAACATCGCATTTGCACTTCGTTACCGGAACGCTTGCCCAGCATGCGGTCCGCGAGATCGTCGACGCGCTCGCCGGGCGGCATGCGTTTGACTATTCGATCGGTGTGATGCCGATCACCGTGGCTGCGTTAATGACCCCAAAATGGCTCGCGCGCAAGCTGGATTTACCCAAGCAAGCGACGCATTTGATCGTGCCGGGGTTTTGCGCATCGGGAATCGAAACGTTGCGTTCCCAAGTCGCGGCCGAAGTCGTTGTCGGACCGAATGATTGTCGCGACATGGCGGAACTGTTTGGTGAATCGCGTCCCGAAATCGACCTCAGTCGCTATGACATCGAGATCATTGCGGAGATCAATCATGTCCCCAGGCTGACCCGGGACGAATTTTTGACCACTGCATTGCAACTGATGCGCGACGGCGCGGATCGAATTGATGTCGGGTGTGATCCAACCGCACGCTTTGAATCGATTGCGGACTACATCGGCGCGTTGGTGTCGCAAGGGATTCCCGTTTCGGTCGATACCTTTGACCCTTGGGAAGCGGAAGCGGCTTGTCGTGCCGGTGCGTCGCTGGTGCTGAGTGTGAATTCTCAGAATCGCGAGCATGCCGAGCGCTGGGGCACGGAGGTTGTCGTGATTCCTGATTCACCGTCCGATCTCAGCAGCCTGGATGAAACGATCGAGTATTTAACGCAGCGGAACGTCCCGATGCGATTGGATCCGATTTTGGAGCCGATTGGTTCGGGATTGGCGGCCAGCATCGTGCGTTATTCGGAGGTGCGGCGGCGCTATCCTGAGTTACCGATGATGATGGGGGTCGGTAACGTGACGGAATTGACCGACGCCGATTCGGCCGGCATCAACGCGGTGCTGTTGGGGATCTGTCAGGAGCTGGGAATTCAAAGTGTCCTGACCACCCAGGTGATCAATTGGGCGCGCTCTTCGGTGCGTGAGTGTGACCATGCGCGACGTCTGGTGCATGCGGCGGTCCGAAACGGCATTCCACCCAAAAATTTGTCCGGCGAATTGGTGCTGTTGCGGGATCGAAGGCTCCGTTCGTTTCCGTTGGACACTCTGGAGGGGCTTTCCCAGGCCATCAAAGACAATAACTACCGTTTGTTCGCCCAGGATGATGCGATCCATCTGGTCTCGCGTCAGCTGTATCTTCGCGACCAGGACCCGTTTTTGCTGTTCGAGCGGCTACTGAACGAGCCGATTGCCGACAACGTGGACCGCGGGCACGCGTTTTATCTGGGCTACGAAATGGCCAAAGCGTCGATCGCGCTGACCTTAGGGAAGCAGTATGAGCAGGATCGCGCACTTGATTGGGGGTTTCTGACCCGCCGCGAGGATCTGCACCGCCTCGCCCGCAGCAGCCGTCGTCGCAAGGAGCCATAATTGCATTCACCCGCAACTGCGGGATTTGGGACCAACTCTCGCCTTTTGAAATTGGGCGGGCCGTGTAGACTGTACTGTCCAAATGTAGCCGGCCGGTCAAGACGGAGAGACCTGCATCACGCTGCGTTTGATTTGCCCTCTCGCTATTCGTAAAACGACGGACCGTCGCGACGATGGAATCCACCACACGCTTCGAACCCAATCCAACGGTTACCTTTCGGGGCACCGTTAACACCAGCGGTGACGCGAAACTCGTTCATTGGTATGACCACCTGATCGAACGACAGAAGGTCAGTTGGACGGGGCACCATCACATGCTTCGTCTGCTCGGCCGTGGCGGTCAGGGCGAGGTCTATCTGACGGAGTATCGCGGGACCGACGGGTTCACCGTCCCGGTCGCGATGAAAGTGTTCTCCCCCGAGCACTACCAAAGCGCCCGCGCCTACGACGAGGCGATGCGGCGGATCGCCACGATCGCATCCAAGGTCGCGTTGATTCAGCACGACAACCTGCTGGCGGTGCAAAACTTCTTCGAACGTCACCGGATCCGCATCATGATGATGGAATGGGTCGACGGCTATGACCTTCGCCAATTGCTCGCACCCAGTTGCCTGAAACTGTTGGGCCAGCATTTGGACAACCGTCGGTTCAAATACATCAACGATGTGATCATCACCAAGGGCCCCGACCATTCGCGTTTTAAGGCCGGCATCGCCGTGGCGATCATGCGTGAATGCTTGGCGGCACTGGCGGCGCTGCACCGCGAGGGCATCGTGCATGGCGACGTCAAACCCGCTAACATCATGCTCAAACGCAGCGGCCACACCAAGCTGATCGATTTGGGTTCGGCGATCGAATACAAGAATCCGCCCCGCGAACGCGAATGCACTCCGATGTACGCGGCTCCGGAAATCTTGGAAAACGAATTGGCGACCCCACGCAGTGACTTGGCAAGTGTCGGCTACGTGTTGATCGAATTGCTCAGCGGACGAAACATTTTTGCGGGCAAAGAAAGCCTGCGTGATCTGGTGGAAGCCAAACTCGCGTTGCCGTCGCGACTGGAAGAAGTGTTGCCGGCGGACATCAGTCGTAACGATTTGCTGATGAACTTTCTGGTCGGATTGATCTCGCCCGACCCGAATTTACGGTTCCCCAATGCCGAAGCCGCCGAGCATGTCGACACCGGTGCGGCGGCATTTCATCGACAATTGGTCATCGGTGACATGTCGACCGAATACAACAATGATATCCGGCTTTGGCTGGAAGAACTCCGACGACTCGAAATCGAATTGTGAATCAAGAACACTTGGACCTGGCGATCAAGGCCGCAAAGGCCGGCGCCGTGGAACTGCTCAGCCGATGGGAAAACCGAACCGTTTCCGAAAAGGCTCCCAAAGATCTCGTCACCGATGCGGATCTGGCATCACAGAAAGCGATTCGCAAGATCCTGATGGACGCCTTCGGCGGCTATGCGTTCGTGGGGGAAGAAGAGGGCGAGAATGATCCGCCCGCGGCGGTTCGCGAGGGTGACGCCGACGCGCCGCCGTGCTGGGTCGTCGATCCGCTCGATGGAACCGTCAACTACGTGCATCGGCTGCAATCGTTCGCCGTTTCGATCGGGCTGTACCACGCCGGCAAGATGCGTTTGGGTGTGATCCTCGATCCCGTCTCCAACGAACTCTTCTCCGCCGTCGACGGCGCCGGCGCGCACCTCAACGGGCGGCCGATTCGGGCCAGCGATTGCGAAGACCTGTCCCAGGCGCTGGTCGCGTGCAGTTTTCCCGCCGGCGTCAAAGCGGATTCGCCGGAGGTCGCTCGGTTCGTCAAAGTCCTCGAACGCTGCCGATCACTTCGCCGACTCGGTTCGTGTGCACTCAACATGTGCTACGTCGCCGCCGGACGTCTAGACGGCTATTGGGCGACCAACGTCTGCCCCTGGGATTCCGCCGCCGGTACCGTCATCGCTCGCGAGGCCGGGGCACAACTGACCGCCTATGACGGATCCGAACTGGACGACTGGTTGCCAAAATTTTGTGTCACCGCGACCAAGCCGATGCACGAAACCATGGTCGGCCTGCTCGGCAGGGATTGATCGGTTTTGAATCCCGGGAGACCGAAATGGAATTTGACGTCGAAAAACTGACGCTGCAAGAAACCTACCTGCGTTTGGTTCAATTGATCACGCCGCGACCGATCGCTTGGGTTTCCACGCTGTCGGTCGACGGAGTGCCAAATTTGGCACCGTTTTCCTTCTTCAGCGGCGTCGGTGCGAACCCGCCGACGGTCTGCTTCGCCCCGGCCAACAACGCCCAGGGACTGCCCAAAGACACGCTGGAAAACGTGCGGCGGACCGGTCAGTTTGTGGTCAACATCGTGACCGAGTCGGTGGCGCAAGCGATGCATCGCAGCAGCGACGAAGTGGGCTCGGAAATCGACGAATTCCAACACGTCGGTGTCGAGCCGATCGAATCGGTCAAAGTCAAACCGCCCCGCGTCCGATCGGCCGTTGCCGCCATGGAGTGCACCCTGCATTCGGCGATCACGCTGGGAACCGGTCCCGCCGGAGCGAATCTGGTGATCGGAAACGTCGTGTACTTCCACGTCGACGACAACCTGGTCGACCAGAAAACCCTGCACACGATCGCACGTGTCGGACGCCGCGAATACACGGAAGTCAAAGAAACGTTCCGTTTAGAGTGAAAACAACAGGTTCCAAGTCTGCTGACTCTAACGTTTTCGATGGATCGGATTTTGCCGGATAGGCGAAGTCATGCAGGCCCGGAGGGTCGGCAGAGTGGATGCCGGTGGCGTGAGCCACCGGAGATGATTTCAAGGAGTCTCTGAGGCCCAGCGGGCCGACACAATTCCCCTGCTATTTAGAAATGCTCGCGGTTCAGGAGACCGATTGTGCCGGCCTTTCAGGCCTCCGTGATCGAGGTCTTTCCGTTCCGGTGGCTGACGCCACCGGCAAGCATTGTGCCAGCCCTCCGAGGCTTCATCGCGAACAAACATAGAAAACGTTAGAGTCAGGAAATCTGAAATCCCAAGACTCAAGCTCCGCCTCTCCCGTGGTGGTTCCAATCGCCTGGTCCGGCTGCTCTTCTGATCTCTGATCTCTGATCTCTCGTCTCTCGTCTCTCGTCTCTCCAGGTTTCCGTGCCATGCCCCAGGTCGATTGCCGTACCGTCGTCGTGCTTGCCTTGCCGCCCGAATCATTCTGCCATCACTCCACTAATTCCCCACCGACGTGACAAACCGAGCGATCTGCTCGGCAATCTCGCCGGCTCCGGGCGGTTTCACCATGCTGTGATGATGACCGCTGACCGTGCCGACGGTGACGTCGCCGGTCCATCGCCCCCAACCACGATCAGGGCGTTCATCGGCTTGTCCGGGAACATCACGCGGTCGCAACAGCAACACCGGGACGTCCAGCGGTCGGATCTGATACCCTTGGCACAACTCGACGTGGTGGGCGAACAAACGCCGCAGATCGGCGATGGCTTTCTGCACGACCGCCGTCGGAGTGTCTTCTTGCAGCACCCCCAAGCGTTCGGCGTGCTCGTACAGGAACGGCAACTGTTCGTCTTCGGACAGTTCACTCAACTGCTCCAGCGACAATTCGATCCCGTACTCCAGTCCCGCCGCGGGCGCGTCGGAATCACTGCGCTCTGGTACCGTGGAATCCAACAGAATCAATCCTGCCACGTCCGCGCCGTCGGCGGCAAGCTGCCGTGCGACTTCGAACGCGATGACGCCGCCGAGTGACCAACCGCCGATGGCATAGCGACCCGACGGCTGGCGACGCCGGATCGACCGGACATAGTCGCTGGCCATTTCACTCAACGTGCTCGGCAACCGCTCTTCACCGTGTAGACCCCGTGAACGAATCGCGACCAACGGCTGATCGTCGGGAAGCATTCCCGCCAGTTCGCGGTAACAGACGACGATTCCACCCGGCGGATGGATCATGAACACGGGGGCAGCACCGCCGGCGCGTTTCAGTTCCACCAACAACGCGTCGGCATCCTTCGTCGATTCGCTTTCCGTTTCCGAAACGGCAGCGCGACATCCGTCGATCGGAGCGTCTCCGAATCGGGCTCGAAGGCTCGGTTCATGCAGATCCACCAACCGGCTTGCGACC
Source organism: Phycisphaera sp. RhM (assembly GCA_033042175.1). Lineage (GTDB taxonomy): Bacteria > Planctomycetota > Planctomycetia > Pirellulales > Pirellulaceae > Stieleria. The sequence goes on from WCIL01000001.1 coordinate 406,933, forward strand.
GATCGGATGTCGCCCAAATCAAACAGCAACGCGGTGGGGATCGCGAAACCAAGCTCATCGGACAACTCAGACGTCAACACCGCTGCCTGCAACGACGTTCCCCCGGCTTCGAAAAAATTGACATCGATTCCGATGCAATCTTGCTCCAACGTTGCGGCGAAGCGATGCTCCAAGAATTGTTCCAAGTCGTTACGTGGCGGCAACACATTCTCGGTCGCCCCGTCCTGGGACACCGGTTCGGGTAACCGCTGGCGATCAATCTTGCCACTCGTATTGAGCGGAAGTTGATCCAAAAGGTGGATCGACGCGGGGCGTTTGTACGGGGGCAGGCTGGCCACGAGATGACGGTTCAGTGCGTCGTGCTGCGAAGCGTCGATCCCGGCAACGAAAGCGGCAAGACGTTCCCCCGGCGTTCCGGACTGGATCACTTTGACCGCCGCACGCTCGACGCCTGGAAAGCACTCGATCGTCCGCTCGATCTCTTCCAATTCGATGCGATAACCCCGCAGTTTGACTTGGTGATCGACGCGGCCGAGAAACTCGATCGTGCCATCACCGCGCCGCCGCCCGAGATCACCTGTCAAATAGACGCGACTCGGTTTGCCGTCGCCATCGCGGATCTGTTGCGAGGTGACGAAGGCTTGCTCGGTCAATTCAGGTTGATTGAGATAGCCGTCTGCCAAACCGCGACCGCTGATCACGATCTGTCCAGGAACGCCCACCGGAACCGGGGCCAGCAGCGGGTCGACCAGATGAATGTGAACCCCATCAATCTCACGGCCGATCGGAATGCGACGCCCCGGCGTGACTTCTGTCACACGATGCGCCGTGACTTGGCAAGCGGCCTCGGTCGGACCATAAAAATTCCAAAGTTCACCATCGACTTGGGAACGAATGAATTCGGGCAACTCCGTCGGCATCGTTTCGCCGCCCGTCCAGATCTGGCGCACCGACGTGCACTCGGCAAATCGGGGATGCCCAGCGAGCGCCCGCAAGACGCTGGGGACGGCCTGCAGAATCGTGACGCGATCACGAATGATTTGTGTGATCAACTGGTCCAGATCCAGGCGTCCTAGATCATCGGGCCACACCAGTGACGCGTTCTGTTGCGCGGTGGTCACGACCAGTGGCAACGTCGCATCGAACTGGTGGGACAACAGGATGAGTGCACGGTCGGATGGTGAAAAGGGCGTCGCATGCTGTTGCCAACGCATCGCATTGGTGATCGCGGCGTGGGAGACCATGACGCCTTTCGGACGTCCGGTCGAACCCGAGGTGTAGATCACATAGGCGAGGTCGTCGGGCGAACATTGATGACAGGTCGGCGTTGCCTGGTGGTCCAAATCGTCCACCGAAACGATGGCCACGCCGAGAGCATTTGCCCATGGTTCGTTCGGCGCGGCAACGACGAATTGAATCGCCGCGTCGCGTCGCAGCAACTCGGGCGAGACCGCCGGTTGATCGGCGTCGATCGGGATCGGCGTCGCTCCGCAGTGCATCACGCCCAGGATTCCGACCCAGGCATCACGCCCACGTTTCATGCAGACCGGAACCATCACGCCGGGTTTGACGCCGCGTTGTTGCAGACGAGTCGCGAAGCGTTGTGCGTCGGCGACGATTTCGTGATCCGAATCGCCGAGCAAGTCGATCAACGTCTCGCGACGATGGTTTGAGTCGTCTGGATCGGATCGCCGGCAATCGGCCCAGCGGGCGTGCTTCACCGGACATTGCGGATCGGCGACCAACTGATCGCACAACGCGATGAATTGGCGGGCCATCGAATCGATCGTGTCAGCGGCAAACAGGTCGCGGCAATAACAGATCATGCCGCGGAGTTCATCGCCATGCAATTCAAAGACAAACTCAATGTCGTAATGACAGCTCGTGTGTTGAACCGGAAAACTTTCTTGCCGCAAGCCGGCGAAGTCGTCAAAGACGTGTTCGTTGCCGATGACGAATCCCGCTCGGCCCCGTTCGCTGGCGATCTGTGATTTTTCGAACGTGCAGGAGACTTGAAACAACGGATGGCGACGCGGGTCACGCCCGACGCCACTGGCGCGAACGATTTCAGCCAGCGGCAGACCTTCGCCCGCCATGGCGTCGATCATGTTTCGCCCGACCGTCGCGATCAGTTCTTCCAGCGTCGGGTTGTTTGACAGATCAACGGTGATCGGAAGCAGATTGACGAAGAATCCAACTGTCTTTTCGAACTCCCGCTGGCTGCGTCCCGAAAACGGGGTCCCGATCGAAAACGAATCCTGGCCGGCGAACCGTCCGACCAGAACCTGTAGCAACGCCATCACCACGACGTTGGCGGTCACGCCCAATCGACGCGCCAGCGCGGAAACCTTTGCACCCATCTGGGGCGGAAACTTCAGCGGGACCACCGACGCACGGTGCGTGAACGATGCGGGGCGAACAAAATCCGTCGGCCATTCGATCACCGGCGGCACATCGGCCAATTGACGTTGCCAATACGCAGCGATCTGCTTTCCCCGGTCGCTGGCCACCAGATCGGCTTGGGCACGCACGAAATGTTCGTAGTTGCACGGCGCAGGCGGCAGATTCGGTTTCCGGCCGCTCGCCAGCGCGGGATACAACTGGCGGATTTCATCCATGATCAACACCAACGACCAGAAATCGACCACGATGTGATGCGTGGTCGCAACCATCACGACATCATCGGCGGCGATTCGAAAGGCTGCCAGACGAAGCAGCGGGCCACGCGTCAAATCAAACGGGCGGTTGATCTCTTCGGTCACCCGTTCGGCCAGTTCGGCTTGGCTTGCCGACGGTGTCTCCACCACACGAACCTCCGGCGTCAACGTGGCCTGAATCCGCTGGACAGGCTGATGGGTTGAATCCGATTCGGCAAACACCGTCCGCAGCGCACTGTGCCGATCGACCAACGCTTCGACGGATCGTCGCATCGCGTCCAGGTCGATCGCCGAGCGAATCCGAGATGGCAGCGAAACGTTGTACGCAGTGACCTGTGGAGCCCGCTGGTACGCGTACCACAACGCTTGTTGCCCCGCCGAAAGCGGAAACTCGTCGGACGAATGCTGCTGCCGTTCGCCCTGTGCGGCCGCCTTTTCCTTCAATAAGCGGGCCAGCAACTCGCGTTTTTGTTGGCCTGACAGACTGTCCAACGCATCATTCACGAGGCTGTCCGGGGACCGTGCCATCGAGCAGTTGTGCCAACAACGCGTCGACGTTGGCATCGGACATCGCCGGCAATTGCTCCAGCAATTCCGCTGCCGTCGCGCCATTCGTCTCCGCGCCACCGGTCTCCGCGTTGGTCGTCGCCGCTTCATTCGGCTGTGATGTGTCCGCGTCGATGATCGTGGTGACGTTACGACAGACCTCTCGCAGGCTTTCGCTACGCATCAATTCGGAAATCGGCAAATCAATCTCCAGTCGGCTTTCAATCCAGTTTCGCATTTCCACGGCCATCAGGGAGTCGAGCCCCATCGACAACAGGGGCCGGTCCCAGGGCATTTTTTCCAGGGCGATCCCCAGCAACGAGGCCGCCTTGGATCCGATGATTTTAGCAACCATCGCGTTCTTTGCGTCGGCCGTCGCCTCGCGGACTTCCGTCGCGGTGGCCAAACGGTCGCCGTCGGTCGTTTCTTCCGGCATTCCACGCAACAAATGCGCAAATCGCGGAGACACTTCTCCGGTGATGCCCAGCCCCCGCCATCGCATCCAATCCATTCTCAACACACTTTGCTGGACGGCGTCGGTTTGCATCGCTTGTTCCAAACAACGCATCGCCTCGTCGGCGGAGAACGTCAACACGCCCTGCCGCTCCAGTCGCTCGCTCAGTTCACTGCGCTGGGCCAGGTAGCCGACCTGACCGACATGTCCCCAATTGACCGCCAAGCCGGGCATGCCGAGAGATCGCCGGTAATGGGCCAGCGAATCCAGGAACGCGTTTGCCGCGGCGTAGTTCGCCTGTCCGGCGTGCCCGAAGACACTCGAGAGCGACGAGAACAATACGAAGTGATCCAGATCATGACCGCAGGTCGCCGCGTGCAGGTTCCAACCGCCCAAGACCTTCGGACCGAGCACCCGCTGCAACGTCGTTCGGTCCAGATCGACCAACAAGCGGTCTTCAAGGATCATCGCCGTGTGGAAGACTCCGGCAAGCGGCGGACAATCGCGATCGATTTGATCGACCACCGCTTGCACCGAAGCGGTCGACGTCAGGTCCACCGGCATCACCCGCACATCAATCCCGGCCGCCGTCCACTCATCCAAAACCGTTTGCGTGTCCGCCGCAACGACCGCGCTACGTCCGCCCAACACTAAGTGTTTCGCACCGCAATCGACCAGCCACTGTGCCACACGCAACCCGAATCCGCCCAACCCGCCGGCGATCCAGTACGTCCGTTCGGCGGACAAGCGAACAGGATCGTACTGTCCGGCAAACACATCCGACGGGGCCTCGCGATAATCCACGACGACCTTGCCGATGTGTTTTCCCTGTTGCATGAACCGAAACGCATCGCGTGTCTCATCGGCGTCGAACGTCGTGACCGGCAGCGGCGACAGCTCACCGGTATCGAAACGTGTGACCAGGTGGCGAAGCATCTGCCCCATCCGTTCGGGCTGTTCGCGAAACAGTTGATCCAGGTCGATCGCAAACAGCGCAAGGTTGTTCTTGAAAATCTCCAACCCCAACGAGGCGTCCGAATAGATGTCGCGTTTGCCGATCTCCAAAAAGCGGCCGCCTGTTTTCAGAATCGACAATCCTTTCGTGATCGCTTCGCCGGGCAGCGAATTCAGGATCGCATCGACACCTTCGCCATCGGTCTGTTCCAGCGTCTCGCGGGCAAACTGCAGATCACGCGAATTCATCACCACTTCGGCGCCCAGCCGGCGAACAACCTCTCGCTTCTCATCTGTGCCGGCCGTGGCCAATGTCACCGCACCGGCCAGTTTCGCCAACTGCATCGCGGCGATGCCCACGCCGCCGCTGGCCGAATGAATCAAAACGCGTTCTCCCGACCGAATGCGGGCACACTCGCCCAGTGCATACTCGGCCGTCAAGAAAGCGATCGGGATCGTTGCCGCTTGCGGATGTGACAGCGACCGAGGTTTCGGTGCGACCAAGTGTTGGTTGACGATGACGTGGGTCGCGAACGAGCCCGGCGCGACGGCGATCACTTCATCGCCGACGTTGAACTCGGTGACATCGGGACCGACACGACGGATTCGCCCGCTGCATTCGGCGCCTAGCAAGACAGGACCATCGGGCAACCCCGGATACAAATCCAACGACTTCATGACGTCACTGAAGTTTAATCCCGTGGCTAAAACCTCGATCTCAACCTGTCCATCGGCGGGACCGACCGAAGGAACCGATTCGTATCGCAATTGATCGATCGACGAAGAATCACCCAGCCGCAGTGCGCTCGGAGTACGGCGGCGGCTCTCGGGATGAAGCGGTTGTTCCTCGACCGGGACAAACCGCCGGACCCAACGAATCGAATCGCGAATCATCACTTCGTCTTCGTCGTCGATTCGCCCCACCAGCTCTGCCAGCAAGTCGTCGGCAATCGGAGAGGCGACATTCGGCGACTCCGTGGGGGCCAAATCGATCAGCTTGGTTTTGAAACGACTGCATTCACTCGCGATCACTCGTCCGAAACCGATCAGTGGACCGGCGGCGACCGAAATCGGCAGCATCGTTTCATCCGGCGGCTGAGCTCCGCGGGTCACGAGGGACAGTCGAGCGATCTTGGATTGCCGGCTCGAATCCGCGGCCGATTGCCAAGCGGCGACCAGGTGCATCGGCGCCAACGTCGTCAGCACGGTCGACTTGTTCAGCGTGTCGCCCGAGAGTTCGACGTTGTCGGGCGAATCCAGACCCCATAGATAGACCGCGTCGGTCACGCCATCCCCGATGTCCGTCAACAAGCGATCGAACTCGTCCCGGTTCTCGGGATCGATGATGAACGATTTGTCGCGCAACCGTTTGAAATTGGCGCCGTGCTGGACGGTGACGATTTTCTCGCCGGCCGGCAATCGATCCAGCAGTTCATCGGCGAGTCCGCTTTGGTCGCAAAAGACCAGCCATTTTCGGTTTTCAGTGTCGGCGTCGTTCGGCTGCGCCGGGGCTGCCGGCTTCCAAACGTATCGGTACAACAATTCGTCAACGGAACCTTCCAGGTTCATTCGCGTCACCGAAACCGATTCAAATCCGCGGATCGCAACGCAGTGGTTTTGATTGGCGTCATAGATGTCGATATCGGCGACCATCCGATAGTCGTCTTTCGAGATCAAACGCACATGCGCCGTCAACGGCGAACACGCTTTGCGAAAGACGTCGAACGATGCGATCTGTTGGGGCAGGTACAAGCCGTCGATGACGTCGTCAAAATTGGGACTGGCAATGATCATGCCGTGAAAGCAACTGTCCAAGAGCGCCGAGCCGAATCCGAGGGGATCCGCGGCATCGCCAAAATCCTCCGCGTCCGGGAATTCGACCGCGACGATGGCTTCGTACGGTCCACGCCAGCCTGCGGTGACGCCGCGAAAACGTGGTCCGTAGTTCAGCCCCAGCTGATCGCAGTAGCGGTACAGCCGGTCGGCGGAAACCGATTCGGTGGCTCGTCGTCGGGCGTCATCCAGCGCCGAGCGATCTGACAGGCGTGCGCTGGCGATACTGCTCAAGTCCACCATGGCCAACGGTTGCCAATTTGATTGATCGATTCCGCTGCAAGTGAGCGAAATCTGTCGACGCTGTGGTGCATAGTCGATTTGAATTCGTACCGGAGCGTCTTCGCCCAGCAGGCAAGGGTTTTGCAATCGAAAACGTTTCAGTGAGACGGCATCCTCGTCCCCGACGACTGCTCCCGCCGCGATGGCTAATTCCAGCATCGCCGCGGCCGGCATCATGCACGCATTGCGAACGCGGTGATCGGCCAACGATCCCTGCAAGCGAAGATCGATGCGAGTCTGCCAACTGGGGTCTGGGCCATCGAGCCTTTGCCCCAGGATCGGTTCACCCGGGTTTGACTGGCGACTCAGTTTTGATTCGTGAGATTCGAACCAGAGCGATTGACGGTTCATCGCCATGGCCGGCAGTTTGACGTACTGGGCATCGGCCGGTGCGTTCAAATTCCAGTCGATCGGATAACCCCAGGCATACAGTTGGCCGACGGATTCGGCCATCACGGTCGCATCGTCTTTCTTTCGATTCAGTGACGCGACTGCCAAAATCGATTGTTGATGTTTGGCGAAGCACTCGGCGATCGCGTAACGCAGCACCGGGTGCGGTCCGATTTCGATGGCCAACTCGATGCCTTCAGTCGCCAGCACATCCATCGCGTCGGAAAACAGCACGCTTTTGCGAACGTTCTGCCACCAGTACTCCCGGTCGACTTCTGTGCCCGCCATCACGGCGCCGGTCACGGTGGACACAAACGGCGTGTGCGTCGGCTTCGGCTGAATCGTCGCCAACGATCGCAACAGTTCGTCGCGGACGGGATCCATCTGGGCGCTATGGAACGCGTATTCGACTTCCAGACGCCGACAGAAGACGCCTGCCTGGTCCAATCGGTGAAACAACGCCTCGATCTCGACGGCGCATCCCGACACGGTCAGCGACGCCGGGCCATTGATCGCGGCGATGGAAACACGGTCACCGAGCGGCGCAATCCAGGGTTCGATCTCCTGGGGCGACAGCCCGACCGCGATCATCGCCCCCTTGCTGGTCGCGGCATCCATCGTGCGTCCGCGATGGACGGCGACCAAACAGGCGTCGGCAAAGTCGAGGGCGCCGGCGACGTGAGCCGCTGCGATCTCGCCCACGCTGTGCCCGACGATGATCGAGGGGCGAATGCCTTTGGATTGCCAAACCGCCGCCAGTGCGACTTGCAAGGCAAACAAACTCGGTTGAGCGATCGCGGTTTCATTCATTCGCGATTCGTCTTCGCCACGACACAGTTCGTCGATCAACGACCACGCGACGTGATTGGAAAATTCGCGATCGCAACGTTCAATCGTGTCGCGAAAAATTGAGTTAGATTCCAGCAAGCCGCGTCCCATCGCCCACCACTGCGGACCCTGGCCGCTGCACACGAATGCGACCGGAGGCGATGTCGCGTCTTCTTGGCCAGGGGCATTCAAACGCACTCGTTGGGCATGCGTGTCACAATCGCCGGCGATGTCGCGAAGCTGGCGGGCCCACTCGCGACGATCGCGTCCCACCACCACGCTCCGCCAATCGTGATGCGTCCGTCGTCGCGCCGCGGTTGCGGCAACGTCGGCACAGGCAACATCACATTCGTCCAGCCAATCGGCCAGACGTGACGCCGTTTCGGCCAACGCGGTCTTGTCGTGCGCCGAAATCGGCAGCAGCATTGGCGGGTGGTCGACCGCCGGCGTTGAGCCTTTCGCTACTTCTTGGGGCGGTTGTCCCAGAATCACGTGGGCGTTCGCCCCGCCGTAGCCGAAACCATTGACTCCTGCCAAGCGAGGTCCGTCGCAATCCCACGGTTCGGTCGAACGGGGAACCCGCAATCCATTGGCGTCGAAATGAATGTCCGGGTTGGGCGTTTCGAAATTCAGATGCGCGGGGATGGTTTGATGCTTCAAGGACAGTGCGACCTTGATCACACTGGCGATCCCGGCACCCGCTTCGAGGTGTCCGATATTGGTTTTCACGCTGCCGATGCGGCAGGCGTCTGAGCCGCTGCGGCCGTAGCAATGGGAGATCGCGCGGGCTTCGATCGGATCGCCGATCGGCGTGCCGGTCCCGTGGGCTTCGACGTAGCTGATGTCGTCACCTGCCAAGCCCGCCGATCGCAGTGCGGATTCGATCAAAGCTTGTTGGGCTGATTGACTGGGCACGGTCAATCCGTCCGTGCGGCCGTCTTGATTGGTCGCCGAACCATGAATCACCGCGTAGATCGAATCGCCATCGGCAACAGCGTCTTCGAGTCGCTTTAGCAGCACCATGCCGGCGCCTTCGCTGCGCACGTAGCCGTTGGCCGAGGCGTCAAAGGTCTTGCAGCGTCCGTCCGGTGCAAGCACCCCGAGTTGGCTGAAGGCGACGAAGAAGTCCGGCAGAATCAACGCGTTGACGCCGCCGGCCAACGCCATTTGATTGGCACTCGATTGCAGGTTCTGGCAAGCCATGTGGACCGCGATCAGCGACGAGGAACACGCCGTGTCGATCGCGACGCTTTCGCCACGCAAGTCAAAACAATACGAAATGCGGTTGGCGGCGATGCTGCTACTGCCGCCGGTATTACTGTAGGGGCCAATTACGCCGCGGTCACGATAGCTGAGCGCACTGACGGCATAATCAAAGCTGGAGATCCCGACGTGGACGGAGATCGGTCGGCCGGCCATCGATTCGAGCGGCACCCCGGCGTCCTCGGTCGCCCGATACGCCGTCTCCAGCAACATTCGCTGCTGGGGATCCATCGAAGCCGCTTCACGCGGCGAGATCCCAAACAGCTGCGGATCAAATTGGTCGATCCCGTCGACGTAGCCCCCCCAGCGACTTTGGGTTTTTCCCGGTCGGGCGTGTCCGGACGCGTAAAACTTCTCCAGGCTCCAACGGTCTTGTGGAGTCAAAGTGATGGCATCGCGTCCCAATTCGAGCAACCGCCAATAGCTCTCGGGGGAGTCGCAGCCACCTGGAAATCGGCATCCCATTCCGATGATGGCGATTGGGCGAAAATCTGTCGTCACGGGCTTATTCAAGGGTGCAGGGTCAAGAAATCGTTAGGGCTGAACTCGTCGGGGGCGTGCCGTCGCGACCACAAAATACCTTCATGCGAGGTGGATTGCCGCGCCGGCCGCATCACTCCCTGCGTCAAAAGCGAGGGAATCGCTCAAGTCGTACAGACAAAATTGAAGCGATTGGGGAAGCGAGAGGCGCCGCGATGGTTCACGAACCCAGGTTCAAGAAACCCTGGCTCAAAAACTCCCGTGCCTGCCCACCCCCGTTGCGGACCGCAAGTGCCGTTCCACTCGCCCGAAATTTGGTCCAGCAATCCGCCGGTGACGCCCTTCAGGAGTTTCGCAGTGCTTCGGTCGGCATTACCGAAGCGGCACGTTTGGCTGGCAACAGCGCCCCGAGCAGCCCGATAGAGACCGCCAAAACCGTACCTTCCAACAACGTCGCTGCGTCGATTGCGGGCACCAGCACCCCGCGAACCGCGGGATGTCTGCTCATTGCATCGGTGGCAAGGATTGCGAGGCCGCCGCCAAAAAAACTGGCCAGCAACGCCAGCATGATCGATTCGCAGACGATCATCCGGATCACACGCCGCCGCGGCCAGCCGACAGCGCGGAGCACGCCGATCTCACGCGTCCGCTCCAAGACACTGGTCATCATCGTGTTGAGTGTCCCGATCGCTCCGATCGCCAGGGCGATGATCGACGTCATCCAGGCCATCGCCGACGCGAGTTGCATCCGTGTGTCGGTCCCCACGAATTCATCGGTCGACATCGCGTGTAGGCGGCTATCGACCGCGTGAATTTGGTCGACAATCGATCGCGCGTCCTTGCCGCCGACCGCCCGATCCAGCACCACGTTGATGTACGTTACTTGCCCACTGCGGTCGGAAATCGCCTGAAGCTGCTCCAGCGGCATGATCATCGACCCGTTTTCCCACACACTGGAACTTTCGAAAATCCCGTCCACGACGTACGGCTCTTCGAAAATCATCACGTTCTGGCCGACCGAAATCCCCGCGCGATCGGCCAAATGAATCCCCAACGAAAGCTGCTTCGGGGGCGTTTCCGCCGAGCCGGCCGCCGCCGCCAAGCGACGCTCACGCCAGCGGAAATCCTCTCGCAGCCAACTGTCCGCTGCGATGCCCATCGTGGGGACGCCGAAAATCTGTTGGTCTTCTAGCGAAAGTGTGTCCAGCAGAACGCCGGCGGCCCGGGCCACGCCGTCGAGTCGTTCGATCTGCCCGACCGCCTCTTCGCTGACACTGCTGCTCAGTCGGTCCGCGGTGCCCTGGCGGGAAACCACGATGTCGATCGAGTGGGATTCATAGATGGCCGCAAACGACTCGGTGAACCCCTTGGCGATCCCCCGCAGCGAGACGACTGACGCGACCGCCATCGTCAATGCGATCAGCGTCAATGCGGCCCGCAGCGGGCGGCGAGTCAGGTTTTTCAGGATTAACGCGCTAAATCGCATCGTGCCAGGCAAAATCGGGAGATTGGTGTTGCAGCGGACGGTCCGCAACCGGCAAAAGCAAAGTTTGGCCGACGGGAGCCAGTTTCACCGATTTCAACCCGGCTGTCGATTCACCCGACCCATGAACCTGCACCCGATCGCCGACACGCAAGGGCCCAATGGATCGCGACCGGCAACAAGGACGTCGTGCAGTCGATGTCACCTTCCCTCCGGGCATTGGTGTGTGCACAACTTTGGGCAAAAAGCGACTTGTGTCGAAAACAATGCCCAGGGGAAGAGCGATGAAAACCCTTCCTGATCAACGATTGAAAACCGACACGAAACCGCGACGGCGGTGCGATCCCACGCTGCTCCTGTTGCTTTTCGCCGTGTTGCTCTTCAGCGGCTGCGGCGGCAAGGTGTTTCGCCACAACGGTGCCGTCACCATGACCGGCGACATGACCGTCGACGGCACGATGGACATGGGCGAGTTAAAAACGACGGTCAGTCTCAGCCCCAACAGCCGCGCGACACCGCTGACTTCGGTCGTCGTCTCCGGCCAGGCGACGCGGAATGGGAAACTTGCGGTCTTGGACGTGGACGATTTCCTGGTCGATCGCAACGTCGGCGGAATCGGTTCGATGGGCGAAAACCCGGTCGCCTTGTTCCATGAAAAAATCGACGCGATACGCAACGACAAAGACGTCAAAGCCGTCGTCCTGCGAATCAACTCGCCCGGCGGCGGCGTCACGGCGTCGGACATGATGTGCCACGAGCTGGCGCGGCTGAAGCAAGACCGCCAGCTGCCGATCATCGCCAACATCATGACCGTCGGAACCGGCGGTGCCTATTATCTGGCCAATCACTGTGATGCCATCATCGCGCATCCGACCAGCATCGTCGGTGGAATCGGCGTGATCTTGAACCTCTACAACCTGCAAGACACGATGGGGCAGTTCAACGTTCTGGCGTTGCCGATCAAGAGTGGCGAAAAAATCGATGCCGGAACACCCGAACGCCCGATCGAAGCCGACGAACTGGCGATGCTGCAGCGGATCGCCGATGGGTTCCACCAGCGGTTGATTGATCAAATCAAATCGAAGCGGCCCAAGCTGGCCGAGTCGCAAGACCAATGGTCCGACGGCAGGGTGATGAGCGGAAGCGAAGCCCAGTCGATGGGGTTGGTCGATGGAGTCGGCTACATCGATACCGCAATCGAACTGGCCAAACAGCAAGCCGGCTTAAAACCCGACGACCGCGTCGTGATGTATCGACGCGAAAACGATCCCGCCTACACGCCGTTGGATGTCTCGCCCAATCAGCCCGTCTTCAGCTCGCTGATTCCGCTCCGCGTCCCCGGCCTCGACCGCAGCACCATGCCGACGTTCCTGTACCTGTGGCAAAGCGATCCCGCGATGGCAACCCTGGCGCGACCCTAACGGCGACCGACTGCGTACCAAGCCGTTATGTCTGATCCCGAACGCCATCATTCGAGCCAACCGTCGCGCGACCCGTCGCTCCTCGGCGACATTCAAAACCCTAAATTGATCTGGGCAAAGGGAACGCTTTTCCTCGCGCTGGGGATGCTTGCCGCCGGGATTCTGATTTCTCGGATGCCGGGGCTGCCAGAGATCGCATTGTTGTGCATCTGCATCTGGGCATTCTGCCGAGCCTACTACTTCGCGTTTTACGTGATCGAGCACTACGTCGACCCGACCTACCGCTTTGCCGGGCTCGGTTCATTCGCCAAGTACGCCTGGACCCGCTGGCGATCAGGTGACCGCGACTGATGAGACCCCGCATTCGTTCGCGCCGCCACTATTCCGTGTCCCCAAGCGTCTGAAGTACACCGTCGTGGACGAGGCGACGAGTCCTCGCCTAACGCATGGCGCAGGCCGTCGTGGACGAGGCGACGAGTCCTTCCCTAGCGTCCGGCGTAGACGGTCGTAGACGAGGCAACGAGTCCTTCCCTAACATCTGAAGTAGACGGTAGTGGACGAGGCGACGAGTCCCTCCCTTCATACCGACTTCAGAAAACGCGTTCCCTCGCCAACGACCTGAAATCTGAGCAGGCGATGTTGTCATGGACCAACTCTTCTCCGTTGTTTCCCATGAACGCCCAACGCCTGACATCCCGACCGCAAAATGGGACTCTCGATTTCCCAGGGCGTTTCGGATGAAGTACATTGGCCATCAGCGGCGATGGCACGTGCTGTCGTCGTGGCCGGACGCGCGAACCACCCGCCCGCACACGCAGCCGCGGAGTCGGTGTCAATCGAAAACACAATGTCGTTCACCGTGCCGCGGTGACCGGTGAACGTTACCCGTCAAATCCTTGGGCCGATTCCGATTCCTACGCAATGTCGTTTCCTGGACGCATTCTATTCTATCTCGGCACGGGCGCGCTCCTCATGGGCGGCTACAAATCGTCACTGCTGCTACGCGGTAGCGTTTTCCCCGAGCGTGCCACGCTCACCAGCATTGGAAAAGTCGACGGAACGTCAAATGTCCACCTGACCGTTACTGACTTCGAGTTCGGCAAACACATTGTCACCTTAAAAGACGATGGCACTTGGCAACGCGTCTGGATACCGTTGCTGTTGCCCGATGGCTCTTGGCCCGATCGCAAAGTTGTTCTCCATTCAAAACACATCAAGAATCCTGCACAACTAAATGCTGTCCTGAAACGAAAGACTGTCACGGGTGTCGCAACAAATTTCTTTCAAAGCCTCGGCAAGAATCAGCAAGAACAGTTTGCACCTCTCTATCCGAATGTCAATTTGAGCGGTGCCATCGCGCTGGAACTCGATGGTACGATGCCGTCACCGTGGGTGGCTTACCCGCTTTTGATTTTTGGACTCGTTGGATTTCCATCGGGCATCAAACTAATGTTTTTCCCGCGACGAGAGTCGCCAGAAGTACTCACAGCAGACGATAGCCGAGCGGTGAACGTGCCCCGCCGATGACGCGAGTTTTGAAACCCAGTGTTTTGTCGGCGGCCCCGTTACCGCTGTCGTTCTGTGACAAAGAAATGAACCAACGCGAGAAGATGGCGAACGTCCAAAACAGTGACCGCGACGCACCGATGTTTGTGATCTACAGAACCAGGAGCTGCGCGTGGGTCGCGGGGTTGAGTTTGTTGAAGTAGCGAGTGGTCCGCGGCATTTTTCTTTGATTGAAAGATGAATCCGAGCAAACGCACGACGCGTCGATCATTGGGAGTCGAGTGCCTTTGGATGTCGGAAGTGACGGGGGACTGGAACTCGCTGCGACCCCATCCGGGGTCCTGCGGTGACGTGGACGCTTGGCCCGGAGGTGGCGCAGCGCCACCTCCGGCTACTTGCTATGATCCCTTCGGGATGTCGAATTTCATCACCGACCCACGTGAGGTTCGGCAAAGTTCTGACGCCCGATGGATCCTCGTTCCTGCGCATGTGCGGATAGATCGCAATTCGTTCCCCGACACGAATTGTCCCCACGGAAGGACAGCAAGACCAACAATGATTGCCCGTTCGAAATGCAGAGACATTGCCTTGCTCCTCGTTCTGTTGGCCTTGTCTTCGGTTTCAATGACTGTTTCTGCTCAAGAATGCACTACCAGCCGCATCGTGGTTGGAGGCAGCGCCGTCGCGCCAGACGCCCGTGCTGGCTGAATTCCGCCGTTCTACCAATTTGACTCGCGAATCCGGTGCTTTGCTCTATGATTTTGAGACGCTAGAATAAGTTCGTCCACGAAGTCACAGGGATCCTGATGTCAACGTCTTCAATACCGCCGCTTTCAGACAAAGACGCCGCTGCCGATATCATCGCTCGCCAACCGTCAGACGCTAGCTTTCAATCGATCTTGCGAGAGCTCGCTTATGCAGAAATGGTTCGTCGCGGACTTGCTGATAGCGACGCCGATCGAACTGTTTCCAGCGCCGAGCTTCGCGAACGCATCGACTCATGGCAGAAGTAGAGTGGACCGACGAAGCAGAGCGTCGGTTGCGTTCTGTTTACGACTACATTGCTGAACACAATCCCACAGCTGCCAGCAAGGTTGTGGTTGAGATTTATGAAAAGGTTCAGTTGCTCGCGTCGTATCCTCAACTTGGGCAACGGTACGAACCCATTGTCGACCGCGAAATTCGCGAGATCCTCTATGGACACTATCGAATTCCGTATTTGGTGGTCTCAGAGGACTTGATTCGAGTGCTTGGAGTTTTTCATTCGGCTATGGATCTAGGCCGCTACCTGGAATAAGGCAGAGCCAAGTCGTGCGCTGCAGTCGGCGGGTTGAATTTGTTTTTGAGTTCCGGTCCATCACGCCGACGCGGTGACCACCGACGTTAAGGTTTGTGACAACCTGAGGCTGATCGATGACAAACTGGTACGGTAGGTCTCGGTGGTGACAGATGAAATCTAACTGGAGCGAATGGTTCTTGTGTACGGTCGCGTCCGCTGAGGGAATGACACAGAACCATGTCGTGGACCGGGCCCTGATCGAGTTCGCTTGGGATGGAAACGCTGGCACCCTCTGTCGGGATCCGTTCTAATCGAGATCCATCATTGGCCCGCCTGAGGCTGAAAGCATTTTGCATCATGATCAATTCGCGACCCTCCGGGGACGCGGATAGATCGCAATTCGTTGCAAAATTCGAACACGGGGCCTTCTATTCGTTTAAAACTTCTCCGGAGAAAAGACGATGAAAACCTTGTCACTTCCTGCGGCCGCCACGGGTCTGGTCGCGTTGCTGATTGCGGCATCGATCACCCACGCCGAAGACCGAATCCCACAGGGATTTCGCGTTCTGGTCAATCTTGATGGCCAAAATCCGCGTGCACTCGTGTCCTGCTCTCCCACGTCGACTACCCCACAACTACTCGCGATTTCGAATGGCCTTCGAAACGCTGGTGTTTCCGAAGTGCTGATCTCCACAAAGAATCACAACGAGTTCAACCATCCAACCACTCACCACCTTGCCGTTGCGTTTGAAAACGAACGCGCAGTCTTGCTGATGACTGATCGCGTCCCTGCGAAACTGAGCCAAGCAATCCTATCGAGTCTCGGCAAGCTAAGCGGAGGCACAGAAGTTAAGTCTGAATTGTTTGAGCTGTTTGCGGACCAACGCTAACTTATGACGCGACCACTACTGACCCTATTCGTCCTGCTCACCTCGTTGACTCTTGCGCAATCGCAGGACGCGGATCCGTTTGGTTCCGACCAAGACGAGGCCGATACTGAGGCAGGATGGACGCCGGCCCATCCTGATGGTGACACGCCGCATGAGCGGATGTTGTCGCTTGCCCACACCGATGCGCTTCCGCGGTTCGATCGGGTCGAGTTGTATGCGGTATCCTTACCCAAACGGGATCCTTTCAGCGAAGAGACGCCGAAACGCAAGCCGACTGGCAAGACGTTTCCGGTGCACCCTTACGATATAGACGCGGACATCCATGCGCACGTTTCGATCACCGGACCCGACTGCGACAAACTACGGATGGCATGGCAGTCGATGACCTTCGATCGTCTTGGCGGTGCGTTCTGCCACCTCCCCGTTTACGGGTTCCGACTGTTCCGCGGTGATGATTTGCTGTTCGAAACAACCGTTTGCTGGGAATGCCAGAACTTCTACGTTCCTCGGTACGATTCGGAGAAGAAACGGCATGTTCATGGCTGGTACGGATTTGCCAATGATGACCACGCGAAGTCGTTACTGAAGCTGTTTCGGTCGCACCTGCCGCATCCCAAATTGTAGCGTGCTGAACCATCTACTTGTCGTGCAGTCCGCTGGACGTCGATTGTATTACTGAGCGACTTTTGGGCAAGCACCGCTCTGCGGTGCACACCGCAGAGCGGTGCCACAACAAAGCCCGGAGTCGCGAAGCGCACTCCGGGTGGGGGCTGCCGTTATACAATCGATGTCCATCCGGGGCCGTGGGATGAAGTGGTCAGCTCTTTCGCTGCCGTCCGTGCATCGTTATCGTTGTTCAGAAACCATGAATGACACCTTGGATCTCAGACATGATCGACGAGGCGAACCCATCGCAAACGCCTGTCCCCCGACGACATCAGTTTTCAATCGGAACGTTGTTGCTCTGGATCGCAATCGGCGCGCTCGCCGCGAATACCGTGATCATGAATCGTCAGATCACACGGTTGAAACAGGGCCTCGCGTCGCAGCAGCCCTTGTCTCCCAAGGAAGTGGCCCGGCAATTTGAGAAGAGCACCACGCTCGGGACGATAACGACCATGGTGAAAGACGTTCGCTATTCGGCTGAGGCTGATGCATACCGAGTCGATTTCTCATGGGTTGACTCGGCGAGCGCGAAAACCTGGCATTCGGATGTTCAACTGAACCACGACGGATTCGGGGTGTACTACGGTCAAATTCGAAACGGACCGTTCATCCAGCCACTGGGATACAAGGAGGCATTCCCAGTTGCCGTTACAACTCCGTCGTCTTTTGAGAACTAGCCGTCCAGAAGCCGACGAATCGATAGGCGCCACCCAAGATGCAGATTGAAGCGAGCGTTTACCTTGCGATTGTCGCCTTGGCGAGCGTCCTTGAGCGTCCATTTGTCACCTGCTCGGGAGTCGAGAAACACGCGTTGCGGACTTCCGTGTTTTCCAATGTCATCGCATCACCGACTCGGCTTGTCCTCGGCAGTTTTATCGAGCTTTCGATGAGCCTTACTTCCTTTCGCATGCATGACAACTTGTTGGCGGTGCTCTTGTTCGCATTCGCGTTCCAAGTCGCCGCAAAGGTGCTCGTCGTTGGGGTCTCGGCGAGAAAGCCGATCAACGTGGGGTGAGTCTTCGCGGGCAACGGCTTCAGCTTGGTTTTGATCTGGGCCCTGTATGTTTCGCTCGTGTCGTTCAACGATCAGCACCCGCATGTTTGGGTCAAAATGGTGCGTTACGTTCCACTTTTTTCCATGCTGTCGTACGCGGTGTTCATCGGAATTGCGGTGCTGATCGCGATCGAATCCCTGTCTTCTTTCGTGAGAGGGAGGAGGACTCCGAATGACAGCGACGAATCGAGCGATGCGAGCGACCAATAGTCCTGCAATGCAATGCTGGTGGGAGAGGATTTTTGGTGGTGGGGCGAGTGGGAGGTGTGGCCGCTGTTGCGTGGGGGTGGGGGCGAGTGCTTCGCGACTCGCGGGTGGCAAGCAGGATGCTTACCCCACTTTTTGGATGGCAAGTGGGATGGGGGCTTAGGCCGCCTGTGAAGTTGATGGAGAGTTAGCGCTGTTTTAGCGTCGTCAACTTCAGTTTGCGCTTCGGGTCGGTTGAGACATCGGTGCTTGGCGTTCGGCTGCGGAGTTTCGTCCAAACCGCGCCGGCAAGGATCAGGACCACGGGGGCGGCTGCCAACTTGCGAACGGGGAAGCGGGACGCCGAGATATCTGTCGGGCTCGAGGGCTGAAGTGCGACGGCGGCCGACATGGTGTGCGGCAACGTCGTTTCAGTCACCCCTTGATCCGTCGGGCGATCCCACTGCGACAGCGCTGCGAAGGCGGTCGTCTGGACATCGGGAAACGCTCCGATCTCGAACACCAGGGCAACTTCGAGCGACGTGACGGCCGCAAACAGCGGCGGTTCCGGTTGGCAGGCGTCCAACGCACCGGTCGCGGAAACATCATGCGGTTGTGCGTCGGAATCGACGATCCATTTGTCCGACGGGCCCGTCGTCTGATCGTCATCCGTGCCGGTTTCGGTATCATCCGCTGGTAGTGAAACGCGTTGAATACTCGTCACGATGTATTCCGAATCCGACTGCAATTGAACGTCCATCCATCCGACTGGGATGCGACCCACGCGGAGGTCGCCGTCAAGCGAATTACCTCGCCTTCGCCCGGCAGTTGATCGGTCAATCGTTCGATCGTCGCGTCACTGATTGCTTGTGATTCGGGACTCAATCCCGTTTTGGGCTGTTTCGATAAAAACGTTTCCGAAACAGGTTCCACCACTTTGTGCCAATCACCTTCGTCGTCGATTGAAAACGGATCGATCGGCGGCACGTGCGCGAGGGTTGGCATCACGGGCGTGGGGATGACTTCCGCCGGTGACAATTGATTGTCCGGGGCATCGGGGTAGTGGAAATACTCGACAGCGCCGTTGCCGCGATCCACTTCGATGGTGATCGAATCACGGGCTCCGGAGGAAAATTCCGCATCGAGGACGGCACCGAACAGGTCGTCCGTCAAGATGGCATCCACCATCGCCGACCTGAGCAACACACCACGTTGGTCTGACAGATCGCCGGCGGCGGAGTTTGCAACGGTTGATACGTCCGAGATCTGCCGGGCGCTCAAACGCAGTGTGCTGTCGGCTCCGTCGCGAACCGGTTCCAGTCGGACCAGCACGGTTTGTGGATTGGTGCTAGACGGATTGCTGGTATCCAGGCTCACCAACAAATCCACCGCTTCGAACTCGGGGCCGGCGAGCAGGTTTCGCTGTTCAAAATGTTCCATCGTCAACCGTCGGCCGTCGCGATGATGGCGGCGCTGACGGTGTCGGCGGATGCGATGATTGGAATTCGAAGGTACTTTGATCATTCTGGTGGTTCGACAGATGTGGACGGATCAGCCAACCGCATGACCTTATGCAAGGTCGGATCCTTTCGTTTGGTCTCGACGTCGGTGAGCCCCGATTCGACGGCCATCTGCCACGTTTCAAGCGTCGGGGTGATCCAACGTTGATTCAGGGGCAGCGATGAAGCGCCGTTCCCGATCGCTGATTCGGCAAGCTCCAGTGCGACTCGATACAAATGATTCGGATCATCGATCCAAAGTGTTCTTCGTTGAAGCGCCAGCTCACCGGCCAAGTCATACTGCCCTTGGCGTCTTAGAAACCGACCATACTTGACATAACTGGCACTCAGCCAGACTCGGAAGTCTTTGATTTGTGGCGCTTTTTCCGAGGCCCACGTTTGATGCTCGATGGCATCATGATAGTGTTTCCGGGCTGCTTCGGCATCAGATTTTTCCAAAAGTGGCGCCAGATTCGAAAGCACGCCGCCGAGTTGAGCTCGGTAGTGGGGCGATAATGGTGATGTGTCCACCAGTTCAGTCAGCAGCGACTCGGCTTTCTCGAAATGGGTCAGCGCAGCGGCGGAAGCGGTTTCGGCAGACGAGTCGTCGGCAGGCAAGTCACTGACTGACGAGTTGTCCAGCGCCAGCAAGACCTGTCCCATGTTGTTGTGGGCGACGGCCAGTTGTTCTTTGAATCGGGGCGATGTCGGGGCACGCAGGACCAGCGTTTGTTGGACATCGATCGCGTCTTGATAGGCCTGGAGCGCGTCGGCCGTTCGTCCGCGGCGGTTAAAGATGGCGCCGCGATGGTTGTAACAGGTTGCCAGTTCCGAGAGCGCTGCCAAATCGTGGGGGCGATCTTCGACGATCGTCTTGTGCAATCCGATTGCCAAGCGGTTGTATCGATCTGCCGCGTCCAGGTCATTGCCGGCAAACAGAAACGACAACTGTGCGTAGGAGACCGCCAGTTCACGTTGGTATTGCAGGTTGTCCGGATCGACTTTCAGCAGTGCAGATTGCATTTCGATGGCTTGTTCGTAGGTCCGTCGCGACTGTGCGGTTTTGCCGGCGGCGCGTTCCAGGTTGCCGACATTCACCAGGGCGGCGATCCGCAAATGCTTGATCTGCGTTTCTTCTTTTTCTTCGCCGTCGAGCTTGTCGATGATCTGTTGCGCTTGTTGGTATTCGGATTCGGCCGTTGGGAAGTCGCCCTGCTGGAAGGCGAGTTCGCCCAAGTTGTTGTGGCAGACGGCCAAGTCGTGGACGATCCGTGCATGATTGGGATCTGGATCGTGTTCGTCGTCAGCGAGTAAGTCTTGGTAGAGTTTGATCGCGGTTTGGTAACAGTCGACGGACTCGGGGAACCGGCCCAATTGACGATGCATCGATGCCATTTGGGTGTTGCAGAGCGCCAAGGCGAAACGCATCGAGGCGTCACCGTCCATCTGATCGGCGAAGGACTGGTAGTCAGCCAACGTCTCCTGCATGATGGCTTGCCGGACGGTCTCGGTACCGGGTACGCCGGCGAGTTTTGTTGCCAGCCGCATTCCAAACCGATCGACGACGTCGATTGCGGTTTGAAGGTTCAGCTGGGATTGTTCAAAGTTGGATTCGGCGATCTTCAACGCCGCCTCGGTCCGGCTTTTTTCTTTCGACAGCAGCATGGTGGCGGTGCCGGCGGCGAGTGAAGTCAGGATCAACACGCCGACGATCGAGGCGACCAGGGTACGGTGCCGCGTGGCCCATTGGGAAAGACGATCGATCGCGGTGGGGCGTTTGGCGAGCGGTGGTTTGCCGGCCAGGAATCGAGCCAGGTCTTCCGCCATGGCGGCCGCCGATTGATAGCGATCATCGCGAGGTTTTTGGATCGCTTTGAGCACGATGGTTTCCAAGTCGATCGGGATGGAGGGATTCAGCCGTCGGGGCCGTTCGGGTTGTTGGCGCTGGATCTGATCGAGCAACGTCACACGATCGGTCGCGGCGTGGGGAGGTTCCAGGGTGAGGAGTTCGTAGAGCGTGACGCCCAACGAATACACGTCGCTGATGTGGTCGACCAAACTGCCGCGACCCGCGGCGGCTTCAGGACTCATGTAGCGAATCGTTCCCAGCAGATCTCCCGTCATGGTGATCGTGATGCTGTTTTGGCAGCGTGCCAGTCCAAAGTCGGTCACCCAAAGTTTCCCTTGCTGGTCGATGAGGAGGTTGGAGGGTTTGATGTCGCGGTGCACGACGCCAAATTCATGAGCGTGCTCGATGGCGGTGGCTGCTTGTCGAATCAGCTCGGCGACTGAGTTGATGTGGTTATGGGAGCGAACGCTGCGTTGTGTGGAGAACGCACCGATGGGAATCGTGCTGCCGGACGCGTTTTCGGCGTTCTCGCCCGTGCCGTCACGCAGTTTTCGTAGTTGGTCGATCGCCCGGTCCAACGCCTGACCGTCGATGAATTGCATGCTGTAATAGTGGACGCCGCGATCGCATCCGACCGAATGAACGGGGACGATGTGGGGATGGTGCAGCTGGGCGGCGGCCTGGGCTTCGTTCTTGAAGCGTATGATCTGTCGTCGATCCAGGACGGCGGCAAACGGCAAGACTTTGAGTGCGACCCGGCGACCGAGTGATTTTTGTCGCGCTTCATAGACCACGCCCATGCCGCCGCGTCCGACTTCACGAAGGATCTCGAAATCGCCCAGCTCGTTGTGGCTGACCGTTTCCGAATCATCGGAATGTTCTTTCGGTCCCAGTTCGGCGGTGGCTTGGTGCACGAAGTCCAAGCCGCGCAAATACCATCGCAGCGGTTCGGCCAATTCCGCGTGGCGTTGAATCAACGTTTCCGGATCGGCCGGACGCCCCTGTTCCAGATCGTCGAGGTAGGTTTCCAGGATTTTGGAAAGCTGTTCCTGTTGTTGCGGCGTGAGCGCGTCCAACGGGTTGGCCGCAAGCGTGGCGACGTCTTCACGTGGCACGGCGGAGGATTTTGGCGGCCGGTCGTTGGTGACAACGTGATTCATAGTACGCCTCGCGATTCAAGCCGGACCCGCAATTGTGCGATCGCCCGCATCCACAGCATCCGCACCGCACCCGCGGTGCGTTCCATCCGCGCCGCCACCTCGGGAAAAGCAAGCCCTTCGATGTGCCGCAGCAGAATCACCTCGCGGTAGTCGTCGGGCAGTTCGGCCAACGCATCGGCCAGCAACAGACTGGCTTCGTGGTTTTGCGCATCGGCACTCGGTGATTGGCCTCGGTCGGCGATGATTGCCACCAGCCGCGCGGTCGATCGTTCCAGCGTCGCCCCGATGTCATCGATCGAGACTTCGCGGCGAACGTCGCGTTTTTCTGCCAGCACGTGTCGCTGGATGATGTGTCCCAGGTTGTTCACCAGGATCGTTTTCAGCCAGGCGAGGAATTGCTCGGGACAATTGCCTCGAAACTGGGCGAAGTCTCGATGGGCTTCCAACAACGTGTCTTGGACCACGTCGGACGCACTGGTTCTGGCCTGGAGTTTTCGATCCAGCTGGGTACGCGCCAGCAGTTTCAGATAGTTCAAATACATCTGCAACAATTCGCCGAGGCAATCGTCTTGGCCGTTTTGTGCGGCCGCCAGCAATCGATTCGCTTCACTGGTCGTGATACTGGTCATTGGGGCATACGCGATGGGGGCGATCGGCCGGGAAAACGCAAGCTGGAAGCTTGGGGCGGACGCAAGCTGGAAGCGTACGCCACCTTGGGCTTAGGGCGGACGCAAGCTGGAAGCGTACGCCACCTTGGGCTTGGGGCGGACGCAAGCTGGAAGCGTACGCCACCTTGGGCTTGGGGCACTTTTGATTTTGGCCTGGTGAGATTCCTGCCGTCACGCGGATTCTGAAATTTTTGCTTCGAAGTAGCCGCCGGCAATGGCCTGGGGACACGAATCGACGGTCAGGCGGCAAATTTTAGATATTTCCCCCAATACGAGCGTGTTTTGAAGGAATCTGGACGCGTTTTACGCTTCTAAGGGTATGGTTCAGTTAGGAGACGACAGACCGGGGCCTGAACGTCTTCTTCATTTTCCCTTCTCCGAGTGCCACTTGTGATCGCTGATTCCACACCCGATAACCTCTGCCGACGCATCGAGGCTTCGATTCAACGTGTCGTCGAGGTCCATGATTTCTCGTGTTCGGTCGAAGACGGGAAACTGATTCTGCGTGGACAGGTTGAATCGCGCGATGATGCCCTGATGTGTGTCGTCGTCGCTCGCAGTGTCCCGGGTGTCGAGACGATCGTCAGCGACATCAAGGTGCTCGGCTGAACCATCCGGGCGATCGGCCTGACCATTGGTGTGAATCTAGCGGTATTGACCGCGAGCCGAGTGTTCGTTGTCACCTTGCGTTTCGGGTAGGCGGTAGTGGACGAGGCGACGAGTCCCTGCCAAGATGCCGACTGCAGCGGACTCGTCGCCTCGTCCACTACCGGACTCGTCGCCTCGTCCACTACCGGACTCGTCGCCTCGTCCACTACCGGAAAGTTAATCGTAGCCGGGGCGCTAGGGGCTTGTGGACGTCGTTGAGGGGACGACCGACAGGATCTGCTCGGGCGCGATGACGACCAGGTAGTGATTGCGTCCGTCTTCGATCGTGACGCTGTGTCGTTGCGGCGGGGCGAACGACTGCCCGGTGAAAGCCAAGGGCGACAATTGGATCTCCTGGGTTCCGACCGGCAGCTCGGCGCGGAGGACTTGGATTTCTCGTGGCAGCAAGCCCCAGCAACGGGTGTCGGCCTTTTCGGTGGCACTCCAGGCGTTGATCGCCGCGAACTCAAACGCCGCGGCCGCGTTGCCGCTGAGTCCGAGTGATTGGGCGGTGGCCACAACACTGGCCTCTTTGAGCACCCGTCGCGCGACGGCACGGGCGATCGTCCACGGCAATTCGGCTTCGACCTTTTCTGCCGCCAATTGCCCGATGTCGGTGATCGTTTGGGTTGCTCCCAGCAATTGTCCGCCGAACGAAACCCCGATCGCGGCGAGGTCGCAGGGGGGGATTTCGACTTGTGGAACTTTTACACTGACCACGTTGGGTAGCACCGGTTCGTCGTCCTCGCCCTGTTCGTGATTGTGGATCGATCGCAACAAAGTCGATGCGATTTGCAGTGACGTGGTGGTCGTCGGCGCGACCGTCTCCACCAGTCGTGGGCCGTGGCCGACCATCGCAAACACGTACAGCACACCGTGGCCTGCGGCACTGTGGGCACCGCGATTGGCTCTGGCGATATCGTCGGCCGCAGGAGCGAATTCAGGTTGAATGCTGCTGACGAGTCGAAAGGCACGCTCGGCATCGTCGTAGTTCTGGTGCGTGGCCTCGCGCAGCGTGCCTTGCAGATAAGGTGCCAGGGCGAGTTGTTGTCGGGGAGTTGGCGAGTCCGCGTCCTCGGCTTGCCGGTTCAATTCGGCTTGGCGGGTTTGGGCCTGCAAACAATACGCTTCGGCGTCGGTGGCATCGCCGGCCAGGGAGCAGATCGCCAACATCGACCGCAACAGGACTTGTTCGTAGCCGGCCAATTGGAACGGCCGGACCCGATCGTCGACCGCCAACGAGGCGGCGTCGTTGACCGGGGCAGTGTCGGGCAACGCGTCGAAGTGGTCGCGAAGTTCACGCATCCGAGACTCGGCCGCGGAGACGTCACCTCGCGCCAGTTCGACCATCGCCAGATCCAGCTGGCTTTGGTGCCGGGTCCGTTTGGGACCCTCGGCCAGTTCGCTCAGTAGCTTGTCGGCCGATTCGAGATCGCCCAAGGCAAACGCGTCCCGGGCCTGGCTGATCGAGACCTTGTTGGACCGACAGCCCGCCGAGACGACGAGGACGGCAAGGGCCAAGATCGCTGCCAGTGGGGCTCGCCGTCGGTTTGCTCGAGCAGCCGAAACGCAGCGCTGCACGATCACCCGTCGGCCTGATCGAAGATGCCGTAGTTCCACCATTTGCCGGCGCGGGATTTCGAGTATCCCTTGCGGATCTTGGCGGACTCTTTCAAGAAGTCACCGGTGTGCACGTTGACCATTTCCAACGTCAGCGTGTAGTCCCGCTGGCTGGTTTTGTTGCGGTCGGTGGTTCCGGTGGTGATGTTGGCGAACAGCAAGTAGTCGACCGGGGAGCCCGCCTTGCCCAACACGGCGGCGAAGGCTTCGCGGTTGGCGGGCAGGAACAACGCATCGGGCCGCAGCCGGGTTTCGCGGAGGGCGGTTTGGACCATCCGCCGGCTGATGCCACGAAAATCGGCGTTCGAGTTGATCTGGGAATCGATCTGTTCGTAGAGCTGTTCTTTGAAATCGCCCAGTTCTTCGGCGCTTTTGTTTTCGATTCCGACGAAGCAGACGTTGGCCGGCCCGCCGCTGAGGGTGGACGGGACGATGACGCCGTCGAGGGACAAATCGGATTGCGATTCAAACGCCACCGGCTGGACGGTGGGGGGGCAGCGGGAGAGCAGTTTGGCGACCGATTCTTCCACCAGCGGATTCCACGTCGCGGCGCCGGCGGCATGGCTGCCGACCAGATCCTTGTCTTCGCTGGCTAGCAAATGCCCGTATTGTCGACCGGCACATCCCGACGTTGTGGTCAGAATCGCGGCCAAGACGACCGCGGCGGCGGCTTTGGAAGCCCGCCGCGATGGGGTGGTAGGTTGCATGCTGAGTTGATTTGCTGGGGGCGTTTGGTCGCGATGCACTTTGGAAATCCCGTTTTCGGGGCCAGAAATGCCATCGGGGCCAAGAAAATTCGCTTGAGGCGACTTGTCCGATAGTCTGGACCTATCAAAATGTGCGTCCGCCGGACCAGATGGATCCGCTGCCGAGGTCTGTTGCCAAGCGATTTTGCGAGGCGGCAAACGCAGCGGGAACCGTCACTTCGGCGGCGCCCTGTCACTATCGGCACCGCAAGGTCCGCTGGTTGACCTGTTGCGGCCGTAAATTTTCTGACGCGTCGATGTCCGACAGACCTAACATCCCCAGTTACCCACGCTTTACGTCATCGTGGCCTGTCGGTTATGAATCCCCTGACGGAAGCCCGCTCCCCATTTTTCTTCGCATTTCCGGTTTCATCTATGAGTGTCGCTCTCGCCGTTCCATCGGTCGCCAGTTCCGAAATCGTGTCCACGATTTCCCCCACCGCGGCTGAGAATCGACCCCATGACCGGTCGGAATCGCCGCTGACCACCATTCCCGTCGCAGCGGACGACGATGACGACGACGATCTGGACGATGACGACGACGATGATGAGGAGGACGGCTTCGGCGACGACGATGCAAATACCGACGAAGTCGACGACGGCTTCAACGACGGGCTCGACGAAGACGACGATCTGGATGACTTCGACGACATCGACGAAGACGACTTCGATGATGACTTCGACGACGATTTCGAAGAAGAATTGAACGACGATTACGAAATCGAAATCGATGACGAAATCAGCGACGAATTCGGCTTGAGCACCGGTAAAGACGAAGACGAAGAAGAAGACGTCGACCTGGAAGATTTCGACGATTTCGAAAACATTTGAGGCGGTGACGCGGCCATCGAGAAGAAGACCCACGGATAGCAGCGCGAACCCACCGATGACAGGGTGCAAAAAATCCGTGGGTTCGCGCTGCCATCCGTGGGCCCAGTGATCGGCTCATCGTTCGGCATTCTAAAATCACTTGACGCCCATGCCGGGCAGCAGGGCGACGGCGTCAACGCGGCGATTCTTTCAAAAACGCCGATCGCCCCAACCCACGCAGTCCCTGATGCATCTGCTGGTGCGTCGCTTCGTCTTTGAACAGCCAGAGGATTCGTGTGCGAGTGTTCTGTGGCTTTGGCGGCACCGGCGCGTAACCGTCGGTGAATATGATCAGCCCGTCGTAGTCGCGATGTCGGTCGATGTAGTCGATGACCGGGGCGAAATTGGTTCCCCCGCGACCGCTGACTTTAAATGCGCTGCGGGCATGACGCAGCGTCAGCGGTTCACACCGGACGTCTTCGTCGAACCAGATCACGTCGACCGACTCGACTCCGTAGCGAAAGAAGTGGCTGACGACTGAAAAGCCCAGTTGCAAATCGCGGTGCCCCATCGATCCGGAAACATCGACGGCGAATAACAGTTTGGTTGTGAAGTCGTAGCGACTGCCCATCTGCGCGAATCCATAGCGGCGACTCGGTTTCATCCGTGTCAGACGCCGACGCACCGAGAGTACACTCTGGCGAAAGTTTCGCAGCACACCGCGATAGTCCAGTTTCGGATGCAGGGTCGCCATCAACTGCTCTTTGGCCTGTCCGCCGACCGTTCCCCAGCCATCGGATTCGGCGGCTTCGCGGACCGCCGCGTTGATCTCGTCCCGCTTCAGATCGTCGTTGTCCCACTGGCCGGTGTTTTCCATGCCGACCTGATCGGGATCGCTGTAGGCGTCCAGCGTGCTCGCCGCATCGTCGGCCGAGTTCGGTAGGGCGTCAGCCTCCTCAGAGCCGTTTGTTTCTGAACCATTCGTTTCTGAATCGTCGTCCTGGGGCGGATCCGTACCGTCGTCGGAGGATTCTTGGTTCGACGGATCGTTGTTCGATGAATCCGCTGCGGCTGGATCCTCGGGATTGTCCTCTGGCGGTTCGTCGTGAGTGGCCCGCTCGGCGAGTTCCCGGTAATAGAATTCGAAGTACTGGTTGTCAAAACGATCGTCGCCCCAAAGATCGCGGGGCCGCGGGATCGGCAATTTGGTACGCAGACATTCCTGCACGGTCAGATTGCTCGCCTGGTACGACAATTCGGCCTTCGGTTGCTGTCTGGCGTAGGGATGGCCCAGCAGGATTCGCATCGCTTCGAATCCCAGCACGGATCGCAACTGGTCGCGTCGCAGCGAACGGATAAAGTCCGGGTTGAATTCGATCTTGCCACGTCCGACACGAATCGTTGCCAGACCCGGTCGCTCGACGACGTCGTGCATCGTCCAGGCGGCAAACAACAGCGGTTCGGTTAGAAACCAGCTTTCCACCACCTGTGTGATCCGCTCGCGAGCGCTCGACTTGACGAACGACTGACTCATTCGATCCGAATGCCTTCCATGTAGCCGGTCAACAATTCGGTCAGCTCGATCGATTCAGAAATGAACTCCATCACGGATTCGAACTTGGGTTTGCCGAGCATCGAAACCAGATGAGCGACGGCTTCATCGAGTTTTCGTTTTCGCAACAGATTCAAGTAGCTCAGCAAGCCCGAGCGAGCTTTGTCTTCTCGAGCGGCCGGGCATTTCCCGCTGCTGATCCAAACCAGAATCTGTTCGTTGAGCAACAGCAATTCGCCGAGCGACACTTTGCCCAGCGTCTTGCGTTGTTTACTGAATTCCAGCAGAACGTCGGCCGGCGACACGGGCAGCGGAGTGGCCAGGCTGCGGCGGAACGCGTTGGCGGAGGTGGATCCCACGATTCCGGCGATCAGTTTGATGTGGTCGGCATCGAGGCGTTCGATCGGTTCGATCAGTTTCGAGACCCGCGCCCAACCGCGTCGATCCGGCGTCTTGACCAGCCCCGAGAGCGTCTGGTCGGATTCGTCGCCGATCCCGTGTCCATCGAGGAACTGGGGCTGTTTTTGGATGAAGCTGGTGATCCGGGCGTCGACGTTTTCACGCTCGGCCCACAACAGCCAGTCTTCGACCGTCGGGGCAAATTCGTACAAATTGAATCGCGAGACCAATGCCGGGTCCAAGTCGGTCAATTGGTATTCGTCGCCTTCGTTCACCGCCGAAACGATCACGCTGCCGGCGGGCAAGCGTTTTCCCGCCAAGGTTTTGTTGAGGGCCAATTCCATGACCGATTGCAGAATCTCTGGGCGTGCGCGATTGAGTTCATCGAGGAACAGCACGATCGGCTGGTCATCCTGGGGCCACCAGAACGGCGGCAGAAACTCGCTGCGGCCGGTGTGCTCGTCCTTGTGCAGCAGGCCGATCAGGTCCCCAGGATCACTCATTTGGCCCAAGAAGAACGGCACCACGGTCATGCCACGCTCGCGAAAGTGATCGGCGATGATTTGCGATTTGCCGATGCCGTGACGCCCCACCAGCATCACATTCTGGTCCGACGGCGTCAGTTCCAACAGCTGAATCAACTCACGAGCATCAACACGAACGGCCAAGGGGATCTCTCCGATGAAATGACGATCAGGGGACGGTGGGCAATGATACAGGAAAGAGGAGTGTCTAGCCTTTAGGCGCATCCCACTCGCTGCGGAGCAGCGAAACGGGCGGCGAAAGCCTGCACACCAGCGCGGGTGTCCAACCCGTCGGTTGTACTGTACGCGTCAGGGCAATCGGAACCGGTCGTCGGTGTCAAAGCGTCTCGTGCTTGACCCACTGGACGTTCCACGGCAGTCGGCCGACCGGCATGATTTTGAAACGCAACCCTTCGGCGTACAACTCGCGCAGCGACTGGATCGTCACGCGCAGCTTGGGCAGCATCTTTTCGAATTGCTTGAACGGCACGCTGATTTCGATCAAATCGTGTTTCGACAATTTGACGAACAGTTTCAATTTGACGGTGTCGCCGCTGGTCGCAAAATCAAACTTTTCCTCTTTGGCCAGTTTCTTGACCTGGGCGACGATCGCTTTGGATTTGAACTCGCGGACTTTTTCGCGTTTCTTCGCACCGGCGTGACGACGGGCATAACGCTCCAGGACATGCCGGACGAAGGTCTTGATCTCGTCGAGATCGCTGACCACCGCGCTGTGTTGGCTCTCGCGGAACCGATAGGAATGGATCGTCAATCGACTTTCGCTGTCGTATTCCAGTCGCAGCTCATCGCTTCGCCAGTACTGTCCATCGGTATTGGGTTCGGGGATCGTGAATCGACACAGTGTTTTCGAACGCGAATCCTTGTCGCCGGGATGCCGCGTCACGTGAACGCCTTCGATTTGCCCGAGCAGCGATTGCCAATGTTTGGATTCCTTGGAAAGATTCGCGCGGTCGACCACGATCGCAGACTGACCGGAAAAGTCTTCGCGAAACAGCTTTCGAATCGATGGCGGTGGAAGTTTCATCGCCGGTATCCTACGAAATTGATGCGGGCCTGGACACAACGGCTCCCTGGCGACTTCCAAGCGAACCGAAAAACGGCGACACTACGCCGATGAGCGAACTTTCAGACCAATTTGACGCCCCGAGCAAACGGTTCCAGACCGGTGGTCACGCGATGGCCTATCGAGACGTCGGCCCGACTGCGGCCGATGGGGCGGCGGCGGCGGCAGGGTCGGCGGCGGCGGCAGGGTCGGCTGTGGAGACGCGGCCGACCATTCTGTGTGTCCACGGCAACCCGACGTGGAGCTATTACTACCGCGCGGTGACCCAGCGTTTCGGGTCGGACCATCGGGTGATCGCCGTCGACCACATCGGCTGCGGCAACAGCGACAAACCCAGCCAGGCCGAGTATGCGTACACGCTGGCCAACCACCAATCCAATCTGGTCGCGTTGATTGAACATTTGGATTTGGACAACGTCGTGCTGCTGGCCCATGACTGGGGGGGCGCGATCGGCCTGGGTGCCGTCGTCCGCTGCAAACCGCGGTTTCGAGGCATCATGCTGCTCAACACGGCGGCCTTCCCGCCACCCTATGTCCCGTGGCGAATCGCCGCGTGCCGGATTCCGGTCCTCGGCACGCTGGGCGTCCGCGGATTGAACCTGTTTGCCAGAGCGGCGATCACGATGGCGATGAGTCGCAATCGGATGCGTCCGGAGGTGGCCAGGAATCTTTTGAAACCCTATGACAGTTGGGCCAACCGCGTGGCGATCGACGCCTTCGTCCGCGACATCCCGTTTTCCAAGCGGGCGCCGACTTATCAAACGTTGGTCGATTTGGAAAACGCGTTGCCGTCGCTTGCCGATCTGCCCTCGCTGTTGGTCTGGGGGATGAAGGACTGGTGCTTTCGGCCGGAGTGTTTGCGACGGTTCCAAGCGGTTTGGCCGGCGTCGACGGCCGTCGAAATTGCCGATGCCGGGCACTATGTCATCGAAGACGCTGCCGAAGAAACGCTCGACGCGATCGGTCAATTTTTGGCCGACAAGATCCAGTGACCGGCGGCTTGCCCGCGATCCGTCGGGTGTGCACGCGACCGGTCGACGCGATCCGTTGGGCCTGTGTTCTGGAAGCGACCGCGCCGAAAGTCGGCAACGTTTATCCGGGCCGCGACTTTGACGATTTGACGTACCTGGATTTTGTCACCGCCGCCGAACTGACCGCGTCGGCCTTTGAACCGCCGCCCCCGTCGTTCAGCCACGGCGTGCTCGCTGCCTGCAACGCGTCGGCCGATCAGCTCGGCACGAACGTCAACTTGGGAATTTTGTTGCTGTTGGGGCCACTGGTCCAAGTCGATGCGGCCGATGGACACGTCCGGTTGGATCGGTCGAGTTGGAGCAGTGGTGTGACCGCGGTCTTGGACTCGATGACGGCCGACGACTCGATTCGGTTGTATGCCGCGATCAATGTCGCCAAACCGGGCGGGATGGGCCAGTCGGATGAAATGGATCTAAGCGGGCCGCCGCCGCAAGACTTTTTGGCCGCGATGCGACACGCCGCAACGCGTGATCGAATTGCAAGAAACTACTCGGACGGGTTCGCCGACTTGTTTCATCATGTCCTGCCCGTCGTCCAGCAAAGCGTGCTCGATGAACACGATCTGCTGAGCGGACTGGTGCTGGCGCAGTTGCGGTTGCTTGCCGCGGAACCCGACACGTTGATCGCCAGGAAGTTCGGCGACGGTGTCGCTCGCGAGGTTCAGCGGCGGGCGCGGTTTGACCACCGCGACGCCGAGCAACGCGACGCCTTCGATCGCTATTTGCGAACCGGTACACTTGATCTGGCGGGACAATCCAACCGAATCAACCCCGGCACGACCGCCGATCTGATCGCAGCGGCCGTGTATGTGCTGTTGCGCGAGGCGGTGTAACGCGTCATCGTTCCTCTTTCCCAATTACGTTTCCAACCAGGATCACTTCATGAGCCAGCCCACCTACCGTGTCGATGTGTCCAAGGAGCAGTTCGTGTTTTCGGCCGCCCACTTCATCACCTTTGCCGGCGACATCTGCGAACGGATCCACGGGCACAACTATGGCGTCCGGGCATCGGTGGAAGGTCCGTTGGATGAGAACCGATACGTCGTCGATTTCATCGCACTCCGCGACGCCGTGTTGGAGCAGACCCAAGCGCTGGACCACCACGTGATCCTGCCCAGCGACCATGCGGAAATCCGAATCCGCAGCGATGAGAAGGAGACGACGGCGAAGTTCCGGGACCGCCGTTGGGTGTTCCCGAACGAGGATTGTGTGATCTTGCCGGTGATCAACACCACGGCCGAAGAAATCGCTCGGGTGATCGCCGAACGAGTACGGGATAAAACCAAATCGCAATTCGGCGATGCGTTAAATTGGATCGAAGTCGCCGTGGATGAAAACCAAGGCCAGTGGGGCGTGTGTCGATTGCCGTGGAAGTGAGTGGTCGGTTGTGATCGGCGACCAAACTGCAACGTTCGAATTGGTCGCGGCCCGAAGCGTGGGCAGAATGATGACGTGGCAGAATGATGTTCAGCGCGGAGGGGACGCGGTCGCTCGGCCTTTACCCGTCTTCAATTTTCGATTCCGTCTGCTCGACCTCCGTCTGCATGCGAACGGGGGCAAATCGAGGAATATACGTGTTGGTGTCTAGGCTTTAGCCGATCCTCGGCACTGACCGGCGTAGAGGGACGCCAATTCGACGCTCGTTTGGCACCATTGATGACGATCGAGTACGCTAAGCGATGTCGATCGATTGTCGTCCGGCCCTTGAAACGCGAATCATCGGGGCAATCAGACCGGTGATGTCCGATGGAGAATCTTCGCATGCTTGACGTCTTGTTCCTCTTGGGCGGGATCGCCCTGATTCTTGCTTGGGTGCTGGCGTTGGAAGCCAAACGCAGTCGCGAGTTTCGGCGACGGTGGCCGCCGATTTCGGAGGATGAATTCGTCGCAAACTGTTCGCCGGGCACGAACCGCGAACGGGCGCTAAAGGTGCGTCGCATCATCTCTGAACAACTCGGGCTGCCGTACGAACGGATTCATCCCGACCAGCGTTTTGCCGAGGACTTGGACTGCTGCAATTGACTCGTTCCCGCAGAGAACGCATCTTGTTTGTTGAGGGATCTTGACCGTGATTCGGCGGATGATGACGCAAACGCTTCGATTGATTGCGATGGTGATGATTCCCTATGTCGCCGTCACGATGGTTGTCTTTCTGTGCCAACGGTTGTTGCTGTTTCTTCCCACGCACCACGATGTGCCCACGCTGCTCCAGCCGTGGTTGTTCGAAAACCGTACCCTTGGCTATTGCCGAGAAGTGCCCGGGGCACGGACCGTTTGGCTGATGACGCATGGAAACGGCGGTCAAGCGGCTGATCGCGATTATGTGCTCGGCCGCATGTCCGATCAGGAGTCGCTCTACGTGCTGGAGTATCCGGGCTACGGGGCACGCGATGGGAAATCGTGTCGAGACTCGTTCAATCAAGCCGCGGCGGAGGCCTATCGGATTTTGAAGTCACAGTACCCGGACACGCCCGTCTGTGTGCTCGGTGAATCGATCGGTAGCGGCCCGGCGTGCGAGCTTGCCTGGGAACAAACGCCGCCGGACAAGATCGTGCTAGTGGTCCCCTTTGACTCGCTGGTCAGCGTGGCGTCAAACCGGTTTTTCTTTTTACCGGTGCGTCTGTTGCTGCTGGATGATTGGGACAACGTGGACGCACTGAAAGACTATACGGGGCCGGTCGAAATTTTCGCAGCCACCGGCGATGAGATCATTCCCATCGAACACGCCCAAGCGTTGGCCGAGCAGATCCCCCACGCCCAGTTCACTGCGATTTCGGGTGGGCACAACGATTGGTCGGCGAGTGACGACGTGTGGATCAACCGATGACCGAGGGCGATAGAAAAATCCCCCGTCGCGGATGATTTAAAGTGGCAGAATGCTAGGGGGCAGAATGATGTACAGACTGTTTAGATCGCGGAGCGAGAATCAGACGGCCACCTCATCATTCTGTCGTCCATCATTCTGCCATCGCCGTCTCGTCAAGTCCGCCGTCTGGCGACGGCAGCTACACGACGTTATTCAGTCGTTACGTCGCAGCTGTTTCGATCAATCGGTCGTTGAGCCGTCCGATTGCCGCTGCGTTAGCAAGTCTCGCAGCTCTTGGTCCAAGCGATCGGTGGCGCCGTCGGGATCGTACCACCAATCGCGCGACCAGACTCGGACGATGTTCCAGCCCAGGTTCTCAAGCACCCACTGACGCGTCTTGTCTCGGTCGCGTGCGGTGGCGGAGTTGCGGTAGGTGGCGCCGTCGCACTCGATGCCGGCCAGGTAGGTGCGTTTGTCGTGGGGGTCGCGGATCGCCAACGCGATGCGAAAACCAGAAACGCCGACCTGCGGGGTCACGTCCCAGCCCCGAGCTTGCAGCCGATCGGCGATCGCCGCTTCCAACGTCGATCCGAATTTCGGCGTCGCGTCGGATTCCGGTTCCGGGCGATGAAACTCCGCGGCGCCTTTTTCGGCGAAGGCCAAGAACGACTTGAGGTCCCGCACGCCGCGTGATTTGGAATTTTCCGCGGGCAGTTGATCGGCTTTAAATGACGAGAAAACAATCAGCTCTTCGCGTGCCCGGGTCACGGCGACATTCAAGCGTCGTTCGCCACCGTCACGGTTGAGCGCCCCGAAGGTCAGTGGGACCTTGCCGGATTTCCCCGGACCGAACGTGATCGAAAACAGCATCAAGTCCCGCTCGTCGCCCTGAACGTTTTCCAGGTTCTTAACGACGGTCGGTTCGATTCGATCGTCGCTGAAGAACCATTCCAACGTCGGGTCGTCGCGCTGGGCCTGGTCAAACAAATCCTGGATCAACGTTTGTTGCTGGCTATTGAACGTGACCACGCCGAGCGTTTTGCGATCCTGTTCGGGCAGTTCCAGCCATTGTTTCATCCGCGCGACAGACTCGGCGACGATCGCTTCGGCTTCGATCGGGTTGGTGCGTGTCTTCCCGCGGTCGTACTGCGAATGCGGCAGGTGCCGCAGCGTGACGGCGCTGTCGGTGGTTTCGGGCGACGGGAATGTGACCAGTTTGTTTTCGTAATAGTGATGATTGGAGAACGCGATCAGCGATTCGTGTCGACTTCGGTAGTGCCAATTCAATTGCAGGGTCGGCAACCCGGACGCTTTCGCCTCGTCGAGAATGCTTTCCAAATCACGCTCGTAGTCCTCCAATTCCTCGTCGTCTTCGTCATCGTTGGATTTGCCAAAGAAATTGGTCGGCGGCAACTGGTTTGGGTCTCCGACGATGATGGTTTGGCGGCCACGGGCAATCGCTCCGATCGCGTCCCAGGTGGTGATCTGTGACGCTTCGTCAAAGATCACGACGTCGAAGGGCGGTTGATCGGCAGGCAAATACTGCGCGATCGAAAGCGGCGACATCAACAAGCAGGGGGCCAGCGAGGCAAAGTGCTCAGGCATCATCGACACGAGTTCGCGGATCGATTTGCTGGGACGCTTCAATCCGATCTGGTGGCGAAGCAGGCCCAATTCCGACTTGCGCGGCACTTCATTTTGATCGGGTAAACGATGGGCCACCGATTTTCGCACGCGACTGGCCGCGGTATTGCGGGCCTTGGCATCCAGTTCGATGAACTCGCGGATCGTATTCTCGTGTTGAAATCGTTGGAACTCGCGCAGCACGTGATCGGAATCGATCATCCGCGGCAGCCACCAGCGGACGTACGCCAGACGAAATCGATCGGCAACTTCGTCACACGGGATTCTGCGTTCTTCCGTCGCGGAGACGATGGGCTCCAAGCCGACTTCGCACGCGCGCCGGCGAACCGATTGCCAGGCTGTCCAGCGTTGCAGTTTCGTGCGGCTGGCTTGAATCCGCCGCGTCATCTCAACCGAATCGGTCAAGCAGTTGGTCGATTCGGTCGGGTGCGCGCGACTTCCGGCGACGTGTTCAAATCGACCCGCCGCGGTATCGAGTTTTACAAAGTCGCCCGCGTACCGTTTCACCATGTCAAACAGCGGAACATCTGACGAGCGTTTGCGTAGAAACGGTTCCAGGGTCTGACGCAGTGTCTCGAACTGTGAATCCGATTCCGCGTCGGGTTTGGCAATGCGACGAATGACGTGCAGCAAGGCTTGGCAACGTTGCAGGTGCTGGCCGATGGCTGCGGTTGCCGAATGTCGGTGCTGCCAGAGGTGGTCGCGGCTGGCGAGCGGGTTCCGGTCGATTCGCGTGATGGCTTGCTGCATGCCGCGGATGGGCGCGAAATCGTTCGGCGGATCCGCAACACCGAGCTTGGCAACACTCTGCAGCGATTTGATGACGGCCCGTTTTCGCAGGTACGACATCGGCCAGTACGATGCGACGGCAGTATTCCAGTCCTGTTCCAGTTGGTCGACGGGGATGCGTCGTAGGTCGTCATCGTCGAAGGTCAGGGAACACTGGGCGGCGGCGTGATCAAAGGCATTGATCGCATCGTCCAACTCATTGAGGTGTTCGGGCAATTCATCCAACTGGTCGTCAAAGACGGTGCGGAAGTCATCGTTGACCGTCTCGGCCAACTCGGTCGCCAGCCGATGCAGATCGCGTAGGTGCGAGAATGATGCATCGGAGGGTTGCTTCGATTCCTGCAGCCCCAGCGCGGCACAGAAACGCTGCAATTCGGGCCGGAAGTCGTCGATGGCCTCGATCAACGGTTCGCATTGATCGAGCAGTTCTCGTTCCCACTGCATCGACCATTCGGTTCTCGTGACCGCGTCGAGCGGATCCATGTCGATGACGGCGGTGTAGTGAAGCGAGATTTCATTGGCCAGCGTTTCCAGATGCCGGTAGGCGTGTTGGTCATGGTGGTCAGGGTCGGGCCAAGACAACTCGGCTGTTTCGAGCGACTGGCCGGCGACGGAGACCCCGATGGCTTGGTAGGCGGTCCAGCCATTGGACGCCTGGCGATGAAGTGCTTGGACGTAGGCGTTGAGCCGGTCGCGGGAGCATTGCAGATCTTCGTTGATCTTTTTCCACGCCGTGCGACGTTTGACTCCGCCGTTTTGCCAGGCCTGATCAAGTTGGTGCAGAAAACGTTTGCGTTCGGCTTTGTTGCTGTGCAGTTCGACGCAAAAATCACCCAAGCCGTTTTGTTCCAAGCGACGCTGGACGACGTCCAAGGCAGCCGTTTTCTCGGCGACAAACAGGACGGTTTTTCCACTGCCCAAACACTGTGCGATCATGTTGGCGATCGTTTGGCTTTTTCCCGTCCCCGGCGGACCGACCAGCACGAAATCGTGACCTTGGGCCGCAGCCATCACGGCAGCCAACTGTGACGAATCAGCATCCAACGGGTGAATCAACTCACGCGGTTCAAACCGCCCGTCCATTTCGTCTTGGGACGGAATCGACGTTTCCACCTCGGGCTGGAACGCGATTTCAGGATTGCGGACCAAGTGACGGACGACGCGGTTCTTTTCCAATTGGTCGCTGCGATCGACCAAGTCCTTCCACATCAGGTACTTGGCAAAGGAGAACGATGCGAGTGCGGATTCATCGACGACTTCGAATCCGGGCAACTCACGGATCGCGCGCCGAACCGAGTCGAAGACTTGTTGGACATCCACCCCGTTTTTGTCGGTGGGTAATTCCGATTCGAATCGGGACAGGTCGCAATTGAAATCCCGTTTCAGCTTTTGAATCAACGTCGCGTTGAAACGAACGTCGTCTTCATGATGTGCCAGTCGGTACGCCGAATTGGCGTTTCGACGAAGCAGCTTGGCGGGAACGAGCAGCAGTGGGGCGCGAAAGTTGCGTGAATCGCTGGGACGTTCTTTCCAGCGAAGGAATCCGACGGCCAGATAGAGCGTGTTTGAACCGCCTTCGGCCAGATCGTTGCGTGAACTTCGGTAAAGGGTGACCAGGCGTTTGGCCAGTTCTTCGCCGCCGATCGTCGCGCAGACTTCGTTGCGTGCCAGGGCGGCGTTGGCGTACTCCAGTTCCAGGTCTTCGAGATTGGTTTTTTGGTGATGGGCGGTGTCACGGCCCGCCGCGACGTTGGCGTCGGGCAACGAAACGAGTTTCAATTTTTTTCCGCCGGAGAGCCGGTCTTCCAGCTTTGAAACCTCGGGACACAAGAACGGAATCGTCTGCTTGGTGGACTTGAAATTCAGCAGTCGATTTCGCAGCGTCAGATCTAGCAGTTTTCGATGCCATCGATCGATGCGTCCTTCCGGTGTCGTCGGTTTCGGTTCGAGCGGTTCGTCGATCGTTGAAAGAACAGACGGTGCTGCCGTCGACGGGGGCAGCGAGAGCTTTGGTGCGGAGGGGGCGTCGCTCGTCTCGATGGAATCGGCCAGTTCGGCGGTGGAACGCAATGGCTGGATCTTGACCATCCGCGCCCGTTCCACATCGATCGCCGCGACGAAGCGGTCTTCGTCGGATTCGGCGAGCTGCTGCACGGCGGCTTTGATCGCATCGTCGAACGATCGGGCCGGTCGTTGTGTGACGAGCGTGGATTCGAAGACGACCAGCTCTCCCGCGGCGATCGCCTTGCGGACTTCGCAGCAGTCCGGTTCGATCAGTTGACCGAAGCAGGTTTCGACCAGCCAGGCACCGACGAAACAGTGGTCGTGTTTCATCACGATGACCGGATGAAGTCCGGCGGCTTCGATCGCCGATGCAAACAGCAGGGAACTGTCCAAGCAAGTCGCCAGTCCGTCGCGTAAGACCGTCGACGGAGGACGCGTCTTCTGGCCGCGTGATTCAAAACTCTTGGGTGGATTGGCGTACGTCAGTTGCTTGGCCGCGATGGCCGACCAAAGCGCCGAGACCAACAGGTGGGCGCGCTGGCGATCGTGATTTTGGTAGCCGTTCATCGACGGCGAAAACCCATTCCCGGCGAGGATTTCACCGGCTTGTTTGAGCAGCCCCGCAACGGCGGGATCGTTGGGCATGACGAAGGCCGACAGCAATTCGCCCATCGCCCGCACGCCACCCCATTCATCGCGGGCCAGCACGCGGAGTTCCGCGTCACGCTGGCAAAGCACCATGTTTGTATCGCACAAGGTGAATCGAACTTCGCCCCGCTCGGCTTCATTGAGTCGGTTCAGATAGCCCGCGTCCAGATGGATCTCGTTGTCATCGAGCGTCAACGTCGTGTCGGGATCGATGCGGTCGATGATCCAGGTTTTCGGCTTGATGAAACCGGGTTCGGAACTTAGTTCCAACCGTAACTGAGCCAGCGGAGTTTGGGCCCGATTGCGGACACGCAGCTGACGCAGAACCGGGACGGAATTTTGGTAGCTGGCGAAGTTGACGCTGCGGGACAGTTCGAACTCGATCGACGTCGACGGGTCCGTGTGCGGTAATTCATCATCACTGACATCCAGCGATGACGCTGGGTCGGTCGAGGAGGGAGTCATCGAAAAAGCCCGTGCGAGGGTCCTGAATCAATTGATTCGCGGCCGAAATGCACTGCCGCGGCCGAATTCTACGCTTTCAGGATGTCGGGACGAGGATCCGGAGACAAGGATCCGCTCCGTTTTATCACCGCGGGCGGGTTCTATCGATTAGGGGGATTGCATGCGGACACTTAGAAACGGCGGCTCGGTGGCGCACGTTCGTTGCGCGATAACCTTCCACGGTGAGGAGAGTTTTTTGCGGTCAGGTACCCGACCAGATTTGAATTTCGGGTTGCGTTTGTCGAGCGGGGGTGGGGGCAACCTGCAACTTACGGAGTGATGAAATGACCTCTGAGCCCACGGATGGCAGCGCGAACCCACGGATCTTTTGCAGCCTGTCATCCGCGGGTTCTCGCTGCCATCGATAGGTCTTCTTTTCGATGGATAGCCCCGAAGAATTGCTGGAGTTTTTAGTCCAGCGGTTGCGTCTCAAAATCGTCCGGGTTGACCCATCCGGCGCGGAGCTTTTCACCGGACATGTAACGCTCGTAAAAGCCCGCGGTGCTGGGGGACGTGTACTCGTAGGCGTCGAAGATGTCACCGTTGCCGAACATCCGTGGATCGCCTTGCGCTTTCAGCTCGGATTCCATCTGCTGGCGAAGTTGGGCGAGTCGGTCGGCGAACTTCGGACTGGTCGCCAGGTTGTTGATGCAATCAGGGTCCGCGGCGACGTCGTAGAGTTCTTCGGCGGGGCGTTTGCCGAAACAGAGATTCCAGAACGTGGTCGCGGTCCCGCTGCGACGAAGCTGCAAGACTTCTGTTTTGGTTGCCCCGCCGTCACAGTTCAGGTAACCCGTTTCGGGATTGCCGCCCGGCCATCGATCGGTGGCGTAGTTGTGCAAGTACAACAAGTCACCTTTTCGAATCCCGCGAATCGGGTAACCGCCACGGTTGGGACGGCCGATGTCGTGGCGCTCTTTACCGACCAGCACGTGATCGCGACCGGCGACGGGACCGGAGGCTTCGAAAACGTCGAACAAGTCGCGACCGCTGGTGGGTTGCATGATGGGGCCGAGTGAGGTGACGCCGGCTGCCTTCAAAAAGGTGGGCGCCAGACCGGCGAAATCGACGAAGTCATCGACCGCACGTCCGGGTGTCTTGATCCCAGCAGGCCAACGGATCGCCAGCGGAATGTGATTGGATTCGTCATAGGCTTGGCCCTTGGCACGTGGGAACGGCATGCCGTGGTCACTGGTCGCGACGATCAGCGTGTTGTCCAACTGGCCGGCGGCTTGCAGTGCATCGAGAATGCGTCCCAGATGATGATCGTAGTGTTCGACTTCGACGGCGTAGTCCAACATGTCGTTGCGGACGGTTTCGTTATCGGGCCAGTAACCGGGCACGTCGTCGATGTCGGTCAGTTTCTTTCCCAGTCGCACGCCCGAGCCATATTCATACGCCCGGTGCGGCTCGGTGGTCCCGTACCAGAACACCCAGGGTTTGCCTTCGGGTGCATCGGACAGAAAGGTTTCGAAGTTTCCGGCATAGTCATTGTTGGAGATTTTCGATGTCGGCGGTTTGGCCTTTTTCTGGGAATAGGCTTTGCCGGTGATGGCGCGGCGGTTTCCGTCGGCGTCGTTGGCGATTCCCGGTCCCCAGCCCTTTCCGGTGAATCCGGCGAAGTAACCGTCGGCGGCCAACCGTTCGACGTAGCCACCAAATTTCGCCGGGAAGTAACACATGTGGTTGCCGGCTTCTTCGAGTTGCCAGGAATAGCGGCCGGTCAAGATGATCGCCCGCGAGGGGGCGCACTTGGCGTTGGGGGTATAGGCGTTGTGGAACAGCAACCCCTCACGCGCGATGCGATCGAAGTTCGGTGTCTGAACCCAGGGGCATCCGTACGCGCTGGCGTGGCCGTAGGACCAATCGTCGGCGATCGCCAACAGGATGTTGGGGCGGGGAGCGGATTCAGCAGACAGGCTGCCGCTGAGTCCCAATCCTGAAATCAGAAATACAATGCAATAGAAACTGCGGGTTGCGTGCAATAAGTGCTTCATTTTCAGACGTACTGTTTTTACAAAGGAAATTGTTCGTCGTTCAGTGCGATTTCAATAAAGCGGACGAGTTCTT
The DNA here is from genome assembly GCA_033042175.1 of Phycisphaera sp. RhM. Classification (GTDB taxonomy): domain Bacteria; phylum Planctomycetota; class Planctomycetia; order Pirellulales; family Pirellulaceae; genus Stieleria. The sequence continues at coordinate 449,160 of WCIL01000001.1, forward strand.
CGCCACCTTTTTCCCATACCAAATCGCCTAATAGTCGGAGAGTTGACTCGTCGAGCGGTTTCTCGCAGGATTCAACAATGTTGGTGAAGTCCGCAGTGTCGAGCAATTTTTTCTGTCCCAAGCGATGCGGCGAGATCATCGCGGCATATTTGCAGGCTAACGCAGCTTCGACCGTTGGGATCCGAAGTTTTGTTCCGTCGTCGATCGACACGCAGTTCTTGATGATGGCCTCATGCAGTGCGCCCCACGGCAACATCAGATCGATCACAACCTTGGGTTGGTCTTTCTCGTCCAAGTCGTCGGGATCTTTGAAGCGGACGACGAACTCCATTTCGCCGACGATCAGTGTTGGCCAGCGTTGCAAGGTCGCTGTGACCGTTTTTTTTTTTTGGCTGTAGGGCACCAGCACGTCGACGTCCTGGGTCGCGCGCGGGTCACTCATGTAGCCGACGTATCCGTGCAGTCCCGTCAGGACCCAGTACTTGACGTCGCCCTGCTGCAGTGCCGCGCAGACTTCGCTCGGTTTGACATCCATGCAACCTGGCCGGTGCAGTTCGCGGTAATCGGACGTGATTTTTTCGCTGATCCGCAACGCGTCGGCATACGATGGCGGACGCCAGGGTGGGGCGTCGGGCGGCGCCGGCACGGCCCGCATCGCGGCTTCGCGGGCCGCGAGAAACGCCGGATCGGTGAAGTCAGAAGGGGCCGGATCGGCCATGAATGCGACTCGTTTCGGGGCTTAAAACGTGAGGCACCATTCTACCAGAATCAGCCGAGAGCGGACTGAAGAGTATTCCGTATGGAGCATGGCGTGGGGTAAGCATCCTGCTTGCCATCTACCCCGGCTCTGCAGGCGACCTCGATGGCGGTCTCACTCGATCGTCGAATCACCGTCGTCTTGGGATTTGCGTTCGCGGCGTTTTTTCACGATCGTCTTGATCTTGGCTTCCCGCTCACGTAGCTTTTTGACGCGCGCTTCGTATTTTTCTTCGCGTTTTTTGAGCGCCCGATAACGGCGTTTCACGCGGGCGGCCGCGGCGCGAATCTTGTCGCGTTTTTCTTTCAGCCGAGCCCGTTCGCTGGCCGACAGGTCAGGATTCTGAAGCTGCTGCGTCAATTCCTGTTCGGCTGCTTCGACGTCTGCCACTTCGTCGTTTTCGATCAGCGCCGCGGTCTCGTCGTCGGCCTGTCGTTGTGCTTTGCTTTGGAACAGGCGTGGTGAGAGAAAAATCCCGTTGGCAATGATCATCATCGACCCGAACGTGATCATGCCCAAGAACAGTGCGATGGAGGCATGCACGCCGACGGCAACGGCCAGCACAAATGGGCGCGTCACCCGCGGCCAGATGAGCGCGCAATAGAAGACTTCCCAAAACAGCGTGGCGTTGGACAGCGCCGAGATGATCGCCGGGTAGCGTGACATCCATGTCATGTCCATCGACTGGTATTCATAGTTCGACACGGCGTACCAGACGGCCGTTCCGTTCCACCAGGTTTCACCGCGCGCCTTGGACAACCCGCCGAACAGATAGATCACGCAGAGATGCAATTGTAGCAATCGTGTACCGATGTTGGCCGCGACGCTGGGCGAATCATCGGGCAACATGAACCGCCAAAACGGGGAAGTTGCGCATTTGTCGAGCCATCGTTTTCGAATCAAGGCGTCGATCGAGAACCGGCTTCCGCACGGCGTCAGCGCCAAGTACATCGTCGTGTAGGTGACGATCTGGTCGAGTCCGAACAACGCGCCGGTCAATCGATGCAGGTACATCAATTGCAAGAACAGGGCCAGCGGAATGGTGATCCGGGTTCCCAGTCCGATCATGTACATCGCCGTCACCAGCAGGGTGACGCCGTGGTGCAGCCAGATCATCGTGGGGCTGTCGAAGTACCAGAGATAGCTGCGTGCCCAGTCGCTGGTGCCGAAGGCGCCGTCGTGCAATTGACGCGCCATGTCATTGCTCATCCAGGCGTCGGGTCCGACAAAGGCCAACAAGTCGCTGGCCAAGACGACGTGACAGTACAGCAACATCGCTCCGGTCAGGATTCGCAGCACGCACAAGGTGTGGGGACGCGCCGGGGTAAACCAAAATCGATCCCAGGCTTCGGCCCACCGGCCTAGCGCGTCGCCGAACGTTTCGTCTGTGGAGCCTGTCGTCGCCGAAGGACCGCTCATGACTGGGGCTCCGGTTGGGTGCTGGCCGGTTCGGTCGATGGGGCGTCTGACGCCTGCGAATCTGACGTCGGCGATTCGGAGGTCTGGCGCTCAAGGGAGTTTGGAGTGGCGCCGCCGTCACCGTCACCGTCGCCGTTGACTTTCGGGGCCGGGATCACTTCCGTGGTCACCGGGGCCGGGGCGATTTCGTCACTGAAGATCGGTTGGTCGAGCAAGACGTTGTACAGTCTGGGATCGTCGAGCGCGATCGGTTCTTCGGTGAACTCTTGCAGTCCAGGCAATCCGTGCTCCAGGCGACGGATCGCGACTTCACGACCCTCGTTGACACTTTTTAGATGATCGACCATCGATTGCCGGATCCATTCGTAGCGTCCGCGGCGCTGTTGCCAGAGTTCGGCGGCGGGGCGATCCGATTCGAACATTTCATTGGGAGGGCCGGGAGGCCAGTAGGAATCATTGAGAAACTCTGCCAACATGAAATGGCGGTGATACAACAATCGCGGCCATTGGTCGTTTCGATCGGGATACATTCGCTCGGTCAGCGTTCCGTCGGCGTTGGTCGACGCTGCTTGAATCAGGTGGCTCGGTCCCGGATCGGGGGCGAAGAACGCATAGCCGCGGTCCATGTGCAGGAACTGGCCGTAACCGGCGAACGGCCGGATCAACGTGCCGACCAGCGGCGAAGGGCCATCCAGGCTGAACGTTTGAAATGCCAGCGGTGGCAACACCACCGCCATCAGATGGAACAAGATCAGTCCGCTGGCGACCAGCTTCCAGCGTCGCGGGGCGACTTCGTCGGCCGGTTGATCGAGCGGCCCGTCGGCCTCGTCGTGGCCGGCGCGGGACTCGGGACCTGACGAAGCGTCTCGTTGGGTGCGGTTGCTCGGACTGCGTCGCTTGGACATCCGGATCATGAAAACTGGAGAAGACGGGAGCGTCCCGAGGGGAGGGGGACGTCGAAAAACACGATACAGACTAACCAAGCCGGCACGGATTTGTAGAGACGCCGGGCTTGGTGGGGGGAGTAATCTACATAAAAAAACGCCTGATCGGACGGGGCCGATCAGGCGCTGAGAAAAACTTGTCGTTGGTTTCGAAAGTCGCGTCTAGCGTTTCGCGACCGTCGACGTATCGAAGTCGAATGTCAGTTCGTTCGTACTACCTGCGACGACGTCAATCGTTCGTTCGCGCGAAACCAGTTGACCATTGACTTCAGCGGTGACACGCACGGTGTAGTCGCTCCAACGGTCGCCCGACTTCAGTTGAGTCGTACGGAACGTTCGGATCGAGCCTTTTCCGTTGGTGTCGTTGCCGGCCAGATTGACTTTCGCGCCCGAGGGCACGTGCAATTTGACGACGGTGACCGTGGTCGGCTGAACCGGAGCGACGCTGGCGCTCAAGTCATCCGCGGCGGGTTGTGCCTTGGTCGGCGGCTCGAACACGATGCGTTCGTTGTCGCCGGGGCGAAGTTTCACTTCACGGCTTTCCGTTTTCGTTTGGCCGTCGTGGTCATAGGAGACCTCGACGACGTACGTGTACAGGTAGCCTTCTTTCAGACCACGCGACATGAATTGGCGAACCATTCCATCGCTGGTCGTCTTGTGGCCGTTGACCAGCACGCTGGCGGCGTCGTTGGGCACGGCGACGGTCAGCAAGGCTGCGTCGTCGTCGAGCGCCGGTTTGACCGATTCGTAGCGAGCTTCGTCCGCGGCCGTCGTTGCCGGCTCGTTGTTCGACTTGGTGTTGGCCACCGAGTTCTTCAGCGGCGTGTACTGCTGATAAGACGATTCAATGGACGAGGACTCGTAACCGGCCATCGCGACGGAGCTTGAACGGAGGCGGGTCAAGGGGACGGAGTAGCCGACCGCGGGAGACGCGTAGGCGACGCCACCGGACGAACCGCCGCTGCTGCCGCCGGAGGAACCACCGCTGCTGCCGCCGTATACACCGCCGCTGCTGCCGCCGGAGGAACCGCCACTGCTGCCCGCGGCACGGCGGGCGTCGCGGTTGGCATGGATGCGAGCCGCGAGACGACGCAAGGGACCGACATAGCCGCCGGAGGAACCGCCGTTGCTGGCGTAGCCGCCCGAAGAACCGTAGCTGCCACCGGACGACGCAGCACCGTACAGGGCCACTTGCCCTCCGCTGCTACCGCCCGAGCTCGCGTAACCTCCGGAAGAGCCTCCCGAAGATCCGCCGGCCGCGGCAAGGTCAGAAAAGCCCGCCGCAGCGATCAACACTGCCAAACAGACCGAAAATCGAAAACGCGTCATAGTTGTAAATACCCTCCGATCCCGCTGATATAAGTTTGCCGGACTCTCCGGCAGACCGTGGTAGGATAGCGGTACAAATGGGGCAATCAAGCAGATAAGGTAAAATTTGACGACTGCGTGCTTTTTGGCGGGATCGCACATCGGCCGCGGCGCACACCCGCCGTCGGCGGCGGGTGGAAAACGCCACTTGGCATTGGACGGGTGTTCACTCGCCGGGCGGCGGATCTAAAAATCACGGGCCCTTCTTCAAAGGATTCACCCAATCGAACACAATCCTGCCGGCAGTCCCCTTGGACGTGATTTTCCCGCCCCAGTTTTCTCCGACGGATTCTTTTCGATGACCGATGTTGCAACACCCAAACGCGTGCTCTCGGGGATTCAGCCCACCGGCCGTCCGCACTGGGGCAATTACTTTGGTGCCATCCGTCAGTACATCCAGCTGCAGGACGAGAACGACGGTTTCTATTTCATTGCCGACTTGCACGCGTTGACGTCGGTCCGCGATGCGGCGCAGTTGCGGCAAAACGTGATGGACATCGCGCTCGATCTGTTGGCCCTCGGATTGGATCCGAAGCAGGCGACGTTATTTGTCCAGTCGCATGTTCCCGAAGTCAGCGAGCTGTGTTGGATTTTGCTCAGCGGCACCCCGATGGGCCTGCTGCAGCGCTGCGTGGCCTACAAGGAGAAGGTCGACAAGGGGGTTCCCGCCGACGCCGGTTTATTCACGTACCCGGTTCTGCAGGCGGCCGACATCTTGGCCTATGACAGCCAACTCGTGCCCGTCGGCGCCGACCAGGTCCAGCACATCGAAGTCTGCCGAGACATCGCCGGTCGGTTCAACCACCAGTACGGCGAAACGTTTGTGATGCCCAAGGCCAACGTGCTCGATGACAGCGCCAAAGTGCCGGGCACCGATGGCGAAAAGATGAGCAAGAGTTACGACAATACGTTGCCGCTGTTTGGTGAAATCAAACCGATTCGCAAACAGATCATGCGGATCACCACCGACAGTCGGCCGATGGAAGAGCCGAAGGAACCGGCCGGAGACCACTTGTTTCAGCTGTACAGCTTGTTCGCCGACTCGGGTCAGCGGGACGAGATGGCGGCGATGTATCGTCGCGGCGGTTTCGGTTACGGCGAGGTGAAGAAGGCGATCGCTGAAGCGAGCGAGGCTTATTTCGCCGACGCCCGGGCGCGGCGAGTCGATTTGGAGAAGAACTTGGACTACGTCCGCGACGTGCTGCAGGCCGGTGCGGAGCGTGCCCGATCGGTGGCCGCCGAGGTCTTGTTGCGCGCCCAACAGGCATCCGGGCTGAAGTAAACTAAAGGGGTGTCCACACGCCGGCGTTTCGTCCGGACATCCCTTTGTCGCCTGGATAGCCATCACCATGTCGATCGTTGCCACGGGCACTGAAATCGTCGAAACGGTGCGGATCGCAAAGATGATTGAAACGCACGGTGAGCAGTTTCTCGAACGCGTTTATACCGCCGATGAAATTGAATACTGTGTCCAAACCGCCGACGCACCCGGCCACTTTGCGACGCGTTGGGCGGCCAAAGAAGCGGTCATGAAAGCACTGCATTGCCGGCGACGTGGTGTCCGTTGGAATGAGATCGAAGTGGTCGTTCGCCCCGGCGCCGGACACGAGATCGTGTTGAGCGGAAACGCGCTGCAGTGCGCCAACGAAAACGATATCGCACGGTTGCACCTGAGCGTTTCGGCCTGTCGCACCCACGCGGTGGCCCACGTGATCGCCGAATCGTGATCCGCCGTTCGGCGCGTTGAAAACGCGTCGCGAGACCAGGGGGCCCGGACGCTGGCGCGAACCGGCTGATCTCAAACGAATCTCAGCCGTTTGGCGCTAGCCTACGGGCCCTGCGCTGGTCAAGACCTTGTCGGTGTACTCGAAGTTCCGAAGTCACTGCGATGTTGCCAGCCCGAAGCGTGAGCGAGGGGCGCCGCGTGGCCCCTTGCTCACGCATGCGGGCTTAAATCGACAGGCCGCGAACCACTCACGCCCAACGCCGGAGCCCGCGAACCGGTCGATCTCGATGGTGGGTGACCGTCAGTTCTTGCGATCAGGTTGTAGCAGTTTTTGATACTTTTCGATTTGCTCGTGCAGGTGCCATTCGTCGGGTTCGTCGAGCAAACACGCCGACTCGATCGCCAACGCCTCTTCGGTTCGACCCAACAGGTACAGCACTTCGGCGAGGGTGTCGCGATAGATCACGCTGTCGGGTTCCAGCAGGACGGCGCGTTCGGACAGTTCCAGGGCTTCGTCGAGGCGTCGCTCGTTCATCGCCGCCGCCCATGCCAAGTTGTTCAACGTCGTGGCATCGGTGCGGTACTGTCGGATCTGTTCCAGTCCGTGATCCATCAGCCGATCAAATGCCGAATCGGCGAGTTGATCCAAGCCCGCTTTGCGGAGTTCGGGCAGCATCCTTTCGGCGTAATCGATGTTCATCGGATCGTACGATTTGATTTGATCGATCGCATGACGCGCCAACGATTCGTCCGCGGTTTCGATCGCATGTTGCAGGAACGTCTTGCGAACACTCAGCGGGACGGAGATGAATGCGGTGTCGTGGTACCGGGACGTTTTTAGTAATCCCAAGACAGCCAGGTCGCTCCATTTGACCGCTTCGTATGAATCGATCTGCGACTCGTCCAAGGCGGCCGGATGGGTTTCTTTCAGATCATCGATCAAGCCGACGTAGGTGACCGCGACGCGAAAGAAATCGGGCGCGTCTTCACCGCCGAAACTTGCCGACACGGCAAGATCGCGGAGCGCTTCGACAGCCAGTTCGTGCTGTCCGGTTTCTCGTAAATGGTCCGCCAGTTCTTTGCGAAAATTCATCGAGGGAGACGTCAGCATCAGCCGCAATCGGCTTTCCAATTGCTCGGCGATCTCGCGATGGCCGGCGCGTTTGGCCAGGATCCAACTGCCGACGATCGATTTGGCGTACGACAGCCCGTGATCGACGGTGATCAATGCATTGGTCGGCGTGTACTGGGCCGATTGGCGGGCGACTTGTTGCCAAAGGTCTTCCGCGGCGCGATTGTCGCCCTGTTCGGTTTCTGTTTCGGCAGACGAAATCAACGCGTCCAATTCCCGGGCACGCGTCAACGCGGCGAGGCCTTCGCGGGCGAGTTCCACTTGGCCCTGGCGAATGAACATGTCGATGATGTCGAGATCCAGTGAGATCTGTTCGACTTGCAACGTGCGACCGCCGCTGCGTTTGCTCTGTTCATCGTGCAGCAACAGTTCCAGCAACGATTTAAAGTCCTCCGAGTCACCAAATCCGTCCGGTTGTTTGCCCCGGAACAATTGGAACGTGATCCGGAATCGTTCGCGGAAATCAATTGCCGGTCGGATCAAATTGATCCGATCGAGCACCTTGCGGAATGCCTCGGATTCCGTGTTGAGGGCTTGTGCGATGATGTACTGGCTTCGCTGGGTCATCGCATTTTCCCCAGGTGCGACCGCGATGTCGAGCATCCAGTCAAAGCGATTGATCAAATCAAGTTCGACGAGGGTTTGCTCTCGCAGCGAAGCACCATAGGGCGAAATGATCACTTGGCGGGGCGTCAAACGACGGTAGATTCGCAAGGCGTTGTCCGTATCACCGATGTTGACCAACAGTCGCGCCAAGGAATACAGACGCTCGATCGAGGGTGCGATGGATCCGGCCGGCAAATTGGCTTGATCGATGTACGCGTCTTTGATCCAGCCGTCCAGGTCGCTGGCGATCTGTTCCAGCGGGTACGCACAGAGCTGTTCGGCGCGTCGGAATCGGGACGCGGCGCAAGCGATCTTGGCCGCAGCGGCTGGGTCGCGCGCGGCCATCACGTCGATCGCCTGGTCGACGCGGGCGTGCATGGCCAACGCCCGCCAGCGGAGATCACCGATGGCGTCCGGCTCGTCCGGCTGGATCGCCAGCAGTTGCGATTGGGCCTGGTCAAAGCGGACTTGATCGGCGGTGCGTGAGGTGGCGGCCAAGGCCCACGCGTAGGCTTCGGTGCGCGCTTCCGGGGTCGTGGCGGTTGGGGCGTTTTCGAAGGCGTCGTCTGCGATCTCCTGCCAGCGGTCGCCCAGCATGCGAGCGATCCGCAACACGTCAGGATCACCCGCCGCTCGGGCATGGGCGATCGATTGATCAACGTCGCCACGCAGCATCGCGAACTGTGCGAGACAGGTTGCTCGTTCGACCGGACTCCAGAGCGAAGCGGCCGAGGGCAGCAGGTCAGCCGAGGGCAGTGCTTCAGCCGAGGGCAGTGCTTCAGCCGAGGGCAGTGCTTCGACGTCGTTGGTGGACTTGGGCTGGGCCGGGTGCAGGTAGTGTTTCAAGTCGCGCCAGGCGGTCGCGACGTTGCGGTCGATGGCGACCGCGTCGAGTAGGTTCAACAGGTCCGCTTCGGTCCCGGCGGCAAACGCTTTGTCGCAGTAAAACGGATAGCGCTGGGACAGCAGGGTGACCACACGTTGTTTGATCTGATCGAACTCAATCGTCCCGGCCGATTCTTCGACCGCGACCAGGACGGCATCGAAGGCGCCTTGTTCCAAAACCGATGCCAACGCCGACGGGCTGCCTCGATCGAGCAGCAGTTCGGCGGGACCTGGGGCGACGCCGGGCAGCGAGGCGCTGCGCCATTGTTTCAGGATCCAAGCGGCGCGCTCGGCGACTTCGGGGTCCGGGTGGCGGGCCGCATCTTGGACCGCTTGCCGGGATTGTGTCCGCAGCCGCCACATCTCAAGCGTCGCACGTTGGCGATCGACGTAACGATCTCGGGCCAGGTTGCGGGGCTGGTCGAGCGATCCGGGGAACCGTGTCCCGCGGTCCGCGTCGGCTTGTATCTCGGTGGCGGTGGGTGGCGCCGGGGTTGTGTCTTGCGATTGAGCCGGCATCGGCGCCCACGCGATGGCCAACGCGAGCAGGCCGGTGGCCAGATCCGACGGTCCACCAAACCGCATTGAATTTCGCAAACGCTGGAGTCTCATTTCGACGATCGTCATCAATGGGAGTGGATGAGCCGAGTTTGCGGCCCGATTCGGTCGACTGCTCCGCCTGGAATGCACCGCGACCCGCGGTTCCTCTGGTATTATTTCACGACGTCCATCATAACAGAAGAATCCCTGACCTCTCAGGCGATCACCCCACCCCCATCTCCGCTTTCCTAGCTGTTTAGAGGAATCCCGCCATGCGGTCGTTTCGAATCGCGTTCGTTCTCTTTGCCACTGCGGCCGTTTCGGTCGGTGTCCCATCCTATTCAATGGCCGAAGACGACAGTCCGTGGCCGCAATGGCGTGGCGGAAATCAAAATGGCGTCGCCGCGGGGGAGTCTTATCCGATCAAGTGGGGCGAGAAATCGAATATCGCATGGACGACGACGCTATCGGGTCTGGGCGGCAGCACGCCCGTGCTGGCCGACTCCAAGGCCTTTCTGACCGAAGGGGCCGAGGGACAGAACACGCTGCTGGCGATTGATGTTCACAGCGGCCAGCGGCTGTGGACGACCGCCTTGGGCAGCGATCGCGGAAACAAGCATCGCAAGGGCGGCGGCAGCAACCCGTCGGCGGTCACCGATGGCAAGGCCGTGTACGCGTATTTCCGCAGCGGAGATCTGGCCTGTGTTGATCTGGACGGTGAGATTCAGTGGCAAGTCAATTTGCAGAAAAAGTATGGGGAGGACACGCTGTGGTGGGACTTGGGTTCCAGTCCGACCTTGATCAACGATTTGGTCGTCGTCGCGGTGATGCAGTCCGGTCCCAGCTACTTGGTGGCCTTTGATCGAGCGACCGGTGACGTGGCCTGGAAGGTCGATCGCCGATTGGGAGCCCCCGAAGAGGCGGCGCAAAGTTATGCCACACCGATCGCGTTGGAAGATCGTAATCTGATCGCCGTGATGGGGGCCGACCACTTGACCATCCACGCGGCCAGCGACGGTCGTGAACTGGGACGCGTCGGCGGATTCAATCCCGACCAAGAGAAATTTTTCCGTTCCATCGCCTCGCCCGCGGTGCAAGGTGATTTGATCGTTTGTCCGTACTCACGCGGGGCTACCGTCACGACCTGCCGAATCCGTGACGTTGTCGCCGGCAAGGGACGCGAAAGCATCGTGTGGCACCGCGACGATCTCGGCAGCGACGTGCCGACACCCGCGATCGATGGCGATCGCGTCTACTTCATCGCCGACGGCAAGACCGCCAAGGGCACCGTCTCGGCGGTGGAACTGGAGACCGGAAAAACGATCTGGACGGTGCAGTTGCCGAAGTCCCGGATCGGGTTCAGCAGCTCACCGCTGGTGGCCGGAAACCATTTGTACGTGACCAGCGAAGACGCCACGACCTACGTGGTCGGTCCGCTGGATTCCAGCAGCCCCGACGTCGTCCAGACCAACCGTTTGGCCGACAACGAACCGTTTACCGTGGCCAGCCCGGTACCCGTCGAGGGCGGCTTGCTGCAACGCACCCGCCACGCGTTGTATCGCATCGGCGAGTGATCGCAACGAGAGGATTTGTTGCGTCGCTGCCGTTGCCGGCTTTCACTCGTATACGCGTGACGCTGTCCAGCGAGTGCTCTGCCGCACCTTGGTTTTCGGGTAGGCGGTAGTGGACGAGGCGACGAGCCCTTGCCAAGATGCCGACTGCAGAGGACTCGTCGCCTCGTCCACTACCCCAAAATTTTGCTGACACGCAATACTAGTTTGAACTGGCTGCCTGACGCTGACGTTGGGCTTCGTACAGCAACACGGCGGCGGAAACGGAGGCGTTTAAGCTGTCGATGTTTCCCGCCATCGGGATGCGAATCGCATCGACGGTCACCTCGCCGTCGCTCTGCCAGTGATCGCCGAGCCCGTGTGCTTCGCTGCCGATCACCATCGCCAGACGTCCCGTCAAATCCGCTTGCCACAAGGGACGCGACGATTCAACGCGCGCGGCACAGATGCGGTACCCGTGCTCGGCCAGCCATGCTTTGGCGTCCGGTTCGTCAGCCGTGGCCGAAGACACCGAAAACACCGCGCCCAGGCTGTTGCGAATCGCATTCGGATTGAAACGGTCGGCCGCGGCGGGACACAGGATGACGGCATCGGCGCCGGCCGCGTCGGCACAGCGAAAGGCGGCGCCGATGTTGCCCGGTTTTTCGATCTGGTCCAGCACCAACACCAGTCCAGAATCCGGCAGCCGCAACTCGGACAGTCCCCACTGGGGGGCCGCGAATTCGGCGACGACGCCGCGCTCGGATTGGCCATAAGCGATTTTTTGCATCACCGTTGGGCTGACGTTGACCAACGCCCTGGCCGCTGATTCGGTGACGAAGCGTTCGGCGTCGGATTGCGGGTGCGCAGAGTGTTGGTCGGTCGGGGCCGAATCGCCGCGACCTGCAACCACGTAAATGCCGAGCGGATTGAGTCCGGATTCGATCGCCCGCTGCGTCTCGCGCCAACCGTCGACCAGCACACGCCCGGCTCTCCGCCGCGCGCGGTTGTCCCGCATTTTGACCAGGTGTTTGACGGTCGGGTTACTGGTGCTGGTCAGCAAGAGTCGAGGCAGGGGCAAGAAGAAAAACGGATCGAATCGGGGGCCGGGACCGAGGCATCCGGGTGTGCCCGACCGCGCCGGGAAGATAGTATCACGGATCCGGCGCGACGACAGGGCCATGCCAGGGCCAGGACCTTGTCGCCGGGCGGTAGTGCCATGTCGCCACGCGGCAACGAGCGGAACGATTTACGGGACGGATGATGAACGATTCAACAGCGACGCCTTCCACAGCGAATTCCTCTTCAGCGAGTCAGTGCACAGCGATACAGTGCACAGCGGTGCGGAGTTGGTTCGACCGCCGGGCGTTTTTGAAACTGGAACGTGAGCTTTATGCGGGCGATCCGAATTGGGTGACGCCGCTCTGGAGCGAACGCAAGCAGCTTTGCGGATTCGGTTCGCACCCGTTTTACAAGGACGCAGACAGCCAGGCGTTTTTGGCACGCAAGGATGGCCGGGTGGTCGGGCGTGTGGTCGCCATCGTCAACCATGCCCACAACCGGCACCACAAAGAACAGCGGGGGTTTTTCGGCTTCTTCGAATGCATCGATGACGTCGAAGTCAGTCGCTGTCTGTTTGACGCCGCGGCCGATTGGTTGCGCGGGCAAGGAATGACGGACGTGCGCGGCCCGGTCAATCCGAGTCTGAATTACGAAGTCGGATTGCTGGTCGACGGTTTCGACACGCCGCCGACGTTTCTGATTCCCTACAACCACGCCTACTACGGAAAGTTGATCGAAGCGTGTGGGTTCGAAAAAAGCCAGGATGTGTTTTGTTATGACGCCACGATGGATCAGCTGGCGACCATCGATCCCAAATTGAAGTTTGTCATCGAGGAGTCGACGAGGCGTTTCAATGTCAAGTGCCGCCCCATCGATCGCGGCCGATTCGACGAAGACGTTCAGGCGTTTCTGAAAATCTACAATGAGTCGCTACAGCGGACTTGGGGCTACGTTCCGATGAGCAAGGAGGAGTTGGAGCATCAATCCAAGCAGTTGAAACTGTTGATCGTTCCCGAGCTGACGAGTATCGCGGAGATCGACGGCGAGCCCGTCGGTGCGGGATTCGGATTGTTGGACTACAACCAGTTGCTGATTCATATGAACGGGCACTTGTTGCCGTTCGGATGGCTCAAGCTGTTGCGGGGGAAACGCAAGATCGACCGCTTGCGGTTGGTCAGCACCAACGTCTTGCCCAAGTACCAAAGTTGGGGGCTGGGGTTGGTGACGTTGGCTCGGATTTTGCCCGACGCGATCGAATTCGGAATCCACACCGGCGAATTCTCCTGGGTTCTGGAGAGCAATCGACTGTCCAGGGGCACGATCGAGCGTGGCGGGGCGCAAAAGATGAAGACTCAGCGGATCTACGACCGAAAACTCTAACGTGGCGTAAGCTTCCAGCTTGCGACTGCGAGTGATGGCAAGCAGGATGCTTACCCCACTCTCGTGATGGCAAGCAGGATGCTTACCCCACGTCTAGCCATCGAGTTGATGACAAATCATACTCGCAGCTCTTCTTTTGCGCCTTCCACCCGATTCTCCTCCAACGCCACCTTCCACTGCAATGCCACACGAACCGATCGTGATCACTGGGGTAGGGATTGTCAGCGCGATCGGCATCGGACAAGCAAAATTCTTTGAGTCGTTGCTGGCAGGCCGCAGCGGGGTCCGGTCGCTGGCCGACAGGACCGATGGGGAGGCGACACCGGGGCCCGACGATGCGATCGATGGCGTTTGGGTGGGGGCGCCGATCGTCGATTTTCAGCCCAAGCAATACGTCAAGCCGCGTAAGGCACTCAAGGTGATGTGCCGCGAAATCCAAACGGCTTTCGCTTCGGCCCAGCTGGCGATCGAGCACGCCGGGCTTTCCGACTCCATTCCCGCGTCGGACGCCGGCGAGGTCCCCCCCCAGCGGCTCGGTGCGGTCTTCGGGAGCGAGATTTTTTTCAACCCGCCGGAAGAATTGGCTGATTCGATCCGCGGTTGTTTGGATGAATCGGGACAGCTGCATCCGGAGCGGTTTGGTGAAGCGGCGCGGCGTGAGGTGATGCCGCTGTGGATGTTGAAGTACCTGCCCAACATGCCGGCCTGCCAAGTCGGGATCTCGATCAATTCTCAAGGACCCAATAACTCGCTGGTCCTGGGCGACGTCTCCGGCCCGGCGGCGCTGCTGGAGGCGGAATCGTACTTGCAGCGGGGGATTGCCGACGTCGTGCTGGTCGGTGCCACCGGGACTCGGATCGGCTCGACCCGCATGCTGTACCATCGCGATTCACCCGTCCCGGTCCGCGGCGAACTGGCGATCGAAGACCTGTCTCGACCGCATGATCCCAACGCCCCCGGCGTCGTCGGTGGCGAAGGCGCCGCGTCTTTGGTGGTGGAAACCCGCCGCCACGCGGAGTGCCGCGGTGCCGACGTGCTGGCCACCGTGCTCGCGACGGCTTCGCGGTTCAGTGCCACCGACGCCGTTCGTAGCGGCCACCGCGAATCGGAGCTCGATCCACCGAATTCGCGGCAGGCCGGCACCGCGATCCGGTTGGCGATCCAGGCCGTGTTGGACCAATCGGGGGTGACGCCCGGCCAGATCGGACTGGTCGTCAGCCATGCGATCGGGGACCGGCAGGTTGATGCGGGCGAAGCGGCCGCGCTGGCCGAAGTCGGGGTAGCGTGCCCGCTGGTGGCGGTTTCGGCGTCCATCGGCCACACCGGCGCGGCGTCGGGAATAATCGAGCTGGCGACCGGTGTGCTGTCATTGGCCCGAAAGACCATTCCCCCGACGCGGCACGACGGCACGCATCCGGAAATTCAATTTCGTCAGATGCCGGGGCCGCTGACGTCGCCTTATGTGCTGTGCCTGTCCCACACCACCGACGGCAGTGCGATGGCGGTGCTGTTGGGGGCACCCGACACGGTAAACTCGTAACGCGTTTTTCTAGCGGAAGGGCGCGAGGGTCGGGCGCTGGCGCGAACCGGCCGTTGTCAAACGGGGATCAGCCGTTTGACGCGAGCCTACGGGCCTCGGCGACGCTTCATTTAGCGAGGTTGGGATTGAAGCCCCAGCCTCGATTGCCCGCGACGTTCAGCGATGGATTGACCGCAACGCAGTGCGACGTCGATGTTGGCCACAGGAATTCTGGCCACAGGAATTCTGGCCGAAAGAGCCACTCGCGTCACGAAACTGTCGAGCGTTTCGCGACCGCGGGGCAAACAAAGTGAGAGTGCTGGGACTTGAACCCAGGACCATTCGATTAAAAGTCGAATGCTCTACCAACTGAGCTACACTCTCATCGCGACGTGGGGTGTAGCCCGCGCCTGTGATCGATGACCGCAAAACCGCCAGGGATCTAACGGCCACCGAATTCATTTTTTTGAGTGTCTCCGTGGGAGACGCTCAAGCGGAGCGGACAGGATTTGAACCTGCGGAACGGTTTGACCCGTTCACCGATTTAGCAAACCGGCGCTTTCGACCACTCAGCCACCGCTCCGTACCCACCGTTTTTCGGTGACTCGGTGGGTCTTTCTTGAGGCGAGATTGTGCGGGATAGATCAATTCTTGACAACCCACCGTTTTGCCTTCCCCGGGCGGAAATAATAGAGATTCAATCGGCCGGCCGGGTTCGGGCCATTTTGGGTACGTCCGAGTCCGTGTTTGGACGGTTTTTCGCGACGGCTTGGTTTGCGCCGGTTTGGTTTGCGCCGGCTTGTTGGAGTTGGCCTTGACCGGTTCGGGCAATCGCCGACAGTTTTGACGACCTGAATCCCACACTTGCCGCGTTTTTCCTGCTGACGACCGACGCCACGATGCTGACAACGATTTCACACCCCGCGATGGCGGCAGAATTCTCGGTGTTGCTGGCTGAATCCGACGCGCATCTGGTCGAGGCTGCCTTCGAAGCCCTGGAATTGCTCGACCGGATCGAAGCAGATTTGACGGTCTATCGCGAAGACAGCGAGATTTCTCAAATCAACGCCGTCGCGGGGGATCGTCCGGTCTCGGTCTCCGAAAGCACGTACCGTTTGATCCAGCGGTCGATCGGATGGAGCGAAAAGACGGCCGGTGCGTTTGATATCACCGCCGGCCCGCTGGTGCGGGTTTGGGGGTTCACCGAGCGGCGGGGACGGAAACCGACCGCTGCCGAGGTCCAAGCCGCGGTCGCCCAGGTGGGCTACACCGCCGTCCGGCTCGATGACGAACATCGCTCGGTCGCCTTCGAGCGGCCGGGGATGGAAATCAACTTGGGAGCGATCGGCAAAGGATTCGCACTCGACGAACTGACCGAAACACTCACCGCCCGGGGGCTGCAGAACTTTCTGATTCACGGTGGCGGCAGCAGTGTGATCGCCCGCGGCGACCAAGTCGCCGACAGCGGGCAGGGCTGGGCGGTGGGCATTTCGCATCCGACCAAACCCAAGCTGCGTTTGGCCGGCATTCGTCTCCGCGACGAGGCACTTTCGACCAGCGGTTCGGGCAAACAATTCTTTCACCACCGCGGGCGACGCTACGGGCACGTGATCGACCCCAGAAGCGGGTATCCGGCCGGCGACCTGCTGTCGTTGACGGCGATTGCCGACAACGCCACCGACGCCGAAGCGTGCAGCACCGCCTTTTTCGTTTGTGGCATCGACGCGATCAAGGCGGCCGCCGAAAGCGATCCCGATTTGCCGCGGATGATCGGCGTTCGCTCGGAAAACCGTCAGGATAGCGTCCGTGTGCTTCCCTTTGCGGAGTTCGAGTGGGTTGACCCGCCCACCGACGACCCGTCGCACTGAAATCAGTCTGGACGCCGCCGACGCTGGGATCTTAGAAGGCAAACAAGAGAGTCAAGACCGGCGTGACGCGATGCCGATGAACCGATCGTCCGCCGCCCGCGCGGTCCCCTTTTTTGAATAATGAACGGATTCAACCCATGAATATGAATTTTTTCCAGTGGCTTCGAGAAGGAGTGCGTCAGTCGGTGGTTCTCGGCGTCAGCGATGCGGTCGAACAAATCGGTCTGCCGGAGACGGAACAGGAAGTCCAGCCTACCCTTGCTGCGTTGCTCGGAAATGATTCTGCGACGACGACCACCCCGCGCCGCAAGACGACCGCAGCCGGACGCAAACGCTTGGGTAAATCGCTCAAGGAAATGAACCCGAGCAAGTAGTGCATCGTTCGTTTGGTCTTTTCGGATTGCGATCGTAATGGCGCAAAGGGCATTTACACCCTGAGCAATGAGTGGGAAATAAGAGTCGCATTGTCGTGGATTGCTCCGCCGATCCAACATCGGGTCGCGGAGCGATTCACGACACTGATTAATCGCCCGTTGCTAAGCCTGGGGCAACGCCCCAGGAGTCCACTGCGCGAGCGACGACGCAGCCGAGCCGCAATCGACGCGTCCGAGGCGATCGTCATTTCAGCGGCACGTACAACTGCGTCACCAACGCCTCGGGCGGAGTGTTTTCGGGGTTGTTGGCGTAGAGTTCCACGCCGGGCAGTTTATTGTCGACCTTGCGTTTGCAAGCTCGCAAATTCTGGTAGGCCGCCGCCCAGGCGTTGCCCAGATGTTCGTAGCGTCCGGTATGGGTGACGTGCATGGCGCTGAAGCCTGGCAGGGAGCGCGCGGTCAAGCCTGGCGGTGTTACGGTGCCTTCGTCGACCACCATGCCGCTGGTGTATGACAGCGTTTGTGTGTTGAGGTCCATGTCGTCGTAAACCGACAACCACTGGCCATCGGTCGCGATGCCGGCGTCCTCAAGCGATTGATGGACCTGTTTGATTGTGTCGTCCATCGAGGGTCCGATGTCGGCCAGCGTCGACCGGCCGGATTTTCCGATGATGAAGTTGGGCTGTGATTGGGCGATTCCATTGACCACGGTTGTTGTTGCGACGTCACCGGTCTCGACCAGTTCTTTCAGCATCCGCAGTCCGCGGTCGAAATCCATACTCATCAAGCTCACCATCATCGATTTCATCCAGAACATGAAAAACGGCAGTGATCCCTGCATCTCCCAGCGGACCAGCGTCCCGTCTTGGCCGTCTTCGTCCCGAGCTTTCTTGACTTCGAAATGAACCTTGGATTGCGACCGCCAAGGACGCGTGATTCGCAGTTGCGCGTTGATGGTGCCGATCGATTGCGTCGCGGTCGGCCGCTGCAGTTCCTGGTGCTCCATCTCGCCCGCGCCCACGACGGGGCCTTCCCAACTGTAACCGCCACCGACCGCGGTCGGATCGCCCTGCAGCGTGACCTTGGCGTCCTTGTCGGTGAGCAACCAGGGGGACCAGGTTTTCCACGTCGCGAAATCGCTGAGGATGGAAAACACGGTCTCGGGATCGGATTGGATGTGCGTCGTTCGCGAAACGGTGAAAGCCGGCATGGCGTGGACCTCTCGGACGTAGCTGGGGCAATCGTGGCGGCGAGTGTCAGTTTAGCACGGTGGCGGCGTTCCGATCGGATCACGCGACAGGCGGTTTGCGTCGGTTCTTGAACCACTCGGCAAAGCGGGTCCAAAACTTCTTGGGCATCCGTCCAGTGATCAATTCTTCGGTCCAGGTCTCGCGGCTGGAATCAAAGTTGTGCCAGGCGGCCTCCAGATAGGGCTCCGACGACGCCGACAGGGTTTCGTAGAAACCTTTTTCGGAGATCGCCGTCAACGCCTCGCCGTAGTGGGAAAAGAAATGCTCATCGAGCAGGCTTCCGGCGACACGCACGGTCGACAACGCACCCCGCGTGGACAACGACAAGCGATCGATGGCGAACATCGTCATCGTCGTGCTCACGTCCCAGATCCCGACGTGCGCTTGGCCGGCGGCGGCTTCCATTTCGTTCCACAGCCGTTTGATCTCGCTTTGCGGAATCAGCTTGCGCGGGTCCACGTTCTGGATCTCGAGCGTGAGTTGGGAGATCGTTTCCGTCATCGCCTCGACACTCAACGGCGGCGCGTTGGCCGCGCCCGATGCTCGGGCGCCGGTTTTTTCGAGTGCATCGACCAGATCCGAGACATGATCGATGCTGGATGATTCGTCGATGATCCCTTCACGCTTGAGTTCGTCGCTGAGCCGTTTCAGGTAGTGGCTCGATCCATATGCAACGTCGTTGAACACCGCCAGGACCGTGATCGGCGAGAGGTGCAGCGTCGCAGCGCCGGCCAAATCCAACAGCCCGCCGACCGCCTTTTGCGCCAACTGGGCTTCTTCGGCATCGGCCGCGACCGCGTTCGGATTTTCGACGCCGCCGACGTCATGGATCATCATGTCCAACGCTTGCTGGACGAATGCCGAGTAGGTCTTGGACGATCGGAACGCGGCGGGGATCAACCAACCTGCCGTCTCGTTGACCAATCCTCCGACGACCGCCGACGCGCTCCGCGCGGTCCGCTCCGGTAACGACAACCCATACGTCAACGTGCCGAACAAGGAAGCGTTCTCGGCGGCCTCGGGAACACTCGCGGCCTCGACAGTCTGGGGCACGGTCGGTGGTTGGGGATCCGGCATGACAAGTCCACGCGAGGCAGTGATGGGGTGGTGGAAAGTGGATTAAGGTACCACCACGCCTGCCAACAGCTGGACCAGTGGTACGTCTTCGGTGGAAATGATTCTACCGATCGCCACACAACGTGACTCGGTCGGCACGTGGAATTCCTTTGACGATCGGATTCGGAGTTGCGAGCCGTCGGCGAGTTCAAAAAACGATTCGGTTTCTGCTGTTTTCAATCGCCCGATCAGTAACATTCCATCGGTCCGGCGACGCCCCCAGTTGATCCATTCGCTGCACAGTGGTTCCAGCGATTGCGACGCGTCGGAATCCATCAGTGTCTTCAAAAGCTTCGCCACGCTCGGGCTGTTCGACGCAAACTCCAAGCTTCCGATCTGCGAAACCGAACGATAGGCCTGCAACTGCGCCAGCATCCGCTGCCGCGCCGGTTGGTCTTCCGATTCGTCTGCCTGCCAACGGCTGATCGCCCGGATCGCCTCGTCACAGGCTTCGGTCAACGCGGCGGTGTCGAGTTCAGGGGCGGGAATTGTCGGCGTCTTGGGCGCTTCGGTTGCCAAACTTTTCGATTTCGTTTCCGCCGTCTGCGTCGGCTCAGGAACAGTCGGTTCGGGAACAGTCGGTTCGGGAACAGTCGGTTCGGGAACAGTCGGTTCGGGAACAGTCGGTTCGGGAACAGTCGGTTCGGGAACAGTCGGTTCGGGAGCGATGTCTGACTGGGCGCTGGTTTGCAACACCGAATCGGCCGAGGGAGGATCACTGGGAAAGGTAAGCGTGGCACCGTTGAGCAGCGCCCTTTCCTGCTCGGCCGCATCCGGCTGCCGTAGCGGTTGTGGATGACGTTCTTTCCACTGCTGTTTGGCCCGCATCGCGATCGTCAACGCGGACGGCTCCTCCGCGGTCGTTGACTGTTCTTCCGCGATCGCTTTCCCCGTTCGTTTGATGCTTTGGATCACCTCGTCGACGTCCATGATTTCGACGTCAGAGCGATTGCTGGTGGTGAGATCAGGGGTCGCTAATTCCGCCGACGGGCCATCGGACGAAACAAGTTCGGCATCGGCTTCCGGCGGGGTGATGGGATCGTCGGTTTGATCGGTATCGGCTTGTTCTCGGGCCGCGACCGGGTCGGTTGATTGTCTCAAGAGATCAAACAAGGAGTTGGCGCCGGACGCGTACAGAATCACCGCGATGATCGGGACAGCGATCAGGGTCGGCGAAGCGATCTTCAGCAGCCGGATCGAGTTCCGCTGCCGGCGTCCCCAATGGTGTCGCTCGAAGAACGATTGATCGTCGTTGGCCAGCGGAACCGTCTGCGTCGGGGGCTGATCATCAATGACATTGAATTCGTCGTCGTCGTGGTCGCCAAAGACGTCCGCATCGGAGATCGGATCTTGGGGCTCCCAGGCATCGGGCGATTCCCAAGCGTGTTCGATCTGATCGATCGAAGGCTGCGGTTGGGGGCGGTCAGTCGGAAATTCATCGTCATCGATGCCGATCAACGAGACGCCGGACGAGGACGCGACTTCGTCGAGGTCAATTTCCGCATCCAAGTCGATCTCGTTTCCCGCGGGAGAGAGCACAATCGCCATCGGCGGCAGCCGTTCTAGCCATCGCTCAACCGGCAAGGTCGCGCCGCACGACGGACACTGAACCGAACAGTCGCGAGGGAGGTCTGTAGCCGGCAGGCGAGCGGGGTCGCCGCAGCTGGGACATGAGACTGTGAGCATGGGGTACCCGGGTGAGATAAGACGACCGCATAGTCTAACCCGATCACGGGCGATTCCCACCTCGTGACGAACCAGAGGCGTGTTCCATGTCCCCCCTGTTGGCCGGCGGTGTCTGTCGGTAACGCTCCCTTTCCATCAATCTTTCTCTGCGATGCGAAAAACCGTTCTGCCAGGACACCCGAACAGTCGGCAACCAGCCGCCATCGTGTTCTACTTGCCGGACAAATGGATTGCGATTTCTGTCGAATCACGACACAGCGAGAGAGCCAGCGTGGAGATTGAAGACAAATTTGATCTGATTGTGGTCGGGGCAGGCGTCTTGGGGACGTTTCATGCCTATCAAGCATTACTTCGTGGCATGCGCGTGGTGTTGGTCGACAAGAACCTGCAGCCTCAAGGAGCGACCGTTCGCAACTTCGGACAAGTCGTTCCGTCCGGCATGGACGCGACCTGGCAACGGTTGGGCCGAGAGAGCTTGGAGATCTACAAGTCGATCCAAGCGGAATCCGATCTGTCGGTTCGGCAAGAAGGAAGCGTCTATCTGGCTTCGGATGCCGAGGAGGTCGCATTGATCGAGGAACTGCACGCGATCAATCGTCAGGAAGGCTATCGATCCGAACTGTGGACCAAAGAGCAGTGCAAGCAGCGGTACCCGCTGTTGAATGACGGGTATTGTTTGGCGGGGCTGTTTTTTCCTGAGGAGATTTCCGTTGACCCACGCAAGATGATTCTTCGCTTGCACGACTACTTGCGAGAAACGTTCGGCCTGACGATTGCCTTGGGAACCTGCGTGCAGCGTTTGGATCGGCGGTCCGCGACGACCCTCACGGCCCACTGCACCGATGGCCGCATGCTGCATGCCGAAAAAGCGATCGTCTGTTCAGGCGTGGAGTTTCGATTGCTGTTCCCCGAATTGTTTCAGTTCAGCGACATCGAAGCGGTCAAATTGCAGATGGTGATGCTCGCAGCACAATCGGTCGGGGCGTTGCCCGGCAACGTTTTGACCGGGCAGTCGATTCGACGCTATGAAAGCTTTGCCGCCTGTCCGTCCTATCGTTCCATCAAACAGCGTGAAGATCCGGAAAGCTTTTGGAAAAAATGGGGTGTCCACATCTTGTTCAAACAAGAGGTCGACGGCCACATCATCTTAGGGGATTCACACGAGTATGCCCCGGCGGCTCGGTCGGATGAACTGAGTGACGAGATTCAGATGCCGATCAATCGGTTCTTCGTTTCCGAAGGGCGGCAGATCATGGACCTGCCGAATTGGGAGATCGAACGGACCTGGGCGGGGATGTATTGCCAATCAAAACATCCCAAGGGTATTTTTCAACACACATTGGATCGAGACATCCATGTCGCAACCGCGATCGGCGGCAAAGGCATGACCGGAAGCGCTGGATTCGCCAAACAACATCTTCGGGAAATCTACGGTGATTGAATTAGTCGTCTTTGACATGGCAGGGACAACGGTGGACGAGGACAACGTGGTCTACAAGATCGTTCGTGCCGCGATCAATGCTGCCGGATATCAGTTCACGCAAGATCAAGTGCAAGCCATCGGTGCCGGCAAAGAAAAGTCACAAGCCATTCGCGACGTGCTGGCACTCGACGGCAAGGCCCACGGCGAAGACGAGATCGCCGCGATCTTTGCCGATTTCAAAGTGCGTTTGCGGAACGCCTACGACGAGTTGGATGTGAAGGAGCAGGCGGGCGCGAGTGAGTTGTTTCGACAGCTGCGCGGGCGCGGGGTCCGCGTCGTGCTGAACACCGGTTATGACCGTGACACCGCGACGAACTTGATCCGCAAAATCGGCTGGAATGTCGGCGAGGATTTCGACGGCCTGGTCACGGCATCGGATGTCAGCCGCGGTCGGCCCCACGGCGACATGATCATCAAGGCGATGAAGGATTTGTCGATTCAGTCCGCCGAGAGCGTGGCGAAGGTCGGTGACTCCCAAATCGACATTCATGAAGGCCAAGACGCCGGCTGTGCGATGTGCATCGGGATCACGACGGGCGCCCAGTCACGCGAGTTGCTGGCCCAAGCTCAGCCGACTCACATCATCGACCGGTTGATGGATCTGCTGCCGTTGCTCGATGCGTCGTAGGTGATCGGATTCGAATTTGCGACCGCGACGTCTGTAAGATGTTGTCGGTCCGATTCGGGTATTGCCGCTCGTAAGCGGACACCTCAACGCCGGATCGCGCGGTCGGCCAGAATGTGTGGCGTGCTCATGCCTTCGAGCAGTTTCTCGTTGCCGCTGACGGCGACTTTGCTGTTGAGATGGTTGCGAAGGTTCACGCCTGGATAGGGCGTGACGTAGGCGATCGTCAGTCCCGCGTCGTCGGTCAATGCATACGGCGGGCTGTTGGCGCGCGACGAATAGACTTGGACCAGGTAGCCGGTCGCGGTGCCGGTGGCCGAATCGAGTGACGACTGGGTCGGCAGCGATGCGGCGGCCGGCGACGGACTGAACGGTGTTTGAGAGACGTCCGACGGCTGAGATGCGGTGGTCGCGAGCGAGCCGGCTTGTTGCACCGTCGTGTCGATCGGTTGAACGTCGCCGGCCAGCGACGCGGATTGAATGGTCGTTGCGCCATCGCGTCGGGCGGCGACGTTGCGATAGCGTTGTGCGAGGTTGAGCACCTCGCGCGTCCGCGTTGCGTTGTTGACGCCACCGGAACGGAGCAGCCGTTCGGTGTGGCGGATCAGCGGATCCAGTTCGTCCGCCGAGGCGCCCTCGGCCATCAATTTGGAAAGGATTTGGCTGATCGCGTCCACGTCGGCACCGGCCACCGCATCTTCGACACGTGCGATTTGATCCACCGTCACGATCCGCGACGGAACCGCGGGGCGCGGTGGGATGGGCGCCAACGTTGTGGCTTGAAGTGCTCCGGTTTGCATCACGCCGGACGGCGCCATGGCGGGGGATTGCATTGCCAGAGACTGGTCTTGCCCGGACAGCGTGTGCGGAGCCGGTGGGGCCGGGTATTGGGCTTGGGGCAAATGCGCCAAGCCACCCGGCTGCGCGGACGCGAGCGACGCCGGCGGTGTGTCGAGCGATCGTCCCGAGCCGACCATCCAGCGGCGATCGGCCGGCGAGTTCGGCTGAAACGCGTTGGCGTGGGAGGAATCGATTTCGACCAACCGGGGCGGGCTGATGAAGTTCGCCACGACATCGGTCATGCGGCGCAAGGGTTCCGCGATGGCGGAGGCGGCTGCCGCGGCACCGTTGGCCGGCAGCTCGGTCAATCGGTCGGGGCTGAGGATGGATTGGGAATCCGGGTCGGCTGAAAATCCGGCGTCGGCTGTTTCGACCGAATCGTCTTTCCACCCCGCCTTCAAGCCGCTTCCGATCACGGCACCGCGGTCTTCAAAGTCCTCGGGCTGTGCACCTCGATGAAATTGAATCGCGCGATCGGCGAGAGTCCGGGGTTGCGGCCGTCGAGGGTCGCTGTTGTCCGTCGTGCTGTTGGCCGCCGCGCTGTTTTCCGGGGCCGGTTTCAATTCGGGAATCACATCGGTTTCGCGGAGTGCATCGGTCTGTGTCCCACGTCGCGTGGAATTCGCCAACGGCTGCGGGGACGACGGCGAGCCGTCGGCGGAATCGAGCCGTGCAGGTTTGGGGTCAGCGTCGGTGCTGCTTTCGGTGTCGGTGTTCAATGCGACCGCGGCGATGTCGCTGCGAGGTTGCAAGTCGGGTTCGGCATGGGCCACTCGTTCGGCCAGTTGTTCGGCGCTCTCAACGATGTCGCCGCGGTGAATCCAGCGAAATTCGCCTGAGGGTGGAACGATCCGCAGCCAGGTTTTGTTTCCCGTTGATCCTTCGCGTTCATTTTTTCCCAACACGAAAACGACTTCGCCAGCATCGAGCTGCACTTGCCAGCGATAGCGTCGGGCTTTTCCCAGCCGGGTACCAATCCAAGCGACCGTTTTGTCTTCGCGGATGGTCGCCGTTGTTTCGTCTGCGGACAGTTCCACCGCGTCGGCCGGCATCCAGCAAAAACTATTCTCTGGCGGCCGGACACCCAGCCAGCCATCGGCGGTCTCGACGTAGACCTCCAGTTCTTGCCCGCGGCGCAGGGGTTCGGTGCGATAGTGGTCGGTGCCGGGGCCGCATCGGGTGAACGCGGAGGTCTCGGCGACAAACACGATGTACGGAGCGGCGTCTTCGGTCTCGGCCGCGGCGGCTGCGGGTTCCTGAGCCCGTGATTCGGGGGCCAGGGCGATTGGAGCGACGAAGCCGAGCGTCAGTGGAAACAGCAGGGGCAGCGCGGCAAGCGTGCCGCGGGCGCAAAATCGTTTCGTGTGTGACAAGACATCCATGTCGAGTGTGTTCCGTCGCGAGTGATGGTGTTCCAGGCGACCCGTCGGCCGGCAGAGCTGCAATCAAGCCTGGGACATAACCGACTTTGGGGTCTGGAATCAAGATAGAACCGAAACCGGCCGGCTGATCGACCGACCAGCGATTGAGCGATCCGCTGTTTGGGGTGGTCCGCTGTTCGGGTCGCCTCAGGCCTCGGAGCCTTCCCGGTGCCGGGGCAGATAGAGGTCGATTTGGTTTTCCTGGAAGATTCGAAACTTGACGCCGTGGGCCCAGAGGGTGAAATAGCTTTCAAACGGGTCGGTCAGCCCCGTTTGCTCGGCATAAAACGGCCACATCAGGTAGTCGCGAAGCATCGCATCGCAGGCGATGAAGTAGTAGGCCGGACGTAGCAATTCGGCGTGCGGGTCGACTTCCGCGACTTTTTCGGTCAGGGCGGGGGCGTGATCCAGGAACACGTTCAGCAGTTCGGTGCGTTCGTGTGGCTGTTTGGGGTGTTTCGGGGGGATGCCTTCCAGGACCCGGATTGTGGGTGGCGAGGCGAGTCGCTGGGCGACGTGAGCGTCGCCGACGGCCTCGGCGAGTTGCTGCAAACCTTGGATCCAGGTCACGGCGTGATGCTCGGCCAGTTCGGGCGACAGGGGGGACGGGGATCGGACGATAAAAAACGCGTCGCGTCCGCCTTGGGGGCGTCGATCATCGCCGGCGGCCTGGTAGGCGCTCTGCAATCGGTCGGAAAGTTGGTCTCCTTGCCGCAGGGCATCAAAAAGGCCGTTGAGGTTGCCGCCGTCTGGCCGAAAGAGTTGGAAGAATCCGATCAATGATTCCGATTCGCTCAGTTCCGGTCCTGGGCTGCATGGGGTTTGTTCGCCACACCCGGATCCGGCGGCAAGTTCGCGGCAACGTTCAACAAAAGCGGTGGTGGTCATGATGATCAAACACACGAGGTGCAAAGAAAGTTCATGAGAGTTGTAGCAAAGGGTCCAGCAGCAAGCGTCAGCGGTGAAACCTGAAATCTGAAACCTGAGCCATCCCGCCCCTTACTCTTGTCGCGGGGCTGGCGTTCGGCTACCCTCTCCGCCCCGGCGGAAAACACGTCGTTTTTCTGCTTTGTCTACCTTTTTTGTCCGCGTGATTCGGGATGAAGGGCCCCGCTGGTCGGGGGTGTGCTGTGGATCGCTGTTGATCTGCCTCGCACATCTGTCCCTGGGAACGGTCTTTTGCCGTTTCGTGATGCCCACGCCGACACTCCACCTGGAGAAACTGTCTCGATGTCTAATCCGATCGTTCAAGAGATGATTGAAGCTGGTGTCCATTTTGGTCACCGGACGAGTTTGTGGAACCCGAAGATGAAGCCTTACATCTTCGGCAGCAAGAACCAGATCCACATTTTGGATATCCGCGAAACGCTTCGCGGGATGCTCCGTGCGAAGAAGTACCTCGGGCAGGTCGCCTCGGGCGGTTCCTTGATTCTGTTCGTCGGAACCAAGCGTCAGGCCGGCGAAGCGATCGAAGAGCAAGCGAGTCGCTGCGGCATGCCGTTTGTCAGCGAGCGTTGGTTGGGCGGCACGTTGACCAACTTCCGCACCATTCGCAGCCGACTGGGGCGATTGGAAGAACTGGAGTCGATTCGCGGAAGTGACGCGATCAACAGTTACAGCAAGAAGATGCAATCGGCGCTCAACCGCGAGTACCGAAAGATGTATCGCAACTTGAACGGTCTGCGGACGATGAACCGCTTACCCGAATGTTTGTTCATTGTCGATCCGGGCAAAGAGCGAAACGCGGTTCGTGAAGCGAAACGGTTGGGCATCACCACGGTGGGATTGATTGATACCGACAGTGACCCGTCCCTGATCGATCTTCCGATCCCCGGCAACGACGACGGGATTCGAAGCATCGAGTTGATCCTGAAACAACTGGCGGATGCCGTCAACAGCGGCAAGGGACAAGCCGACATCGGGGCTCCCCCGGCACCGGCCGAAGCGGCGCCCGCTGCAGCCGAGGCTCCTGCGGCCGAAGCCGCCGCGCCGGCGGAACCCGCCGCCGAGGCGACCGCCGAACCCGGAGCAGCCGAAGCGGCTCCTGAAGCCTAGGCACACCCCCACTCAAACGACACAAAACACTTAGTCGAATAACGACTTATCTGGAGGAAACAATGGCGATTTCAGCCAAAGACGTAAGTGAACTGCGCAAGTCCACCGGTGCCGGCATGATGGACTGCAAGAAAGCGTTGCAAGAATCCGGTGGCGACATCGAAGGCGCGTTGGACTATCTGCGCAAGAAGGGCCAAAAGGTTGCCGCCAAGCGTGCCGACCGCGAAGCCAACGAAGGCGTTGTGGTTGCATTGGTCGAAGGCGGCAAGGGCGTGTTGTTGTCGCTCAGCTGCGAAACCGATTTCGTCGCAAAGAACGATGAGTTCATCGCGTTTGCCGAAAAGCTGGCCAAGCTTGCCTTGGACAACGGTGCCTCGACAAAAGAAGAAATCAGCGCGTTGGAATTGGACGGTCAAACCGTCGCCGAGAAACTGGTCGAACGCACCGGAACGATCGGCGAAAAGATCGAGATCGCGGATTACCAAACGATCGAAGGCGACAATCTGGCGTCGTACATTCACGCCGGAAGCAAGATCGGCGTGTTGTTGTCCTACAAGGACGGCGGCAAGGACGATGCCGGCGATTTCTTCCGCAAGGTCGCGATGCACGTCGCCGCCATGAAGCCTTCGATCCTGACGCCCGACGAGTTCGACGAAGAACTGGTCGCCAAGGAAACCGAGGCGCTGCAAGGACAGATCAAGGTCGAAAACGAAGACCGTGCTCGGTTGGGCAAGACGCTTAAGACGGTGCCCCAGTACGCGAGCCGTTCGCAACTGACACCGGAAGTCATGCAAAAGGTCGAAGACGAGATCAAGGCTGAGCTGAAGGCCGAAGGCAAACCGGAAAAGATCTGGGACAAGATCATCCCCGGCAAGCTGGAACGCTTCGTCGCCGACAACACGCTGCTCGATCAAGAGCGGTGCCTGTTGAGCCAGTTCTACGCACTCGACGACACCAAAACCGTCGAAGCGGCCGTGAAAGAGTTCAGCCCCGAAGCCGAAGTGGTCGCGTTCAAACGCGTCGCCGTCGGTTCGGCGTCCTGATTCGATCGCAATCGAAAACGACATTCTCGGAAACCTCGTCGTTCCCCCTCGGGAACGACGAGGTTTTTTCGTATCATCTGGCCATTCACCTGTGATCCTCACCACCAGGACCGATCGAGCATGTCTGACGACTCCAATTCCTCACCACTTCGTTATCAACGCGTCGTCCTGAAGTTGAGCGGCGAAAGCTTGGCTGATTCCGGGGGCCGTGGGATCAGCAGCCAGGAAATGTCGGATATCGCCGAACAGATCCGCGAAGCGCACAGCAGCGGTTGTCAGATCGCGATCGTCGTCGGCGGCGGCAATATCTTGCGAGGCGCCCAGTTTTCCGGCAGCAACGCGTTGGTTCAAGAGGCGACGGCGCACTACATGGGCATGTTGGCGACGGTGATCAATTCGCTCGCCATGCAAGATGCCTTGGAGACACTCGGATTGTCGACGCGGGTGATGTCCGCCGTCCCGATGGACAAGATTGCCGAGACATTCATCCGCCGCCGTGCGATCCGGCATCTGACCAAGGGCCGGGTGATCATTCTGGCCGCCGGGATTGGCAACCCGTTCGTCACGACCGACACCGCCGCGGCCCAGCGCGCCTTGGAAATCGATGCCGACGTCGTCTTGAAGGCGACGCGTGTCGACGGCGTGTACAGCGACGACCCCGAGAAAAACCCCCACGCCGTGCTGTACGATCAGCTGACCTATCGCGATGTCACCGAAAAACAGCTCCGCGTCATGGACGCCACCGCGATCGCCCTCTGCCAGGAGCACAGCAAACCCATTCTTGTCTTCAACTTCAAGAAGCCGGGCAGTATCGTGCGGGCGATCAGCGGCGAAACGGTCGGAACCTGGATCGGATCGGAGAAGTGATTTCCCCGCGTCGTCGCAAACCCCTCCGCGACCCTCCCAAAGGGAGGGTGACTTCAACTCAATGACGAACCGACGGCTGAACTTGATGCCGATGGGGGCGAGCGCGGCGAGAGGAGGGGCGAACGTTGAATTGCCACTTTTACTCCGAGGAAGATCAGCCGCCCGCGGGCGATCCAATTCGACACCGGGGCGGTATCTTGTTCCAGACGGACGACGCCACACGCCGATCTAAAAAAAGCTAGACTCATAATCTGTCGACACCACTCTAACCCCAAGGATGCTCAACATGTCCGCCGAAGAAACCTTGATGGACGCCGAAGAACGTATGGAAAAGGCGATCAGCGTACTGGGCACACAGCTTTCCGGAATTCGTACCGGTCGAGCCACGCCCGGACTGGTTGATTCGCTCAAAGTCGAAGCGTACGGTTCGACGTCGCCGCTGAAGCAACTCGCTTCGATCGGTACACCCGAACCGCAGCAAATTCTGATCCGCCCGTACGATGCCGGCACGATCAAGGATATCGAAAAGGCGATCGTGGGCAGTGACCTGGGGCTGAACCCGCAAAACGACGGACGAGTCATTCGGCTGAACATCCCCGCGCTCTCGACCGATGTCCGCAAGAAAATGGTTTCGCGGATCAAAGAGCTTGCCGAGGACTCCAAAATCTCCATCCGCAACATCCGACGCGACGCCAACAAGACGGCGGACCAATTGGAGAAAGACAAGGAGCTGACCGAAGACGATCGCGACAAGCTGAAGAGCGATGTTCAAGATTTGCTGAAAAAGTTCGAAGAGCAAATCAACGAGATGGCCAAAGCACGCGAAGCCGAAGTGATGGAAGCCTGAAGTGATGCAAGTATCCTGCTTGCAAAAGTGGGGTAAGCATCCTGCTTGCAAAAGTGGGGTAAGCATCCTGCTTGCCTTTACGCGCCACGTCGCAAGCTGGAAGCGTACGCCACGTCGCAAGCTGGAAGCGTACGCCACGTCGCAAGCTGGAAGCGTACGCCACGTCGCAAGCTGGAAGCGTACGCCACGTCGCAAGCTGGAAGCTCTGCCCAGGGTTACAGCGCCCCGGATTTCTTGGGCGCGAGGTCTTTGATCAATCGGCGAATCAGATCGTCAACGGTGATCCCATCGGCCTCGGCGGTGAATGTCGGGACGATGCGATGGCGGAGCACCGGGAAGGCCAGTTTTTGCACGTCATCGAGCGTGACGTGGGGGCGGCCGTGCATCAACGCACGGGCCTTGGACGCCAGCACCAATTGCTGACTGGCCCGCGGTCCCGGCCCCCACTCGATCAATTCTTTGGCCCAGGGGGCGCAGTTCGGATCGCTGGGGCGCACCGCGCGGACGGCATCGAGCACCCATTCTTTGACGTGCGGCGGCAAAGGGACACGTCGCACCGTTTTTTGGAACGCGATGATCTGTTCGCCCGTGACCACGGCCTGCACGGTTGCGTCAAAGGTTGACGTGGTGCGGTCGACGATCTCGGACTCCTCTTCGCGACTGGGGTAGTCGACCACCACGTGGAACAAGAACCGGTCGCGTTGGGCTTCGGGCAGGGGATATGTCCCCTCCTGTTCGATCGGGTTCTGCGTCGCCAAGACGAAGAACGGTTCGTCCAGTTTGTACGTTTTTCCGCCCGCGGTGACCTCGTGTTCCTGCATCGCTTCGAGCAGGGCGGCTTGCGTCTTTGGCGGCGTGCGGTTGATTTCGTCGGCCAACAACATCTGGGTGAACACGGGGCCGCGTTCGAACAACAGTTTACGGCGGCCGGTTTCCGGGTCTTCTTGAATGATGTCGGTGCCGGTGATATCGCCGGGCATCAGATCGGGCGTGAACTGAATGCGGTGGAACTTCAGGTGCATCGATTCGGCGAGCGTGCGAATCATCAGCGTTTTCGCCAGTCCCGGCACACCCTCGAGCAGGCAGTGACCGCGGGAGAGGATTGCGATCAGCAATTGCTCAATCACGTCTTCCTGGCCGACGACGACACGTCCGACTTGCTGCCGGACCGCCTGGCAGGATTTGACCAATTCGGCGGCTTTTTGGGCGTCATCTGCGGGGTCGGATGCGGTGCCGGATTCGATCGGTGGCGGCTGGACCATAAAACTCACTTTTTACGAACAGGGATGTGCCCGGATGGACGACATTATTTTAACCGCTGGGGCGACCGTGTGGCTCGCTTGCGACAAACCCGAAACAAATCTTGTCAGGGGGCACGAATTGGCCGTGCCGGGGTTAAACCGGCATCGGAACACGTTATCTTTGGGATATGGCATCGCTTTACGTTGTTCGCGGACGAGATCAGGGAAAGCACTTTGTGCTCGACGGGGATGTCGTGCGCATCGGCCGCGACACACAAAACGATGTCCAGTTGCTCGATAGCGAAGCCTCGCGTCTGCACGCGGAAATTCGGATCGATGCATCCAGTGATTGCCACCTGGTGGATTTGCAGAGCAGCAACGGAACCCAGGTCAACGGAAAGCGGATCCGCGACCAGAAACTGCTCAGCGGTGATCGCATCGAGATCGGCAGCACGCTGTTGATTTTTACCGGCACGGGACAACCCACGGCGATCGAAGCCGCACACGGTGTTGATATTGTGCGGCAAAGCAGCGGCGCCGACGCCAGCCGGATCATTTCATCGCTGGTCCGTCCCACATCGCGAACCAGCGGCATCCGCTTGGATCCGGTGCGGCTGACCGATCACGTCGCCGAGGCGGTGGTGCCGTTCGAAACCGAACTCTCCTCGTCGTCTGATACGTCGTCCGATACATCGGATTCCTCGGTCGACTCGGTTGAACCGGTGATGAACACGATCACCGATAGCGATCGCTCACTGGAGGTCATGTATTTGACCGCGCTGGCAGTCGGCCGGACCGACGATCTGGATGAGTTGCTCGATCGGATCTTGCGGTTGGTGTTTGACTGGGTCGATGCCGATCGCGGATGCATCATGCTGCGAGACAACG
Source organism: Phycisphaera sp. RhM (assembly GCA_033042175.1). Classification (GTDB taxonomy): domain Bacteria; phylum Planctomycetota; class Planctomycetia; order Pirellulales; family Pirellulaceae; genus Stieleria. The sequence goes on from WCIL01000001.1 coordinate 481,652, forward strand.
AAACCAATCAATTGCGACCGGCCGCACGATGCGATCGCCAATCGGCCGACGGGCAGCGACATGACGAAGCGCCGATCAGCATCAGCAGCACGATTTTGGATTACGTTTTGGACCGTGCCGAGGGAGTTCGAACGAGTGACGCGACCGACGACGCGCGGTTTGACGCCGCGGCATCGATCGTCCAGGGCGGTGTCCGCGAGGCGCTGTGCGTGCCGTTGCAGGGTCGCTACGACATCGTCGGCGCCCTGTATATCGATACCTACACCTCCCCCGGCCAGATCGTTCGCCGCGGCAAGACCCACCGCTTCACCGACGAGCACCTGCGGCTGATCACGGCCATCGGGCATCAAGCGGCCTTGGCGATCGAGGACACATTCTACTACTCGGCGCTGCTGCAAAGCGAACGCCTGGCCGCCATGGGGCAAACCATCGCCACGCTCTCTCATCACGTGAAGAACATCCTGCAAGGCATTCGCGGCGGAAGCTATCTGATCGAAGCAGGGCTGAAACGAGACGACACCGATGCCGTCCGCCGGGGCTGGGGCATGGTCGATCGCAATCAAGAACGGATCTCCAATCTCGTGATGGACATGTTGACGTTTTCCAAAGAACGTCAGCCACAAAAGGTCGAAGCCGACTTGAACGAGACCGCGGCCGATGTGGTCGAGTTGATGGCCAGCCGGGCCGGTGAATCCGGTGTCGAATTGACCTTGCAGACCGGTGCCGAGATGCCCCCCGCGTTTTTCGATCCCGACGCGATGCATCAGGCGATTTTGAATCTGGTCACCAATGCGATCGATGCCGTCAAAGGCGACCATGAACCGGAATTGCAGGAGCAGAACGAGAACGATCCGCCGGCAGAGGTGGGCAAGGTCAAAGTCGAAACCGGGTACGACGATCAAGCGGGATGGTACATCGATGTGATCGACAACGGACCCGGAGTCTCGCCCGAGGATCGGCAAAAGATTTTTTCGCTGTTCGAATCGAGAAAAGGGGCGCGGGGGACAGGGCTGGGGTTGCCCGTCAGCGCGAAAATCCTCAAAGAGCACGGCGGAGCGATCGTGATCCTGGATCCGCCCAGCGGCAATGGATGTTGTTTCCGTTTGCAGTTGCCACGTCAGCTAGTCGCCGAATGACTGCCGGCGGCTTTGTTTTTTCTGACTGAGTTTGGTTTTGGCTTCCTTGCGGCGCCGTTTGCTGCCCAGCGTCGGCCGGGTTTTCTTTCGCTTCTTGGCCGGTTCTCGGCATTCCAGCAGCATTTCGACCAGCCGAAACCGGGCATCGGCCAAATTCCGAGGTTGGTCGCGGTAGCGTTCGCTGTGCAAGACCAACTCACCGTCTTTGGTGATCCGATTGGCGTGCCGCGCGATGAAGCGGTTTCGCCAACCCGGATCGATCACGGTGCATTTTTCCGGTGACCACCGCAGCGTGATCTTGGAATTCACCTTGTTCACGTTCTGTCCGCCCGGACCACTGCTTCGCGCGGCGCTGATCGCTAATTCCGACGACGGAATCGTCAACCGTTGGTTCACATACAAATCACTCATCAAGCACTCGCATTGGGGGGCGTGCGTAAAAACGTCCAGGGAAGAAGTGCGGACACAAAAACCTGCCATCGGGCTCGCGCGTTCGCCCGCGACATTCAAGTTTAGCTCGGTGGCGTCACTTTGAACACGAAACGTCATCAAGGGCCGATCTGACGTGGCGGCCTTCGCCAATCATCCGCTCACGCATCGCCCATGGCCGCCGGCGTTGACCGCTGCTTGCGGCACGCCGCTCGGTTCTGAGGTAAGATGCGTGCTTCCTGCCTGCGTTTTCGCCTTCCTTTCCCCGCCTAGAAAATGCAATTGAATCGCTTCGCGCTATCGCTCGTCGTCCTCGCTGCTGTCGTTCCGTCGCGATTGTCAGGGGCCGATGCGTTGACGTTTGAAAAGGACGTTCGTCCGATTCTAAAGACTCATTGCTTTCACTGCCACGGTGAAAGCGGGGTCAAGGAAGGCTCGCTTGACGTGAGGTTGCGGCGTTGGATGATCGCCGGCGGGGAATCCGGCGAAGCGATTTTGCCCGGTCAGCCCGATCAGTCACTGTTGTTGGATCGAATCACAACGGGCGAAATGCCGCCGGGTGATAAACAGCTCTCCTCGGATGAGATTGCTGTGATTGCAGATTGGATCCTGCAGGGGGCGACGACGGCTCGTGCCGAACCGGAAACGCTCGATGACGGCGACTACATCACCGAGGAAGAACGAAGTTTCTGGTCGTTCCAACCGATCCGGCGGCCGAGTCCTCCCGTGGTCACTGAGACCGCGATCAACAATCCGATCGATGCGTTTATTCATGATCGGCTGGTGCGATCCGGATTGACGTTTTCGCCCACCGCCGATCGCTACACCTTGATCCGTCGCGCCACGTTTGATCTGTGGGGGTTGCCGCCGGATCCCCAAATGGTCGATCGCTTCATCGACGACGAGGATCCGCTGGCCTATCAACGGCTGATCGATCGCTTGTTGGCCTCTCCACGCTACGGTGAGCGATGGGGACGTCACTGGTTGGACGTCGCCGGCTACGCCGATTCGGACGGATACACCAACAAAGATGTGGAGCGTGAGTTCGCTTATTTCTATCGCGACTACGTCATCGACAGTTTCAACGATGACAAGCCGTTGGACCAATTCATTTGCGAACAACTCGCCGGCGATGAAATCAACGGGGGACCGTCGGCACTGGCGGAGTTGACACCCGAGCGGATCACCCGGCTGGCGGCAACCGGGTTTCTACGCATGGCACCCGACGGCAGCGCTTCGGGTGAAGTCGATCGCGGGCTGGCTGTCAATGCAACGATCGCGGACACGATCGACATCGTCACAACTTCGCTGTTGGGTTTGACCGTCGGTTGTGCTCGCTGTCACGACCATCGCTATGACCCGATCAGCCAAGCCGACTACTATCGCTTTCGAGCGATCTTTGAACCGGCGTTGGATTCGAAGCAGTGGAAGCTGCCGATGCAACGCCGCGTGTCCCTGTACACGGCCGAGGACAAGCGTCAACGCGCCGCAATTGAAGCAAAAGCGAAGCAGGCCGAAGCCGCCCGCTCGAAACGCCAGCAGGAACACATCGCCCGCACGCTCGCCGAAGAATTACTGGTCGCGCCCGATGACCGTCGCGAACTGCTGAAACAGGCCTTCGAGACTGAAAAAGCAAAACGTACCGCAGAACAAGTCGCATTGTTGGAAGAGTTTCCTAATATCGGAAACATCTCCCCCGGTTCTCTCTATCTGTACGCCGAACAACGGGGTCGGCGGGCGGGCGAAATCGAACAGGCGGCCGAGGTCCGCGAAGCACGCTACGTCGCGGACGTCCGACTCGAACAACTCGCCAACGTTCCGGCGGAGAAACGTGACACGCTGCGGCGGATCATCGAAACCGAGGAAGCATCTTGGTCGAAAGACCAGCGCGCCTTGGCGGCCGAGTACCCAAACGTTTTTGTGGCCGCCACGTCACTGGAAACGCTCCGACCGGATGCCTTTGCCGAAGTCCGACGCTATCGCGAGGCGGCAAGGATCTGTCGCGAGCAAGACGCCAAGACGGAGCTTGCCAAGATGCAGGAAGCCATCCTGGCGATCCGCAACACCGCACCCCAAGAAAAATTCGTTCGCGTGTTGATGGAGCCTGCCAACCATGCGCCGCCGACGCATTTGTTCATTCGTGGAGACCACAATCAGCCCGATCGTCAACTCGAACCCGCCGAACTGACCGTGCTGCAATCCTTTGCCCCGGTCCAGATTGACTCCAATGACCCCGATCGCTCCACCACGGGCCGGCGGCTCGCTTACGCTCGTCATCTGACCGACGGCGAACATCCCCTGTTGGCTCGGGTGTTGATCAACCGCGTCTGGATGCACCATTTCGGTCGCGGGATCGTCGCCACGCCCGGGGATTTCGGTTTTTTGGGGGCCCAACCCACGCATCCGGAACTGCTCGACTGGCTGGCCGACGAACTGATGCGGGGTGGCTGGAGCCTAAAACGCATGCACCGCATGATCATGTTCTCACGCACCTATCAGCAAATCTCCCTGCGCACCGAGCGGCTTGACCGCATGGACGCCGACAATCGGCTATACGCGCGGATGTCCGTGCGGCGGCTGGAATCCGAGGCGATCCGAGACGCGGTGCTGGCCGCCAGCGGCGCGCTGATCCATCACATGCATGGTCCGCCGGTGCCCGTCAAAGAAGATGCCGTCGGCCAAATTGTGCTCGGCAAAGAAATGTTGGATGGTGAACGCAAGCCGAAAGGAGAGCAAGCGAACTTTGACGGGGTCGCTCGGCGCAGCGTCTACGTTCAAGTTCGCCGCAGTCGTCCGTTGGCGGTCTTGGAAACGTTTGACATTGCCGGAGTCGTCCCGAATTGCACCAGCCGAAACTATTCCAATGTCGCGCCGCAGTCTCTGCTGCTGATGAACAGCCCGTTTGCGATCGATCACGCCGACCAACTCGCCGGACACGTGATCGACGCCGAAAAGGAATTGTCCCAGCAGCTCGCTGTCGCCTGGAAACGTTGTTTCGCAAGGCCGGTATCGAACTCGGTGCTGGTGGAACTGATGCAGTTTGTTCGGCAACAGACGGCGGTGTTTCAATCACGCGACGCAAACCTGACGCCTCCGGCTGCGCACCGATTGGCTCTCGCCAGCGCTTGCCACGCGATGTTGAGTTCGAATCAATTCCTGTACGTGGACTAGCCGATGACCATGCCACATCAAAACTCCATCCAACGTTCCAACCGTCGACATTTTTTGGCGACCTCGGCGATGCGCGGCGGACCGCTGGCCCTGGCTTGCTTGCTCGCACAGCAGTCACAGGCCAATCCCAAGAAACCGGTCATCGGGCCGCAGCAGTTTGATCTCCAGCCCAAGCAGCCGCCCCGGCAACCTCGTGCCACGGCAATGATCTCCATGTTCATGCAGGGTGGTCCGAGCCAGATCGATTTGCTGGATCCGAAACCGCTGCTGAACCAAATGCATTTGCAGAAGTTTCCCGGCAAGATCAAGTATGACAATGCCGCGCAGGCAAGTTCCAAGGTGTTTGGTTCGCCCTGGACGTTTCAGAAGTACGGCGAAGCGGGAACGGACGTCTCGGAGCTACTGCCCCATTTCTCGAGCATCGTCGACGACGCGCTGGTGATTCGTTCGATGCACACCGGTGTCAACAATCACGGCCAGTCGATCCACGCCATGAACGGCGGCCGCCCCCAAGCAGGCCGACCCGCGCTGGGGAGTTGGTTGACCTACGGTCTGGGCGCCGAAAGCGACAGTTTGCCCGCCTACATCGCCATGACCGATCCAGCGGGGCTGCCGGTCGAGGGAGTCCTGAACTGGTCCAACGGATGGCTGCCCTCGCTGTTTCAGGGAACCGTCATCCGCCCGGTCGAGCCGCGGATTCTGAACCTGCAACCGCCGCCCCTGTGGGACGGCGAAGTCCAAACCAACTACCTTAACTTGCTGGAATCCCTCAACCGCAGACACGCCCAACAGCGCTCAGGCGAGCATGAACTCCAAGCCCGTAACACGAATTTCCAGCTGGCTCAGCGGATGCAATTTGCCGCCGAAGAGGCAACCGATCTGAGTCGTGAATCGAAAGCGACGCACGAGATGTACGGGATCAATGACGACGCAACGCGGGAATTCGGTGAGCGTTGCTTGATCGCGCGGCGTCTGATCGAACGCGGCGTGCGATTCGTGCAACTGTTCACGCGAAACCAATATTGGGACCATCACGGTGGGATCGTCAAGTCGCTACCGGCATCCTGTCGCAAGGTCGACAAACCCGCCGCGGCGCTCGTGCGTGATCTCAAGCAGCGTGGGCTGTTGGACACAACCGTGGTCCACTGGGGCGGAGAGATGGGGCGTTTGCCGGTGATTCAAAACGAAGCCAACATCGGGCGGGATCACAACACCGACGGATTTTCGATGTGGGTTGCCGGCGGCGGATTTCGGACCGGCACGCATGGCGCGACCGACGAGTTCGGCCATCATGCCGTCGAGGACGTCGTCAATCACTTCGACTATCACGCGACCTTGCTGCACCTGTTCGGACTCGACGCCGAGCAACTGACCTACGCGCAAAACGGCCGCGAACAGACCTTGGTCGATGGGCAACCGGCCAAGGTCATCGAAGGGCTGTTGGCCTAGCGGTCCGTCCGTCGCTTAAGGCAACAGGGTCAATGTGACCCGGCGGACGTCCATCACGGTTTGGCCGGGGATATCAATCGCGCGCAAGGTCAGCGGCCCGGTGCCGGCGGGCAGGTCGATCTGGCCAAGCTCGAGCGTTCGGAATTCTTTCATCTGGCTTTCACCTTTGGGCCGTTGCAGCGTGTCCTGGTTCGTGTACAGCGGCGGATCCCAGCCGGGCGCCACCTTGCCCGTCAGCTTTGAACCGCTGAAGCTCAGTTCGATCGTCGAGCCGGCATCGGGAACCTTGCAGGTGTAATCGATCGTGACACCATAGCGGCCCGCCGTATTCACCTCGATCAGCCACACCATGCTGTCGTCGGTGCTGGTCCAATCGACGAAGTACGAGCAGTTGGGGGCTCCGCTGCTGCGTCGGACGCCGCCGCGTGGTTCACCGTCACGGGCCGGCAGCATCGTGATCGGAAATTCGCGATAGCCGACGGTGAAGGGACGAGGATCGATCGATTGGCCGCCCCTCTTTCTGTTCGCCGGTTGCCGCGGCGCCGGCGCATCGGTTCCGAACATTTCTTGACGCCAGGCTTTGACCGCTGCGGTCAGTTCCGCCGCGAGTTCGGGTTGCTGTGCATTGACTGGAGTCGTTTGTCCGGGGTCGGCGATCATGTCAAACAAGTTGCCTTGGTGGTCCAAGCGATGCGTTTGGGTTCGCACGCTGACCTTGTTCGCCCAGTGGGAGAAGTGCCGATGTTTGGTCCAGTCGGTGTTCTGATGATTCGCCGTCGGTTGCATCAACAAGGGGGTCAGGTCGCGCCCATCGAGCGGTTTGTCACCGACTCGTTTCACGCCGGCCAGCGATGTCAGGGTCGGCATCAGGTCGATCGCGCCGCAGATCGGTGTGACGGTGTGCCCGGCCGGCAACTTGGCGGGCCATCGGATGTAGCAGACCGATCGCAGGCCGCCCTCGTCGGTGGTGCCTTTGCGGCCCTTCATGCCGCCGGTCCAGCGGTGGCTGTTGGGGCCGTTGTCGGAGAAATAAACGACGATGGTGTTGTCATCGATGCCGTGTTGGGCAAGTCGATCGAGCACCCGGCCGACGTTCCAGTCTTGATTTTCGACCATCGCCAACGCGCAGCGTGTGTGGTCGTCGACCTCCGCCTTGGTATCGGTCGCACGTTGCGTGATCGGTTTGTCTTTGAAACGCTGCCAGTCCTTTTCCGGTGCCGTCCAGGGGGAGTGTGGCGTGGTGAAGGGGACGTAACAAACGAACGGATGGGCTTTGTTTCGATCGATGAAATCCAGGGCGCGATCGGTGCAGACATCGACGATGTAGCCTTGAGTGCGGACCATGCGTCCGTTTTCTTCCAACGGCGCGTCAAAGTACTCGCCCCAGTGTCCGGCGGTGTGGCCGAAGTATTCATCGAAACCGCGGGCCATGGGGTGGTAAGGCCATTGGCTGCCGTTGTGCCACTTTCCGAACGCACCGGTCGCGTAGCCTGCTGCATGGAAGGCATCGGCGATGGTTTTTTCGTCGGGGTCGAGCCTCTCCTTGCCCGTCGACACGCCACTGACGCCGCCACGTGGGTGGTAGCGCCCGGTCAGAAATTCCGCCCGTGTCGGGGCGCACACCGAGCACACATAAAATCGGTCCAGCGACACACCGCCCTTGGCGATCGAGTCGATGTTGGGGGTGGAGACTTGTCGGTTGCCGGACCAGCTGAAATCACCCCAGCCCGCGTCGTCGGCGAGAAACACGACCAGATTCGGCGGGGCCGCCAACGAGCCGACTGGCAAACAGAGCAGCGAAACGAGAAACAGCAGTGCGGGCGTGATGATGGACTTCATGGGGATCCTCGGGGTGAAAGGCAACGAGGATCATACCAACGGCGGATGCGTCCGTGGCCGATCTGCCAACGTTGTCGATTGAGGCAACCGAACGGCTGGCTGGCTGTCGGTTTCAGCCCGCACGCGTAAGCAAGGGGCATGCGGCGTCCCTCGCTTACGCGTCGGGCTGAGATGATCAGGCTGATTTCGGGACATCGACGAAAGCGACATCCCGCTGCCGCCGTCGCTCGGCGCAAAAAAAATCCCCGGATGGCGTTTGGAAACACCATCCGGGGACTGTTGCAGGTGACCCCTACGGGACTCGAACCCGTGTCGCCGCCGTGAAAGGGCGGTGTCCTAGACCGCTAGACGAAGGGGCCATGGCGATGAGCAACCTGGGTGACTCATCACTGGGCGGAGTTTTAGCGAAGACGCCAAGGAACCGTCAAGGGTTCGTGCCGCCCACTCGGAAAAACGGCGCAATTTTTGCTCAAATCGACGAGCAAGACAGAAATGACGCACCGTGGTGGGGGCTCGGGGACGGCCAGATCAGGCGTCTGCAGATGATTAAACGCTGCTGGGCCGGTCCTTCGAAGAAAACCTCGTCGCCGTGTGAGACACTATGCGTCGACGGCCGCGTCTCCCGACTCCAAACTTTTCTGAATCGCCTCGTAGACTTCGCGGCGGTGCACAGGGACTTCGCGTGGAGCCTCCACGCCGAGTCGAACCTTGTCGCCACGGATCTCGACAACAACGATCTTGATGTCGTTGTTGATGACAATACTCTCGTTCTTTTTTCGCGATAAAACCAACATTGTTTCAGTCCTTTCGTTGACCGGCCTGATAAATCGAATTGATGCCTACGGGGCGAACCAGCGTCCGACGGGAGGTCATTCGGCAAGATCGCTGTAGGCCGGTTCAATGCGGCGTCACTATTGGGAGGTAGGGACAGCCACTCCTGACAGTCAACTCTAGAACAAAATTAGTATCGGTCAAGGAATTCTGGCTTGACAAAACCCGATTTCTGGCCTTTCCACTCTTCCAGGGGCTCGCCTAACCGTCAAACTCCGCCGTAAAGGGGGTGTTTTGCACCCGGTGTCGCGAACTTCGGTCCGCCGGCAAGGCCACACGGGGGGTGGGTTTTGGGTTTTGGGTTTCAGGTTTCCTGAGCCTAACGTTTTCTATGTATCGCGTTTCGCCGGACAGGCGAAGTCTGTTAGGCCCGGAGGGCCGGCAGAGTGATTGCCGGTGGCGTGAGCCACCGGAGATGGTCACACGGAATCTCTGAGGCCCAGCGGGCCGACACAGTTCCCCAGCTTCAAGCAATACCCGCAGCTCATGAAACCGATTGTGCCGGCCTTCCAGGCCTCCGTGATCGAGGTCTTTCCATTCCGGTGGCTGACGCCACCGGCAAGCATTGTGCCAGCCCTTCGGGCTTCATCGCGGGTAAACATAAAAAACGTTAGTGTCAGGAAACTTGAAACTTGAAACTTGAAAAAAACGCGGCGTGACCCATCTGGCCGCGCCGCGTTTTCGTTTGATCGTGTTCGATCGGTGACCGCTTAGCGGTTGGGATCGAATCCGGTTTGAGCGAACTCTTCTTCCTCTTGGATGATGATCCGAGGGGTGACCATCAGCATCAAGCTGGAGGCATCGCGTCCGACGGCGACGTTGCGGAACAGTCGGCTGATGTACGGAATCTTGCTGAGCATGGGAACACCGCGTTCGGTGGTCCTTCGCTGAGTCGTTTGATTCCGCCGAGCAGGATCGTTCCTCCGTCAGGCACGCTCACCGTCGTGCTGACTTGGGTGAACGCGAAGGTCGGCAACTGGACGGTCGAACCGGAGATGATGTCTTCTTCATCTTCGCTGTCGACCGCGTCGTCGTCGTTGACGACACCGTCACCGTTGGTGTCTTCTTCGGCCCGGCTGCTGCGTCGGGTCGTCCGCGAACCTTCGAACGTGAAGGTGTCGACGTCCCCGATTTGGCTGAAGAACGGCACCAGCGTCAGACGCACGAATCGCTTGTCATCGCTGACGATCCCTTGCACGTTCAACTGGGTGCCTTCGTTGAGGACCACGATCACGGGTTGTTGGGCGACGGCGAAGTCACCGACAACGGGCGTGATACTGGTCACGAAGGGACGTTGACTCTGGTCGGAGATCGTGGCGATCTGGCCGTCGAACAAGGTGACCTTGGGAGCCTGCATCACGTTCGTCCGCTCGTCGCCTTGGGCGGCTTGCAGGAAGAAGAACGCTTCGATGTCGCTGAGGATGGCGAAACCGATCGATGACAGGGCTCCGGGGTCAGGTGCACCGAAAGCCGGGACGACGCCGAAGGATCCGTTGTTGAACGCGATGTCCAAGTCCGCCGTCGGCAATCCAGAGATCCCGTCGAATCCGACGGTGACACTCGGGCCACTGTCGTCATCGGGAAGCGTCTGGACGTTGTCATCGAACTGGACGTTGAAGTCGACGCCGATTTGTTCAAAGAACGTATCGGAGAGCGTGATGAATCGCACTTCGATCGTGATTTGCAGGTTCTGCAGCGAACGCAGCGATTCGATCAAGTCGACGATCTGGTCGTGAACATCGCTGGTGGTGCTGATGATCAGACTGAGGTTCTGGGGATAGGGAGCCATGGTGCTGTTGCCGCCAAGCGCTTCCCAGGTGTCCGGAACGACGGTCGTTTCGATCAGGGTCATCAGCGAATCGAAGTCCGCGAAAGAGCCACCACCACCGCTGCCGTTGGGCGGGTTCTGGGGGCCGAAGCCGCCCTGAGCGCCGCCCGGGGCGTATTGTCCGAGCATGTTCGGTGCCATCTTGCTCGGCTGCAGGGCGTTGGCCTGTCGCGAAGCAAGGTCGGTCATCCGAACGGGCATCATCTGCACGTCCATCCGCGGATTGGTCATTTGGTAGGCGGCTCGCAGAGCCCCGGCCAAACCGTCTTCGTAGCTGGACGTGAAGTTCGGGATCGGAGTCACCAGATCGGCGACCTTGTAGACCCGTGTGATCACGTTGGCACGTTTGGCTTCGGCGCTGGTGATTTGCAGCACTTCGTCCTTGATCTCATAGCCCAGATCCAAGGGTTCCAGAATCAGATTCAGGGCACTCTTGAGTTCGATCTGGTTTTGCAGTTCCAAGGTCACCGGAGTATCGATCTGAACGCGAACCGCTTCCATGGCCCGTTGGTTCATCACGATCGGCATGCCGGTGACTTTCTTCAGGTCTTCGATGACTTCGACCAGCGGGCGGTTGCGGTACTGGACATTGACCGGAGTGCTCAACTGTTGCTTCAGTTTTTGCTCTTGAACGGTGCCGTACAGCGAACCGGTGTCACGGGATCGACGAAGTGTCAATTCGTGCCACGATTGTGGATCGCGTCCGAAAGTCATCGGTTGATCGGGATCCAATCCGTCGGACAGCGACGCGGAGTACTCGACGTCTTCCAGGCCCTTGTAGACCAGTTCTTCTTTACCGGCTTGGATGTCCCGCATGATTTGATCGCGGGTGGCGAATCGGCTTTTATGGAACATTGTCGTCGCGATGGTGGAGCCGGGTTTCAGCTCGCCCACTTGTTTCGCGACCACTTCGGCTTCGGAGTATCGTCGTTCGCGGATCAAGTCGTTGAACGTGTTGACCAACTCAGAGATCTCTTCATCGATTTGGGCTTCGCGAGCGGCATCGGTGGCCAGTTCGGTTCGGACCGCGTCGTTTTGCAGTTCCAACTCGATCGACGCACGATTGGATTCGACGTATTGCTTTTGCTTTTCCAGTTCACGGTCGACCAAACGGGCGAGCGTGCGTTTGCTGGTTTCATCGACATTGGAACCGTCGACGCGTCGGCGCAGGCGGTTCAAGTTGTCCAGTGCGTCCAACGGAGCCGATTCTCGCATCTCGGCGGCTTTGGCCATTTCGGCGGTGATCTCTCGATACAGCCGTTGGGTTTGCTCGCGTGATTCGGCATCGGCTTGATCGATCGTGGAAAGCTGAGACTCGCCGCCGGTCTTTGGCAGCCGGGCCGGTTGCAGCAGCGTCAGTTTGTCCTTGAGCCCCTGTCGGGTCGCCAAGTCCAATTGATCTTCGTACTTCCACGCGTCGACGAAGTTCTTGCGAGCGGTCTCCTGGTCGCCGGCTTGAAGCGCCTGCAGTCCGGCTTGATACAGCCGGTTGGGATCGGCTCCCGGTGGGCCCAATTCGGCTTGAGGCAAGGGCGGGATCGGCGCGCCGAGTGCTTGCACTTGGGCAACGGCTCCGCCGCCGACGTTCTCCAGTCCGGCGTTGGCGTCGGCATTGAACAGCATCTGCTTGATAAAGCCTGCTTCGTCGCTGCCGATTTCCTGTTGTCCACCGGCCAAAGCGATTTGGGAATCCATCGTGCCGGCGCGTTTGGCGGCCGATTCGGCATCCAAGACGAATTGCCACACTTGGGGTGCCGCTTCGGGGGCGTTGAGCGATTGGGCCTGACGTGCCAGACGCAGTGCCGTGGCGGTGTCGCCCCGATCCAGCGTGGCGCGTCCGACGGCGATCAATCGCCGGGCTTCACGTTCGGCCGCGGACATGTCCGAGCTGCCCGACGCTGTTGCCGTGGCCAGCGGTGCGGCGTTGATCCCGGCGGACAAACGCTTGGGCGCCGGGGCCGGGAGGTTCAGCAGTTCGCCGTCGATTCCCGCGATCTGCAGATCGACACGCAGTCGTGCGACATCGGCCGAAAGGTTCGGATCCGACTTGGCCGCCGCCGAAGCTTGGCGGAAAGCGTTGACGGCCATTTCGTACTGGCCGCCGGCCAGCGCGGCGCGAGCCTGCTGGACGAGCTGTTTCCCACCGGCGGGGCGACTTTCGACCGTCGCGTTGGGCACCCTGTAGCCGGCCGGCAGGGCCGAGCCACCTTGTGCGTAGGAAGGAGCGACAGCAGTTGCCGCACCCGTTTTGTCGTTGGATGGCAGGCTCATGCCTGGCATCGGTAGCTGGGCAGAGACGCTGGACGCCCCTACAAGCCACGCCATTACGGCGCCGCCCCATCGATTGCGATTGAGGCCGAAAAGTTTTTCGTGGCGTTTCAACGCGACACTCCTTCTTCGCGGTGAGACTTCGTTGGATACACATGGAGTTTCCGCCTACGTTCACGAAAACCCATCGTCGGCTTAGCCCCACGGCACGTCTGTCCAACCAATGAGGACCGACCTTTCGCGAGCCCCGGACGGTGACGGACCGCGTCTGGCCGTCGCCATTCGGGCCCCGACGCTTGACCGACCAAAGTGGGCGGAAGTGCCGGGAGCTAATGGACACGGAGCCGGGGATACGGTGTTTTCGATTGCCCTGTCAAGCTCGGCCGAGCCCGGTTTTTGGCTTTTTTTCGAATTGAAACCCCCGTCGGCAGACGTCCAGTGCGACTTGAGCCAAAGCCGAAAAAAAGATCCCCCAATTGCGTCAGTCTGGGGTGTCTAGGTAAGGATCCTGGCCGATTTCACGCTGCATCTTTTTGCGTTCCTTTTCGTGATGCAGCAGCACCATCCGGTCGCGAAAGTGCTTCTTTTCCACTTTGCGTTGGGCGCGGCGGAACAGTTTGGCGTAGGAGTCGACCGAATCGGTCAAACGTTCCCCGCGGGCTTTCAGCTTCTCGGCTTTGTCCGGTCCCAAGCCGCCTTTGAGAATGTCATCATCCAACGACAGGTATTGGCGGTACGAACCCGGGTCGCCCTGGCGTCCACAGCGTCCGATCAGCTGGCGGTCGATCCGCGCCGCATCGTGCAACTCGGTACAGATCACGTGCATGCCGCCGAGTTCGACGATCTGGTCGGTGAGTTTGATGTCGGTACCGCGACCGGCCATGTTGGTGGCCACGGTGACGCGGCCGTGTTGACCGGCATCGGCAACGATTTCGGCTTCCCGCGCGACGTTGTTTGCGTTGAGAACCTGGTGTTCAATGCCAATCGTTTGCAGCATCCGCGACAGCAGTTCGCTCTTGTCGATCGAACGCGTTCCGATCAACACCGGACGACCCGTCTGGTGAATCGCTTTGACCTCATCGACGATCGCTTGAAACTTGGCGTCGATCGAGCCGAACACGCGGTCGGCCAGTCGCTTGCGTTTGGGCGGCCGGTTGGTCGGGACCCGCAACACCGGGGTGCGGTAGATCCGCTTCAATTCACGCGCGCTGGTCGCCGCGGTCCCGGTCATCCCGGCCAAGTGGTTGTAGCGGAGGAACAGGTCTTGGACCGTGATCCGTGCCGCTTGGCCGGTGGGAACGCTGATCTCGATATTCTCTTTGGCCTCGATCGCCTGGTGAATTCCGTCGCGCCACTTGCGCCCTTCGGCGAGTCGGCCGGTGAATTCATCGACGATCACGATTTCATCAACGCCCTTGTCGTTGGGACGGACGACGTATTGGCGATCGAGCAGGAATTCCCGGTAAACCTTGATCGCCCGCTCGGTGTATTCGTACAGATCGACCAGGCCCATCGTCCGTACCAGATTGCTCTTGGGCAACGCACGGACCTTCTGTCGGCCCCGCGCGGTCAGTTCGTATTGTTTGGTGTCGTCGTCGATCGTGAAGTGGTCGTCCAGCTCGTATTCAGGCGCGTGCTCGGAAGCCCAGCGATAGGTTTCCACGATTTGGTCCCGGACGGTGTCTTCCAGGCTGCCGATGATCAGCGGCGTGCGGGCTTCGTCGATCAGGATGCTGTCCGCTTCGTCGACCAGGCAGAAGTGCATGCCCCGCATGACCGGTTTATCGCCGGAATCGGAGAACCCGCCGCCGCCATCGCCCAGCATTTCGGTCTGGATGCGGTTCTGGGCACGCAACAGCAAACGATCTCGCAGAAAATCGAATCCGAACTCTTTGGCCGTCCCGTAGGTGACCGCCGAGCCATACGATTTGCGTCGGGACCCTTGGTCGTCGGGCGTCTGGATGATTCCGACGCTGACGCCCAGCAAGTTGTAGATCGGCGTCATCCACTCGGCGTCGCGTTTGGCCAAGTAGTCATTGACCGTTGCCAGGTGGGCGCCTTTGCCGACCAGCGAATGCAGGTACAGCGGCAGTGTCGCGGTCAACGTTTTTCCTTCACCGGTCTGCATTTCCGCGATGTGACTTTCGAACAGCGAGATGCCGCCGATCATCTGCACGTCATAGTGCCGCATGCCGAGTGTTCGGCGGCCGGCTTCGCGAACCAAGGCATAGGCTTCGGGAAGCAGCTTGGCCAGTTTTTCGCCGGCCATCGCGCGGTACCGCAGCGCCAACGACCGTTTGCGAAGGTCGTTGTCAGACTCCGGTTGCAGCGTCGGTTCGAGCTCATTGATTTCGGTGAGCATCCGCTTCCAACGCACCATTTTGGGGTGGAAGCCGCCGCCGGAAAAGATCGACATCGACTTGGTGCCGACCGACTGAAAACGCTCCGGCGCGACGGTGGCCGGGGGCGTTCCGGCGTCGCCGCGGGGCTTGTCCGAGTCGCCGCGGGGCTTGTCGGCGGGAATGATTTCAGTCGCTTGGACGACCTTTCGCTCGATCGGCTCGGGGCTGGTGTTCGGCTTGGGTTCGGTGTTCGCTTCGGTCGCGGTCTTCGTCTCCGGTTCGGCGTTGGGCTCCGGTTCGGTAACCGACTCGGGGGGCTCGATCGGTTCGACGATCGTATTGCGGGTTTCGGTGGGAGGCTCGATTTGCGTGTCCACCGAATCGGTCGGATCGGGCTGGCGGCTCGATCTGGCGTCGTTTTGGCCGGGGTCTTGGTCGGTCATCGAGCTGTTTAGGGGACCAATTTGCGAAAAGATTTAGCAAAAGCAGAGTGCTTGGAAAGCTTTGCGAACCCCAGTCTACCGCTCAAAACGCTGTTTTTCCTGCACTTTGGAAAGTCCAGGCAGTTTGAGTGTTGAAGTTGGGAGGGATACGCCGACTTTAAGCACCATAAGGGACGTTCTCGATCTAACGCTCGTTTTCGTCGATCGTCTTATACCAGTCGTTCCAGTAATCCCGGACTGCGCGAGACTACAATAATGAAGAAAAACTTTCGAGGCATGACCCTGGCAGCGCTGTTGCTGTCCGCCTCAGCGTCGGCCCAGGCTGACAACAATCAGTATGTACCCGCCAACGATTCCCCACAAGCATTCGTCGGCGATGTCGCCTCCGATGCCCCGGTGCACGTTGGTTCCCCATTTGCCGCTCCCGTTGCACCGATCAGCAATTACGCTCCGGTGACCGTGGGTGATCTGCAGCCTGCCGGCTTCTTTGACGGCGGATTGAAGCGAGCGATCGGCGGTTGTGACAGTTGCGACAGCCCCGGCTGCGATGGTGTCGGCTGCGACAGCATGTGTGGCAGCAAGGGCGGCGGCGGCTTGGCCGGCCTGCTTAACCTGTGCGGCAAGGACGGCTGGATGCGAGCCGAAGCGATGTTGATGTTCCATGCCGAGCGACAGGCACCACCACTGGTGACCTCTGCCGCACCCGGCGTGTTTCCCGTCTTGCCGGCAGCCACGGTGGAGTTCGGTGACGACCTCGATGGCGGCCTTTCCGGCGGCATTCGCACGGACGTGGGACGCTACCTGACCGACAGCTTCGGCATCGGCGGACGCACCTTGTGGATCGGCGAAAACGGCGACGATTACTCCGCCAGCGGTGACCAAACCGATGCGACGGCCCGTTCGCTCGGCCGTCCCTACTACTTCGTCCCCCGGTTCAATCCGGGCACGGCGCAAGAGGACTCGGTCATCATCAGCCAACAGAACTTGTTCTCCGGCAATGTCCAAGCGGAATACGCCACGGACTTGTTCATGGCCGATGGTTATGCCCGGATGACGTTCTGCCACAACAAGTCATCGCGTCTGGAGTTCATCGCCGGTTACACCTACGCCGAGCTGGACGACATGATCTCGATCAGCAGCTTTCGCAGTGACACCAATGCCGGTACGAACCCGAACCTCGCCGGAACGGCCTTCTCCAGCTTGTTCGACACCGAAAACCGCTTCAACGGTGGTCAACTCGGTTTTGAATCGATGGTTGCTCGCGGACGTTGGACGGCCCGAGCGCTGACCAAGGTTCACTTGGGGAACATGGAGCAAACGGTCCGCAAGGTCGGCACGACGACCGACTTTCTGGCCAACGCCGCGATCTCGACGCAGAATTCGAGCGTCTTGATCAACGACGAACAGGGAACGCAAACGCAAGACGTGTTCACGTTCATTCCCGAAATGGACTTCACCATCGGGTACCGGTTCCGCGATCACGTCTCGTTCACCGTCGGCTACACGTTCTTGTACTTCGACAACGTGGCGATGGCGGGCGACCAGATCAATCGCAATCGTGACACCGGCAACATCGGTGCCAACGTGACCCCGGTCGCCTACGACATCGTCGAAGGCAGCCACTGGGTCCAAGGGATCAGCCTGGGCGCTTCGATCGACTATTAAGCTGCGGAGAATCATTTCGGCCGGTTGGAAGCTCTTTGCGTCATCCGGGATCACAACAAAGAATCTTCGCGTACCGAACCGATTTGTTTCAGTTTCCAAAGACGCGTGGTCTCATCGACCACGCGTTTTTTCGTTGTTTCACCACGCGGCTTGTTTTCGAGTTCGCCGGCAGATCCGGCGAAGGTGGCAAGCAGGATGCTTACCCCACTTTTTCTCTTATATCCAACGAGCACTCACCACCATGCATTCCTCGAAACTTGTCTTGGGGCTTTGGCCGATCGCCGGCATCACGACGATCGGCGTCACACGCGATGACGCCAAAGCCACGCTGTTGGCAGCGATCGACGCCGGCATCACCACCTTTGACACCGCGTACAGCTACGGCTACGACGGAGAGAGCGATCGATTGCTCGGCGAGTGCGTTCGGGTCCGGCGCGATCGATTCACCGTGATGGGCAAAGTCGGCCAGCGATGGAACGAGCAACGCGAACGCATCGTCGACGGCTCTCCACAACAGTTGACGCTCGACGCCGAAGCCTCGTTGCGGCGGATGGGGATCGATTCGATGGACACCCTATTCTTGCATCAGCCCGATCCGAAGGTTGCCTTGGACGCGTCAGCCGAGGCGATGGCACGGCTGCAAGCACGCGGGCTCTGCAAACGCGTCGGAATCTGCAACGCGTCGGCCGAACAAGTCGAACAGTTCGCCGCAACGGTCCCCGCCGACGCAATCCAATGTCCGTTGAATCTGGTTCAGCGGGAGAGCCTTGTCGACTTGATCCAGCCGGCGCAATCAGCCGGTCGGGACGTGTACGTTTACTGGACGTTGATGAAAGGTTTGTTGGCCGGAAAGATCACCCGCGACCACGTGTTTGAGAAAGGCGACAGCCGGCCGGGTTACGCGATCTTTCAAGGCGAGACGCGTCGTCGGATTCACGATGCGATCGACCGTTTAAAACAGTTGGGCCGGGACGTCGACCAGAGCGTCGCACAGCTGGCCGTCGGCTGGGTGATCTCGCAGCCCGGTGTGACCGCGGCGTTGGTCGGGGCACGCCGTGAAGAACAGATTCGGGAGCTGGCGGGGACGCGTGTGCTGTCGCCCGAAACGCTCGCCGAGGTGGAGCGGATTGTCGTCGACGTCACTTAACTTCATCGAACGCGTCGTCTTCGAGCGCTTCGACGTCGCCGCCGCCGAAGTCATCTTCGAGCACTTCGTGGTCATCGCCACTGCCTTCGGCTGCCGCATCTTCCTCCAATTCCACGTCGCCATTGTCTGTCTTTGCCACGCGCCCGCCGGACGACATTTTTGCAGCGACCGGAACGGCAACGATCACGGCCAGCATCAAGACGGCCCAAAGACTAAAATACAGCATGACTGAGATAAAAAACGGTGTGTAACGAGGGGGCCCCAAAACGCGAGGCGTTCTAGTTTAGCTCGATCGATCCTCGGATGAAATTTTATTCGGTCGGGGCGGGTTCGATTCCCAATTCCAGCCGCTCGCGCCCGGAAAACACCGCCTCGAACAGGTTAATGGCCGCTGCATTGGACGACTTGATGTCCGAATAAGCGGCTTTGAGTTGTCGTTTCGCTTCGTCGACGCGTGATTTGTCCCCCATCTTTTTGGCCGCCTGGACACGTCGGGCCAACGCGATCAGGCGATATTTCCGATCGGTGGTCGGATTGTTCAGCAATTCGACCAGCGTGGCTTCGGCCTCGGTGATTCGATCTTGCTCCAAATACAGTCTGGCGAGCTGTAACTTGGCCTTGCTGACGTATGCCTGCATCACGGCGCTGTCGCCGGGGGGGAAATAGGTTTCAATCGCTTTCCAGCCCTGGACGTCATCCCGCTCGGCGGCTTCCAAATACTGCTCTTCGATCGACCCCCGCTGGGGGACTTGGTCGGGGCGCAACAGGTCCGCCACGGCGGGGCGTTTGACTTGGGATGCCGTGGCGATCCCCAGCCCGACGGCCAGGATCGGAACCAGGCTGAGTGCGATCATCCGTTTTCGGCGTCGAGCACGGTTTCGTTTTTCGTCATCCGCGACCCGTTGCAAACGGGCCGTCGCGGTGGCGGCACCGGCCAAGCGACGCGTGTTGCTGCGTTGGGTCGCATCGTCACCGGTCAGCGCGTCGAGCAACTCACCGGGTGATTGAAAGCGTTCGGCCGGGTCTTTCCGCAGCAGCTTGGCGATGATCGCGATCAACCATTCCGGGACATCTTTGTCACCTCGAACGCGATCGAGCGGCTTGGGCGTTTCGTTGACATGGGCAAACGCCAGAGCCAGCGGATCATCGGCTTCAAACGGAGGGCGTCCGGAGAGCAGGTGGTACATCGTCACGCCCAACGAATACAAATCGCTGCGCGGATCCACCGGCCGACCTTGGACCTGTTCCGGGCTCATGTACCGTGGCGTTCCAAGGGTCAGCCCCGCCTGGGTCAAGTCGGCGCGGCTACCGTCGACGTCGTCGCCCAATCGGGCCAGTCCGAAATCGGCAACTTTGACCGACCCCGCCTTGGACCACATGATGTTCTCGGGTTTGATGTCACGGTGCGTGATGCCCTCGATCGCCGCCGCGTCGAGTGCGGACGCGACCCCGTAAAGGATCTCGATCGCCTGCTCGGGACCGACGGTCCCGTTGCGTTCGAGGTATTCGCGAAGGTTTTGCCCCGAGATCAACTCTTGGGCGATGTAATGACGCGAGGCGTCTTCGCCGACTTCGTAGATTTGGACGATGTTGGAATGATTCAGCTTGGCGGCCGCCTTGGCTTCGCGCCGGAAACGCGTGATGTAGTCGCGGTCGCGGGCCAGATCGGGGCGTAAAACCTTAATCGCGACATCGCGTTCGAGCGCCATGTCTCGGGCGGCGTAGACGTCGGCCATGCCGCCGCGGCCGAGACGGCTGAGGATCAGATAGCCTGCCAGTCGCGACCCGACCAAGCTGGCCGTCGACAGGGGCAGCGGCATGGATTCGGTGACGCTCGCTTTGTCTCCCGCTGCCGAATCGCCAACCGAATCATCGGTCGTCGCGGCGGGTTGCTGCGGCCACCCCGCGTCGGTGGTTTCCATCGCATCGCCGTCGCGGGAGTCTTCGTCTGACGAATCATCAGCTGCGGTCTTGTTCATGAAGTCTCTCGAAAACGTTGTGTGGGGCTCGATCGGATTACCCCAGGCGGGAGTCACTTGCCGGAACCGATGGGTTGGCCGAGCGAGACGAGTTGGCGGTTCATGCTGCCGCTGGAGAAGCCTTGCAGGTCCAGGGTGATGTAACGAAAGCCGATTTCGCGCAATTGCTCTGACAGCCGAGTACGGATGGGGGCGGCGGTCAGTTTGACGATTTGGTCCGCGGGGACTTCGATGCGGGCCAGGTCGCCTTCGTGATACCGGACGCGAACGTCGTCCAATCCCAGATCACGCAATAAGTCCTCCGCTTTTTCCACCCGCCGCAATCGTTCGACCGTCACCGGCACCCCATAGGCGATCCGGCTAGCCAGACACGGTGAAGCTGGCAAGGTTGCATTGGGCAAACTAAATCGGTGTGCGATCTCGCGAACGCCGGCCTTGTCGATATTTAATTCCGCCAGCGGTTTCAAGACACCGGCCCGATCACCGGCGGCGATGCCCGGACGATAATCGCCCAAATCGTCGGCGTTGGTTCCCGAAACGATCGTCGCATCCCGAAGCGTCGGACTCTGGCACAACTGGTGAAGTGTTTGATACAGCGTGCTCTTGCAGTGAAAGCAACGCGAGCCATCATTGACTTGGTACGCGGGCAATTCGACTTCGTGCGTTTCCATCAATCGATGCGTTGCCCCCAGGTGCTTGGCGACCGATTGGGCAAGTTCGAGTTGCCAAGTCGCGACACTGGGCGAAACTGCCGTGACGGCTGTGACCGCGGGGGCGGTGCTGCGGATCGCCGCGGCCAACACCACGCTGCTGTCCACCCCGCCGGAGAACGCGACGGCGATCTCACCGCGACCGTCGAACCAGCCGATCAGCTCGGCCTGCAACTGCGCCGCCGAGCGGGCGGGTGCTGTGGGGGCGGTCGAGCGGTCGGCGGTCGAGCGGTCGGCGGTCGAGCGGTCGGCAGGCAGTGATGTGGAAGAATCAGTCGTCATGCATCAGGCGAATGGAAAGTGACCCGAACAAAAAAGCCGGCATCGAGTTTGCGGCCATCCGAATCGACCAGCGTTAAACGTCCGCTGTCGACGATCGAATCAAACCGACGGGGGGAAAACGAGAACGTTTTCGGCATCTTGGATGCTAAATAGTCTACCACGTCCTCGCCGGCGACTTGCGGAGAATGCCCCGTGATGAGCAGACGAAAGCCGCCCGGTGACAACAGGGACAAGCAATCCTGCAACAGCGGCCAGAGGTCGCGTTGGAGTCTCCAGGCTCGGCCCGATGGCCCATGCCCATACGCCGGGGGATCCAGGACGATCGTCTGATATCGGTTGCCGCGGCGGACTTCGCGAGCGGCGAATTTGGCCGCGTCGTCGACCAGGTATCGAATCGGATGATTCGCCAGTCCGTTCATCTGCGCCGCTGCTCGCGCGGCCGTGACGTTCGGTTTGGCGGCATCGACGTGGGCGACTTTCATCCCCGTCGCGGCCATCACGATCGAACTCGCGCCGGTGTAGGCAAACAGGTTCATCCCGCTGGCGTCTCCACCGGGCTGGGCAGCGGTCTGACGCAACCACCGCCAGTTGCCCGCCTGTTCGGGAAAAACACCGACGTGGCCGAAGGGCGTGGGGGCGATCGGCATTTGGAATCCGTCGCAGTCGACACGCTGGTCCGCCGGCCAAGGCGTCCGGTGCTCCCAGTCGCGGGAATCGACATGGAAGACAGAATCGGCGCCCGCCCACAGATCCGGGTGGTGTTGTCGTTGGCCTTCGGCCGCCGGCGAGGGGCGGTCCAAGATCCGGCCGCCGAATGATTCCAATTTGCGTCCGTGGCCGAAATCAAGCAGCCGATAGCCGGGGCCGTTGGATCGTTCGTTCGCCGTGTTGCTCATTTTCTCAAGCCTGCACTTTTGCCGAACGCCTGTAAAGGAGACTACAATAGCCATTCCCACGCGTTCCCTCCCCCCCCGCTGAACACGCACGCCTCCAGGTCCCTCCATGCCCAGCCTTTCTCAATCGCGGCTCCCGTTGATTTTGTTCGCCGCCCTCGCACTCCTGTCCGCCCCATCACTCCTCGCACAGCAGCCTGATGAGTGGGAGCAAAAAAAGGCCGAGCGATTTAAGCCGTTGTCGGAAAACGAGAAACATCAGATTGCCGCGGCCGTTCCCAGCGAGTTGGCGGCCAAGCCGTTGTCCAAGCGACGCGTGCTGGTCTTTTATCGCTGTGAAGGGTTCATTCACACGTCGATTCCGCATGGCAACGAATGCGTACGGATGATGGCGGAAAAATCCAAGGCCTTTGAAGTCGATTTCGCCGACACCTATGACGTCTTCCGGGCGGAGAATCTGACGCGGTATGACGCCATCCTGTTGAACAACACGACTCACATGCAATTCCCCGAACCGGCGATGCGGGATGCCTTCATGGACTTCATCATCGGCGGCAAAGGATTGGTCGGATTCCACGCCGCCAGCGACAATTTCAATCGGCATCCCGAGTGCCTGGAAATCGTCGGTGGCACGTTCGCCGGCCACCCCTGGGGTGCCGGCGGCAAGTGGGCGTTCAAGTTGGACGATCCCAGCCATGTCCTCAACGCCGCGTTCGACGGTTCGGGGTTCTGGCATTCCGACGAGATTTACCAGTACGACCCCAAGTCCTACGTCGGTACGGGCGTGCTGCGTCTGTTGGTCAGCTTGGACATGAGCAAGGAAGCTGTCTCCAGTCGCATCAACGATGGGCCGCGTGAGGTTCCCGTTTCATGGATCCGTGCTGCCGGTGACGGCCGGGTGTTCTACACCAACTTCGGCCACCGCGAGGACACGTTTGCCAATCCGGTGATCGTCAAGCACATGCTCGACGGCATTCAATACGCGCTCGGTGATTTACCGGCGGACGCGACGCCGACGGACAAGAAGGAGGCCGTCGAGCCCGCCTTGGCTCCCACTATCAGATAGGTGCCGATCCGCCCTGGCAGATGGGTTGTTCATCCAATGCCCGGGTACCGCTTCGCGTAATCTTCACGTCAAGTTCGTATCATCACAGGCCGATCGTGGCTGATGATGTGTTTTTCGTCAAACCGGACTTGGCAGTCGACTCTTGTTTCGTCTCACCCTTTTGCAGACCAATGGCTCGCGCCGAGGCAGTCGATACATCGTTGACCGATCGCCGTACTTGATCGGTCGCAACGAGCGGTGCGATCTGACGTTTGTCTCGCGGTCGGTCAGCCGAAAGCACTGCAAGATCACGTTCAATGACACCGACGTGTTGATACAGGATTTGGGCAGTCGAAATGGAACCGTCGTGGAAGGAGAATTGATCGAGGCCGGTGTTCCCAAGCCGCTCGGGCACCATGACCATCTGAAAATCGGTAAATACACCTTTCGCGTTTCGATATGTGACCAGGCAACCGGAAAGCCCTTTCGTCGCAAGCCGACCGATCTTTCAACGCTGTCGGGGCCACCGGTGGTTCCCGCAGACACGTCCAAAGAGGCGGCGCAACTGTTGGTCGAGCTTGATGAACTTGCGTCGGACCTGGGGCGTTCAAAGGGATCCGCATCCCCGTTGCTGCGCCGTTTCGCGGCCGACGACGAACCGGAGATCAAGGCCGATCCGGTGAAAGCGGACGAGTCGGAACAGGACGACCAAACGTCCTCGACCACATCGATCCAAGTTGCTGACCGCGGCGCCCCCTCGACGGACCGTTTGGACGTGTCTGCGGACGACACCGAGTCGGCTTCCCCGGAGTCGCGTAGAATTCCCGATCATCTCCGCCCCAAGCGACCCAAGGATTCACAGAGCGCCGCGTCAGCGGCGCTCCGGAATCTGTTCATTCGCTAGGTTCGATGGACCGTGTCGGCCAAACGTGAGGGCGCGTTAGGGTGTCGGTGCGGCCGCGGCCATCACGGTCAGGTCTTCCTGTCCGACCCGGGCACAGAAATCGCCCAGCGACTCGCCTTCGTTTCGATTGGCCTTGTACGCCGATGCGATCGCGACGATCTCGCCGGCGATCTGATCCGACGGGACCAGATCCTTGTACAGATACGCCAATCGATTGCCCAGCCATCCGCCGCCGGCAAACAGGGTGTACTTGTCCTTGGCCTTGCCGACCAACGCCAAGTCCGCATTGTAGGGGCGGGCGCATCCGTTGGGGCAGCCGGTTACGCGAATGGTGAAACGTTCCTTGTCCAGACCGAGTTTGGCCAGGGGCTGTTCCAGGTCGTCGATCAGACTCGGCAGACGGCGTTCGCTTTCGGTGATCGCCAAACCGCACGTCGGCAATGCGACACAGGCCATGGACCAGCGGCGGACCGTGCTGGTTTCTTCGGTCGTGCGAACGTTGTGTCGCTGGATGATTTCGATCAGCTTGTCTTTGTCGGCCGGATCGATGTCCGTCACGATGATGCTCTGGTGGCCGGTCATCCGCAGTTCGGTGCCGAAGGTTCGACAGACCTCACGCATCATCGCTTTGAGTTGACGGTGATCATTGTCGTACAGACGGCCGTTTTCGATGTTCAGCCCGTAGGACCATTTTCCGTCGCCCTGGTCTTGCCAGCCCATGTGGTCATCGAAGCCGGTTACATCATCGGGCTCGCAATCGGCCAGCGGCTGGCCGAATTGCTCTTCGACCGCGCGGCGGAATTTTTCAACGCCCCACTCGTCGACCAAGTACTTCATCCGTGCGACTTTGCGATCAGCGCGGTTGCCGTGGTCGCGCTGGACCTTGATCACGGCCTTGCTGACTTCGACCGCTTGTTCGGGCGTGCAAAACGCCATCCGTTTGGCCAGTGCGGGATAGGTTTTCTTGAGGGCGGGCGTGACGCCCATGCCGCCGCCGACCAAGACGTTGTAGCCGACGATCGCACCGTCACGGACGACGGCCAGGAATCCCAGGTCTTGCGTGTAGATGTCAATGCAGTTGTCCTCGGGCAACGCGATCCCGACCTTGAACTTTCGCGGCAGATAGGTCGGTCCGTAGAGGGGTTCAACGACCGGTCCGCCGCCTTGAAGTGTTTTTTCACCGGTTTCCGGATCGGTCATCCACAGCTCGTGATAGGCCGGTGTTTGCGGGGCCAACGCGGTGACCAGTTCATCGGTCAGTCGGACCATCGCCTGGTGCACCCCGTCGGCACGTTTGGCCGGGCAGCACATGACGTTGCGATTGACGTCGCCGCAGGCGGCCAATGTCGACAATTGAATCTCGTTGATGCGATGGATCGTCGCACGCAGGTCTTTCTTGAGCACGCCGTGCAATTGCAGCGTTTGCCGGGTTGTGATCTTCATCGTCGAATCACCCAGCTCGTCGCACAGATCCAATTGGGCGAGCATCTGCTGGCTGGTGATTCGGCCACCGGGGATCCGGCAACGGACCATCATCGCGTACGCTTTACCGCCGCCGGCTTTCTTCAATTCCACCCGCTTGTCGCGATCGTCTTGCTGGTAGGTGCCGTGAAATTTCAGCAATTGAATGTCGGACTTGCCAAAATGATCGCTGTCGGCTGCCATCTCGGTGTCGATGGTGCCCTTGAGATACTGGCTTTCCTCTTTGATTTTTTCGACCGGGCTCAGCTTCGGCGCTTCGGTAGACATCGAGTCAAAAATCCTGTGTGATATCGTTTCGCGGGTCGGGGACCTGACGCGAGAAGAACTGTGAATCTACGCGAACTATAACGCTCAATCGCAATTCCCACTATGGTAAACCCATCGGCCGATCAGAGGCTGACAGAACAGGGGTGCGACGAGCTGACGCAACACGAGGCGAACATGACGGCAGTGATTTTGGATGGAAAACAGGTTGCGGCAGAAATCCGCGCAGATCTCGCCACGGAAGTCGCGGATTTTGTTGCCGGCGGCGCCCCGCCACCGTGTCTGACCGCCGTGTTGGTGGGCGAGGACCCCGCCAGTCAGGTCTACGTGCGAAACAAGGCTCGTGCCTGCGAAAAAGCCGGCATCGATGGCCGCACCCATCGCTTGCCCGCCGACGCCGGTCAAGACGAACTGATGGCACTGATCGCCGAACTCAACACCGACACCAACGTCAACGGCATCTTGGTTCAGCTCCCGCTGCCGACAGGCTCCGGCGTGGATTACGACGAGCGGGAAATTCTCGACGCCATCGATCCGTTCAAGGATGTCGACGCCTTTTCGCCCGTCAATGTCGGCCTGTTGATGCAGGGCCGGCCGCGATTTTTGCCCTGCACCCCGCACGGAATCGTTCAGCTGCTCGGGCGATCGAACCTGTCGGTCGCGGGGAAAAAAGTCTGTGTCGTCGGACGCAGCGACATCGTCGGCAAACCGATGGCGATGATGCTGGCCCAAAAAACGGGTTCGTGCGGCCCCGAGGTCGCCAATGCCACCGTGACGATCGCCCACAGCCGGACCGCGAATCTGGCCGACGTGTGCCGCGATGCGGATTGCTTGATCGCCGCGATCGGCCGCCCCGAAATGATCACCGCTGAGATGATCAAACCCGGCGCGATCGTGATCGATGTCGGGATCAACCGCGTCGGCGACAAACTGGTCGGCGACGTGGCCTTCGACCAGGCCAAAGACGTCGCTTCGGCAATCACACCGGTCCCCGGCGGAGTCGGCCCGCTGACGATCGCGATGCTGCTGCACAACACCCTGGCCGCCGCGAAACTGCAAAGCGGCCGCTAATGTGGAACGTTCTCGCGGCACGCCGGTGTGCAGGCTTCAGCCGCCCGAGGTCGCTGCTCGGGACGTCGATTGTACTACTGAGCGACTCTTCGGCAGGCACTGCTCTGCGGTGCACACCGCAGAGCGGTGCCACAACAAAGCCCGGAGTCGCGAAGCGCACTCCGGGTGGGGGCGCAGAGGACAGGGGAACCCCAGCGGGGTTCAACAAACGGCGCGGGGCAATCCGGGGTGCGCAAACGGCGGCGTGAATCCGGCGAACCGTGTTGCTCTGTTCAACCCCGTTGGGGTGGGAGGCCTGTTGGCGACAGGAACTTGGGGTGCGTGGGCGCGACCCCAAGCTTTGATGTGGCACGCCGCTGGCGTGCGGGCCGCAGGAGCGGTTGCCGCTCGCGAGTCGTTCCCACAACGCGGTACGGCGAGTAATTCGTCAGTAATACAATCGACGTCCCCCGCAGCGAGATCGCATCGCCTGAAGGCTAGGCACCGACGTGCGAAGATCCAAGCCTATCCCAAGTTCATCCGGGCCGCGGCGGGCAGGTGGTTCTTGCCGGTTCCGCGAGACGCCTTCACCCAACCCAACGCTCGGCCCTGGTAACGCACGACACACCAGCCTGTCGCGTCGCACGGGATCGGTTGGCCACTCAGGAACCGCTGTGCCGTCGCCGCATCGACTTCAATCCCTTCCGTCGCCCGCAACGCACCGGTTCGGCGTAACGCCGCACCATGCGCGGGTTTCCAGGTTTGGCCGGTGCGATAGGCCGCTTCGGGTCCGCCGGCGGCAATCGATTCGACCCACGGCGGAGCGTCTTCGGGCCATGCCCAAATGACCGCGCCGGCAACCTGGTATCGCTCCGGCATCGTGTCAAACCAGTCACTGAATTCCTCCGGCAACCGCTCCGGCCTCTTGCGGCGTTTGCGTTTTTCTCGCGTCGTCGACGCCGCAGCAATCGCGTCGTCGAGGTCACAGCGCAGCGACGCGGCAAAACTGCCCGCACAGTCGTGGCGGTGTGGCCACAAGCGATAGCTGCATCCGGTCTCGTCGCTCGCATAGTCTGCCAAGCGATCGAGTGGTTCGGGGGTCACGCCGTCTTGGTCCAATAACCAACGCACTTGAGATTCGTTTTCCGCTTCGGCGAACGTGCACGTGCTGAGCACCAATCGGCCTCCGGGACGGAGCAGGTTGACGGCCGACGCAAGGATTCGCTTGGCCCGCAACGCGCTGTGTTCGATCTGTGTCTTTGAAACCGCGGCCAGACTTTGTTTGCCGCGTCCCAACAATGCTTGCCCGCTACAGGGGACATCCGCTAAGACTAAATCAAAGATGCCGCCGAGTCGCGATTGAAGCCGCTCGGGGTCAAGGCTGGAGATGGCGTAGCGGTCGCTCCCGGTGCGAGCCAGGTTGTAGGCCAGCGGTGCGATTCGAGATTGGATCGGTTCGTTGGCCAGCAAAAAGCCGTCGCCGATCGATTCCAACAGGGCACTCGCTTTGCCGCCCGGCGCGGCGCATAAATCACAGATCAATGGATCGTGTTGCGCAGGTCGATCTGCGTCGGCGGCTGCTAAAGCCAACATCGAACCGGCATCCTGAATGAAAAAATCACCGGCGGCGTACTGCAGTGTTCGGCTCGGTCGGACCTCCGGATCGGTGCATTGATAACCGAGTGAATACCATGGTATCGGGCGGACCGGGAACGCGAAGTCCTGGAGATCGATGTCGTGTCGATAACGCACCGCGCTGGGGGGGCGCGACATCAAGGCGGCGGAGAACGCGGCGAATTCTTCGGGACGCATCGCGGCGTTTCCGAGTGCCGCCACCAGCGGTTCCAACACGTCAGCCTGATCCGTGTCTGACGGTTCGTCGTTCACGTTGTCGTGCGCTGCAAGTAGTTCAAGGCTGAAACCACCAACGACAGGACGCAAGCTAACAGCAGGGGCGATGTAAACGTAAACATGATGAATGCCCGATGCGCAAGCCGACCGACGTCTTCACCACCGTCCTCCGCTTCCCCGTACAACAGCACACTGAGTTCTTCGCGGATCGCCGGGACTTGTGATGCGTAGTACAGAGCCGCTGAAATGAAGGCGAACACGACCATCATCAACAACATCATCGACAGACTGATTTGAATCCTGGGGCCGTGCTTGGCCGGTCGCGGCGAGGCATCCGATTCGGCCGGCCCGGTCGCACCGCGCGGTGAGGGTTCAGGGTT
Organism: Phycisphaera sp. RhM; assembly: GCA_033042175.1. Classification (GTDB taxonomy): domain Bacteria; phylum Planctomycetota; class Planctomycetia; order Pirellulales; family Pirellulaceae; genus Stieleria. The sequence continues at coordinate 511,040 of WCIL01000001.1, forward strand.
TATCGAAACTGGACTCATCCGTCGATCGCCTCCTTGGGCAATTCCGGCAACGGCTCCACCGGCGCTGCAGGCGGTTCCCATAAATCCTCCGCCTCTTGGCCACCGGTGTCACTACGCAGCAACAAATAGATTCCCCCGAGTAGACCAAATGCCAACGTGGTTTGCCAGGCAACGACGACCATGGTGATGGCATCAACGGCGGATTGAATCTGAACACCGTTCGGCGAAATCACCCACGCGACGATCCGTGCCGCCAGCACCGACGCCCCGCCGATTCCGCCCAACAAAATGCCGAAGAGAAACACCATCGCTCCGGAAAACGCCAGGTACCAGGCCAACGAGAGCGGTCGACGATACAACGATTCGTAGCCGCGGCTGAGCGAATCGATCGGGTCGGGCGTCGGTTCACAAACCATCGCAACGAGCGCCAGCGGTACGGCGAACAGGGCTCCGAATCCCAGAATACCGACCGGGATCGCGGCGACGCCGATCGCCCAGCCGGTGATGCCAGAGACCAAGGGCACGTCCATCGCGAAACTCGGTAAACGGATCAGAAACACGCCCACCATCAGCGCCGCGATGCACAAGCAGGGCAGGATCGGCACGAATAGCGATCGCCAAAGCCGCGATCCAACCAAACGCAGCGTTTGAGCCGCACGCGGCAGGGGTTTGCCCGCAGCCAACGCAGCGCCCCCGCGGCAGACGAATTGAATCACCGGAATCCAAATGATCAGCAACACGGCGACCAGCAGCGATCCGAGCAGCGGGCCAGTCGAATCAAACATCGCCACAAGCAGCTCAATGTGGCAATGCAGCTCCCAAAATCGACCCAGCTGGAAACGTCCCTCTAGGAAAAACGACGCGATCGTTCTGGTCACGACGCAGGCGATCAAGACGAGTGCGACGTGACTGGGCGAGGCGAGAATCCTGGGGATGCGGGTCAGGCGAATCCAGGATGCCACGTCGACCCAGGAACGCATCCGAGAGAACATCCCGGATTCGAAGTCGTAACCGGCGTGAATCTCGCTCTTGTTCAAGCCTGGGCTCCGCTTCGTCCGATCAACCGTGGGCAATTCCGACCAGGGGCGACGCGCACCGTCGTGGTCGCCCGTCTCCTCAAGGCCGCAGTATCACGTACGCGGTGCCGATCACGCAAGAAGCCCAAGACCGCTCCGTTGAGATCGATGGAGCCGCGCAGACGCCAATGGGGTAGCTACGCTCGCCAGAGCGTGGACGTTCCGCCGTCTGGCGACGGCAGCTACGTACCGGTATCGGGCCCAAGCCTTGACACCAACCTGCGTGTCACTGGCTCGGCGATTGATCACGCCGCCATCGCGGACGGTTCGCTTTCGGCCGATTTCCCACGATCGCGAGCCCGTCGCCAAAGTGCCTTGATCTCGGCGGTCAAACTGGTCGCGACCGTTCGATGATATGGCGAGTCGGCCGGCAGTCCCTCGATCAGCCGACGATGGGCTTCGCCCAGGTTGTGATAGGGCAAGCGGGGGAACAGGTGGTGCAAGGCGTGGTAGCGCGTTCCGATCGGACCCCACAGCTCGCTGATCCACGGGTGGTGGGGATAGTTGACCGAATCGAGCAATTGTTCTTCAAACGTCATCTCGCCGCCGTCGCCCGTCCATCGATGCGCTCCCAACGTGCGGACTTCATTCAGCGTCAACAATCCGATCGCGACGCTGTACGCGACGATCCACAACGGATCAAACCATTCCCCGGTGACAATCTTGTGGCGAAAGATCAATCCGCTTCCGACCAGAAAACAGAAGAACTCCTGCATCACCACGATCCGCATTTCCTTGTCCGACGGATCGTCACGCTCGTAAAACGGATCCACCACCATCGTCGACGCGTGGCGGTGCACGAACGCGCGGGCTCCCGGGATCAGCCAGCACACCGGGCTCAGCACCACGAACCGAAACAGACCCAAAAAGGGAATGATCAGCGCCTGGCCGATGAAGCCGACGATCATCCACGGGCTGTGATGGCTGAGCGACAGGTACTCTCCGTCATGGTCGGTGCCGTAATGTTTGCGTCGATGGTGATCGACGTGCGGGTAGTACAAAAACGACGGCACAAACAACGGGATGCCACACAACGCATTCCACGCAAACCGAAATCCTTTGAACCCTTCTTTGGGCAAATGGACCAGTTCGTGAATGAACATCACCGACCGCATGAACAGCAGCACGGTCGCCAGGTACGACACGATCACAACGGGAATCACCCACGGTGCCGGCCAGAACAATCGCGGCACGTGCAGCGTCGCGTGCAAGGCAATGAAGCCGCCGACGATCGACAGCAGGAAATCTGTCCAGTAGATTCGCGGATTCGGTTTCGTCAAATCACCGATTAGATTGCGCGCTTCGGCAAAAGAAAACTTGCCGTCGCCCCGCGGCGGGGCAGGAACTACCTTCGGCGTTCGTTTGGGGTCTGGATTAGTGTCGCTGGCGAGTTGGGCTGGGCTATCAACGGACATCGCAGAACAATCGTGTAGTGGGTCGCGGTGGTGATCCGACACGCGGTTGGGCAAACCTCGTGGTCGAACGGAATCCTCGTTTGGATTGTATCGTCCCTGGAAGCGGGCAAATCTGACTGGCCGTCCTAGTAAACCCTCAGTTTAAATCGCTTCTTACGGCCTTGCCCGCATATTCCCCAAAGTTACTGACGTCACGATTGTCGCAGGCAGACCGCACATGACCGATTCACCCATGCTCGACAAATCCGCACACTCCATCGTGGTGATCGGTGCCGGGGCGGCCGGTTTGGTCGCGGCGGCGGAGGCCGCGATGAGGGGGGCCAGCGTACTGCTGTTGGAGAAGAATGGCAAAACCGGGGTCAAGATCTTGATGTCCGGTGGAACCCGCTGCAACATCACCCAGGACACCGATGCCAAAGGGATCGTCCAGGCCTTTGGCAAGGCGGGACGGTTTTTGCAAAAGTCCGTCGGTGCCTTCGGGCCGGCCGATGTCGTGGCGATGTTTCACGAACACGGGGTGCAGACCAAGGTGGAGTCGACCGGAAAGGTGTTTCCGCAATCCGATCGCGCGATCCACGTCCGCGACGCCTTGCAACGACGCGCCGTCCAAGCGGGTGTGAAACTTCATTTGCGGTGTGCCGTCACCGCGGTCGAAAAAGCGGCCGACCAGTGGCTGGTCCATACCGAATCAGAATCGATCCGCTGCGATCGGCTGATCGTGACCGCCGGCGGCAAGAGTTGGCCGGGCTGCGGCACAACCGGCGATGCGTATGCCTGGCTGCACAAGCTGGGCCACACCATCGTCCGGACCCGGCCCGCACTGGTTCCCTTGGTCGGCGGATACGATTGGACGCACAGCCTGTCCGGTTTAACACTCGATGACTGCATCGCTTCGGTTTACCAACGCAGTGATTGGCAATCCAAGGCACCCTCCAAACGCAAGCCGCTGGTCAGCCGCCGCAGCAGTTGGCTGTTCACGCATCTGGGGTTCTCCGGGCCCGCAGCGATGGACGTCAGCGGCACGATCACCCGCGCCGATTCGTTCGACGACGTCGCGCTGGCCGTCGACCTGGTGCCCCAGATGTCGGTCCCGCAACTTGAGAAGGCACTGACTGATCGTGGCGGCGGGGGACGCCGCACGACCACCGCCGTGATCGCGGAGTGGTTGCCAAGTCGACTGGCCGAATCGGTCGCCCGGGCGAGTGACGCCGAGTGCCCGATCGCAGAACTTTCACGCACCAAGCTACAGGCCCTGGTCAACGGGCTGAAATACGCGACGTTTCCTGTGCAAGGCACACGGGGGTTCGCCAAGGCGGAGGTCACCGCCGGTGGCGTGAAGTTGTCGGAAGTGGATCCGCGAACGATGGAAAGTCGCAAGGTCCCCGGTCTCTACATCGCCGGCGAAGTACTGGACGTCGATGGTTGGATCGGAGGCTACAACTTTCAAGCCGCCTTCAGCACCGGAAGAGCCGCCGGAATCGCCGCCGCCGAGTAAGCCTCCGCCGGTGGCGTAAGCTTCCAGCTTGCGACCCCCCGGCCGTCCCGGCCGGCCCCGTAAAACATCGGCCGATTCCCGCAAGTGTTCGGCCCCCAAACATGACCCAACCCATCAACGTGCGCAAACACGACTCAGGACTGCGTATGGCGCACCGCGACGCCGTGTCACGCCGGTTTCTTGTGGCAGAGTCGCTCTGTTCTGCTTCGGCAAGCGAGTTGCTTGCTCTACACTGCAGTTACACTGTCGACATCGAACAAGAACCTTGATCATCAGACGAGAACCCTTGGCGTGAATCGAATCCTGCTCGCCGGACTGCTGTTTGTACTCGGTTACCATGCCGCGTGTTGCCGTGCTCAGTCCCCCCGGCAACCCTCGTTGACCGAGCGACTGCTTGCCGAAGGCAGCCGAACACTGGCCGCCCAGGCGCGGGAGCGGGGAGATGCGGTTCGGGGAGCCATTCTGTTTTCAACCCAGTCGCTCTCTTGCACCAAGTGCCATGCCCAAGGCGCTGTCGATCTGCTCGGACCGGATCTCACCCAAGTCTCCGCGGACCGGAATGACGAAACGATCGTCGAAGCGATCCTGCAACCGTCTAAGTCGATCGCCAAAGGATTCGAATCGGTAAAGATCCTGACCCTGGAAGGCCGCGTGGCGACCGGGCGCGTCATCCGGCAGGACGCCGACACGATCGTGCTGAGGGAACTGTCCGATGCCAGTCGCTTGATCGTGATCCCGCGCGACGCCATCGATCGCATGGAGCCGCAAACGGTTTCTGCGATGCCGACCAAACTGGCCGATCAACTCAACGACCGGCAACAGTTTTTGGATTTGGTCAAATACCTGATGGACATCGCGCAAACCGCGCAAGCACCAAACGTCGCCGCGTCGATGCGCGCATCACGGTCCACCTCGCTGGCTCCTCGAATCCACGGATTGGTGTTGATCGACCAGTTTGGTTGCGTCCGCTGTCATGGCGACAACGCCGCGGCACCGACGATGCACGCTTTTACGCCGCCCAAACAGGCTCCGGTTCTGACCGCGGCGGCATCGCGAATCGATCCCCAATACATCCGACGATTCATCGCGGATCCCCACGGCGTGAAGCCGGGGACCAGCATGCCGGATCTGATGCAACATCTTTCCGATGATGATCGCGATGCGGTGTCGACGGCGATCACCCACTATTTGATGTCGCTGTCGAAGGATCCTTTTAAACGGGGATCGATCGACGACCAGTCGGCGGCGCGCGGTCGAGAACTGTTCCACTCGGTCGGATGCGTCGCCTGTCATTCACCGCGCGGCAAAGACGGCGACGAGTTGATGGCCGACAGTTCGGTTGCCCTCGGCGAACTGAGCCAGAAATACAGCGTCGACGGACTTTCGGCCTTCTTGGAAAATCCGCATTCGGTACGCCCCTCGGGACGCATGCCCGACATGAAACTGACGCACTGGGAAGCGGTCGATTTGGCAAACTTTCTGGTCAGCGGTGCGGCAGCCGATGCCGATCGCCAGCCGATGCAAATCAATCCCGAGATGATTCGGTCCGGCCGTAAGTCGTTCATCGAACTCGGTTGCGTCCAGTGCCATGTCGCCGAGGACGGCCAAACGCAACAGGTGCAAGCCCAAGGGCGTGCCGATCGCTATCCCTCGCTGGCTGAATTGAACACCGCGCAAGGCTGTCTGTCGGCAACGTCCGGTGCGTGGGCGAATTATTCATTGGACGACGCCCAACGCGACGCGATTCGTGTGGCACTCCAAGCGTCCGCCGCCACGCTGGATGATCGAGAACATCTCGTTTTGACGATGGCAACGTTTCGCTGTGACCGTTGCCACACCCGCGATGGCTGGGGCGGGGTGTCGGACCAACGCGATCCGTACTTCCACACGACCAATGAAAACCTCGGTCCCCAAGGGCGGATCCCGCCGACGTTGAGCGGCGTCGGAGGGAAGCTGCGTTCCAAATGGCTGCGCGACGTGTTGGTCAACGGTCGCTCCATCCGCCCCTATATGAAAACCAGGATGCCGCAGTACGGTGCGGCCAACGTGGCCCACTTGGTCGATCGGTTTGCAACGGTTGACCCCAAACCGTTGGTCGAAATCACCGAGACACAGGATCCCAAGGAGGCTCGCCAAACGGGCTTGGAACTGGTCGGCAACGGCGGACTGAACTGTATCGCCTGCCACACCTTCCAACATAAACCGGCGCAAACCATGCCGGCGGTCGACCTGACCGAAATGGCCGAGCGACTTCATCGGGAATGGTTCTATCAATACATGGTCTCGCCGCAATTGGTCAGCCCGCAAACGGTGATGCCCTCGTTTTGGCCGGGCGGAAAAGCGATCCGCAAAGAGATCCTGAGCGGAGACCCGAACCTTCAAGTCGGAGCGGTCTGGGAATACCTGCTCCAAGGGAGGCAGGCCAGGACGCCGCGCGGATTGCAGTTAGAACCGATCCGATTGTTGGCCGATCAAGGCCGCGCCGTGATGCTGCGTCGAAGCTATCCAGGCATCGGCAAACGAGGCATCGGAGTCGGCTATCCGGGCGGATTGAATCTGGCCTTTGACGCCGAACAGATGCGGTTGGCAATGATTTGGAAAGGCGACTTCGCTGATCCGGGCGGCGTCTGGCGTAGCCAGGGGCACGGAACCGTACGACCTCTTGGAAGCGACTTGATTCGTTTCCCACCCGGGCCGGACTTGGACGACGCCCAATCACCCTGGATCGTCGACGAAGGTCGTCCGCCGCATCACCAATTCACCGGCTATGACCTGGACGACATCGGCCGACCGACATGGACCTATCGATTCGGCGAAATCGAAATCGAAGACTACGCGCTCGATTCGAAAGACGCCGATCAATCGGTATTGAAACGGACGGTGAAGTTCACGTCGAAGGACAAGCATCATAAGCTTGTCTTTCGGGTCGCATCGGGCGAGACAGTGAAAGCCATCGATCAGCAAACCTTTCTCATCGGTGAATCGCTGCGTGTCCGTGTCGACGCCCCACATCGAGCCGAAGTGGAGCAATCGGAAACGGGGATGCAACTGGTCGTTCCCCTCAATTTGCCTGCCGGCGACACGGCGTTGGAGATCCAGTACCGATGGTAACCCAGTGGGCGAGGCTGCCAGCCTGTCATCCCCTGGAACGAGTCACGCGACTACTAAGCAATGATCAATCACCGAAGCTCAATGCGTCTTTCAACATCCCTCATCGTCATCTTCGTCCTCATCCTCTCCGCGGCGTCATCGACACGCGCCCAAACATTGGGTGAATACTGGGACACCGCCGAAGAGGAATCCAAGTACTACAAGATCGTCGAGATCCCGATGCCCGAAGGCACGGCGATCGAAGCGGGCAGCTTTGAAGTCTTGCCCGACGATCGGTTGGCCATCGGTACCCGCCGCGGTGACATCTTTTTGGTCGAGGGCGCGTTCGACGATTACCCGCAACCAACCTACAAACGCTTTGCCAGCGGGCTCGATGAAGTCCTCGGGATGTCGTTCAAGGACGACGCGTTCTACATCACCCAACAAACCGAAGTCACGAAGATCACCGACGAAAATGGTGACGGACTGGCGGACCGATTTCGAACCCTCAGCGACGCCTGGGGATTCCGCAACTATCACGAATTCGCCTTCGGCTCGAAACTGGATCCCGAAGGCAACATCTGGGTCGCACTGTGTCTTTCCAAGTCCTATCAGTCCGATGAACCGTTTCGCGGCTGGTGTGTGAAGGTCACTCCCGATGGAAAAACGATCCCGATTTGCAGCGGCATTCGCAGCCCCTGCGGGATCGGTCCCAACGAACACGGTGTGATGTTCTACGCCGAAAGCCAAGGACCGTGGAACGGATCGTGCAGCTTGAAGGTCTTGGAGCCCGGCGGATTCATGGGACATCCGGCGAGTTTTCGTTGGTACGACTTGGCGGAAAATCTGGAAAAGCCCAAGGTGGAACCGAATACGCCGTCGCGGTTGATGACCGAACGAGCCCGAGTCAAAGAGTTGGTGCCGTACGCGGTCGTGTTTCCGTACATCAAGATGGGGCGATCGATCTCAGGCTTCATGGTCGATCGCACGGGCGGCAAATTTGGGCCGTTCGAAAACCAGATCTTTGTCGGCGATTTCAGCCTGAGTGTCGTGATGCGAGCGACGACCGAAAAGATCAATGGGGTCTGGCAAGGCGCCTGCTACCCGTTCCGCGAAGGACTGGCGACCGGATTGTTGGCGTGTCAGTTCACTCCGCAAGGCGACTTGATTGTCGGCGGAACCAATCGCGGTTGGCCCGTGCGCGGTCCGCGAGAATTTGCCATCCAACGAATCGACTGGACCGGGATCGTCCCCTTCGAAATCAAGCAACTCAATGCGTTGCCCGATGGGTTTCGTGTGACGTTCACCAAACCCGTCGATCCCGAGATCGCGTCGCAACCGGAATCCTACCAGTTGGAGACCTACACCCACCTCTATCGACAAGGTTACGGCAGCCCCGAAGTCGACCAGACGACTCCCACGGTGACCAAGGCGATCGTGTCCGACGACGGCCTGACCGTTCAGCTCAAGATCGATGGATTGGTCCAGGGGCACGTCCATGATTTTGACCTGACCCCGATCCGATCAGCCGAAGGCGGAAAACTGGTCCACACCAAGGCGTACTACACGCTCAATGAAATCCCCAAGCGGCCCAGCGACGTGACGGCGCCGAAGTAGCGGAGGGGGTAGGAAGATTTTGGGGGTAGGAAGATTTTGGGGGTAGGAAGATTTTGGGGGTAGGAAGATTTTGGGGGTAGGAAGATTTTGGGGGTAGGA
>WCIL01000002.1:0-466406 GCA_033042175.1 Phycisphaera sp. RhM
GTGCCGGTGTGCGTTTCAGCGGGAAGCGTGAGCGAGCGGCGCGTGTGGGGTTTTTAGGGTGAACACGCGCCACTGGCTGACGCCACGTGCCGGTGTGCGTTTCAGCGGGAAGCGTGAGCGAGCGGCGTGTGTGGGGTTTTTAGGGTGAACACGCGCCACTGGCTGACGCCACGTGCCGGTGTGCGTTTCAGCGGGAAGCGTGAGCGAGCGGCGCGTGTGGGGTTTTTAGGGTGAACACGCGCCACTGGCTGACGCCACGTGCCGGTGTGCGTTTCAGCGGGAAGCGTGAGCGAGCGGCGTGTGTGGGGTTTTTAGGGTGAACACGCGCCACTGGCTGACGCCACGTGCCGGTGTGCGTTTCAGCGGGAAGCGTGAGCGAGCGGCGCGTGTGGGGTTTTTAGGGTGAACACGCGCCACTGGCTGACGCCACGTGCCGGTGTGCGTTTCAGCGGGAAGCGTGAGCGAGCGGCGCGTGTGGGGTTTTTAGGGTGAACACGCGCCGCTGGCTGACGCCACGCGCCGGTGTGCGTTTCAGCGGGAAGCGTGAGCGAGCGGCGTGTGTGGGGTTTTTAGGGTGAACACGCGCCGCTGGCTGACGCCACGTGCCGGTGTGCGTTTCAGCGGGAAGCGTGAGCGAGCGGCGCGTGTGGGGTTTTTAGGGTGAACACACGCCACTGGCTGACGCCACGTGCTGGTGTGTTTCGTGTTCCTACAACCCGCTCTGGAAACCGCTGGGTTTTCTGTCGCCCTTGCGTTCGGCGATTCGGCGGTACAGTCCGGTTTTTCCCGTGGTGATCGCGACGCCGACACACAGACACATCAGCCCGGACGCGATCGGCCAATTGAGTCGTCGCAGTTTGCCGGACCGGTGGCCTTGATAACTGAACGTTCCGCAGAACAACACCGCTTGCAAGGCCGCGACGGCCAACCAGCCGCGGCGACGAATGAACATGCCGTAAGCGAGTGAGACGACCGCAATTGCACCTCCCGCATACAACATCATGTCCTGCGGATTTTGCAACGATCGGAACACGATCACCATGGCCGCAAACGACATTACGCCCGCGGCGAGATAGCGCAGGAACACCGCCAGTTGCGTCGTGAAGACTGCCCCGATGGTCAGCATGGCCAGGGTCGCAAACGCGGTCGCGGCGATCAGGCCGTCGATTTGATAACCGTAGGCATCGCCGACCATGGCGATCGTTGTCGCCGCGACGCCCGCCAAGGCTGCCCAAAGCCAGTCGGCGCTTGCCATCCGCAAGGTCATGATCAACAGGATCACGCAGGCGGCGGCCGGGAACATCCACGAGGCCAATCCCACACGTTGTCCGATTTCCGGGAGCGGTGCGGCCAGTCCCGTCACCAACAACGTCGTCGGCATTCCGAACACGGCATACTGCACTCCGCGTAGCGTCATCCAAGCGTAAACCAAAAAGATGACACCCAAGGCGACCGTCAGCGAGGTTCCGAACAGGAAGCCCAGGTCGCTTTGAATCGGCAGCCATGTTACACCGTTTCGCGTTGAAGCGCAAAGCAGAAGTCCCGACGCGCTGATCATCGCCAGACCTTGTAGGGCTTGGTTGCGCAGTCCGAGTCCGGCTTCGGCGATCAGCACAATCACGGCGGCCAGAATCGGCAACAGCAAGAACGGTTCAAATTTTCCGGCAATCCCGTAGAAGCCGAACGACATCCAAATCGCGTGGGAGCGGATGCCTGCCAAGACGAGCAGGATGACAAACGCGGAGATCGGATACAGCGGCCACGACCAGGGCGTTCCGTTGTCGCGGGCCGAGTCTGGGCCACGACGAATCGCGGGAATCAGCAACAAGATGCTCGCACCGATGGCGACCGAAAACAGCACCGACCCCCAATTCGCGAGCGGATCGTTGCGCGTTGCGACGGCGCGGCCGAGGAGCAGCGGGAATCCGATCAGCACGGCATAGTGCGCGTAGAACGCCGTGCGATACCAGAGGCTCAGTCGAATCCGGCACAGCCAAAGCGTGCCTTCGGTCACCATCAGGACCAACGCCGCAGCGGCGCAGGCAAACACAACTGCCGTCGATTGATCGCCGATACAAAGCTCGTCAAACCCGGTCGTGACGGCGACCAGGCTGATCACGACCACAAGAAAGATCGACCGCGCGTCATCCCAAACCTTCGCGACCCGAACCACGCCGACGCAAACCACCGCCATCAACAGCGTGTACGCGGCGATCCCTCCGGCCATCGAGATCGACTTGTCGAGCAAGCTGCCGCCGGAGATCGCGAGACTTTGGCAGCCGTAGATGACCAGCAAGCAACTGATCAGATAGAACGGATTCTGGTTGTACAAAAACCGGGCAAACGAGGTCTGCGGCGGTACAGCGACATCGACCGGGGAGGCAAGATCAGACGCGGTCACAGGTTCCTGTTCACCATCCATCACACCGACCCCTGCTTCAAGAGAAGTCCCGTGCCGATGTGCCATAGACACAGGGAAACAGATTCGTCTGGTCCGCCTGCAAAGCACGGGAACCAACCATCAACGTGAAGGGGTTCTACGACGACAGCGCAAAGACGGTTCATGGACCGATGGATGTTTTTTGACTTTCACGCATCACGATTCCTCATGAACGTTCGGGTCGCCGGCCGATAATAGAATCAATACGCGCCGATAGAAAGCGATGGCAGGACACACAGATGCAGCAAACGTACGCAGTCGCGATATCATGTTTGCTACTGATGGTTGGCGAATTATTCGCCTGCCAAACGGCCTGTGCGATCGGACGAACCGAGTCGGTGGAACCCGAGGAAACATCTGTTGAAGCGGCGTGTTTCCACTCCGGCGACAGCACCGCTTCGTTCCTGGGCATCGATCTGGGGGAAGGATTGCTGAGCCAATGGATCCCCAAATCGGAGCATCGAAACACCGGATTCCTGGATTTCAATTACTACTGGGACAACCGTGATTTCAACGTGTTGACGATCAATGCCGGGGCCAAGTTGCCTTGTCAATTCGAGTATTTCCAGTTCGTCAATTACACCAGCCCGTTCGGCGCGTCGTCTCAGTTAGAAGATTGGAATGACTTCTTCACGGAGATTCATCTCCGTCGACCGATTGCCGCCCAGCATCGTCTCCTCGGTCACCTGGACTGGAATTTGATGTGGGCTGACGGCGGATTCACCGACGAAGTGGGGCGATTTGGCATTCGTTGGCGACTGCACGATACGGCCGGGCCGATCGGCGACATTGTGAGCGACACCTTAAAGCTGAGCTATTCCCTGACGTTTCATGTGCTTGAAGATGACGGCTCGGGATGGCAGATGGAACATGTTTTCCGAAAGGACTTTTTTGAGGGTTTGATGTATGTCGCCGGGTTCGCCGACCACAATGTGAACGATGGGTTTGACGATTCTGACTGGGTCGCGGAATCGCAATGGGGAGTGAAGCTGGGCGGAAATCTCTATGCCGTCGCTGAATATCGGTACAATAGCTTTTTGCCGGCGAGAGTTCAAAGCGGCTGGGGATTCGGAATCGAGTACTTCGTTCCCTTGCAGTGAACGACGGGGGGCACCCACAGCATGGAGGAGAATCGACGGTCGCCGTTCGAAAGCTGTTGGGTGACTGGCAAGAGGACGCCTGCGCCGCAAGGCCCTCCGGTAAATCAACCATGGTCGAAACAAACGCCACCACTGAAACACGCGACGGGCCGCAAGGCCACGATGCGACTTCTGTGACGAGTCGTTGGTTGTTTGCGATGGCGGTGCCGCTGCTGGCAGCCGCCGCAACCGGCATGGTCGTGCTGATCTGTGTCTGGGTCTTGAACAAGAACTCGACCGAACGTTACCTGCAGAAAGTCCAGGCTGACACCGTCCGAGATTTGGCGACCGTACGCGGTGCGGCGGAAAAGGCGATCAACAAACGCGTCTATTTGACCTCGGGACTGAAGGCCCATGTCTCGGTGCATCCCGAGATGACGCCGCGGGAGTTTGCAGACATCTCCGAGTTGTTGATGCAGGAAGCCGACGGGATTCGCAGTGTCACGTCGATCAAAGACAACGAGATCAACGACGTGTACCCTCGGGAAGGCAACGAGGGCGCCCTCGGATTCAAATTACTTGAGGATCCGAAACAGCGTGCGGCAGCCAAGCGTGCGATCAAAACCGGAAAGCCCTGGTTGTACGGGCCCATCGAGTTGATTCAGGGTGGTCAGGCGTTTGTGTATCGGGCTCCCGTTTATGAGACGGTTCCAGGTCAAACGCCCGGCGGCGGAGGCTACTGGGGAATGGTCTCGATTCTAATCGACGAGCAAGTGTTGTTTCAGGAGATTTCGGCGAGTGTCCCTGATGATTTGTCGATTGCCATTCGAGGACGCAACGACCAGGGCGGCCCGGGGGAGATCATTCACGGAGAGGCTTCCTTGCTGAACGCCGATCCGATCGAATCCGAGATTTCGCTTCCGACGGGAAGCTGGACGCTTTACGGTTTGCCGACTGCGGGTTGGCCGACAGCCCCGCCCGCTGCGACGCAGTTGCGCGTTCTGGGAGTCCTGTTGGCGCTGTTGGCCGGCAGCTTGGTGTACTTGGTGGTGAGATCCAATCAACGGTATCGCGAGTACGCGCTTCAACTGGAACTCGCGCACGCGGCGCTGCAGCAAAGTGCCAAAGAAATGACGCTGGCGAAGTTTGCCGCCGAGGAGGCGAATCGCGCCAAGAGTCAGTTTCTGGCCAACATGAGTCACGAGATTCGAACCCCGCTGAGTGCCGTCATCGGGATCACGGAACTGTTGCTCGATACGTCGCTTGAACGAGAGCAGCGCAATTATCTGGATTTGGTTCGCGAATCGGGCGAGTCGTTGCTGTCGGTCATCAACGATATCCTCGACTTTTCAAAGATCGAAGCCGGCAAGCTCGATTTGGTTTCCGCACCGTTTGAAATTCGCGAGCGTTTGGGTGACATGATGAAGCCGATGGGGTTGCGCGCCGGTGCCAAGCAGGTGGAACTGACCTTGCACGTCGCTGCCGACGTTCCTGCGGTCATTGAAGGTGATGCACATCGCTTGAGACAGATCTTGGTGAACCTGGTCGGCAACGCGCTGAAGTTCACCGAACAGGGGGAAATCGCGGTCGGTGTTTCGCTTGATTCATCCACGAACGACGAGTGTGAGGTTCACTTTCAGGTGCGTGACACTGGCATCGGGATCCCCGCTGACAAGCTGTCACATATCTTTGAAGCCTTTGAACAAGCCGAGGGTGGCACGGCCCGCCGCTTCGGCGGCACCGGATTGGGTTTGGCCATCTGTTCGCGGTTGGTCGAACTGATGGGAGGCCGGATTTGGGTGGAGAGCGAATTGGGCAGTGGCAGCACCTTTCATTTCACCGGCGTGTTTGGTGTCCAGAAGGATTCGGGCGCCGCCAACCATCATGACATCGCGGCCTTGCAAGACGCGCGGGTTTTGATCGTCGATGACCTTGCCACCAGCTTGATGATCTTGGAAGAAATGGTCCGTGGTTGGGGGATGCGACCGACCTCGGTCTCCAATGCCGACCGGGCCATCGCGGCCTTGAAAGAGGCTCAGGCCCGAGACGAATCCTTTCAGTTGCTGCTGACCGACGTCCACATGCCCAATCGCAGTGGCTTTGATCTTGTCAGCGAGATTCGCAGCGTTCCCACCCTGAAGGATTTGCCGGTGATCGCGTGCACCGCCTACGATCAACCCGGCGATCATCAACGCTGGAACGAACTGAACATTCACCGTTATCTGATGAAGCCGGTCAAGGAAACGGAATTGTTCGACGCCGTCCTGGGCGTGCTGGGAGAGACGGCGGTCACGAAACCCGGTGAGTCGACCACGGCGGTCACGGAGCCGGTCATTCGCCCGCTGAACATCTTGCTGGCGGAAGACAATCAGGTCAATCAAACATTGGCGATTGCGTTGTTGAAGAAGTGGGGGCACACCGTCACCCTGGCCAGCGACGGCAAGGAGGCCTTGGAGAAATGCGTTTCCGGTTCGTACGAGCTGGTGTTGATGGATGTGCAAATGCCGGAGATGGACGGTATGGAGGCGACGCGCAGAATCCGCGAGGTCGAACAGCAACGAGGCGCCCACGTGCCGATCATTGCGTTGACCGCCCACGCGCTGGCGGGTGATCACGAAAAGTGTTTGGACGCCGGCATGGATGGCTACGTTTCCAAGCCGCTTCGAATTCACGAATTGCGTGAAGCGATTTCATCATTTTTCGACGACGATTCGGCCGGTGATCCGCATGGCGATTTGACCCCGGAGACCAATCACGTTGACGTCGACGCATCAGCCGCTTCCGAACCCACGGACTGGTCCAAGGCGTTGGAGTTGTGTGCCGGAGACCAGACGTTGTTGATCGACATCTTGGAAGCCTTCTTGGAAGAGACGCCGCGTTTGATGAACGAGTTGGAGCAGGCGCTGGCGGTCGCTGACGGCCAAGCCGCGAAACGCTTGGCCCATACGCTCAAAGGCGCATTGAAGGCGCTCGGTCTTGCGGCGATGGGGGAATTGGCGTTTCAGATCGAACAGCATGCGACGGGTGAGTCGCTCGCTGAAACCGATTCCACCCTCTCGCAGCTTCGCCAACAGCTCGACGCCGCGATCGCGGACGCACGTCGGGTCGTCAACGGTGAACGCATCGCACAGTGAGTCGAAGATTCAGCAACCGTTGGTGTTTAGCCTTTAGGCGATTCCCGGTCGCTGCTAAGCAGCGACAGTAGACGGCTAAAGCCTGCACACCAACACGCTTGGCGCACCACTAACGCCACTCCATCGCGGTGTAATCGCGAGACGTCGGGCCATTGTAGACTTGCCGCGGTCGATAGATACGGCTGTTGCTGTCTCGGACTTCTTTCCAGTGCGCGATCCAACCCGGCATCCGGCCGATCGCAAACATCACGGTGTACATGTCCACCGGAATGCCGATCGCTCGCAGCAGAATTCCCGAATAGAAGTCGACGTTGGGATACAAATTGCGGCTGACGAAATAGTCGTCGCTCAGGGCGATCTCTTCCAGCTCTTTGGCGATTTCCAGCAGCGGATCGTTGCGCCCCAGTTTGCCCAACACCTTGGGGACGTGGCGGCGAAGAATCTCGGCGCGAGGGTCATAACTTCGATAGACGCCGTGGCCGAAACCATACAGCTTTTCCTTCTTTTGTTTGACGCGTTCGATCAGCTCCTTGACGCTCATGCCGGAGCTCTTGATCCGTTGTAGTTGATCCATCACGGCGACATTGGCTCCGCCGTGCAGCGGTCCCCACAGGGCGCAAACCCCGGCGGAACACGATGCAAACAAATTGGCACCCGATGACCCCACCATCCGAACCGTCGAAGTGGAACAATTCTGCTCGTGGTCGGCATGCAAAATCAGAAACAATGTTAACGCGCGAACGACATCCGGGTCGGGCTCGTACGTGCGATTGGGCGTGGAGAACATCAGGTGCAGAAAGTTGCGGCAGTAGCTCAGTTGCGGATGCGGGTAGACAAGCGGCTGACCGGTCGAGGTTCTGTACGCGTAGGCGGCGACCGTGCGAATCTTGGAGATCAATCTGGCGGCGGCGTTTTCAAACGAAGCCTCGTCTTCCATCTCCATCACGTCGACGTTGTAGCACGACAACGTGTTGATCATCGACGACAAGATCGCCATCGGATGGCCATGGGTCGGGTAACCCAGAAACGAGTTCCGCATCCCTTCGTGAATCATCTCGTGCTCGGTCAACAGCCGACGAAAATGGGACAAGTGTTCCGCCGAGGGGAGTTCGCCGTAGATCAGCAGCAGCGCGGTTTCAATGAAATTGGACGACTCCGCGAGTTGTTCGATCGGAATGCCGCGATAGCGAAGGACCCCTTCTTCCCCGTTGATAAAGGTGATTCCGGAGCGAACCGAACCGGTATTGCGATAACCCTCGTCCAGGGTGATGAAACCGGATTGGCTGCGGAGGTTTGAGATGTCGATTGCACATTCATTTTCAGTCCCGACGACGATCGGCAATTCGATGCGTTTGTCGCCGAGATTGATTTCGGTGGTCTCGTTCAATTCGGTGGTTTCGGTGGCCATGGGAAGGTTTCGGGAGGCAAGAAGGTCGATGAGCGGCTCAAACCACACACCAAGAAGCATCTGACGTGCCGTTACGCCACCGAAAGTCGGATTCGACGACGCGTGCAAACCCGCACATGCAGTATGTTCAAGAAAACGCGGCAAACTGCAGCGTTCGGCCGGGTAACCGGCGAGAAGAACGCGCCTCGTCGCGATCGGAATTTCGTCGTTGGCGCGTCGTTCGCTTACAAACCATGCAACCGATGCTGAGATGTCATGCAACGCCATGTACTCGGCACTGAGGGAGGTAGCGGTATTGGGCTCGCGGCCTATCGATTTAATCGATGCTCCGAAATCAACGCGAGTATGCCAGCCCGACGTGTCAGCGAGGGGCGCCGCGTGGCCCTTTGCTAACGCGTGCGGGCTTCAATCGACAGGTCGCTAGCGCCGTCGGCTCACTCAATCCGAAACTTGAGGGAGCAGTAGAACTCCGGCTCAGCTCAATTTTCGGGTAGTGGACGAGGCGACGAGTCCTCTGCCAATCTGCCCACTGCAGTGGACTCGTCGCCTCGTCCACTACCGCCTACCGAAACGCAAGGTGACTCGGACCACTAGCTTCCCGCGGCGAGGATCAGCAGCAACAGCATGCCGATGGCGGCGACGATCAGGGCGACGGCGATCATTTTGATCAACGATTTGGGTGAGGTGCCAACCATCAATCGGATGTCCTGGCCACAGATCACCACTCGGTACAAACGGTCTTTGTAGCGATAGGCCAGGACGTAGGCGGGCAGGGACATCCGCCGCGTGACGAGTCGGCGCAGAACGATCGCGACTTTGACGTTGCGAAAACGTGTCCCGGGGATGAAATGTTGCTGGGCCCGTTGGGCGGCGATCCGGTGAATCGCCGCCGAAACCTCTTGCCGAGCCTGCGATCGTTGGACGTCAAACCGCTCCACTGTGGCATCACGTTCGGCCCCTTCGGGCGTCTTCCGCTTGGTCGCCAAGTTCATCCCGCGACTGATCGCGGCCGCTTCGCTGAGGCTCAATCCGCGTGACGCGGAGACGAGGATGTCATCAAACTGGATGTTGTTCTGGCCCGAATGCGGCGCCCAGTCCGATCGCCCGGAGCCTTCGTTCGAATCGGCCGCCCAACTGACAAAGGCCTCTGCGTCGAACACCCAAGCGACCCACCACAGCGGTTTCAGCTGGGTCAATTGAGCCGACGCGGACAAGTCCGAGGGGCGGAACCATCCCCGTGAATCGAGCCAGCCCCGCAGCGCCGCGCGGGCTTCGTCGGCCGTGACGGTGAATGGCAAGTAATGTTCAGTTTGTTCCATCGGGTCGTCGATCGATTCGACTTTGACCACGTCGCCGCAAAACGAACACGAGGGGGCTTGGTGTTTCGGGTCGTAGGTGATCGCTGCCCCACAACCGGTGCAACGCAGAATCTGTATCGCCAGTTTCTTCCGCCCGACGGTCTGGTCATTCAAGGCCGCTTGGCCACAGATCGCACAGCGCAGATCGCCGGGCTCCAGCGGCGACTCGCAACGGGTGCAATTGACTTCAGCGATCTGTGTTTCATTCATCGTTTCGCTCATCCTTGCGCCGCCATGAACAAGAGGAAGAGGATTCCGATCACGAGCAGCACGCCGACGACCGCGAAGGTGACTTTGGCGGCCGAGACGGGGACCTTACCCGCGACACGACCGGTTTGGCCGTTGACCAGAATTTGGATCGGCGGTCGGTCTTCCGCATAACGCACCGCGTAGGTCCAGATCGGCAGCAACACCAAATCAATCACTTCGTGTGACAGATCGGTTTGGTACTCCAAGTTACTGTGGGAGTCTCCGGGCATAAAGTTTTTGAGCATCGCCCCGACTTTTGCAATCGTTTCGTCGTGTGCCAAGCGGAAACAATCGTCTCGGGTGCGTGAGGGTTCTTCGGCAAGCCAGCCGGAGATAAACGAGTCGGCGTAACGTCGCAGGGCACGCAGATCAAACGGTTCGACGGCCTCCAGGGCCGCATTGGTGACGCCTCGTGAGGCGCTGACGAGCACGTCGAGGACGTAGCAGCAGTGGTTGCCGGACAAGGGACGCCACTCCGTTTTCGTCACCGTGCGTGTTCGCGTGACCGTCTTTCCCTTCGAATCGGTGGTCGTGTAGGTTTCAGTCTCCGTGTAATTTTCGCCGATGCTTGCCGAGTACCGTGTGTTGGCGACCGCGCCATACAAATAGGCGGGCAGGTAAACGCCTCGGGTCAATTCCGGAACGGCGGCCTTGAAATCCGATCGCGCAAAAAGGTGGCTGCCGGCGACCCAGTTTTTGACAGCCTTGGTCGCGTGTTCGTGATCGACGACAAACCCGACCAGAAATGTGGGCGAGGGCCGATTGGGTGAGGGTGGACGGCTGACGATCGATGGCGACGCACAATAAGGGCAAAGCGTCGAACGCAGATGCGCTTCCAAGACAAGCCTCGCGCCGCACGATTGGCACGAAATTTCCAGCTGATCCGATGTCGAATTGGCAAGGTCAGTCGCCATGAAACCCCCGCATGCTTCGGTGGAAAACCGTCAGTTTAGCAGGCTCGGCCGACGCGATCGCGGGGCGGGGAAAAAGCAAAGGTGCCGCAGGTTGACCCCGGACGGGGTCGAGAGGATTCCCAGGCTTGCCTTCCGGAGGTGGCACTGCGCTGACCTCCGGCTACTGACTTACATTCCTTCGGGATCGTCGCACGCGTTCCGCCGGCCTCATTCTTCACCGAGTTGCTTCGCCAGCTTGACCAAGGAGAGGAATTCGTCACGGTAACCCGAGCGGTCATCGAGGGCACCGGCGGTGGCGATTTCTTCGATCATGTCAAAGTTGCAGTTCCCCTTGTGCGGGGAGTTTCGCAGCAGCATGGCGAAGGCGGCGACGGAAGCGGCGAACTGGAAGTCGCGGTCGGTGCGGTTGAATGCCTTGCCGCTGTCTTTGACCGCAAATTCGATCAGCTTGCTTTGCTCCTCAGTCGGTGGTTTGTAGCGAAGCTTCAGCGTCAATATCTCGCCGCCGGCGGCTTGTTCGCTGTAACGAATGGGACGTTGGTATTTCAATGCCTCAAGCGGTGCGGGGGCTGGTGCCGGATCCTCGGACTTGAGCTTGCTCTTGGGAACGATCTCATACAACGCCGTGACCGTGTGTCCGGATCCGATTTCACCGCCGTCTTTGCCGTCGTCGTCGAAATCCTTTGCATTTAGGATGCGGTTTTCGTAACCGATCAATCGATACGACTGGACTTCCATCGGGTTGAACTCGACTTGGATTTTGACGTCTTTGGCGACGGTCATCAGGCTGCCCTGCATTTGTTCGACCAAGACCTTGCGGGCTTCGTCTTGGCTATCGATAAATGCATAGTTGCCGTTGCCCTTGTTGCTGATCTGTTCGATCATCGCGTCGTTGTGGTTGTCGTGGCCAAACCCCAGCACGGTCAAGAAAATGTTGCTTTTCGCATTGTTTTCGACCAATCGGATCAGCTCGTCGGTGTCGGTGACGCCGACGTTGAAATCACCGTCGCTGCACAGGATGACGCGATTGGTTCCACCGTCAACGAAGTGGTCGCGGGCGATGCTGTAGGCCAATTCAATGCCGTGGCCGCCGTTGGTCGATCCGCCGGCACGCAGGCGATCGAGCGAATCAACGATGAGCTTCTTGCGGTCGCCGGTGGTCGCATCGAGCACCAAACCGGCCGCCCCGGCGTAAGCCACAATCGCGACGGAATCGTTTTCGCCGAGTTGGTTGACCAGCATTTTCATGCCATTGACCACTAGCGGTAATTTGTTGGGTCGATTCATCGATCCCGACACGTCCAACAAGAACACCAGATTGCTCGGCGGGCGATCGACGTCGGCGACCTTGGCCTTGATGCCGATTCGGGCCAATCGATGGTTCGGGTTCCAAGGACACTCGGCGATCTCCATCGCCGCGGCAAAGGGGCGGTCGTCCTGTGGCGGAGCGTAGTGGTAATCGAAGTAATTGACTAATTCTTCGATCCGCACCGCGTCCGGGTTGGGCCACTGGTTGTACTGGGTCAGATTCATCCGCACCTTGGCATAGGCGGCGGTGTCCACGTCGATCGCAAACGTCGAAAGCGGCGCGATGCCGACCGGCAGGAAGGGATTCTCGATGATCGACGCGAATTGATTGCCACCGCCGACTTCGATGTGTTCCATCATCGAGGGAATCACGATGATCCCATCGACCAGACGTGGGCGCGGTTGCGCAGCGGTGATGCCAGCGCCACCCATGCCACCACCCATCATCATCATTGCGTCGTCCATCATCCCGTCCATTCCCATGTCATCGACAGCGCCGATTTGAAACTCCGGTCCTTGGGGCGGACGACGCGGACGACCCGCACGCGGCGGCACCGGTTGGGCCAGCAGCGGATTCATCGGGATCGCCGTGGCGGGACCGTCGGGTGGGCCTGGCAAGCCGTCGTCGTTCTCACGCTCGGATTGGGCGAGCATCGGGCTTTCGTTTGGCGTCCCGGTTGGATCGGGCGTTTCGTTCTCTCGTCCTGACGCTGGTTCGGGTTGCGAATCGGTGGCAAGCCCGGTCTGTCCCACCGCGGTGTCCATTTCGGTCGCACCGATGTCTTGTGCTTCGGTGTCTAAGCTTGCCAGGGTCGGACCGAGAGACTCGGTTGTCTCGACGTCGGTTGTCAGAGAGTTGTCTTGATTTGGTTGGGCGGGCAAGGCGTCGCTGTCGGCAAGCATTGCACGGACGGACGCCAGTTCCATTTCGGCCGAACGTTTTTCCGTGACCAACCGATGCCGCTCGGATTCCATTTGGCTGATCCGATCGCGCAGCTGCCTGGTATCGGTGTTCGCCGTGATGACGCGATTGAGCGCCGGCAGGGTCAGCCCGGAAATCAGCAGCAACGTGGCGGCGATGGCCAGCCCCAGTACCCACGTTCGCGTCGCCGCATCCGGCGCGGTCGCCACCACCGGCGGCGGTTGGGGCAGGGGATCACGGATGGCGTTTTCGATCCGTTGGCGGTCGGCCAGATTGACGCCCATGGTGTCCGCGGCGAGTTCGGCTTTGACGGCCCCGACGGCGTCACGAACCGATGCGACGATCGCGCGGACTTCCGGCGAGGCGTCCATCAACTTCATGAACTCGGTCGCTTCCTCGCGTTCCAGTTCACCGAACACAAACGCGGTCGCGCGTTCTTCGATCCCTTCTTGTTGGTCGGTTGGTTCGGATGTCATGGTTCTGATTCTCGGGAGGGTGTGCACGCGGCGCCGACGCGTGACATTGCGGTAGAGTGATTCGGTGATTCAAAGGTGCCTGGTCATTCAGTGCTGGCTGGTCATTCCGCGGTCGCCAATCGGTTGCGTATCATTTTCAACCCCGTGCTCAGCAGGTATCCGACATTGCCGACGCTCAGCCCGGTCAAGTCGCTGATTTCTCGGTAACTCAAATCTCCATGGATCTTCAGACGAATGACTTCTTGCTGTCGCGGCGGCAGCGAGGCCAATAGGCCTTGCGCGTTTTCGTAGCGTTCGGTCATCTCGGCGATGGACACGGGATCGGAGTCTCGGCTGATTTGCCGCGAGGCGTTTGCATCGTCGAGTGTTTTCATCCGGCTCTCCTTCTTCAGGATGTCCAAGGCTCGATTTCGGCAGACTCGAAACAGCCATTGTCGAACGCGATCTTGGACCTGCTGACGAGGCTGTTTGCACAGTCGAACAAACGTGTCTTGAACGACGTCGCTTGCGCGGTCTCGATCGCCCAGCAGGTGTGTCGCATAGCCCATCATTGCGAGTTCGTTTTCCCGAAAGACTTGAGTCAGCCATGCTTGGTCGCTCAGCCGCTCGGGGGCGGCGTCATCGGACGCTGGATCGCATTGGTGATTCAAGTGGTTCATTGCCCGCGCAAGCAGAAGGATGCTCGTCCATGCATAGTGAAAGACGATCGAACCGCCACGGCCTTAGATAAAAAGGCGAATCGGTGTGACGAAGAGCCGGGAAACATCAATTTTGGTCGGAATTCGACGCCCTGTGTGCCGTGCTGTTACACTTTTCCTTCACCAGCCCGCGTTTCTGCTGCCCCTCCACTCCCCCCCCATCTGCCGGGTCAACCGCCATGCATGCTATCGATCGTCGTCGGTTTCTTGCCCAGAACACTGCCGTCGCCGCCGCGGCCGCCACCTCCCTGTCCCTCGTCCCGCGACGCGCCCACGCCGCCGCAAACGACCGCATGAAGGTCGCATTCATCGGTGTCGGTGGACGGGGCGGAAGTAATTTGAAGGCGATCACGGCGACCGGAAAAGTTGACGTGGTGGCGATCTGTGACGTCGACTCACGTTTTGTCGAAAATACATCCAAGCAATTTCCCGCGGCACGCAAGTTTCAAGACTTTCGCAAACTCTATGATGCCGTCGGCAAAGAAATCGATGCGGCGGTGGTCAGCACGACCGAACACACCCACGCCTATGCCACCATGCCGGCGCTGCAACTGGGCAAGCACGTCTACTGTGAAAAACCACTGGCCTACAACATCGCCGAGACGCGGGCGGTGACCGAAGCCGCCGCGCGGGCCGGCGTGGTGACGCAAATGGGAACACAGATTCACGCCAGCGAGAACTATCACCGCGTGGTCGAACTGATCCAGTCCGGCGCGATCGGTGACGTTCACGAAGCACACGTGTGGGTCGGTCGTGCTTGGGGCTTGCAGTCCGAAGCGGACGCCAAGAAAAACGATCGGCTGTTCGTCGATGCGAGGCCCGAAACGGGGATGACGCCGCCGAGTTATTTGGACTGGGATCTGTGGTTGGGGCCGGCGCCGAAGCGTCCGTTCCACCAAGTCTATTTCCCCGGTCCCAACTGGTATCGCTGGTGGGATTTTGGCAACGGCACGATGTCGGATCTGGGCAGTCACTGGAACGACCTGCCGTACTGGGCGCTCCAGCTGGACGCACCCCAGACGGTCGAAGCATTTGGACCGCCCGCCCATCCCGAAATCGCACCGGCGTCGATGTCGGCGGAATACCACTACGGCCGCCGCGGCGATCGAGTCCCCGTCAAACTGACGTGGCACCAAGGAACGCATAAACCGGAAATCTGGAAACGCGGCGACATTCCGCAATGGAACAGCGGCGTGTTGTTCATCGGTTCCAAAGGCATGTTGCTTTCGGACTACCGGAAACATGTGCTCTTGCCCGAAGACGACTTCGCGGACTTTGTCCCTCCCGAGCCGTTCATCCCCGATTCGCCGGGGCACCACGAAGAATGGGTGTCGGCCTGTTTAAATGGTGGCGAAACCGGCAGCCCCTTTAGCTACGCCGGCCCGTTGACCGAAGCGAATCACTTGGGCAACGTCGCCTATCGTGTCGGCAAAAAAATCACCTGGGATCCGGTCAATATGAAGTGCATCGGCTGCCCCGAAGCCGATCCGTTCATTCGACGTGAGCCACGCGCCGGTTGGTCATTGACGTGACCGAGTCGCCAGTGGCGTAAGCTTCCAGCTTGCGATCACGTCTGCCGATGCGGCAGACACTGTACGGCATGCTGTGCATGCCAACCGTCACGCACCGCGTGACCTACGCCTCCCAATGCCTCCACGCCCGGATTCACATCATGCATCGACGTACCGTTTTGAAATCTGCTGCCGCCGCATCTGTCGCGCTGGCGGCGCAGTCACTGCCCAAGAAAGCCACCGCCGGCCAGTTCACCGGCAAGATCAAGAAAGCCATCAAGCTTCACATGGCCACCGGCAACGAATCGGTGCTGGAAAAGTTTCGCATGATCCGCGACATCGGTTTTGATGGTGTGGAGCCACGCGTCAAACTCGGCAAAGAAAACGAAGCGCTTGTTCGGTCCTACGCCGAGGCGAGTGAAGCGACCGGATTGCCGATTCACGGCGTGGTCCATTCCAGCAATCCCGATTTGGTCGGCGCGATCGATCAGGCCAAAATGCTCGGTGCCAGCTCGGTCCTGCACGTCGTGCGATACGATCGCAAGATCAGCTACTTGCAGAATTACGAGGAAACGAAGCAGATCATTCGCCAAGCGATCGGACATGCCGAGAAACAGGGGGTGATGATCCTGTGCGAGAACGTCTGGGCGTCGTATCTGATTGAACCGATGGGGATGGCCCGCTTCATTGATTCGTTCGACAGTCCCATGGTGGGAATCTATTTCGATGTCGGCAACGTCGTCCGCTGGGGTTGGCCGGAGCACTGGTTGGAAGTCATCGGTCGGCGCGCGAAGAAGTTGGACATCAAAGAATATGACTTGACCGTCGCGATGAATGAAGGCATGCGTGAAGGATTTCGCAAGCCGCTCGGCGAGGGCAGCATCGAGTGGGACAAGGTCCGTGCGGAGCTTGCCAAGATCGATTACCGCGGCTGGGCAACCGCGGAAGTCAAGGGCGGTGACCGTGATCGCTTGGTCGACATCGCCGAGCAGATGGACCGGGTGTTGGATTTGTAAGTGGGATAGGCTTCCAGCCTGTCATCAGTTTCGTCCGGATGGGGTGTCGTGTTGCGCCCCCTCAAACCTTCGCGGCAACCATGGATTGCCAAACGCCCACCGGCTGAAATCGTTTTGCCATTTCTTCGTTGATGGCGAGCAACTGTCGTGCAATGGGACCAATATCACACATGGGACTTATGGGGCGCATCTGTCCTATTGGTCCTATCGATCGCGGGACCCTGTGCAGCCGGCCTGTAGGGCATGCTGTGCATGTCACGCGTCACTACGGCATGTGTCACGCACAGCGTGACCTACTCGGTTTCGATGCGGTACAGGTGTGTTTCACTTCTCAGCAGGATCGCGTCATCGATCACCGCAAATGATGCAAAGGTTCGGTCGGAGTCGCCGAGCTCGTTGACCGCCAATTCATTGTATTTCTTCCCTGGAGCGATGACCGTCGTCGTTCCCGTTTCGCTTTGGAAATAAATTCGACCGGCACCGTAAAACGGCGACGCGGAATACTTTCCGCCCAGACGTTCTTTCCAGTGCAGCTCGCCCGTTCTCGCATCGACACACGACGCGACGCCTCCGTCGTCGACGAAGTACAATTCGTCGCCCACGGCCAGCATTGACGGCGTCTTGGGAACGCCCCGGTCGATCGTCCAGCGGACATGAGATTGTGTCACATCACCGCGTCCGCTCGGATCGATCGCGTACAGTGATGCGGAATCGTAGCCGCTGCTGACGAACACGAGTCCGCAAGCGTAGACCGGACGCGGGACCACGGAATAACCTTCGTCATAGTCCACACTCCAAATCTCCGCGCCCGTTTCTGGATCATAGGCCACCACGGCGCCGCTGCCGGCGCAGATCGCTTGCGTGCGACCGTCGACTTCGATTAACGTCGGGGTAGAAAACGAAAATCCTTTTTTGACTTCGGCTCGCCGGTCGGTTTTCCATTTTACGTCGCCGGTCGCCGTGTCGAGACCGGCGACGAATTGCTGATCACCACCATCGCAAGTGACAATCAACGTGTCACCGTCGAGTGCCGGCGAACCGCCGTTGCCGTGGACCGGCTTGAAGTTAAGTTCTTCGGTCTTCCAGACCACTTCACCATCGGTCGTCAGGCAGGCGGTGCCGGAGGGGCCGAAGTGCACATACAGCCGATCGTTGCCGAGCACCGGCGTGGCGCTGGCGTGGCTGTTTTTCTTGTGCATCTGCACGCCGTCGCCCGACTGGATGAAGATTTCCTTGTTCCATCGGACCTGACCGTCGTCGGCCTGGATGCACAGGGCACGCAACGATCGCGCCTTGTCGGCATCGTCATCGATCGGTGTCGCGGTGGTCAAATAAATTCGCCCATCGGCGACGACCGGCGAGGACCATCCGTCGCCTTCGATCGGAACCTTCCAAGCGATGTGCTCGGTTTCACTCCATGTCAGCGGCAGATCGGCGGCGGCCGAGTGGCCTTGCCCTCCGGGGCCGCGAAACTCCGTCCAGTCTTTGGCTGGGCAGGCGGTCATGGCGATCGACGCGCCCAGCAAGACGCCACACAGGTATCGGATCGGAGTCATCGTGGATTTCGTTTTTGTGGGGTCAAAAGTGATGGCTCCCTTTGCGGGGGAGAAGGGATCATGGATGCACGAGCAGGGAGCAGGCCAGGACCGGTCCTGGCCTACATGCTGCGTCGGTCGCTCACCGGGTTTGTTCATTTAATCAGCAACCCGTCAGGCGTCCCAATGAGATTCAAAACCCCCGTTTGCGCATCAGAGCGGAGGTGTCGACGTCGCGGCCCCTGAAGCGTCGGAATCCCTCGGCCGGGTCAATCGTGTCGCCGACGGAGAACACGTTCTCGTGCAGGCTTTTGCACAGTTCCGGGTCGTAGAACGAACCGGCCTTTTCAAAGGCCTCCGCCGCGTCGGCGGTCAACGCGTCGGCCCACAGGTAACTGTAATAGCCGGCCGAGTAACTGTCGCTGCTGAAGATGTGGGAAAAGTGGGGCGTGCGGTGCCGCATCGGCAGTTCCTCGGGCATCCCGATCTCTTGGAGCGTTTCCTTTTCAAAGGCGTCCGGGTCGATGCGTTCCTGGTCGCTGGTGTGAAGTTTCATGTCGACGATCGCACTGGCCAGGTATTCGACCGTCGCGAATCCTTGGTTGAAGGTGGACGCCTTCTTGATCTTGTCGATCAGCGATTGCGGCAGCGGCTCGCCCGTTTCATAGTGCACGCAATACTTCTGCAGCACTTCCGGCGTGTCGAGCCAATGTTCCAGCAGCTGGGAGGGGAACTCGACGTAGTCTCGGGCGACCGACGTGCCGGCTTGCGAGGGATAGTTGACATCGGAGCAGAGCCCGTGCAGCGCGTGGCCGAATTCGTGGAACAACGTGACGGCATCGTCCCACGAAATCAGCACCGTTTCGTCTTTACCGCCCGGGATGAAGTTGGAGTTGTTGGAGACGATCGGTGTCTTTGCGTCGCCCATGTTCTGTTGGACGCGGTAGGCGGTCATCCAGGCACCGCTTCGTTTTCCGGCGCGTGCGTAGGGGTCAAAGTACCACAGCCCGACGTGTTGTCCGTCACGGCCGGTGACTTCCCAGACGCGAACATCGGGATGGAAAACCGGGACGTCTTTGGCGGGCGTGAACTGAAAACCGAACAGTTCGCCGGCGACCCAGAACATGCCTTCGCGGAGCTTTTCCAGTTGCAGGTAGGGTTTGACTTCACCGAGGTCCAAGTCGTATTTCGCCTTGCGGACTTTCTCGGCGTAGAAGCGATAGTCCCAGGGCTGGATGGTGATTTTTTCCGCGGAAGTGGAGGCTTCGGCGTCGGCGATCTTTTGCATGTCGGCGACCTCTTCGGCGACGCGGGCGACTGCCTTGGGCCAAACCTGGTTCATCAGCGCGAAAGTCGGTTCGGGCTTCTTCGCCATCGTCGGTTCCAAACGCCAGTGGGCGTGGGTGGGATAGCCGAGCAGTTTGGCCCGTTCACGGCGGAGTGCCAGGATTTCGGTGATGATCCCGTTGTTGTCGTGCTCGTCACCGTTGTCGCAGCGGTTGTAATACGTCCGCCAGACCTGTTCGCGAAGCGGCCGGTTTTTGCTGTACGTCAAGAACGGATCCATGGACGATCGAGTGTTGGTCACCGCCCACTGATCAGGTTTGCCGCGTTCTTCGGCGGCCCGTTTCATGGACGCCACCACGCTTGCGGGCAACCCGTCCAGATCCGATTCTTTTTCGACCCACGTTACGAAGCGCTTTTCGTCTTCGAGGACGTTTTGGCTGAAATCGGTGAACAACCGCGAAAGGTCCGCGTTGATTCGTGTCAGCCGGGCCTTGTCACTGGCATTGAGCTGAGCACCGCGACGAACGAACGTTTTGTAGAGATCGTCGATCAAGCGGACTTGGGCGACGGTCATCGACTTTTTTTCGTCGCTCTCGTAGATCGCCTTGAGTCGCTCGAATAGCGCGCTGTTCTGGAAGATGCTATCGGAGTGGGCGGAAAGTTTTGGCGCGACGACGCGTTCGATGTCGGGGATCGGGCCGAGGTTCAGGTTGGAGGAATGGACACCGAAGATCGCGTCCAGGCGATCGAGTGACTCTCCGGATTTCTCCATCGCCACGACGGTGTTTTCAAAGCTGGCCGGTTCGGGGTTGTTGGCGATCGCGTCGATTTCCGCTGATGCTTGCGCGATGGCCGCGTCAAAAGCATCGATAAACTCTTCACTTCGTACCAGATCCCAGGGCGGTACGCCTCCATAAGGTCCCGTCCATGGTTTCAGCAGTACCGAATCAGTCATCCCTTTTTGCTCCGTCTTGGTGGTGTTCGTATCCTCCTGGGCCTGCAGTAAGCCCAGGTTCAAAATCAAGCAGCCGAACGAAATCGCGGCGATCGGTGGAAGTTTCATAGGGTCGTGGGGTTGAGGTCCAGATGGGTGTCCGGTCACGCCAGATCAGCGTGGGTGAGTGTATCGCGCTGTTGTGCTCGCTTGGACCGACCGCGGCGGAAAATCAAATAGACCGCGGCGATGGCGATGACCAGCAAACTGATCCCCAACACGGGCCGATAGAAGACCCATGCGATTCCGATCACGGTCATGGCCCCGGCGATGGTCAGCAAGCCGGCGACGATGGCGGTGCCGAAACCGACGAGTGAACCGGCCAACGGGAGGACGTCGGACAACACCACCAGGGGGCGCAGCAACAGCATCAACCCGAAAAACATCATCATCGATCCGCCGGCCCGCAAGAGCCAGGTCAGGATCCGATTGGCCGCCTCTTCCTGGGCGATCATTTCGGCGGCGCTGAAGATGCCGACTTTCAAAACGTTGATCGTGGTGTTGTAGTGCGTTTCAAACGGTTGGAACGACTCGCCGGTTTGTTGGCTGAGCAGGCTGACCGTCTGCACCGGCGTCGCGGTGAACCACAGTCGGACGTCGCCGATCTGCGGCGTCTCGGTTGCCTGCACGACGGGATCGCCGGAGGGTGGGGATGCGGTGTCGCTCGGGGGCGAACTCGTGGTCGGGGGTGGGCCGGTGGTCGCATCCGAATCGGGACGATCCGGCTCGGTCGGCAATGATTGGGCCGGCGGGGTGAGCACCAAGTCCGCGGACTCGTCGCCTGCGTCGTTCACCGCGTCGGAGGGGACAGGAGCTTGGTCGGGTGTTGAGACCGGCAGCGGGTTCGCGAAAAGATAGATCCGTGAGGCGCCGTCGGGGCCATCGCGGCGAATGATCGAGCGATTCTTGAACGCGTCGGGCACGTTGGACGGGGCCAGTTCCAAGGCTCCTTCGCCGCTGATCATGGCGATCAACGAGTCGGGAAGACGGAACGGTCCCAGGGAGACATTCTTGGCCTGGTAGGTTCGATCGGCGAACACGAACTCGGTCGGATTCTGGTGCGAGTGTGCTTCGTCAAATCCACTCGAATCGATCCGCTCGGGGAACCAATCTTTTTCGTAGGTGTAGGTGGTGGTCGTCCTGGTTCCCCCGCCCAGCTTTTTTTCTTTCGTGGTCTGTTTGTTCTCGTTCCACTGGTACATCTCGACGTGCCGCTTCAATCGAATCCCGTTGTATTCGATGGCGAAGTCGTCATCACGAAGCACGTCGTTGGTCTGGACGTCGCCAGAGACGTGGACAAACTTTCCGTCGTTCGCCGGGTCGACCGCATCCGGTTGGATCTCGACGACCACCTTGGCGCCTTCCTTCAATCCCTTGGCCGTGCGGACGGCGCGGCCTTCGTTCCAGAACAAGACGGGGACCGAGACGACAGTCAGCAGGCCGCCGAACAGGATGCCGGCGAACGCCTTGCCGATTCGGCCGAACCATGATTCGTCTGTGACCCGTGTTCCCATCGGACTTTTCTCACTTCATTCGCAGTATCAGGCAAACGCTTTGCGCAAGGTTTCTAGACTTTTGGGGATCGCCGTTTCGTGCGACTCCTTGCCTTCAAACTCCAGCGAAATGTATCCCTGGTAGTTAACTCCCGCCAAGAGATCTGCGACTCGGTCGTAGTCGATCTCCAGCGTGTACCAGGTGCCTCCGCCGAAGTAGGTCTTGGCTTGAACAAAGACGGCTTCGGGCGCCAGTTGTTCGTATTGCTCGTATTGGTTTTCCAGAAAGTTGCCCGTGTCCAGGGTGGCGCGGAGCCAAGGGGAATCGATTTCGCGGATCAACCGGAGCACGCCGGCGGCGGTGCGACCGAGTCCCCAGTGGTTTTCCAGCCCCAGCACGACACCGCATTTTTCGGCGGTCGGCAAGCACTTTTCGAGACCTTCGCGCACCCAGGCGAATCCGTCGTCGTCGCTGTAGCCTTCCAGCCTCGGCTCGATCCCCTTGTTGGCCATCAGGGTATCGAAATCTTTTGACGTTCCCCAGCGACCTGTGTTGACGCGGATGGTCGGAATGCCGAGTGCGTAGGCCAGTTCGATACAGTGGATGGTGTGGCGGACGTTTTCATCACGCTTCGCGGCGTCGGGATAGACAAAAGATTGGTGTGTGGAAAAACCGCACAAATCCAAACCCGACCGAAAGGCCCGTTGTTTGATCCGCTGCAACGCGGCGTTGGATTCGTCCTCCATCTGGACGTGCAGGATTTCGACGCCATCGAAGCCCGTTTCGGCGGCCAAGTCGATGCACTGCTCGATCGTCAGCTTGCTGTCGTCGCGGTAACGCCAGTAGGAGTACGTGGAAACGGCGATGCGGTTGCCGCGTCGTGGGGGGGCGGAATCCTCTGC
Source organism: Phycisphaera sp. RhM (assembly GCA_033042175.1). Classification (GTDB taxonomy): domain Bacteria; phylum Planctomycetota; class Planctomycetia; order Pirellulales; family Pirellulaceae; genus Stieleria. The sequence goes on from WCIL01000002.1 coordinate 22,726, forward strand.
CGCCCCCGCCGCCGGTGCCATCACTGCGGCGGCCAGTGGGACAGTCAGTGGGGCGGCCAACGCACCGGCGATCCATTGCCGGCGGTCGATTCGGGAGGGTTTGGGGGAAGCGGTTTCGTCACGGTGGTGGGAACTGGATGGTTGCATCGGATCGGTTGCTCGCGGCCGGTGTCATGGGTGTCGCCTCGACTACCGTGTTGTTTTAGCGTATCGGCGCGAGTCGTGCCGCCTCACTGAACCGCCTCACAGTGACGCCTGACTGTGACGCCTGACTGTGACGCCTCGCTGAAGCGGGCGTTGGATCACCCGGCGAGTGCTTTGTGCCGGGTGCGGATCGAAACGGGCAGCAGCAACGTGAACGTGGCTCCCTGACCGATTCCCTCGCTGTGGACCGACAATCTGCCGCCCAGTTCGACCGCCGCGGTCGCGGAGGCATGGAGTCCGAAACCGTGCCCGTCTTTTTTGGTCGTGAATCCGTTGGAAAAAATCGTGGTGATCCGGTCCGGCGCGATCCCGGTCCCGCTGTCACTGACCTGGAAACAAACTTCGTCACCGGATTGTTCCAGCCGCAGCGTCACGCGTTTGATGTCCGAATCGTGTTCGAGCACGGATTCCTTGGCGTTCTTGATCAGGTTGACGATGATCTGGATGGCCTTTGATTTCTCAATTTCGATCGCGGGGACTTGGCCGTAGTCTCTGACGATTTCGACGTTGTGTTTTGAGAAGGAATCGTGCACGAAATGGATCGCGTCTTCGAACAGGGCTGCCGGTTGCAGTTGTTCCATCACGCCGAACGCCCCGGCGTGGGATTGTTGGGCGCGGACGATGTCTTTGATGTGTTCGACGTTGGACGCCAAGGATTCGATTTCGTTCAAGATGGAACGTTGATCGTCACGCATGCTGTCGGAAAGCTTGCCCAGGTACCGTGGCAAGATTTTCCCTTGGTCGCTGCGCAGCAGGAACTCGGCGAGGTCGTCTTCGTTTTGCAGCAACAGTTCGACTGCTTTTTCGAGGTTGGCGAGTTTGACGTTGCGGAGCCGTTCGTCGATCAGGTTGGCGCTGATGTTCAGACTGTTTAGCACGTTTCCGATGTTGTGCAACACGCCGTTGGCGATGTCAGCCATGCCCGCGCGGCGCGACACTTCCAGCAGCTGCGCGTGGGTGTTTTGCAACTGCTTGGTCGCCAGGTCCTTGGCTTCGATTTGGTTTTGCAAGGCTGCGTTGGATTGTTCCAGTTCGCTGGTCCGTTCGGCGACGCGTTGCTCCAGTTGTTGGTTGAGTTGTTGCAATCGTTCGCTCGCCTGGATGACGGCTTTTTCACGCGACTGCACACGATCCAGCATGCCATTGAATTGGCGGTACAAGACCCCGATCTCGTCGTCACTGTCGTGATGAACACGGATGGCGCAGTCTTCGCTCTGTGAGATCTTCTGGGCCGTTGACGCCAATCGCAAGATCGGCGCGGTGACGGAGTCTTGGAGGTGTGAGGAGGCGAACACGCCGATGATGATGGAAATCGCCAGCACGACGGCGGCGGCCAGGATGTGGGTCGTGCGGGCCTGGCTGAGATCCGCGGTCGTTTCTCGCAAGATCAACGTGCCCAGGCGGTCGCCGTCATCGATGATTGGCACCGCCACGTTCAGAAAACCGTCTTTGCCGTAGTGCGCCCCGAGCGTGACCGACCGGGGATCAAAATCCGCTTGATCGCCGAAACGTCGGTAGATGGCGAACACGGACGCATCGGCATCCAAGATGCATGCGATCTCGATCGTGTCCCGGCCCTTGATCGCGGCCAGCAGTTCTTCGGCGGCGTCCTGTTGTCCGAACGCCACCGCGGCGGTGCTGTTGGTGCTGAGTGTCTCGGCGATCGCGGTCAACTGAGTGGCTTTGGACGCGGAGATGCGTCGGACGTCCAGAACCACAAAGATGATGCAGGCGACCGAGACGGCCAGTGTGATCGCCGTGGCAGCCAAAACCGTTAGCTTGGTTTGAACGGAAAAGTCACAAAATCGTTTGGTTGTTCTGCCCATTGAGTCTAATCTCGTTCGATGCTCGCGATGTTGAGCAGTTTGGCGTCCGCCTGGAGACCGCGTCGGGTCATCGCGTCGACGTTGATTCTTAATCCGATCGTTCCGTCGTGGTCGGCAAAAAAGCGGATCGGGACGCCGCGTTGTGCCGCCACCACTGACTCGCAAATCAACAGCGTGTTTTGTCGCTCGGTCCGCGCGAGCGCTTCGGCCTCGTCCGCCGGGGCGGTTCCCGCATGCAGGAAGACCAGGTGACAGGATTGGATCTCGCGAACCGAATCAAACTCCCGGACCACGATTCGTCGGCCCCGAGCCTTCTTCTTCGCAGCGACTTGGTTCAACAGACGGCTGTGCGGATCGCCGGTCATGATCCCGATCACGGTGGGCGAGGACTCGTCGGCGTAAGCCGTCTCCGGCCAACGGACGTAGCGCAGGAAATTGTACAAGTAGGCGACTTTGACGTTCCGTTCCGATGCCAGGCTGGTTTGCGCGTCGGCGGGTTGATCGACCAGGATGCTGGTCAGGATCAACAGCGTCATGACGACACCGGTCCGGCGGCGGGGAACGATGGTGCGTGCAGGATCAGGCTTCATCGGCGCCACTCCACGTACGCATGCACGCTACGTGGCACTTCGGTCGGCACGTCCCCGGTGAAGTAATTGGGGCCGAATTCGGGGTGCCGTCGGTCAAACAGGTTGCGGCCGACGACCGAAGCGGTCAGGTTGCGTCCAAGATTCCAGGCCAATCGTGTGTCGACGGCGACATACGACGGCGTCGATTCGGCGGGCAGGTTGTCGACATAGCGGGTGATGACGTCCAGTTGCCGTCTGCGGCTGAGGTCGAAGGATTGGGTCAGCGAAACCTGGTTGCGTGGCAACGCGCCGGCTTTGCCTGCCGAGCCGGCCACCGACGGTGGCGGCTCGTCGAATTGAATCCGTTGAAATGCGTACCAGCCGCGCATGCTCCAGCACGCGGTCAGCTGTGCGGTCGCCGAAATCTCAAACCCATAGCCGTCGGCAGTGGCCGCGTCGGAGATGTCGAGAAACGGGAGGGCTGCGGGAGGGAAGTTCAGCCGCAGCACCTGCAGTTTGTCGTAGTCATGGAAATACGCCGTCGCATCCCAGGCGAAGAACTCGTTGGTTTGCTGTCGATAGCCGATCTCGTAAGACACCAGGTTCTCCGCACCCAAGTCGCCGACGCCCCGAAGCTCGAGCGGGAAATTTCCTAACGGCACCGGTTGATTGACAATCAGTCGCCCGTCGGCTGACAACCGCGAAGGCGTGCGGACGGCCCGCGAGACCGCGCACCAGGCCGCTGCGGATTCATTGGGCAACCAGAGCAACCGGGCGCTGGGCTGCAGTTCGAAATTGCTGTAGGTGTTGTGCGAGAACTTTGAACCGAGCGTGAAGTACCAGGCGTCTTCCAATAACGTCATTTCGTCTTGAAGGAACGCGCTGAACCGTTGGACCGTGCGCCGCTCGGGGTCCGCGGCGATGTACGGCAGCGGATCGTTGTTGGTTAATTTGTCAAAGATCGCTCGGTAGCCGGCTCCCCAAATGATCCGGTGATCGCAGCGGTAGCAGAACCGGCTTTGGAAGTCCAAGTCAAAGATGTTGGTCTGTTGACCGAATCCGTAGGCCTTGCGATCGAAGCGGTCGTAATACACTTGCAACGAGGATTCGTGGTCTGCCGAATGCGTCCTCGTCCAGCGCGTCAGCAGGTTGCCTCCCGAAACCGGTTGGTCGAACTCGATGCGACCTGCGAGATCCTTGTCGGCCAGACTGTCCGATTCGCCGTTGTAGTACTGGCCTTGAAAGGTGAGTTTGTCATCGGCAGGGGACTGCCAATCGGTTCGGAATCCCAAGCGGGCTTGGTTGGTCGCATCGTAAGGTGAGCCGCCGACCAGGTCCATCTCGTCCCGCTGAAACCATTTGCCCCAGACGCGGTAGTCGACGCCTCGCTCGGTGCGTCCCCCCAGGCGTCCGCCGACGAAGCCCTGTTCCAACGTGCCGGCGCCGGCGATGGCGTAGCTGCCGTGGGTTTGCGAACTGGACTTGGTCAAGATATTGATCACGCCGTTGACCGCATTGGCACCCCACACCGTCGCGCCGGGACCGCGAATGACTTCGATCCGCAGGACATCTTCCAGCAGCACGTCTTGGACATCCCACAGCACACCGGCGAACAGCGGGTTGTAAACGGTCCGGCCGTCGATTTGCACCAACAACTTGTCGCTGAATCGGCCCGACTCGCCACGGCTACTGACGCTCCACTTGTTCCCATCGATCCGCGCCACCTGTAGCCCGGGTGCCAGCCGAAGCACTTCGGGGATCGACTGGTAGCCGCTGCGTCGAATCATTTCGCCGGTGATCACGAACACGGCCGCCGGGGATCTGCCGATCGTGCTTTTCTGACGTGAGACCGAGGACACTTCGACGTCCAGTGCAGGGGCGACCGACGTCCGCCGTAGCGAACCGAGGTCTTGGTCCAACAGCGAATCCAGTTCGCTGTCGAGCCCCTCGTCGTCGGCTCCATCGGCGGTGTCCTCGTCAAACGCGTCTGGGTGCTCGGGCTGCGGGGCGTTTGGCGGAGCTTGGTCAGGGGGCGCCGGTGATTCAGCGGGCGGCGGTGATTCGACAGTCTGGCCGTCAGTCTGGCCGACTGCGGGGCGAGCTGTCAGCAGCAGCGCCGTGAGCATCACCGCGACGACGTGGATCCGGGATGGGCGACGATCCAACGGCTGACGACTCAACGGGCGACCGCCAGTGGAAGGGCGGCGTTCGGCGACGTCATCGCCGGGCGCCCCGTCTTGAAATTCTGTCTTCACCATCCTGCCCCAGGATCGACTTTCGGATCGGTGACGTGATTATCCAGCACGCCGGTGTCGTTGTGATCACCTTCTGGTGTTGTCGAATGTACGACGGACCGATTCCACCGATTCGCAGATCTTTACGGGAAACCGCAGCGCGGGCTGTCGGCGTTGGGAGGACTTGTCAGGCGGAGAGTCGCCGAAAGCGGTACAACCCACCAGGCAGTGAAAGAATGCGGACCAGGAGTGTCGGTTGTCCCTCAAATCGAACCAATTCAATCAGTTCTTTCCCGCGATCAAGGTCGTCCGGCTGATCACAAGCGAAGGTTGCAAGCAACAGTGACACTCAACGAAGGGCGATCCAGAAACGATGGACGATGCACACAGGGCCGACGCGATGAATTCTGGCGCTCGAATCGCCGACGATTCCGAGAACCCGCGGATCATCATCATCGATGACAACACCGCGATCCATGATGATTTTCGCAAGATCCTGTGTGACGATTCGCAAGCCGACACGGAATTGGATTCACTCGAAGTGTCCTTGTTCGGTTCTTCGTCGCGACAAACGAAAGCCGCACGCTGCTACGATCTGTCGTCCGCCTACCAGGGCGAAGAAGGATACCGGATGGTGTGCCAGGCGATCCAGGAAGGACGCCCCTTCAGTACAGCCTTTGTCGACATGCGGATGCCACCGGGCTGGGACGGTGTGGAGACGATCCGTCAGTTGTGGAAAGCCGATCCCGATCTGCAAGTTTTGATCTGCACCGCGTTCTCAGACTATTCCTGGTCTGAGATCGTCGAAGAACTCGGTAACAGCGATCAACTGCTGATTCTGCGCAAACCCTTCGATGCCGCCGAGGTGGCGCAGATCGCTGCGGCGATGACCAAAAAGAGGAAGCTGACCGAAGCCTCTCGCAACACGGTCGCGGATCTGGAAAAGACCGTTGCGGCCAAGACGAAGGAAATTCGTCGTGAGATGCAACAACGCGAACTGGCTCAACAGCAGTTGCTGGAAAAAGAAAAACAGTTGCGTGAATCCCAAAAGCTTGAAGCGGTCGGGATGCTGGCCGGTGGGATCGCGCACGAGTTCAACAATCTGTTGCAGATCATTTTGTCCTACACCCAGTTCGGACTCGACGCGACGCGGCCGGGCGAGCCGCTGCACGAAGACATGAAGTGCATTTTTAAAGCCGGCGAGCGCGCGACCTCTTTGACACGTCAGTTGCTCGGGTTCAGCCGTCGCAAGCCGCTCTGTTGCGTCGATCTCAATGTCAATGATGTCGTCGCCGAGTTGGTCGGGCTGGCAAAGCCGCTACTGGGATCACGCATCACGCTACGTCAAGAACTGCATCCCACCTCCGCGATGGTGCACGCCGATTCGGTCGAGCTGCAACAGGCTCTACTGAATTGCTGTATCAATTCACGTGACGCCATGGACGGCACCGGTCAGCTCACATTGTCGATCGAGCTGGTGGAACTCAGTGAAGCGTATTGTCGCCGGGACGACGTGCTGCGGCCCGGCCCGTTCGTCCGCATTTCGATCACCGACACCGGCAGCGGAATGCCCCCCGAGGTGGTCGAGCGAGTGTTTGAGCCTTTCTTTACCACCAAAGAAGTCGGGTCGGGGACAGGCTTGGGGATGGCGATGGTGTACGGTTTGGTGAAACAGCATCAGGGCCATATCGAAGTCCAGTCGGAAGTCGGCGTGGGCACGACGTTCCGTATCTATCTGCCCGCCGTCAATGCATGCGAGACGACGCAGCCGATCAGTCAGCCCGTGACCGATCGGGCCAGAGACGCCGGCGACAGCATCGGCACCATCTTGATCGCCGACGACGAAGAACTGTTGCGACAGGTCAGCAGCCGGATCTTGCAGCGTGCCGGATACAACGTCGTGCTGGCCTCCGATGGACAGGAAGCGGTGCAACGCGTCAACGAGCTGGCCGATCAAATCGATTTGGCCATTTTGGATGTGATGATGCCCAACATGACCGGGCGCGAGGCGTGCGGTCACATCGCCGAAAGCAACCCCGAGTTGCCGCTGCTGTTCTGCACCGGGCATGACCCCGAAGTCGCCCACAATGGAGAAGTCCCGCCCGGCTACCCGGTGGTCCACAAACCGTTCACCTCTGAACATCTGTTGTCATCAGTCCGCGAAATCCTCGATGATCAACGCGGATTGCGGCAGGATCGCCGCGGCGTCGATGTGGCTGGAACGTGGTGAACCGGCTGGTCAAAAACGGAACTGGTCAAAAAATGGAACTGGGCAAAAAATGGATGCGATGAGGGCGTCAGGGGGACGATCGAACGATCACCAAACCACGATTTCTTCAGGTGCAGTGTGGTGAGGTCTCGCGTGGTCAATTAGGATGGGGTTTCCTACCGGATTCCGACCCCCGCCCCTTTCCCACCCCCACGATCAATCGAGCCTTGTTTGTAGGGTTCGATTGGGATGCATCCCATGTCCACTTCGTCACGCGTCATTCGGGCCATGCGGTGCGGAACGCTGTTCGGCATTCTTTTCATCGCCGATGTGGCGCCGGCCCAACCGCCGGGCAAGTCCGATCAAGAAATTCTGCAGCCGGTGATGGCCTGTCGCGTCCGCACGGGAGAGTCAAAATCGGCGTATCAGTTGTTTGGGACGGTAACGCCCAGCCGAACCACGACGATCGGCTATTCGTTGCCCGGTCGATTGAAAACCTTACACGCCAAGCGTGGCGATCGGCTTGCCGCCGGCGACGCGGTGGCCGATTTGCAGACCGACGTGATCCAGATCGAGATCGCCGCGGCGAAAGCGGAATTGCGTTTGGTGGAACATCAATTGGCGGAGCTTCAAGCCGGATCACGCGAGGAAGATATCGCCGAAGCCGAGGCACGGATGGAGGCCGCCGGCGCGATCGCCCGGCGTTCGGCCAGCCAGCTCTCTCGGATGTCCAAACTGGTTCAGTCCAAAGCCGCCTCGGTCGAAGAACTCGACGTGGCGACCGCGGAAGCCGATTCCTCGCGACAGTTGCTTCAAGCGGCGACCATCGCACATGCACGACTTGTCAGTGGTCCGCGTGTCGAGCAGGTCGCCCAGGCCCAGGCACGCGTGGATCTGCAGCGAGAACAGGTCCGATTGCTCGAAGACCGACTCAACAAGCACACCCTGATCGCGCCCTTCGACGGCTACGTGACGGCCGAATACACCGAAGCGGGCGGTTGGATCACCGCGGGCGATCCGGTCGTCGATTTGATTGAGTTGGATACCGTCAGGGTGGAAGTGGCGGTTCCGGCCGCTCAGGTGGTGTTCTTGCGTCCGGGCCAGACGATCCATGTCGAGTTTGACGCGCGGCCGGGCGAATTGTTGCTGGGGCAGCTGGAACGTATCGTGCCGGCGGCCGACACCCGCTCGAGAACCTTTCCGGTGTTGGTGCGGATTCAAAACCGGATCGACGACGGCATTCCGATGTTGATGTCCGGGATGGTGGTGCGAATGGATTTGCCCATCGGGCCCGAAGCGGAACAGACGTTTGTGCCCACCGATGCGATCGTGTTGGATGGGGTTCGGCAATCGGTGTTTGTCGTCGACGTCGGCCGCGCCTCCTCGGCTGGCGGCCAGGCACAGGCAGCGGTCGTCCGCAAAGTGCCGGTCAAACTCGGCGTCGCCCAGGGCGACTGGATTGCAATCACCGGCGAGGTGGACGCCGACGCGATCGTCGTGACGCGTGGCAACGAGCGTTTGGCGGCCGGGCAATCCGTGGAGGTCACCGTCGGAGACGGTTGAGTGACGTGTTTGAAATTCTGATTCGTAATCCCGTCAAAGTTTATGTCGGCGCCATCTTGGCGGCGCTGTTCGGGACGTTGTCGTTGGGCCTGATCCCTAAACAATTGGTCCCCGAAGTTCAAAACCCGGTGCTGACCATCGAAACCCGTTGGCCCGGGGCCAGCCCCCAGGAAATCGAACGCGAGATCGTGCTCGAGCAGGAAGAACAGCTGCAAGGTGTCGAGGGGTTGGTCAAGCTGTCATCCAGTTGCCGTGTTTCGTCGGCGGAGGTCACGCTGGAGTTTGAGATCGGAACGAACATCGACGATGCCCTGGCGCGGGTCAACACGCGTTTGCAGCAGGTCCGTGAGTATCCGTTGGACGCCGGTGAGCCGGTCATCGAAGCGTCGGATCTGAGCGCCCAGCCGATCGCACGATTTGCGTTGACGCCGCGGCCGCCGACCAGTCAGGCGATCGCCGAATTCCAGTCGGCCCATCCCCAGATCGCGGAGGTTCTCGAACCGGCCAGGCGGGCAAGCAATTCAGCCCTGCGTGTGTTTCGTCTGCAAAACTGTTTGGACGAGCATCTCGCCGCGCACCCGGAACTGGAAGCGTTGCGACCGCCGCCGGTCGATTTGGAAAAGCTCCGCAAGTTGTCGGAGGATTTTGTCGAGGCGAGATTGGAGCGCGTTCCGGGGGTGTCGAACGCCGAGACCCGCGGCGGCCGCGAACAAGAGCTGCAGGTGATCGTTGATCCGGCCAAGTTGGCGACGCGGCAAATCACGATTCGGCAAGTCCGCGAGGCGCTCAATCGTCAAAACAGCGACACGACCGCCGGTGACTTTTTTCAAGGCAAACGGACTTGGGTGATTCGGACGCTGGGCCAGTTCCGCGACCCCGAGCAAGTCAAGCAACAATTGCTCGTCTCCGACGGCAACACACGCGTCTACGTCGGTGATGTCGCGGAAGTCAAACTGGGATACAAAGACCGCGAAAGCATCGCGCGGCGCTACGGAACCGAAAGCATCAGTCTGAGTGTCGGACGGGTGAGCGGCGCGAACGTGATGGAAGTGATGAAGGGATTGCGGGTTGCCAATCGTGAACTGAACGAAGGGATTCTAAAACGCGAAGGGTTGGAATTGTTTCAGTACTACGACGAGACCGAATACATCGAATCGGCGATCGCGTTGGTGGTGCAAAACATGCTGATCGGCAGCGCCGCGACGATCATCATTTTGATGTTGTTTTTGCATTTCGGCCGCGCCACCGTGTTGGCCAGCGTGGCGATCGCGGCGACCGCTGTTGCGTCGGTGTACGTCTCGCCCTGGTTCTACGTCGGCACCGTCGTGCTGATTTTCGTGTTGGGCTATCGCATCGCACGCGGTGCATTGGTCGCGGCGGTGGCGATTCCGATCAGCATCGCCGGGGCGTTTTTGTGCATGACGCTGTTGGGCGTTCGTTGAACGTGATCTCGCTGGCGGGGATGGCCTTCGCCGTCGGCATGCTGGTCGACAACGCGGTCGTGGTGTTGGAAAACATCACCCGGCGTAAACAGCTCGGCGAGACCGCCTTTGTCGCAGCGTCCCGGGGCGTCGGCGAAGTCGGCGGCGCGATCGTGGCATCGACGCTGACGACGATCGCCGTGTTTTTGCCGGTGATCTTCGTGCAAGCCACGGCGGGGCAATTGTTTCGCGACATCGCCCTGGCGATCAGTTGTGGCATCGCTTTCTCCATGCTCGTCTCGTTCACCGTGATTCCCACCGCAGCGTCGCGTTTGTTCGCCCGCCGGCGTTCCCGCAACGACGCGGTTGCCGAAACGTCTGACGGTCTGTCCGGCGATCAACTCGGCGGCCGATCGGATGCCCAGTCGGACGGTTGGTTCGAACGGACCACGCGCGGTGCCGCCTCGGCGCTGGTCGGTTCGGTCGTCGGTTTCAACTCCTGGGTGCTCCGTTCCCGATTGCGTTCGATCGCTGTCGTGTTGGTGATGACGGGGCTTTCGGTCGGACTCAGCTACCTGTTGTGGCCGAAGGTCGAATACTTGCCGACGGGAAACCGCAACTTCGTGTTCGCACGGTTTTCGCTTCCGGCCGGTTACAACCTGGACGAGTTGTCCGACATTGGAGCGATCGTCGAGCAGCGGTTGCGTCCGGTTTGGGACGTCGACGAAGGCAGTGCGGCCACCGATGGCTCGGACGCTCCGGTCTTGGATTATTACTTTTGCTCGATCCGCGAGCGAAGTCTGTTCATGGGTTTTCGCGCCCGGGACCCCGAGCGGGCGTCGGAGTTGGTTCCGTTGATTCGCCAGGCCGGCGCCGGGTTGCCGGGGATTCGTGTGATGGCGTCCCAATCCAGTTTGTTCGGTCGGGGCATGTCGGGCGGACGAACAATTGACATCGAGATTTCCGGTCCCGATCTGGAACGGTTGGTCGTCATCGCCGGTCGCGTGCTTGACGACGTGGAACGATTGATGCCCGAGGGCCAAGCGTCGGCCCAGCCGAGTTTGGAGCTGTCCAGTCCAGAAATCCATCTCAAACCCAAGTTGTTGGCGGCATCCGAGATGGGGATCGACACGACCGACCTCGGCTACGTCGCCGATGCCATGGTCGATGGGGCCTATGCCGGTGACTACTACGTGGGCGGTGACAAGATCGACATGACGATCAAGGGACCGACCGGTCGCAATGCGGATCCGCAAGCGTTGATGTCGCTGCCGTTGGCGACCGGTGACGGAGAAGTCGTTCCGTTGATGGCGGTCGCGGAGATGCAATACGGCAGCGGGCCGGAGCAAATCCAACGCCGTGAACGATTGCGTTCGATCACCGTCGAAGTCAGCCCGCCGGATGACATGCCGCTGGAAGCCGCCATGGAACTGGTCAATGGCCAAATCATCGCGCCGTTGGTCGACGAAGGGACGATCGGCAATGAGTACTTTGTGGCCTTGTCCGGGACCGCCGATAAGTTGCGGCAAGCCTGGGACGCGCTCCGTTTCAATATTCTGATGGCGGTGCTGATCACCTATCTGTTGATGGCCGCGCTGTTCGAGTCTTGGCTGTATCCCTTTGTGGTCATCTTTAGCGTGCCACTGGGTGCGGTCGGCGGCATCGTCGGACTATGGGTATTGAACTTATTTGTCCCCCAGTCGTTGGACGTGCTGACGATGCTCGGGTTCATTATCTTGATCGGAACGGTGGTCAACAACGCGATTTTGATCGTGCACCAATCATTGGTTCACATGCGCGAAGAACATCTCGCGCCGATCCAGGCGGTGCCGATGAGTGTCCGCACGCGGATTCGTCCGATCTGTATCACCACGTTGACGACCGTGTTGGGGCTGTTGCCGTTGGTGGTGTTTCCGGGTGCGGGCAGCGAGTTGTATCGCGGGCTGGGCGTCGTCTTTTTGGGCGGAATGATCGTCTCGACGTGCTTCACGCTGGTGCTCGTTCCGGTCGTCTTTGTCCTGTTCATGGACCTCAGGACGGCGCTCAAGTTGGCACCCGAATCGATGCACCAGTACGGGGATGTCGAATCGCCGACGCTGCAACCGGCAGGGGTGTAGTTCCTTTGTTTGACGAGGTTGCAGCGACCGGGAATCGCCTACCGGCGAGACACCAACGTCCGCTGGTGTGCAGGCTTTCGCTCACTTGCGTTGCTTCCCACCGCCGGCGGCGTAGCGTTTGTTCTGCGCTTCGACTTCGGCCAGCGTGTGGGGTTGCTGTCCACAGGCCCAGTGGATGCCCGCCGAGAGAAACGCTTCGAACTCGGCTTGCTCGAAATCCTGGACGTGTCCCAGCGAGGTGTAGAACGAGCGTCCGCCGTCGTTGCGGATGAACGTCCATGCGACCGGCTGGGCCGTTTCACCTTGGACCATGCCTTCCAGTAACACTCGAGCGCCTTTTGCCAGCGGCGCCGTTTTGTAGAGCGATCCGCCGGGCTGAATGTTCATCGCGCCGGTGGTCGAAACGATCGGATCATGGATCGCATCGGCGGGCCGACGAAGCGTGGTTTTCAGTGAGTTTCCGAAGTGGCCGGTGTAGTTGCCGCCGAACACATCGGCATCGAAGCTGTCCCAAACGCCTTTGCCCTCCGGTGCGGGTTGGTCGCGCAGCGAAAACGCGTGGCTGGCGGTGCGGATGCCGATCACGGGTTTGCCTTGCCGGACAAACTCGCGGATCAAATCAAGATCGCGTTGCGGCAGAGCACGCCGACGGACACTCACCAGCAACGCATCGGCGTCGGCCAACTGCTCGATTCCTACGATCTCGTGGCGTTCGGTGTCACTGCCCCAGGCAAACTGGACGCTGAAATGTGTCGACAGGTGTTTTGCCGCAAACGCGGGAAGCGTTTCGTTGGTCTGGTACTCGTTTTCGGCGACCAGCATCAACAGGCCGATGCGGTGATCGCCGGCGAAGCGAAACGTTTGGTCGCCGAGAACTTGATCGCTTGAAATCGTCGGGCACACGTAGCGCTCGATGTGTGCAACGATCAGATCGGTGCCGGTGAAGTGGCTGGCATAGGGCCAGGCTCGGTCGTCGTACATGGTGTCGGTCAGGTCGCGCGCCAATACGACGTTTTTGCCCGCCGAGGCGAGCCGGCGCAATCCGAAGGGGCGTCCCAGCACACACATGTTGGTGTGCACGCCGACCAAAATGACGTTGTCGATGCCCCGGCTGGTCAAGATGCTCCAGATCTCGGTGCCGCTATCGCTGATGAAGTCACGCTGGTCATCGATGCCGATCACGTCGACTTGGCGTTGCCACGGCGCGCGCGGGTTGCGTCCGATGGCAGCCAGACGTTCGGCCCATTGACGGTGGTCGTCGGCATCGTCGTCTTCACCGCCCTCGGATTGGTCGATCGGATACGCGGCGGCCTCTTCACTGGGGATTTGATCACACCAGCTGGCGATGTCAGCGGGCATTGTGGCGGCCGCCGGGATCGCCGTGACCCGGGCGCGCGCCGGGTGGTTTTGATAGGCCGGCATGCAACTGCTGGGGGCGTGGATGATCGTCACGCCTTGTTCTCGCAACGTGTCGCAAAAACGATCGATCCGGGGGGCAAGCTGCGCGACACGTCGAACCGCGTTGACGCAGTGATGGGAATCCCACATGTCGCAAACGATCACCGCCGTGCGATCCGGGTCCCATTGCTCGTCACGGGTCAAGCGGTGGAATCGGGGTGACCCTTCGGCGGTGGGCTCTTGGTAGCGCAGTTGCAAATTCAACGACTGGGCGGACGCGGGCGGCGATGCAACACAGCAGGCGGCCAGTCCGGCGGCAATCAAGACCCAGTGGGTCATTGGGAAGGAAATCATGGCGGAGTCTTGGGCGGGAGAGAGAGCGGTTGGGTGGTCCGCCAGTGTAACCGATTGGCTCGTCCTCAAGCGGCTGACGATTGGTTGACAACGGTCGGTTCACGCGCCGAGGGGGGCCTGACCCGAATGGCACAGGGATAAGAAATGTGGGATTCAGCAATCGTTGGTGTTTAGCCGCGCCCTGTCGCTGCTTTGCAGCGACAGGGCGCGGCTAAAGCCTGTACACCAACACGTATGCCCGTGCCATTGGGTACCTGACCCCTTTTTCCGCTCGGCCGACGCAACCCCAACATCAATTGTGGAGGAAGCACTAAGTTGTCGGGGGTTCCAGCAACACGTAGCGGCTGCGGAACCCGTCCAAATTTTGACTTTGAATGAGCGCGGGCTTGGGGACCGGGGTGGGTTCGGCCGCTTGGGCTTCGCCCGCGTCGGACTCGTCTTCCTCCCCTTCCTCCTGCCCGTCTTGTTCTTGGTCGTCTTCCGGTTCGACCGGCAAGTAGGGCTGTTGGACTTCGCTGCCTCGGCCGTCTCCGTTGTCATCGAGTTGGGCGTGTTCGGTTTGCAGTCGGTCGATGGCGCGAAAACGCGCGGTGACTTCGATGTTGGTTGCCAGGTACAGGTCCAACAGGGAAAGTGTTCCGTCACCATCGATGTCGCGGAGTGATTCGGTGTCGGCGCTGCCGTCGAGTACCGCGGCCAACGCATACGGCATCTCCGTCGCCGTGAATTCAAGATCCGCTTCGGTCGCGGTCATGATGATGCGTCCTGGGCGAGCCAGCGGTTTGATCCAAAACCCGCTTAACGGTTGAGTCAACCAGAACACTTGTTCGCGGCACTCGATGGCGGCCGCCGCCTGTGCGAATTGGCTTTGGTTGATGTCGCGACCGGAAACATTGAATTGGCTTTCCACGCCGTAGGGGTGCGAATGACCGATCATCAGCACCCAATACGCATCGCTCGGTTTGAGCGTCTTGGCTGCGTCGGCCAAAGCGGTCTCGAGCGTGTCTCGCGTGCAGATTCCCGTTGCGGAATGCAGCGGTTGGAGTGCGGTTTGCATCACTTCATCACCGGCCAAAATCGTCAGTTGTTCCGGCGGTACACCGAGCACGGTTTGGGAGGTCGTGATCAGGCTCTGGATCGCTGCGGTCATTTGCTCGCGATGTCGATCATCACCGGGCAGCCCACAACTGATCAGCATGCGACGGTTGGCGCCCGATGCGGCGGCGGCAGCCTGTGCGTCGCTTTCCGCGGCAGCGGCGCCGACAGCGGCGATCATGCTCGTCGCGGCGAAGCAACCGAGCAACAGAACCTGCAACGGCAAACTTCGAACTTTCATCGCAACATCTCGGGCGCGGGGATGGGGGAACGGGTGTGAAAGGTGAAGTATGGCTCGCCAGCGAACGGTTGTTGGGCGGCACGCGTGTCTCGCAGCGCGATCACCATCGGGGCCGACCAGACGGTTGTTCCGTTTCGTTGCAGGTCCAACTGATGGTAGTGGGAGCGAACGGCCGCATAAGACCAACTCGCTTCGCCCGATGGATTCTCGATCGCTTCGACGATCAACCAGATTTCGGGGTCCGTGGCGATGGCCAGCGAAAAGATGGCACCGTCGACGATACCGTTTTCCGGTGATTGATAACGCAGGACGGGTTGCGGTTTGAGCACCAGTTGAGCCGGTTGTTTGCCAGGGATCCGAAGCATTCCAGAGAACTGTCTGGCGATGCCGCGCATGCGTGCCAAGCGGCGTGCCGGTGAACTCGACGGGGGAGGGACATCGGTGATCGCAGTTCGCTTCAATCCCGGCGTCTTTGGTGACCAGACTTCGACGCCGTCGAGCACCGCTGAGATCGATTTGTCGGATATCGATTGAAGCTCGTGGCGACAGAATACTTGCTCGTTGTACTGATAGGAGAAAATGGATGCCAACACGACGGGTCGATCGGCGAGCATCCAAACATACAGTGAGCCTTGTTCCTGGCTACGGACCGGATTGCTCCACTGCATCAGCGGCTGCTCGTTGAGCGTCAGCAGTTGTCCATCGGCGGTTATCTCGTAAGCCTCCGCCTGATTCTGGAAGTGTCGTTTCAGTTCAGGGGCTTCGTACTGGGCGGAACTTCCGAGTTGTGCCATCGTGTGATCGGGCGTGACTGCGAACGCGGCCAAAACGATGGCTGGCAGGAGTGCAGATTTCATTGCGCAACGTCCGTCGAAGGGAGAAGTCTGTCGTCGAGATCGCCTGTGCCAAGGCCGGCGTGTTGAGAAAGAACGAGGGCGGAGACACAATCTTTCTTCACCCGTCGGATCGGTGCTGAAGCGTCGAGCGATCCGATGGTTCCGTTCCAGCTGATGACGCTCCACTGGCCACTTTGATCCGGTACGACCACTGCCGTATCGGGTGGCAGTTGATAGTGCGAGTGGACGGTCAGAGTCTGGCTGTCCAGTCGATGAAGTGTCTTCGGATCTGATGCTTGCCGCCAGTCGCCAGACAGGACGGCCAGCCATCGCCCGTCGACCGACGAGCGGATGGACTGGATGGCGGCAGACCCGCTTGGCGTTCCATGTCCGGCGCTCGTGTGGGTCCAGCGGGCGAGTGTTCGTCCGGATTGCAGTTCCCAGCGGATCACGGTCCCGGAGGAATCAGCGGAAAAGACACCGCCGTCGGGGGTGACGGCCAGACTGGTGACGTCGGCAGGATGCCGGCCGAGCAACGACACCGGCATGCCGGCCGCCAGGTCCCACAAGCGAACATTCCCCTGGGCATCGCCAATGATGACCCGTCCGCTGGCCGGGATCTCGGCGATGGCCGTCAAGCTTTGGCGGTCAAAGGCAAGTGGATCGGCCGAAGGTCCCTCGATGACAAATCCCTCGCCGGCGATCGCGGAGAAACGATAGCCCGAGACGTCAAACGAAAACCGCCCCCAGTCGCGAATCGGTGCCGCGTTCCAAAACCCGCTCGGCGCCGCGGGCAACTGTTGTTCGTCCCAATCTTGGTTCGGCAGATCGGGCGTGATCGGTGACGGTGATTCCAACCTCTCAGGTTCAGAGACCGACTCGGTCACTCGAACCCATTGGCGTGAAAGTTCCAACGAATAGACTTCAGGGTGGACCATCCAAATCGCGGCGCAGGCCAGGCCGCTGCCCCAGGTGTGCAGTCGTGAGCCGGCATGATCGAGCTCGTTCCGCATCAACAACCGCAGCCTTTCTTCCAAGGTCGCGGTCGGTTGCATCCCACTGGCAAAACCCGGCAATCCGACTTCGTGATCGCTGATGAAGTCCACCACACGCAGCAGGGCCTCGGCATAATGGCGCGGTTTCGTGTCCAGGATCTTGACGGCCCAAGCGTCGCAACACGCTTCCTCGTGACGTTCGAGTTGTTTTTGCGCGACGTACACTCCGGGAAACCACCAATAGACGGCCGACACCGACCATTCCAGCCAACGCACCCAATGATCGCGTCGCAAAAAGTGCGCGGTCTCATGCGCCAAGAATGATTGGCGATCCGACGGCGAGAGCGATTGCCACAACGCTTCGGGACAAACAATGATCGGTCGCGTCGCGAAACCGAACAGCATCGGCGAGACGTGGACGGACACCCGCACGACGCGTGGGGTGCGTCGACCCAAGTGCCGGCGGCGCTCGCGCTGCACGAACCCGCGCACCGTCTCGGTCGCTTCTTCATCATCGACGCCGCACTCGCCGATCAAATGGCGGAAACGGACCAGCCGGATGATTCCGTGTGCGACCAGCGCGAAAAATCCGCCCGACCAAATCGCACCCAACCCGCACATCAGCCAATTGAAACGCGACAGAGCCGATCGAGGTGTGACTGGGGTTGCTGATACGGTGCCGGTGGCCGGAACAGCGCCGGCGGCCAGGGGCTGCGGATCCAGGTGGTCGTCGGTCGCCGGTTGCGAGTTCGCGTCGTCGGGAAACGGAGTGTTGGCGGACGCGATCGGCGGGGTGACGTTTTGAACGACAGGACGCGGGAAGAACGTGGGGATGGGCAGTGGGATCGAGACGATCGGCGGGGTGATCAGTTTGACGAAGAACATGACCCACAGCGCATGGGCGAGCGCCGCGCGTCGGCCGTGGCGACCGACGGTCCATGCCAGCACGCCGATCAACGACGCCAGGCAAAGGTTACCGATGATCACTGCGGCAACGGCCATCATTCGGCATCCAAGTCATCAAGAATCTTGCGGAGACGTTTTCGTTGACGCGAGTTGAACTTGGCCGACTTGACCAAGTGCGTCAGCAAGGTGGACATCGTACCGTCACAGAGTTCGTCGGCGGTTGCTTGCAGCCGGTGTGAAATCAAATGATCGCGATCGATGGCGGCTTGGAATTGATGCGGCCAGCAGTCGCGATCACGGGCGACACAGCCCTTGGCTTCCAGCCGGGAAATCAGTTTCTGGACCGTCGCAATATCCGACGGCGTTTCGGCACCGTACAGCCATTTGGAAAGCTGTTTCAGGGTCGCACGCTCGTGCTCCCACAGCTTCTCCAATATGGCCAGTTCGGCAGCGGTTACATCTTTGGAAGGTTTTGCCATTGTCTCTTTGTACGTCTAAAGGAGATTCGTCATGCCAATCCCGAAACTCGCCGCCAAACCCATTCGGTCGATAACAGACCGATTAAGCCTAGCCAAAGCCACGCACGATTCCATGCCGGAGTCGAATCAATGGTCGGCGGACCTCGAAATTCTTTTCGTCCACGCAGAAGCTCGCCCAATTGTTCCGGTTGGTCCAGTACCTGGCCGCCAGAAACCGCCGCCACGCGGGCCATCAATTCCTGATTGGGAAGTGGGTTTTGTTGTTCGAACGGATCGCTCAGGATCTGGATGGCCAGCGACGTGCTGTCGACTTGCGTGCCGTGACTGAACGAGGATTCGGGTTCGGTGCCCTCGTACGCGGTCAGCTCGATCCGCATCCCGCTGTCACCGCTGGCCGCCGTTTCGCTGAGCATCAAATCCAGTTGATAAACGCCTTCTTCCCGATCGGATTTCAGCGGTAGTTCTTCCCCCCACGCGATCCGCGGTCCGACTTCTCCGCTTTGACGCACGAGATTGTCGGGCCAGAGGACGGGGGAATAGAGTGACATGTCGTCGAGCGATTCGGGTTCGAACATCGCCCAGATTCGATAGTGCTGTGATCGCCGGGCGGCTTCGTCATAGGCCGTCGCACGAATCGAAAGCCGCTGGCCGGGGCGATAGAAACGTTGGTTGGACTGAACGACCAGTCGGCGTCGGCCGGTGGAGGATTCTTCGGTCGCCCAGTAGACCAGATTTCTCCAAAACTTTCCGACCACCCGTTCCGGTTGATCGCCCCAGGTCTGTGAGAGTTGTTCCAGTGCAGTCCCCGAGAGCGTCGCACCGGAGACCAACACGCGGCCTCGTCCGGCACGCTGGGCGATCATGACGGGGGTTTGATCGTCACGCCGCTGGGCCAGCACCATCGCGTTGGGTTTCGCTTTGAAATCGGCTCGTCCGACCGACAGGTCCGGCAACGCCTGGATCAGCAGCTCGTTGAGTTGTTTTTCGATCCTCAGCCGCCAAATCGGGTGATTGGGAACGGTGACGTCGACGGCGGTGGGGAGGGGGAACCCGGTGGATGCCGTTTCCAAGGTCACCGGCAACAGCGGCTCGATCGGCGAGTCTTGCCAGCCGTCGGCCGAGAGCGATGACGCGCCGGTCACGATCAGCCCACCGCCGCGGCCATCGATCCACTGCGTCAGCCATTGTTGTTGTTCGTCTTCCAGCACCGCCGGCGTGACGTCGCTGAAAATCACGCAGTCATAAGCAAACAGTTCGGCGCGCGTGCGTGGAAAACCAGACGACGCTTGGGTGAATCCGTCCGGGGAAAGTCGTCGCAAGGATTGACCGCCCATGCTGACCAGGGTCGTGCATTCGACATCTTCGTCGGCCACCAACGCCGATTGAATCGAAACGCCCGAGGTCGAAGCCGCCGCGGGACCGGGGGCGATCGGCAGAAACTGACTCAGCAACGACTGCGCCCCGGACGCTTGGCCGCTTTGAAGACACAGCACCCGAACCTTGGTCCGATCGATCTCCACCCGGGTCTCGACGCTGTTGTTTCGACGGGTCAATTCGCCTTCGACCGGATCCACCAGCACGATCAAGTCCTCGGGGCGTTCATCGACGCGAAACATCAACGAAGCGGATTGGGCACCGCCGGAGAGCGTGATCGGCAACGTCGCCAAGTCACCGCCCTGGCCGCCCTTGCGTCGGATCCGGATCGTGGTTTGTTGACCGGCATAGCCGAAGCTGCGCATGAAAACTTGCAGTTCGTTCTCGGTGTATTTTCGCACCCGCGACGGCACGACGAGTGAAACAATCGCGATGTCGCCCGATCCCCCGGATTGCCCGATCGGTACGACATGAATCGGCACCTGGGACTTGCCAAAGATCTCCGACAAACGTTCCACCGATTCCGAAGCTCGCACCCGCCCGTCGGACAACAGCACCACACCGGCAGACGATTGGGCGCTGACTTGGGGCATCAACTGGCGCAGTGCGTCGGCCAGGCGTGAGTCCGAGGCGTCGGGGCCTTCGATCGTTTCCGACGTACCACCCGACGTACCGCGCAATGCGGAATCGGAAACCAAGGTGATGTCCACGGGGTCGTCAGCAGGCCGGTTTCCTGCCAGCGTCGCTTTACTCGGTAGCGACGCGCCGGCGGATTGCGGCGACGCACCGCTGGGCTGGACCAGGGGCGACAACCGGTGACCAAATCGAAAGGCCTGAACGTCACCGGAATACCCCGGCCCGGCACTCTGCTGTGCTTCGCCGACAAATCGTAACGCTTGCTCCCAACGACTCAGTTCGCCGCCGAGTTGCATGCTTTGCGAACCATCGAACAGATAGATCATCGAGGGCCGAGTCGTTTCACCGGCCTGTTCGTCGATCTTGGTCGGCCCCAACAGGATCGCGACCAGGATCGCAATCGCGGCGGCGCGAATCACGATCAACCCGGTACGACCGTTGACCAACGAACGTCCCCAGAAGACTCGCAACACGAACCACAACAGCACGCAGGCGGCGACCAGTCCCATCCAGCCTCGGGGGGACAGCGGTGACGTCCAGGAGAAATACGTGTTTGCCAGTAACTCGAGGCCGCTCATTGTGACGCTCCCGTAGCGGCCGATTCCATCTCGACAGAATTCTCTCGGGCCAGTGTTTCAAAGTACCCGTCGACGGCGCGACGATATTCTGACGGGATCGGAGTTTGGCGGTCCACCGCGATCTCCAGCAGCATCACGTGTTGGATTCGCTTGCGGAGTTCGTCGGCGACCAGACGGACGCGGTTGGAGACCGAATCGCCGTCACGGAACGTCAATCCTCCTCCGCCAGCCAACGGGCCGGTCATTTCGCCGTCTCGGGATCCCTGGTCCTGCGTTTCCGTCGCATCCTCGCTCTGTCCGCCCTCGAGCAACTCGGCCAACTCCCGCAACGACTCGGCCCGTAACTCTTGCTTGAGATCACGCAGGGCTCGTTCGGTTTCGGGCTCGGCCTTTCCACCGCTTGTCCCATTGCTTCGCATCTGCGTGGCCAATTGGTTGGCTTGTTGTTCCATGCGTCGCAAACGGGCCAGGCGTGGGGTGACGAGTTGTTGGTAAAGTCGTTCCAGACGATTGGCGGCTTGGGCGTATTCGACCGCCCGTTCGATCGCCTCGGCAGCTTCCGTTTCGTCCGTTTTGCCGTCGGCGTTCCGAACCCGGTCGGCGGCGGATCGGGTCGATTCGAGTTGTTCCAGAAAACGAGTTTCCTCGGCAAAGTTTTGCAGCTGATCGTTGACTTCGCTCATCTCGATGTCGCCGATGTCCGCTTGCGACGAGATCACTTCTTCCAGCGTTTCGCTGCGGGCTGCCATCCGTCGCGCCAGTCGTTCGGCCTCGGTTTCACGCTCGGGCTGATTTGCACCATCGCGATTCGCGGAATCGGGATCACGACCACCGCCGGGGGAGAGTGGGTCGAGGGTGCCGAGTTGATGTTCCATGCCGGCCAGGCCGCTGGTCAAATCCCGCAGAGACGAAACCCGCGTCACCGGTTCGGCGGCGGAGACCGCTTCGAGTTGCAGGCCCAGTTCTTGGATCAGATCGCTGACGCTCTGGCCCCTGGCGGCCATCGATTCGAGTTCGCCCTCGCGTGCCAGCGTGGCCAGATCGTCCATCCCCGCCTGGGCGTCATCCATCCGCCGGGTCATCAACTCGGACTGCGTCAATCGTTCGGCCAATGGTTCGCGGATCGCGTCGAGTCGCTCCAACAATTCGATTTGTTGTTCGTAGAGTGTTTCCTGGGGACTGGACGAGTCGTCTTCGTTCATCGCGTCTTGGTCTTGGTCGATCGATTCCGAGGTGGCGGCGGAGGACTCGGCGTTGTTTTCGTTTTCCCCAGCGGTCTCCTCAGCATTCTCTTCTGCGGCCTCTGGATCGTTTTCGCGTTCGCTCGTTTCGGCTTGACTTTGACCGGACGATGTCGCCGACGGCAGGGACGTGTTTGACTGCGTGGCAAGAGGAGATCGTTGTCCCGACGCGGCTGACTGGGCGTTGGCCGTCAGACGACGTTGCTGGGATGCGATTTGGATCAGCGAGTCGGCCAATTGGCGTTCGGTCTCGGGAGGGTCACGACGCAGTTTCTGTTGTAACTGGCGCGCCAGACGACGCAGTGCCTGTTGTTGGGACAGGCTCATGCGTTTGGTCAGAATGATCTCCAGGGTGCGGCGTGCTTCGGCCAGTGAACGGAGGGCTTCTTCTTCTTGAACCATGGCCAGATCCAACGAGCCGGCGGCCAGCGAGTCGGCCGCTTGCAACATCGCCGCTTCGGCCTGGTTGAACGCTTCGACGTCGTCGTTTCCGCGCGAGATGAAGAACTCCGCCAGAAAACGCGTCAAGTCCGCCAGTTCGCTTTGGTTTTCGACCAGACGATCGATCGTTCCCAGTTGAGCGGCCATGTCGGTTCCGCCACGAACCAGTTTTCGCGTTCGATTGATCACAAACCGTTCGCGTCGAATGATCTCGTCCAAACGCACCAGAACTCGCGAGCTGGCGCCGCCGTTTCCGCCGGGCGGATCGATCTCTTGATAGAACTGTCGCAGCGGCCGGATGTCGATGTACCGCACCTCTGATTCGCTGCGGTGGTTTCCCCAGGGACGATTGTCGACGGCATAGGCGTAGTACGCGATGTAGTCACGTTCGGAGAGGTCGAATGATTCCAGTGGCAACAGCTCCGCAAGCAGCAACCGGGTT
Source organism: Phycisphaera sp. RhM (assembly GCA_033042175.1). Taxonomy (GTDB): domain Bacteria; phylum Planctomycetota; class Planctomycetia; order Pirellulales; family Pirellulaceae; genus Stieleria. Next base: position 45,885 of record WCIL01000002.1, read on the forward strand.
TTTTCGGCCGGAGATGTCGTCGAAGCCTCGGCGTCGGATTCCGTCGTCCAGTCGGTCAGGACGTATTCATCGTCGCCACCGAGTTGGAACGCGATTCCGGATTCGATGATTCCGTAGTCGTCGGAGACTTGGACGCCCAGCGGAACTTCGGCCAACGTGTGAACCCTGATCTCGTCGTTCGGTTCCCGCCAGCTGATGGATGGAGCGGCGTCACGACGGATGCCCAGCCGTCCGGCGACCGGTTCCATCGGAGTCCCATCGGCACCGGAGCCTGAGAATCGCCAACGGACGGTATTGTCCGCGGGCAATGAAAACGTCCAACGTGTCCGATCCTGGGGCGAATCCAAGGGTGTCGGTGCCAGCTGTGACGTCCGCGGGCCCGTTTCCAGCACCGCTTGATGCAGTGGATGGTTCAGTTCGATGGTGACGGTGACCTGGGAGCGTTCCAAGACGGTCAGGTCGGGCTTGGAAAACACGCGTGATTGCAATCCGGTGTACTCGGGCGGTTGGACGGTGATCTCGATCCGTTCGGTTTCGATCAACGGCTGGACATCGATCCGGTGGATGGAGGTGGTTTGCCCGCTGGAGACGAATTGATATTCGATCGGCCAAGTCGCTTTGCCCAGGTTCGTGCGGAAGGACTTTCGCCGAGCGTCGGTCTCCGGCGCATCGGCCAGGACTTCGCTTTCAATCCACTCGGGCTCGGGTGCCGCGGCATCTTCGATCGTCTTGGATCGTGTCGAGTCCGTTTCGATCGCGTCGGTATTGATCGGCCTGAGTTCACGGTAGCGAAGCAAGACGTCGCGATTGGTCCGCCCGACGAGATCCAGGGACACGTCCACCGGCGTTCCTTCCAGCAGCGTGATGTCGCCCGGTGTGACCATCAGCGTGGTATAGGGGCGGTCGATTCCGATCGCTCGCAGGATCGCCAGACGCCAATCGCCGCCGGCAGTGAATAACCCGAGCAACACGGCGGCAGTGGCGGCGCTGGCGACCAGCGCCAACCACAGCGAACGAACGGGCACCAGGCGTGCGGGAGTGACGGATTCCCATCGCCCGAGTGTTTGATTGCCCAGTGCGGTCAACATTTCGTCGGGGCCTTGCACGCGTCCGGCGACCGTGTCGAGCACCGTGCGAATCCGTTGGCCGAAATCTTCAAAGGACCGCTCGACGATCCCCGCGAACGATCGTTGTCGGGTCAGGCGAAACAGCCAAACCGCTTGCCAGGCCAGCAGCGCGGCGGCGATACCGATCGCGGTCATCATCGCGGTCGTCCGCCAGGTATGCGGCCATTCCCAGCGATAGTCAATCATGCCCAGCAACACCCACACGGCCAGCAAAAACACTGCCGCGATGCTGGCCGTGGTGGCCAGACGAACGGTCAGGTACCTGCGACGCAGGGCCGTGAATTGGCGAGCGACTTGATAGGCGACGTCGGGAGCGTTCATGCGGATGTCCGATTGGCAAGTGAAAACTCGGCGGTCAACAACACGACGGCCACGGCGGCAAACCAGGGCCACAATTCGCGCTTGTGCTCGCCTTGGACGGTTTCGGCCACTTCGCTGGTCCCCGAATCAGCCGGGGTGATCTGAAAGTGTTCGGTGAATTGTTCGATGGGAATGCGTGTCGGGTCGGATTCCTTGGCCGTTGAATTGATGACGTACAGCGCGCCGCCGGATTGCTCGAATCCGATTCGACCGAACGTGAGCGATTCCGGGTCGACGGTGCCCGCCGAGACGGTTCGCAGTGCGGCAGGATCCGAGGACGCTCGCTGTGCCGTTCGTGTGGTCGAAAGGTCCCGCCGATCGCCGACCGAGCGGTAACGGATCTTGCCTTCGCCGGTCAGGTCCAGCAGGTCGCCGGCCATCTGGTGAACCAACGGCAGGTACAACGGGCTGGTCGTCCAGTTGCCCCAACTGGCATCGGCACTGGAGAGAAACCAGACCACATCACCCTGGCCCAATCGGTGTCGCGTCAGTGCCGGCCGGTCACCCTCAAAACGCGCCAAGACGGCGGTCCGTTCATCGGGTCGGACCGGCAGGATTTGATCGAACGACAGGCGACCGAGGTCGCCGGATTGCGGGTCGGCAAACGGAGACAACATCGGATTGGCCGAATCGACCGAGGTGATGCGAAACGGCATCGCACCGCTGCGCATCGGCGTCTGGATCGTTCCGGGGGCCAATCCCGACTGTTGCCAGGCCGTGTGGGATGCTGCCGATGTGCCGCCACTGCCGTCATTGCTGCCGTCGCCGGCGAACACCAACAGCTTGCCGCCGGCGGTGACATAAGTTTCCAGTCGCTGGATCCAACGTTCCGGAAGCGATCTGCAATCGGTCACAACGACCAACTCGGTGCGGTCTGGTTGGATCTCGGGCAGGGCATCGTCGTAAAGAAAGACGACTTGGGGGTCAAACAATCCGGACCGGGGTGTTGCTTGTTGGCCGTCGTCGTCGGCGCGCTCGGCATCGACGCTCGGTTCCGGTTTGCGACTGGTCTGTCGCAGCGCCGCGGCCAGATAAAAACTCTCGGCCAACTGTGCCCCGTCACGCGAGCCGCCATCGACGACCAAGACCGGGGCCGGTTGAGCGATCTCGAAAGCCGTCATCCGTCGATTGTCGACGGCCAAGTCGTCTTCGACGTCCAATTGCACCGTGACCTGCCAGGTGCCCGGTTCCAGTTTGCCAAAGTCGAACGACAGTTCTTGGGCCTGGCCGTCGGGCAGATTGATTGACTTCTTTAATCGCACGCTGCGTCGGCCGTTGGTTGCCGTCGCCGTCATTGGAATCTCTTCCATCGGCAAGGTGCCGAAGTTGAACAACGTGGCGTTGATCAATGCGTCTCGCTGGGGTGAAAGTCGCTTCGACGTGGTCGTGACCGTTTGGATGGCCAAGTTGTTCGCCGCCGGTCGGCCCACATCGATCACCCGGACGGGCAAGTGCTTGGGCATCTGTAGCGTCGCGGTTTCCAACGCGTCGGAGGCCAGGCCGGACTGTTGCAGGTCCGAGAGGATGACGACATCGGCCATTGCGTCGGAATCCGCGGCGACGCGATCGCGGGCCCAGCGGAGAGCTGCCAGGTAGTTCGTGTCGCCGACGACACTGCGTGGCGCCGACACGCGGGCGAGGTTGCCGTCGAAGGGTTCCACACTGGAATCAAACCAAGCCCAAAGGATCGTCGCGTCGGTCCCCAGTTCGGCGGCCACGTCTTTCGCTTTGGCCACCGCGTCGTCGATCAACCGTCCGCCCTGGCCCGGCATGCTCATGCTGGCCGAGCGGTCGATCAACATCACGCGCAAACGATCGCCGTCGCGGCGGATGGTTTCGGGCAAGTAGGGGCGTGCGAACAGCAGCACCAACACGGCGACCGTGGCCATGCGTGTCAGCAGCAACAACCAGCGACGGATTTTGCGACGTTGGGCGCCGTCCTGCATCACCTCTTGCAGGAAACGCATCGTCCCCAGTTCCACACGACGAACCTGCCAGCGGCTGAGCAAATGCACCAGCACTGGGATCGCGACGGCCAGGCCGCCAATCAGGAATCCGGTTTGAATGAAGTTCATCGATAAACGGGGGTGTGTCGCTCGTGTGTCGTTCTACGGATGCTCGTGGCAGGATCAACGAGCGACAAAACATTAGGTGGATCGTTTCACTAAATAATCGACCAGCGCCGCGGTCGGCGGCTTGTCGGTCGTCAACTCGATGCGGTCAACGCCCTGGTGCAAACAGGCTTCATCCAGCTGATCACACCAGTGCTCGATTTTCTTCAAGTAATCTGCGCGAATGCTTTCCATGTTGGTCGTCAGTTCGGCGGGGCCTTCCATGTCCAACACTCGATAGCGTCCACTATCGGCCAAATAGCGTTCAAAGGGATCCAGCAGGTGAAACACGATGACCTCGTGTCCGCGGTGACGCAATTGCTGCAGCCCTTTCTTGATGCCTTCGACGTCGTCATCGACGAGGTCGCTGAGGATCACGACGACGCCGCGGTGGCGGGCCAATGCCGCGGCCTGTTCGAGCGACTTGGACAATGCGGTGACGTTGGATTCGGGACGGGTCGCCAACAGGCTCAGGCAATCTTCCCAGCGCCCCGGTTTGGCCGACGGATCCATGTAGTGGCGAACGCCGTCATCGAACAACCCCAGTCCGACCGCGTCACGCTGTTTGAGCGCCAACGCGGCGAACGCGGCGGCCAAGGTCGCGGCGTACTCATGTTTGGTCATCGCCCCTTCGACCTTGCACTGCATCGATCGGCTGGCGTCGACGAACAGGTACAGGTTCAGGTTGGTCTCGGCGTCAAACTCTTTGACGTAGAGTTTTCGCTGGCGGGCAAACAGTTTCCAATTGACGTGCCGCAGATCATCGCCGGGTCCATAGCGGCGGTGCGAGGAAAACTCGACGCTGTAGCCGATGAACGGGCTGCGGTGTAAACCCTGCAAGAAACCTTCCACCACGCCGCGGGCGCGGAGTTCGATCGAACTGAGTCGCGCCAGTTCGTCCGGTTTGAGCCAATCGGGTCGGCTGGGCTGGCCGGCCGATTGCGACGGGGAGGCTTTCTTGGATTGGGCAGTGGCGATCAAGAGACGTCCTCCTTGACCGCTTGGAGCAGCGCATCGATCACGTCATCGGAGTCGACGTTGTCGGCGCGGCCATGGAAGTTCAGCACCAACCGATGTCGCAGCACCGGATGGGCCAACGCCGCGATGTCCGCGAAATCGACGTGATAGCGGCCTTCCAGGACCGCGCGTGCTTTGCCGGCCAACACCAGTGCCTGGCCGGCGCGAGGGCTGGCGCCGTAGGTGACATACTTTCGCACCATCTCGACTTCACTGCCGACCATGGTCGCGCCGCGATCACTCAGCCGCGGTCGTGTCGCGGCGACCAATCGGGCCGCGTACATGATGACGTCGTCGGAGACCGGCACGCTGCGGACAATCTCCTGCAACTGCAACAAGTCAGCCGCTGAGAGGACCGCCGAGGGTTCAAGCGTGTCCGTCCCGGTCGTGCCGCGGATGATGTCCGCTTCCTCTTGAATCGTCGGATAGCGGACGCGGATGTTGAACATGAATCGATCGACTTGGGCCTCCGGCAGCGGGTACGTGCCTTCCATCTCGATCGGGTTTTGCGTCGCGACGACGAAAAACGGAGGGTCCAGTTCGTAGGTGGTGTTGCCGACCGAAACCTCGTGTTCCTGCATCGCCTGCAGCAACGCCGCTTGCGTCTTCGGCGGCGTCCGGTTGACTTCATCGGCCAACAGGAAATTCGTAAAGATCGGACCGGGGACGAATTTCAACCGGTGTCCGCCGCCGCCCTCCTGTTCTTCAATCACGTCGGTGCCGGTGATGTCCGATGGCATCAGGTCGGGCGTGAATTGCACGCGTTTGAATTTCAGATCCAAGGTCGACGACAGGGTCCGCGCCATCAGCGTCTTGCCCAATCCCGGCACCCCGTGCAGCAGCACATGGCCGCGGCAGAGCAACCCCAACAGCAACAGATCGACGACGTCCTGTTGCCCCACGATGACTTTGCCGACTTCTTCACGAAGCCGCCTCCGGGACTCACGCAGTTTGTCCACCTGGTCAAGCAGTTGGCCGTTCTTGGAGGGTTGTGTCTGGGACGCCGGCGTCTGGGTGGACTGGGGCGAAGAAAGGTTTTCGGTTGTGCGACTCATCCGGCTAGCTTGTCTGCGTTGGAGGCTTCGGTTTTATCGATCAGGTGATCCTGATCTTGATCCAGTTGGTGAAAGACATCACGTGGTCCTAAGAATTCGTCCCAGGTCAGGTCGCCGTCCCCGTTGCGATCCATTCTCTGGAACCAGATCGGCCCGCTCGGCGGTGCCAACAGTGCGGCCGGCGTCTCGGCCGACGGCCGATCGACGCGGCCGAACAAACTGACCCCGCCGCGTTTGATTTCGATGCGGTACGAGGCGGTCATCTGCGATGGATTGATCTGGGGCTGATCGCCCGCGACCGTCATCAATGTCTGTTCACAGCGACGCAACTCGCGAATCGAAATCCTGCCGTCGGCGTTGACGTCCAGCAGTTGAAAGAAACCGTTGCCGGTGTCCAGCAACGTGACTTGGCACGATGTCGATGCCGGTTCGGTGTACTCTTTGACGTAACTCATCATTTCGTCGGCGAACACTCGGTCGTCACCGTCTGTGTCCATCGCGTCAAACAGGTAGCGTTCGAAACGCTGGTGTTCGACGATTTCGTCTCGATCCAAATAACCGTTGGCGTCGACATCGATCGCGTTGAAGGCATCCGACGCGTTGCTCATCGCTTCGGCCATCGGGTCGCGATAGCGATAGCTGACTCCCAAACTGACCGTATCGCGTTTGATGCGAACCAGGTCGTCGCGAACCGAGATCGAATCATCATCGAGGTGATCGAGCACCTTCATCGCCTGGCTGCCGGTGTCACTCAAGTCGACACTCAAGCTCAGATCGGGCTGTGCCGAGGTGATCGTTGACAACTCTTGCATGCTCAATCGTTGGTTGCCGTCGGCGTCCAGCGCTGCGATTCGCGGACCGCCCCATCCGAGTTCGTCGGCGGTCAGGTGGGCGTCGCGGTCACGATCGTAGCGACGGACCAGTCGGGCCGGCAAAATCGGCTCGGCGGCATTGCGAAGCAATTCGGCATGCACCGATCCGGGTGGCTCTTGGTCGATCGCATTGACGACTACGCCGTTCATCATGTCCATCGATTCGGACAGGAATTCGTCGAAGGTGATGCACTGGTCAAAGTCACTGTCACGCTCGGCGATTCCGGCCGCGGCCAGACGCATCTCGCGTCGGTCGATCAGTCCCGATTGATCTTGATCGAGTACATTAAAAACACTCAAGTCCTGTTCCGCCAGCGCGTTGTTTTGACGGTAGGTGACCAATTGGCCGGCCGCTCGATCGACCGCCAGGGCCAACTCGCGCTCGGTGAAGGGACGGCGACTGCGGAGCGAACTGAGAAACTTGTTGCCTTCGAACCGTCGCGACGTGGTGAACAGCGGATGGTCGCTCGTTTCCTCGCGACTGACTTTGCCGTCCATGTCCGTGTCCAGTGTCGCGACCAGTCGATCGAGGTAGTCTTGCCGCGTTTGTTCCAATGATTTTCCCTGATGGGTGATCTGGACACGCAAGTGCAGCGGACCGTTGGGCAGCAACAGTAACATGTCGTGCATGCCGGAGGACCGTTCGGCGTCGGCATCCTTTGCGGCGGCCGGGATGATCGGGGCCAGCACGATCGTGAGCCATGCGGTGAACATCAGCTTGATGCGATGGTCCGCTCGCCGACTGGAACGAAAACGTTTCATCCGAGCAACTCCCGAATCGGCGTTCCACCTTCGTCGACCAATGGGATCGGTCGGTTGCCCATCGCGTTGTCGCCGCCGGAATCGATGCCCAGCCCTTCCAACAGGGTGGCGTACAGATCGCTGGCGGTGACCGGATTGTCGCTGACCTCCATCCCGTCGGCGGAGGTTTTGCCGTAAACCTGGCCGCCGGCGATCGACCCGCCGGCCAACGCCACGCTCCAGGCGTCGGGGAAATGGTCTCGGCCACGGTTGGGATTGATCTGCGGCGTTCGTCCGAATTCACCCATCCAGACGACGAGAGTCGAATCGAGCAGGCCGCGGTCTCGCAGGTCCTTCAACAGCGTCGACCAGGCCGGATCGAGGACCTCGCACATCGAGCTGACCGCGCTGAAATTGTCGACATGTGAATCCCAGGATCCTTGTGCGGCGGCGTCCAACGAGACTTCGACGAACGGCACGCCGCGTTCGACCAAGCGACGGGCCAGCAAGCAACCCTGGCCGAACCGATTGCGGCCGTAGGCGTCCCGCAACTCGGTCGGTTCTTCATCCAATTCAAAAGCCCCCTCGCCACGCGTTTCCACCATTCGCATCGCCTGGTCATAGACCGAAGCGTGCTTGAGGGCGGCCGAGGACGACGAGGGGGCACCCTGGCGCAACATGTTCAGTAAGCCTTGACGCTCCAGCAGCGCGTCGGGGTTGCCGCCGGCGACTTCCAGGTTTTCCACCGTCAAATTGGCTCGGGTATTGGGATCGTTGCTGGCGCCCGAGACGACCAACGGAGAATGGTCCGGACCCAAGAAACCGGATCCCAGGTTGCCGAATCGAAAGGGTGCGATCGAGACGAAGCCGGGCAGCGGCGAATCGGCCGGTTTGAGTCGATGCGAGATCAATGACCCCAACACCGGATAGTCGGTCATGCCGCCCATCGGCCGATAACCGGTCATCATCAATTGTGTCGCCCGTCCGTGATCGCCTTCGCGGGTCTTCATCGAACGCACCAACGCGACGTCCTTCATCTGGTTGGCCAATCCGGGCAAGTTTTGGCTCAATTCAATCCCCGGCACGGCGGTGGAAATCGCTTGCGTCGGACCGCCGTTGCGGTGCCCGGGTTTCGGATCCAACGTCTCCATTTGACTCGGTCCGCCGGCCATCCACAACAAGATGCAGGCCTTGGGTGGGCGTTTGGTTCCGGCCGCCCTGGCCAGTTTGGGCAGCCATGGCGAACAGCTGATCCCGCCCAGGGAAGCGGCGGCGATGCGAAACAAATCACGTCGCGAAAACGTTTCGAAGGATCGTGTCATCGACATAGCACAAACTCCGGGCTGTTCAGGAGCGCCCACAAGATTTCGCCGAACGCTTTGCGGCGCGTCGTTTCGTCCGGCTTGTTGTCCAAGTACTCGGTCAGTGATCGCTTTTCGGCCTCGGTGGGCTCGCGGGTCAGCACGGCTAAATAAAGCGTTTCGATCCGTTTGTCCTCGTCGAAAAACGGCGACTCGACCACCGCACGCAGCAATCGGCTGCGGTCCAAATCGATCGCGTCGGAGGTGACCGGACCGTTCATCATCATCAACGCTTGCGGGATCCCTGACGCATAATCTTCCGGTGTTTCACCGATCGCTTCGCCCAGTCGGTTGACCATCTGGGCGCGGGCGCCGGTCCAACGCGGCGCCGCAGGATCGATCCGGCTGATCGGTAAATGAAGGGACTGTTCGAGTGAATCAAAAACCTGTTCGGGACTGATGACTTTCAATTCCCGGCGAAACGTCTCGTCCGAATCCGTTTCCGACATCGCACGTGCGGCATACCAGTTCGTTTTACAGATGGCCGCTATCAAACGCTGCACATGAAACCCGTCCTCGGCAAAATTTTGCCCCAAATCATCCAGGAACGCGCGCTCATCTTCATTCGCCAAATCCAGGTTTTCGATGTCGGCGTACAGCCCACGGCCGACCAGCAATTGCCAAAACCGATTGACCGCCGTCGCCGCAAAATTCGGGTTCTGCGGGGACGTCATCCAGCGAGCCAGGCGGACGCGTGGCGCACGAGTGGCGTCGTCCAGCGCCGTGTCTTCCCACAACACTTTCGCCCGGTACGTCTCGCCTTCGAATCGGATTTCGCCGCTCTTGCCCGTCGGCCGCGATCCGTCGGGGTTATCGATCGAAGCGTTGATGTCGCTGTAAAACGCCGCCAATCCCCAAAAGTCGTGTTGCTTCCAATCGGTGAAGGGATGGTCATGGCATTGCGCGCAATCAAGTCGAACGCCCAGCATCACCCGCGACAGATTGCCGGCATAGGTTTCCGGAGTGCCCCCGACCAATCGGTAATACCCGCCGGCGGCATCGGGCGACTGGATCTGAGTGATCTCTCGCATCATCTCGTCGTATGGCTTTCCTTCGCGAAACGCGTCGGCCAACCAGGTCTCTAAACCTTGCACCGAACCGTTGACGACCGTGCCCGGCGGAATCAACACGCGACGCCAATGCCGCGCAAGACTCGACGCCGAGAGCCGCGTGTAGGTGTCCCGTCGCGGCCCCTCGCCGAATACCAGTTCGTTCACCAGCAACTCGCGGCGATCCTCGCCGAGTGTCTGGAAGTCGCGGATCTCCGAAACGCTCGGCACGCGGCCGACCAGATCCAGATAAACGCGTCGGACAAACGTCAGATCGCTACACGGGGCCGGCGGCTTGCCCCAGACCTGTTCTCCCCGCTGGTCAATCCACTGTGAAAGCGTGTCGCCCTGGGAGTCCGCGAACGCAGTCCCGGGTCGCCAGACGACGGCGACCGTCAATAGCATCAAGAGAACGACTGGCTTGCTCATCGAAGTGCCTTTTCACCCGTGGTGTGCAGTCGCGGCGGCGTCGCGACTGGCTTGCTGATGACCAGTATAGACATTCAGTCTATATTGGTCAAGCGGATTTTCGGTTAAAATGATTTGTAGACGAAATACGGTGTATGGGGCCGTTGGATCGCCCAGTCGGTTTCCCAGACGAGCGTGTCGGCGTGCCGCACCTGCGTCGGCACGACGCTCATGCGTGCCAGGGCGTATCGCCAGGCTTGCCGGTCGCCATCGTGGTAGGCTTCGATCAGCAGGAGGACTTCCGGATCGGTTCCTTGGACGAACGTGAACACCGCACCGTCGATCAGGTCGGCGTTGGCCCGATTGGATTTGGACGCGCCGGATGTGTCCGCCGCTTCGTCGAGTTCGTAGCGGTAAACGGGGGTGTCGAGCAAACGGAGTTCGACCGGGTTCTTCTTGGGAGGCACCAACTGGGAAGAAAATTTGCGGGCCAGGACTCGCATCTGTCGCAGCCGCAGGAAACCGGATTGGGCCGGACGCGGAGCTGATTCGATCGGCTTCCAATGGACGCCCGGTTCCGTGGGCTGCCACATCAGTTGATCGTTGCTGTCGGCGGTCAAGGCCTGTTCGCTGAGCGATTGAAATTCCAAGTCGATGACATCTTCGCCGACCGGGTACAGGCACAGCGCGACCTGCGGGCGGCCCGACGCGGTCCACAGGTACATGGCGCCCGCCGGGGTCTGGCGTTCGGGGTTGCTCCAGCTGAGCGAGGGTTGCCGGTGACGCGTGAACGGTTCCTGAGAACGCCCCGATGGTGCGATCGAGATCCGGTCGGCCAACTCCGCAAAGCGGTCTCGAATCACCTCGGGTTTCTTTCCCGAGGGTTGCTGAGCGATGGCGTTTGAAACGCTCCCCAGCAGAATCAGTGCGACGACGACGGTGTGGAATGGTCTTAAGCTGCAGGCCATCAAAGGGGCTCTCCTGGCAGGCATCGGCTGATCGAAAATAGATGAACTGTCTAATGTCGCAGTCTCCGTCGCAGAAGTCAAGTTTTTTTGCCGCGCCGCCCAGGATTGCCCGCTCGGGCAATCGTTGACCGGCGCGGCGGGGCCAGCGAGAATACGGCGGGCCCGATCCCGTCCGCCCGATCTCGCCCGATCACACGCCCGCTTCTCAATCTCTCTCCCGCCGGTTCGACCGATGAACATTGAGTTCGACGATAACGTCGTGGGGTTGCACCAACGCCGATGACGACCGAGCAGGGACATTTCATCGAGGGGCGTGTTGCGAAAACACGCCTGCCCTTTCGTGTGGCCGCCGCGTTACTCGGCGTGACCTTCATTGCCGTTGCGTTTTTTCAAGTACTCGAGCGTGCTGAGAATTGGATCGACTTTGCATTTGCAATCGTCGTGGCGCTGATGGGTGTGCAATTTCTGTACTCGGCGTTGACCGGGCAACGGAAATCGCTGTTCGAGTGGCTCAGTGATGGCAAGGTCAGGCAGGTCAGCGAACGTTTTCTGATGGTGGAACCGGTGAGTTGCGGCACCGCGACCCTCGAGGCGAGCCGCCAGACGCGTCTGCCGAATCAAGACGTGAACCCCTACGCGCCGCCCTCGGATTTAGCGGCGGCATCCCTCGCTGATCAGGTCCAGGCGTGGTCGACTTCAGATGCGACACTGCATCAACTGACCGAACAGTTCATGGCCGGTTACCCCTTCATTCATTACGGCGTGGTGTTTTTTCTCGATCCCGACGACGACACGTCGATTCATGCGGCGCTCCCGCTGGCGTTGCGGCCTGTCGATTCAGTTGATGTTCTGAATTCAACAACGCGATCACGCCAGCCCGACGCGTCAGCGAGGGACGCCGCGTGGCCCCTTGCTAACGCGTACGGGCTTGAATCGACAGACCGGTCGGCCACCGATCAACTGGTGCGTCGCAACACTGAGGAAGCAATCCGGGTGCTCGGTGAATTCCTGGCTAGCCTGCCGGATGCACGTGCGGTCGTCAGGGGGCGGAATCTGGTCGTTCGAATGATTTCATCGTACGATCGCCTGGATGATGAAGTCGCCCCGTCGGTCGTCGTTCCCTGGTCGACGATCCACGCGCGCCACGTTGAAGGTTGACCGCTATGGTGCAAGGATGCCGTACCACGTGATGTGAATGAGAAAACCTGACCATGAATTCGATCATCGCCACGCGAACGATTCAAGCGCCGTTGACGGTGGTGTTTCAGACCGTTTCGGACGTTCGCAATTTTCGCAAGGCGGTGCCGCACATCACCGACGTGGAGTTTCTCTCCGAGCAGCAGCACCGTGTGGGGACGCGATTTCGGGAAACCCGATTGATGAAGGATCGCGAGCAGTCTGTCGAGTTGGAGGTCGCGGAATTTGTTGACCAACCCATCTTTTGACCCACCCGCTTCCGTTCATTCCTCCCGTGCGGCCGTCTCAGGACGCCGACTCAAATTGATGTCAGGTGTGTTCGTTTTGATGTCGCGTTGAGTTCCATTCGCTGGCTGATCGGCGACCCGGGACGGACGGTTTCGCAGCGTGTTTCACGGGGTTTGGACCGCGCGGCGTCTGATTGTTGCCCGATTGGTACGCCGGATGCGTCGTGAAACAGACGTCAGACCCTCTTTCGCTCATTCATGGAGATGCAGCGTATGTCACGTTTATTGAAATGGGCAAGCATTCCGGTGCTTGCAATCGGTTTTGTGTTGATGCCAACGGGAAACGAAGCCGAGGCTGGCGGATTTAGTATCCGCATCGGCAACTATGGTTACGGCAATTACGGTGCGTACCGTAGCTACCGGCCGTCGTACGGGCCATCGATTTACTATGGGCGTTCGTACCGACCGACCTACAACTACCATCGTTCGTATCGTGGGTACCACCCGGCACGGCCGCACTACGACTACCACCCGCCGTCCCTGGTGCCGCACGGAAATCACTTCGACTACATTCCCGGCCACTACGACTTTCACTACCCAGGTCACGGAAGCCACCGTGGTCACGGCCATCACTGATCCGAGCCCGGCAGGTCGATGCGGGGAAGCATTTTGTAGCGGTAGGCCGCGAGCCCTCCGGTGTTTCGGTAACGACGGGGAACCGGACGGCTCGCGCCCTGCCGCTAACACCTCGTCAAACGCAGGCAAAGAATACTTCGCAGCGTTTAACGTCGTGATTTCAGATACGCAACCAAATCGCGGACTTCCGCGGGGCTGAGGACCGCGGTCATGTCGGGCATCAAGGAGACCTTCGTCTTGGCGACGTCTTCGATCTCGTCGGTCGGGATCTTGATCTCCTTGCCTTCCGAATTGATCAGCACGGTCGTGGTGTCATCCTCGCTCAGGATGACACCTTGAATCACATTGCCGTCGGCCAACAACAGAGTCTGGGCGTTGTACTTGGGTTCAATGTCGGCGCTGGGATAGACGATCGCGCGAAGCAGGTGATTGGCATCGCGCTGCTTGGCGATGTTTGTCAATTCCGGACCGATGTCGCTGCCCTGTTCTCCGATTCGATGGCAGCGACTGCATTGGGCGCGTAGATCGGTTCGGAAGATCGTTTCGCCGCGTGCCGGATCACCGCCGGAAAGGCACATGGTGAATTCCCGGAACTTCGGTGACGTGATCTCTGCCAGTTGCGGAATCGTCGCAATGCGTTCCAGCGATTCACGAGCGGCTTGGGAGTGGTCGATGCGCGAGTTGAGTGCCTGCCAAACGTCCAGCTGAATCGAGTCGGCCAAAGCTCCCTCTGCAAATTGTTCGCCCAGTCGTACCAGCATGGCATCGGTTTGCGCGGTGCCCAGCGTGGCGAGCGACCGGATGCAGGCCTGTCGCACCGGAACCGATCGGTTTCCCAGTTGTTGCTCGATGACCTCGATCGCCTTGTCGGGGTGCAATCCGGCAAGTCCCTCGATCGCACGCGCCGCGACGGCTGGTGAGGGTGCGGCAGACAACTCGACCAACAGATCGACGCGGTCACCGAGTGCGATATCGGAATCGGCGGTCGCGAGCGTGTCGAGTGCTTCGAGTCTCAATGGCTCGGGTGATCGACGGTCACGGACGAGTGCCATCAACGCGTCCGGCGACAGGGGGATTTTCAGTCGGCGTGATGCTTTCACGGCCGCGACCCGGATCGCCGTGTCGCTTCTTTCGACCAACCGCGTCAACAAATCGGACGCCGCCGAACGATCGAGTGCTCGATCGGCCATGGGGTCTCGACGGCGACCGTCGACGCGATCCAACAGCGGCGGATCGAGCCAGTCGCCGAGGGCTTCACAGGCGGCCAGTCGTGCCGATGCGGGGCGGGTTTCGTCCTGGATGAAACGCAACAGTCGGCGGAAGCTGGATTCGGTGCCGAGCCGAAAGTTGGCGTTGATCGCGCGCAGGGTCATCGCGGTGGTCCGGTTGCGATCCTGGTCCAAGGCGGCCGCCAGGTCTTCCATGGCATCGGGCAGGGAGAGGTCGTCGTGGATGGCGCGGGCGGCCTCGGTGGCGACCCAATCGGACGCGTCATCCAAAAAGCTAGCGACCGAACGATGGCCTTGCCGACGGAGCGCCAGGGCGGCAATGATCCGAGCGTTTTCCGCGGACGCATCGGCAAGTTCTGCCAATTGCTGCGGCGTCGCGCAGGCGGTCAGTGCGGTGACGATCGCGTGCCGTAGGTAGTGCTGGTCACGTGGCAGCGTTGCGGCCAGGTTGAGCAGTGTTTTCGTCGCCGCGCTGGTCGGTCGGCGTCCCAGGGCCAGCGCCGCGTGGATGCGGACGTGCAGGTCGGGATCGTCCAACCGCGGTATCAACAGCGCCGCATCACCGGCATCGATCTCGCCCAGCGTCTTGGCCGTGACCGAGCGGATGATCGGATCGTGATCGGACAGGAAACGATCCAAGACACCAGCGGGGACGCTGCCCGTTCGAGCGATCTGTCCCAGTCCCCAAACGCAGTGCACGCGGGCAAGTTGATTCGATTGCTGGTTGGACAGGATCGTCAACAACGTGTCGGACTGCTGCTTGGCGGCCAAGGCGAACTGGGCGCGAAGACGGACTCGCTGATCGACGTGCGAAAGCAATCCGGCGAGGACTTCGTCAGATTGCTCGCTGAAATTTTGAGACAACCAGTGCCTGACGGACTTGCGGTTGTCGCGGTCTTGGTCGCTGAGCGTTTCATCCGGTGCGTCGATCCGGATCACCGAGCCGGTTTGCGTCAACGGATAGCCGCCGCCCCAGTCGACGCCGTAGAGTCCGCCATCGGGGCCGAACGCGATTCCGACGATCGGATCACCGCTGCCGATGGTGTGGGAATCGATCATCCGGAACGAGTCAGCGGTGCGCTGGGTGCGAAACGCGTATTGGAATCCATTGGGCGCACTGGTGACAAAGAAGAAGTCTTTGTAGGCCGCTGACAGGGCGGCACCGGGATTGAATTTAAAACCGGCCGGACCATCGACGTAGTTCTGAATCGGCGGGACCAGGTAGGCGGCATGGTCCTCGCCGGCAACCTGCCACAGGTTTTCGTCCGTCCAAGGGTTGTACGCGTCGCCACGGTACTGGTAATTGCATCGCCATCCGGCATCCATCTGATCGACGATCCAAACGAAGCGTTCTTTTTCGCCGGGTTTATCGGCGTCGTTGTCGACCCCGAACAGATTGCCGAACTGGTCGAAGGCGATTTCTTGAACGTTTCGCAGCCCGTGGGCAAACACTTCGAAATCACTGCCGTCCAGGTTGCAACGCATGACGCCGCCCTGGTTGGGATAGCTGATTTGTCTGCCATCGTCGGTGGTCACGGCGATCCCCTTGTCACCGATCGACCAGTAAACTTTTCCGTCCGGTCCGATCGCCAAGCCATGCATGTCGTGCCCGGCGTAGGCGATGTGAAGTCCGAATCCGGTTGCCATGATTTGGCGATCATCGGCGCGTCCGTCGCCGGTCGTGTCGGTCAGTTTCCAAACGTCCGGCGCGATCGTCGCCCAGACCGAATCGTCCCAGTGCAACACGCCCGCGGCAATCCCGGTCACTTCGGTTTTAAAATCGTCGGCAAACAGATTGATGGTGTCGGCCGTTGCGTCGTTGTCGCTGTCGACCAGGCGGTGGATCTTTTCGCTGATCACGGTTAGATCCCGCCAATCGTGTTGTCCGTCTCCGTTGACGTCTTCGACGTGCTTGGCCGCTTCGACTTGATCGCCACCGATCGTCAGCACGCGATGATAGAACGCGCGTTT
This sequence comes from Phycisphaera sp. RhM, assembly GCA_033042175.1. GTDB lineage: Bacteria > Planctomycetota > Planctomycetia > Pirellulales > Pirellulaceae > Stieleria. The sequence goes on from WCIL01000002.1 coordinate 62,214, forward strand.
TTCCTCCACCGTTTTGAAACCGACGTCATCGGGGATCCATGCGCTGTTCGCCCGGATGTCCAGGTCCTGGATCTTGCGACGCTGGGTTTGGGTCACGTAGACGTCGCCGTTGTCTGCCACGCTGATCGCAACGGGGTCCGGTACGTTGATCGATCCGCTCCAACGCTGGTATTTCAGTTTGGGCAGCGCGTCGATCGATTTGGGTTCGGTTGCGCCGGTGCCGTGGCAATAGACCCATCCTGAGAGGATGGCGGTGACGCAAACCAGTTGACGCGTCGTGACATGAAATGGCATGGAAGCAGTGGCGATGGGCGGAGAGATTTCGGGGCTGGCTCGAACGCCGACAGAAGGATGCAACGTCCGCCGGTCCATCATACCTGCCGTGGCATCAAAATCGACAGGCTGGAAACCGATCACGCTGTCCGATCACCACAGCGGGACACCCGATTTCCGCTAGAATGATCGTCCCTACCCGGCGGGCGCGCACCGCACGCCACCATCCTCACCTGAAACGACGTTCAACACCATGAATCAACTGCACCGTTCGGTTGCACCCACGTGCCTCCTTCTGCTCGGATTTCTCTCGCACGGCCTGATGTCGCACCCGGCGGCGCAGGGACAAGATGGATTCCAACCGATGTTCACCGACGCCGAATTGAGCGGCTGGGTGCGAACCAACACTCCGGAAGAAACCTGGCGGTTCGACGACGGCGTTTTGTACTGTACCGGCAAACCGATCGGCGAGATTCGAACGGCGAAGATGTACCAGAATTTTGTGATGGAACTGGAGTGGCGGCATTTGGTGCCACGGGGAAACGCCGGCGTGTTCGTCTGGGCCGATGACATCACGGCGCGTGGCGTGCCGTTCCATCGCGGGATCGAAGTGCAGGTGCTCGAGAATGCCTACGGCAACACCAGAAGCCACACCACGCACGGTGACATCTTTCCGATTCACGGTGCGACGATGACGCCGATCAATGGACGTGGTGGCAGCCGCGCGTTCCCGACCGAAAATCTCTCCAAGCCGAGTCCGCAGTGGAACCACTACCGGATCGAATGCCGTGACGGCGAGATCTCGCTGGCCGTCAACGGTACGGTCGTCACACGCGGTAAGGACTGTGTCCCACGAAAGGGTTACATTTGTTTGGAATCCGAGGGCGGAGTGGTCGAATACCGCAACGTCCGCATCAAAGAATTACCCGGCGGTGATGTCCCGGCTGACCAGATTGCGATCGCCGACCGCGGCTACCATTCGCTGTACACCGGGTTGAACTTGAACGGCTGGGAGGCGGACGATGCGTCTCGCTGGAACGTCAAGGATTGGGTGCTCGCGTTTGAAGCCGCCCAAGGGACCACGGGAACACTGACGACGACGCGTTCCTTTGATCACGCAAGCTTCGTCGTGGATGTGCGTTTGAAAGAAACCCACAGCAACGTCGCCATCCAGGCAGGCAAAGACCTGCAAATCGATCTGGCGGATCCGGCGTACGCGAAACACTTGGAAAAACCGGGTCGTTGGAACCGCATCGAAGTGGTCGCCAAAGACGGCAAACGCATCGTGAACCTCAACGGTCAACCTGTCGTTTCATCGCCCTCCGCCGACGGTGCGACCGGCAAGCTGGTGCTGTCGCCATCGGGGCCGGTCGACTTTGCGAACCTGTACGCGGCGGAGTGAAAAGGATCGCGCGGGGAGGGAAGCCAGTATCCGAAGGGACGAAAGCGAGTAGTCGGAAGTAAACGCAGCGTTACCGGATGAGGTCGCGGCCATTGAAGGGCATCCGGGGCGCCGACATGATTCGCTGTCACGCCTTCCTCGCGTCACGCCAGGATTTCATGCACGACTCTCGGCGGTTGCACTCCGGTCAGACGTTCTTCCAGACCGCTTCTGTTGAAGAACAGCTTTTGATGGTGCAGCCCCAGGGCGTGCAAGATGGTGGCGTGGAAATCGTGGACGCTGACGGGATCTTCGATCACCTTGTGCCCGAACTCATCGGTCTTTCCATAGCTGGTTCCTCCCTTGATCCCGCCACCGGCCATCCAGGACGTGAAGGCTTGCATGTTGTGATCGCGGCCGGTGTAAAGATCGCCGCTGCGTTGCGAGGTGGGCGTGCGGCCGAATTCGCCGCCCCAGATCACCAGGGTTGAATCCAACATCCCGCTGCGTTTCAGATCCTTGAGCAGCGCCGCGACCGGTCGGTCCGTGCGTTCACATGCGGCGCGGTGGTTGTCTTCCAAGTCGACGTGGCTGTCCCAGGGTTGTTCTTCCAGAAAAATCTGTACGTAGCGGACACCGCGTTCGACCAATCGCCGGGCCAACAGACAACGTCGGGCAAAGGAGTCGGTCGGCGCGGCGCCCACGCCATACATCGACAGCGTTTCCGCCGTTTCGCCGGACAGGTCCAAGGCCTCGCTGGCGGAAAGTTGCATCCGTGCGGCCAGTCCATACGACTGGATCCGCGCGTTCAGTTGAGCGTCATATTGGCGATCGTTTCGATGATGCCGGTCGAGTTGTTTCAGCAGGTCACGCGCCGTTTCGGTCACCGCGTCGGGTTGCTCGAATTGTGGTTTTAAGTTCAGGATCGGTGATCCGGTGGGCCGAAACGGTGTTCCCTGGTACACCGGCGGCAGAAATCCCGCGGTCCAGTTGCGGGTGCCGTTTTTCGGCAGCCCCAGCGGATCGGAAAGTACGACGTAGGCGGGAAGGTTTTGATTCTCTGAACCGAGTCCATAAACCGTCCAGGCACCCAGCGTCGGATAGCCCATGAATAGACGACCGCTGTGGATCTTGTAAAGTGCGTTGTCGTGGTTGGGGTGGTCGGTCCACATCGAGTGGATCATGCAAAGGTCGTCGGCCATCTGTGCGGTGTGGGGCAAGACGTCCGCCATCCACATCCCCGATTCGCCGTGCCGGTCGAACTTGTATTTGCCTCCCAGCATGACGCCGACATCGGACGTACCGGTGTTGCCGATCTCTTCGACATTTCCCGGGTAGGGCTGGCCGTCCATCGTGCCCAGCAATGGCTTGGGATCAAACAGATCCATTTGACTCGGCCCGCCGTTCATGAACAGCTGGATGACCGACTTGGCGGTGGCTCGATGGTGAACGGGCTTGGGAGTCAGGTCATAGATTCCGCTGCCGTGGGGTGGGAGGGCATCGTCAGACGCCGTGGCGCTTTGGCCAAAGAAATCCGCACCGAGCATCTGGGCCAGCGCGGCGCCGAGCAGGCCGTCACTGGTTCGGGCAAAAAAATCACGGCGGTTTTGTGTCGGCTGATTCATTCCTTAATCCACATAGAGGAACGAAGGGAATTCAAGATCGTGTGGCAATACGTTTCCAGTGCCTTGGCCGAATCGTCTCCCCAAGCCGACCGCAGCTGCTGCAACGACTCGGTGCCCAGTGTCCGTTCGCGATCGCTGGGAGATCTGGACAAGGCCAACTGGTAAACCGTCTCGACCGTGGCTTCGTCGAGGCTGTCGTCGTCAGAAACGATGGTTTCGACGCGGCGGGCCATCGCGGCGGCAAGCTCTCGGACGCGGCCGTTGTTCATCAGCAGGAGCGCCTGGGGAGAGACCGTGGACACGTTTCGCGACAAACAGTTGGGACCCATTTGGGGATAATCAAAGGTGTCCATCATCGTCGGGATTTCGGTTCGCCGGTATTGCAGGTAAACGCTTCGTCGCCAGCCGCCACCCTCGGTCGCATTGGCGCTGACCAATCCGTCGCGATCGATCGAGACGGTGTCGGGGAGTCCGCCCGGTGTCGGGTCCAGTCGGCCGGCGATCGCAAGCAGCGAATCACGCAGTGCTTCGGCATCCATGCGACGCAGGTTCATGTGCGAGAGCAGTCGGTTTTGCGGATCGACTTGGTGCGCTCGCTCGCTGACCCGACTGGATTGTTGGTAGACGCGGGAATTCATGATCAGCCGATGCATCTCCTTGATGCTCCAGCCGCGTTGGATGAATTCGATCGCCAACCAGTCGAGCAACTCGGGGTGCGAAGGACGCTCACCCTGGACGCCAAAGTTTTCCAGGTCCTTGACCAACCCGGTTCCGAAATGGTGGTGCCAGATTCGGTTGACCATCACGCGAGCGGTCAGCGGGTGATTGGGGTTCGTCAACCAGCGTGCCAGCGCGAGTCGGCGGCCGGTCTTGGCGGTGCCGTCGGGGAACGGGGGCGTGACGGCGAAGGGATTGCGTTGGTCGGTCAGTACCGCGGGCACGCCGGCAGCCACCGGATCGCCGGGTTTGTCGTGTTCACCGCGTCGCAGCACATAGGTCGGTGAGGGGCGTCCCAGGTCCCAGAGCGCCCGGATCGCGAGCGACGGAGTCATCTTGCGGCGGACGCGATCGATTTGGCGATTGGCGTCTTCGATCTGTTGCCGCAGCGAAAGGACGTGCTCGGATTGCTGGGAATCGGGACGCAGTTCGGCTTTGACAAGTCGTTCGACCAAGATCTTTTGCTTCAGCGTTCGATTGTTGTCGGCTTTCTTCAGCGCGTTCAACGTCGCCCAGTTGTCGTCTTCGGATTGATCGGGATAGTGATCGCGCAACAGTTGCAACTGCAAGTCGGCCGTCCATTGTTTTTGTCGGCCTTGCAGTTGTTTGTTCTGCTTTTCCAGCGGCGGATTTTTCTCGGCGACCTTGCGCCGGTGCTCGGGTGTGGCGACGTTCAGTGTCCGAGTCTTGAAGCTGTCCCAGTCATGTTCGTCCAGCGCGCCTTGGAACACCGCCTTGAGCCGGTAGTAATCGCGATGCGGAATCGGGTCGTACTTGTGCGAATGGCAACGTGCACACTCCATCGTCAAACCCATCAGCCCTTCGCTGACGACGGTGATTGCGTCGCTGATGACTTTCAGCCGCTCGGGGACGAAGTTCATCGTCCGCGACCCGGTCTCGTCGATTCCCATCCGCAGGAATCCGGTGGCGATCAGTTGGTCGACGATGGCATCGGTGATGATGTCGGCGTTTTGATAGTCGACCAGTTCGTCACCGGCGAGTTGCTCCAGTAGGAATTGGTCGTAGGGCTTGTCGTCGTTGAACGCCCGGATGACGTAGTCGCGGTATTTCCATGCAACCTTGCGAATCGGGTCGGCAGAGATGCCGCCTTCGGAATCCGCGTAGCCGGCCAGATCCAACCAATAGCGGCCCCACCGCTCCCCATAGTGGTTCGACGCGAGCAACCGATCGATCATCTGGGCGTGCCAATTCGGGTCGTCCGAATCGCGCCAGAATCGGTACTCGTCCGGGCTGGGCGGCAGGCCGATCAAATCGATGTGGGCCCGTCGAATCAACGTGTCGCGATCGGCCGTCGGGGCGAGTGTGAGATCGTTCTCGGCAAGCTGATCGAGGATGAATGCGTCAATTGAATGGAAACGGGTTGTTGCGACCGGCGGCTGGAACGCCCAGTGTTGCCGGTCTTCGTCGGCGACCGCACGGCTGGACGGCTCGGGATCAGAAGCTTGCGTTGCACCGGCCAGGGCTGCACCGGCCAGGGCTGCACCGGCCAGTGGCGCCCCGGCGTCGATCCATTGACGCAAGGTCTGCACTTCGGCCTTGGTCGGACGCCGCACGAAAAATTTCAACAGAGATTCGCTGGGCGGACAGGCATGGCTTTCAATGCGCCGGATCATCGGGCTCGCATCGGCGTCGCCGGGAATCATGGCCGTTCCATTTTTGCCACCGGCGATCATGGCGGCGCGGCTGCGAAGGTCGACGCCGGCTTGTCGGATGCGTGGTCCATGACAGGTGTTGCAACGGAGCAGAATGATCGGCAGCACGTCGTGTTGGTCGACTGTTTCGAGATCCGATTCGGCCGCGACTATTGAATGGCCGCCGGCTTCGAGCCACGTGTGAATGGATTCTCGTTCGTCGGCGTCGAGTGGCGGTTCGCCGTCGGGCGGCATTTCTCCGTCGGCAATCACTGACCACAGTCGACTTTCGTCGATCGATTCGGCGAGCAATGGATCACCGGACTCACCGCCCCGACGCACGCCGGTCATCGACGAAAGATCGAGTTCGCCCTTTTGAACTTCGGCGCTATGGCACTTGCCGCATTTAGTTGCCAACACCGCTTGGACGGTGTCTTCGAACATCGGTGGGGCAGCCCTGGCGTCGGACGCCATCGCGAACAGCATCAGGGTGCAAGCGGCGGCAATGGCAACTGCAACTCGTTCGCAACCCGTTTGTGGACGTGGTGCAGTTTTCAACATCACGTTCCTGGCTTTGGGCGTTCCGACGCCCGTTGCGGATTGAAACGTCGATCGTCTCATGCGAACAACTCGTGGACGACCTTGGCGTCTTCGGGTCCGGTCAGCCGATGCGTTCGTCCGCCGTGGTGATAGGTCAGTTGATCATGCCGTAATCCCATCAGATGCAGGATGGTGGCATGCAGGTCTCGAAAGTGGACTTTGCCTTCGACCGCCCGATCACCCGTTTCGCTGGTTCGGCCGTGCACGTGTCCTCCCTTGACGCCGCCGCCGGCCAGCCAGAACGTGAACCCTTTTGAGTTGTGACCGGTTTCGTCTTTGCCGTCATCGGGAACCAATCCCGGCCGCCCGAATTCACCGCCCCAGACCAACAACGTGTCGTCGAGCAACCCCCGTGCGGCCAGGTCTTCCAGCAAGGCGGCGATCGGCGCGTCCACGGTTTCGCAATTCGCCTTCAAGTCACGGCGGTGATTCTTGTGCTGGTCCCAACCGCCATGATTGACTTCGATGAAACGCACCCCGGCTTCGGCCAAACGCCGCGCCAGCAAACACTGGCGGCCGAAGTCGGTCGGTCGGCAGGTACCGACCGATAACTTTTTGCCCACGCGGTAGCGACGCAACGTCGCTTCGGTTTCGTTGCTCAGATCGAGCAGCTCCGGTGCCGCGGCCTGCATGCGATAAGCAAGCTCCATCGATTCGATCACGCCTTCGAGTGCCGCGTCGCCGTTTCGGTCGGACAAATGGTCCCGGTTCATCGATTGCACGAAGTCGAGTTGGCTGCGTTTGACTTCGGCCGGCAAATGGTTCCCCGAGATGTCGCGGATGGTCGCCAACGACATGTCTTCGCCATTGGTGCCGATCGGGGTGCCGGCGAACTCCGTGGGCAAGAACTCGCTGGAGTAGACCGACGGCTTGGCTGCATTCAAGCTGACGAAACTGGGCAGGTCTGCGTTCTCGCTGCCCAGGCCGTACGAGATCCACGAGCCCATGCTCGGGCGCTTTCGCAGTTTCTCGCCGGTGTGAAGTTGCAGGAACGATTGGGCGTGGTTTCCGGTGTCACAATACATCCCGTTGATGACGCACAACCGGTCGGCATGTTTGGCGGTTTCGGGCATCAATTCGGACACCCACAACCCGCTTTCGCCACGCTGTTGGAACTCGAAAACAGATCCCGGATGTTTTTTGTTTCCCGTTTGTGGTTTGTAATCGAACGTGTCCATTTGCGCCGGACCGCCGCTCATGCAGAGGAAGATGACACGTTTGGCACGCGCGAGCTGGGGCGTCGTCCCCGCGGTGGACGCGCCGGCCGACTGCTGCAACAGCGCTTGCAGGGACAGAAAGCCAAAGCCACAGGAAGCGGTTTGCAGCATGGATCGACGTGAAATCATGGCGGCTCTCTCTCAATCCACGTAGCGGAATTCGTTGGTCGTCATCAAGGCTTGGGCCAGGCTTGCCCAGGCATGCAATCGGCATCGGTCTCGGTCTTCGTCGCCGCCCGCAAGTGTGGCTTCGGTCGTGCGCAAATACGCGAACGATCGATCCCGCTCCGATTCGCTGGGATGTCGCCCCAGCACGGCGGAAAAGATGACCCGCAGCCGATCCCCGTCATCGCGCAAGTCATCATCGAGCACCCGCCGGGCCAATTCACGCGATTGTGCCACCGCAAACACGCTGTTGATCAAAAACAGCGATTGCGTCGGCAAGGTCGTGATATCGCGTTTTCCCCGCACGCTGACACCATCGGGAAGATCAAACGCGGCCAGTTCTTGGGGAGGCGCGTGACGCAGCATGCAAAGGTAAACACTGCGGTGATAGGACTGGCGGTGCAGGTCGGTCGAGGCGCCAGGCGGCCAGTTGATCAACGTGTCCAACGTTTCGATCGCGGACCCTTTTCCCGGGGCGTAATCCAACTGGCCACTGGCTTGCAGCATGCTGTCTCGCAGTGATTCCGCATCGAGCCGTTTGCGAGCGTGTCGCGACAACCAAATGTTCTCCGGGTCCTGTTCGGTCATTCCCGAGTCGGCCCGACTGCTCAGGCTGTAGGTTCGCGACAACACAATCGCCCGGATCATCCGCTTGATCGACCAACCCTCGCGGACGAATCGGTTGGCCAAGTGGTCCAACAACTCAGGGTGCGACGGGCGGGCACCGTACACACCAAAGTCGTCGGGCGTGGTGACGATGCCGCGACCGAACAGATGCATCCAGATTCGGTTGACGATGACGCGGGTGGTTTGCGGGTGGTCGGGGTGCGTCAGCCACTCGGCCAGTTCCGCTCGGCCGCTCCGGTCGCTGCCGATGCTGATCGAGATGTCGTTGAAGCCGTCTTTGGTGACGTTGCGATAGGCCGTCAAAACACCGCGCGCGACGGAGGGACCGAGTTTGGAGCCCTCGCCGTTGATGTGAATTTTGCAATCGGTCGGTGTCGCCGTTTCACGAACGCCCATCGCAAATCCCAGTGGCGACGAAGGACGCACGCCCTGCGGTTGGCCCGACGACTGGTGCAGTTGGATGACCTCATCATCGCTCAACGCGCGAGACAACAGGGTGAACTGGCCGATGTTTCCCGTCAGGGGCGCAAATTTGTCACTGCGGGCTGCCAGGCAATAGTCCAGAGACGTAGCGAACATCGCCTCGATTTCGCTGGCGATTTCGAGTCGACCGTTGAGGAATACTTTTACTTGGTTGCCCGCCCGCACCAGCGCGACATGGTTCCAGCTGTTGCGGGGGATCACCGTGGATCCGACGATCGATGTTTTCTTGACGTTGCCATTGAACACGAACAGTTTTCCCGAACGCGACTTGTCGTGCTTTCCGCCGATCCCCAGGTGATCACCGGGTAACGTTTTGTCATCCAAGGCCGCACGGGAAAACAGGTACGCCGTGATCGGTCGCGCGTCATTGTTGACGGTGTTTCGGAACCAAAACGAAACGGAGTACGAGTCAGTTGGTTGGTCGAAGCGGCCGGTGAAGCGCGTGTCGTTCACTTCGGCAAAGGTTTCCGCCGAGAAATTCGCTTCGCGCTCGAGCACCGGCTCGTCAGGCTTCGATTCCAGCGTCGTGTGAAGTTCCGGTTCGAGGGCGTCGATGAATTCCGAGTAGGCGGCCGGCAGTTTCGGCGGTGACGTGCGGTCGGGCTGCTTGCGGGTTGTTTGTAGATCGTCGTGCAACTCGTGCAGCGGCGTCGGCGGCGCCGTCAGTTTCTCATTGCCAGCGGCGCCGTAGAGCGTCTCGGTGCTTCGAAAGATTCCCGCCAGGGCGTAGTAGTCTTTGGTCGGAATCGGATCGTGTTTGTGGTCATGGCAACGGGCACAGGCGACGCTCAGCCCGAGCACACCGGTGCAGACGACGTTGATTTGGTCGTCGACGACATCCATCGCAAAGTTCTTGTTCATTGCGACGGCCGGTTTGGATCCGATCGCCAAGAAACCGGTTGCGATCAGTTGCCGGTTCCGCTGCCCGGCCGTGGCTGCGGGCAACAGGTCCCCGGCGATTTGTTCGGTCAGAAATCGGTCATAAGGTACATCTTGATTAAACGATTCGATCACATAGTCACGGTACCGCCAGGCGTTGGGGAACGTCGCATTGCGTCCCAGCCCGTCGTCGCCGTTGGATTCTCCATAGCGTGCCACGTCCAACCAGTGCCGGCCCCAGCGAACTCCGTACTGGGGACTGTTCAGCAGGCGATCCACCAGACGCGCCGTCGCCTCGACACCGTGGCGATCGAAGTCGACCTGGAACGCTTCGATTTCGACTTGGGTCGGCCGCAGACCGATCAAGTCGTGGTAAAGCCGACGAACGAGTGTGCGTGGGTCGGCGTCACGGGTGGGGTGCAGTCCGGCCTGCCGCATCGATGACAACACGAACCGGTCGATCGAATCGCGAGCCCAATCGGAATCGTTAACCGACGGCACGGGCGGATCTTGCCGGGAGACAAACGACCACAAAGACTCATCGTCCGTCGCGTTGGGCTCGGCGCGAGACGAAGAGTCGGCGGGAGGCTGATCCCGGGGATCGACCGCACCGAGGGAAACCCATGTTTCGAAATCCTTGATGATCGTGGCCGGCAGCGGTTCCTCCGGCGGCATCTCCAACCCGTCGTAACGCAGCGCTTGGATGATCAGACTTTCGTCCGGGCTGCCGGCCAACAACACCGGACCGGATTCGCCGCCGGCCAGCATCGACTGGCGATTGTCGACGCGAAGCTTTCCACCGAGTTCATTCGAGTCCGCGGAGTGGCACTCGTAACAGTGCTTGACCAGCACCGGACGGATCTTTTTTTCGAAGAACTCGAGTTGGTTGTCCGCCGGCGCCGGGCTGCCGAGAACGATGGCCCAAGACAGAAAGAAAACGGCAGCGGTGATTCGGTGGGGGGGCACTGCAGCGGCGTCGTTACGGCGGGGGCGGGGCGGGGGAGGGAAGACCATTGTCGGTGAACCGTAGCCGCATTGCAAGCAAGTTCAGATATCCCGAATGAACAGCCCCTGACGCAGGAGGGGCCCGAAGGGATCACTGCGAGTCGCCGGAGGTCAGCGTAGCGTCACCTCCGGAACACGCCACCAACTCTTTCCTCGACCCCAACGGGCAAAAAAATCCAAAACTTTTGGTAAGCGCGGGCGGGCGGGGTGTCACTAACGGGGCACCGAAGCCGAACGTGTCGGCTTTTTGCTTTTCGTTTCCGGTTCGTTAGGGACGCTGCTGTGACTTCTCGAAATTCTTCCACTCGTCGTTCTACCCCATCCCGTCGTCTGCAACCGCGTCGTTTGCGGGGCGAAACCCTTGAAACCCGCCGCGTGATGGCCGCCGCCGTCGATCTGTCGCCGGACGGTTTGTTGGTCATCGAAGGCGACGCTGACAACAACCGCATCTGGGTCGCACAAAATCGCAGCGGCGAACGATTGCGGGTCTCGATCGACGGCCGCACCAAAGATTTCCCGGCGGCCAACATCAGCTTGATGAAAATCTTTGCCGGCCCAGGCAACGACGCCGTCCGTGTTTCACGTCGCGTCGAAATCCCCAGCCAGATTTTCGGCGGTGCAGGCCATGACCGGCTGGCCGCCGGCAGCGGACCGACCTTGATCGAAGGCGGCGACGGCCGCGACCGCATCCGCGGCGGTGCGGGCGTGAATGTGCTGTTCGGGGGTGCCGGCAATGATCGCATCGTCGGCGGCGGTTCGACCGATTACATCATCGGCGGTGCGGGCAATGACATTCTGCGGGGCGGGGCGGGCGACGATTGGATCTTCGGGGACGCCACCAATTCGCTGCCCGAAGGCGAGACCGATCCACTTGAATACGCCAGACGGACGATGGATGTGAATCGTGGTGACGACATCATCCATGGGGGCCGCGGCAACGACATGGTGTTCGCCGGGCACGGCAATGACCGGATCCGCGGAGGCGTCGGCAACGATTTCTTGCACGGCGGCGGCGGGAATGATCGCATCCGCGGCGAGCGTGGTGATGACGAACTGATCGGGGGAGCGGGCAACGATGACCTTCGCGGCGGCTTGGGTGCGGACGTGATCCGTGCCCGTGACGGAGAAGTGGACGTCATCTTTGCCGATCGGCTCGATGAGTTGTTCGTCGACGACATCGACCGCATTGTCCGCCGCGGTCACGGAGATTCCGAGGATGCCGGTGATGCACTGGCAGCGAGCGTCTAGAATGGCGGGCTAGCGACGGGCGGGAAATGCGTGGGTCAGGCGTCCAGGATGGTGTTGCCGAGACGACCGGTTGGAAGCCGATCCCACACATAACGACCGACGTCACTCCTTTCCCCGGGACACCCGAGACGATCGAGCAACAACGCCTCCCAACGCGCACCGACATCGGCTCCGGCGACCGCAAGTCGTCGGAGCTTTCGGTCGTTGATGCGGAATTGATCGACGACCTGTTGGGCGGCAGCGGCCAGGCGTGGGAAAAACTGATCGAGCGCTATGGGGCGTTGGTGCGAAGCCGCGTGGCGGACGTGGCGGCCGTGTTTCAAAGGGGGCGTGATTGGTCGACGATCGACGATGTGACGGCGGAGGTGTTTGCGACCTTGTTGGCTCGCGATGCTGCCGCACTGCGAGCCTTTCGCAAGCAAAGTAGTCTGGCGACCTATTTGGCCGTGATCGCCACCCGCGTGGCACGCCGCGTGATGGCAAAACTGGTGCGTCATTCACACGGACAACGTGATTCGTTGGACGATCTGGACGATCGGCCCTCGGCGGTCGATCCGGAATCGCTGCTGATCGACAGGGAAGAACGAGATCGACTGCTGACGCTGGTCGATCGCCTGCCGCAACGGCAAAAAGACTTGGTGGTTGCGTTTTACCGGGAGCAACAAACGTACGCAGAAATCAGTCACCGATTCGACATTCCGATCGGTTCCATCGGCACGACGCTTCGACGCGCCGAAGAAAGACTCCGGCAATGGATCGACGATGAAACCGAATAATTCCTTCAACCGCAAAACGCTATTGCAGCTTGTCCAGCGAAGACTCGATGGGGTCTCCGCGGCCGGTTCCGACGTTCGCGCTGAAGATCACGGCGACGTCCTCGGTCGCGTCGTTCGTCAAGTGATGCACGAAGTGACCGACGGCACGACACGCTCGCGCGATGAATCCAACAGCGCCGTCCCCGTCCCCCTGCACGACGTCGCGGCCTACGTCGACGGCACGATGGACGATCCGGAAAAACTGACGAGGGTCACGGAAGCGGCAACATCCGATCCGGGATTGATGATGGAGATCGTTGCGGCGGTGCGCAGTCGCGGCGAAGCAACAACCGTGGGGCTGGCGCCAGAGTTGCGTTCGCGTCTGCTCGCGTTGCAACACGCCAACGCGTCTCCCACGGTCACCGAGACCGCCAGTGATGAATCAACTCCAGCGGATCGCCCCGCGGCGTTGCCGTTGGTGCGGACGGACGCACCGGTCGCATCGGACACGCCGCGTTTCAGCCCCGCAGCGATGGGATGGTTCACCACCGCCGCCGTGGTCCTGCTGGCGATCGGTTGGTGGGTTCGTTCGGGAATGCGTCCGACGAACGATCCGATCGCCGAAGACGGCCAGCGCATCGAGGCACCCGAACCGATCGTTCCCGCCGAGAACGTCGATGCGGATCCATCGACCGGCCAGCCCGACAGGCAAGCTCCCCTGCTGGCCGAGCGTCCGAAATCCACATCACCGGATCCGCCTGGCGTTGCACCGACGCCAGCCATCGAGCCGCCTTCGGATCGTGACCCCGCTACCCCGTCGGACGTCGCCGTCGCAACTGATGGTCAAGCCGACGGACCGATGGCCGACGGACCGCTCGTGGCGGTGGAACCCAAACCGGGTGCTGCGCTGATGCCCGGACCCGGAACAGAACCCGGAACACCCACCCGTGACCGGCGTCCCAACGTCGGCAGGTCGCCGCAAAAGCTGGTCGCCCAGTGGAGCCAGATTGACGGCTTGTTGCTTCGCAGCGCATCATCTGTGGGGGCGGCCGGTTCGTCCTCGAGCGATTCCACACCGGCAAGTGTGACGGTCGGCAGCGCGTTCGACTTGGCCGCCGAGGGTCCCGGTCGGGTGATGAAGTTACAAACGCTTCCGCTGTGTCGAGCCACGGCCGCGCTGGCCGGCGGCGGCGAACTGGTCATTGCCGCGGACACCGAAGTGGAATTGACGCCCGGCGGAACGATCCACCTGCTGCACGGTTCGATCGCACTGCTGGGACTGCATGAAAACATGGTGGTCCGGCTTGGCAGGAGCATTGCCAACAGCGTCTCGCTGGAGGGCGTCGCGTTGGAGGGTCAAGATGGCGGCGATGTGGTCGTGCGAAAAACCGTCACCGGGATGGAAGTCGATGTGACGGGAACGCCGGTGAAGGTGAACGACCGAGCGGTCGCCGATTCACGATTGAAGTTCGAAGGCCCATTGCTTGCCGTGGAGCCGGCGGAAGAAGCGCCCGAGCGGCTGCCGCGTTGGACGCGAGAACGCGTGGACCGCATCGAAGTCGGACGCAACGTTCTGGCACAATTGAGCGAGAGCACGGATGTCAGAGTCACGCTGATGCAAGCCCTTGCCTCGGGGGCGGTACAGGGAGACGCCGCCATGACGGTGCGTGCTTGGCTGGTGGCGGCCAGCGGCGACCAACTGCTGCGGCTGATCGGCTCTCCCGATCCGATGCTTCGCGAAGCCGCGTTGCAACACCTACGCACCGTCAGCCCGAAGGACCCAAGGCACCAGCTGCTATGGCGTCGTTTGCAAGCCAGTGGCAACAACGCCCGGACGTTCGCGACGGTCCGATCCTTCTTCGTCGACCTTTGGACCGGCCGGCGACCGAACGCAACCAAACGCGAACAGCTGCTGCGGATGCTGCAAGCTTCCGATCCCGCGGCGCGGGCGACGGCGAACTATTTACTTCGTTCGTTCTATGGTCCCGGCCCGCGATTCGACTTGAATGCCTCGGCCGCGGCGCGGACGCGCGCCGTGGCCGCTTGGCGGGCGGTGATCCGTCGCGTGGATCAGCGGTGACGACTAATTGACGTCGGTCAATTGGACTTCGGTGCGATAGCGTTTGCCGTCGCGGTAGATGATCATCGGGACCACCGAACCGATCGGGGTCAGTCCGACTTGGGCGACCAAATGGTCATCGTTGTCGACCTGGCTGCCGTTGAATTCGACGATGATGTCACCGCGTTGCAAGTTGGCTTTGGCCGCCGGCGAACCATGCCGAACCCCTTTGACCTTGGCACCGCCGGAGGCGACCGCTTGCAAGGGGCCCAGGTCGGAAACGGTGAAGTCGGGTTCCAAAGTCACGCCCAGATAGCCGCGACGCAATCGTCCATGCCGGATCAGCTCGTCGGCCACTTGGACGGCCATGTTGATCGGGATGGCAAAACCGATGCCTTCGCTGCCTCCGCTGCTGCTGGCGATCGCCGTATTCAACCCGATCACTTCGCCGCGAAGATTCAGCAACGGGCCGCCGCTGTTGCCGGGATTGATCGCGGCATCGGTTTGAAAGAAATCTTGTAAGTCGATTTTTTGGTTGCCCAACGACAGGTCACGCCGTCCCTTGGCACTGAGGATGCCGAACGTGACCGAATGACTAAGCCCGAAGGGGCTGCCGATCGCGATCGTGAAGTCTCCGATGTTGACCAGGTTGCTGTCGCCGGTTCGGGCCGGTGGAAGCCGCAAATCGGGGACCTTCATGACGGCCACGTCGGTGCTTTCATCCGAGAGAATCCGCGACGGATGGTACTGGCGACCGTCAGCGCTGCGTAACAAGATTTCAGCGGGTTGCGAACCCAGAATCACGTGCCGATTGGTCAACACCCACACGCCGTCGGCCGTCTCGATGACGACACCACTGCCGGCTTCATCGTAGGACTCGTACTGCCCGCCCTTGGTCTCGGTCTTGTGGGCTTCGATATGAATGACACTCGGTTTGACGAGCTGAGACACTTTTCGAACGAGATTGCCCAGCCGATCGAACGCATTGAACTCATCGGCCAATTCCTGAAACAACGCTTCACGCCGCGCCTGGATGGATTGGGCGGTGGGGACCGTGCCGCCGAGTTCGGATGCCGAGTCGATCGTCGGTGAAAGTTGAGGCGACGCGCCGGGGGACGGAGCGAGAGAAGGACGCAAAGAACGAATCGACGTCGGCCCCGATGCGCGGGGATGGCCGTTGCTTTCGATCGACGCGCTCGCCGAGGTACGCTGCGGCGTCACGTTCGCCTGTGCGGCTCGTGTCGGAGCATAGCGACTGCCGCCGCCATAAGCGTCTTGAGCGGACGCCGACGTGGACATGACATGCGTTGAACACATCCAGGCGAGTGCCGCACCGGAGAGTGTGATCGCAAGTCGTCGAGGATTGCGCACACGACATCGCGTGCGTCCGCTGGGTTGGGAGAGGTCGACCATCGGAAAAGCTTCAACAGAGAGAGGGAGGTTCGACGGGGAGGCGTCGCATTGTACGCATCGTCGTTTTGCGGCAAGGAACTTTTCGTCAGTCCGGTTCGCTATCCCTCGTCCGGCGAGAAGTCAGAATCGTCATCGCCCGCGCATCAAAAAACGGCCGAATGATTCGACTTCCATCGAAGCATCTCGGCCGTCACAGCAGGACACAATGGTCACAACCGATACGGTCAAGCCGTGTCGGCCTGGTAGGAATCAAACACCCGGCTCATCATCGCCGCCGGGTGGGACTTGCGTTTCTCGGCAAGTCGGTGACAGCCGATACATTCTCGCGCGTACGGCACCGCGCGGAGCCGTGTCAGTGGAATCGGCTTTTTGCAACTCTCGCAATCCCCGTACTTGCCTTCGTCCAACCGCTGGATCGCCGCATCGATCGCCTCCAACTCGCGACCCTCGACCTCCAACAGCTGGCTGTTCAATTCGGCTTGCACCGTGTCGGCGACCGCATCGAGGACGTCGCCGGTTTTGGACGGTTTGCCCTGCAAGAGACTGAGGTCGCCGATGGCGGACCGAATCAATGCGTCGCGTCGTTTCAGAAGAGTCGCTCGCAATTTCTTAATTGAGTCTTTTCTTGCCATCGGATCACCTAAATCTCTATGTATGCCTGTCGGTCTTACGAGCCCTGCCAGCCTTTAGTTCCGCAATTCGCCTACCAATTGAACTGAACTTGGCAACCACAGCTTTGAAATAGTAGAGGCGCCGCTCGTAAAGTCACCCTTGAAAGACAGCGAATTCCCCCTTATGCCCCAACAAGGGCGCCAGAGCAGCCGTTTTTGCGGCATTCCGCAAATTTCGCTCGCGCCAATTCCGCTTTTGTGACGAGACAGTTTGCATTGGGGTCCTGATGCCACTCTAAAGAGCCGCCTGGGTGACCGTTGAGCACTGAAACCGCACAGATCAGGTGATTTTGGTTCACCCCAACGACCGGTCTGTCCGAAACTCTGAAAACGGTCTTGTCTGTCGGCAACGACCCCATCCAGGCAATTTTGCAAGCAAAGACGCAAGGAACGTGTCGTGATGAACGACCAAAACGACGGCCCCTCGAGCCCCACCGATCTGCATCAGCCCAACCACGACATCAAATTCGTGGCCTCGGCGGGACACCTGCGCGACGACGAATCCTCGCGGATCGGGATCATCCCAGGTGCGTTGACCGAGACCCTGCCGCGGCTCGGCGGCCTGACCGCCGGCGGAGCGGCGCTGGAGGGATCGCGGTCGATTCCGGCGACGGGCCAGACGGCTTTGGAGTTTCGTGTGATTCGCCCCGGTGCCCCGGTCCGCAGGCTGCGACTGACCGGCAACCGCTATACCTTTGGCAGCGGCGAAGGGTGCTCGATCCGGCTGGACGATGAATCGCTTCGCCCCATGCACGCCGTCTTGCTGCGTGACGCACACCGGATTCTGATGCGCGCCTATTCGGTGCCGCTGGAATGCAACGGCACTCGGGTCACCGAATCGGTGCTTCGGCTCGGTGACATCATCCGCATGGGTCAGTATCGATTCGAGTTGCTTGCCGCACCGGAGTCGTCTGCACCGCGACGCGCCTCGTTGGAAACCCGCGAATCGGTGTTGCACGAGCGGCTGACTCAGTTAAGCCAGCAGTGGCATGCGCGGCACGCCGAATGCGAAGTGCGCGAGAGCCGTTGCGATCAACGCGAGACCGAATTGCACGGCCGTGAAACGGAGCTGTGGAGTCGCGCCGAATCCCTGCAGCATCGCGAAAGCCATCTGCTGGCCCAGGAAGCTGCCGTCCGCGAGATCCAAGAGACCTATGCGGCGACCCAGGAAGAACTGAAAGCGCTGCGGATGCGAGAGATCGAGACCAGCGAGGCGCTGCAAGAAAGGGAAGCCGAGTTGCAGCACAAGAGTGACTTGTTGCGCGAGCGGCAAGCGGAACTCGAGCGCCGCCAGGCCGAGTGGCAACAGCGTGAGGAGCAGTATGCCGAGCACGCCGCCGAGGCGCAGCGAAAGCTGGAACAAACTCAGCAACAGGCTCAATCGGCCAGCGATGCCGTCGGTCGGATGCGCGATGAGTTTTCCACTCTCAGCGAACAACTGACCGAACTGAGGGAACGACACAGCGAGTTGCAGGCCCGCGAGAAACGTGAACAACAGGAGCACGAGCGGCTGCGGAGTGAACTGGAAGCGGCACGCGACCAGGCGATCGACAGTGTTGCCGAAAGCGAAGCCAAACGCCAGGCGACCGAGAGCGAACTGGATCGTGTGTCGGCCGATCTACGATCCACGCGCGAAGAACTGGCCCGCATCCGTGAGGAGAGCAAACAGTGCCAGCATGAGTTGAGCGAGAAGCTGCGGGCGACCGGCCAGGAGCTTCAGGCGACGCGTGAAGACGCCGAACAATCGCGTCGCGCCGCCGAAGAAGAACAAGCGTACAACGAAAAACGGATCGCCGAACTCGAAGAACGACTCGCCAAAATTCAAGAGAATCGTGAAGAGAGCGAGCGGGCGACGGACGAGGAAATCGCCGCACTGCATCGCAAGCACGCCTCCGCCGAAGAGGCCCGGGCCGAAGCAGACGAAGCACGTGCCAAAGCCGAGGCTGCTCGTCAAACCGCCGAAGCGGCCCGCACCGATGCCGAAGCCGTTGCCGAAGAACTACGCGAAAACATTCGCCGGTTGCAAGAAAACGTCACCGAAGCGACGCAAGAAGCATCCCAGTTGCGGATCGACCAAGAAGGCGCCAATGCGTCCATCCGACAGCTCGAATTGCTGGTCGACCAAACGAAAAACAATCAATCGGCGCAGCAAGAATCCTGGACGCAAGAATGCGACCAGCTGCGGCAGACGATCGAAGACCTGTCGATCCAACTGGCCGCGGCAAACGTCGAACTCGGCCAGCTTCAATCCGCCAACGAAGCGCTCTCCTACGAACTGGCGCAATCCTCCTCCGGCGACGACGATCACGAAACGTCCACACAGGCGGTGATCGATTCGGAACAGTTCCGGATCCTGGAACAAGAACTCGATTCGGCCCGCCAGGAAATCGAGCGGTTGCGAGAAACACACGCCGAAACCGTTTCGCGACTGGAAACCGAGCGACAAGAAAGCGAGTCGGCGCTGCGCCACGAGATCGAACAACTGCGTGATGAAATCGCCTCGGCACAGCAAACCGCCGAAGCACGTATCCAGGAAATCGCCCAGGCAACCGACTTGGAACCGGCCAACAGCCCCGGTCCGGCGACGGAACAATTCGTCGAGTCGGGTGAGAATCGCTGGCGGTTGGAGTCGGAACAATCGGTCGAACAGAGCAGCCATCTGTACGAGGAACGGGGATACGACGAAGGGTACGACGACGCCTCGACCGACGACGTCGAATCGCAGCCGGTGAATTGGTCGCAAACCGAATCGCTTTTTGATGCGGCCGATTCCACGACCGACGAACAACAAGCCTCCGACCCCATCGCCGGCGACCCGGTCGAAGGTCAAGCGGGAATCGAACCAGGCGTTTCCTGGCACGATGAATTGCCCGAGCAAGGGATCGATGGCACGATCGATGAGATCGAACACAACGTCGAACAAGCCATCTCGGACTACGACGCACCGCAGTCGGAATCGGTCTGGCCAGACCATCAAGACCATGGCCCCCAAGACCATGGCCATCAAGACCATGGCCATCAAGACGATGGCGACACCGACCCTCCGGCCGGCGAAATGGCGGACGTCGATATCGCACATGACTTCGCGAGGGAATCGACAACCGAACAAGAGACGCCACTGGATTGGTCCGCCTTCATGCCCGGCGGCGACGACCAGTCGGCGAGCGAAGACGACACACAGTCGCCCGAACAGGTGCTCGACCAAGAACCCGAGCAGGCCGAACCCGAGCAGGCCGAACCCGAGCAGGCCGAACCCGAGCAGGCGGGCCTGGATGCCAACGCATGGGACCAGTCATCATGGCAGACCGATGCGGAGCAATCCGGTGAAGCCACCGACTATGAGGCGACGCAGCAGTGGGACGGTGTCACCGACGACGCGAACGACAATGCGTCATCCGCACTGGATTCGCTCCTCCACGGAGAGGAAGACGAAGCGGTCGCGGAAGACCAATCCGCCGAGGACGCTGAACCACCCGCCGGAAGTTTGGCGGCGATGCTGATCCGCGACTTGGCCGGCGGCGACGAAGCACCACAAGAGCACAGCGAAGCAAACACATACGAGGAAAGCTCGTATGACGATCACTCCTATCAGGACAACTCCTACGCCGACGATGCCTCCGCTGAATCAGCCGAATCCGAGGACTCCATCGAGGAGGGCCATCATGCGACCTTCGTGATGGACAGCGAGATTGAGTTCTCCGGCGATGAATCCGATGGCGAATCCGACGCCTGGAGCCTGGAGTCTCCCCAACAGGACGAACAACTGGCGAGCGATGCGAGCGGTCTGGCGGAGTCTTTCGATCAGCCGCAAGACGACATTGATCACGCCGCCGAAGAGGAATTCACCTCGCAGACCGCGCTGGTGTCCGGACACGACACCGTGGTCGCCGCGGACGACGGGCCGGAAGACGATTCGATCGAAGCCTACATGAGCCGTTTGTTGCAGCGTGTTCAAGGCGAAGATCAACCGAAGCAGCCTGCTCCGCCAGCGCCGCCCAGTGTTCCCGTCGCCGAAACCGAACAAGACGATTCCGCGATGGAGTTGGACGAATCGGACGAAGCGGAGTTGGAACAGTCACATCCGGTCGAACCGTCGATCAAGGACAGCGTGCCGTTGGTTCCGCGTTCGCAAGCGCCGGAGTTATCGCGCAACCTTTCGGCGATGCGTGAATTGGCCAACCAGTCGGCCCGCAATGCCGTCTCACGCAGCATTCGAATCCAGGCGCGTGACACCCAGATGAAAGCCGCACTCAAAGGCGGTTTGGCTCTCGGATTCGCCACCATGGGGATCGCCGCCTTTCTATTCGTCACGTGGTCAGCGACGATCAAATTCGGATTGGTCGGCGCCTTCCTGGTGCTCGCCGGTGTGTTCGGTCAAGAAGGCTACGTGCTGGCGAGAGATGCCCGACGTCGTTTGGCCTTGGCGGACCAGCAAACCGCCGAAGAAGCCGACGACGAGTTGGCCGACGAATAATTCCCGACGGATCGCTTTTCCAATCGCTAAGATCTTTTTGGACCGAGCACGGCCGGGAGCATTCGTACGATGTCACTGTTGATCCAAAACGGCACGATCATCACCCCCGATCAGCGTTACGTCGCTGACATCTTGATCCAAGGCGAATCGATCTACCGGATCGCCCCCGTGATCGACACCTCCGACATCGGGGATGTGGAGATCATCGATGCGAAGGGCAAGTATGTGTTCCCGGGTTTCATCGACCCACACGTCCACATCTACTTGCCGTTCATGGGGACCTATGCCAAGGACACGTACGATTCCGGCAGCCGTGCCGCACTGGTCGGCGGCACGACGACGCTGATCGAAATGTGCTGTCCGGCACGCGAAGACGACCCCTGGGATGCCTATCAGTTGTGGAAAGGTAAAGCGGAAGGCCTCTCGGCGTGCGACTACTCGTTTCACATGGGCGTCACTCGGTTCGACGAGACGACCGAGCCACTGCTGCGGCGCATCGTTGCCGATGGTGTCACGTCGTTCAAAGTTTTCCTGGCCTACAAAGGCGCGTTCGGTGTGAGTGACGAGGAACTTTATCGCACCTGTCGCCTGGCGAAGGAATTGGGCGTGGTGGTCACGGCGCACTGCGAGAACGCCGACCTGGTCGCCCAGCTGCAAACGTCACTGGTTGCCGCGGGCAAGACCGGCCCGGAGTTTCACGAACCCTCGCGTCCGGTCGCCGTGGAAG
Organism: Phycisphaera sp. RhM; assembly: GCA_033042175.1. Lineage (GTDB taxonomy): Bacteria > Planctomycetota > Planctomycetia > Pirellulales > Pirellulaceae > Stieleria. The sequence continues at coordinate 84,185 of WCIL01000002.1, forward strand.
CCGAGGGGGTGCACCATTTCTGTACGTTCCTGAAGATGACCGGTGCGGCCGGCTACATCGTCCACACGTCCTGCCGAGACGCCGTCGAAGCGGCACTGAAGTTTCAAGTCCAGGGGGTCGACGTGAAACTCGAAACCGTGATCCCGTACTTGGTACTCGACAAGACCTACGCCGAACGTCCGAACTTTGAAGGCGCCAAGTATGTGATGAGTCCCCCGATCCGCGATCTATCACATCAAGATTACCTTTGGAATGCGCTCCGGTCCGGTGTGATCTCCACCGTCGCCACCGATCATGCGCCGTTCGACTTTGTCGGCCAAAAGGAAATGGGCAAGCCGCCCGAATCCGATTTCACCAAGATCCCCAACGGCATCCCGTCGGTCGAGCATCGTCCCACGCTGCTGTACACCCACGGCGTTGCGACCGGCCGCATCGACTTGCACCGCTTTGTTGAATTGCTGTCGACGTCGGCGGCAAAGCAGTTCGGCATGTTTCCACGCAAAGGAAGCATCCAACCGGGCTGCGACGCCGATTTGGTGATTTGGGATCCGGACTACCGGGGCACGATCTCGGCGGCCACGCACACGATGGACACCGACTACGACGGATTCGAAGGCTTTCAAATCGTCGGCCGTCCCGCCGTCGTCACCTGCCGCGGAAAAGTCTCCGTTCGCGACGGCCAATTCACCGGCACCCTCGGTCACGGACGACAAGTCGCCCGGTCGACGAACCCGCGCGGTTGATGGTCCGGATGGGCGCGAAGAAAGCGCACCAACTGGCCCGCGACCGCTTCGGTGTGCGGCCGGTCGCGTGAGCTGCCCACCAGCAGAACCACCCGTTCTCCGGCGACGTCCAATCGAATGAAATAGGTCGTTCGCACAGGACCATCGGGGCTGCCGTTGCGCGTGTTCTGCCAATCGACACTGTCGATCCGAATCGCCCGCACGTCCGCAACCGGGATTCGAGAAACCTTGGGGACCAACCAGTGGAACACCGATCGATCGCTGCGGACCACGTCGGCTGCATCGAACCGTCCGACAAGCGTTTGCCGCTCGTACGACATCGCCACCACGATCGCGACACAAACCGTTGGAACCCCGAATTCAATCGCGATCCTCTCCCACTGGTCCCTGGACCATTGGCCTCGACGCGTGCGATGGACCCCCATCACGACGTACAACACCAGCAATCCGCCAACAAACAGCAGACTGAACGGCGCGTTGGAATAGTCGAAGACAATCCCTTCGGCGGATTGCGCGTATTGCTCGATCTTAAAAAAGCTCACGGGACGTCACATTCGACTCGGTTTTCGGGGGAACTCCGGCAGCCCCTTCCCCCAGGGCGGCGGCTTTGAACTTCCGTGCGCAAGCTTATAAGCCGATCGCAAGCGGGCGTCAAATCCGCCCCCATCATTCCGCCCCCACCATTCTGCCCCCATTATTCCGCCCCCATCATTCCGCCCCCATCATTCCGCCCCCATCATTTTGCCCCCATCGTTTTGCCCCATCGTTTTGCCCCGTATTATTCTGCCCCCATTTCCCTGTCCCCATCATTCTGCCCTCCCTCCTAACTACGTCTCACGACAACCAATCTTTCCACGCCTGTCGATGGTAATCGGCACGAAACACGTTCTGATAACGATCGGTAGCGGCCAACAGGTCGCACAAGCCGGGGAGATCCTTTTCGCCCCCAGAATCTGAAACTCTCGGTTCCGTTGCCACTGCCGCCGACGCCACCGCATCGGCGAGCCTCGCGGCCGTCGGCAACAGTTGACGCTGCAGCATTCGGATCATCCGACGATGCCCACCGGAGGCCGGTGACGCCACACTGCCGCGACCCCCGAGGACCAGCGTCCGTTGCTGGCGTGCGAGTCCCGCCACGCCATCGACGCTTGGTTCCGCCTGACCACGCGAAGCAACCCCGGCAGCGAGCGAAGAGCTTCCTACCTCTGGATCGGTCCGCGAAAAGAAGTGCCGTTCCAATCGATCCAGACCCAACTGGCAGACGTTCTGCCACGATTCGGGTAGCTCCAGTCTCGGATCGTCCTCCGAATCATCACGGCACGTTTCAACGTGTATCGCCAGGGCATCAATCGATCCTGCTTGATGACGTCGGACACGCCCGATGACGAACACGTTCAGTCCCGGGCTGCGGGCGACGAGTTCCAGGTTTTCACGATACGGCACCTGATCAATGTCCAGCGCGATCCGCAGCTTCAACGGACGCGAAACATCATCCGCCTTGACCAACACCGCGTCTTCGTACCGCCCGAGGACCTGACAGCGAAACGCGACGAAGTCTGTTTCAGCTGGAGCCGTTGGGCCGACCGATTCGTGCGTCGCAAAAAGCTGTTCAACCTGGTCGGCCAAGGATCGTCCGAAACGGGACGTCCACGCCGATGATTCATCGATCGGCTGGTCGGTCTGTTTCCGCACGGCCCAGCGAGTCTTTGATCCGCGTCCCAGTCGCCGATCCGGCGATGCCGTCATGTTTTGAACGTCCACACTCGACCGGCAAAGCTGAAACGCGGAAATCGTCGTGCCGCCCAATTCGATTCCTCCACGATAGGCTTGCGATGCCAAGTCGGCTTCTCCGGGACGCACTTCGCTGACTTGATAAATCCTTCCATCGTCCGCCATCAAATAGACACACACTCCCGCGTAGCCGGACCGCGTCACGATCGGTTCGGCCACCAGACTGACCAGCCGCGAAACGTCGACCGGTTCAAACGATCGACGGGCCTGGCCGATCGTTTCAAGGTCGGCCGCAGGTTGCCCGAGCACACGTCGTGCGATGGCGACCGCGCGGGCGAGATCACTCTGCAACTGCGTGACATCCGTATTGCCCGATTGCGCCCGCAGCCGGACGACGCCCTCGACGACGCTCAGGACGGCCGACGATAGCTGGATCAGCCCCGCGGCGCGGCATTGATGCGCCGCCCGCAACAGCGCCGATTGCAACACGACGCCACAGCGCCGCGCGCCGCTGCACAACATCAATTCGATCGCATCAAGACAGCGACGGGCGGCGTCGCGCATCGCGGCGGTGATTTCGATCTCCGGTGATTCGTCGCCAGGCTGCGATTGGGATGCTTGCGGCGGTGACGCTTCGTGTTCGGAACTGGCCGCATCGGTCTCGATCGGCAAACAGCTGACACAAGCCAGCAGATGAAAACACTTTGGCGACAGCAGGCACGAACAAGAAACCTGCTCGAGTTGCGTCACGCGTTTCGACTCGACATCCAATTCCAATCGCACGGTTTCGTCACCAGTGCTGATCGTCACACAAGTCGCTTCGGCGGTCCATGTCCAAGCGTGGGCGATCGCCGGATCTTTGTCCAAGCGTTTTCGCACGCGCGAAGGCGCCAGGTCGATCAAGCTGGCGAGCAAGTCGGCGCGAACGCTCAGTTGCCCGCAGATACTGGGACGATCCGACTCATCCATCGATCGAACCTCCGGCGACGTTGCCGCGAATTTGATCGCCCACCCACTGCGCGAGTTTCTCGGGACTGACCGCGGCAACCGACATGCCTGCTGACGCCATCATTTGTGCCAGCCCCTGGTGGAACCGGGCTTGGCCGGAATCATCCAACGATGCCAGCCCGATACAACGAACGCCCGAGTCGACCAGCGCCCGCACTTCGGCCAGCATCCCGGGAATCGAAACGCCTTCTTCAAAGTCGGTGACCAACACGACGATCGAACGCGACGGCACCTTGATGCCCGCGCGAGCCCCACGCAGACCGAGTCCGATATCGGTTCCGCCGCCGACATCGACTTCCAACAACAGCGCCAGCGGATCGTCGACTTGATCGCTCAAGTCGATCAATTCGGTGCTGAAAGCCAGAAACCGCACGGACAACGCAGGCAAAGCGTCAAAGATCGCCGCAACCAGCGCGCTATAAACCACCGACGCGGACATCGATGCCGAAACGTCGACGACAAACGTCACGTGCCAGTCCAATTCCCGTCGTGCCGGGGCGTTGAAGATCAATTGGTCGGCGACGATCGTGGGGCGGCCATCGGTACGACGCCGCCCGTTGGCCAAGTTGGCGCGAATCGTGCGTGATAGATTCAGCCGCCGCGATCGACGGCGAGTCGGTCTCGGCGTGGAAAGACCACTCAGCGCGGTCTGCAGACGGACCGCCAACTGCCGGGCAAGGTCATCGGTGATCTTTTGAGCAAGCTGTCGAAGCTTGGCCATACGTGATTCCGGCATCGCACCGGCCAACGAAAGAACCTGTTGCAGTAAATCAATCGATGGCGTGATGGAGTCGACGTCCAAGTGCCCGACCGCGGACGCGTTGCCTGCCGCGGCGGCTTGTCCGAGCACCTCCTGGCAGACGTCGCCGCCGAACAACGCCTCTAAGTCGTCGGCCCACTGCGCGGTCGTCGGTTGCGGTGCCTCTTGTCCGCCGCTGCCACGCCGTTGCTGAAAATCACCGCGTGACCCCTCGCCGCGTCCTTTTCCGAACAATTGGTCCAACGACTGGGCGGCGATCGATGCGTTTCGCGAAGGGTTTTCCGGCGGCAAGCCGAAGATCAATCGCCAGCGATCGGCCATCTTGATTTCGTTGTTCGCGTTGTCCGCGATCGATTCGGAACGCAATGGTTCGGCAGCCATGTCGGCATCGGAGTCGTTTTGATCTGTCACGCCCTGGTCCGCTTCGCGAATGAAACGATCGACGCTGGGAAACGCTTCCGCGACGGACGCTGCCGCAACCAAGTCGGCGTGTCGCAAACGGGCGACGTGCAATGTGATCGCGTCGGCATCGCCGTCATCGTCCCAGTGCTGGTGATCGATGGCCGATCCGCGTTGGTCCAGTCCCTGCAATCGCAACTCCAGCAACCGTTGTCGGTCGGCCGGGGAAAACGGATCAAAGGCCCCCCGCAGTGCCGGCAATCGTGACAGAAACTCTGCGTCGGACAATTGACTCATACCGGACTGGAACGGGGCCAGCCACAACGGATCGTTCTGCATGCGTGACAGCAAGATCTGCACGGCACCGGACAGTCCGTCGCGCAAGCGTGTCCGGCCGTCGCGATCGCCGGCACCATCCAACCAGCCGATCAACAATTGGCCCAACTCAGCCGCGTCCATCGCATCGAGCGCGCACAAGCTGGCCGCCGCGGCGCCGCGCATGCGGTCGCTGCCGTGACGAATCGTTTGACGGCACCACGTCACCAGTTGTCGTCGCTGCCCGGCTGTCTCTGCTTGCTGCGATTGAGTCGTCTGAATCAACGCATGCAGATCCCCGCTGAACCACTGGATCAAGTCCGCCAGACAGACCACGTCTTCGATCGACGAACTGCCACGCAGCCCCTGCAGACGCTCCAAGCAGGCGCGCAACAATTCATCCGCTGAAACCCTCGCATCGGGCATCCGGTAAACCGGTACGATCGGGGGCGCCGCATCAGCCGGGTCGAGCGGCAACCCGGGCAGATGCGACGCAGCGATCCGCACCATCAACGTGACGGCTTCGACCAGTTCCGAGATTGCGGCGGTTTGGCAAAACGTTTCGTCCAAGCGACACAACGCCTGCGTCGTCAACGTCTGCAGCCCGCATTCGCTGGCGATACCCAATTGATCCAAGATCGTTCTTGGCGACATTTCGTTCGCCTCATCGGGACCGACTCGGCGACCGGCCCTGCGAACGATTTCTTCGGCAACCTGAGTCAGGGTGACACCAAATCGGGCGACACTTTCGATCGTCGCCGCCGTCGTCTGTTGCCACTCGACCCGCCAACGCTCGGTCAAGTTTTCACGGTTTCCCTGCGTCACCGTGTCGACTCGCTGGGCATACGGGATCCCCGCCGCCACCATCCGCCGCAGCACCACCGCGCGGGCCCGATCCTTGGGGCTGCGTAAGACATCCAAGCGAAGCTCTTTTTCAGTTTCCGATCGCGTCGATTGAAAACGTCCGCGCTGCCGTTGCGGTTTCGCTTTGGCGGCTGCCTCTCGCCCCGGCAACCCCAGTTGCTGAAGCAGTTGGTCGATCGAAACGGAAAGACCGCAGCGTGGTGCGGACGGCGTGACCACTCCTGTCCGGTCCCCGATCAGCACGTCACCGGCGGCTGCCGAGACGGCTCGACCACGCCCCATCACATCGCCGTGGACCAAACACGTTTGCAAGGATTCAACGAACTCACCGCGACCGGGAACCGCCAGCCCTCGCAGCCGCGCCAGATCACGCATCATCCGCAGCGTTTCAGCGGCGTCCGGCGTTCCGGCGACATGACCGAACTGACGCAAACGACGACAGACACCGGTGGCCAGCTCCACGGCGGCGTCTTCCATTTCCGCGTTCGATTTCGCTTGCACCATGTGTTGATGCCAGACGGGATCCAACACGCCGGCCGGATAGCCGCTGCGTTCGTCGAGTTGTTCGAAGGAATACGGGATCAGAGAAACGCCTACCGATGACGTGTCGGATTCGATCGCGGCAAGTTCGGCTTGATCACGGTCGTGTGACGCGTCAACGACGTCGGGCAGCAAGACCGGCGCGTGAAAGGCGCCGACAATGGCCACCGTTTTCCCATTGCTCTCGCGGATCGCCTGACGCATCGCGGCTTCGCGAAGCAAATCGCGCGGCGAGGGTTCATGATCATCCTGACGGACCGCCCAGCCGAACGTCAGCGCCGCGCGGCGGATGATTTCCGGGTCTGCATCACAACCGGGCGATTCCACCAACCGTTGCCACAGATCACCGACATCGCTGGCACCGACGCGTCGTTTTAATTGCGACAAAACGTCGACCGACTCGGTCGCCTGGCTCGATGGTGTCGGGTTGAGTTCCGATGCGGCAGACTTGGATTTGACCGACACCGAAAGATCGCAGGCACGGACGGGAACACCGTTGGCCGACGCCCAGCGGATCGCGGCAAACTCGGGTGAAAAATCGGCCAGCGGATAGAACATCATGCCGCCGTCGGGATCGACCGCGGAGATCGCGATCGGGGCCTGCGTTTGTGGATCGGCGATGTACTGCATCCAATCGGATAGATCCGACGGCAGCTCGATCAGGATCGCATCGGGCGCAAAACGATCCAACAGCACCGGCATCGCACGGGCCAGCATCGCCGAATGATGACGCACCCCGATCAACAACGGTTCGGTGCATTGATGCAACGCGGTGCAGCAGGCGAAGGGGGCCATGGAACGTTTTCTTGAGTGGGGAATCGTGGGCCCGCAGGCTCGCGTCCAAAGCCACCTGTGTTGGCACCAAGCTGGGTGTTCTATGTTAGCGGTAGGGCGCGAGCCCTCCGGTCTTTCGAGGTGTTTGAACGCTGGGACCGGACGGCTCGCGCCGTTCCGCTAACTTCTTCAGGGTTTGAACGCTGGGACCGGACGGCTCGCGCCGTTCCGCTAACTCCTTCGGTCGCGTTGCTTCACATCGTTTCATCCAGCACGCCGCGCATTTCGCTCAACTTTGTCCACAGCGGTTCACCGTTTTTCGCGCGGCGTTGGACGGGACCGTCCCAGTATCCGAGCAATCGTTCACGGTCTTTCGCGTCGTCTTTGAGCACGACACCCAGCAGGTGTCCGGGCATCCGCGAGACGGGATCGAATCCGGAGGGGAAGAAGGCGCTTTCGCGCATGATGGCGGTGGCCACCGCGACCGCTTCGGCGGTGCTCATCACCGTGCTCGGCCGATTGACCTGCCAGCCTTCGTCGGTACGTCCGCTGCGAAGGTCGCGAAACACCGTGACCAGTAGCTCGATCAACGACTCGTCGATCGGTTTGTCGCTGCCCGATTCGTGCAGCAGCGCGGCAGCGCGAGAAGACACCAATTGACATTCGCGTTGGGCATCGGAAATCGGCGCAATGGTTTCGAAATTGAATCGCCGTTTTAAGGCCGCCGACATTTCGGACACGCCCCGATCGCGCAGATTGGCCGTCGCGATCAGCGAGAATCCGGGCGCGGCGAAGACACTGGAATCTTCGTCACCGAGTTCGGGCACCATCATGCGTCGTTCGCTCAAGATCGAGATCAACGCGTCTTGGACTTCGGGCAAACAGCGTGTGACTTCTTCGAAGCGGACAATCTTTCCTTGCCGCATCGCTTGCATGACCGGCGACGGCACCAGTGCTTCGGGCGTCGGGCCGCGGTCGAGCAACATGGCATAGTTCCAGCCGTAACGGATCTGATCTTCGGTCGTGCCGGCGGTGCCCTGAACCGCCAACGCGCCGGTGCCGCTGATCGCGACGGCCAGCAATTCGCCGAGCATCGACTTGGCCGTGCCGGGTTCACCGACCAGCATCAACCCACGCTCACCGGCCAGCGTGACGACGCAGCGTTGGATGATGTCGCGGGGTCCAACAAATTTTTCGCTGATCGCCAACGCGGTCGACTTCTTGGTGCCGACCTTTTGACCGTCGGTGCCACAGATGAAATCGACGATCGAAGCCGGCGAGAGCAGCCAGCCGTCGGGGCGAGGATTGGAATCCGCATCACGCATCACCGCCAGCTCCTCCGCATAGCGAATCTCCGCCGGCGGAGCTTGGATCTTTCGCGTCGTTGGGGATGTTGCAGAAGAAGTGGCTTTCTTTTTTGCCATGGGCGATGGTGCGTGGTTCTGGGTCGGTGAGTGTTTGATGTGGAGTGATCGAAGGCGATTTTACCGTAGTTTCCACGCCAGCGGCGTGCCACAACATAGCTTGGGGTCGCGTGAGCGCACCCCAAGTTCCAACTCACCCTCCCAACGTCTCTTCGTAACGCGGCGCGTCTCCCTCGGTGACGCGGTTGTACGCGAATCGAAACTGTGACGGGACGGGGCGTTTGCAAACCAACAACGCCGCGTTGCCTCCCCGCAGTCGATCCGTTCCGTCGTGGCCGTACATCGAGAGCTTCCAGGTTTCCACCGGTAGATTGGGAAGCTTGAGCGGTTCCCATCCGCCTGGCAGAAAGATGTCTCGACCCGCGCGGCTGCGTTTGGCGCTCACCACCAATTCCCTGTCGACCAATTCGGCCGCCGCCTTCTTGTATTCCGCAGGCTTCCAACCGTTCCATCCTTGAACGTTCTTGGACGTCGGATCCGGCAACGCCAAGATTTGCAGATACAACGTTGCGGCCTGGTCACTAACGCCCTGATCCTTTGCGACCTTGGCAACCAGGTCCGGCACGCAGACTCGCGGGTCCTGTTCCAACGTCCCATCGGGAAGATCGTCGCCAAGGTTGGCGGCCATCAATTCGTCGGCAACGTCGGAGCGAAGTTCCAACACGAATCTGGCGAATTCCAACATCCCCGATCCATCGCCTTCGTAGTGAAACGTGATCTTTCCCGCCGCAGCGAGCATCGCAAGGTCATCCGTCGTGTGAAGTTTTGACGTTCGGAAATGCAGCCGACAAACCGGCGGATAGAGCGCACCCACGATCAATCCTCCGTCGAATTCATAATGCCCGTCTTTCTTTCGTTGGCAGGGTGCAATCAGTTTGGAAAACTGGTCGACGGTCGCTTCGACATCCACTTTATTGTCGCCGTACCAATTTTTTGCCGTGTAGGTCGCCCCGAATGGCAGTGTGGTCGAAGGATCATCCAACCAGGCTCGCGTCGCTTGGATCAATTCGGGAATCTTGCGTCGTGCGGGATCGCCCAATGGCGTCGCGTAATTGACCCAGCCCACGGCATCCAACAACTGGGGCAGAACCTTCTGCAAGTCGAGTGGAGGTTCGGGGGTGTACGTGGCATCGAGGATGTGTTGCTGATGCCGCTTGGATTGCGACGAGTACTGGAACGTCGTCTTGCGAGGCTCCAGAATATGCGACCCTGGGGGATCGGAAAGCAATCCCAAGAACGCTTTTCGGTCCAATCTTGGATAGCCGAACCCGACGTGTTCCAACGGCGCCGCCGCTTCGGGGGAAAGCGTCACCGATGATTCGCGACGCTTTTTCCAAGCGGCAACCATCCGAGCAAAGGCTTCATTCTTGCCTTCGCCGATCGCGCCCGCGGGATCGTCCAACAGGCCGGTGGACATCAACGACATCGGCAATCCTTCGCCGTCGAGCCCTGAGATAGCCGCTTTAATTTCGTTGAGCTTCCACCCGTAGTGCGATCTCAGTTCCTTGGTCAACTTTTCTTGGCCGTAGCGGTTGGTCCGCAGATCCGCCATCCACGCCAATCCGACTTGGACGGGTGACGCGCCGAGCTGTCCGGCGGCGTCGGCGAGTAATTCTGCATCCACCAGCGGCAGCGTTTCCAATTTGCGGACCGCATCGACGAATTGGTTGACTTGCTTCGATCCCCAGGTGCGTTTGACCTCGATGGTCTCCAGAATCGAATAGGGCTTGGGCGGCTTCGGCTGACCGGATTCGATGTATTCCAGCACGTGGATCTCTTCGGTTCCGTAACCTCCGTACGAATACGCGATGTAGCGATGTTTTCCATCGGTAAACGCGACCGCTTTGTCACGGGCCGGCGCGTAAGGTTTGTTCTTATCCAGCTTGGCATCAGCTTCGGAAAACCCTTTGGCGATGTAGTAAACGAACTGGCCTTTCCAGTCCAGGATGTCGCGTTTGGCTAGGTAGGCGAGTCCCTTGAGTCCCAAACTATCTTCGAAGCGAGACTTGGCGGGGACATTCTGAGTCGCTTCGGTATCAGCCCCCACCGCCGACTGTGTCCAAAACCATTTCCAGGCCGCCGAACAGGGATCATCGATCACAGAAACCCAGTCGGGATTGCCGCCGGGAATTTTTTGTTGGTTGCCGGTTTCCAGAAAGTTCATGACGACTTCGATGTGAGCTTTGGATACGTTTGACGCCCCATAGCGATAGATCCCCGGCCGGTCCGAGCCGGGCCAAGTGTAGATCAGATCCGCGACGCCGGCTGCCGAGGGTGCGAATTCCGGCTTTTCGTTCGCCTCCGTCGGCGTTTCCTTTTCTTTGGGTGGTTCCGTGATCCGATCCAAAAAGCCACTCAGCGAGGCTTGTTCGGCAGCCATGATGCTAATGATTTTCCCGAGTCCTTTCTGCAACCTCGTCGGCGCGTCGGGCAACCATTTCGCGACCGCTTCGGCAACGGCATTGCGGTCGGGATCCGTCTCGGCTTCTTCCTTTTTCTTTCGCAACGCCTGATGCTGAGCCTTTCCGGCGTCGAGAAACAACTTGCATTGCTTGACCGAGATCTTGCGCAGCTTGGCCGACGCCTTCTTGGAGCGGACGGTGTAGTGGTGAAAGAACCGATACGACAGATGCATCGGCTGGCCCAAGTGATAACGGTTCGATCTCTCTTGCATCAGCGCGATGCCGATTCCCGTTTCGCTGTCCAGGACGATTCCATCTTCGGTGATGATCCAGTGATGTTTCGATTCCGGTTTGTCCATGATCGCAAGGGGGATCCTGGCGTTTTCGAACCCGTTCGGATCTTTTTCCAAAGTGCATGTCCGGCCGTCGATGCCGCGCCCGATCGTGCTGCCGTCACGTGTGGTCAGAACACTCCAACCGAGCATGCCGTCGGCGATCCCCAACGGCGACGCGTCCATGCCGTCGGGCGCCGGCATCAAGAAACAATGTTGCCAGTGAACGGTGTTGCTGGCGGAGAGATCTTTTTCAAACCAGTCCGGCACGCTCTCACGAATCTTTTTTCCGCTGACCGGATCAAGTTCGACCAGCGACGTCGTGCCGATCATTTCTCCGGAGTCTGCGTGATAGTGGTATTGTGCGGGATCGGTTTTCTGGACCCAGCAACGCTTACCGTCGCTCAACCAATGCGCCCACGTCGGCAATTTTGTATCACCCGGCTTGAGCATTCGGCTGCCAAAGAACACGCCGTCCTGATACGGCATCCAGAATACTGGAAGCGAATACCAGTAACCGCCGTCGAGTTTTTTGACGTCACCGGGGTCACTGAGCCAACAGATCTTGCCTTCGTAGTTGGAGGTGTCTCGGAAGACCACCGCGGTGTCGTTTCCGACCGGCAGAACCGCTTGAGGCTCGGTGGACTTGGTGAACGTAAACTCCGCGCGGACCCGGTGGCCGGCGGGTCCGAATTCGTCGATCTTTCCATCGCGGGCGAAAATCAACGTGGGAAACGATTCATAAAACGAATCGTTTCGTCGCCGGCTCTTGATCACCGGCAACCGACTCTCATCGTCGGCCTCATCGAGCGGTTGCCAACCGTATTCATCCAAAATGCCGCCGACCAACGTGCGTCGAAGCGTGCCGACCAGATCCAGTTTTCTCAGTCGCTTGAGGACGACGGGGAACCGCTCGAGCGTACTGTGCCCGATGGCTGAACGAATCTGATTCAATGTGACTTCGAAATCCGCCAGCCCGCCGCTTTCCAAAATCGACAGCTTGTGATCCAAAAACTCCCACCAGATGTCTTTGAGCGCATCGTGCCCGGCGGCGGCCTGGTCGAATCGACGCCCGCCGTGTCCGTACTGGTCACCATACCGCCGTGTGGATTGGTCACGGCAGATCAGGTTTGGAATCATGTTGCGAACGCGCGATGCAAAACGTTCGTCGTCCAAGACATGAATGAGCGATGAGTTGCGGCGCGGATGGTCGACATCGGACTGCATCCAACCGCCGAAGCCGATCCCGGTCCCTTGGGGAATGTCGGCCAACGGGATTTTCAAATCCAAACAAGCTTCGATGACATCGACGTCGGCCGGCACGGAAGCCCAGCCTTGCGATTTGCCTAATTGCAACGGGATCGCGTCTTGACGGAGTGCCGCGGCGGCCGATTCGAGCAAGTCGAAAAAGCGTTTCGGCGGAGGCGTGCTTGCCAGCGAAAGTCGGCCGAACCAGCCCGCTCGTCCGCCGGGGATTTCGACGTCGGCAGGGAACTTCTCGGCGGGCAATGCGAGCAACCGCAGCACGTTCCACTTTTCAAGTTGATCGATCCATTTCCAAGCCGTGGACTCGGAGTAATAGTTGGATTCGCAATTGGTATGAACCAGTAACCAAACGCCGAAGGAATCGGATTGTTTGACCAGCTGTGTGATCCGCTTGCTGACCGACGACCAGAATTGCTGGGGCGCGCGCGACATCGACGGCGCGGAAATGATCTCCTTCAACAACCGATCGATTTCCGCATCGGGATCTTTGCCCGCCAGCTTGGCCAGCCGAATCAAATCTTTCGCCGCACCGGCCATCGGCGGCATGCCACCGAGCGTCCGCCGCACGAGCAAATCGCGAAACGTTTCAAAGGCTTCTTCCGGCTCGAATTGGTTTTCCAAGTCTTTGGTGTATTCGCCGAGTGCTTTCCCGGACAAGCAACCGCTGAGGGCGAATTCGAGCACGGCATCACGTCGCCGTTCGCGATCGACGTCGAGCGCGTGGACACGTTCGGCTTCGAGTGCCTTGCCGAGCCCGCGTCCGGCGTACGTCTGGTTGCCGAGTTCCTTGAAGATTCGCGCAGCCTCCTCCCAGAACGGCGGCAGAAAATGTCGCACCGATCGATTCAGTTCCTCGGCCATTTCGGAGAACGCGTCCCAGGCGTGGCCGGGTTTCGATTTCGCCTTGCGGGCCGCCGCTTTGATCCGTTTGACCAACACCAACGCGTCCTTGGCGTTTTCCGGATGCGTGATCAATGCCCAGCTGGCGAAGCCCAGCGCGCGCCGACCTTGAATCGCCAGCGGTTTGCTTTCGCCGGCCGATTGAAGCCCCAAAAACTCCATCGCCAAGTCTTCGGCCGGCCCCAGACGCTCGGCGCCCAATCGCACGATTTTGCGGTCACCGAGAACTTGGCCGGTGTAGGTTCGCGCGACGACCTTTTCGGTGCTCTTGGGGTCGACCTTGGCCTTGATCGGCAGCATGCCGCCGGCGACCAACTGAGCCTCCAGGGCTTTTTTTGATTTGCCGGGTTTCTTCGTCGCAACACTCATTGGTCTTCCTCCGTGGCGTCGACTTTGCGTTTGGCGTAGATCTCTGAGGCCATGCGAACGCCTTCGCTGAACGTGACCGGACCGATCGAATTGATTTTCTGTGGCTGCTGACTTTCGTCGACGAACACCAATCCGCCCGTCCAAGTTGGTGATTCGGGGTATTCGTCTCCGATGAAATACCGAGCCTCGATCAGGGCGTTGTTTTCCCAGATCCGACACGTCGCGTAGCCGCCGCGAACGGGGTAGCCCAGCCGGCGACAGTGGGAGTGGCGAAGTTCAATTGTTCGAAGTGGCCACCGGAAAAGTCATTGATGGACGTCAGATCCAGCTGTTCTTGGGTCGGTTGATGGATCGGGCGATAGAGCTGGTCGATCGCTTGCCGGATGCCCAGGTCCCCGGCCAACTCACGCAACTCTTCGAGGTCTCCGATCAGGATCGGGTGCGGCACACCGAACGAATCGGTTTTGATCCACTGGGTTTCGCCGTCCAGATCGATGACGCCCAATCCGCGTTTCGCGTCGACGTCTTTCAGTAGTCCGGCGTTTTCGAGATCGAAGGTCCCACCGGCAGCGACGGGCACGACCACCATGTTTTCGATGCAGTCTCGCCAAGCCGAATCCGCCCAGATTTCCGTCACCACGGCGCGTGGGATCGATAGCGATCGCAACATCCAGCGCTCGACGGTGTGCAAACATTCCAGCTCGTGCTCGGCCAGCCAATCGGCCAGAGCGAGTAGTGACTCGGCCGTTTCCGTTTCTTTGAGCCACTTGGGGACCGACGCGAGTGATTTGCCTTTGGGGTTTTGACAAACCAGTTTTCCCGCCCGAAGCCCCAACTTGTAATCTCGCTCGGCATCCACCCAAGCGTCTTCCTGCTGGACCGTTGACACCATTTCTTCCCTCCGTTGCATCCAAACCCCGCCCCAATTGTCTGACGTCACGCCGCCGGGGGATATTGTGCCACATCGGCGACAGGATTTGTTGCGTGGTCGCGACGTGTCCGCTGAAGGTGATAGCGGAACGGCGCGAGCCGTCCGGTCTCAGCGTTGAAAGACCGGAGGGCTCGCGCCCTGCCGCTAACAAAACACTCCGTTGGTTGTAACCGGAGGTCACACGGAAGCTGAGTTAACACCTAGCAACCGTTACGCCTTCGCAAACAGCGGCAGGGTTTCATAGTGACCGCGGAGGACTTGATCCGGTGCGGTCCCGAGCCAGTCTTTTAGCACCGATGCGTAGACGCTGCGGAAATCGACGCTGTGTTTCAAGTCGCCTTGCTCCAGATCGTCCAGACGCGGCGGATTGCCGATCAGCCCCGCGTTCAGCCCGCCGCCGCACAGAAACATCGGGCCGGCCGCGCCGTGATCGGTTCCCGCACTGGCATTCTCGGCCACCCGTCGACCGAATTCGCTGAACGTCATCACACAGACGCGATCGCTGTGATCCCGAGCCTTCATGTCACCCAGAAACGCCGCCACCGCATCGCTCCACTGACGCAGCAAGATGGCATGCGTCTCACCCTGCTGGGCGTGCGTGTCGAAGCCGTCCAGTTGCAAGTAGTAGACCCGCGTCTTCATCCCGGCGCTGATCAGTTGAGCCACCAACCGCAATTGCTCTCCCAGTTGCGACTGGGGATAGTCGATGTCGCTCTGATAGTCCTGGGCCGCTGCGGTGACGCGTTGGCTGGCTGAGATCGCGCCTTGGGTGCTCGACTGCAAAAAGCCCAGCAAGTCGTCACCAGACTGCTCGACTGCAGGTGTCTGCGGCGTATTGAGCAGCCGACGCAACGCCGCCGAATCCGAACCGCGCAGCTGAAATGCTTCGAGTTGTTTCACCGTCGGCACACGGATCGTTTCCGAGGCGAGCGCGAACGGTTGTTGCTGCTGACCGAGATGCAAGGCGGGAACATCACCGCCGTCGGCGCCGGTGAATTGCTCCAGGGCGCGTCCGATCCAGCCGTCGGTGCGAGGCTGATCCTTGCGGACACAGCTGTGCCAAATATCCATCGATTCGAAATGGGACCGGTTGGGATTCTCATAGCCGACGCCTTGAACCACAGCGACCTGTCCGTCTTCGAGCAAGTCCTTCATCCCACGCAGCGACGGGTGAAAACCGACATGGTCATCGATCGTCAGCACCTCGGATCGGGGCACGGCCAACGTCGTTCGGGCGGCGCGATAGGCGTCGTCGGCATACGGGATCACCGTGTTCAGCCCGTCGTTGCCGCCGGACAGTTGGACGACGACCAGAATCCGATCTTCGTCGCTGCTCGCCGACTCCGCGGCCTGCAAAAAGCAACTCGGCAGCGACGACCCGATCCCGATCGCCAGCGCACCGCCCCCGGAAGCGTGAAGGAAACGACGTCGATTGGTAGGCTGATGAAACATCGAAACGACCGTTTTTAGGCGAGTTGAAATTCGGGGAGTGAGCAGACGGCGTGAAGCAGTCGGCGATACGTTTTTTCGTGATCCTTGCCGAGCGAATCAAACTGTGACGTCAGTTGTCGACGCGTCGCCGGGTTGATCGGCACTGCCATCAGACAGCGTTCAAAATGGTCGATCGCATGATCGACGTCGTGGATGCCATGGTCGGCCAAAGACTGCGTCAGCGACTGCCCGTCAAATTTTGTGTCTTCGTTGGACAGAATCGCTTCGAACAAGTTGGCCCGCCCGAGCACGGTCGACGAATTGATCCAGGCCCGGCCTCCGTCCCAGCCTTTGACATTGGGCGGATAGAACAAGCCTTGGCCGATGTCGCGTAACCCACGTGCGACCAGCTGGCTGTTGGTCGTTCCATTTAAACCGCGCAACATCCCGATCACGAGTTCGACCGGCGACTTGATTTTCCTGGCCCGTGCGTGAGACGAAGAGAACAAATTGCTCGAGAGCATCTGCTTGAGCACCGGGGCGATCTGTAAGTTGTTCTCGCGCATCGTCGTCGCCGGGATCTCGATCAGATCGTCGGTCAGCTCCAGTTCATCGGCGATAAAGTACCGCGCGAGTTTCCGGCAGATGAAACGTGGCATGTCATCACGTCCAACGACGATTTCAACGGCCTGCTCGCCGTCAAACGTGCCGCGTTTTCCCAAAATCGACTTTTCGCCGTCATCGTGTTGATACCGATTCTTTCGAAATCGATCGCGACGGATTTCCCAACCGGTGAAGCATCGTGCCAGTTCGACGACGTCGGTTTCGCTGTAATGCCCTTCCCCGAGACAAAACAATTCCATCAGCTCGCGGGCAAAGTTTTCGTTGGGATGCGACTTTCGATTCGACGTTGAATCCAAATAGATCAACATCGCCGGGTCCTTGGCGATCGCTTGGGTCAACGTTTGAAAGTCACCGAGGGCGTGCCGACGCAGCAGCTGGTTTTGCCGCCACATCATCGCCGCATCCTTGACCTTGTCGGCGCCGGTGGCGAAATGGCCGTGCCAGAACAACGTCGTTTTTTCCAGCAGTTGAGCCGGCGTGAACAGCAACCGATAGACCCAAGCGGCCGATAATTTCATCGGGTCGCCGCCGGCCAGCAGAGTTTGGGCGAGCGAATCCGCGACGGCGCGAAAGTCGGACGTTTCCAGATTCAGCGCGATCAATTCATCCACAACATCATGGGGACTTTTGGCAATCGCTTCGTCCAACAGCTGCAGGTCGGCGCCAAAACCGGCGCGACGATACAGGTGTGCCGCCAGAGAGCGATCCCAGGGCTGGGTGTCGCTCGGCGTGAAGGGTTGCCAGGCCCAGCCGGGATCGATTTTGGTATCGGCAGCCATGGGATGGTGGTGGTGATTGAGGGGGGTAAGAAAATTCTGGAGGTAAGAAAATCAGGTTGGTGATAGTTCATTGAAGCGTCCCTTCTTCCATTTCCCTACCTTCGAAATTTTCCTACCAAACTCCCGCTTCCGCTATTTCGATTGCAGCTGCACTTCCGTCGTCAATTTCAATTGGCCGTCGTACACGTCCAGCTCCACCGTCACATCCTTGAACAGCGCGAGGATGTCGAACAGAACATCGATTTCGGCGTTGGCTTGGTCTGGCCCGTGACCTTTTTCCAGCATGTTCTGCGCGACGAGCTGCTGTTTGTTGTCACGCAGGGTATCGGCCAACGCGTCGGCATTGAGAACCGCAACGGTATTGGGCTGCTTCACCTTCGATTCCGATGGTGCGGATAACCCAATGAGTGTGCGTGCCAGTTGTGTGCTGCTGGAGACGATCATCCGCTCGCCGGCAAAGGCGAGGGTGGGGGAAAAGTTGTAGTTGATCGGCACGGCAGCCAACTCATCTTCCTCACGCGGCGGGACGTAGGTGGCGGTGAGCAGGGTTGCCGCATCGGTTTGCTCGAAGTCCTGATCCAATTGGGGCTGGCCTTGCATCGCGCCGACGACGTTGATGAATCCCACGAGGTTCTGGAAGACTCGGCGGAATTCCCGCGTGGTTTCTTCCGGGGTCCGCATCGTGAACTGCATCGCAAAGGCGGGCAACTTGATCGCCGGTTGTGGTGACGCGGCATCAAAGGATTGTCGATGGACCACCAACTGGATGCCGGGCCGTAACGATCCCAAAATGTCTTCGCCGAAATCGCGGTTGGAGAAGAACGTGGTCAGGTTCGTGTCCGCCTGGGCGAGATCTTCGTTCGCCTTATCCGTCATCAGATCCGGTGCCCGCAACCACATTTGTGAGAGGTCGCGGTGGGTGCTGACCGCCAACAGCTGGTTGGGAACTTGGAGCAGCGGTGGTGCCGACGCGGCTGAGTCTTCGCCAAAAAAGTACTCGCGGCCGGTCTCCCATTCGCTTTGGTGGGGAGTCGCCAGGGCCAGCCGGACGCCGGAAGGATCGATATCCAACGTCGCGACGGCCGAAGGCGTGTGGGCCAGGTTGGCGACGATCCCGCCGAACAGCGCTTCGGCAGCGACGTTCTCGGTTTTGCCAGCGTACAATTTTGGCGCGACCCCGGCGTTGCGAATCGTTTCTACATCGACATAGGCTTTCATCGAGGCGTCGCCGGCACCGGCCATCGCCGCTGTAAAGGAATCGGACGCGGCGAGCGAATTCTTGTCACCATCAAGGTACCGATCGATGATCGATTTCCCCAACTCGGGTTTGTTGGTCATCAGGAACCAGTGGTCGACCAGCGCCAGCTTGATGTTGTCGTTGAGCGCGTAGGCGGTGAAGCCTCGATAATCGGCTTGACGGGCGATGCCAAAGTTCCCTTGGCCGAGTTGCGACAAGGCCAGGACGACGCCGCGAAAACGTTCCAGCTGTTCGCGGCTGGACGACTTGATGAGCAGTGCGGCACCTTGAGTCGGGGCGTCGAACGCCAGGTGAATCCCGCCGTCGGTCAACACAGTGAGGGCTTCGTCCCAGGGACGCCCCATGCCGCCCTCGAACGCCGCGATTGCGTCACGCAGCGGTCGCACTTGATCCGAACCGCCGATCGCTCGGACGGCGGGCATGTCCTGGATCGATTGACGGAGCGGGTGTTCGGCGACCAGCTCGATGACGTCGCCCAGACGCGGCACTTCGACGTACGCGACGACGCTGGCGGGCAACAATTCGGCCGCGGTTCGGCGGTCGCCCGGTTTCGCATCTTCCGCCAATGTGGGACCGGCCAAGAAGACCGACAACGCAAACACGGCGAGA
This sequence comes from Phycisphaera sp. RhM, assembly GCA_033042175.1. Classification (GTDB taxonomy): domain Bacteria; phylum Planctomycetota; class Planctomycetia; order Pirellulales; family Pirellulaceae; genus Stieleria. The sequence continues at coordinate 103,644 of WCIL01000002.1, forward strand.
GACCGATTCGAACACCGAAAGGGCGACAATGCTTGGACGGTCATCGGACGATTCCTGGAAGGCAAAAGAAAGAGCTGATCGATCAGCATATTCGGTGATTCGACCCGCAAGCGAGAATCTTGCGTAACCGATTGTACCATTGCGACCGGGGCGCACTCCAACTGAGCAAACCTGCCTGGTAACGCTGTGGAGTGTTTTTTAGCGGCATTGGGCACTGAAGGTGTTAGCGGAACGGCGCGAGCGGCCTGTCGATCACCGCCGACCAGCCCGGCCCTATCCTCTCGGACGCCAACGCGTTGCTTGATTTCCTGGACGGGCCACCGACCCCGACCGGCAATCAGAACTCTGTGCTGCCGATGAAACTTCTCAAGGAGGCGAATCAGCGGATGGCCGAACCGCTGGTGAACCGAATGGCACGACCCCAGTTGCGGTCCTTCCCCACGCTGGCCGGGCTTTATTTGCTGCGCCGATCGATGGGCTTGGTGACGACCCAAACCAAGCCCAAACGCGCCGTGTTTGTGGACGCAGACTTACGCGGGCGTTTCAATGATTTGAAACCGACCTCGACTCCTTCGCCTATGAGATTTTGGCGGCGTTCAATTTCGACGCCGACCACTTGTTCGAATACCGGTATCGCGATCGTACCGGCCTCGACCGCAGGATCATCGATAGCCGACTGGAAGACGGAGACATGTTCGCCGACGAGACGCGATTGGGGGACGTGCCGTTGGAGACCGGGGAGACCTTTACCTTTGATTACGACTTCGGCGACACGACACGTTTCATGATCACGATCGAGAGTATCTGTGATCAACCTTCAAAACGCAAAGAGCCCGAAGTCACCCAACGCGTGGGCGAACCGCCGCCCCAGTACTACTGGCAAGAGATGTATTACGACGACGACGACGAATAGCCACCGTCCAATGGTTCGCTCGCGACCTCGAATGCCGCACCTTTTTTCCGGGGATCACGCGACGTCCAAACCTCGCCGTCGGGAAACCGGTGCCGCTGGAGGAAACTCGGCAGGAACTCGAGTCCCCAACCCGCTGCGGTCGGCGTCACGTAACAGCCGTCGCGCGTCGCGACGGGATGCTCGACGGCTTCCTGCAGAAAGTCGATGTATTCGACCAGTTGTGTGTCAGAGTGCCCGGCCACGGCGATCTGGTCCCACAGCCCGTAGTGCTGGATCATGTTGCACAGCGCGATGCCGCCGCCGTGGGGACACACGGGAATACCGAACTTGGCCGCCATTAGGATGATCGCCATCACGTCGTTGACGCCGGCGACGCGTACGGCGTCGATCTGGCAATACTCGATCGCGCCACTTTTGAGTAACTGTTTAAAAATGACGGGCGAAGCGGCTTGTTCACCACAGGCGAATCCAAAATCCGCATCGGCAAAGGTCTCGGCAAGTTCAACGTAGCCGAGCACATCATCGCGGGCGATCGGCTCCTCGATCCACTTCAACCCGTACGGGCGATAGCGCTGGATATGACGCTTCGCCTCACCGAGCCCCCAATACTGATTGGCGTCCACCATCAGGTTGCAGTCCGGCCCGATCGCGTCGCGCATGAAACGAATCCGTGCCACGTCCTGATCCGAATCCTGTCCGACCTTCAGCTTGAACGAATCAAAACCTTGCGTTTGCAGCTTGCGAATCGTCGCCAGAATCTGCTCGTCGCTCAGCCCCAGCCAGCCGGCGGTGCAGTAGGCCTTGGGGCCGCGCGGATTCATTTCGGCTTCGCGCTGTTTGACCGTTGAACGACGCGATTGCAGCAGTGCCACCGCCTCGTCGCGGCTAAGCGCGTCACGAATGTTTCGCCAATCGATGCAGTCGGCGACGAATTCCGGTTCCAAATCGACCAACAATTTCCAAAGGGGTTTGTCGAGCGACTTGGCCCACAGGTCCCACATCGCATTCAAGACCGCGCCGGCCGCCATCCGAAACACGCCGTCGTGCAGCCAACGCAATTGATGGTGGTCGATCAAACGTCGATACAAATCGATCGGGGCGGCGGCAAAGTCTTGCAGGTCGGATCCGATGACCAACTGGCACAAGTCCTTGATCCCATGACAGATCCAATCCGTTCCCGCGCCGACGGTGAACACCACCGACACGCCTCGCAAGCCGGCATCGGTTTCCAGGTGCAACAGCGCCGACGAATAGTCCGGTTGTTTGTGAAACGGGTCGGACCCGAGCAACTGATCGGAGGTGGGAACACGGAGGTCGATGACGTCCGCTGAAGTGATCATGATTGTTGGATTGGACATATTGGCTGCGAGTTATAGCAACAAGGGGCGTTCATCCCAACCATTGATAGACACTGGTGATGATCAGTTTCAGGCCCGTCGCAATCATCACCACGATCAGGAATCCGAAGATCAGGCGGTTGCCCTTTTTGATCGCCAGTTTCGCACCGACGACACCGCCGATCACGTTACCGACCGCCATCACCAAGCCGGGCAACCAGTCGATCAAGCCATAAATCGCGAACATCACCGTTGCCGCCAGCGTGACCAAAAAACCGATCCAATTCTTGACCGCGTTGGACGCCACCAAATCGCCGCTGTTGGTCAGACTCATCGCCAACAGTATCAGGATCCCCATCCCGGCTTGGATAAAGCCGACGTAGATGCCGATGGCGAAAAAGACCGGCTTGATCCACCGCCTGGAACTGACCGAACCCACGTTCGCCGCGGCAATGCGTTTGGGGTTGAGCATCAGCACGACCGCCATCACCAAAAAGATCGCGCCGAACACGGGCTCAAACGCATCCGGCGGCAAATAGACCGCCAACCAAGCCCCGACGGGGACCCCCAACATCGTCGGCAACGTCAGACGGTTGGCAAGTTCGCGATCCAGGTGCCCGTGTCTGTGAAAGGTCACGACGGCGGCACCGCTGGAAAACAGCACGGCGACGCGATTGGTGCCGTTGGCCATTTTCGGGTCCAGCCCGAACAGCATTAACGCCGGCAACGTCATGAACGAGCCCCCGCCGGCGATCGTGTTCACCACGCCGGCCAAAAACCCCGCAACGATCAAAAGCAGATACCAGACGACGTCATTCACCCTTTGTGATGCAATACAGAGGCTCGTCGCCGCGCAGAAAAAGCTCGCTGCCGACAATCGCTGCCGACGCACTGACCTTCTCACCGATTCGGTTGACGGCGATCATTTGTGGAATCTGCGAATGTTCGATCACCAGCGTCACGCCGTCAAGGTCGGTCACAGATTCAGTCGTCAACACTGATGGCGCTATTCGGGCAGACTTCGCAAGAAATGCAGGCCGAAATGCCCGTAGTCCTGGCCGTCAACGTCACCGTCGCCATCGAAATCCAGATCGGCGTCAAAACCTTGCATGCCTTCCTGCTTCAGAAAGGAGAGTCCGAAGCGGCCGTAGTCTTGACCGTCAACGTCGCGGTCACCGTCGGTATCACCGAAGAACCGGAAAAAGCTGTCGACAAAGTCGACCGCCAAGCCAGAAGTATTCGACCCGCTGACCGCATCGCGTTTGACTCGTATTCGATAATTTCCATCCGCGAGTGAACCGCCGACGAAAGCTTGGGGATCAAACTGAATGGTCGCAATCGTCCGTCCGGCCACTTCGCTTGTCGTAAACGCGGGCGCAAACGCAACACCACCGACAGGCTCAATCTCGATTGCGTTCGACTGCAGCGTCACAACGGAATCGAACCGAACTTGGATTGTACGGATCGACGAACGCTGCGCGGTTCCGTCGTCATAGACGACGTCTTCTACTTCTGGGCGAAACACGATCTCGAAGGATGCGTTGGCTGTACCGGACAACGGGCCGTTGGCGGCGTTTGTGCCATTGGAATCGGTGACCGTGACTTCAATGTGACGTGTATCCGTGGTCGGTTGGTCGCTGGTGTTCTGGTATTCGAGCAACGAGAGCGCGATCTTGTAATCCGCCAGAGACGCATTGCCGGTCAGAGTGATCGTACCGGTGGTCGTGTCAAAACTTCCTGCCGTGATCGAAGCGGGCAGCCCCGCGGCAATGCTTAGCAGATCCGCGTTCGATTGGTAGCCGTTAACGATTCTGGCCGTTGCACGGGTCCAATTTGCATCGTCAACATCTGAGACGCCCAGATCCGCCGCGGAAAACACCCGCTGCGGGGGTTCGCCGGCCAGATAGTCTGGAGGGTCGGGCAATGAAACGCTGGGGGCATCGTTGACCGGTTCAACGGTGACGGTCGCCCTACGGGTCACCACGCCGTTGTCCGAAACCGTGCCGAAATCACCGTCAGCACCTGGGTCGACGATCTGTACTTCAATCACAGCTTGTCCAAACGCGTGTTCGATCGGTGAAAACACAACCGATGCAACATCGCTCGGATAAAGGTAGGTCACCGTCGGCGCGGCAAGTAAGTTTGTATCCGAGCTGGTGGCATCGATCTCAAGAATCCGGCCGAGCGAATTGTAGGACAACAGATTGTTTAGCTGCAACGTGCTCGGGTTGCTGTCTTCCGAAATGGCCTGGTTGGTTGTCGGCGCGATATGCGACAAGTCTTTGACGGTCACCGAAAGCGGCAGACTGTCGACATCGTCATAGTTGCTTCCGGCCACGGCAGTGGGTGCAAGCGAGAGTGCAATCGACTGATCGCCGTCGCTCTCGTGATCCATCACACCGACAATCTCGACGGTTTGGGGGAGAAACCAATTGTCCGTCGTGAACATCAGCTGTGTTGTGATCGGGATCGCTTCGTTCTCGTCGGCACTGGTGATGGTGACGGTCACATCCGTTGTCGGAGCAATGTTGAGGGCAACTTCAAAGCTGTCCCGCGTGCTCTCCATGATGCCCTCTTCGAACACCACGGTTTCGTTGTTGGATTCGATGACCGAGACGCCCGGTGCGGAGGATGAGCCCGGCAAGACGGTAAAGAAGGACGTGAATGGATTTGCCAGCGGATTTCCAGCTGCATCGCGGATTGCGTCAGAGAGACTCAACTGGTACTCGCCCGGCGGCAACGTTTGCAAGACATCAACCTGCACAAACGAGTTGCCTAGCAAGTATCGTGGTTGCAGCACGTAGAGAACGTCGTCCGTATTGCCGAACTGTGCGTCATCGCCACTGTCACGCAGTTCGTAGGACGTTGCGGCAGTTGCCGTGACTGCATTAAGTTCTTCGTCAAACGCGACTCGGATCGTAGGGACATCAAAGAGGACATCGTTCTGATCCGGAAGAATCGAAAGAACGTTTGGCGGATCGATGTCCGAACTATCTCCACGGAACTCATAGGCTCCGATGTCAGCAAAGCCAGGTCTGAGGACAAACCGTTGTGAATCAAATTGATTCAAATCTGCGACGCGGTTGGAATCCGCATAGACAAACAGCTGTCCAGAACCGCTCGAGATTCCGGCGATCGGAGAGAGTCCAGTTGGAACATCGCCGTAGTGGAAGATGATTTCGCCGGACTTTTTCAGCGTTGCAGAAAACTGAACCTCCTGCGTGCGGTCGCTTGATAACGAGACATCCCATCGAATCGTCACTTGATCTGCAATCGAAGTGTCCAGGTAGACGTTGTCGCCCGGTCCCCAGTTGTCGATCGCACCCCAAAGCGGCGCGATTCTGGCTTGGTTCTTGAAGTTCGCCTCCGTCGGTTCACGAAACCAGGTGATATTGCCTAGGTCAATGAATCCGTTCGTCGATACACCGACCGAGGAGTACGAGTTTCCATAGAAGGGGAACGAGAAAGGTAGATTGATCGGGAAGGTTCCGTCAGAAGTCCAATTCAAGGCGGACCCAACGGCAGGGAACTGGTTATTTCCGAGCGATTCGGCGACATAGTCAGGCGATCCGAGGTTGATTGTCGACGGGTCATCGAGTCGCGAAGAACCGAGTCGATCGCTCACCGGAGCAGACCATGAATGTGCCCGGTCGATTGCGGGTGATTGGGCATTCAGAATCAAATTGTCATCTTGGCTGCCATCAACACCGGCGATCGTGTCGTAACCAAAAATGTTGTCGCGTCCATCGAAGTCGACGAAGTTTGGGTTCGCGGCAAGGCTCGCGGCATCTTGAGAACTGACGTTCTGCCAGTCCGCCAGCGTCGTGGCGTCCACGCCCGCCCAGGAACCTGTTTTTGCCGCTCCGGTCGCGAGGTGCACCAGGTTGTAATCGCTGTCGACACCCGTTTGGCTGGCGGCGTTGAAGAACAAGGCGTAGCCTCCTTCGACCGCGACGATATTATTGTGAAGTAACACGTCCGGTGATCCGGCAGTAATCCGAATGCCGTCGCCGACTTCCTGATAGATGGTGTTGTTAACCACCTGGAACTTGGGGCTAAAATTGTCGAAGAAGATCCCCTGGTTCGTGTTGCCGTAGATCAGGTTGTTGATCGCCTTGCTCCGGACCGAAGCGCCTAAATAGGCGTGAATCAGAATGCCGACGGAATTATCGAACGATGTGTTCGCTTCGATGTGCGTTTGGTTGTCGGCCACGATCCCCGCGGCGGAGTTGTTGTAGACTCGGTTGTTGCGGATGATCGGATTCCATGAGTTTTGCACCTCGATCCCGTTCAGATTTCCGTAAGCGACGTTTCCATCGGCAATGGCTCCATCGTTTAAGAGGATCCCGCTGCCGGAGTTATCATAAGCGACGTTCTTGAACAGCTGCACATTGCCGCTAACTTTGATCCCTGTTGTGTTGGAATCGGCTTCGTTGTTTCGCAGAACGACTTCTCCGGTGGCGGACATTCCGGTCACGTTGCCGTAGGCACGATTGTCCGTGACCGTCGACGCGCTTCCGATCGCACCGTTGACGTCCAATCCGGTCCCGGTGTTGTTGTAGAACTCGTTGTCGAACGCCTGCATGCCCAGTCCGATCAACTTGGCGCCGACGTAGTGCCCGTGAATCAAGTTGCGCGTCAGCACTGCTCCGTTAGCGTTAATTGAAACGCCAGATTCGAAAACGGTTCCCCCGCTGGGATCGAAGATATCGCTGTCTGATAGGGTCGCTCCGTCGTTGGTCTGACCGAGAATCAGTTCTTCGCGAGCGTTCTGGTAAATTCGCGAATGCAGTACTTGCAAGTTGTCACTGTCGGAACCAGTTCCGGCATGAACTCCGTAGTAGCCTCCAGTAATCGAGAGGTATTCGAGCGTGAGATCATCTCCGTTGACGAGTTCGATCACATTGTTTCCCGAGATCTGGTTCCCCCGATCGAGCACGCTATGGTGATCGAGCTGCGAGGCGCCGACGATTCGGACACCGGAATCTTCCGCCGTCAGGTTGATGGTCTGCAACACCGGATAGATTCCGGTGTCAATATAAATCACATCATTCGGATCAAGGTCAAATGCTTCAATGAGCGCACGTGGGCTTGCCATCGGGCTGTCCGGGCTTTTTCCCGATTTCCGATTGTCGCCGACAGACGACGTGAATTCGTTATCGCTTAGATCCGAGTCTCCCACGTAATACACGTTGCCGTCGTTGACGATGTAGAACGGCGCATCGCTGACACTCTGGAGGCCGCCGGAACTCACCCCAACCTTCAACCGATACTCCAAATCGACAGGCACACCGGAGATCGTCCAGGAGTATTCGCCACTATTCACCACGCATGCGATTGGGTATTGCTGACCGGAAAGGTCGTCAATGATCGTCAGGTCAATGAAATCGGAAGACGGGACTCCGGAGGTGTTCCAACGCAGGTCGATCGTCTGGCCCGACTCGAACTTTTGGAATCCGATCGGATCGATGACTTGAATGATCTGAGCGGCACTGATTGCGGCCTCGTCGGTGTTCCCATACGCACCGAGATTGATTCGCGATCCGTTGGGCGATGGTTCCAGCGCGTAAGGCCCGGTCGGATCGCCGCGGTCAATTGCCGGTGAGCTACCGATCAGGTGGAAGTCATCATCGATCGACCTGTCTCCTACAATCTCCACCATGTGAATCGCGTCGGCCACGACGACGCCGCCCCCGACGAAATCGCGCAGCACGATGGTGACGGTGTCACTCGAGGGACTGACAATCGCAATGTTCTCCCACGTGCTGCCGGCATCCGTGAAGTCGTTTGGTGAAGTTTGTTGATTCACTCGTTTCCAGCCGATCGGCATGTCCGTTTCCGAAGCACCATCGTGGATCTGATAGGGAACGGTTCCGGCGTCAAAACGCGGTTTCCAAGTTGCGGCAACCTGATAAGTGAATCCTGGCGTCAGTCCCGTAAAGGTCCACCGAGCGATGTTTACGCCCGTTCCTGGAGCACTCGAAATCTGGTAGTCACCGCCGTGGGCGCTGCCATCGGCCACAGAAGTCCAGGCGGTTCCAAACGTGGCAAAACCGGCTTCGCCGTCGTCGATGATTTCCGCCACTCCGTTGATCGTTGTTTGGAAGCCCTGCAGATTATCCGCACCATCGTGATCCACGAATTTCGGGTCGAAGGCCACACCACTTCCCGCCATCCCGTGCTCGTCAAATCCAAATTCGTAATACCAATCAGACCGGTCGAGGATTTCGGTTCCCGCCCAATCGGCCAGCTTTGCCGTTCCCAATACGTTGTACAGGTTGTAATCCAGGCGAGGATCAAGTTGGCTATCGGCCGCAAACGAAATCGCGTAGGCGCCGTCGATTTGAAGGATGTTATTGCGGAAATCGAAGTCTTTCGAACCGCCCTGAATGCGAACGCTGTTTCCGAACCGATGATCAATGGTGTTGTTGATGATCAGGGCATCGCCGCTGAGACCTTCCAGCAACATCGCTTGCTCGGTGTTCGCATAAACCAAGTTGCCTTGAATCTGACCGGTAAACAGCGGGCCGTTGGCACGAGAGGTGTGAACGCCGACAGGGTTGGAAAAAATCGTGTTCGCAACCACCGTGGAACGTGCTTCGGCGCGAATTCCCGCTTCGCGGTTGCCGAATGCGCGATTTCCGCTGACGATGACATCATCGGTCGAGTGGATGCCCAGATTGTTGCGAAAGACGGTGTTTTCAGCGACAACGACGTTCGACTTCGCGTCGATGCCCAGAAGGTTGTCGTAGACCGTGTTACGTTCCACTCGAATCGTTGACCGCAACGATCCGACGTCAATTCCTTTGAAGGAGTTGGCAAAGACGGTGTTGTCAGAGATGACCCCGACGATCGCAGAGTCCGATAGGTTGGCGGAAATCCCGGTGCTGTTTCCAAAGATCCGGTTGTGGGTGATCGAGGTTCCCGTATCGCTGCCCAGGTTGTATTGGATCCCATAAACGGTGTTGCTGTAGACCCAGTTGCGGGCGACCTGATTTCCATGACCAGCGAGGACAATGCCAAAGTAGTGTCCATGAATCTTGCTGTCGTTCAACACGGCGGCGCCACCGCGCAGTTGCATCCCAATGAAGTCGGACCAACTGGGATCGAAGACTTCGCTTCTCAGCAAAGTAAATCGCTCGTTGCCCGCGCCGATCCAAATCTCTTCATGACGGTTGGAAAAGATTCTTGAGTCCTGGATCGTCAGATCGTCGCTGTCGGCGTTGTCGGCCGCGAAGATTCCGCGCGAGCCGCCGCTCAATGACAGGAACTCGAACGTAATGTCATCGGCATCCCGTAATTCGAAAACATAACTCCCGACACTCAGGTTGGAGCGATCAAGATGGGATTGATGGCCGGATTGAGACGCCCCCACGATGGTCACACCGGAATCGGCAGAGGTCAAAATGATGTTGCCGAGCAGCGAATAGGTGCCCGTATCGATCGAGATGACATCGCCAGCATCCAGATCGTAAGCCTCGACCAAGGCTCGCAAGCTAGACATCGGGCTGTCGGGGGACTTTCCAAAGTTGCGATTGTTGCCTGCGACCGTCGTGAATTCGTTATCGCTCAAGTCCTGGTCATCTGGGATGTTCACATAGTAGCTGTTGCCATCGTTGGCAATCTGAATGGGCTCATTTGAAATTCCAGTTGGCAAGCTGCCCTGATTGACCGTGATCGCGAACCGATATTCGCGATCGGCGGGCACACCGGTAATCGTCCAATCGAAAGTACCGGCGGCATCAACGTTCGAAGCGATCGGATAGGGCTGGCCGGTGAGTTCGTCGACGAGCGTAAGTGTCACATTCGCCCACGGTGTGTTGATCCGTTGGCGACGGATCTCGTTGGGCGTCAATGCCCGATCGTAAACCGCCACTTCGTCGAGCCGGCCGTCCAACGGAGTGAAGTAACCGACGCCGGAGCCGGTCCACCATCCGAGGCGGAGAGGCTTGGTACTGGGATCAAGATCATTGGTGCCGGTCGATCGTTGGGCAACCAGTTCGCCTTCCACATAGAGTTTCATGCTGCCGGCGTCGCGATCGATCACTCCCGCCACGTGTTGCCATTTGCCCGACTGAAATTTCCCAGGGGGCGACTCAAGAATCTCGGCGCCTCCCTTTGTCTCCAATCGCAGCAATCCGGTCTGGCTGATCATCAACAAATAGCCGGGACTGCCGTTGGTGTTTGGTTTGTGAATCAACGGCGTCCAATAGCCAGGTGAGCGGTCCTGGTTCACCCAGAATGAGAAACTCAACTGTCTCGACGGACTGAGCGAGCCGTCGTCGGCGATTTCGATGTAATCGATGTCCGTGTTGTCGAACCTAACCGCCGTGTCGAAACCGGATTCGAACACACCGTCGGCAGCGAGCGTCGGAGACCCGAGATACGAACCGTGCCGCAGATTGCCCGAAGCGTCTTGCGCTTGCGTCCCCGATGTTTCTCCCAGGCGATAGTATGCGATTGGATTGCCTTGAAGAATGGTACGCTGATACGAATCGTCAATCCGATCACCGATCCCGGCGACGTGCCACTGAATCTCAATGGGTTGTCCTACCTCATATTTCTGCAGGCCGCCCGGCTCAATGATCTGAACGATCTGCGCCGAACTTGCCGCGGCATCCGCAGAATTGCCGTAAGCGCCCAGATTGATCCGTCGACCATTGGGCAAAGGTTCGAGGTCAAACAAGTCAAAACGATCACCCTGGTCGATAGCCGGTGAATGGCTCGCTAGATGGAAATCGTCGTCGCCACCACCGTCGCCCACGATCGGAACCAGATGAACCGCGTCGGCCGAGACCGTTTGGCCAAAATCGCTCATCACGATCGCGATGGTATTGCCGGTGGGCGTGAAGAATCCCATACGATTCCACGTGCTGCCCGCATCCGTGAACCCGACCGGGGGAACGCTTTGGTTGATCGCCTTCCATCCGATCGGCGGCTTGGATTCGTCGAACGGTCCATCGTAGATTCGATATTTGGCCGATCGCGTGTAGGCGAAATCGGCAACCCAGGTCGTCGATATTTGATAGGTTTGACCTGCCGTTAACCCACCGAACGTCCACTGCGCAAGATTATTTCCCGTGCCCGGTTCGTTGGTTGTTTGGAAGTCACCGTCATATGCATTTGAATCCACTTCGGGAATCCAGCCGATGCCGCTGGTACTGAATCCGGCGTCGCCGTCATCAATGATCACGGCAGCACCCGTCGCAGTCGCTTTAAAACCGAGCACGTCATCCACGCCGTTGTCATCGACAAATTGTGGATCGAATGATGAAGCGGTTCCGGCGAGACTATGTGTGCCGAGGCCCAATTCGTAAAACCAATCGACGCGACTAAGAATGTCAGAGTTGCCCAAGTCGGCCAACTTGGTCGTTCCGCCCAAGTGGTAGAGGTTGTAGTCGAAGCTCAGATTCTGTTGGCTGTCCGCCGCGAACGACAACGCATAGTCACCGTCGATATTGAGAATGTTGTTTCGGAAACTGAAATTCGAGGAAGAAATCTGGAATCGCACGGCACTTCCGGCACCATGGTCGATCGTGTTATTGACGATCTGAGAGCCCGCAACAAGACGCTCCAGCAGCATCGCGTGCGTCGCGTTGTCATACACAATATTACCGCTCACCAGACCCGAATAGCCAGAACCAAGGGTCTGGATGCCGATTTGGTTGGAGTACACTTGGTTGCCGAGTACGCGTGCACGTGCCTCCGCCTGGATCCCGACTTGAGTATTGCCAAAGACGCGATTTCCAGTGACGACACTATCGTCCGTCGAATGGATTCCGATGTTATTTCGAAACACGTCGTTGTCCGCGAAACGTACGTTGTACCTAGTGTCGATACCACGGGCATTGTCATAGATCGCATTGCGTTCGACTCGAATCGTCGCTCGCAATGCTCCCACATCGATTCCTCTGAACGAGTTGGCAAAGACAGCATTGTCTGAAATCGTTCCGGCGACCGACGAGTCCGATAGATTGGCCTGGATTCCAGTGCTGTTGGCAAAAATGTGGTTGTGAGTGATCGAGGTCCCCGTATCATTGCCCAAGTTGTAAAGGATGCCGAAAGCGTCATTGTTGTAGACCCAGCTCTTCGTGATTTCGTTTCCTCGGCCTTCGAGTTGGATGCCAAAGTAGTGGCCGTGGATTTTGCTTTCCGTCACAACCGTCGTATCACCGCGCGATCGGATGCCGATCACGTCTGACCAATTGGGGTCATAAACGTCGCTGCCTCGCAGGGTGAAACGCTCGTTGCCGATGCCGATCCAAATTTCCTCATAGCGATTGCCGAACACTATTGAATCTTTCAACTGCAGTCCGTCGCTGTCGGCATTGTCAAGTGCTACAACGCCGTTCGAACCACCGGTGATGCTTAAGCTCTCCAATGTCACATCGTCCGCACCTTGCAGGTCAAACACGTAATTGCCCGCGGCCGTATTAGCGCGATCGAGCAGCGTTTCGTGTCCCGGTTGGGTTGCGCCGACGATACGGACTCCGGAATCCTCCGCGGTGATCACAACATTGACGTCGAGTGTGTAGTGCCCGGTGTCGACGAAAATGACATCACCCGGTCCAAGGTCGTACGCTTCCAGTACGCCGCGAATCGTTGCTTTCGGTGCGGCCGGGCTGGTTCCTGCGTTGGCCGCATCGTCGCCGGGGAACGTCGTGTATTCATTATCCGTGAAGTCGGTGTCGCCGGCCAAGTTGACGTAATAAAAATGGATCGGCTCGGTGATCGTGAAGACTCCATTGCTGGTATCAACAAGCGCATCGTTATCATTTCGTGTCACGCGGATTCGATAGTCCGATTGCGGCGTGATCGTCGTCGGAATGGTCCAATCGAAACCGCCCGTGTTCGGAGCGTTGGCGGCGATCAATTCCACGAAAGCTCCGTCACCCTCGCGTAAAAGCTCGATTCGGACGTCCCCGCTGGCAAGTAAATCCGAACGCCAACCAATCGCGAACGTCTGTTCGGCGGGCCAAACCTGTCCACCATCGGGTACCGTCACCAAGGCGTATTCCAACGGGCTCTTGGATGCTTGCAGCGTATTGCCGAACGCCCCTAAATTTACGAATCCGCCATTCGGTGACGGCTCGTTCAAGAATGGGTACGTCTCGTCGCCACGGTCGATTGCCGGCGACTGATTGACATCCACCTGTTCGGTAATACTCAGGAAAACAGGGAGACCCGTGACAAGATCATGAACCGGTGTGACCGATCCGGTGAAGCGGCCTTCGGTGCTTTGCAGATGAAAGTCGTCGTCGCGTCCGTCATTCGCCAAATCAACGAATCCGAGCACCCCATCAGAGCCATTCGGGTCCAAGAAGAGCGGGTCTTGCTCCAGACTGTTGCGATCGGTGAACGCGGCGTTTCGCCATTCGTTCAAGCTCGCTCGTTGGATGCCCTGCCACGAAGCAACCACACCGCCGCCGTCCGCCCAATAGAGGTTGTAGTCCGAGTCAAAGCCGGACTGACTGTTGCTCGCCACCGAAAGTCCCACTCCGTCAAGGACTCGGAAGATGTTGTTGCGAACATCAACGTTGACCGAAGTGTTCTCCACCGACAGCCCGATTCCAGCGTTGGTATAGAACGTATTGCCATCGATCTCAGCACCATTCGCGTCGTCAACCCGGACGCCATTTTGGGTCGCTGCATAGACCAGGTTTCCCGAGATGCTTCCTCCCAGAGCATTTTGCATGCGAGTGTCGACCCCGATGGGTGAGGAATAAATCACATTGCCATCGATCACACTGCTTCCGTAGGCGAGAATGCCGATTTCGTCGTGATCGTAAACGCGGTTGTTCCTGGCGGTTGCGCCCCCGTAGCCAACCAATTCGATCCCGGTCTTGCTGCCGAAGACGACGTTTTCAACTGCCCTGGCCCCGTCGCGAACTTGAATTCCTAAGTTCTGGTTGTTGAAAACCGAGTTCCGTGAAACATCGCCATTGCCCCAAATTTCAATGCCCTGCGTCGGATGATCGTGTACGGAATTACCAACGACGGTGACGGCAGAACGCCCCGAGCCAAAGGGGGCATAGATTCCGCGATTATTGCCGTAGACCGCGTTCCCGGAGATCGTCGAACTCGCTCCCGGAACCCGTGTCAGGTGAATGCCATCGAGCCCGTTCTCGTAGATTTGATTCTGATCAACGACCAAACCCTGTTGATTGGAGAGCGCTAATCCATGTTCCGCGTTGCCGAAGAACCGGCTGTTGGTGATCTCCCCGATCGCACTGGTCGCGTAAACACCGTGCCGCGCGTTATTGGATGCCGTGATCTGGTCCAGTCGCGTTGCTTCGGCATCGTCTTGGATCAAGATGCCGTCTTCGGATTGCGACGATAGCGTTAGAGACTCACCGGTGAATCGAGTGCTTCCCCCGTGTAGCCAAATGCCTCGGCGACCGCCTGAGAAGTCAAAGTATCGAATGGTCACTTGATCGGCATCAAACAGTTCGACGACCGAATCGGGTTCGTTCGAGTAGGCATACTCGAACGAGACTTTTTTGCCTGCGTCGGACGGCCCCGTCCACAAAAAGCCTTCGTCGTCACCCACACCCGTGGAACTGGAAATCACGATCGGATCAAAAGCGAAGTAGTTTCCGGTGTCGTTAAAAATCGTATCGCCGGCCCCGAGGTCGTAGACGCTCAGGATGCTGTTGATGTGCGGCTTGGGACGATTCTGCAATAGCCCCGTATTGCGATGGTCTCCCGGCGCCGTGCTGTACTGATCGTTTACCGTATTGGCGTCGTTGACATAGAACGCGTTGGCCGCCGGATCCTCGGGGACCGTGAACGGTTCAACGCTGCGGTCGAACACCAGCGGTTGGTTGACCAGCGAAACATGGATCCTCAATCCATACGTGCCAAAACCAATTCCGTCATCGCTGGGCGTCCACGAATACTCCCCGTCATCGGCCGTCGACGCGGCAATCGTTGTCAACCAAACCGGTCCATCAACCGCATCCTGGTACAGATCAATTTTCACCGGAGTTCCCGCGTCGTTGCCGGCCGATTGCCAACGAATCAAATCCGGCACATCCTTGCGCCAATCGACGTACAGGTCCGGTGACAGGAGGCGGATTTGCTCGCGACCGGCAAGCACATCACTTGTCGTTCCTCCATACGCCCCCTGATCGGGATAGATATTTTTCGATACGACCTGCAATGACGCGGCATCAAAATAGCCGTCGTTGTAGACTCCGCTCATTCGATCAGACTCGAACCGGAAGACGGCTTTGCGCGCCCCGAGTGGGATTGCAACGCGATCGCCCAGCAGTTCCCATCGATCGATCGCCGATTCTGCCGTCAGCTCAATCGTCTCGAGTACAACATCCGCACCGTCGAGGAACTGCAACGAAATCTTAGCCTGATCAGGCAGTGTCTCATTTGCCGCGCGAACACGGCCATTAAATACGGCAACCAATTCCGCTCCATCAATTTCCTCGATCGCGTAACCTGCAGCGAGTAGGTCGATGGTCTGTTGTGCGAACGCCGTCGCGTGGTTGTTTCCGAAAAAGTATTGATTTCCTTCAAATGCGATTGGGCCGACGGATCGAACCTGTGCCCCTTGATGAGTCAGCCAGCCGGTGGTTCCATTTTCAAATCCCGCGTTAACGAGCAGATTCTGATAACCCGCTGGTGATACGAAATCGATTCGCGGATCGCCGGCGTCCAGTGTCGGGCTGGTGCGGCGCAACCCGGCAACGGTTTCGAAAACATCGAGTTCGCCTGTGCCGCGGTTGACGTACGTCGGTTTGCTCCACCAACGGTTCACCCGCGTCGAACCGAGTGAATGCAAATCATAGCGATGAACATCGCGTTGCCAGTCGAGAAGGTCGTCGAAGTCAATCACAAAGTGGGCGATCTTGCCGCCCGGATCGGCATGCAGCGTGTTGTAGTCGCTGAAGAAACCTTTCAAACTGTTGTCGTCGAGGAACAGGTCATATCCGTTCTGCGTTGACAAAATATTGTTGCGCACTTCGATCTCACTGGAAGTGCCGTCGATTCGGATGTTGGCACCTGTTTCGCCGAAAATCGTGTTGTGGCCGATCCTGACATCAAAGCTTCCTTGGGCGTGAATACCGGCAACGCTGTTGTGCGACAGGATGTTGTGAACAATCACGTTGCGGCTACCAGCCGAAACGCCCGTCACGTTTTCGAAAACACGGTTGAACTGTACCGTGCCATCGAAATCAACACCGACTTCGTTGGACTGGATCAGGTTCATGAAACCAAAGTCGTCACCGCCAAGAATCCCCGCCCCGGTCACACCGATCTGGTTTTCAAAGACGTGTTGATTCTGCATCCGTCCATTCAGTTCGACACCCGTCTGGTTGCCAAAGATCTTGTTGGGAAGTGCGGTTCCGACGAATCCGAATCCTGAACTGACGGAGTCGACGGTCGATCGAACGCCGAGTGTATTATCGAAGATTTGATTGTCGCTGAGCGATGCCGACGCGGTGTACGCCACGCCGACCAGAGCATCGTGGATGTTGTTTTCGGAAATCTCGCCCGTGAATGGCGCCGCGATCTTGATCCCCGTTTCGGAGACTCCAATCTCGTTGCCCTGAATGGTTCCGCCGGCCGAGGCGTCGAGCGAGATCCCCGTACCCGAACCGAGAAAATCGTTTTCGCGAACGACCATGCCGGTTGCACCTGTTCCCGTTACCTTGAACCCCACGGCACTGCTGTTGGGACTGGTAAACTGATTGAACTCGACACGTGTCTGGGTGGCTGATCCGGTCAGCGTGAGTCCGATGTCTGCGGCAATCGAATTGTTTGCCAGAACAGTGTTGGTAGAGGCTTGATCAATGGTGACGCCACCGCCGGAGATCGCGTTTTCGCGCAGCGTGACGTTGTCGGAACTGTTGATCGTGATTCCGCCGTTGATCGACAATCGTTGCACAGTGATTCCGTCGGCATCGTTGATCAGGATCGAACCTTGAATGACCGAATCCGGTCCGCCGATGATTGAAACACCGGCGTCGCCCGATGTCACGATCGCGCCATCGGTGTGTGTTCCCTGAACGAGAATCACATCGCCAACGCCAAGGTCTTGAGCATCCAGAACGTCCTGAAGAGTGTTTCCCACTGTCCCATCGACTTGGGTCAACGAACCGCTGAGATCAAACGTGTTGCCGCGGAAATAGACCTCTCCGCCGGTGTCGACCGGTTCGAACCACGCCACGAACGGGTTGCCGTCTGAATCCAGTGCCAAGGCGTTGTCAAGCCGGGCCCCGCCGGTGATTCCGATGCCACGACCGCTGGCGTCTCCCCTGACGGCTTCGGCAAACACTGTGCCCGACCATTCTTTGACGTAAATCGCTGGATCGGATTTGACGTCGGTCGCGACAAGATTGTCACGATAGGCGAGGAACAGTTTTCCGCCGCGCGAGACCAGGCCGGGGCGACTGGCGCGGCCGCCAAACGCATTGACGCCACTGTGTTCTCGCGATCCGACTCCGGCATCAGCCCACTCGCTGCCGTCAAATCGCGCTGCATAGACGCGGGGGAACCCACTTGTTTCGTCGATCCAGGCCGTAAACAACTCTCCGTCGTGGTACGCCAACGTCGCCGAATGACTCGCGCGGCGAGAATCAGAAACACCGCCACCGCTGGCGGATCCATCCATTTGCCCCCAGCTCGTACCGCTCAATTGACGCAGATAGATTTCGCTTTGATCTCCGGTCGTTTGGGTCCAGGCGATGGCGACGGTCTCGCCGTCCACGGCGATCGCAAGACCCTCAATGTCGCTGTCGGATTCGGACACACCGGCCGTTGCCACGTTACTGCCCAAGGTGACCCAATCACCCGCGGCGAAACGACGGACATATGCATTTTTGGCGCCCGAGGATTGATCCAGCCATGCAATCACGGGACCCGATGGCGTGATCGCGATCGACGATTCGTCGGCGCGGTCGGACGGGTTTCCGCCTGTGATTCCACCCGGCAAAAGCGAATCACCGATGGGCACCCAAGCACCGCTGCCGGCGCCCGCCGTTGGATCCCATTTGGAAGCGCGGAGGTCGCTGCCGGCGGCATCGACTTCGGTCCAAACCACGATCGGGTTGTTGTCTGCGTCGATCGCGATCGAGGGACGACGCGATGAAGTCGGCGTGGCGACCACTCCGCCCGCTTCGCCGCTGCCGACCAGTTGACGCCAGCCGACACCCGATTCGTGGACCGCAACGTAAACTTCAAAGTTGCCATGCCGCGCATCGGCCCAGGTCACATAGCGTTTGCCCGACGCATCGATCGCGACGGCGGGCTCGATAGAAACCGGACCATCACCGCTGATTCCCCAGCCCGATGCCGATCCGGCAAACTCGGTCCAACGCCCCGCATAGGTCGGCCCGGTGGGAAGGGTTGCGACGGCCAAAATCATCGGATCGGCCGTCGTCAGCGATGGATCGGCCGTCGGCGTTGGCGTCACGAAATCACTCGGCGTCGCAGCTTCACCGGAACCGTAGTCGTAGGTCTGAACCGTTTCCGTCACGACATCGATAAAGTCGTCACCGGCTTCACCAAACATCAGATCGGTTCCACCGCCGCCGAACAGTTGGTCCTGTCCCGAACCTGTTTCGTCGGCACCGGTTCCGAAGTCACCGAAGATGCGGTCCGCCGCGCCGTCATCGGCCGTGCCGTCACCCACCCCAGGCGCGTTGTGGCCGTACAGAATGTCGTGATCATCGTCACCGAGCAGGACATCGATGCCGCCATCGCCGGCGATTTTGTCGTCGCCTTTGCCGCCGCGGATGACATCGTCGCCGGGTCCCCCGGAAATGACATCGTTTCCGCCCAAGCCGATGATCCATTCGTTGCCCGGACCGCCGAAGATCAGATCCGCTCCGTCATCGGAGCCTCGAATGACGTCGTCGCCTTCCTGTCCCAAGAGTTGATCCAGAGTGCCGCCACCGCCGAGAAGTTCATCGTCGCCGAGTCCTCCACGAACCAGATCGACGCCGATTCCGCCGTCCAGGAAATCATCTCCGGCGTCTCCGTCGAGCGTGTCATTGCCGCCCTGTCCAAACAGGCGGTCTTGGCCTGTTCCGCCGGCGAGTGTGTCGTCACCGAAATGCGAACCATACAGTTCGTCGTCGTCAGATCCGCCCAGCAAGCGATCGCCCAAACCGTGACCGGCAAACATCCAATCGTTGCCCGATCCGCCGTCGGCGTCGTCGCTACCGAGCCCGGTATCGATGCGGTCGTTTCCATCGCCTCCCAGTACGTGATCGGCACCGGCGAGAGCCCAGATTTGGTCGTCGCCGGGTCCTCCGATGATCACGTCGCCGAAGTAGATTGCGTCGGTGAAATCAGGATCTGTATCGCCACCCTCGTCGGCACCGGTGATTTGATCGTCGCCTTCGTCGCCATTGAGAACGTTGCCGATTCCAGTCCCCGCGAATAAGACGTCGTTGCCGATTCCTCCCGAGAGGCTGTCGGTCCCTTCTCCGCCGTCGAGGTAATCTGTTCCGTCACCGCCGCTGATTGAGTCTTGACCGGTCTGACCGAAAAGGATGTCGTCACCGGCATCCCCTTGAAGCTGATCGTTGCCGGGGCCGCCGTAGGCTTGATCATTTCCTTCGCCCCCTAGGATCGAGTCGGCGCCCGCGCCGCCAAAGAGGTCATCATTCGAATCGCCGCCCGAGACGGTATCGTCACCGTCTTGTCCATGAACCTCATCGCGACCGTCATCTCCGAACAGTTGGTCCGCGGCGGCATCGTCGTTGCTGCCTTGAATGCCGTGACCAAAGATTCGGTCCTGGCCGTCGTTGCCGTGGATGATGTCGGCGCCAAAGTTACCCAGTAGAACGTCGTTGCCGGAGGAACCGTTGATCGAATCATTGCCGCCATCGGTGGTCGGTATCGTGAGTTTCAGCTCGGCTTCTCGAACAACGCCGTCGGTTTGGTCTTCCGAAAGAGCATAAATTCGGTAGGTACTGCTGCCGTCGGGGATCACGTCCCAGGCTTCACTGAGCACCAATGAAGTTGATGTATTGCTGACGATTCGACGGCGTTGCAATGCGCCCGTTCCGATCGTGATCCGCACAAACAATCCGGCCAAACTTTCATCGCCGATCGGAAACGCGGCCGACGTATCGGTCAGTGTTGTGCCGGTCGCCGAAGTCGGGCTGGAGAACAATTGCACGTCGCGACGTGACGTCCGCGTGTCGAGATCCGGGTGCGTTCCTAGTCGTGTGACGATCGCCCCATCGGAATCGAAGTAATCGACTCGCCCCAAATCGCCGAAGATCAGGTCGTCACCAAGACCACCCGTCAGAGTATCCGCCCCCTCCTCGCCGAAGATCAAAAGCGAGCGATCCGTGGTTGTAGCGTCAACCGTATCATCGCCTCGCCCTGTACTCAGCGAGATTGATCCATCGGCCTGATCGAGAATCTCGTAAACGCTGGTCGCATCCGGGATGGTTTCCCAGGCCAAGGCGATCGTAATCGTGTCATGGGTGTTGGAGAGGATTTGTCGTGTCTGTCCGATTCCCGTACCGGCAGTGATGCGCACACGATGTCCTTGTATTCCCAGTCCGGTCACGGGATAGTTCGCCGAAGCGTCGACCAGCGTTGCGGTCGCTCCGGATGTGGCCGTTCCGGAAGCGACGATTTGATCGACGGCGTTCAGTTTCAGCACAACGTTGTCGTCGCCTGGACCGGTGTTGACCGTCGTCCACGTTTGGAATCCGTCTTCGCGAATTTGCGCACCGACGATTTGCAAATCGTCGTGACCCGCACCCAATTTGACGTCGACGACTTCCAAATCGTTGTATCGGATCCCGCCGGGTTGGCTCCTGCCACCGATCGTAACGTCCGGTCCCATTCCGAGCCCCGCGACGCGCGAGGCGCTTAATGTGCCGATGCTGTCCGCCAGCGAGTCGTCGTGCCATAACGTCATCACGTCGATTTGCTCTTCTTCCTTGGCGAAGAAGTTCAAACTCATCGTCGTGACGGCGTATTTTTTGACGTCGCCCAGTTGCGTTGCAGTCAGCTCCCAACTCTCGTTCAGCGTCAATTTCGCTTGGCCGCCACCGAGATCAGCCGCCGCGAGGATCAAACGAAACAGTCCGACACCAGGTCCTTCGGTGATTTCGATGGTCTTGTTCAGCAGGTCAGCGAGCGTCGTCACACCACTGACCGCGAGCAGATCCGACGTGTTTGCCGTCAGCGCTTTGTCTTCCATCAGGATCACGTTGCCGGTGGCCGGTCGAACATTCAGTTCGCCCGGTAGAAGCACGGCGCCGCCGAGCAACGCCGAACCGTTGCCGCCGGCACCTTCGACCACGAGTGGACCTTGAATGCCAGCGAGCGAATGTATGGAAGGTGCGAAAACTTTGGTGTCCCCTCCATCCACGATCAAGTCATCGACCGCCCGGACAAGAATTCCTTTGGGCTGGTTCCAATCCGACGGAGTAAATGTCAACTCGAGCGTTCCGTCGGCTTGACTCACGGTGCCCGTGGCAGAACTTGTGACACCGACTTGGACGAGATCGTTGCGGATCACGCTCCGTGTCGATTTCGTCATCTGTGGCACCACGACCACTTTCACATTCGCGCTCGGTTGCCGGGTCAGTACGACCGTGTAAGTGTCCGCGATCGGCGGCTGCGCAGAGGCCGACGAACTCTCGATCACGTCGGTCGAGCCGAAGCTCTCGCGGATCAGCACCTGAGACACATCGTTGTCGGCGATACTCACCGGCAGGGGCGATACGCTGGACTGATGGAAGCCCGGCTTGCGATACGAGTAGGTGACTTGGATTTGGCCTTTTACCCGATCGGGTTTGCCGGAATCGTCTTGGAAAACGATCTTATTGGAAACCACGCGATAGCGATTGCTCGGTCGCGTTTGCCCGTCAACGGTCACCGTGATCGTTGCCCCAGAGTCAGGCTTTCGCTCAAGCGGAACAAACGAAACACGCTTGGACGCAACGATGGTTTCGCTGGCCGGAATCACTTGATCCACATCGGTCGCACTCGTGATCGCGAACTCGATCGATCCGAAATGGAAACCTTCACGAATCGAATCATCCGCGGCGTTGACGGTGACCGTTTGAGCGGTGTTCCAATTGGTGCTATTGAAGACGAGTTGCGATGGTGAGAGTGTGACTTCGCTGCCGCCGGCCAGATCAACCGTGACGGTACCGGTGGGTTGGCGAGACAGTTTCAATTCAAGTCGATCACCCGTTCCGCCTTCGATTACCTCGGTTGCCCCATCGGCGTCACCTGGGGCCGGAGTCGACGCATCGGCCTGGACGACAATCAATTCCGCCGCATCGTTGTCATAGACGGTGACGGATACCGAAGGCGCTTTGAGTTCATGGTAGTGCTGGACGACGTACCGACTGGCGGTCGTGGGCGTGACGGTCCACTCGCCGCTGCGTAGCGTCAGCGTGTTAGCGGTGTTGGACAGAATCAGTCGCTGCTCGCCGAGTCCTGGCCCCTCGATCATCGTGACGTAACGCCCCCGCAGACCTTCGGCGGCGGTCGGAAAGCTGGCGCTCGTGTCGACGATTGTGTTGTCGGTCACCTGCGTGGGAGAACCCGAGAAAGCATCGTCGGGGACTCGTGGGTCACCGACGACCGTGACGGTGTGCGTGATCACGCCCGTGTGCGTGCCTTCGATCGCGTCGTCGTCATAGTCGTGTAATTCGCTCGCATCGTTGTTCGGGGCGTCGACATGAATCGTCTGAGGGAGCATCCAGTTAGCCGGAGTGAACTTGAGCACGACCGAGTGGGTTTCAAAATTGTTCGAAGAACCGGTGGCGTCGGAATAGATACGGAATTTTTTTGCTTTCAGTTCCTTGTCGCGGCCGATCGGCACCGGCGCGTTGACAGTGACCAACACGTCCGCCAACGGTGCATGGGCGAGAGTGATGTCATAGCTGTCGCTGAACCCGTCTTCGCCGACGATCGTCTCTCCTTCGCTTTGCGTGATGATGATCGACGGTTCGTCATTGTCGGCGACGTTGGCCGAGATGCCGATTACTTTTGCACCGTGGTAATCGCTGTCAACGCTTTCGACCGAGTGTGCGATGATCCCGCTGTGCCCGAGCAAGTCGTTGCTGACGACCGGCGGCGTCGCACCAGACATGTTGAACGTGTCGCTTCCCAGTCCGCCGGCGATCTCGGTGACAAATCCTGCACCGGTGCTTTGTACGTAGAACCGATCGTCGCCTTCGGCACCGTCAACTTTTAATGATTCAATGTTGACGAACCGCGGTTGAACGCCAGCTCCAAAGATGCCGTCTTTGGTGACCACGAAATCGTCGCCGAATTCAGTCCCGATCACGATGACGGTGTCAAAGCCGTCGCCACCATCGATATTGACCGGTGCGTTGACGACGTACTCGATCAAGTCCGCTCCGGCGCCGCCGGAGATATCGGTGCGATCTCGAACGGGTTCCTGCGAACCGGCCAGTGCAAAGGCGCGGATCGCAAAACTGTCGTCGCCCTCGTCTCCGTTCAGACTGAGCACCGCCATGTTATGGAACACGACGAACGTGTCATTGCCGACACCGCCTTGAATGGTCATCGGATAACGGGTGCCGTTGCTGAGGAACCCGCGTGTGGTCTCGATCGTCGCGAAGGCATCCTCGTCGCGGATGCCATTGAGCGGATTGGTGTCATCCGCCGTGCTCGGTGTCGAAGGACCGAGACGACGCGATCGGTACAGTTGCCCGACTTGAAAGAAGTCATCGCCCAAGCTGCCGTCGATCGTCAATTCGGCACCGACGTCATCAACGGCAAACCGATCGTCGCCCAACGAACCGCTGACCAAGATCCGTTCAACGCTCTTATAATTGACGCGTTCAACATCCTTCTTTGCATTGATCATGGCGACGAAGGCGATTCCGTCTTGCACCAAATGATTCGCCCGGAGCAGGAACTGATCGTCCAAATCGGTGCCGATCACTTCCAGCAAATCCGTATCGGTTTGGACACCGCTGTCGGAAACATTGACCAGCGAACTGGTCGTGCCGCCCAGGAAGGTGATTTCATACGTGTCGTTTCCTTCTTCGCCGTCTAGCAAGTCGGTGCCGATCGCTCCGAGCAGCAGGTCGTGGTCGTCGCCGCCCAGCAGCGTGTCGACTCCTGCACCGCCGTCGAGCGTGTCGTTTCCGGCGCCCGCTTCCAGCCGATCGGCATCGCCACCGCCGAGCAGTTCGTCGTCACCGCCGTCACCAAACAGCGTGTCGGCACCCGCGCCGCCGTCCAACTTGTCTCCGTCGTCGCCGCCTTCAAGTCGGTCGACGCCGGCATTGCCCAGCAACGTGTCGTTGCCGGCGTCGCCCTTGAGCAGATCAGACTCATCGCCTCCGTTTAGAATGTCATTTCCCGGACCACCTTCGAGGGTGTTTCTCCCCCGCTCTCCATAGAGTGTGTCATGGTCTCCGCCGCCGAAGAGCAGGTCGGCGCCCAGACCGGCGTAGATCGTGTCGTTGCCTGCGTCGCCACGTAAGGTGTCAGCGAATCCGGCGAATCCGCGTTTGGTATCCAGGACGGATTTGATCGATCCATTTGTGTTGAGTTGAACTCGCCCTCCGTCACCAATGATCGTATCCCCATCGCTGCCGCCGTTGACGGTGTCGGACCCCCCGGCACCGAAGATTAAATCGTTGCCTGTGCCACCATCAATGCTGTCGTTGCCGTCTCCGAATTTGACCTTCGAACGGTAATACGAATTGCCGATTTCACCGGAGTCGCCGAAGACGACGTCGCCCCCACCGCCGGCGTTGATCGTGTCGTTTCCGAGGCCACCATAGATCACGTCATCGCCACCGCCGCCGGTGATGACATCATCGCCAGGTCCCCCGCGAATGATCGCGTTGCCCGAGTTGGAACCCAAGATGATGGTATCGTTCCCCGGACCTCCGTCGATCTCGTACGTGATCGATGCATTGGTAATGCCGCTCAAGTCGATCGTGTCATCGCCCTGGCCGCCTTGAATGATCAGCTTGACCGGGTTGTCATAATCGGTATTGAATCGATAGATGCCTTGGGAAGGATCAAAAATCTCGACACGAATCTCCGACGCATCACCGGGATTCTGAGTCACGCGAAAGTTTTCGCCGTCATCCTTGACATTGCCGTTTAATCGCTTGTCCGACAGAGGCCCCATGTTGAGTTGCAGAACGTTATCGGACACTTCAGTCGCAAGTTTTGGCACCCGCGTGAAGTCAACGTCGAAATCGAGGATCTTGCCTTCCGGACCAAACGCCCATGTTTTATCAATTGAGAACAGGAACAGATCGATTTTGAGAAAGGCCTCCATCCGCGCGACCATATCGCCGGAGAGGTCAAAAATCGCCAGTGGGGACAGCAGCGGGTCTCCATGTTTGAATTCGCCGGCGATATTGTCGGCAAGTTCGCCAAGCCTGACCTTGCCGTCGCGATTCGGATCGTACAGATCGAACAGCACTTGGGCGAACACGCCGCCGCCAACGCCCGCTTCGGCAATTCCAAGATTGAGTTCCGCCGCCGCGCGGAGCCCGGCATCAAACACCAACTCGGGAACATCTTTGCCGCTGCCGTCGGCGTTTTCTGTGTCACTGATGTAAAGCCCGTCGAAAATCAACAGCGGGTTTTGGAAATCGGCCTCGGCGAATCGGCGGATTCCATACGTGTCGTATCCGAACGCGATTCCCTTGCCGGTTTTTGGATTGCCGAGGCTGGCATCCACGTTTCCGGTAATCGAAACCCCTAACGGTCCGAGAATCGGGAAGAAGGCCTTGTAGTCAAAATCGACGAAGAGTCGTTGCAGCGTCAGTGTGACAAGCGTCACATCGCGCCCCAACAGCAGACCTAACAAGCTGGTCGGATTGTCTAACACCGGGATGTCGACGGTCGGACTTGCATTGACGTTCTTCAGAAACGTCGACGATGTCTTTTCGCCCTTGCCATTGAGGACGTTCAGGTCGAACCCGGTGACACCGGGAATGGTGAAGTTTTGAACCTTGCTGAGATCCGTGAGGGAACTACTTAAATCGGGCGTGATGCTGCTCGCGGGATCGTAGAGAACAAAGGGACTGGTGGAGATCGGCAACTGCGCGTTCTCGGTATCCGTCAATTCGCCAAAGGCGTTGACGAACGTGATGATCTCCGCGACCGTTTCAATATAGGCCGGATCAAAATTGCCGTAGTAGGCCGCGATATCCAACAAGGTGATCTCGGGTCCGAGATCGGAAATCACCGGAATCGGTGTGGTCAGCGTGTCGATCACCGGCTGAATCGGTTTGGTGAACTTGGCAATTTCGGTGAAGACCGGGCCGAGCAAGTTGGTCGCAAAGGATCCGATGTCGATGCTGAGGTTGTCGAATTGAACCTTTTGCAAACCATCGAGAATCAAGTTTCCATTGAGGATCGATGCCAGCGGCTTGATGTCCAGTTGCGTCGTTCCCGGATTCGCATCGATTCGCCAGTCGAGCCAGAAGTCTGCCTTGATGTTGGGAAACGCGTTCGCGTTTTGCGAGTTGATTCCCAGCGTGAGGGCGAGATCAGCGACAGCCTTCGCCGCGATTCCGAATTCCAGATCGAGCGAACCGAACTCCGAGAGTTCCACCTTGTGATCGCCGGTCGCCGTGACGTCGATTTGAAACGTTGCCTCAAGTTCCGTTTGGCCCTTGTCGGTCGCGGTGGCTTCCAGGAATCCAAGTTCGAGCGAGATTTCGCTACCGGCCTCCGGCTCGGCTTTAATCGTGAAGTCGATTTCGGCATCGGATTGGTCTTGGTTGAGCAGCAGATAAAATCCGTCTTGGGCGCTCAATCCGAACCCGACATCCATCGTCCATCCGATCTGCGTTGCCAACGCGCCCGACGAGGAAAGGCCGAGTCCGGGAATGCCAAAATCAAAGCCGATGTCGGTGTCGGCATTCGTCAAATCCTGTCCCAGCTGAAACACCCATTCGAAGTACACGGCATCGGGCTCGACACCGACGTCATTCACGTTGGTCTTCAGTCGGATGAAATTATCGTTGGGATCATTTGGATCGTCGGGGAACAGTGGGTCGGTGGGTAATTCGCGAAGAATATCCAGTCCGCCAGTGCCGAGCAGTCCGACCAGCTGCTGTACGACGAAATTCTCGTCCGGATCGGCCGATGTTTCGACCGCTTTTCGCAAACCGGCAACAAACGTTTCCCGAAGTCTTCGACGAATTGTGCGCCGTCTTCGAGCGAATCACCGATCAGCGGAATCGTGAAGCTGCCGATCTGGCCGTCCATCAACGTCTGGACCAGTTCCAAGAAGGCATCGACACCGTCAATCGCCAGCAACAGGTTGTCCAGTGGACTGAAATTGTCCAAATCGATATTGAACAAGTTGGCAATCGGAATCGGATTGTTGTTCGGATCCACGGCCGTCAACGTGTCCGTGACGTCAATCCCGTTGGACAGACTCGCAGCCAAGGTGGCGTCGTACTGGATCGTGCCCTTGAACTTCGATTCGGGAACGTAGACGGGAAGGTCGACGTCCAGTGTTCCGCCGATCGAGGCCGTGAAGTACGTACCCAAGTTATTCGTCGATGTTGAGAAGACTTCGCTGAGCAACTTGGGTGTCGCAACCGCAGGATCGTTGTCGAAATCGAGTCCGGCGTGAAAGAGCTTGCCATTGGGAACGGGTCCGCCAGGAGTCGGCCCCACAGTCGCCTGGCCCTTACGAACCGCCACCGAAATCGGTTTGATGCCGGCTTTGAAATCAAGATCGGTCGCGGCGGCGGCGAGCGTTCCGGTCAAGCCCGACGAATCGAACACGTAAACATTGGACGGTGACGTCAGGTCGATTCCGAAATCGAGTGTGAAATCCAAATCTCCGGTCGCCCGCAATCCCGCCGACCCGGTCAAGATGCCGGCACCGCCGAGATCAAAATTGATTCCCAGGTTTTTGTCAAAATCGGCACCAAGGTCGACCGTGATTCGAAGTAAATCCAGATCATCGGTGGTATCACTCGGCGTCCCTTTGTTGTCCGTGTACAGCGCCAGCGTGAGCGGATCGGCCGCCGACGCCACGCCGAGCGCTTCCTCAATCTTGTCTTCCAGGAACTGCAGCGTGGCAGCCGGATTGGCGCGGGCCTGGTCGACGACCGCTTTGAACTTCTTGGTCAGTGAAATCAGATCGTGAAGGCTGACGTCAAGGACGGGCAGATCCTCGTCCAGGAATCCGAATTTTTCGAACGCGCCCAGGAAATCGACGAGTTGGCTGAGAGCGTCGAGAATGGAATCGAACGTCAAATCCGGCGTGTCGAATTTGATCAATTCGCCCAGGTCCGTCATGTTGACGATGATCGCACCGCTGGCGGACAAGTCGGCGAAGATGTTGGGGACTTGAATATTGAGCTTGGGATTGTTGATTTGAACGAAGGGCAGGTCGGGTGTGACTTTGAGTGCCAGGTCAAGCTGCGCGGTCCCCGTCGCCGTCGGATTCGGGCCGCTGATACTGGGCAGTGCGATCACACTCGTCACGTCCGTTTGGATCCCCGTGATCAATTCGCTCAGCGTGACACGCCCGCCGAGTTGGCCGGTCGTGGGATTCTTGAAGCCCGCCGACAGGCTGCCGCTCAAACTTCCGCCGCCGTCGAGCGCAATCCCAACAAATCCGCCGAACCGTGCGGACGCTTGAATGCCATCGTCCAGCTTCGTGTCACCATCGACATCATTCGGGTCGGGTGTCGACAAGGCGACGTTGCCGCTGAGCACCGCATTTTGAAGGAACAGCCGGTCGAGCAGTTTGACGCCGCCGGCCTGCTGTCCCTCGATCACGTTGCTCGATCCGGTGCTTTGCCCGGACGCACTGACGTCCGCAGCCGCGGTGGCCATGATGCCCAACCGCGCCGCCGCCGCAGAGTTGTTGACCGGCTGGACGCGGAACGTCGAATTTCCGCTGGTGTTGTCGGTCAGCTGCAATGCCGTCTTGGCGGCATTCAATCCCGCTGTGACTTTTCCAGCCCCGGCGGTATTGATCGCATTGATCACATTGTCCAGCGTCGTTGCCCCATCCAGACTCACTGCGAAACTGCTACCGTCTCGGGTAAAGACACTCAGGTCGTTGGTGTTCCCCAACAACGCGGTGGCTAATCCGAGTTCGTCGATGGCAGGATCACCGGCAGTGGACGTGATTCTCAAAGGGGTAGCGCCATTGAGCGCGGTGATGATCAGTTTGCGGCCAAACGATTCCGCCTTCACCAACGTGTCAATCGATTGTTTCTTGAACGCTTGATTGAGATCGAACACAAGGTCGAGAAGATTGCCATTGCCCTGGGTGTCCGGGGCTTTGACAACGATGTTGTGCGTGTTGCCGGCGACCTCCACCGCGAAATTTGCATCCGCGGAAAGCGGCGGCAACGTCGGCCGCAACGATTTCGTCGCCCGCAAACTCACTTCATCGCCAATCTTGGTCGCCGTGCCATTGGTTGCGAAACCAAGTTCCTTTTCAAGTGCCGGCGATGCTTGGACGACATCGATTGAAAACGTCGTGACCGGCGAGTTCGTTTTGGCGCGAAACAGCAGCAAGTTGCCAAGATTGCCAGCTTCGATCTTTCCGCCCAGGCCAGCAGTCGCCAGTGCATCGTTCAGCTTTTGAACCACACCGGTCGATCCACCGATGACATCACGCGCGGTGATGTTGGCGGCGGGCACCGTTACCAGCACCGGTGTTTGAGATTGTCCCTGTTCGGTGGTCGTGACGTTGAACTTGGCTTCGGCAAACTGGAATCGTTCG
Organism: Phycisphaera sp. RhM; assembly: GCA_033042175.1. Classification (GTDB taxonomy): domain Bacteria; phylum Planctomycetota; class Planctomycetia; order Pirellulales; family Pirellulaceae; genus Stieleria. The sequence goes on from WCIL01000002.1 coordinate 133,606, forward strand.
ATGACTTCAAACGGCGATGTGATCGCCAGGTCCGTTTTGATCACACCGGTTCCGTAAACGCTTTCGATGGTGTCACTGACACTCAGAAGTTGATTCGGATCGGCATCGCCGAGATAGAGCCCCAGCGTGAACTTGAACCCCGCATTCCCACTCAGACGCACGTTGCTCTTGCTGTCCAAATTCAGCAGCGGCTGCAGATTCAAATCAAAGTCCAACGGCACATCCAAGATGCCCATCGCGATGTTCGAGAAATCAATTTCGTAAAGCAGCGAGTCGTTCGGCGCGTCGTAACGCGCATTGATTACCGCTGGGGTCAAGCCCAGCAGCCCGGCCAGCTTGCGCGCGAGGTCTTTGTGGGTTTTGAACGTCGCTTTGTTGCCGGCGTCGAGCAATCGCTCGCGATCATCGCCGACGCCCGTATTGTTGTCGGTGTCGGTTTTTTTGATCGTGACATCGAAGGGCGTCGTTCCCGCCGCGGTGGTGATGCTGAATTCGACCACCGCATCACCGGCGAGTTTGACTGCGTTGGGATCGCTGGAAAACGCGGTGCTTGTGACTTTTAGAAAACCGTTGTCGGAGACCGCGGTTTGCGGGTCGGTGAAATTCAGCTTCGTGTAGCCACCGGCATCACTCGCGTCCTTTTTGATGCTAAATGCCGTGATCTGGGGGTCATCTGCGATCAGTGTGATCTTGGAACCATCACCCTCGGCACGAATTCGCGATCCCAGTCCGGCGTTTGACAGGGCCTTGTTCAAATCGAAGACCAGCTTCGTGTTTCCATCGACCTTGTCATCGTCGCCTTCGTCGAACAGCAATGCATCGGAGAACATTTCGGCGAACTTGAGGATGTCGCCGACGTTCGAATCAGTAAACGGAATGTCAAAGTTGGCAAACGCCGAACTCTTTCGTAAACCGTCAAGGAAGTTTGCGAGCTGGCCGAACTGACTGACCAAACTCGCCGCGTCGATGCGAGTGAAATTGAGCAGTTCACTCATGTCCGGCGTATTGGGGAGTTGGACTTGGACCGTACTCGGATCGGTGAAGTCTGGCATGCTGACGGTAAGCGTTGAGTCAGCCGAGGCAGTTGTGATCCCCAAGATTGGGATCGTCAGTGGAAAGCTGAACTGCGCAGAACCGGAGAAGTTTGGATCGACCAATGACTTGGGGTCATTGGTGACCGCCGCGATTAACTCGCGTACATCGATCCGCCCGTCGTCCGCATTCGTCTTGGGGTCGACCAGGGAAACATCCAGTTGCATATTGGCCGATCCGCTACCATTGACAACGTCAACGGAGATAAAGCCAAATCGCGCCGAAGCGTTGATCGCACTTGCAACGAGCGAGAGATTGCCGCTGACCTTTGCGTCGCGAATGAAGATGTAGTCACTTGGATCGTCTCCGGCGATAACGCCGTCCAAGTCGATGCCGAACCTCATCCCGAGATTCACGTTGGCGTCAACGTTTGCTTGTGTGGAGAAGCTAAGGTCGGCGAGTCCCTTGGCGAGATCGAAGCCAAAGTCAATGTCCTTGCTTTCATCGAATAATTCGATCGGCACATCGATTCGATAGGTCAGCTCTTTTGTGGCACCGTCATACTTCAGGTCGATCGTATCCGGTTCGAGACCGAGCGCGGTGGCGACTGTGGTGGCCAACTGCTGGACGGTAGGAAAATTGGCTTTTCCGGTAACCGGTTCGGACAGCGGCTGAACAATGCTTTGATCGAAGGCGTTGACAACATCCGTCAATGTATTCAGCGAGTCACCGAGGAACGGTACATCGACTTGAAACGCCGTGAGATGGTCCTTGACCATTTTGAGCTGATCGAGCACCTCGTCGGTGTTGACTTTCAGAAAATCTAAGAGTTGTTGACCGGGTCCCCCAGTCGCCGCCACGGAAAAGGACGTGATGTCATTCACGTCCGCCCAGCTGACGTTGACGTTGGCCGAACCGAGTTCAAAGGGCGCATCGAGCCCGGGCAGGATCGCGCCGACACTGAAAGTCCCCGCCAGCACCACGTCGTTGACCGCTGGATTTCCGGTAAAGGCCAGATCGACGATGCCGATCGTGTCTGCAGTCAGTTCGCTCGTTCGAATCTTGTTGTCGATCGTGCTGCCGGAGGGTTCCTTCAGATTGACCGAAAACGCGACGGTCGGATCGATATTCAAACTCGCGTTGTCGAGCTTGACCTCTAAGAACCCAAACCGTCCCGCACCGCGGACTTCGCCGGTTGTTTGAATCTTGCTTACGACAAGTTCCGGATGCGTGTTTCCGACGTCAAAGAAGACGCCTTGGGAATCGATCCCGAATACGAAGTGGAGATTCAATTCTGCGCTGATTTGTTGGCTGCCGTCCAGTCGGATCTTTCCACCGGCAAAGTCAAGGTTGACATCAATCGGAACGAAGCCGTCGAGAGTGTTGATGATCCGGACGTCAAACGTGGTCACTCCGGCACTTTGGGTGTAACTCACATTTCCTGGCGAACTGTCCAACGCGTCGAGTTTGTTCTTGAAGTCGTCCAGCGTGGTGATGCTATCGCCAAGATCGCCCAAGTTGAAGCCATTGGTGCCCTCCTCGATCAACCGCAGCAGGAACGAGGTGTCCCCCAAGAGGGACTCGACCGTGCCAAACGGTGCCGCTTCCAGCGTGCCGGCGCGTCCAACCGAAGCGTCCTTCTTTCCGCTGATCGCGTCGGCCAAGAAAGTCGGGGAGGCGCCACCTAATAGTGCGGAATTCGTCGTCCCACCGGTTACCGCCGGGTCTTTGCTTCCCGATGCCATGACGGTTCGAACGGTAGCCCCAAAGAATTTCAAGCCATCTGCGGATGATTTGAGGATTTCAGACGCCGTCGTGGGAGTGCCGATCAGGTTCGACAGCGTCGCATTTGAATAGGAAATGGATTGCCGTCCCGCAACGCCCACCGTCGTGTCGATGAGCTTCACCACGGATCCGGTTGACGGTTCCGGCGTTCCTTTTCCCTTGACGACCAGTTCGTTCGTGCCCGTCCCCCCATTGACGACAATTCCGTCCGGAACGGTGATCAAACCGTTGGAACTATCGACGATGATTTTGTCATTCCCGCCCAGTCCCTGAATCTGAATTCGTTGATATTGAGCGATCTGTACGCGGTGCACTGGCGTCGTACCGGATTCGTCAAAGAAGACATCCAGCAACGTCGGGTTTCCGGCACTGCGGACGATTCGAAACGTATCTTGGGCTGCCGAACCGTTGAGCGCCAAAACGTGAGGTTGGGCGATGTTTGCACTCACGTTCTCGATCGTTCGTATACCGGCACCCATGGTCGCCACATAGAATATGCCGGTTCCATTGGCAGACTCTCCGTCGGGGTCCACGTTGGCAAAACGAACGTCGTTGACGAGAACATTGGGGAGCTGACTGCCGAACTCGGTCCAGACGAATTTGCCCGCTGTGCTTGACGGCAACCGCCGGAAAATTCCGCCGAGCCCTCCTACGATGACAATCGAATCGCCCGCCGTTGTCGGCGTGGTGTCGTACATCGTGATCGACTGCAACTTGCTAGTCAGTGCCCCAGGGGCACCGACCAAATTGTCGGTGATCTTTTGGAATTGATTGGCGGCGACGGAAAGCGCGGTGACGTTATTGGACATCCAGACTTCGTTGTCACGCAGCACGTATACGCGACGCCAATCTTGCGGATCGACAACGATGTCCCGAATCGTTCCACCAGCAAGTAGATGCCCGGTCTTGCCGTCGGTGATCTTCGTGAATTTTTTTTCGGTAATCTTGGCGAGGCCGTCCAGGGACGGACTGCGGTAATACAGCTGGCCACCCGTCGTGCCGACATAAGCGACGTTTGCCTTCCCAATCGCCCCCTCGTAGCCTCCATAAACGAGTGCCGAAACCTTGTCGTTCTCACCACCGAACGGCGTTGCAAGTTTTTTGGTGATGTCAATGATCACGTCGCCCGCCATTCCGTTCGCCGAGGACGTATCGGCGTCTTCATACAGCCCGTTGCGACCGAGCAGCATTCGTTGTGGATCGACCGCATTGAGCACAAAGGGGAACTCCACGAATCCAGTTTCGTTTCTGTCAGCGGGATTAAGCCCGGTTAGATCAATGTCTCCCCCTCGCCTTTTCATTAAGACTCGATTGGAGCGAACCCACAGTGCAGTAGTCTGCGTGTTACCGACGAAACGGGTGCCAATCAATTTGAATTGGTCGTTGTCAATCCGACTGACAATGAAGTGGTTGCCGTTTAACGCGTTGAGTCCACCCTGCAAGCCATGAATCGTGATTTGATCGCCGGTTCTTAGCCCGTGATTGTTCGATCGAATCGTAACCGGATCTCCAGCTGCGCCGGAGATTTGACTCGCGAAATTTTGCTTATGCCAAACTCCACCACCCGTGTACGCCCCATTCCCCTCAACATCCCCGGTAAGTGTCTTGATTTTGAAGGTGTCGGCCGTCACGTTGTCGACTTGAAAACTCCCGTTGGAGGCGTTGTTTCCATGGACACCGGTAATGATCACAGCATCGTCATTTGCAAGACCGTGTGCCGTTGATGTCACTACGACGGGGGTGGCGTTTGTTGCATCTGTAATGGATCCACGAGTGGTGTTGATCGGGTTGCCATTCCCGTCGACGTGATTGCGATAAAACCATTTGAGATTGTTGGCGAGCGAATAACGCAGGGCGCCAGGTTGCCCGGTTGACGTCTTGGAATCGGCTGACGTTGAATCGACTTGCTGGGTCTGGCCGTCGCCTCCCAGTGATAGAGTCGCATTGGCACCCGGCACCGCTTGCCAATTCAGATTGCCACTAACTGTCTGCACCGCAGAACCATTGTCCTGAAATCCAGACAGAAAGACTTTGTTTACAGAATCATACGCGACGGAATACGATTCGAACGCTCCAAGATCTCCGGTAAGCGATTGCCAGGCATTGTTTACCGCATCCGCGGGATTCGCAAGGAAATAGATCCCTCCGTCATCGGCTTCCAGCAGAGTCGTGCTGTTCAAGAAAACAAGGTCACGAGAATCGGGATGAGGCGATGTGTTGCCTTTCGTTAAACCAGCGGAATTTTTCGAACCGACGATCTGTACCCACGAACCTGCTCCTGTCGGGCTGTAACGAAAAATGTTGTCGCGGCCCTGACCACTGACGTAAACAATGTTGTCGTTCGCCCGGTCAGCAACCATATTGAATCGATCGTGAAAAGTCGCTCCTGCGTTCAATCCAATTTGAGCGAGCGCGGTCCACTGGGATCCATTATCGGCTGATCGAAAGAATCTGGTATGCGTCCAGGTTCCGCCTCTGACATGGGCTTTGTTACCGATAACGGCTGTACCGGTGAGAGTTTCAAGCTGGAATGTGTTTGTGGTGACACCAGCGACTTGAAACGTACCATTCGCGTTGGTATTGCCTTCAACACCGCTGATGATGATCACATCGCCATTGGACAAACCATGTCCCGCCGACGTGATGACGAGGGGCGATGCCATTGTCGCTCCGGTGATTTCTCCGTTGCTGCTGATTCCCGCAAAAAGCACGTTGCCGATCAGAGGTGCAGAAATTTCAATCTGACTCGAAAGAGGAATCCCAGCCAGTCCGTTGTTGATCGCCACCCACTGCGAACCGCCCGAACCCTGCACGCTGCGATAGACACCTTTGCCGGGAACAGCTGCGTAAAACCGAGCGCTATCCGTGGGGTCAACGATCAACTGCGTCACCGCACCGAATGGCAAACCTCCGTTGACCAGCACGAACGTCTGGCCCCCATCAATACTGCGGAAGAGCCCGCCGCCACGGGCCCTTGGATTCCGAGGGTCATTCCCGCCGTCGGAGTCCCAGCCTTTGCCAGAAATCGTCGCAGCCAGAATGACTTGTGTACTGCCCGAGCCGATGGCGGTTGGCACAAGTTCCTTGATCCGTTGACCGGCCAAGCCTACCGTTCCCAGCAATTCCCAGTTCTTTCCGGCGTCGTTTGACTTTAGAATGCCAATCGGATCGCCGCCCGTGAATCCATTGCTGAATTGTCCCGTGCCGGCATACACCATGTTTGCGTTGAGTGGGTCGATCGCGACCGAGCCGATGGATAGTGAAGCGAATTGTTGGGTGAGCGGCTCCCATTGGGTGGTCGTCGGCGTGGAATAACTGGCGTTCGTCGTTCGCCAAACTCCGCCATTGACCGTTCCGACGAAAACAATGCTCGGGTCTGTAGGATGCACGGCAATGGATTGGACCGCGCCCGCAACCGGATTGTTCGGTGCGACATTCGACGCCGTGCTATTGGTCACGGCATGCGGTCCCTGATCGATCCACCGATCGGGGCCCAATGTGAACAACACCTCGCCAGTGAAGGTCGTGTGAACCGCCCCCGTGCCTACCAAGACTGCACGCTCGGGCGCATCACTGAAATAGACCAAAGCCTCGCCATTGACGAGCGTGCTGGCGTCCGCAAGCGAAACGCTAGTGATCTTCAGCGATGCGTTCGAAAGATCGAACTGCGCACCGCGAATCTCCGGGACAACGACCACATCGTTTCCGGCACCACCGGAAAGATGCAGCTCGAAAGCGCCCAGACTATTTTGGTGTGGCGATGGATCAAATGATCCGATTGTGATCTTGTCATTGCCGACACCAGCATTGATCGTCACTTTCGTCGTGCTAACAAGTGGTGGAAGATTGAACGAGTGACGTTCGAACATTCCGTTTTCACTTTCGATCGTAAACTCGCCAGAGGACGAACCTTTCTTGAGTAGAATCTGATCGTCACCAGTCGTTGTCGATGTCCAAACGATCTCTGAGGCCGTTCCCGTTTGCGTGATCGGTTCCATCCCCACGTACTCGATTGCTCTGCCGTCCAGGTTGATCGTGCCCGAATCGGGGCCGCTGGCCGTGTAGGCCACGCTGTTATAATCCCCGTCGATGACGACCGAGTCGAAGCCGCCGTCGCCGCCGCGAACCGATCCGCTAACGAACGCGTCTTGGGCGAAGACAAAGGTGTCTTCATTGTTGGCTGCCCCGAGCAAGGTTTCCACACCGAGAAATTCAAACTGCCCACCAACATTCCCTGTATTCCCACCGGTGACGCTCCACGTCGTGTCTGCGACCGGTCCCCGCAGCAGGTCAGAACCGACGATGCCTTGAAAGACGATGCGGTTGGGCAAATGCGTTTCAAGGTACGAGGCATCGATTTCCAACTGCAAAACATCATCGAAGGGCGATCCGGTAATCAGCAGTGGATCACCGATACTCGCGACCGTTCGCCAGGCGAGGAGTTGCTGCGTCGCCGATTCAATCAGCTCGATGACATCCGCGCCGTTCGCATCGGCGACTCGCAAGGTCCAGTCCACCGGCATCAATGATGTCGCGGCGGAGTAAAACAAGTCCGCAGGCGGAGGTGGTTGTGTTGGCAACCGCTCGGCGATCGAAACCTTAAATCGAAGTTCTCGATTCCCCAAATCGTCGACGTACAACTCGCCCGATGCCGGCCGCGATGGCAACTGAATTTGATCAGGTCCCGACGGGCCGGCGAAACCACTGAGTGCTTCACGACGGCCAACATCGGCCGAGCAACTCAGTCCCGGGTGGCTTCCTGACGCCTCGTCATCGTTCAGGGGGAGGTCAAGCGGCACCGCCGATAGCACGAGCCGGTTTTCAAGCATTTCCAGAAGGATTTGGCGACGTCGCTGCGGATCCGCCGTTCGTCTTTTCCGATTCATCTGAAGCAATCCCGCCTGCTGCCGCCAACGGTTCGCGAACCCGAAAGGGTGCGAATCCGCCCGTTTGGAATGCCACGTGCGTCATTGCGCGCGCGAATCGGACACCCGCGTTGATGATGTATCGATTCGGAACCCGATTTTGGGTTGTAGGTGATGTCTGCAGAGAAGCTGCAAGAAAGAAACCGTTCAGCGCAGAAACGGCTGCGTTTTTGAGAATACCTTGACCGCGATCAACGCCTGTTGAACACGAGCGTCCGGGCGCCACCATTAAGGTTGATCTAGCGGTATCGGGCTAAACCCCGAAGCCACAGTGAAGATTCGCTACTACCGTTCGCAGTCTGCCAAGAGTGGCAATGATGAGAAGGGAGCCGCCGTCAGGCGAAGGTCGCGACGTCAAACAAGCCGTGACGGGAACGCGAATCCCCGCCACGGCTTGAATGATGTGGACGTCAACTTGGTCGAAGTCTGAAGAGCGATGAGCTACTGGTTGAGCTGCTCTTGGATCGTTTCGTTGTTGGCCCGGGTGCCGAGTGCCCCCCAGAGACCGTAGGGACTTTGCACTCCCGGTGCCCGCGGGCCGGTTCCGTTCCAGATCACCATCGGGCTCTCCTTGCTGCCGGCTTCGATCGAATCGGTGATGAAGATGACCGCACCGTCACCCATCAAGACATGGGCACCGCCTTGGTGCCGGCTGCTGGTGCCGTAGATTCCAGGCCGCCACGTTCCGGCTCCACTGCTGCAAATCGGACTGTTGGGCGGATGAATCGTGACCACGCCGGTATGAACGCAGTAGCCACTGGACCATTTGAACCCGCGCTGTCCTTGGGTGCCGCCGGTCAAGAAGGCCCCCGGATCCCAGAACTTCGGTCGGTCCGGATCGACGAACGCCTGACACAGCGACGGATCGGTCATCAGGCCGCCGAGGTTGTTATTACCGCCGGATGGTTTCGCGGCCTGGGTGATGACGGATCGGTCACCGATGTCGGTGGCCATTTCGCCGGCCATGATGGTGTTGGAAAGCCCATCAAGCGTGTCGCGGAACCGCATGTTCACGCGTGGGAAGAACATCCCACGACAGGTCGCCTTGGCACGCGGCGCCGCGTTGCGGTTCGGCTGACCGTTCTGGTTGATGCCCCCGGTGTTTTGAAACTGCAGTGCATCGCCGACACAGACACCGTAGTTTGTGCGGCCTTGCGCCGGCAAGCCATCGCCGGGGTCACTGGGGCAACGCAACATCGGAACCGTCGTCAGCCAGGGATCGTACTGATAGCGACCGTGCTGGGCCAAGCTGATGTCCGCGTTGGGGCCCATCGCGCTAAACTCATATTGGCCCGCAGCCGACGCGGGTTCCCTGACGCGGAACGGGTTGCTGATCTGATCCCAAAGTCCTTGCTGTTCGACGAAGGGTGCCAACTGAACCAGGGAACTGAGGTTGTTCAAATTGTTTCCGCCGTAACTGCCCCCGATCACTCGCGGCTCGCGTGACTGTGGATTGTTGTTCCCGAACACCCGCGAGGTGCCGCCACGAATCGTGGGCAGCCGTTTGTAGGCGGAATGATAATTGTGAATCCCCAAGCCGATCTGCTTGAAGTTGTTACTGCAGCTCATGCGACGTGCTGCTTCGCGCGCCGCTTGGACGGCCGGCAAAAGCAGCCCGACCAAGATGCCGATGATCGCGATCACGACCAGCAACTCCACCAACGTGAAGCCACCGCGTCTGGAGCGGATGTTCATAGAAAATGCCTCAAAACACGAATCGAAAAAAAACAAAACGAATCAATAGCCCCGTCGGCGCATGCAGCGGCGGGGGAGGGAAAGGAGCTCACTCAAATTCAATGAATCGATGGAATGAACGGTCGCCGTAACTGGTGTTTCAGCTCGCCGCTGCGTTTTCGTCCTCTTCGGACTCCACGTCTTCCGGATTCTCTTCACGCTCTTCGGGATGCTCTTGAAGGTAAGCCTCAACCGCTCCCAGCTCCGGACCCTCGGATTCCGTCATGTCCTTGCCACAACCAGACAGCGGCACTGCGAACGAAATGGACAGGAGAAGCAGCAGAATCCGAGAAATCGAAGAAAATCGCATGTCGCCGGCAACCTTGTGAATGATGAGATGAAAAAGATCCTGCTCGGTGACTGAACCACTTGGCCTGTGCCGCGGCTCAACCCCCAATCCGGAGCAGTTGGCACTGATTATAAAGCACTGGCAACCCCTCCTGCTCAGCGAATTATTCAACCACCGGGCTGCAAACCGAAGACCTGCGTGGCGGAAACGCGACACGCCCGCCGCGAAAGAAAGCCCAAAAGCTGTGCTAGAGTAAAGCGCATCGCGCGACGGTCAACGATTTCTCCTAAATCGCAGCGATGCCCAAGCGAACCATTCGTAGCCTGTGATTTTGGATAAATGTTGAATGCGACAGCGACGGCAAGCGATTCGAGTCGATCTGGACGACCCCATGATCAATGCCCGCGAGGGTGTGCTGTTTTTCTGGCAAGCCATTGATCGGCTGTCACCGCTTTCATTGTCCGCAGGTGCCTGGACTGACAACAAATGGACGAAACGTTCCGCTATGGCCAATGCGATGAGCGGCGCGAGTGACCCCGGGCAAACGCGTGAACAGCGCGGCGAGGCCTTCAAGACGTATGCGACGTGGCTTGCCCAAAAGCTCTGCAATGCGGTGGGCTGGAACGAGAACGCCGGTTGGCTCCACTGGATTATCGACAACATCATCAAGGAGCTTGGACCGTTTGTCGGAAGCATCATTGGAGGAGTCAAGGGTCTGTACAAACTTGGCAATGCATTCGCCAACAAAGTAAAAACTTGGTGGCAAGGGCGGGCAGTGACCCTGGCAGCCGGTCATCCGCAAGCGATTGCCTCGGGCATCAAGAAGCTGATCAACAACGCCCTGCTTGAAGGTTTGTACGATGTCGCCAAATCGGCGATCACCGCGGGCGTGTTGGTCGCGTCGGCGGGTGCGTCATCGATCGTCAGCGCCGTTGCCAGCGTTATCGAACTGATCGTGAAGATGGTTCATGCGGCGATGGAAGCCTCTCGCATTAACAAGCTGATCGACGATTGTGCGACACTTTGGCAGTTGCCACGCGGCGCTCGGGCGTGGGCGCTTTCGGGGGCTGCCACGGACTTCAACGCCATGTTTCGCACCGCGACCGAGAAGACGCCGGTGATTGCACCGATCACGCTCTGCTCGTGCTTGAGCGGCGACAAAATGCGGCTGCTGAAAATGTACGGAGATGATGGGACGCCGATCACGCAAAGCAGTTTTGATGCCGGCTGCGTCTATCTGGACACGTTGAAGAACGTCGGACGCGAGTATTGCAAACGCTGGGGCGACACGCTTCAAACGGATGACCCCCTGGTCAAGCTGGGCTTGAAACTGGTCCGCGATGGATACGCAGGCGAGAATCTGAAACGCCCCTGGTACAAGCGGCTGCCAGGCTTCCGCGGGTAGGCCCGCCAGCGGCCATCGGTCGCCTCAAGGAGGCCTGAATCATTCACGCCAGGATCAGAGGTGAAAGACGCTTTCTGGCAATCACCACATCGTCGGATTGGCTGCGGTCCATCACGAAACCACGGTTGGTGAACATGGTGATCATCCGCGAGTTCCTGGGCGCCATTTCGGCGACGACCGATCGAATCCCCCAATCCGCGCAGATCCCCAGGCAATAGTCCATCAGGACCGAACCGAGCCCGAGGCCTTGCCATGGATCGCCGACCAGAACCGCAAACTCGGCTTCGTGGTGGTCGGCGTCGGCGACCAAGCGGCAGACCCCGAGCAGCTTTCGCTGACCGTCTTCCTCGGCTTCGGCGACGATGGCGATTTCTCGGTCGTAGTCGATATAACAAAACCGCGTGGCCATCTCGTGAGACGACGCTTTGAACATGTAACGGAATCGCATGTGAAGCGATTCGGGTGAGCAACTATCCAGCAGGTTGTGCCACATCGGTTCGTCTTCGGGCTTGATCGGACGCAGCAGAATGGCCGTCGAATCCTTCAGGATGATCCGCTTGGTGTATTCGTCCGGGTAGGGCCGAATCGCCAGATGCGAATACGGCCGCACGGGATGCAACACCGTGTGATGATCGACCACGATCCGGGCGTCCAGGGCGATCACGTCGTGGCTGGTCACCAACAGCGGGTTGACATCCAGCTCCGTGATTTCGGGATAGTCCGCAACGAGATAGGAGAGCCGCATCAAGACCTCGACGAGTCGGTTCAGATTGATGCCGGGGCGCCCCGGTTCACCCTCCAACAAAGGCCACGATTTCAGCGATTGGACCATCCGTCTGGCAAGACGCTCGTTCAGCGGCGGCAACTCAAGCGCCAGGTCTCGCAACACTTCGGTGGTCGTCCCACCGGCACCGACCATCAACACGGATCCGAAGACCGGGTCGCGTTTGGCGCCAACGATCAGCTCGCGACTATTCGGTTCGACCAGCATGCGTTGGACCGTGACCCCGTCGATTCGGGCGTCGGGGCAGAGCTCCTTGGCCCGCTTTAGAATCTGATCATACGCCCGAGCGACGTCGGCGCGGTTGGCCAGATTCAGCTCGACGCCGCCGACGTGTGTCTTGTGCGTGATGTCGGGTGAAAACACTTTGAGAGCGACGGGGTACCCGACCCGCGCGGCGCACTCGGTCGCATACGCCAACGAACAGGCGACGTGGGTGGGGATGACCGGAATGTCATGCGCCTGCAGAAACGCCTTGGACGTGGTCTCGGTCAGCACGTCGTGACCCTCGCTCAAATACGTCTTGACGAGGGAACGCTGTTTCGCACGATGAAGCGGAAACTCGATCGGAACTTCACGCGGTGTTTCATAGAGCGTTTCGCGGTTCCGCCCATAGGACACCAGGTTCATGAACGCTCGAACGCCTTTTTCCGGTGACGAATACGTCGGGATGCCCGCCGCATGGAGCCGTTCGGTGCCTTCGCGAACCTTGCCGCCTCCCATCCAGGCCGCCAGGATCGGTTTCGACGCATGCTTGGCGGCCTGCGCCACCGCCGCGGCGGTGCCGGTTGGGTCGGTCGTCGCGTAGGGCGACAGCACCACCAACACGCCATCGACGCCCCGGTCGGCCAGCACGAGTTCCACCGCGGATTGAAACCGTTCTGGCGTGGCATCCCTGAGCACATCGACCGGATTGCCATGCGACCAGGCCGGCGGCAGCTGTTGGCTCAACTTTTCAATCGTGTCATCGGACAACTTCGCCAGCGAACCCTGCTGATCGAGTAACTCATCGGTCGCCATCACGCCCGGCCCGCCGGCATTGGTGATGATCGCCAATCGCGGTCCGGAAGGCGGCTTTTGTTGCGACAGAAGTTTCGCGCAGTCGAACAACTGCTCCACGCTGTAGACCCGAAACACGCCGGCCCGTTTCATGGCAGCTTCATAGACACTGTCCACGCCGGCCATCGTTCCCGTGTGCGTGGCCGCAGCCTCGGCGGACCCTGAGAACCGGCCCGCCTTGTAAGCGATGATCGGCTTGGTTCGGGTGAATGCCCGGGCTGCCGACATGAATTTGCGTGGTTCGGTGATCGACCCGACGTACAAGATGATCGACCGCGTCCAACGGTCGATCGCAAAATAATCAATCAGATCAGCGATGCCGACATCCAACATGTTGCCGACGGACACGAAATGTGAAAAGCCGACGTTCTCTTGGAGCGCCCAATCGAGCACGGCGGTGCAGAGCGCCGCGGACTGGGAAATGAACGCGATATTCCCCTTCGGTGGTAAGTCGCTGACGAAACTGGCGTTGAGTGACAGGTGCGGCGCCATGATGCCCAGACTGTTTGGCCCCACGATCCGCAGGCCCTCGAACGGCGCAGCGGATTGTAGAACCGCCTCTTTGAGGACTTTCCCACCGGGTGCCGCTTCGCGAAATCCAGAGGTCAAAATGACCAATCCCCGAATGCCCGCCTCGCCACACGCGGCAACGTATCGCGGCACCGTCTCGGCCGGACTGCAGATCACCGCCAGGTCCACGGCCTCGGGCAAGTCGGCAATCGCACCATAACACGGCATGCCGCCGACATCGGGGTGCCTGGGATTGACCCGGTACACCGGCCCGGTGAAACCGCCCGAGACCAAATTGTCGAGAACGATCCGGCCCGCGCTGGAGCGACGGTCGCTCGCGCCAATCAACGCCACGCTGTGGGGCGCGAAGATCATGTCTAGATTGCGGATCGGCATGGCAAACTGCTCGCAGGTCTTGAGCGTGGCATCGGCCTGCATCTTGCGAACCATCAAACCGTCGACTGAATCACGACCTCGATTGTCTCACATTGCACGCGCAATGCAAATCGCGCGACGTCAGCCGGAAAAACACTGGGGGGGCGATCCCCGTCCGATTCCGTCAGCGTTTTCGATGCGGCTTACAACACAACCGTTCAGCCTGTTCGTTCCTCTGCGTTTGATGCTTTCAGCATGGAGGGATCGAATGACGTAAACGTCAAGACGCCTCCTTTAACCGACCACTCGCCTCCGCTGACGCGGCGTGATGTCAACATTCCGGCCGTTGCTGTGCAAGGCAACTCGAAGCGAACGACTGAGACGATCTTTCGGCTACAATCCTTGGCGTTGTGGGTCGCGGCAGCCATGGCAATCGCTCCCGCTTGTTGACTCGCCCCGGCGATCGCAGTGTCGCCACGGTCCGGTTCTGCGGCGCTGATCGGGGCGACCGAGTGCGTGGGGCGGGATTCACCACGGCTCCCCTATCTTTTCGATTCGACTTGGAGAGTTCAACGTTTTGAACAAGACATCGCTTCTCGTTTGGTCTGCCGGATGGCTTATCGCGTTGTCATCGGTCAACGTTGCTCGGGCCGCCGACAACCTTCCCAACGTCGTCGTGATCTATGCGGACGACCTCGGCTTCGGTGATCTGTCGTGCTACAACGACGAGGCGCCTTACAAGACGCCTCGTTTGGATCAGATGGCGGCCGAAGGCATTCGGTTCACCGATGCGCACAGTCCCTCCACGATTTGTTCGCCATCGCGATACGGACTGTTTTCCGGACAGCAGATTTATCGTTCGACCGGCCGGGGCGGTGGAGCGTTCGAAGGACCAGGCGGTCCCAGCTATCTCAAGCCCGGCACGCTGACGATTGCGGATATGCTGAAACAGAAGGGCTATCGCACCGGTGTCTTTGGCAAGTGGCATGTGGGACTCAGCTGGTTCGACAAAGACGGAGAGCGTCTCGGTGGCGGCTTCGAGAATTCGCTGCTGATCGATTACGAAAAGAGTACGCCGCTGATCGATGGCCCCAACACCAGAGGCTTTGACGAATCGTTCATCACACCCAATTGCCCGAATACCGACCCGCTGTACATCTACATCGAAAACGGCATGGTACCGACGCCGGCCAGTGAGCGACATAAACGAGACACGCTGCCCAATCCGGGTGGCAAATGGCGGTGGGACAACGACGAAGGCTGGAAGTCACCGGGCTATGACTTTATCAATGCCGACCTGCTGTTCTACGAAAAGACGAGAGCGTTCATCACCGATCACGTCCGACAAACGCCCGACAAACCATTCTTCGCCGTGCTGTCGACTCAGATCGCTCACGCACCGGTGTTGCCGGCCGATGAATTCAACGGAGTCACCGACGCCGGGCCGCGAGCCGATTTTGTGTGGCAGCTGGATGCGATCGTGGGACGCGTGATTGATTTGTTAAAGGAGCTGGAGATCGATGACAACACCTTGGTGATGTTCAATTCCGACAACGGAGCCGAGACGCTGCACGTTCATTGGATGCGGCAAGATCACCAGCACGATCCATCAGGCGGCTGGCGAGGCATGAAGCGAGACGGCTGGGAGGGCGGTCACCGCGTCCCCTTCATCGCGCGATGGCCGGGACACATCCCGCCCGGCCAGGTGACCGCTCAAATGACCAACACCACCGACATCTTCGCCACCGTTGCTTCGGTTGTCGGCGTTGCACTGCCCGACGACGTGGCAACGGACAGCTTTGACATGCTGCCGGTGATGCTGGGACAACAGCCCGAAACGGATCCGATCCGCCCCCATCTGTTGACGCAAAGCTTTCGTGGCGAGTTTCAGATTCGTCAGGGACACTGGAAATATCTCGATCACAAAGGTTCCGGCGGCAATGGGTACGAACAAGGCAACATGGCACTGTACGCCCTGCCCGAACTCGCACCGGATGCGCCCGGACAGCTGTACGACTTGAAAACCGATCCCGGCGAGACGACCAATCTGTATTTCAAGGAAGAAGCCAAACGCAAAGAGCTGCAAGCCCTGCTGGAAAAATTGAAGGCGTCCGGCCGCAGTGCTCCCACGGGCCGCACGCCGTTCCGCTCGATTCTCGATTAAGAAAACATGACTGGCCGACGATCATGTCACGCACTTCATTCCCGTTCGCGTTGGCGATGGTGATCGCTGGCCCCGCCGCGCCGAGTAACAACGTTGACGGTGCTTAGCGAAACCATGAACCGGAACACGACTCACGAGTGCCGGTGGTTCTGAGTATGGCGAAAGAGAAGATGTATCCAATGAAAAGAAATCATGCACTGGTGTTTGTAGCCGCTTGGATCGTGCTTGTCGGCATGGCCATGGACGGTTCGCGATCCACGGCCCATGCCGCCGAGCCCGGGCGGCCCAACATCATCTACATCATGCTCGACGAGTGGGGCTACTTCGAATCGGGGCACATGGGAAACACCGATCTGTTGACCCCGAACATCGACCGTTTCGCACAAGAGGGCATGCGGTTGACCAATGCCTACGCAGGTGCTCCCGTCTGCGGCCCGACCCGATGTTCGCTACTGACCGGTCTCCATGCCGGACACATGTCGATGCGAAAGAACGACGGGTTTTCTCCGATTCGCGCAGAGGAACCCACCCTGGGCAGCATGCTCAAGCAACAGGGGTACGCCACGGGCGGGTTCGGCAAGTGGGGCATCGGCGGACGCGGCACTTCCGGTGTCCCCGAACAGCATGGCTTCGATTTGTTCTTCGGCTATTACGACCAAGTCCACGCCCACACGTTTTATCCGCGATACCTGATTCGAAACAGCGTCGAAGTGCCGCTGCCTGGAAACCCCGGACTGAGCTTCTACGAGGGCGAGACCCACGCCCAACTCGCAATCTTCGACGAGTCGCTGAAGTTCATTCGCAAGAACAAAGACCAAAGCTTCTTTTGCTACCTTCCCTGGACGCCGCCCCATGGTCTGTGGGGCATTGATGAAGATGACCCTTCCTGGCAGCTCTTCAAAGACAAACCGTGGACCGCGGGCCAGCAGACGGAAAACGATGCCAAGGTCTATGCCGCGTTCATGCATCTGATCGACCGTCAGCTCGGGCAGATCATCAGCCTGTTGAAAGAATTAAAGATCGACGACAACACCGTGATCTTTCTCTGCGGCGACAACGGTGGACAGGACTATTTTGCGACCCCGGAACGGCCACACGGATTCTTCGGTCCTAACCTGAACCCCGAGAGCGGCGAACGTTTTCGCGCCGGGAAAGGATCGCTCTATGAAGGCGGTCTCAAGGTGCCCTATCTGGTGCGCTGGCCGGGCAAAATCGAGCCGGCTTCGGTATCGGATCATTTGCTCTACTATCCGGACATCATGCCGACGCTCGCGGCCATCGCCGGCGTGGCGTGTCCGAACACCGATGGCCTGTCGTTCGCACCCACCCTGTTCGGGCAACCCGATCAGCCCAAGCACTCCTATCTGTACTGGGAATACCAGGGCCAGACGGCGGTGCGGATGAATCAGTGGAAAGCCTATCGAGGCAGAAACGGGAGCTGGGAACTGTATGACCTCTCCCAAGACGTCGAAGAAAAGCAAAACGTCGCCGACGCCCATCCGGACGTCCTGCAGCAACTCGTCGCACGGGCGGACGAGGCGCACCATCCGGTTCGCTCCGGCGAAATCTACGACCGCCAGTTGACCGACAAGGACCATCGCCAGGCTCCGCACAAAAGAAACCTAAACTTCTTGAACAACAGCGTCGGGAAAGCTTCCGATTGAGTCATCACGTGCTCTGCACGAGGGCAGCCAGCGAACGTCAAAAAGGGGACGGGACTGCGATCGGTCGGACCAAAAGGACAGATGTGTCCTCTTGGTGCTTTCCCCTTATTCGAGCGTGACTTGCACGAGGAGAGCGGACGTCATCCTCGTCTTTTGAAAGTGGTTCCTCTGTCTTGCCGCCAAACACCTTCCGTCATCGCCACTCCCCTAAGATCCTTACATATCATCGGCCAGGTCACTCCCATTCGCGTTTGCCCCGGGCCTGCCCGTAGAAGCACTCCGGGACCCTATCGGCCGATTGGCAATGCACTCCGCCAGGTGGCGGGCATTCTCAGCGCCGCAACGGCGTCGGCGAGTAGCTCGGCCCGAGTCTCAGGCGGATTCGTCCCATGCTCCACTAAGCAGAGGACCCATTCCAGTCGACTCCGATCCCACGAACCTTCCGTTCTTTGCTCAGCCGGTCGGCGCGTGGCCTGCGAACCCACCGTGCTTACCGAGCGCCCAGCAGCGACCGGATGTAACCCGCAAAACCGCGCATGTCCGACGGCAGCGGATGATCGTGGGACGGTCCGATGACGATCGGGCCGTCGATCGGATCGGGATGCAGACCGTGGCTGCCGCGGACGAGCTTGGCGTCGAGCGGAATGACGTCCATCTTGTAGCGCATGCCGAGCTTCTTTTGCAACAACCGCCCCGCCATCCGCACCTTGCTGGTCATGAACAACTCGCAAGGGTCATAGCCGGGCTTGCGATGGATATCCACCGTGCGGGCAAAGTCCGGTGCGAGCGCGTCGTCGTTCCAGTAGTAATACGTGAACCAGGCATCCGCTTGGGCCAATGCGATCAGTTCGCCGCTGCGCGGGTGATCGAGTTCCAGATCCCCGGGGTCAAAAACGCCGCCGATCCCCGGGACCGCTTCAAGCTCCTCTCGCACCGAAGGGACCAGTCCGGGATCGTTGACATAAACGTGCGCCAGTTGATGATCGGCGACCGCAAACGCCTTCGATTCCCCCGGCATCAAGACTTCACCGAAAGGTCCGTTCCGCACCGACAACCAGCCGGCCTGACGGAGCACACGGTTGATGTGAATCGGCCGATCGACGGGGACCAATCCGTATTCCGAAACGATCACCACCTGCGCCCCGATCTCGTCGGCGGCGGCCAGGATGGTTTGCACACACTGGTCGACTTCGGCCACCCGCGCCGGGTCGTGATCCGGAAATCGTTGGAAGTCGTAATCCAGGTGCGGCAAGTAGGCGAGCGTGACCTGGGGCTGTTTTTCACGCAACACCGTCGCGGTGGCCTCCGCGATCCAGCGACTGCACGGCAGCCCCGCACCGGGACCCCAGAACGTGAAAAACGGAAACGCGCCGTGCCGTTCGGTGAGATTGCAACCGGTGTGGTCGAGCACGTCGAAGATTTTACTGCCGTCACAGCCATAATGCGGCTTGGGCGTGCAACTGTAACGCGCCGTCGACGATTGATTGAACCACCAAAACATCTTGGCAGTTTCGAACTCGTCATAGAATGCCGGCCCCTGGACTAACGAGCGGGCTTGTTGCCAGAACCGAATCTCCTGGGTCTCGCGGTAATACCAGCCGTTGCCGACGACGCCGTGATCGCGCGGGGCCAGTCCGGTCAGCATGGTGGCCTGGGACGTGCAGGTGACCGCCGGCAGCGGGCTGGTCCACGGCATAAACTGCTTGCCGCCGGCGGCAAGCTCGTCCGTAGGCGGATTCCCAGCCAGCGACCGAATCGCCGGTGCGTCAGCGAGCAATCGAGCGGTCAGCCCGACGACATTGATAATGCAAACCCGATTCATCATTCGGGTTCGTCATCCGGTACCGGCGGCAGGGTCATCACCCGGTACAGACAATACGTCAACAACGTGATCACCGACCCGACCGAGCAGGTCATCACGATCCAACCGTAGATGTTCATTTAAGCTTTAGGTTTCAAGTTTCAGGTTTCAAGTTTCAGGTTGCAACTTCACTCCATCTGGTCGAACCGGCCCTGCTGACGCCAGCGGATTCCGGCGACGTGAACCATCACGGTCAGGAACGCGATCGTGCCTCCGATGAACAGCAACGACATCAAGATCACTTCGTCGTCGGCGATCTTGGACAGATAACCTTGCGTGACCGCGCCCGTTTCTGGATCGGTTTTATCCAACACGTTTTCCCACGCGAACGCGATGAAGATCACGCCCAGGTAAACGGGCACGACGTACTTCAACATGTACTGCACCACGGTCGGGATTCTGATGTGTGACCCCTGGCTGGATTCTTTCGCTCCCTGCTCGATCCCAAACACCCAGCCGTAGATCACCGCTTGGACCATCGCGAGCACGAAGATCAAGAACGTGCCGACCCAAAAATCGAACGTGTCGAGTGCTTTCAGTCCCGCGGAAAAGTACATCACGAACCCGCTGCCCGACAGCGAGATGATGCCCAACAGCGACACCGACGCGCCACGCTGCATCCCGAAACCTTCTTCGAAGAACGCGATCACCGGCTGCAGCATCGACAAGCTGCTGGTGATCGCGGCCAGGAACAACATGAAGAACCACAAGAACCCGAAGAACTGCCCGGCCGGCATCTGCGCGAACACATTGGGCAGCGCGGTGAACCCCAGGCCGAACGTCCCCTGATCCCCTGCCGCCGCGCCGAGAAAAATGAACGCGGCCGGCAACGTGATCAGACCGCCCAGGCAGACCTCGAAAAATTCGTTCATGCCGCAGGCGGTCAATCCGCTGAGCACCACGTCGTCCTTTTTCTTCAAGTAGCTGGCGTAGTTGACGATCACCCCGAATCCGACCGACAGCGAGAAAAAGATCTGGCCGGAGGCGGCGAGCCACGTCTTGGAATCCAACAAGGCCGAGAAGTCGGGGTTCCACATGAATCCCAATCCTGCATTCACTTTGTCGGCCGGCAAGGTCAGCACCCTGACCAGCACGCACAGGGCACACACGACCATCAACGGAATCGCATAGCGACAGAACGTCTCGATCCCCTTGGCGACGCCTCGGTAGATAAAAATGAAGTTGATCACGAAGGTGATCATCACGAAGTACAGCAGCGACGACTCGCCCCGAAACGCGGCGCCGTTTTGCCCCTCGCCGCTGCCGACAAAGCTGCTGAAAAACGAACCGTAAGCCTCGGTGTCTTCGCCGAGCATCAGGGATCCGTTCAAGTACGAAAACGCATACGCCAGACACCAAGCCTCGATCACGACGTAATACATGTAGATCACCAGCGGAATCAGCAGTGCCGGAACCGCCAGGTAACGCGCCTTGGCGTTGCGGCAAACGACGCTAAAAATCCCCGGTGACGAATTGAAACCATGGTGCCCGCCATATCGCCCCATCGTCCATTCGGCCCAACACAGCGGGATGCCCAGGACCAACAACGAGATAAAGTAGGGCAGCAAGAACGCGCCGCCACCGTTTTGAGCGGCTTGGCCGGGGAACCTCAAGAAGTTGCCGAGCCCCACCGCCGAACCGGCGACGGCCAAGATCACGCCGATCCGAGTCCCCCACTGTTCATTGCTGCCGTGATGCGAAGCCGTCTGGTTTTCGGATGAATTTTCCACGTCTTTCCAGTCTTTGGATCGGGACATGCGGACAGGCGAGACGTCAGTTTAGCCAGCAAAGCGTATTCTTGGGCAGGCGGATGTGTGAAAAGCTGTCTCGACGTGGCAATAGACAGACAACCTCCCTCAGCCTCCCTTGCCGGCGATCCCAAGCCACCCAGTTCGGCGGTAACCTCGCCCTCCCGTCAATCGCACCAGCCCCTGCGTTAACAACCTGCGGTTCTGTCGCAACATTCGATCTGAACGAGGCATCAGGGCGTGTCTCCACAAACGATTCCGGCGCAGCCGGCGGCGAATCAAACGAAAATCCGAAAAAGATTTGTTCGCCCGACCGCTCGGCCGTCGTCAACCTCTCAGGACGACCAGTCGGCCCATCACGCGGACGCTCCGGACGTAGGAGGCAGCGAGGCCGTGGCCAGGAGATTGCGGCAGAGTGTTTTGGGCCAATGCCGAGCCGAATCCTCTCGCCACAGGACACGACCCAATGTGATTATTGCAGTGCGGTCATCGCATTTTCTGGGGCGGGGCCGTCGAGGGGTTGGGGCGGCAACCTGCAAGAAGGCCTGCTGAAACCGGAGGGAATCGAGGCCTTCACAGCGAGTGAAAGAGAGTGGTCAGGGCCGGGCTCGAACCGGCGACACCGGCCTTTTCAGGGCCGTGCTCTACCAACTGAGCTACCTGACCAGCTGGAAGATTCATTCGATCTGCGGGGATCCTAGGGTATGATGCGTGGGTTCGTCAATTGGTTCACTGCGAGACAAATTTCAATTGAGACAGCACCGATTGCGATGGCGACTTTTTGCAGATGCATCGGACAGCTTATGATAGCTCGAAAAATCTCTCCAAACGGCGATTTCCTTACCGACGTGACGACCTCGTCAACTTTTCAGACCAATTCCATGCCTGCACTCGCGGCCAATAAGTTTTCCGATCACACTAACGCCCCCGGCAGCCCATCGTCTGGCAGGCCGTCGTCCCGTTCGGGTCGAGACACGCATCACGAATTCCGGCCGCACGAGCAGGGACGGAGGTAGTTAAAAAAAAGATGTCAACCATCGTCGAGCAGGAAGAAAAATCGGACCAAATGGAAGCGGCCCGGCTGGAGCGGGAGCTCGAGCGCGAAAAACTGAAGCTCAGCCGCTTCGACTCGGTGACCTCGCTGTTCCTGGCCTTGATCCTGTTTCTCGGCGCGTTCGTGTTCATGATGTTCGTCGTCTGGCTGCTCAGCGGGGAACCCAAACCGATCGCGTTGGCACCGATCATCGAAAACCCGCCCGGCCGCGGCGAGAACCCAGAGGGTTTCGAGCGCGATTTCGAACCACCGGGGGCCGAAGAGGTGGAGGATTTGATGGAACCGACGCTGGCCGACACGATCGAGGCGGTCACCGACGCGGTCAGCAGCGTGGCCGCTTCGCTGACGACCGCCGACACCAACGCCACCGCCTCGACGCAGGGCACCGGCCAGGGGGACAGCCGGCCACCGGGACCGATGGGTGAGGGAGACGACATCATCGGCCGCTGGGAACGCTGGGAGCTGACGTTCAACGCCAAAGGCAAAAACGACTACGCCAAACAACTGGATTTTTACAAAATCGAACTGGCCGCCTTCGGGGGCGGTGGCCCCAACGTCATCGAGATGGCCAATAACTTATCCACCTCGCCGACCAAGCGAGTCAACACGCAGCCCAAGACCGAAGAACGGCTGTACTTTTCATGGAAACTCTCCAACCCGCTGCTGCAGTTTGACCGCCAGCTGCTCACCGCCGCCGGCATCCAGGTCAGCGGCCGAAATGTGATCCGCTTTGTCCCCAAGGATTTGGAAAACCAATTGGCCAACATGGAAAAGCAGTACGCCGAAGAAAAAGGAAAAAAATTCCCCCACTCGATCGCCAAAACCGTCTTCGAAAGCACTGCCGACGGCGGCGGCTACTCCTTCAGCATCGTCAGTCAACGTTACCGAAAGGGTTACTGAGCTGATCGGCTGGGGAAAACCGATCGTCCGGGGGGATTGCCCGGGGGGGCGGCCGCACCAACGACCGTGTAAACCTAGGTTCGGCTGAAATGGTCCAGCCCGACCGATCGCACTGCCCTCAAAACGAAACCTCTCAACTCATCAATCAACGGGAAAGACACGAATGTCAATGATCCTTGCGTATTCGCTTTTTAACATGATCGCCGATGCGACCTATCTCGCACTCGCGGCGGTGGCACTTTGGGGGTTGTACTGCATCGTCGTCGTTTGGAATCGCGTCGGACAGAAACGGTTCAAGTCCGAAGACGAACAAGACCAGTTCCTCGACGACGTGGAACAGATGATCCAAGCCGGCGATTTTGAAGGCACCATCGATTACTGCCAAGGCGATGCCCGGGCGCTGCCCCAGATCATCGAACTGGCCGTCAGCCATCGCAACCTGGGATACAACCGAGCCCGCAAGTTCATGATGGACCGGTTCCAGCGTGACGTGATGAGCGATCTGGATTATCGACTCAGCTGGGTCGGCACCGTGATCAAGGCCGCTCCGATGATCGGGTTGTTCGGAACCGTCTTCGGTATGATGGGGGCGTTCCAAACCCTGGCCACCGCCGAGTCGGTCGAACCGAGCAAACTGGCCGGCGATATCCGTGTCGCACTGGTGACGACGGCCAGTGGATTGGCGATCGCCATCCCGCTGATGATCCTGGTCGCCAACGTCAATATCCGGATCGCCAAGATGGAAGACCTGGTCGGATCCGGGCTCAGCCGTTTCATGGACGCCTTCAAAGCCGGGCTCGCTCGCAGCGGGGGACGTTAACGCATCATGAGTAGCGTGATCGAGGAACCTGACATCGAGGAAGATGACGATTTCCAAATGCCTCGCAAAAAGCGAGACGAAGACGAAATGGACATCACCCCGATGATCGACATCACCTTCTTGTTGCTGATCTTTTTTGTCGTCTGTTCCAAAATGGATCCGACCCAGATGGGAAAGATCCCCGAAGCACAAAACGGGATCGCCATTAGCGCCAAAGAGTCGGCGGTCGTGTTCATCGAACCGGCCGGCAAAGACAAGGTCATCCTGAAACGAATCGACGGAACCGAATTCAGCAGCGACGAAGAAACCCAGACAACCGAATTGATCGAATACATCACCGAAGAACTCAAGACCACCCGCGGGGAAGAAAAAAACCACGTGATGATCATGGGCGACGGGGAAGTCGCGGTCGGCGAGGTGACGCGTGTGCAGAAAATCATCGGCGACGCGTTCGAGGACATTTCGTCCACCTATATCGCGGTCAAAGAACTATGACGCGCCGCAACGAATCCGAACTCGATCTGACGCCGATGATCGATGTCACGTTTTTGATCCTGATTTTTTTCATGGTCACCGCATCGTTCTCGATGCAGCGTGCGATCGAGACGCCGAACCCGGAGAACGACCAGGCCAGCCGCTCGGCCGTTGTCCGCGACCACGATCCGTTGCGATTGCACGTCGACCGGCATGGCAGTTTTTTGTTGATGGCGACCGACTGGCAAAAGGAACTGGTCGGCAAACAGGAATTGGTGAGCGAACTGGCGGCCGCAAAACGCGCCATGCCGATGACATCCGACTTGCGGATCGAAGTCGAATCGGCGGCCCGGTTACAGGCCCTGGTGGATGCGATGGATGCCGCAACGATCGCCGGATTCCAACAGTTTCAGCTGACCGAAATCGCTTCCGAATTGATTTAGACACACAGCTCCTCTTCTCGTCCCAACACATGTCGATTCCAGTTACCTGTCCCCAGTGCGGTGCCACGAACAAAGTCAACGATTCGTTGGCCGGTCGTCGTGTGCGCTGCCCGCAGTGCGACACGGCGGTCCACGTCCCCGAAGCAGACCTGGGCGCCACTCCGCCGCCCCTGCCCGGCGCGTCTGACGCGGCGGAAGCTGGCCCCGCTGTGGTCGCAGCGGCGCCCGTCGAAGCGGTTTCGCCCCCCGCGGCAGCCGCACCGCCGCCGACCGACAGGCCGCCGACCGGCAGGCCGCCAGCGGACACAGCGACTTCACCGGTCGGCGCGGCGCCCGCAGCCACCTTGGCGGGCCTGGATGACGATGACGATGACGAACCGATTTTCCAAAAAACCAAGCGGGAAGAAGAAGAACTGGACATGACCCCGATGGTCGACGTCACGTTCTTGCTGCTGATCTTCTTCATGGTGACCGCGGCGTTCAGTCTGCAAAAATCGATCGAAATGCCACGGCAACAAACCGACGCCCCGAGCACCACGGTCGTCGAAGAGGAAGAGGAAGACTTGGAAATGGTCGAAGTCCAAGTCGACGAATTCGGATCCTTCCTGGTCCTGGCAACGGACTGGCAAGAGGAAACACCCGGCAAACAAAACCTGATCACGACCCTCAAACGCGCCAACGAAAGCGGCAATCCGGCAAGGTTGGTCATCAAAGTTCACGAACTGTGCAAGCTGCAATACCTGGTCGACGCGATGGACGCCGGAACCATCGCCGGATTCACCGAAACCCAGGTCACCCAGGTCGAGGAATTCGACTAGTGCTCTGTCAACTTTCAGATTTAGGGTGCCGCGGAAAAGGGGTCAGGTACCAAAAACCAAATGGCCCGAAGGGTGCTTCGCATTTTTGGTACCTGACCCCTTTTCCGGGTACGGCGGATCGCTCGTCAACCACTTCTCGTAACCACTCTCTTTATCACGATGCTTGCTAACGAACTGATCGATCAACTGGAACGACGCGGTCTGCTGGACCAGGAGATCATCGAAGCGCTGCGCGAACAACTGGACCAGGGCGGCGCACGGGTGACGCCCGAAGCGGTCGCAAAATTACTGGTCGACAACGGGCAACTGACCCGTTTCCAAGCGACCAAGTTGATCGGCGAAATCCGCAGCGGCGAGTACGCCGACGACGCGACGATGGCCGCGGCGGAAGTCGTGGAAGACGACTTGGTCGCGATCGACGACGACGACGATGTGGACGAAGTCCAAGCCGTCGAAGCGATTCCGGTCGAAACGACCGCCGAGCCGTTCGCCGAATTCGAACCCGTCGAAGCCGAAGCGGTCCCCGTCGAAGCAGTTCCCGTCGCCGACAACGATTTGCTTTCCGAAGCCCCCCAGCGCGAACGCCCCCGCGCACGACGCACCAAACCCGAACCCAAAGAAAACCAGTGGGACTCCTTCAAGATCTACGGGTTCTTGGGGATCATCGGATTCCTGCTCCTGTCCGGCGGGGGCCTCTATTGGATCCTGTCCCGCGGCAACGCAGACGAACGCATCCAGATCGCCAACGAGCTTTACGACAACCAAAACTACACGCCGGCTCAAGAGAAATACCTGGAGTTTCTCGATTCGTTCGGCAACGGCAATGAACACAGTTCCCTGGCGCGGACCCGCGTGATCATGACCGAATTGTATCGGGCCGAAGGGATGACCGATCCGACCTACGCGACGGAGTTGGCGCAACAAAAACTGCCCGAGATCGAAGACGAAGAGGGGCTCAACGAAGAGCGTGGCAACCTGGCCGCACTGTTGGTCAAGATCGCCGAAAACATCGTCACCGAAGCCAACGAGAAATCGGAGACCACCGCCAAACGAGAGCTCTTGAACAAGCTGGAAGAGCAGATCGAGTTGACCAACAATCCGCAATACATGACCGGCGCCATGCGGACGACGCTTTCCGGACGACTCAAAGAAATCGACGAAGCGCGGGGCCGCGTCGAGCGCGAAATCAACCGCAACGAACAACTCGACGCCGCGGTCGATCAAATGACCGCCTTGCTCGCCGAAAAGAAAACCAAGGAAGCCTACGATGTTCGCTACGAGCTGCTCCGCTCCTTTCCCGAACTCGGCGACAACGAACGACTGGCCACGCTGATCGCCAAGGCCAGCGAAATTCAACAACAACTGGTCGAAACCACCGCGGCGTTGCCCCAGCGGATCGAAGCCGAACCGCAAACCGGACTCAACCCGATCGTGTTGACGGCACGCTCGGGAGATCGCGTCCCCGATTTGCGTGACGAAGTGATTTTCATTCGAACCAAGGGCAGTGTGTTGGCGTTCAACGGCGAAGACGGCACGTTGCTTTGGCGGCGTTACGTCGGGAACTCCCTGGCCCACAGCCCGATCCGCCTGGACGGCGGCACCGCGGTGTTGCTGACCGGGTCGAGCGACCTGTCGGTGGAACGCTGCGACGGACGCAGCGGTGACGTCGATTGGCGTGTCAAGATCGGCGAGCCGTTCAACCAACCGGTTGTCAGCGACAACGATATTTTTATCTCGACCAAGTCCGGGCGATTGATCGAGCTGGACGCGACGACCGGTGACGCCAAATGGGCTCAGCAGATTCCCCAATCGCTGGAGGTCGGACCGGGTGTCGACGACCGCGCCGCAATCGCCTACATCCCCGGCGACCACAGCAACCTGTACGTGCTGGACAGCAACAACGGCGACAGCATCCAAAGCTATTACGTCGGGCACAAAGCGGGCACCATCGCGGTGCCGCCCACGCCGCTGCTTGAGCACCTGTTTGTGATCGAAAACAAAGGCCCCGAGTATTGTCTGGTTCACATCCTGGGCGTGGACGAAAACGGCGCGAACGTGACCAAGGTCCAGGACCCGGTGCGGATGAGCGGCAACGTGGTCGTGCCGCCGATCGTGGCCCAGCAACGCCGCCTGGTGGTGCTGACCGACCTGGGCGAGATCTCCGTGTTCGACATCGAAGTCACCAGTGAAACGGACAAGGTCTCCGTCGTCGCCAAACAACTTGCGTCTTACGGAACACCGACGCTGACTCAGATGGCCGTCGGCCGCAGTCAAATGTGGACCACCGGATCTCGGATCGGACGTTACGAGCTGCAGGTCAACCGCGGCCGAGTCGTCCCGGACTGGTTTAAACACGAAGGCGACATGTTTGTCGGACAACCGCTGGCGATCGGCGATGCACTGGTGCACGCGCGACAGCTGCGTGGCACTTCGGGCATCCGGGTCTCGGCGGTCGATCCCAAAACGGGCGAGGAGCTGTGGCGCAATGACATCGGTGCCCCCGTCGCCATGCTCCGCCGTGCCGACGCCGGCGTGCACGCCTTGACCACCCAAGCGGCCCTGTTTGAACTGGACCGATCGGCGATCGAAACCGGTGCCACCCGGGCACCGATCGAGAATCGCGGCGGCGTCGGCGTGATCATGCGTTTCGAAGATCCGCTGGAGATCGACGACAAACGCGCCGTGCTGCTAAACAAAGCCGGCGGCGAAGGCGGCCAACAAGTCGCCGTCTACGACCCGACACGCAAGACCGAAAAACTGCGGCTGGTCAGCTTGAACGTGCTCTCGGGGAAACCTTCCGGCCGCGGACTGGTCGCCGGCGGAGGTTTGTTCCTGACACTCGACAACGGGCGTGCGGTCGTGATGGATTTCCAAACAGGATCACAACTGGGCAACCCCTTCCAGCCGATCGCCAACCCCGTCGAAAAGATCTCGTGGTCCAACGCCGTGCGGCTTCCCGATGACCCGGGCCAAGTGGTCGTCGCCGACAGCCGCGCCGGTCTGTACCGGTTGCGGGTCGGCCCGCGGACGACACCGTTGGCCGAAACCAAACTGCCCTCGCCAACGCTGGGGACCATCGCCGGCGTCGGCACCACGCTGTTGGCGGCGACCAGTGGACCGGCGGCGGATTTGATCATCGGTCGAGATCTGGTGACGCTGAAAGAGAAATTCCAAACCCAGATGGACGGCCGGGTGATCTGGGGACCGGCGACGGCCGGCGACCAGGCGGTCGTGTTGACCGATGACCAAGTCCTGCGAGGGATCACGACCGACGGCCAAACCACGTTTGCGGTCCCCGTCCCACGCGGCTTGCCCGTCGGAGACGCCGTGATCCACGAGGGCAACATCATCCTCGTTTCTGATACCGGCTGGATCGTCGTGATCGATCCGGCCTCCAATGATCCGGTCGGCCTGACCGAGATCGGCGAACCGTTCTCGGCAACTCCCCTGGTGCTGCAAGATCGATTGCTGGTGCCCGGCGAAGAGGGTGTCGTCTACGTCGTCAAGATTCCCAGTGGGGTGAGTGGCCGATGAAGTTTCAATTCCAAGCAACCTCTCGCGGTCTCCTGCGGGCCCTGGGCATCCTTGCACTGGGGCTGGTCGTGATCGGACTGGACCGACCGGCTCAGGCACAAATGCTGACCTATGCCGAATCGGGTGTACCGGAAGATTCGGGGCTGGGTCTGTTGCAAGAAGAACCCCACGACATCATTTACTTCACCGAGAAATCTGGTGGCGGATGGGTGAAATCTCTTCTGTTGCCGATCCGGGACATGCCGACGACGCCGCGAGGAACGTTGCAGTTTTCGATTCTTGGCATCGAAGGCGAGGAATTTGTTGCCAAGTGGTCGGACATCGAACGTATCGATTTCTGGGAAAAGCGACTCGAACGTGAAACCGCATCGCGGATTGCCAACGAAGATTTCGTCGGCGCGTACCCGTTCCTGTCGATTTTGATCCGCGACTACCCGCGACGCCCCGGACTGAAAGCCCTGCGTTCGGAATTCCTGTGGCGGAACGCGATTCAACGCGCCTCGGGCAGCCAGCGCGCCGAGTCCCTGGCGATGCTCGAAGAATTGTTTCGCTATGACCCCCAATACAATCAAGCGCAAGTGCTCAAGGCGATCAGCTTGACCACCGGCGGGCTGATGCAGGCGATGGTCGACGAAGGAGATCTCGACAACGCCCAGCAGTTGCTGGCGCGGTTGAAAGAAGATTACGGGCGTTTTGATCTGCCGGCGATTTCGAAGTGGGACGGCGAGTTCTTGCGGATGGCCACGGAGAAACGCAGCGAGGCGATCGAAGCGGTCAAACAAAAGGACTTTCGCTCGGCCCGGAAATTGGCCCGAAAAGCTTGTATCTCAAACCCGACATCGAAGGCGGGCGAGAATTGGTTCGAAAGATCGACGAAGCCTATCCGCTGGTCTCGGTCGGTGTGCTGCAAGCGGCGAGGGTTTTCGATCCTGTTCGTCTGGACAACTGGTCCGCTCGGCGCGCCGGCCGATTGCTCTACCGGACGATGTTCGAAATCCAAGGCGCCGCACCCGAAGGCGGCGAATACGATTTTATTTTCGGATCCGCGGAAACAACGCCCGACCGCCAAGTCTTGGAACTGTCGATCGACACGGCCAAGCTGCCCAATCCACTCAATCGCATCGAAGTCGATTTCCTGGCCGACCAGTTGGCCCGGCGTGCGATGCCCGAATCGGAAACCTATTTTTCTCCCTGGGCTGCCAGCGTCACGGGAATCGGCATCGACGGTCCCCAACGCATCGAATGCGTTCTCCGTCGACCCCATGTGCTGCCCACTTGCTTGCTACAGATCAACGTCGACGCCAGCTGGTTCGGGGGTGAAAAGGGCGGACCGACGGGAGACTATTTCGTCGACGTGATCGAGGACGATCAAACCCGCTTCAAGCTGACCGAAGACGCGCGACGGGCCAGCGGCAACAGCGGTGATAGCGCCAAACCGCGCGAGATCGTCGAGATCCGATGCGACACCGGAAGCGACTCGGTGTCCAAATTGCTCAGCGGCGAAATCGATGTGCTCGATCAACTGTTCCCCGCCGACGCGATCAAGCTGAAAGAACGTCGCGACGTAAAAGTCGTGGAGTACCCGCTGCCCACGATCCATATGCTGGTCCCCTGCTCGGATCACGAGTTTGTCGCGGACAAGAACTTTCGCCGTGCCCTGCTCTACGGCATCAACCGCGAAGACATCTTGAAAGGTGAATTGTTGGAGAACAATGAATCGCCTGGCTGCCGTGTCCTCTCGGGACCCTTTCCGGCCGGGCTCAGCCAAGACGATCCGCTCGGGTATGGCTATGACACCTCGATCTTGCCGCGACGGTTCGAGCCCAGCTTGGCCCAACTGTTGGTCTCGCTGAGTCAGAATTTGAAAGCGGCCGAGGCGGAACGCAAGGGCGAACCGGAACCGAAACTGCGCGCCGTGCGACTGGCGTTCCCCGCCGACAACCTGTCACGCGTCGCCTGTGAAGCGATTCGCAGCCAATGGGAATTGATCGGGCTGGACGTCGAATTGGTCGAACTTCCCGTCGGACGCACCTACCCCGACCCCGACACCGCGGACTTGGTTTACATTTCTTGCGCGATCTGGGAACCGATCATCGACGCGCGTCGCTTGCTCGGCCCACGCGGACTGGCCAAGAGCGAGGACCAGCTGATCGGTCTCGGTCTGCGCCGTCTCGAAGAAGCTCGCAATTGGAAAGAAGTTCGAGACCGGTTGTTGGTGTTGCACTCGATTTCGCATCACGAATTGCCGGTGTTGCCGCTGTGGCAAATGGTCGATTCCTTCGCGTACCGGACCAACCTGGTCGGCATGGGCAACAACATCGTTTCGCTCTATCAGAACGCCGGGAATTGGAGATTGGAATTTTGAAGCGTTTCACCACCGACCCGACCCGACTCGTTTTTGTCACCACCTGCCTGACGCTGTTGTCGTTGCTGATGGCCCCTGCGCTGTCGGCGCAGACCACCGACGACGCGGACAAGGCCACCGCGAGCGACTCCGAACAGGACACGTCGGCCTCCCAGCCGGATCCCCGCGACGCAGAGCCGTGGGACTACTCTCCCTATCGGGTGCTGATCTGGGTCGTCTCGCGCGATCCCCGATTCACCGCCGACACGCTTCGCGAACCGGTCTTGGAGTATTTGGATCGTGATTTCAATGCGCTGTGGCGAACCACGATCGCCGACGCCCCGCCGCCGGTCGCCACCGCGTCGTTTCGTTCCATGGAAGACCTGACGTATGATCAAATCGCCGCGTCGGATCCGGTCATCGCGGTCAAGCGCGATCACGAGGACGCGATTCGAATCCAGTCGGTCCGCAGCCTGCCTCAATACGTCGGCTCGGTCGCAGTCACCAAAGGCATGCAGGCCAACGTCCTGCGTCGCGCCGGCGAATACGGCGATGCAACGATGGCCGGAACCGCCGCAAAGCTGCAACCGTTTGACGGCGACGCGATCGCGCTGTCGCAAACCTGGAACGATCCGTCCACCGAAGCCCTGCTCGTCACCCGCGGTCAAGCCACGACGTTCGCCAAACCCGGCGCCAAGATCATTCCCTTGCCCGTGACCGGACTGGTCGCATCGACCGTCCAACAGTATGACAAAGTGTTCGTCGTTCGAATCCGGCAACACGCCAACGGATCCACCGTCGCGGTGTCGGAGATGGAAACTTTGATGCGGCTGTTCGGCGCCGTCGTTGAATCGCCCTTCCTCTCGACCTATGACCTGCCCAACGTCGTCGGCCATACCATCACGCGTGCGTTTTCACCGATGGTGCGGATCGATGATGCCGGACAAAAGACCGCCACGGGCATGATACGCGCCGGAAATCTGATCCTGGATCCCGAGTCACCGGCGAACGTGCCGGTGGGCAGTGCGCTGCAGCCGATGATTCGAAAGAACGATCGCAACGGGAAACCGATCGCCGTCGGTCGAATCGAGTGGGCCTACTTGATCGCCACCGAGCGCGACGGTCCCAACGTCAACATGGACTACTACTCCGGAATGGCGGGCGGGCTTCAAGGCCGAAAGAACCAACGCACGTTCAAAATGGCCATGCTGCTCAAACCGCAGCGCGATGAAACGCTGTTGCGGCTGCACGTCAAAGGCCGGGAAGATCTGCCCTTGATCGGCTACGAACTGTACGAACGCGAATTAAAAAGTAAGTCCATGAGCTTCGTCGGGCGGACGGATTGGAACGGCCGATTGGCGATCAAAAAGTCCGACCACCCGCTGCGTTTGCTGTACGTCAAAAACGGCGGCGCCGTGCTCGCCCGGTTGCCGATGGTGCCGGGGCTGACGCCCAAAGAAGTCGCCGACCTGACCGGCGATGACATGCGACTGCAAGCCGAGGCGTACATTCGCGGCGTGCAAAACGCGATCATCGACCTTGTCGCGATTCGCAAACTGCTCGCCGCACGGATCCGCTTGCGACTGAAAAAAGGGCAGATGAAAGAAGCCGAAGAGCTGCTCAATGCATTGCGTGATCAACCCACCAACGAACAGTTGGCCGATGACATGGGAAGGAAACAGGGGATGTTCTTGAAGGAGATCGGGACCCGCAATCCCAACCAGCGTCGCAAGGTCGACATCATGTTCAAAGAGAC
Organism: Phycisphaera sp. RhM; assembly: GCA_033042175.1. Taxonomy (GTDB): domain Bacteria; phylum Planctomycetota; class Planctomycetia; order Pirellulales; family Pirellulaceae; genus Stieleria. Next base: position 167,081 of record WCIL01000002.1, read on the forward strand.
GCGAGAGATGCTGGGCAAACAGATCAACCCGACCGTCATTCGCGATTTAGAAGTCGACGTTCAACGCGCCAAAGACAACGGCGGCAAACTGCCCGACGATCCCAAAGAAGACGACGAGGCCGCGGCCTAGACACGTCGGTCACCGCTGTGCGTGACTGCTGGCATGCACAGCGTGCCCCTACAGGAACCGATTCAACCCCGCCAGTCGGGACGCTTGCGCCGCGCCTTGGGGTGATGCGTGACGATCTTGAACGTCGCATCGCGGCCGGTCAATTTCTTTCCCATCGGCCGCCGCGTCAGCCGGACCACCTTGGCCCGAAGCCGCTGCTCGGCTTCAAACATCTCATCGTCGATCTCAAACTCGACGAACTTCGTGACCAATTCCTCGGGATCTAATTTCCGTGGCTGATCGGAATTGTTTTGCTGCAATTGAAGCGGCCCCGCGGAAGACGCGCCACCGAACTGCCAGACGGTGTGATGAAAGAAGACGTCGTCCCGAAAGTCTTCGGCGTCGATGAACCCGTAGTCACCCTTGGGGTCGATGAAACGGATCGTGCCGAGCCGCTTGCGGGTGATGCGGAACTTCTTCGGACGATCGTCTTCGGGCGGTTGGGGCTTATCTTGGGACACAGCAAGCGGACGCGAACAGGACGGGACAAAGCGGAACAATGATCAAAAGGTACCAAGAAAGTCGATCCGCGATAGATGAAATCCGGCAACTGGGATTCACCCGCCTGGACTAATTGACTTCGGCGGCAAACGGGGTGTCCTTGATCCCCAGCCAATCGGCGACCGAGCGCGTCGTCGCCCGGCGAATGACCATCGGCCAAAGTTCGTGGTCCCCGGCAAAGACGTCCTCATCGGTCGCGTCAATCATGTGCCAATACCCCGCCTGCCGTTCGGCGCGCAGCTGGTCGATCGACCAACCCAGGTGCCCGACGATCAATCGAAACGGCCCCGGCTTTTGCCGGACCAAGGTCTCCAGCATGTCCCGCTGGGCGGCGACATAGATCCCCTTGCCGGCCTCGGCCTCGGCATGCTCGCTGGAATTGTGGACCGCCACGACGGGCCCCGAGAGCGGACCGCCGAAATGGATCGTGCCGAGTGACTTGGACGCCTCGGCGGCCGCTTGGGCTGCCAAGGCATGCTTGTTTCCGGCCGATTGCAGTTTGTCCGCGGCATCCTCCATGGCATTCGGTGCCGTTTCCGCCCCCGGCAGATTGGTCGGAAACGATCCCGCCCCCGGCAGGCCGTCCCCAGACAGGCCGGCCCCCGGCAGGCCGTCCCCCGAACCACCCTTGCCGGCCAACCGATCGGATGGGCCGTGTCCCGCCTGCGCTGTTTCTCCCGCGGCTGATCCGAGCAACTGCATCAGCCCCGGCGGAGGGGTCATCGGCCGGTTCAGCAGCACGGCAAAGACGTTGTCGCTATCTTGATGGACGACCAGAGAAACGGATCGACTCAACACCGGGTCTTGCACAGACGTCGATGCGACGAGCAGCTTTCCAATCATGTTTTCCGATGGTTGGGGAGGATTCATTTCCAGCATGACTTTACCTAAGAACAAGATTAACGAGCTGTCAGTTTGGCAGCTCGTCATTTGGCCGACCTATAGAATGCACCGGGCGTGCCAACCGAACACCGAGGGAGAATCCCGCCATGAGCCTTTACGAAATGCGTCAAAGCTACAAGCTTGGCAGCCTACTGGAGAAAGACATCGCCGACGATCCAATGGTTCAGTTTCGCACTTGGCTGAACGAAGCGATGGAGGGGGATTTGCCGGAGTGGGTGGAGGCCAATGCGATGACGCTGTCGACCAGCGATGGCCACGGCGGTGTGACCAGTCGCGTGGTGCTGCTGAAGGGGCTCGACGAGGGCAAGTTCTGGTTCTACACCAATTACCAATCGCAAAAGGCACAGCAGATTGAATCGAACCCGAACGTTTCCCTGTGCTTTTTATGGCCACATGTTCAACGACAGGTTCGGATCGAAGGAACCGCGACCCGGACCCCACGGGATCAATCGGTCAGCTACTTTCGAAAACGGCCACACGACAGCCAGTTGGGCGCCGTGGTGAGCCAGCAATCGAGCGTGATCGAGTCGCGCGAAGTGTTAGAAAAGCGTTTGGCCGAGTTGAAGAAACAGTATGCCGACAAAGAAATCCCTTGTCCGGTCGACTGGGGCGGCTACTGTGTCAGCCCCAACCGCATCGAATTCTGGCAAGGCCGTGAAAGTCGGCTGCACGATCGACTCTGCTATCGCCAACAAGCGTCCTCGTGGATCGTCGAAAGGCTTTCACCGTAAACATGACTCGCAAACGACTCGCTATCGGGATCTCACTCGCCGTTCACGCCATCCTGCTGGTCGTGTTACTGGTGTGGTATGTGCCCAGACCGCAAGTCGCATCCGGTCCCCAAGTCGCAGGCGCAGACGCTGCCGGCGGCGGTGCATCGGAGACCGAATCCGACACCTCCTCGTCCAGCCAACCGAACGCCAGCCCGTCTGCCGACGAATCAACGCGAGCGGTCCCCGCGGAACTCGACAACGTTGCCCAAGCGCCGGCGGAGGTCTCACCCCAAGAGATCGAACAATCGATCGAATCGCAAATCCGATCGGCCGAAACACTTTCCGACGAGCGAAAGCTGACGGAACTGGAAAAGAACCTCAAACGGCTTGAGTCGGTCGCCAGCGAGCAATCGGTCCAGCAAGTCTCTTCCACGATCGCCGCGTCACTCGGGCTGGACGTCGATCAATACGCTGACAAAACACCGCCGGCCGAAGGAGCCTTCGATACCAACACCGCACAGCTCTCTGATGTGGTTCGAACCCGAGACGAATCGGGAGACTGGCGTTATGAAACCGTGATGGTGGACGCCGAAGGCCGCCAGATGCGTGTCCCGACCGACGCGGCCGGCGGACAACAGTTGTATGACACCTTTGAATTGATGAAGCGTTATCCAATGGCCCGCGGCGTCTATCAATCGGTCGTCATGCCGATGCTGCAAAAAATGCTCGAAGAGGAAACACCGCCCAGCCCCGGCGAACCGGCTGATGGCAACTGAAGGTCGGCGGATTGCGGCGAGCACGTTGCTAGTGGTCGATCGCAGCTCAAATTTCGGGTAGTGGACGAGGCGACGAGTCCTCTGTCGTCGGACCCTTGGGAAGGACTCGTCGCCTCGTCCACTACCGCCTACCCGAAAACCAAAATGTCCGGAGGTGTCGCTGCGCTCACCTCCGCTTCATCAAGCCCATCAATTCACTCGTAGTCGCTCATCGGCACGCAGGCGCAGACCAAATTGCGATCGCCATAGGTGTTGTCGATCCGACCGACGGTCGGCCAAAATTTTGCATCGCGCAACCACGCTGTCGGCCAAGCCGCTTGCTCGCGGGTGTAGGGATGCGACCAGTCGTTGCCGCCAATTTCCTGCATCGTGTGGGGCGAGTTGCGGAGCGGGTTGTCTTCTCGATCCATCTGCCCGTTTTCGATCGCTTCGATCTCTTTACGAATCGCAATCAACGCGTCACAGAATCTATCCAGTTCGTCCTTGGATTCGCTTTCGGTCGGCTCGATCATCAGCGTTCCGGCAACCGGCCAGGACATTGTCGGTGCGTGGAATCCGTAGTCCATCAATCGCTTGGCAATGTCGTCGGTCTTGATGCCGGCGGATTTCTCAAAGCTGCGACAATCGATGATGAATTCATGGGCGACATAACCGTTTGCATCGGTGTAGAGCACGTCGAAGTGTTTGCTGAGGCGTTTCGCCATGTAGTTGGCATTCAGGATTGCGACTTGCGTGGCTTTCTTCAGACCCGCGGCTCCCATCAAGGCGATGTAGACGTAACTGATCGTCAGAATGCTGGGGCTGCCATAGGGGGCTCCGGCGACCGGCCCGATCGCAAACTCGCCGGCGGAGTCGGGGCGTTCGACCGGGTGGCCGGGCAAGAACGGCACCAACTGTTTGGCGACGCCGATCGGCCCCATGCCCGGGCCGCCGCCGCCGTGCGGGATGCAGAACGTTTTGTGCAGATTCAGGTGGCAGACGTCGGCGCCGCAGATTCCCGGGCTGGTCAAACCGACCTGGGCGTTCATGTTCGCACCATCCATGTAGACCTGGCCGCCGTGCTGGTGAATCACATCACACACCTCGCGGATCGTCGGTTCAAAGACACCGTGCGTCGATGGATAGGTGATCATCAAGGCGGACAGGTGATCGGAGTGTTTTTCCGCCTTGGCCCGCAAGTCGTCCATGTCGATGTCGCCGCGATCGTCACACTTGATCGCCACCACCTTCATCCCCGCCATCACCGCAGACGCGGGGTTGGTCCCGTGGGCGGAGGTCGGGATCAGGCAAACATCGCGGACGTTTTCGCGACCTTCCGCTTTGGCCATCTGTTCATGATAGGCGCGTATCACAAGCAATCCGGCGTATTCGCCTTGCGATCCCGCGTTGGGCTGCAAGCTGACCGCGGCGAAGCCGGTGACTTCGCACAGCCAGCGTTCCAGTTCGCGGAACATGTGCGTGTAACCACGCCACTGCACGTCGGGGGCGAAGGGATGCATGTTGGCAAACTCCGGCCACGTCACCGGAATCATCTCGCTGGTCCCGTTTAATTTCATCGTGCACGACCCCAGCGGAATCATGCTATTGGCCAGCGAGAGGTCGCGGCCCATCAGTTTAAAAATGTAACGCAGCAATTCTGTTTCGCTGCGATAGCTGTGAAAGACCTCGTGGTTCATAAAGGGCGTCGTGCGGGTGAACGCCCCCAAGTCCAGTGTTCCATCCTCGGCGGCTTCGTTGACCAATGCATCGACGTCGAACCCGGTGTAATGGCCAAAGTTAAATGCGGCCAATAGGTCGGCGACCAAGCCGCGATCGGCGGTTTCATCGAGTGTGACGCCCAGGGTTCCGTCGTCGTATTCACGCAGATTGATCAGACGTTCGCGGGCCGCATCGGCAACCTGGCGCGCCGCGTGGGTTCGGCCTTTGCCCAGTCGGATGCGGATGGTGTCAAAGATCGGCCCGTCGCCGAGCGTCTCGTGTCCCAGTCGTGCGAGGCCCTTGGCCAGGGCGGCGGTGTAGGCTTGGGTGCGGCGGCCGATCGCCGCGAGTCCTTCGGGGCCGTGGTAAACGCCGTAGAACGAACTGATGATCGCCAACAAGGCCTGCGCGGTGCAGATGTTGCTGGTCGCCTTGTCGCGACGAATGTGTTGCTCGCGTGTCTGGATGGCCATCCGCAGCGCCCGATTACCATGAACGTCTTTGGAGATTCCGATGATGCGTCCGGGCAGCTTGCGGGCATGTTTTTCGTGCGTCGAGATGTAAGCCGCATGCGGGCCACCCAAACCCATCGGCACGCCGAAACGCTGCGCGCTGCCGACGCAGATGTCGGCGCCCCATTCGCCCGGCGGCGTCAGCAGGGTCAAGCCGAGGATGTCGGCTGCCGCGACGGTCATGCAGCCGGATTGTTTGGCGTTCTCGGCCACCTCGCGATAGTCCTCGATCCGGCCTTCGGTCGTCGGATACTGGACCAACAATCCACAAAGCCCCCCCTCGCCGTATTCAAAGTCGATCTCATCGATGGGGCCGACCTTCAGATCGATCCCCAAACCGTCCGCCCGCGTCGCCAAAAGCGCCAGGGTTTGCGGATGGCACGCGTCGCTGGCCCAGAACCCCGTCTTCTTGTGCGAGGCGATGGAGTAGCACATCGTCATCGCTTCGGCCGCCGCGGTCGCCTCGTCCAGCAGACTTGCCCCGGCCAGGGGCAAACCGGTCAGGTCGGCGATCATCGTTTGGAAGTTCAGCAACGCCTCTAACCGACCCTGTGCGATCTCCGCCTGATAAGGGGTGTACTGGGTGTACCAGCCCGGATTCTCCAGCACGTTGCGAAGAATCACCGGTGGGGTCACGGTGTCGGTGTAGCCCATGCCGATGCAGGATCGATGAACTTTATTCTTTCCGGCGATCGTCTTGAGCGCCGAAAGAAACTCCCGCTCACCACGCGCCTCGGGGATATCCAGCTCTCTGCCGAGCCGAATGTCGGCCGGAACCGTCGCATCGGAGAGCCCGTCGAGTGACTCAAAACCGACCGTGGCGAGCATCATTTCCAGGTCCGCTTCGGATGGCCCGATGTGTCGTTTGGAAAATCCATCCGCAAAGTTCAGGATACGGGTGGCGGCGGAGCCATTGGCTTGCATTTCGCTCAAAGAGGGCTTGGTGGACGCGATGCTCATCGGAGAGTGGTTCTTCGTTGCGCGGGAAGAATTTGAAGAGTCCTATCGTAGAACAGCGAGAAGATTGTGTCATTGGGCTAAATGGCCGAAAGTCCAATCCGAATCGGCAGTCACGGTATGCTTTATTTCAAGTTCGCCTGTCACAGAAGCTCGCTTCGTCCGCTTGTTAGACTGGAGCCTCGGTCGCGTTGGTTCGCCGAGCGCTGTCCACAGAACCCTCTCCGTCAGAAATCGAGGAAGTCGATGAATCGATACCGCATGTGGTGCTTTGCCGCTGTCGTCGTGGTGGGCACAATCAATCTGGGTGACGCGGGGACAGCCACCGCTGGTCGCGGGTTCCGCCTCTTTCGCGGCCGCGCACCGATTGCCCCACGCACCTATTCGCCCAGGCAATCCGGTTCGACGTGGCGAAAGAACTCCGGGTGGTCTCGGCAGTCGCAGCCGAGTGTATACGGCCCACGCATCAAGGGCTCGCACGACTGGCCCGGCGCCATCGGTGCTCCGCCGCCGAACTACAAGTTCTTTCAAGACGTCAACGGTTACTGGAGGTAACCATCGGGCCGATGTACTGCCTCGCAATCACCACGTTGTCGATGAACACGTGTTGGTCGTGGGGCGAGGCGAGTTTGCCGCCGTGATAGACATTCATCCAAACCTGTTCGATTTTTAGTTCGTCGGTGAGACGAAATCGGATGTCGGTTTTCTCAAACGCCAAGCGGCCATCAACCCAAGCCTTCAAGACACCATCTTTTTCGCCGGGCGTATTGAGGCGACAATATTGCTCGATCGCATACCATCGATTCCGCTCCAAGTACCCGCGGTAGTCCTTGTTCCAGATCCAGTTGGTGCCGTAGGAACCTTCCATGTCGGCATGGTAACAATAGAATCCGACCGGAGTGGTTGCACCGAGCGGATTGCCGCGGGGAACGGTCATGCGGAACAGCCCCCGCGCCGACCATCCGTTGATGCCGTCGCTCTTTCGACCGCCCCAGCCCCCGCGGCCGTAGGTGCCACTGATCCCTGGCATCTTGCCGCCTTGAAGGGTTTGGTTCCAATCGTCACCCAACCGCAGGTAGTAGCGAAAGTAGATCTCGTCGGGCTCCGCGCCGGTTTCCTGGCCGAACTTGTAGGCCGTGTTGAGCGCGGTCAGCGCCCCCTTGGCGATGCGTGATCGCAACGCGCGGCCTTGCAGGGGTTGAAACGCTTGAAATTCCGATTCAGCAGCAATCGTATCGATCTTGTCCATCGGCTCCGCGACGGTCCATTCGTCGCTCCAGTCCTCGCGTTCAAACCCCGTTGCGAAGACGACGTCGGGATCGGCCTGGATGCCACGATCGTCCTGGTACTTGGCCGCAAGCCCCAACACCGGTGGCGTCGGCGGTTCGTCGTGTCCCTGCCCGCAACGAAACACACCAATCGTTGCCGATCCATACTGCTCGGTCGAATGCAGGACCAACGTTGCCGCCGAGATCGCCCCCACAGCGGCGAGTTGGTCCAATCTAAATCGGACCAACAGATGCTCCGGCGCGACGGAGACGCGCAGTCGATCCGCTTGGCCTTGGCAACGATACGTCGACGCGGTCAGGTAGGTATCGGCGGTTGCAGCGAGCGTGATGGTTCCGCCCTCACCGACGACTTCAAGCGCCGGACGCAGCGACGTCACGGGGCTTTCGCGACTGGCGAAGACGATCCGTCCCCGGCCGTCGGTGACGCGCAAAAACAGGCCTTTGTTGGGGAATTTCTTTGCAGTCCAATCTTTCACCAACGTCGTGAGGTCCCAACGCACCGATTTGCGTGTGTCGTCATCGATCACTTCGCTCACCGCGTACGCCACATCCCCTTGTTCGGTATCGTTCGCATCTCGCCAATCACCCATGAAGTGGTGCCAAGGCAGGAGTGCGGCGCCGTTATAGTGTTCGCGATTCGCCCCGTCGTTCTGCGCTGACGACCCTTCAACCCAATCCGCGCGATCGGCACGTGCTGGGGCTGCAATGACGATGGCAACGAGCAAGACAGCGTTTCGGGCGAAGTGCATGAATTGGATCCAGTAGCGAATGGCGTGGGAGCTGAAGAGATTTTGGTAGGAAGATTACCGAAGTCAACTCAGGCAACCGACCACGACCACCCGCGCGATTCGACACATTCGACTATCATATCCGGTCTGCGGGACCAAGATGTAACACGCCGAGGCGGTACCACATGAATTCGGATCAGCACCATCAAGATTGCCAAGGTCGAGATTTCTGCGGTCGCGGAATCGTTTTTTGGCTCGGAATGTGGTTGCTCGCAATCGCGGCGCTGCAACACCCAGCCGTCGCGGAGGACCGCTCGCAAGGTAGCGAAGCCGTTGACCGGACGACGGATGATGGCCGTGACGAAATGCGCGCGAACAAGCGGGGGCGACGGAAGCGACATGCCAAGCGTCTCCAGCTCTCGCCGACCTCCCCGGCAAAAACTCCTATCCGCTTGCAGCTTGACGGTTCATTTGAATTGGACCTCGGCTTCGGCAACGCGATCCGCGGCAAGGGCAACATTTCGATCGAACTGGATCGGGCGACCGCTGAACGTCTCGGTGCCGACGCATTGGGGCAACTCGATGAAAGCGCCTCGGTTGCAAGCGACTTGGTGCAAACACTGAAAACGGTTCCGGAAATGGTGCAGCAGACGGCCGAGATCTTGAAACTGCTTTCAAATCCCGAGACGCAACAGAATCTGCGTCAAGTCGAGCAGGTGTTGCGGCTCTTTTCGCAAGCCGGAAGCTTGCGCCATGTCTTGACTAGTCCCGCTACGCAATGATCTCCTCGGCGACGCGTCCGTAAACGTCAGTCAATCGGAAGTCCCGTCCGGCGTATCGATACGTGAGTTTGGTGTGGTCGAGTCCGAGCAGATGCAAGGTCGTCGCGTGGAGGTCATGGACGTGCATCGTGTCCTCCACCGCGGCGATACCGAAGTCGTCGGTCGATCCAAAACGCAGGCCTCCCTTGACGCCGCCGCCGCACATCCAAGCGGTAAAGCCGGTGGAGTTGTGGTCGCGTCCGTCGTCACGGCGAACCGCCGGAGTTCGGCCGAATTCACCGCTCCAGATGATCAGCGTGTCTTGAAGCATGTCGCGCTGTTTCAGGTCGCTGATCAAGGCCGCGATCGGCTGGTCGGTGGCCTTGCAATTGGACGCCAGTTTTGCCCTCAAGCCGTTGTGTTGATCCCAGCCTTCGTGCGTCAACTCGATGAACCGCACGCCCGCTTCGGCAAAACGACGAGCCATCAAGCACTGTCGTCCGAATTCGTCGGTCTTGGAATCGCCGATGCCATAGTGCTTCAGCGTCGACGACGACTCCCCGGAAAGATCCATCACTTCGGGAACGGCCGCCTGCATCCGGTAACCGAGTTCATAAGATTCGATCACCCCTTCGAGTTGGCTGTTGGATGGGTTCCTGTCGGCCGCATTGCGGTTCATCGACTGCAACAAGTCGAGTTGTTTGCGTTGCAGGTCGCCTTGGAACCGGGTGTTTTGAATGTTTCCGATCGCGTCGGATGATCGCACGTCATTGATCGCCGTGCCTTGATAGACCGCCGGCAAAAACGCGCTGCCATAGTTTTGGGCGCCGCCGAGCCGCGCGGGTGGCTTGATGGTGATGAAGCCCGGCAGGTCCTGACTTTCGGTCCCCAAGCCGTACAGCACCCAGGCGCCCATCGAGGGGCGTACAAACTGGAAATTACCAGTGTGTAGCTGCACCAGTGCTTGCGGATGGTTCGGGATGTCGGTGTACGACCCGTTCAGCAAACACAGGTCGTCGGCGTGTTCGGCCAGATGCGGATAAAGCGTCGAGATCGGCAACCCGCTTTCCCCGTGCGGGTTGAATTCCCACGGCGACTTCATCAGCTTGCGGCCCTTCTGTGCATTCTGGCCCTTGGCCGCCTCGCCGGGACTCTTGCCGTCGAACTTCGCCAGCGCCGGTTTGTAATCGAAGGTGTCGACGTGCGACGGACCGCCCCGCATGCACAAGAAGATCACGCGTTTCGCCTTGGGGGCGAAATGGGTCTCCTTCGGGCGGAGCGGATTCTTGTAGTCTCGGGTCGCCGCCTGGGTCGCGAGTGCGGTGAAGGCCAGATAGCCGAAACCGCATCCGGTCGTTTTGAGTGCATTACGTCGAGAAATCATTGGCGAGCCTCGCGGCAAAAATTGAAGAAATCGGTCGGTGCCGTTGGGGATGCGTGTGCCCGGACGCTGGCGCGAACCGGCTGATGTCAATCGATGATCAGCCGTCTGGCGCCAGCCGACCGGCAACGGGTGTTCGGTCTCATTCGATGTATCGGAATTCGGACGACGCGAAGAGGGACTGACAGAAACCGGACCAGGCAACCTGCTCGGCCTTGCCCTCAGGTTGCTGATGGAGGTTCGCCAGCTCTCGCTTTGTCGCGTTGATGTATTGAATCACCTGATCGATTTCGGCTTCGCTCGGCCGTCGCGAAAGTGTTAACCGATACGCTTGGCGGACCCGATCACGTGGGTCATCGCTTGCGTGTGCAATTCGCTCGGCCAATTTGGTTGCGTTCTCAAGGACTTGCGGATTGTTCATCATGAACAGCGCTTGCGTCGGCACGGTGGTCACGTCGCGGACACCACCAATGATGCTCGGCTCCGGAAAATCGAACAGGCTGAGGAACTCGGGCAGCCCGCCACGCACGATCGGCAGGTAAACGCTGCGTGTGGTTTGACCCTCGGAGATTCCGGTGACCTTCAGATTGCGACCAATGATCCCCTCGCCCATCGTTGCCACCGGCGAACCCTGTGGTGGTTCCAGGTCCAATTCGCCGCTCGCCGACAGCATGGCATCTCGGATTGCTTCCGCCTCCAGGCGGCGCTGATTCATCCGCCAAAGCAGTTCGTTGCCCGGATCGACGGCGAGGGCGTCTGCGTCGTCGGCAGAGGAGAGGCGATAAACGTGGCTGGTCATGATGCGATGTATCAATCGCTTGACGGACCAACCCTCGGCGACAAACGTTGTTGCCAAATGATCCAACAACATCGGATGGGTCGGCCGGTCACCGTTGGCCCCAAAATTGTTGACCGTCGACACGATCCCGCGTCCGAACAGATGTTGCCAGATCCGATTGACCGCGACGCGAGCGGTCAGCGGATTGCTCTGGCAGGTGATCCACTCGGCCAGTTCCGCTCGACCGCTTTGGTCGGCGATCGGGGTGGGCGATTCATCCGTCGACGCGATGGTCAGGAATCCGCGAGGAACTTCGCGCCCCCGTTCGTCGGGTTCCCCGCGAATTCGCAGTCGCGTGTCCGCGATGGTGTTGGCATCGGCAACCGCCATCACCAACATGGCCTGGTCAGCAGCCGTCTTCTGCGGCGCGGCCACCTGCTTCAATCGATTGCGCGCGCGGCGAATGTCGTCTTCGGTTTGAGTGATCCGAACGCGGGCGGCTTTAGTGGCCTTTGGATTCTTGGCATTTTTCAGTTGCCGCTGCAATCCGACAAGTTTCTTTTCGAGCGTTTTGAGCTGATTGCGATACCGTTTCTGTTCCGCGGCGGCACCCGATCCACCACCGACCGAGACCGGTGTCACCTTGTCCCCGTCGATCGCCAGCAAGCGTCCGGGGTTGCGGTTGCCGTTGGTCTTGGCGGTCCCGTACAGCGTGTTGGTGCTGGTGAAGATGCCCGCCAGCGAGTAGTACTCGGTTTGCGGAATCGGGTCGAACTTGTGGTCATGGCAGCGGGCACAGCTGGCCGTCAGACCGAGGAACGCTCGCGAAACGACATCGATTTGTTCATCGACGACGTCCATTTGAAACTTTTCTTTTTGCGGTTCGTTCAGCGATTTGGGTCCGAGAGCCAGCATCCCGGTTGCGATCAATTGACGATTGCGTTGCTCGATCGAATCATAGGGCAACAAATCTCCGGCGACTTGTTCCCGTATGAATTGATCGAAGGGCGTGTCGTTGTTGAACGCATCGATCACATAGTCACGGTAACGCCAAGCTGCGGTGAACGTTCCGTTGCGTTCCATGCCGGTCGATTCGGCATAGCGGACGACATCCAACCAGTGTCGGCCCCAACGCTCGCCGAAGTGGTGGCTGTCCAGCAACGCCTCGACCAGCGATTCAACCGCATCGTCCGCGTCGACGTCCATCGCTTGAGAAAAGGCATCGAGTTGTTCGGGGGTCGGCGGCAACCCGATCAGATCGAAATAAATCCGTCGTGCCAAAGAATCACTTGGTGCCTCACCGACCGGGCTGATGTTCTTCGTTTCCAATCGCGACAGCACAAACGCGTCGATGTCACCTTTGACCCAATCCCCGTTCTTGACGCTCGGGATCGGTGGCGCGGCGATCGGCTGAAAGGACCAAAATTCACGGGCTCGGTCAAAATCGATTTCGCGGCGAATCATCGCACTCTTTCCGTCCCGCGGATCGAACGCCCCGCTGCGGATCCACGTCGCGAAATCGTCGATCACGTGATCGGGCAATTTTCCATCCGGTGGCATTTCGACCGATTCGTAGCGGAGGGCGCTCAGGATCAAGCTGTCGTTCAATTCGCCAGGAACGACCGCATGGCCGGTGTCGCCTCCGCGGCGAATGCCCTCGCGCGTATCCAGCAACAAGCCGCCTTCGGGTTCCTTGGACGTGGCCGAATGGCACTGGTAACAATGTTCGACCAGCACCGGGCGAATCTTCGTTTCGAAGAACGCCTCGGCTTCCGGACTTTCGGCTGCCGGCAACAAGGGAGCCAACAAGCAACATGCCGCGAGAGCAACAAAGGGGCGGGTACGCATGGCGTCGTGGAGGTAGGATGGCAGGCAACGGATCGTCGCGCCGCGCGACGCTTCGATCCTCGTGGTCCAACCCGTCCAGTATACCGATGTCGACGCCGACTCCGTGCACGACGCGGAGAAAACCTGAAATTCGCCCGCAGGTCGACTTCGGGACATGATTTGAGGGGTTGCCTGGCACCGGAGTGCATCATTGATCGGTTGAAATCCATTGCCGCGGCTTGCGGACTGCCGATTTCAGCCCGCACGCGTTAGCAAAGGGCCACGCGGCGTCCCTTGCTAACGCGTCGGGCTGAGATCATCGCGTTGAATTCGGAAGAACGATTAAATCAACAGGCCGCTCGCTGCCGTTGGGACGCATCACTGAACGCGATCGCGGCGTGTTACACTTTTTGGCCATGAACGCAATGAATGTTGAATCGAATGCGCCTCGGGGGACCATCGTGATTGGTGGTTCGGGGGCACTGGGGCGTGAGGTCGTTCGGGCCATTCACGCCGAAGGCGGAAAAGTCGGATTGACTTACTTTCAGAACGCCGACGGAGCGAATGAGTTGTGTGCGGAGTTGCCGGGAACCGTCGCGGCGTTTGCCGACGGTCGTGACCTTGATTCGTTGGCTGCGGCCATTGACGAACTGTCCGATCGACTTCCCGGCGTGACATCACTGGTGCATTGCGCCTCGATTTGTTTGGCTCCCGGCGATCCGGTCCCCGACCACAGCGCTCAAAAGATGGCGGACATCAGTGGGCAAGGCTGGGACGAATTGATGGCGTTAAACGTGAAGAGCGTCTTCTTTTCTTGCCAACAGGTCATTCCCAAAATGCAAGCGTCCGGCGGCGGGAATCTCGTGTTGGTCGGCTCCATCAGCGGGACGCGCCCCCTGCCCTCGCCGATTCACTATGCGACATCGAAAATGGCGCTCGAGGGGATGGCTCGATCGATGGCCAAGGAGTTCGGTGGCGACAATCTGCGTGTCAATGTCGTCGAGCCAGGAATTCTCGAAGACGGTCTGTCGCGCACGTTGCCGGAAGCGCTCGTCGACGAATACAAGAAACACTGTGCGCTGCGTCGAGTCGGGCAGATGAGCGAAGTGGCGAGCGTGATCGCTTGGTTGGCGGTTGCCAATACGTACGTGTCCGGGCAAGCGATCTTGGTGGATGGTGCGTTATGACACGATTGGCAGTGATGTCGACGATCGAGTCAGCCGCGCTGGGTCTGCTCGCGATCGCTTTTTTTCTGTCTCATTGGGTGTGGCACCTGTTCGCCGGCGACCCCTGGAATGCGCTGTGGGCGTGTCATGTCGCTTCCTTGGTGATCGGAATCGGAGCCCTGACACGGCGGTCGAAATTGGTCCTTGTCGGACTACTGTGGCTGTCCGTGGGAATCCCGCTGTGGGGCATCTTCCTCTGCGGAGGCGGAGCACTGGTTCCGACATCACTCCTGACGCATTTTGGAGCGGCCACGGTCGGCCTGCTCTTGCTTCGCAAATCACCCTTCTGCCCGGCGAGGCAACGTCGCTTGGTGGAAATGGTATGGTGGCAGGCTTGTGTCGCGCTTGCCGCTTTGGTCATGCTGTCGCGATGGATGACCAGCCGAGCAGACAATATCAACCTGGCATTCGACATTCACGGCCGCCGAGACACGTTGCCCAATGACCACGCGTTGTATTTGATCGGACTTGCGGCCGTCGTCTCGCTGGTCTTCTATGCTGCTGAAAAAATCCTACGTCAGGTGTTTAAGAAACGCGATGCGGTACTTTTTGATTGATCAGGTCACCGAATTGATTGTCGGACAACAGGCGACGGGCCGAAAATGCGTGACGCTGTCGGATCAAGTTCTGCACGACCATTTCCCGGATTTCCCCACCATGCCTGGTGCATTGATCATCGAAGCGGCGTCGCAGCTGTCGGGATTCCTGATCGAGATGACGGTCAATCGCCAGGATAAACCCCTGCGCCGGTCCCTGTTGGCCCAAATCGACTTGGCCAAGTTTCACCGTCGCGTCCGCCCTGGGGAGACGATCGAAATTGTGGCCAACATCGCGCAGTTGCGCGACCCGTCGGTCCAAGTCGTGATGGAAGCGAACGTCGACGGACACCTTGTCGCGCGAGCGAGGCTGACATTCATGCTGCAGGTCGTTGAGTCGGAGCGCGTGCACGAACAGCGTCGCCACCTCTATGACCTCTGGACGCGGGACATGCAGTTGTCCACGCCAATTTTGTGACGCCAGCGAGGGAACGACAATGCAAAGCCAGCCGAGAAAACCGAGTCATGAATCGTCGTCAAAATCCGCCACCGTCGACTGTATCGGCTGGGCACACGTTGTGGTGGCATCCGGAGACGATCGCTGCGATCCGATGCCCTACTTGCGCGTCAAAAAAATGCGCAAGTACATGGGCAAGCAAGATGATCTGGCGGTCGTTGCCGCTTGTAGGGCGATGCAGGTGGCCGCTTTGGAAGACGACATCGCCCCCGATCGAATCGGCTTGTACGCGGCAGTCGGCTATATCCCGTTCGAGGAACATGATCTAAATCGCTTGGCGGACGCTGCTGAATTGGACGGAAAGTTCTCAATGCAGCGACTTTCGACGACGGGTTTCCATGCGGTCAACGGGCTGATGACATTTCGTTGTTTGCCCAACATGCCCGCCTTTCATATCTCGATCAATCTGCAAATCCACGGCCCCAGCGTCGTGACTTACCCGGGCACCGGACAATTCTATGTCGTCCTGCAGCAGGCTTGCGACGCTCTGGAAGATGGCGACATCGAGATCGCGGTCGTGATGGGAGTCGCAGATCAACGCAACTTCCTCGTCCGCAATCACTTTGAACGAATGCCCCATCCTGCAGGGGATGACGTCGTCGACGCGGCCGGTTGCCTGATCCTGCAACGCGTCAAGCAGGCAACGCCGACGGATCGCAAACGAATGACCATCGGCGAATTAATGATCGACTACGAACCTTTTGATCCGTTCGTTCGACCGCTTCCCCCGAGCGAAAAAATCACGTGCTCGGGATCTACCCTCGACGACGCTGGCCAATGGATGGGGGCCGCGGCATTGCCGGTTCATTTGAGCAAGGCCATGCTGCGGCACGACGGACAGGGGTCGGTCGATTTCCGACATCACGTGACGACCGGTGACGGGATCACCGCTTCAAGCCGGTGGGAACTGTGGTGAAGCATCGCGTCGTTGTCACGGGAATGGGAGTCATTTCGCCGCTTGGAAATTCAGTCCTGGATTTCGCAGCGGGGTTATTCGCGGGACGGAGCGGCACCGGAAAGATCACGCTATTCGATCCTGCAGAACTTCCGGTACAGATCGCGGCGGAAGTCAAACAGTCCGTCGGGGACGATTATCGAGACAGAAAAATCGGCTTCGCGTTGGCAGCCGCCCGAGCAGCGATTGATGATGCGGGGATCGAGCGGGCGTCTGACGGAGACGCCGCCCGCAGCCGGGGAGTCAGCCTGGGAATCGGCCTGGAGGTGTTCGATCTGAACGATCTGATTTGCGCACGACACCAGCAAACGCAGGTCCGGTCGCTGGGCTTCGCGGATCGATTGAGTTTTCTGCAGACGCCGTCGGATCTCTGTGTTCACTTGCTCGCCCATCGCTTCGGTTTTCACTCGGTTCCAAACGTCACCGTCTCTGCCTGTGCCGCGGGAACCGATGCAATCGGAGCAGCGTTTCGCATGATCCGGTCCGGGCGTCGCCGGTTGATGCTGTGCGGCGGTACCGATTCCATGATCAACCCGTTGGGCGTTGGCGGATTCTGCAAGCTGCGAGCGTTGAGTACCCGAAATGATCAACCGGAATCGGCGTCACGCCCTTTTGATGTCGATCGTGACGGCTTTGTCTTGGGCGAAGGCGCAGGGATCTTGGTCCTCGAGAGACTTGACGATGCGCTGTCTCGGGGTGCCGCCATTGATGCGGAGGTCGTTGGCTATGGAAGTTCGCTCGATGCGCACGGCATCAGCGAGCCGCACCCCGAAGGACGAGGCGCCATGGAGTCCATGCGACGGGCGATCTTGGACGCCGGCGCCGACACGGGTTCGGTCGATTGCATCAACGCCCACGGAAGCTCGACGCCCAAGAATGACGTGATGGAGACGCTCGCAATCCGCCGGCTGTTTGGTGATCGCTCGGCAGAGATTCCCGTGGTCTCGACCAAGTCCATGATCGGTCATTTGATCGCCGCGTCGGGCGCCGTTGAGATGATCGCAGCGATCTTGTGCCTCAAACGTCAGATCGTGCACCCGACGATCAATTTGCAGTGTCGCGCCCCGGACTGCAACTTGGACTATGTCCCTGGTGCTGCGCGGCCACACGTCCACGAAAGCGTGCTCTGTAATTCATTCGGTTTTGGCGGACAAAATGCAAGCGTTTTGCTACGGCGTTGGCGTGATGAGGTTGCATTGGACATCGCCAAGATTTGATCGCGTACAATGTCATGCTCCCGGTGGGGATTGGTGTTTTGCCCGCTGAGACGTCCGAACCACACCATCCGATGCGAAACGGTGAGCAATGGATCCGTCCATGACAAGCGACGATGAACTTTTCCAACGTCTTCGACCGTTGTTGGCCGAACGACTGTTCGTCAAGATCGACGAGGTCCAGCCGCAAAGTCGCCTGATCGATGACCTGCAAGTTGACTCTCTCGATTTTGTTGATCTGCAATTCGCATTGGAAGAAACATTTGGTGTCCGATTCGGACACGGCGAGTTTTTTGAACCGACGCCGAAGTGGGTCAACAAAGATGGGACACTCAAGGCGTCGGCGGTCGATCACCTGTCCGTCATGATGCCCGACTTACGGTCGCTCGCCGAGGAGGGCCCCGTCTCGGTAGTGACGTTTTTCAAGCGTGTTTCCGTTGAAACGCTGGTTCGACTGATCCGTCATCAACGTGAACGAGACGCCCAAACGTCCGAGGAATCGGCAAGCTGATGGAGAATTCGCTTCCCATACTGGAGACGACTGATCACGCCTATTACTCGATGACGAAAAGCTTGTGCGCGGTCTGCAAACAGGGCGTCGACGCCAAGATCATCGTCCGCGACGAGAGAGTTTTCTTCGACAAATACTGCCCCGAGCACGGCCACCAAGAGTGCATGGTCGCTTCGTCCGCCCAGTGGTATTTCGATTGTCTTCGTTTTTTGTCGGTGACCACACCGCCGTCTCGCGTGTCCAAGCCTGTGGAAATGGGTTGTCCGTTCGATTGCGGTGCCTGTCCATCACATCAACAGAAGGTCTATTTGCCCGTCATTCCGATCACGTCGGCGTGTAATCTGGATTGCCCGATTTGTTACACGATCAACAAGAACACCGCCGCCTATGAAATGACCACCGACGAGATGCAGCGGATCTTGCATCACTTGCTCGAAGACCATGATGATTTGGACATCATCAATTTCACCGGCGGTGAACCGACGCTGCACTCGGGATTGATCACCTTTATGGAGATGTGCCGCGATGCAGGCATTCGTCGATTGACGGTCTCGACCAACGGGCTGAAGCTGATGGACCGGGCCTACCTGGAGAAACTCGCTCGACTGGATGTGCGGGTGGTCTTGTCGTTTGATACGTTTTCGCCCGACGTGGATCTCAAATTGCTCGGCGCGAACACCGTCAATCGCAAACTGAGATTACTGGATCTGCTGGCCGAGTACGACGTGACGACGACGTTATTGCCCGCTGTTGCAGCCGGTTACAACGACGGTGAAGTGGGCGACATCCTCAATCTGGTCCTGTCGCGGCCGAACATCTGTTCGCTGGAATTACACACGATGACATTCACCGGACAGGGCGGGACGGGTTTTTCTCGCTCGGGCCGAATCACCATTCCGGATTTACACCAACGCATCGAGGTCTCCACCGCCGGCCGAATCGTCGCGTCGGATTTTGTTCCGTCGCCTTTAGCCCACCCGCACTGCTATTCCATTTGCTACCTGCTATTACTCGACGACGGCGGCTACATCCCGTTTGCCCGAATCATGCCGCGCGAGCAACTCTACGCGTTGCTGCAGGACTCCCTGTATATCGAGCCGCGCGATCAGCTCGAAGACGTCTTTCGTGAAACCATCGATCGACTTTGGGCGAGTCCCGATTCGATCCCCGAAAGCAGAGCGATTCTGCGAAAGCTGAAAAACATGCTGCGGTCGTTGTATCCTGCCGATCAGCCCTCGTTGCCGATCGATGAACGCCGCAAAATGGCCGAGCGTTTCACCAAAGCGATTTACATCCATTCCCATATGGATGAAGAGAGCTTCGATGTTGGACGTGTGATGAAGTGTTGCGTCGGTGTTCCCGACGCCGACGGTGGAAACATCCCCACCTGCTCCTACAACGTGCTCTACCGCGAAAAAGATCCGCGATTCGCATCCCACGGTATGCTTGAGCGAATGACACAGAGTCGACAGGGAGGCAGCGATGTTCCAATTGCCGATCATTGAGCCGCCGAAACGATCGGCTGGCCAGGCACCGGGCGAGGTCTTTCATTCCTTCAGCAAAGCGATGTGCCCGATCTGTCGCAACACGGTCGACGCGGCCCGCATCATTCGCGACGGCAAAGTGTTCTTGCGCAAGCAGTGCCCCAGCCATGGGATGTCCGAAGCGTTGATCTCGGGGGACGCGGATTGGTTCCTGAAATCTCTGACCTACATCCGCCCGGGATTCAAACCCCGAGCCTATTCAATGCCCGTTGACGAGGGCTGCCCGAAAGATTGCGGTTTATGCGCCGACCATGAACAACACACCTGTCTGCCGATCATTGAAATCACGAACCACTGTGATCTGGAATGTCCGGTGTGCATCGTTCAAAACCGCCACAATTATCACATGACGCGACAAGAATTTGTCGCGATTCTGGATGGGCTGGTGCAAAAAGAAGAGCTGATTGACACGGTGAACCTGTCCGGAGGCGAACCGACGTTGCACCCCGAGTTCATTGAGTTTCTGGATATCACGCGACGGTACGGACGATTCACCCGTGTGTCGGTGTCGACCAATGGGTTGAGGATCGCCAAAGATCTCGATTTCTGCAAACAGCTTGCCGAGCGTGGAACCTATGTCAATCTGCAGCTCGACGCGCTCAGCAATCAGGCGCTGCGGACACTGCGTGGAAGCGGCAGGCATGACGCCGTCAAACTGCGTGCGTTGGACCATTTGGAACGCGCCGGCGTGCGAACCACCATCGTTTCCACGGTCGCCAAAGGCGTCAACGATTCCGATATCGGCGACTGCGTGCGGTTGTTGATGGATAACGATTTTATCTTGTCGTTGATGTTCCAGCCCGCGGCCTACACCGGTTATGGCGGCGGAACGTTCGGACCGCATGACCCCTGTGACATTTTGACCATTCCTGACATCGTCAACCAAATCTCCGCACAAACCGACGGTGCATTGGCTCGATCTGATTTCCTGCCGTTGCCGTGTTCACATCCTGGATGTTTTGCGTTGACGTACATGTTGAATACGGATGAAGGTTACCTTCCGTTTCCACGTTTCATCGAGTTGGAATCCTACTTGGCGGCGATCGCCAATCGGGGCACGATTCGCCCCGACGATCGGTTTGATCGCATGCTTCGCGACACGATCGATCGCTTGTGGTCCGCGGCCGGGCAAATCCCCGATGCCCCGCGCGTCTTGAAGTCGCTCAAGCGAGCGCTCCGGCTGCTCTATCCGGAAGATCGCAGAATCGAATTGGAGAACCGATTGCGAATTGGTGAAGGGCTCGTCAAGACCATCTTCATTCACGCGTTCATGGATGAACACACCTTTGAAGTGGATCGCATCAAGAAGTGCTGCACCCACTACGCGTTGCCCGATGGTCGGCTGATGCCCGGTTGCGCCTACAATATGCTGTACCGTCACCGCGACCACCGTTACACGGGACCGGTGGGTCCGTCAAAAATCTGGAGTGCCGGTGATGAACGCAAAACGTCGGTTGATTGACAAGCGGATTCTTGTCACCGGCGGTTCTCGGGGACTCGGCCGATCACTCTGTCGCACGTTCGCCGACCACGGTGCCAAGGTCGCGTTGACCTACCTGCGTGACGACGATGCTGCCACATCGCTTGTCAAAGAATGTCAACAACTCGGTACGGAAACGATCGCCCGCAAGGTCTGCTCAACCGATCTCGACGGCATGGAGTCACTCGCCCGAGACTTAGAAGCCGACTGGGGCGGCATCGATGTGTTGGTGAACAACGCTGGAATCACCCAAATGTTCCCCCTGGCGATGATCGATGAAGAAGACTGGGACCACGTCATGGACGTCAACGTCAAAGGCATGTTTCTGTCAACCAAGGCGGTGTTGCCGGGAATGATTCGGCGGCGCGCGGGCGTGATCCTGAACATCGGCTCCTTGGCCGGAGCCCGCATGCTCTCCGCGCCGGTGCACTACTGCACCAGCAAAGCGGCCGTCAAAGGTTTTACACAATCCATGGCCAAAGAACTCTCGCGGCATCAGATACGCGTGCTGTGTCTCGCGCCCGGTTTGCTGGATGACGGCATGGGAACCAATGTCCCCGAAACCGGGCTGGCGGAGTACCTGCATCATTGTTCGCTGGGCCGCGTCGGCACGCTCTCCGAAGCCGCGGAACTGGCGGCGTTTATGATCAGTGACGCGAACAGCTACATGAACGGTGAAACGATTATTTTGGATGGCGGTGTTTAATCGTGCCCGGCGGAATCTCCCCAGAAAATCTTGATGCCGCCGTCCTGGTCGTTGGGGCCGGGCCGGCCGGGCTTGCGATCGCTTCCTGTTTGAAACGTGATGGAATCGACTTTGTGTTAGTGGATCGTGACGGCGAAATTGGCGGAGCCTACCGACGAATCGCAGCTGAGACGCAGTTGCTCTCCCCGGCGAGGTACACCGAACTTCCTGGGCTGGCGATTGCAAATCGCGGCGAATACGTTTCCGCCGGTCAATATCACGATTACTTGCGACGGTATGCAGAGTGGAATGACTTGCAAGTCGTCAAAGCATCGGTCGATCAGATCAATCCCACGGCAGACGGTTTGGAAGTGTTTTTCAGTAACAATGGCATCGGACAAACCAAACGGTATCCCGCAGTGGTTTTAGCGACGGGGATTTTTGATCATCCCGTACGGCCAGCGATCCTTGGTCTGGGCATCGGGGCCGATGGCCCACGCGTCATACACTCGTCCGATTGGCAAAATGTGGTACCGGGGGTCCTGGGACGCATTCTCATTATCGGCGCAGGCATGAGCGGCGTCGAAATCGCCGAGCAGTGTGCCGCGGCAGGCGTCAAAGCCACGATCAGCTCC
The DNA here is from genome assembly GCA_033042175.1 of Phycisphaera sp. RhM. Classification (GTDB taxonomy): domain Bacteria; phylum Planctomycetota; class Planctomycetia; order Pirellulales; family Pirellulaceae; genus Stieleria. The sequence goes on from WCIL01000002.1 coordinate 189,377, forward strand.
AAGAAGCGAATTCGATTGTGGCGTCGATCGCTGTTTGGTGTCGATATCCACCATTTCGTTCACCTGTTCGCTCATCGGATCCCGCTTTGGATGACAGGATCTTACTGCCAAAAACTGCCGGCGCTGAGGGCGTTTGACCGCGGGTTTCGAGAGGGGGTGCGTGCCGGCTGGATTATTCAGCGCGGCGAAGTGTGTCGCTTTGAAGGGAAACAAGCCGTGTTTCAAAATGGCACCCAAGAGGATTTCGATATGGTGGTGGTGGCAACCGGATATCGCTGGGCTCCGGCTTGCCTGCCCGAACAGGCAGAAACCGGTGATTTAGGACAGCCGATGACTTCCGACGGAAGGGTTCATGGCGTCCCCGGGTTGTTCGTCATCGGTGCACCCTGCGGGCGCATGCTGCCGAGCGAATTCTTGAGAGGGGTCGCGTTGGACGCTCCGGAGATCGCAAAGCTGATCGCGAAGCGTTTAATGGATTAACGCGAGGGGCTTCGCCCACACGCATCGCCGAGTGATTTCAACGCCGACGTGTTCCCTGCGGGTTGACCGGATTGAGCAGGCCACATGTACCACTCGGTGCAACTATCATGACATCAGACGTCACCCACACAAAACGTAGAAGACACGAGAACCGCGAGCGATTGACCATGCCACTTGACATCACCAGCTTGATCGTGGGCGGCCTGTGTGGGGCGTTGGTCGGCGTCGCGTTGGCGGTTCCCCGGGTGGGACGCATCTTGGCGTGCGTCGTCTCGGTCGTCCTGTTTACCGCGGGCGCCGGATTCTTGATCTGGGCGGGCGCGGCACTGATCAGCGGCGAAGAACTGCGGCCGATCGATTGGTACCAGCTGTACATCGCCTCTGCCGCGGAAGCCCTGGGTGTCGGCGGCGGGCTGCTGATCGGCGGCATCCTGGTGTTGGTGCTCGCGTTGTCGCTTGGCGGCAAGGGCATGCCGCGAAGACTTTAGGTCGCGTGATTGACCTGGTGAGGTCGAACACCATGTTTCGGGCCGAAACGTTCGGAGCGAACATGTGATTTTCCGTTTTTCTTCTCGCGTTCATTTTTTTGGGTCGCAAAAACGTGCGTCGCCGCCTCTCGTTTTTCGGAAACGAGATCTGACGCGTTGAGGATTCGGGTGTGCAAAGCAATTCTGACTTGATTCAGGCGGTGACGGACCGCAACGACCAGAAGGCGTTCGCACAGATTGTCGCGCGGTATGAGCGGCTGGTGTGGACCGTGGCCTGGGGAGAGCTCCAGGATTACCACGCCACGCAAGATGTCACTCAGGAGACCTTTTTGATCGCTCACGGACGGTTGTCCGAGTTGCGAGATCCGAATGCGATCGGCTTTTGGCTTGCCAAGATCGCGCGACGCGAGGCACAGCGGACACGAAAACGGACGCCGATCACCTGTCCGATCGCCGGGATGGATCCAGCCGACGAGCGGGCGGTGACAGCGATGGACCTGATGAACAAGCCGCTGCTGGATGCGGTCGGCAAATTACCCGAACACGAGCGTGTCGTCACGGTACTTCGTTTCTTTGATGGCCATTCGGTGGTGCAGATCGCGGGGCTCACCGGACGCCCGGTGGGGACGGTGACAAAGCAACTCTCTAGGGCCATCAACCGGCTAAAGATCAGTCTCCGCGCGGAGGCTCCTTCCACCGAAGCTATACTCCACCAATCAAGGTCGTAACATGTCCACTAGCGAAATTGAAGGACAGCTCGAACGCCTGGCAGAAAACTGGCCGGGCGACTCGGTGGTCGGGAACGTGGTATCACGACTGCCCGCGACGACGCCATCGAAAGGATTGCCGCCGCGTCTCGATCTTCGTCTGTATTCTTGGATCGGCGCGATCGCCACGTTGATTGTCTTCGCGGCCGCTCTGTGGGTCACGATGCCCCAAACGGCAACGACGGCGCTGCACGACAATTTACAAAACGCCCAAAGTTGGCATCTCAAATGGGAAGCCTACCCGGGCCGCAAGGCCGAATCGACGGAACCGGAAATAGGCGACGTCTGGTTTGATCGTGAGTTGGGGTTTCGCATGCATGCGATGGGACAGGTCACCGTCGACGATGGAACGATCAGCCACAGTTGGTCTTTGGCGCCGGACGAAACGACGGTGTTGAAACGCCCCAGCATGGACGGGGTCTCGATGGTCGCTGAAATGTGCGATCTGTCGCAAGTCCCCAACGATTGGCGGAAGCAACGTTCACCGAGTCATGATCGTGACGTCGGCGGCAGCCCCTGTCGTGCCTACACGATCCGGATCGCGCCGGCCAATCAAACTCCCGCCGATGGGACGCAACGCAGCATCCTGCTATTGGATCAGTCGGATCGTTTGTGCCAATTGATCCACGAGACACGTGATCAAAACGTTTGGTTGATGACGAAGCGTTTTACCATCGATTATGACCGCGACGTGCCGGCGTCCGTGTTCGACCTAGATTTTCCAGATGGTGCAAAAATCGTGGATGTCCAATCCGCTCTGAACGATCGGTTTGCGCTTCGAGACGCCATGGCAACTGCTGAAAAAGATGGGATTCTGTTCGCGGTGCACGATTTGAGATCTCTCGATAACGGTTCTTATTATGTCGTGTCCTCCGTCCGCGGCACGCCCGAGTATCTTGAAAAATACCCGGCGACGCGACGGAGAGTGAATTTGAACTACACCGCGGCCGATGTGGTCTCGCAGATCGGATCGCATTGTTCGATCGATGGCGGCACCCAGGTGATGATGTTCGAAATGCAATGGCAGGGAGCACATTATCTCTGGTGGTTGATGCGATCAGAGTACGCAACGGGAAGTCCATCCCCCAAAGATGCCAACTTGCCGGGGAAAATCCGCGTCCCTTTAATCGTCAGTCACAAGCACAAGGATCACCGCGACGCACGCGGTGTCCAACGCCAGACCCGGCTAGAACTGCAAGTGCCGTTGCGTGATTCAGCGAAACCGTCGTTGCAGCAGATTGTGGCACTCGCTCGCGCGGACATGCAACTTGTCAGCGGCATCTATGGCGAGGCCGGATCGTTGCGTATCGCGGGTTCATTCGACGCTCAGACGGTTACCTTCACTTCATTCGAAAAAGTCACCAACAACGCCTATGCCGCGGAGCTCCGCAAGGCGCAGTGGCAAATACAATTCGGCGACTTCAGCGGTGCGGATCCTCCGGAGGGGTTTGAAACGAAACTCGCAATCGCGGACCGGGCTGCCGACGAAGCCGCTCAGCCGGATCCCAAACCGTTGAGCGACGAACCGACCGAATTGCCGAACGAGATCAATGGTTCCGTGGTTGACATCGATGGCAAACCGATCGCAGGTGCGACGGTGACGATTCGTGTTCGACGATTCGGCGAAAAACGTGAACATGACGGCCCCGGACCGTGGACCGCGACGACGGACGACCAAGGACTCTATCGAATCACACCGGCGGGCACGATCCGACCGCGAACCGACGAAGTCAGGATCGACGTCCTGGCGGAAGGTTATGCACGGATCTCGGCTTACGACAGCAAGAAAGCTCTGCTGGCGGGTTCGTTTCCCGTGATCGAGCTGTCGCCGGGCAGAATGATCTCTGGACGCCTGGTCGATCGCGAGGGCAAAGTGTGCGCCAAAGCGATCGTGCGTTTCCAACACAACACCGAGGCGATGACTGACCAGTGGGATTCCGGTCCGTTTACCGTCGACAATCAGGGACGATTCGCGATCTCCATTCCGGTCGATGGAAAGGCTGTCGGAGTCGTCTATCCGGTCGGGTTCGCACCTCGATTTATCGAGGTCAATGAAGTGGCCGACCAGGGGAACATCGTGCTGGACCCCGGCGTTGCACTCAAGGGCCGCGTTCTAAATCGGTCGGGAGACGGTGTCGCGGGCACGGTGGTCGGCCTGCGCCATACCGAGCATCGCGAAATGTTCGGGTACGTTGCCCTGATCGGAATGGCGGTGAAAACGGATGCCGAAGGCTACTTTCAGCTGCCTCCACTGCAAGGGATGTACCAGCTAAGCGTGTCCAAATCCGCTCCGGACTATTCACGCCAGATGATGCTGGTCGGTGCCGAACCGCCGAAAATCGCTGCGCTGACAATCAATACCGCTGCGGTGGATCCGAAAAAGTTGGTTGTTTTGAAGCAAGCAAAGTAATCCGCGTCGGTCGCGCTGTGCGGAAATGAGTGGCATGCACAGCATGCCCTACCTTCCAAACTTGTCTTCAAACACCTGTACCGGGTTCCAATCGGGTTTCTCGTAGAGTTTCTGTTGCCGGTCGATGCGGCAGTTCGGATAGAAGTCAAAGATCTCGCCCTTGCCCAAGATCCGCGGGTCGCCCTGAGCGGTGAGCTCTCGTTCCATCTGCTCGGCTAGATCACGCTTGATTTCGGCATACGCCGCCAACGGCGCCAAGTTGTTCACACAGCCCGGATCGCTGGTCATGTCGTAAAGCTCTTCGGCGGGGCGTTTGCCGAAGCTGAGTTCAAAGTAATGGTAATGCGGGTCATTTTGTGACAATCCCAATAGGAACGACTTGGTCGGCGAGCCGTCACAATTGAGGAAACCATATTGCGGATCTCCGACCGGCCAACGATTGGATTGGAAATTACGTACGTACAAGTAGTGGTCGTTGCGGATCGCGCGGGCCGGGTAGCCGACCGACAACAGGTCACCGTCGGTCCGTCCGATGTCATGTCGCTCTTTGCCGAGCAGCGTGTGATCACGCTTGGGATCGACTCGCCCGGATTGCTCGGCCAACAACTGCGGCAGAAAACTTTGCCCGGTCATCTGCTCGGGAATTTCGACGCCGGCGGCGTCCATCAACGTGGGTGCCAGATCGGGAAAGGACACAAAGTCGGTGACGGTGCGACCGGGGCGGATTTTGTCGCCCCAGCGCGCCGCCAACGGCACGTGAAATCCGTCGTCATAGATCTGGCCTTTCACACGGGGAAAGGGCATGCCGTGATCGCTGGTCGCGATGATCAACGTGTTGTCGAGCAGGTCGTGATTTTCCAAATGTTGCAGTGCCGATCCGATGTGCTTGTCGTACCATTCCACTTCAATTGCGTAGTCAGCCAAATCGCCGCGAATGGTTTCGTTGTCCGGGTAGTAGTCCGGCACCGTGACTTCGCTCAAGTCGCGTCCGTCCAACTTCCAGTTGTCTTTGCCGTAACCGCGATGGGGTTCGCGGGTGCCCAGCCAAAAACAGAAGGGCTGGTCATCGGGCCGGTCGTTCAAGAAGGCTTCGAAGTTGGCGGCATAGTCGGTGTTGCTGATCCCCTTGTAGGGCGGCTTGAGCGTGCGTTTGGCCCACGCATGTCCGGCCGGGTTGTCGTTCTTAAAACCCGATTTCCCGCCGTCGATACCTTGCCAAATCCCCGGCCCCCAGCCTTTGCCGGTGTAACCGACGAAGTACCCCTCGTCTTCCAGCAGGTAGGGATAGAACGACCACTTCTGCGACAGGAACGGGTTGTGGTTGCAGGCTTCTTCCAGTTGCCAGGAATAGCGTCCGGTCAGCAAGCACGCCCGTGCCGGGGCACACTTTGGGTTGCAATTGTAGGCGTTGGTGAACAGCACGCCCTCTTTGGCGATGCGGTCAAAGCTGGGGGTTTTGACGTACGTGCTTCCGTACACGCCCATGCTCTCTCGCGAGGCGTCATCGGCGATGATGAACAGAATGTTGGGTCGATCGGCGGCAAAGGAGTCGGAGGCTGTGATCAGCAGCGCGATCAACAGCAGGCAGAAACGGTGGCCAAGCATGGTGTGAAATCTCCGGCGGATCGTGGTGCGAGGTCCGTTCCAGGTCGTCAAACGAACTCGTGTGACGACCTGAAACGGCCATCGTACACGGTGAAGCGGACGCGAGCACGACTCCCTTGCCGGGCACCGGCACGTCGAGAGCCGTCGCGCTGCTGCCCATCATTTTGCGACCGACCAGATTCGGACGTTGCCGCCGACATCGCCGGTGACCATCCAGCGGGCGTCGTCGCTGATCGCCAGATCACGAATGCTCATCGGATGACTGTTTTCCACCATTGCGCCGGTTCGGCCGGTGACCAGATTGGAAAACGCGATCTGTTCGTCGTTGCCGACGGTGATGATCCGTTGGTCGGAGGGTGAAAACGCGACCGCCGTGATCGGTCCGGTGTGCACCTCGATTTCTCTGGCGACGTTTGACAGGTCACTCCGATACAGATGGATGGTGCCCCGGGCATCGCCGATCGCGATCTGCGATGAATCGCTGGACCAGGCGACGCAGTGCAGCGATTTCCCCACTTCGACGCGCGAGATTTCCGCTTGCCCGTTGACGTCGATCAACACAGCAAGGCCATTGGCCGAAACGGCGACGGCCCGCTGACGGTCGTTTGATAATCGCAACCCGCGAACCACGCCGCCCAGGGCGACGACCCCGGTGCTGGAATCGGCTTTGGTCAAGTCCCAATGTCGCACGCCACCGTCGAATCCGCCGGTCCAGGCACTCAAGCCGTCATCGGCCAGTTCGATCTGGGAAATGGACTTGTCGGTCGCCATGCCGCACATGCGAATCTTTCCCGTTTCGGAATTCCAAACCAGGAGGCGCCCGTCGGTGGTGCCGAAGGCGATCCGTTTACGATCGCCGGACGCGGCGGCACAGGTTAGGGTTTCCGGCAAGGTGTGATTGCCGGGCGGAGCGTCCGTTTCGCCGGGGATCGTTCGCAGCAATCGGCCGGACCCCCGATGCAAGACACTCGCGGGCCCCGTCGCATGACAGACAATGATAGATTGATCGACGAGTGCCAGATCTGTGATCACACCTCGGGACAATTGAACAATATCCGGCCGGACGTCGTCGACACGCAGTGAGATGACGCCGCCATCACCGCCGCCGAGCAAGAGGCGGTCGGAACCCCTGTCGATGGTGAAATGTCCGATGCCTTGAAAGTAGTGATGGCACTCTCGGACGGTCAAATTCGGTAGCCGCCAGATGCCCAGTTGGCCGTAAAGGTTTGTCGTGACGAGGGCGTTTTTGGCGTCCCAGAATTCGAGATCCACGACGGGGCCATGGTTGGTCGTGATTCGCCGAACCGATTCAGGGTCGTCGACGCGTCCGACCAGAAACCGGTTGTCTTGAGTCCCCGCGGCGAACAGCGTGGCGTCGGCATTGGTGTCCAGCGAGAGGATCGGAAACGCGTTTTTGGCGATCTCGTCCAATGCCCCGACGTGAGGTCGCAGCGGATGACTCGTCCCGTTTCGTCGCCTGTCACGATTTCCTCGCGGCCCAGGAAATCGGCGGCACGGATTGTCGATGTCGAGACCGTGTGGGATGCATCTATCGCTCCGGTGTCGGATGTCCAAACGATGACGTTTCCGTTGCCGCCGGCCGACAACAGTTTCGTGCCGTCGGTGGAAAAGCGAATCACTTCGATGGCAGATCCATGGTCCAATCGTCGCATCGGTGCGTCCGCCGCACCGATCGTTTTTATATAGACGCTGCCGTGCTGCCCGCCCCACGCCAGAAGATGGCTGGAATTCGCGAAATCGACGCAACGAAGTTGTTTTCCCTTTTCACGAAACCGATAGACGATCCGCTTGGTTTCGGTGTCCCACACCAACAGCGTCCGAAGTCCTGTCGCGGCGATCAGCCGTCGGTCGTCGGAGATCGCGACGTCGGTGATCATTTCGACGTGACGAAGGATCTCTTGATACCGGTCCTCGATGTTGCGCAGTAGACGAAACTCAACGTCACCGAATGGCCGCAACTGGTTGATCGAACGCTGGGCCAGACGATGATTGCCGGCCGCCATCGATTTGAATGCCAACTTGGATTCGGCATCGTGAAGCATCTGCTTGGAGTACGCGATTTCTTGTTGGAGTTGCTCACGTGACCGTTCGACCTGTTTCCTGGCGATCACTTCCTGTTGTCGATTGTGCTCGGCCCGACGCCATTGCCATGTCACTCCGGCCAATCCGATCGCGATCGCGGCGATCAATCCGGCCACACTGGCCGTCGTCGCCGGATAGCGGCGGCAGCGTCGAAAGAAATGTTCGATCCCGGACACCGGTCGTGCAAGGATCGGATCTCCGTTGAGAATTCGTTGCAGGTCATCGGCCAACTCCGCCGCCGTTTGGTAGCGCCGGTCGGGGTCTTTCTCCAAGCACTTCAGGCAAACGGTATCCAAGTCGGCGGGGACGCTTTGATTGAGCATCCGCGGCGGCTGCGGATCGGTGTGGATCACGTGGTGGATCAGCATCCGCGAACTGCCGCGAAACGGCTTTTCGCCCGTCGCCAGTTCGTACAGGATCACGCCCAGGGAATAGATGTCGCTGCGGCGGTCCGCGTCGCGTGAATGACCGGCCGCTTGTTCGGGTGACATGTAGGCCGGCGTTCCGATGATCGAGCTTTCGTTGGAAATCGTCTCGTCGCTGTCGGAGTGTTTGGCGATGCCGAAATCATTGACATGCGGGTTTTCATCGTGGTCCAACAGGATGTTGCCGGGTTTCAGATCGCGATGAATGATGCCCTTGCCGTGGGCATAGTCGACCGCCCGTGCGACCCGCAGCATGATCTCGGCGGTCCACTTGTGATTGGTCGGCCCCGAGGCGATGCACTCCTTCAGCGTCACGCCATCGATCAACTGTGAAATGATGTACGGTTTGCCGTCCAGGTCGGCCACGTCGTAGATCGAGACGATGTTGGGATGTTCCAGTGCCGCCGCCGCGCGGCCTTCGTGAATGACACGTTTGTATTGGTCATCCCCTCGGTCGGAAGAACGCGGCAGCGCAGCTTTGATCGCAACGAATCGCTCCAGCCGCAAGTCTTCCGCTTTGTAGACCGTCCCGAAACCGCCCGAGCCGAGCTTGCTGAGGATGCGGAAGTTGCCCAAGACATGGTCACCGTCGGCATTGAGCGTGATCGTCTCGCCCAACAACGAATCACTGTTTTCGCTGATCGTCTCTTGCTGTTCGCCGCCGTTGCGACGGGTCCGTTTGGCGAGGCCCAAAAAATCGTCGCTGCTGGACGGCAGATCGCTATCGTGCAAGAACGTCGATGGACGTTCCTCGTCCGGCTCGCCCTGGTCGTCGTCGTGGCTCGGTTCGGCTGGCATAGCAGGTTGCGGCAGCAGGGGAGGACTCAAAGCGGAGAGGATTCAGTGTACCCGAATCGGTCCCGTAAATCGCCCAAAATGCGTTCGGCGGTTTCACGCACCTGAAGCGTAAAATGCGGCGAATCACGCCAGACGCCCGGCCGACCGTGACGGCGAAACGCCCCTGGTCCGGTGTCTTTGTGGCGGTCAAACCGAAACCGATCCACCACCTGTTCGATTGCATCAGGTTTCGGTTGCATACCCAAAAACGAACAGATCCGGGCCAGCTCGCCTGCGGCGCCATCGATCATCGACTCGTACCGGATCTGTAGCTTTTGTGACGCTTCGAACGCGTCAAAGGCGTCGGCCGCGCGACCAAACGCACTGGCGATGTGCTTGGCCAAATGCCGCGGATCACTGGACAATCGATCGTTCGAAGCTCGGTTCCAACTGCCGGGCTGACGCATGTCGATGTAGGAATCAAGCACGTCGAATGGGTCGCGGACCAGTAACAACATTCGGCTGAGCGGAAACAGTTCCTCAATCATCGCGAACAACTCCGGCGTGTTGACCTCTTTGACGACCAACGCTTCGGCGCCAAACCCCGGATACTTCGTTCGGGCGACTTTGTAGAACGCTTCGCGAATGGCTCGCAATCCGACTTTGCCGTTGCCGTCAAAGAAGAACGCGCCGGGGCGTTTCCGTTCGTCGGGTCGGTCCGCCAGGTGTTGCACCAAGCGGCCGAAGTACGGCTCGTGCCAGCCTCGCATTTCCGGCAGCGCGTCGAGCATCTCGCACAGCCAGGTCGATCCGGTCCGGCCGCAACCGATCAACCACGCCAATCGTTCCTCGGCAACTCCGTCGATCGCGTCCGAAAGTCGCGATTCCGCCGAGGCGTCGTCTGCATCGAAGTCGCCGGTGGTCACGCGGAGGGTCGTGTTCTGTGCCCGCTGGCGGGCCAGCAATTTCAGCAGGGTCTCGCTGCGGTGCCGGTACAGGTGTGCCTGGTCGGTAATCGATTTGGCGAGTGCGACACGCTTGCGACGATCGGCAACGTCGGCGATCGCCCGGTCCACTTGATCACACATCTCGTCGGGGTCATCAAAATGATAGGCCGATTCGCCGAAGATTCGGGTCACCTCTTCGCGTCGCACTCCGGTCAACAGCGCGGGGCCGCCCAGCGAGGTGACTTCAAAAACACGGGGGCTGGGGGAGACCGCTTGGTCGGCCGCACGGAACAGGTTCAGCACCAACTTGCTGGCCGCATACATCCGCCACTTTGCCTCGGGACGCACCGTGCCGGATGAAAAAGCCACCGCCGGAATGCGTTTGAACTTTGACGCGTCGGTAGGGAAATTACCGGCCATCCGAAACCGCAGCCCGCGACGGTTGCAGTGTTCGGCGAGTCGCAGCATCGTCGCCGCGCGATCTTCGAACAGGGTGCCGACAAAGACGATGTCGCTCTCGGGTTCTTTGCCGATCAACGTTGAAATGTCGGGAGCCGGCAACGTGGCGGTGGGCAGGTACGACTCGCTGTCGGGTTTCTGTTCCAGTTCGTTGGTGCAAACCAAATGGTACAGCCGCTGTGTGTCCGCGATCGGGCAATACGGATCGTCGGTCTTGATGACCGCGGTCAGAATGTTCGAATCCCGCAGGGTGGCCGGAACCCAGGCACGTTCGGCGCTGAAATGCATGCCGTCGATAAACACCACCGCGTCGACGCCGTTGCGCACATCGTGGGCCTTGCCGATGATGTCATTCCCGACGGCTTCGTGGCTGAGGACGCGGAGCATCGAGAACGTCGCATAGGGAATCACCTGCACGCCGCATTGGGTCAACCCTTCGCGGTAGCCCTCCCAAACATCGCGGGTCGAAAATCCGGCCGAACCGGCGACCAGCAAAACGGTCTTGGGCGTCATCTAGATGCCATACCCATATTCGGCTCCCGGCGGCGGGCTGCCGAAGCTCTGCTGGGCGGTTGCGTTGACTGCTTGTGCATCGACAGTCCCGTCGATCGTCTGGGAAATTCCGTCCATCGAATCGGAGGGCTGCTCGCCTGTGTCTTGAACGATTTCTTTAGACGGTTCTTCAGACTGACTCATGATGTATTTCTGGCTCCAGCGGTGAAAAACAAACTCACGTTCACGTGCCAACAGCGATCCGGTGGGAGGTCTTAATCTTCGATAACCGTTCCGGGCGTCCAGAGCGAACGAAGGGGAGGATCAATGCCAGGGCCCGCTGCGTCGACGTCCTCTCGTTTGGCCGTCGGGTTTTCGGCGACCCACAAACCGGGCGCGCGACACGCCATCACGACGGAGGTTCGGTTCTTGTCGTCATTGGTTTGCGTCGCCTCGATGTACTTCACCCGCTTGGCGACAACGTCACCCACGATACCGTTGGTCGGTCGCCCCGAGATGACCTGCTTCGGGCTGACCGACTGGGATTGGCGGATCTGGATCGCGTCGCGACCCTCGCACGAAATCTTCAACTTCCCGCCGACAAGGGTTGGATTGATGGCAAAAAAATACTCGATCCCGACCATCGCACGGTTGGCACGGGGCAAGGTCAGTTCGACCTCGGCGTCGGCATTGATAAAGCACTCGAAGGCGTCGGATCGCTGCAGAGCCCCCGTCGATTTCGCTGTCGTTGTCAGCGTCTGCAGCGTCGTCGCCACTTGGATTCTGGACCGCACATCGCCGCGGGAGAGTGCGGCAAACTCGATGTGGTCACTGCCCAGACCGGCGCGGCCCACTTGGAAACGCCGCATCCGTGTGTTGAAGTTGCACAAATTCTGAGTCGGCGTCGCAACCACGCTCGTAATAAACGTCGCCGAGTTCGCCCTGACGCCGATCAATTGCGGGCCCCTCGGGACGATTCGCACGATCGACTTCGTCAAAAATTCTCCGACACCGACGACGGTTTGCTGACGCGTTTGGCCGCCCAGGTAGTCCGACGAAACCAATAGATCGCAAGTCGTCGTCGCCGTGCCCTTGACTGGAATGCTCATGTTGCAAATCACCTCTGCCGAAGTAGTGCCTTCCCCTTCCGGAAGCGTCAGCCTACTGGGTGGCAACCCGCCATTCAAGGGGCAAAGGCCCGTCGCCCGAGATTCAATTTCCCAGCGGCAGATAGGCGTAGCCGTCTGAGTGCAGATTGACGACGGCGGTCAGGGCGGAGACGGCGGTCTTGACGAAGCCCGCCACATCCTCGGGATCCGATCCTTTGGAAATCAACGACTGGCCGCACACGTACAGCTCGACCCCCGATTCGTGCAGCCGATGCAGCAAGTCCAGATTGGGATTCGTCTTCACCTTGAAATTGGATGCGTAGGCATCGGAGTTGAGGACAGCGAGTGTCGCGTCGCCATGGAACACGACGGCGATTTGAACCTCTGCCGGTTCCGCGCCCGCTCCGGCGTAGATGTTGACGTACTTGGCGACCTTTTCGATCGCGGTGTTTAATTTGCTCGGATCACCGCCACGGGTCAGGTCGACGAGCAACTTGGTCCCCGAACGCGGCTGGTGCGCGGCATGAGGCAATCGGACGACCGAGCCGTGGCCTTGGATCGCCGGATAACTCGGCGTCGCTTTGGCGACTCCACTCTGGTCGGGAACGTCTTGGGCAAACAGGGGTGCGACCATCATCAACGAAAGGACCGCAGGAAAGCTCAAAAGTGCAGATCGTTTCATGACTGGGAATCCTTCGTCGTTGACAACCGCAAAACATGACACATCGAGAGGTGACGCGATGTGTGTGGAAATAGGAACCGGTGCCCGCTAACGTCGTTTCGCCGGCGATTGCAGGAACCGCCCTTCGACGCACGCCATCAGCTGTTCGAGATGGGGTTCGGCGATTTGATAAAACACCCGCCGCCCTTCCCGCTCGCTGGACAGAAACCCGCAGCGTTGCAGCAGCCGCAGATGTTCAGAGGCCACGTTATCAGGGATCTCGCAATCTTCGGCCAATTCGCCGACGTTGTAGCGACCGTGCAGCAGGAGTTGGACGATTCGCAAGCGGACCGGATGGGCGAGTGTTTTGAGACATTCGGCGGCGTCGCCGAAGGCCTTGACGCTGCCGACGGGTTTCGAGGGGTTTTTCGCGGTGGCTTTGTTGCTCATGAAGTCTCCTGGGACGGACCGCTTCATAATATATCGCAAGCTCGCGAGGTGTCAAGCGCAGGCGCTGGCTCGACGCAGCAGCACACGCGTTGCGCCTTGACGCGCCGTGGCCGATCGCCGGCCACGGGGGACGACGCGGAGGCTCAGCCGGCGGCCGTTTGGTGCAGCAGCGGACCGGCGGCGCGAACCGCGGCGCTGACGCCATCGGCGTAGGTCACAAAGTTCTTGTGGAACAGTTCGGCCAACTTTGCCGCCGTTGCATCGTAAGCGGCCGGATCACCCCAGGTGTTGCGTGGCAGCAGCATTTCATCGGGGACACTCGGGACCTGCGTCACGACCTCCAATCCGAAGCACGGCTCTTTTTCTGTCGGCGCCGTCTTGAGGGCGCCGGAGTGAATCGCGTCCAAGATCGCCCGGGTGTACGACAGCTTCATTCGGCTGCCTTCGCCGTACGCACCGCCGCTCCAACCGGTATTGATCAGCCACACGTTGGCCTTGTGCTGCGTGATTCGCTTGGACAGCAGTTCGGCGTACTTGCCCGGATGCCAGACCAGGAACGGACCGCCGAAGCAGGGCGAGAACGTCGCTTCGGGCTCGGTGACGCCGACTTCGGTCCCGGCAACCTTGGCGGTGTAACCACTGATGAAATGGTACTCGGCCTGTTCCGGCGTCAACTTGCTGACCGGCGGCAGGACACCGAAGGCGTCGCAAGTCAGGAAAATCACATCGGTCGGATGCTCCGCGATGCAAGGGATCTTGGCGTTGGGGATGTACTCGATCGGATAGGCACCGCGCGTGTTTTCGGTGATGGTGGCGTTGGCAAAATCGACATGGTGATCGGCTTGGTCGTAGACCACGTTTTCCAGCACGGCACCGTACCGCAGTGCGTCGAAGATCTGGGGTTCGGCGTCGCGGGTCAAATAAATCGCCTTGGCATAACAACCGCCTTCGATGTTGAACACGCCGTCATCGGTCCAGCAGTGTTCGTCGTCGCCGATCAGGTCACGTTTGGGGTCTGCCGACAGCGTCGTCTTTCCGGTGCCCGAGAGCCCGAACAGGACCGAGGATTGACCGGTCTCGGTATCGGACGTAGCCGAGCAGTGCATCGGCAGCACGTTGCTGCGTGGCATCAAGTAATTCATCAGCGTGAACACGGCTTTCTTCATCTCGCCGGCGTACTGGGTGCCGAGGATCACCACCTCACGTCGCTCCAGACTCAGGTCCACGCTGGTTTTGGAGGTCATCCCGGTGGTGTAGCGGTTGGCCGGGAAGGCACCGGCATTGATGATCACGCAATCCGGTTCGCCGAAATCGGCGAGTTCTTCACGCGTCGGCCGGATCAGCATGTTGTGCATGAACAACGCATGGTACGGCCGCGCACAGATCACACGGACTTTGATGCGATACTTGGGATCCCAACCGGCAAACGCGTCCAGCACGTAAAGACGCTCGCGGGTGTTGAGGTAGTCAATCGCCCGTTCGCGGTTGACGCAAAACGCGTTCTCGTGCAGCCCGATGTTGACGCTGCCCCACCACACGTCATCGCTCGACTCGGGGTGTTCGACGATCCGTTTGTCCTTGGGCGAGCGGCCGGTCTTGTCACCCGAATAGGCAATCAATGCGCCGGTGTCGGCGAGCGTTGCTTGTTTCTCGTACCGCAAGGCCTCCTCGTAAAGCGTCGCCGGCGAAGCGTTTCGGAACACGTTTTTGACATCGATTTGATATTCAGATAGATCAAGCATTTTTCTGATACTGCACTTGGTTCCTGAGAAGAACCGTTCCTGAAAAACATGGGTGGGGGAAACGAGATCGTTCCGGAGGCCGCTCGGACAACCCTCCGCGCCGTTCTCGTTTGCTACGGCACACCGCGCGCCAAATTCGACTTGCGATCCGATCTAACGCTGTAACGCTGCTGCAGCGGAAAGTCCGTGGACGGTCAACGGTTTATCAATCCTATCGAGCGCCGACGGCGCGCGATAGTGCACAGTGGTAGGGCACTAACGTGCGAATTCAGCACGCACCCTCAATGCGTCCGGACGGCGTATCGACCGCCCCCGAGATAGTCGCCCAGCCGATCCGCTTTGCTCAGAATCAGACACACCTCGGCGTCGGTGGCCGAAACGACCGGAGGATTGTCCGAAGTGAGTGTCAATTCAAACTCGATCTTCAAGAGGACGTCGTCCATGCGACCGTACCGAGTCCACTCGGCCAGTCGCAGCGGGGCCGCAATGAAGGCGCGGCCCGCTGCATCGCCGAGCACGTTGAAATTGACCTGATTGGGGAACACGGCGCGGCGATAGGTGCTCCACGAACCGCCGCTGGCTCGCAAGGGCGGCAGCGGAAGCATTTCGGTGCGAGCCGGGAAGGACGACTCGTCATCGCAGGAAAGTTTCCACCTGATCGGTTGGACATCGTTCCAAGAACCGACCCGGTCGAACAGGTAGCAGCGCTCGGCGACCAAGGGAATGGACCAGGTTGATTCCCCCGCAAGCGATTCAGCCGCTGTCGTGTCGGTCTCCGGCGAAGACGCTGAATTGGCTTTGACCGGGTTGGGTTTCCAGACGCAGCGAACGTCCAGTTGATGGCCACCTTTGGGAACATAGAACGCGACTGATTCACCGTTGTCGGCGTGGGAGATGATCCGGTGACCGCCCAACCGCGGAAGATCTTCGGCGGTGCGACACTGGTCGAAAACGTTGACGATCAAGTCGACGTCGTTGCTGAATTGATCGCGGCGTGCCTTGTCCAGTCGCGTCGACTTGTGCAGCGATTCCAACTCCTGTCGGAGTTGGACGATGTCACGAGCAATCGAGCGCCGGGTCATCCCGACCCAGCCAAGTCCGGCGATCATGACCGCCAGCGTGCAAAAGAAAAGAACGGTCGCGAACTTCGGCATCATGGATCGACCATCGTGTGGGGAAAGGGATCGTAACCGCTGGATCGGTCACTCAACCAAAGACAACCGTCGAAAGGCGCATCGCGACGAGAGTTGTCGTCGTGTCGAAGATCGACTTTGATGTTCAGCAACCAAGGCAAGCGACGCTGTGGCGGAAAATCAAGTTGTTTCGTCCCAGTGATGTGATACGCCCCCGTACTCGGAATGCCGTCGCCGGAGAACTCGGTTTCCAGCAAGGGCTTGTCACTCAATCGAACGCTGGCCGGCAGCACCTTGCCACGGACCGGACCGGTTTCCACCGCCAGGAGATGCTCGCCGGGTTCGAGCTTCACTTCATAGTGACCGGGGTGCGCGAACCCGGATCCGACCGGAGGATCTTGACGTTCGTCGAGTTGATCGGCTGATCGGCTGGCGCCCTCGGCGGGAATCACCGCGTACTTCAGCCACACGTCGCGGTCGGTCGGGACGTGGATGCGAAACACGACCGGCGGCTGTGTTTTGTCGCGTCGCAATTGAGGAACGGTTCGCAGCGAAAGCACGTCGGAGCCGCGAACTTCAATCCCGCCGTACTTCTGCTGGATCGTCTCGAACTGCCGTTGGGCTTGCTCTCGCACGGCCCGAATCGATGTCAGTTCGTCGCGTTGGTGCTGCTTGACACGCTGCCGCTGCGGATCATCCAACGCCATCCTCTCGCGAAGCGTTTCGATCTCCACACGCAACTGCATCCGTATCTCCTCGTCGCGTCGCAGGTCGGCGATCCCGCTCACCAACGGAAACGAGATCGCGCAAAGCAGCAGGATCGCGAGCAGGGATCGGATGGAGAATCGCATGTCAGGGTTCGGTCGGAATTCGTCTCATCAAGGTGCACGACGAGAGAGCAGTGCAAGGTGGGAGCAGCGTCCAGCCTGTCATCACGGCGTCAACGATTCCCGGAAGTCCCTCTCTGTTGTACCGTGAATCGAGGACGTCGCCGGCGCAGAATAGGCGACAAGAAAATGGATGATAAGAAAATAATGCGGTTGCAGCGGTCATTCACAACGCCGGCTTCGTCAACCGAACCGATCCGGTCAACACAATCGGGCGGGGCAAAGGGTGCCGCGAGGCTCGACGAGAGACTTGTGGTTCTGGTTCGGTTAGGCTGTTGGCTTCGACAGCGTTGTTTTTGTGTTACGTCTATTGAGAGTGTCCGATGAATGGTTGCCGTTTCGGAACGTTTGCGTCTCGGTTGGTTTTCGTGACTGTCTGGAGTGCGTTGGGGGCTTGGGCGGTGCCGGTTGCGGCGGCGGAGTCGGCGCGGCCGAACATCGTCGTGATTCTTGCCGACGACATGGGGTACGGAGACATGGGGTGCATGGGCAGCGAGACGCTTCGGACGCCGAACCTGGATCGTTTGGCCGATTCGGGCGTGCTGTGCACTCAGGCGTACGTCGCCAGTGCGGTGTGTTCGCCGTCGCGTGCGGGGCTGATGACCGGCCGTGATCCGCGGCGGTTTGGCTACGAAGGCAATTTGAACGCGGCGGCGTCCAACTACGCGACTCGACCGGAATTATTGGGATTGCCGCCGAGCGAAAAAACGCTGGGGGATCACTTGCGTGCCGCCGGCTATGCGACCGCACTGATCGGCAAGTGGCATCTCGGTATGGGCGGTGAGTTCCATCCCAACGTGCGAGGCTTCGATCACTTTTGTGGCATGCTGACGGGAAGTCACCATTATTTTCCTGGGACGATGAAGCATGTCATCGAGCGCAACGGGACGCGGGTTGATTCATTTTCCAGCGACTACCTGACAGATTTTTTTACCGACGAGGGACTGCGGTTTATCCAGCAGCAAGACCGCAGCGAGCCGGCAAAACCGTGGTTCGTGTTTTTCTCGTACAACGCGCCGCACACCCCGATGCAGGCGACGGCGGAGGATCTGGAGCGTTTCAAGGATCTGCCGGACAAGAAGCGGCAAACCTACGCCGCGATGATGTTTGCACTCGATCGCGGTGTCGGCCGGATTCGTGAGCATCTGGAACGGACCGATCAGTGGGACAACACGCTGTTGGTGTTTTTTTCCGACAACGGCGGTGCGACCACCAACGGCAGCTGGAACGGGCCGCTGCGGGGTGTGAAGGGTTGTCTTCGCGAAGGCGGCATCCGCGTGCCGATGATTTGGAGTTGGCCGGCCAAGATCGCCGCCGGACAGCGTTGTGATGCGGTGGTCAGTGCGTTGGATTTGTTGCCCACGTTCATGGCCGCGGCGGGGGCGCAGGCGTTGCCGTTGGCCAAACCGATGTCGCATGAAGACGCACGCAATCGAAAACGCATGATCGAACTGGCGGGGGCGTACGACGGAATCGACGTTTTACCGCAGTTGATCGGTGGTGCCGGGCCGCCGCGACGATTGTACTGGCGGTTGCAGGGCCAAGCGGCCGTGCTGGACGGTGCCGACAAGCTCGTCCGGCCCTCACATCGCCCCGCGGAACTGTTTCGTGTGGCGAGTGATGTCGGGGAGTTGGACGATTTGTCGCATCGAGAAACCGAGCGACTGATGCAGCTGTTTGGGCTGCTGGGGAAATGGGAGGCGACGCTGCCGACCGTTCCGCTGTGGGGGTCTTCGCCGTATTGGTCGGGCAACACCGCGGAGCACTACGACGCCTGGCCGCCGCGGGAGGAACCGTTTCGCTGAGAGGCGAGGATCGTCCGAGAGCCCGTCGGGTCGCCGGCGGTTGTTCGGGCTTCAATCAACTGGCCGTGTCGCACCGCTCGACCGCCGGCTGCTCGATTGCGATCCGATCTGGGATGCGAGCGGTGGGGCGTCCGCGGGTGCTCGGCGGGAGCCTGGAGCACCGCGGAACGTTGTCGTCCGAGAACGGACGCGATCACTCGGCAGCGGCTTCTTCTTCGACGGCAGCGGCTTCTTCTTCGACTGCAGCGGCGGCTTCTTCGACCGACTCTTCAACCGATTCTTCGGCGGCTTCTGCCGCTTCTTCGGTTTCGACTGCCGCTTCTTCGGTCTCTTCAACGACGACTTCGACAGCTTCTTCGGCCGAGGTGTCGGTGGTGTCGGCGGGTTTTTCGCAACCGATCATGGAAACGGTCAATGCACAAGCGAAAGCGGCGGTGGTGAACTTGCGTAGCATCTGGGCACCCTGTGGGATTTTTGGTGGTTTGAACATTCAGTGTTCGTCAGGATCGGAGACAACTTGGCACCGAGCGAACATTGATTTTCACGAGTTCTTCACAAACTCGCAGGATCTAAGCGTCTACCAAATCGGTCGATTCCGCAAGGTGGGGAGAAACCCCGACTAGCGACAGAGGCGGAAATGCTGGTGGGAAGATGACGAATGTCTCGGTCGTGGCGAATACTCACCGGCGACCGAGACGGGTTCGTCGCATCGCTTGGATCCAATCGGGATGGATCCAAGGGCGTTAGGATGACCGAATCAACTGATTACTGGTTCAGCTGTTCTTGGATCACTTCTTTGCCGTCTCGCGTGCCGAGGGAGCCCCAGAGGCCGAACGGACTTTGGCAACCGGGGACAACTTTGGGGTTGATCGCGGCGCTGCTGGTGCCACCGACGTTGGTGTAGACGGTCGGCGAGTGGCTGTCGCCGGCTTCGATCGAATCGGTGATGAAGAGGACCGAACCGTCTCCCATCAAGATATGGGCTCCCCCTTGGTGTCGGCTTCCCGGGGCCAGGGTTCCGCCGGAGGTGATGCCGTTGCTCATGACCAGTTCGCGGTTGGGCGGCAAGATCGTGCAGATCGACGAATACACGCCGGCGTGGGCGGCCCAGCGAAAGCCACGCATGCCTTCGCCGTTGCCTTGCAGGCTGGTCAGGGTGGGGAGCCAAGTGGTGGGACGATCGGGGTTTTTCCAGCCGTTGGTTTCAGCGATGGCAGGATCGTCATAGACGCCGCCGTTGCGACCGGCGTTGATGTAGGCGCGTGTGCGGACATCAGAATCGCCCAGGTCGGTGGGGATTTCGCCGGCCAGGACGGTGTTGGACAGTCCATCGAGCACGTCGCGGAAGCGGGACTGGTTGCGGGCGACAAACATGCCGCGACTGGATTCCTGTTTGCGTTGGGCCAAACCGGTGTTTGGCGACGTGACGTTCCACCAGCCCGGGCTGCCGTTGACCGTTGCCGACCAGTAGCGATCACCGACCCAGGTGTGGTGCATCGCGTCGCCGAGGTTGGCCGCGTAGTTGGTGCGGCCGTGGGCGGGCAGTCCGACTCCGGGGTCACTGGGGCAGCGGAATCCGGGGACCTCCATCAGCCAGGGGTCGTATTGGTGCAACGCGTGGCTGGCGAGTCCTTTGTGGGGGTTGGGGCCCATCGGCGGGAAGGCGCTGACGCCGTTGATGGCCGTACCCGATTTCGGCAGGAACGGGTGGGAAATCTGATCCCAAGCGGCTTGTTGTTCGATGAACGGTGTGATGCCGACCAGAAAGCTCAGGTTCATCCCGTTGTTGCCGGTGACGGGATCGTTGTTGCCCGCATCTCGGCGGTGGTAGGTCCCGGTTCCGTGGGTCGGCAGCTGCTTGTAGGCGGAGTGATAATTGTGGACGGCCAAGCCGATCTGTTTGAAGTTATTGCTGCAGCTCATTCGCCGAGCGGCTTCGCGGGCCGCTTGAACGGCTGGGAGGAGGAGTCCGACGAGGATGCCGATGATGGCAATCACGACGAGCAGTTCGACGAGCGTGAAGGCGCGTCTAGAAGAGTGTTTCATGCAAGTTTTCCTAAGGTTAGAAATGGGTGGATGTTGGAGAAAGGTTGGGCGGCGAGGATTGCCGTGCGTGCCGTGCGGCCGGGCGGAGGAAGCGTGTTAGCGATCGCCGCCTTCGACCTCGGTGCCGAGATCCGATCCCGGGTGTTCGGCCAGAAAGTCAGCGATCTCACCGCTGTTTCCGCTCAGTCCGGTGTGTCGTTGGCATCCGACCAAGACGGGAAAAAGAAGGACCGTCCAGAGTGCCAGACGCGCGAAACGTGCCATGATCAGTGTTCCAGGGTTACAATAAGGGTGGAGGCGTGAAAGTCAGTGGACGACCTTGTCCGGCAAACGCACCGCATTCGATTTTCGGTTCGATTTGAAACGCAACGATCGCCTCTGGTTACACCCAAACCGACCAGAAATCCGCTCGGATTGTTCCGGAAAGTTGTGGGGGGGCTGCGAGCGTGTGCTGCGAAACCCTGGCGACGGCTGAGGCATCCGCGAGGATCGGCTGTGGCGTGGTGTAAAATTCGATTTCAATCCGTTTCAAGGGGACCGAGATGCCGGGCAGCGGCTTCAACGAAGAACTCGTCGAGCGTTTGCGGTCCGGCGAAGAGCACGCCTTTGTGGAGCTCTTTTCGATTCACCGAGAGCGTTTAAAACGGATGCTTGAATTTAGAATGGACCGCCGGTTGCGAGGCCGCGAAGATGCATCGGACATCTTGCAAGAGGTTTACATCGATGCCCATCAACGGATGCGGCATTATCTGCAGCGTCCCCAGTTGTCCTTTTATGTCTGGCTCCGCCAATTGACGACCCAGCGGCTGATCGACGTCCATCGCCGTCATTTGAAGGCGGAGATGCGAGATATCAAGCAAGAGGTCGGGATCAACAGGCAGTTGTTGGCGGCGACGTCGGCATCGATGGCGTTACAATTGGCGTCCGCCTTGGCCTCGCCGAGTCAGTTGGCGATGCATGCCGAGTTGGTCCTGCAGATCGAGATGGCGTTGGACGGGATGGACGAGATCGACCGCGAGGTGATTGCCCTGCGGCACTTCGAAGAGCTTCGCAACAGCGAAGTGGCCGAGGTGCTGGGGCTCAAGGACGCGGCCGCCAGCAATCGTTACATGCGGGCGCTCTCCCGGCTCCGAGAAGTGCTTCAAGAAATCCCCGGATTCCTCGATGAATCATGACCCAACGCACGTCCGCGAAGAGGAAGAGGCGGAGTTTCGTGACCCGGTCGAGGCTCTCGGCGAAGAACTGCTGGAACGTCGACGCCGCGGGGAACAGGTGACGACGGACGAGTACGCGCGAGCGCATCCGGAACTGGCCGATCAGATCCGTCTGCAGTTTCCGGTCATGATCGCGCTGGAAAAGTTCAAAGAGAACACCTTGTCGGCGACGGCCGATCCCTACGACATCGAAATCGATACGCCGCAGGAGCTGGGCGATTATCAGATCATTCGCGAGATCGGTCGCGGAGCGATGGGCGTGGTCTATGAAGCCGAGCAACAGAGTCTTCAGCGACGCGTGGCGGTCAAGGTCTTTCCTCGCCAAACGCTCCGGGAGGCACGCAAGCTGGAGCGATTCTCGCGAGAATCCAAGACGGCGGCGCGGTTGCACCACAACAACATCGTGCCGGTGTTCGGTGTCGGGCATCATGCCGGACTCCACTACTTTGTGATGCAGCGAATCGATGGGATCGGATTGGACGAAATCATCGAGCAGGCCAAGAGTCAGCCGCAGCGTGACGTGTCGGCCGATGACACGCATGTCTGGCGTCTCGGGTCCGGCAGCACGGCGGATTCCGGCAGCGGTCGTTCGATCCGCCGCGCCCGCTGGTTCAGCCACCGCGAGGGCCATCTGCCCGATGCCGCCGCGGAGCCGGAGTCGAAGGCGGTGGACGCGGGGTTGGGTTTGGAGATCACGTCCAGTTTTCGACGCGCGGCAAATATCGGGGTGCAGGTCGCCGACGCGATTCACTACGCACACAGCCAAGGCGTCCTGCATCGAGACATCAAACCGAGCAATTTGATGATCGACGCCAACGGAACGGTTTGGGTGACCGATTTCGGGCTCGCGACGGCATTGCAGCAAGACCCGTCGGTGGACCGGAACGACATCGCCGGGACGCTGCGGTTCATGGCGCCCGAGCAACTCGGCGGCAAACACGACACGCGTAGCGATCTTTATAGCCTGGGGGTGACACTCTACGAACTGATCACCTTGCAACCGGCCTTCGTCGCCGGCAGCAAGGCCGCGGTGGTGGACCGGATTCTGCGTGGGGAGTTTCAGAAGCCGCGAGACGTGCGGCCTCGCATTCCCCGGGACCTGGAAGCGATCGTGCTCAAAGCGATGGCGTTGCAGCCGGAGCAACGTTATGCGAACGGACGCGAAC
This sequence comes from Phycisphaera sp. RhM, assembly GCA_033042175.1. Classification (GTDB taxonomy): domain Bacteria; phylum Planctomycetota; class Planctomycetia; order Pirellulales; family Pirellulaceae; genus Stieleria. Next base: position 212,543 of record WCIL01000002.1, read on the forward strand.
TGGCCGACGATTTGACGCGATTCATCAAGGGGCGTCCGGTGCGTGCCAGACGGATCGGAGGGCTCGGGCGGATGGTGCGATGGGCCCGTCGGGATCCCTTGGCCGCTTCGTTGGTCGGCACGTTGGCGATCGTGATCGGCACGTCGTTCGTTCTAGTCAGTTCGAAGTGGCGCGAAGCGGTTGAAGAGCGACATCGCGCCGAAAACAATCTGATCGTCGCGCTGGAATCGATGGATCAGATCCTGGGTCGTTTCACGTCCAGTTGGATGGCTCGTCCGACGGATCTCGAGCCCGGCCCCGACGACCCCGCACCCGGCGAGCTTCAGTTGTTGGTTTCCGATCACAACGCGTCGCTGATGGAAGACGCGATTCTGTTCTATGATCGATTCGCCGTCGACAATGCTCCCAGTCCTCGGCTGCAACGCGATACCGCCCGAGTCCACAAACGGGCGGGCGACATTTATCAGCGGTTGGGCAAGTACGGAAAAGCCGAACGCGCCTACGTTCGCTGTTTGCAAATCTTGGATCAACAAGATTCCGCCGATGACACTTCGTTGGTGTTGATCAAAGCCAAGGTGCTCAATCAATTGGGGCTGGTCAAGCATGCGACCAGCCGTTTCGTTGAAGCGGAGCAGCAGTTCCTCAAGGCACGCGACGTCCTGATCGCACAGGTCCACCCGGATCAATCGTCCTGTCAAGCCGAGCTGGCGCGGACGTTCAGCAACCTGGGCCAATCGCAATGGTTGATGTTTCACCATGAGGACGCGAAACGCAGCCATCGCAAAGCCGTCTCGATCCTGGAGACGCTGGTCGATCGTGAACCCGATCATCTGAGTTACCAGTTGGCGCTGGCGCGAGCCTACCGGGCGTATTACCCGTTTGCGTCGGATCGCAACAGTAATGAGCGATCACATGTCAAGTCTGCTGGAATCGCGATCCTGGACGCGTTGGTGTTGGAGCATCCACAGGTCCCCGACTATCAGTGCGAACTGGCGGAAATGTTGACCGCGACGATTCGACGCTCACGCCGGTCGGATGATGCTCAGGAACAGATCGCCCAACTTCAACGTGGGATCAAGATCGCCCGCGACCTGAGCGACGCGTATCCCGCGATTCCACGCTACAAAGTAACCTTGGCCGATGCCCTCAAGACGATGGGCGACTTGGTCGACCGTTCCGATTCAGACGCCGCGATTGTGTATCTGAACGAGGCCGTCGCTATCTATCGTTCGCTGACAAGCAACTTTCCCGACGTCCCCGCGTATCACTTTCTCTGCGCGATGGCACTCCGCGAACACGCCCAAACCCTGTTCCGTATCGAGCGATTCGACGAGTCGAGGGCGAGTGCCGAGCAAGCGGTCGAGGACCTTGAATCTTATACCCGACTCCGCTCCGGCAATCGGATGGCCTGGAACATGCTCGCCAGGCTTTACGATCAAGTTGCCGAGGCATCGATGGCCATGCACGAGGCGGACGCGGCCGAAGCGGCATGGGGAAACGCTCGGCAGATTCGTGAGAAGTGGAACCTGCAGTGGGGGCTTTGACGGGGGCTGACCGGCTGCGTGCTGTGTCGCCTGGACGGCGGGTAACAGCAACCAGACCCTGGCGTCTATGATGGCGGTCGTGCCAAACGCTTTTACCCGCGACCGTTCATTCAACGTGCTGACGCATCATTCTCTGACCACCCGTATTCTGACTCCGCTGGTGGTTGCAGCCACGCTCGCCGCGATCGGGGTCGCCTGGACGTCTTGGACGCTGGGCCGTCGTTGGGCGATGGAGGAAATGTCCGATCGTTACCTTTGGATCGAATCGGCGATCGGGACGTCCACGTTCCCGCTGACTCCGCCGGTGCTCCAGTCGCTTTCGCAATTGACGGGAACGCAATGGATCACCGTCGATGACTCGGGAGCGGTGTTGTCATCGACGTTGCCACCGGAAACGACCGCCGCGGCGGCCCGGCGGCTGGGCGAATCGCAGGACGGCGGTACCGAGGTGGATGTCCCCGGCGTTGGTCCTGGCAGCAGCCCCGCGCAGGTTCCGGTGGACCTGGTGCTCGGATCGACCGATTTTTTTGCGTTTGCGTTTGATCGTCGCGGGGCGGGTGTCGGCAGCGACCGGGCTTCGACCATTGTTGTTTTGTTCGCCAAGGAAAACGTCGATGCGGTTGCCAAACGGGCAGCCGTGTTGCCGCTGTTGACGGGCTTGTCAACGATCGCGGTGGTCAGTGTGCTGATGTTCTTGTTGACCTCGCGTCTGATCGGCAGGCTCAAGCGATTGGAAACCCTAGTCGATCGCATTGCCGCCGGTGACTTTGAATCGGAACTCTCCGACGCGGGGCCCGATGAGATTGGGCGTTTGGCCAAAGCGATCAGCGCGATGGCGGATCAGCTCAGCACGTTGTGGGACCAGATCAACCGACAACAGGGCGCCAAGCTCTTGCACCAGATTTCTGGCGGGATGGCTCACCAGCTTCGCAACACCCTGACCGGTGCCAAGATGGCGATGGAGTTGCATCAAGGGAAATTGAAGCAAACGCCGGACGATGAAGTCCGTGTGGCGCTTCGACAATTGGAGATCGCCGAAGAGTACGTCGGCCGATTGCTTTCACTCGGTCGCGGTCGAGATTCGACCGATCAGCCCCAGCGGGTCAGCGCGTGTTTGGACGATGTGCGTTCGACGCATCAACCGATTGCCGATCATCTTCGTGTGGATTTGAATTGGTCGATCGATGCGTCGACGCAGACGGTGCTGGTCAAGGACGGGGCGTCGTTTTCGGCCGCGGTGTCGAATCTGGTGCTCAATGCCATGCAGGCCGGGACGACGATCGAAGTCACCGCCGACGTGGATCAACCCGATCGATGCCTCGTTTCGGTCACCGATGATGGGCCTGGCGTTGACGCATCGGTTTCCCAGACACTGTTTGACCCCTTCGTCACGTCCAAGCCCGAAGGGCTGGGGCTGGGGCTGCCGCTGGTGAAACGGACGGCCGAATCGTTGGGCGGTTCGATCCGGTGGCGGCGTGGTTCAGAGAAAACGACGTTCGAACTGGTAGTGAACGTAACACGAGAGAGTCAACCGAATGAATGGTCGTGATCAACCGCAACGTGCCGCGGGCGACGTGTCGGCGAGGGATCAAGCAACCGTGCTGGTCGTCGATGACGAACCTTCGATTTGCTGGGCATTTGAGCGGCTGTTGTCCGACCTGGGGCACGTCGTCAAGACGGCGTCCTCGGCCGAAGAGGGGCTGGAACTCGCCGCGGCCGAGCGTCTGGATCTTGTCCTGTTGGATGTGCGATTGCCAAAGGAGGACGGGATTTCTGCGTTGCCCAAGTTCATCCAGGCCAGCGCTGGTAGTCCGGTGATCGTGATGACGGCCTTCGGCGACCTGGAAACCGCGGTTGCGGCCGTTCAGCGGGGAGCGAGTGATTACCTGGTCAAACCGTTTCGCTTGGACGATGCCCGCCGCGTCTGTCAGGTCGCGCTTTCAACGTCCAGGTCCCGTTCGGCTCCCGTGCCGGTCGTGCGAAAAGACCAGCGAGAAAACCGTCTGGTCGGCAGCTCGCCGGCGATGCAGCAGGCGTTTCGGCAGATCGCGTTGGTGGCCGCCAGCGATCTGTCGGTCTTGATCACGGGAGAAACCGGGACCGGAAAAGAGCTGGTCGGCGCGGCCATCCATCGACACAGCCATCGCGCCAAAGAAGTGTACCTGCCGATCGCGCCGGTGACGTTGAACGAAGATCTGGTCGAGAGTGAGTTATTCGGTCACGTCAAAGGCGCCTTCACCGGCGCCGACGCCGATCGCTCGGGTTTGTTTGATCGCGCCGAAGCCGGCACGGTGTTGTTGGATGAAATCGGTGATCTGCCGATGGGAGTGCAAGTCAAGTTGTTGCGGGTGTTGGATCAAGGTGAATACCTGAGGGTGGGCGACGTGCATCCGCGGCGCTGCAACGTGCGGATTCTGGCCGCGACCAACCGTGACCTTCACGAAGCGATGCGATTGGGGCAGTTTCGAGAGGATCTTTATTATCGCCTGAGCGGGCTGCACATCCATCTGCCTCCGTTGCGTGAACGATTGGAAGACGTCGCGGTGTTGTGTCGTTATTTTTTGTCGCGATTGGGCAACGAATCGGCAGCGGAATCCTTGTCCGAGGAATTGATCGAGGAACTGTGCGGGCGACCTTGGCATGGTAATGTCCGCGAATTGAGCAACGCGGTGGAGCACGCCGCCGTCGTGGCGCGCGGCCGCTCACTGACGATCGACGACTTTCCGGACCCACAACTCGGTCGCGAGCCGATCGAGTCGCCGCGGCCCGATGCCTCGTTGGCCGATGCCGTCGCGGCGTGGTGCAAGGAACGGCTTGACGGCGACGGTGCAGGGGATTCGTTGACGACGTTGCACGCCGACTTGATTGCCGCGGTCGAACCCACGCTGCTTCGCTTGACGCTGCAGTCGACCGCGGGCAGCCGTGCCGCGGCGGCCGACCGGCTGGGCATTCACCGCGGTACGCTGCGAGAGAAGCTGCGTCACTATGGGATCGGCGACGTCGATGCCGCGGGCGGAACGTGACCGCGCGTCGATCGATTCGGCAGGCGCCGATCGATTCAGCAGAGGCCAATCTATTCCGCGGGTGCCGATCTATTCAGCGGGTGCCGATCTATTCAGCTGGCGCCGGGGCAGAGGTGTGCGGCACGACCAGCCGTTGGCGAATCGCCAAAACGTCCCGCAGCGATTCCTGGCATTGCCGGACCTCGCGACGCTCCGACGCGTTCATCAGCGCGAGTGCCGGATCGGTGAACGCCGGAAATCCAACGGTGCCGCCGGAACCTTTGAGCCAATGGGCTTCGTCATACAGCTCGTCAAAGGACTTGGTTTGCACCATCGACAACATGCCCGTCAGCCGCACATCGAGCTGTTGAAGGAAGTCGATCACGATGTCCAAGTAGTCTTCGTCGTCCAGCGGCAGCGTGCATTCGATGGGCGCGTTGTCGGGGCCGGGCGTCTGCGGGGCGGACTGCGGGGCGGACTGCGGGGCACTGGCTTCTAGACCACTGGCTTGCGGAAGACTGGGTGGGGCGGGCGGGACGATGCGTGATCGGATGGAGTGGATCTGTTGCAGGATGTCCAACGCCAATTGACTGTCCTGGTCTTTGGCGGCGTGTTCGAGTTCTTTGGCGGGAATCGTGAACTCGCCGAATCCGACCGTGCCCCCGGAACCTTTCAGCCAATGGGCTTCGCTACGAAGGGTTTGGAAGTCGGCGTGATCGAGTGCGTCTTGCATGCCGTTGAGCCGAGCATCGAGACGATCGACAAAGTTGACGACGATGCAACGCATTTCTTCGTCATCGATCGGCAGCGTGGTGTGGATCGGCGGTCCGCTCGGGGCGATCGGCCCACTCGGGGTTGCATCGACGGTGTGGACCGCGGGTGGGACGTTTCTGAGGGTGTCGTCGCTGAGTGTGTCGTCGTTGGGGGCAGACAATCCGGCAACGACCGCGGCGTCGGAGTTGGCTGGCAACGGTTCGCGATCGGCTGTGGCTGGATCGGCTGTGGGGGCTGGTGACGGTAGCATGGATTCCAGCAGCCAGGAGTATTGGAGCAGACTGATCGGGATCAAGAAGGCGAGCAGTCCCCAGATCCCGTAACGTGACCCGGCGAGTTCGGTTGCGGGGTCCGTGAACGCGAGTTGCAAATTTCCCCAAGGCTTTCCGAAACGAAAGATCGGCAGGGTGAAGTTTGAGTCACGGTGTTGTGGCAGCGGGGACCAGTATTGCGCATGCCCGGCGGTTTGAAACGCGGTGTTGCCGTCGGCGTCGATCAATCGGGCCGAGCGGAGGCTGCGATTTCGTTCGACCAGGGCAGCGACGGCCGATTCGAAGCCTGTTGAGTTTCCGTCGGCGACCATGGCGGTGCCGGCAGCGGCCAAGGATTCACACACCGAAACGCGTCCCTGGGCGAGTTGCGCCCGGCTGTCGGGAACCAGTCCGATCCAATCAGCCAACAGCACCGTGGCTGTCAGGAGACAGACCAGCATCAGCGTCAGGCGAGTTCGGATGGGGATGCGTGCGTCGAATTTCGGCATCGTGATTCATGATCTTGTTTCATCGGGGCGTCTTCACCGATCGAAGAAACTACCATCGGAATCGATTGGGTAGGTGTCGGCCCTCCACCGAGCGGTGGTGTACCGTTGTTCGATTAACCGGAATTCGTCTCTGCAGTTGACGATTCGTCTCCGCTTTCATCGGATGTTTCGTTTTCGGCCGATCACCTCGACTTCGCTGAATCACCGCCAGATTGACTATTTGACGTGCGGAAATCTCTGCGTGTGTGCGTGGCAACAGCGATGGCGGTTGTGCCGATGATAAGGTTGAAGTGGGAGATGGATTTGTTGCAGCGTCTGCGAATCGCTATCATGAACGTTTGGTCATGGAGGAGGCGATTCATCGGTTTTAATCGTGAGGGAAACCATGCCGGTGTTACTTGAAGGCACGGCAGTGGTGATTCGCAACGACGCGCTGGATCGTTGTCTCGAAGGCGGCGCGTCGGATTTCCACACGATCGCCCCCAACGCGATGTCTTTCGGCGATGGCGAGTTGACGCAGGCCAGTTTCATGTCGCCCCGCGATGCCGAACTGTTTCGGGACAAGTTGCTGTTGATGGGGCTGTGTGGTGACGAAGGTGCGCCGGATGTGGTCTTGGTCGATGCGCACCACCAAACGATGCATCCCCCCTGCGACTGGCTGCAGTTGATTGAGTACAAGGGGAATTTGATCGCCAGTCTCGTCGGCAATGAGTCCGGTGTCGTGGTCGCACCGGAGACCTGGGACCCCGATGCGGGGCCGACGCTGCAACACATGTCCGCGGACGAGGTTCGCAACCGGCTGGAGTTTGTCCGGCGTGAAGAGCGAGTCGACGTTTATCGCGACAAAGAAACCGGACAGCTGCTGTTTAGTGCCCGGCTGCATGAGACACCGGAGGAACTGTTCCGAAAATCTGCCGACGTGGTGTTGGGCAACATGCGACACCCGGGGCAGCCGCCTCCATCGCAGGATGTGCAGCAGGCGATCCGCGAGGCGATCGGACGGCTGCAACGATTGGTCAGCCAGCGAGACGATGCCTGGCGCGTTTGGTTTCTGCTCGGCAAAGCTTGGCACGCGGTGGACCGAATCCCCCGTGCGATTCAGGCCTTGGAGCGCGCCCTGGAGGTGGTCGATGAGCCCCAGACGATCATCTACAAGGAGCTTGCCGGTGTGCTGTTGGCCGACGGCGACACCGAGCGGGCGTGTCAGACCGGTGAAAAAGCGGTCGCGTTGGCTCCCGATGACGTTGAATTGTTAGGCAATCTGTCGATCGCCTACTTGCTGGACGGTCGGGTGGAGATCGCCCACAAGACGTTGGGGCACGCCTTGACGATTTGCTGCGACGATACGACGAATCAGTTCGTCATGGAAAAGATCACGGCGGTGCTGGAGGGGCGTTTGTCGCGGCCGAGAACGTTGGCGGAATTGGAAGGCCGCGGTCCGTCGACAGGTCCGGAACCGACACCGCGTCCCAAGTCGAGCTGGATTCGCGGCTTGCTCCGTCGCTTTTCGCCTTCGCGATGACCGCGTTCCGGTTCAACGTGTCGGTTCCATCGAGGTTCTTCAATCAACCAGTCGATGAGGATCCGGCGATCAACTGACGTTGCTGTTCCATCAGCACGATTCCGACGGTGGTCGCCAAATTCAGACTGCGGACGTTGCCGGTGGTCGGCACACGCAGGGCGTGGGGATGATCGGGGCCGACGATTTCACGCGGCAGCCCGCTGGTTTCGCGACCGAACACAAAGCTGTCTCCGTGCTGAAAACTCTCGTCCCAGATCGATCGCGTGGCGAATCGGGAAAAGAAAAACATCCGCCGGGGCGGTAATGCTTCGACCAGATCGCTCCATTGGTCGACCGCTTGGAGGTCAAGGTGTTTCCAGTAGTCCAGCCCGGCGCGGCGGACGCGTTTGTCACTGAAATCGAAACTGGCCGGGCGGACGATCCACAGTTTCGCACCAACGGCCACACAAGTCCGCCCGATGTTACCGGTATTTTGTGGGATCTCCGGTTGATACAGCACGACGTGGGCGACCGGGTCGGCGGGGTGGGGAGGGGGAGTCGGCTCGGACATTGGGGCTCCAGCGCCCGTCAAGGAGATGTGGTGACGATGGGCCATGTCACAAGGCGACCGACGCGGCACCGGCGGCGTCCGTGTGCGGGGTGGCGGTGCGACATTTGATGCCCGATCGGGGCGGAAGGGTTGCAAAGGGCCTTGTTGGCGTGACAAACTGTCCCCTACATCATGACAGATCACCCGCGTTTTTCAGCCGGGTGTCACGTTTTTTTATCCTGTCTCCGTTCGGTTCGTCCGTGCCAGTGCAACCGCTGGCAGAGAATTGCATTCATGCCGATCCAAGTTACCTGTCGCCACTGTCTGAAACGATTCCAGGTGAGCGACAAATTCGCCGGCAAAACTGGGCCGTGTCCGAATTGCAAGAAGCCGATCGAGATCCCCAAGGCGGACGAGCAAGTCGTCATCCACGCGCCGACCGATGGGGCGCCGAAGGACAGCAAGGGTGTCAGCGTCCTGAAGCCGATCAAACGTAAAGAAACCGACGTGACCAAAAGTGGTCTGTTGATTTCCATCGGATCGATCGTCGCGGTGTTCGGCTTTGCGTTGGTGTTTCGATTCACCGGGGAAAATGGCACGGCACCGTTTTGGGCCCAATTGGCGGGACTGATCCTGTTGGCGCCGCCCTTGGTCTGGTCCGGCTACACGTTTTTGTATGACCAGGAACGCGAACCGTACGTCGGTCCGGAACTGCGGAACCGTGTGCTGATCTGTTCGGCGATCTTTGCGGTGATCTGGGTGGTGTATGCGTTCGTTCCTTCGTATGTCTTTGAATTGAACGCGCCGTCTGAAATGTCGTGGACGGTGTTCGGCATCACCCTGTGCGTGATGATCGCCCTGGGCGCGCTGGCGTCAGCGGGGACGTTTGAATTGGAATTTTTCAACGGCGTCATTCACGCGGGGCTGTATTTCATCGTGATCGTCTTGTTGGCGTTCACCAGCGGCGTGACGCTCGCCGGCGAGCCCGGCGAAGTCGATCGGTATTTGGAACCCGATGTTTCGCAGTCCACGATCGAATCGTCATCGGTGACGGTCACCGACGCCACCGTTTCACGCTCGCCCTTGGCAAGCCTGTCGTGAACGAGCTACCCGAACTTGATCTCCTGCATCGGGCCGGCGCCGATTCCGGGTCCCTGGTTCGAATCCCGCCTGCGGATTCGGTACCCTTGTCTGACCGCGTCCGGCGGATTCTGGACACCGCGGCGCTGCGTCGGTTGGCCGGGATCAGCCAACTGGGGATGGTTTCACTGGTCTATCCGGGCGCGATGCACACGCGGTTGGAACACACGTTGGGTGTTTATCAAAACGCGTTGCGATTGCTGGCCCGATTTCGGGGCGATCGACTGGCATCGCGTTGGCTGGACGATCGGCACTGTGACGCGTTTCTGGTCGCGGCGCTGGTGCACGATCTTGGCCATTGGCCGTTTTGTCATCCGATCGAAGACATGCAGTTGGACTCGGTGGCCAGACACGAGCATCGGGTGGGTCAATTGATCCGCGAAGGCGAATTGGCCGAATGCATTGACGAGGATTGGAAGTGTGACGCGGCGGATGTGGAACGGTTGTTGATCGGCCCCCGGAAGGACCCGGCGTCCGAGGCAGACGGCGGCGACGGGTTCCAATTCTTGGCCAGTTGTTTGAGCGGTCCGATCGACATCGACAAATTGGATTACTTGCAGCGTGACAGTCTGCACTGCGGGGTCGACTACGGACGCAACTTTGACGCCGGTCGGCTGATTTCGTCCCTGGTGGTCGATCCGTCGACCCGGCGATTGGCGGTCGGTGAAAAAGGCCGCACGGCTGCCGAGATGATGGTCTTTGCGCGGTACATCATGTTCAGCGAAGTGTATTGGCATCACGCCGTGCGCTCGGCGACCGCGATGCTCCAGCGGAGCGTGTTTCTGCTTCACAATCGAATGGACCTCAGCGCGACGTTCAAGCTGGCCGACGCCGAATGGATTGCGTTGTTGCGTCGGACCGGTCAGGGCAGCTTGGCCGAGCCATTGATCGAGGGGCTTTTTGGTGCCCGTCGTCAATTGTTCAAGCGAGTCGCCGAGTTCAGCGTGCTGTCGGGGGAAGCGATTCATCAGCGTTTGGCCCGCCGCCATCATTGGTGGCTGGTCGCGCTGTGCGAGCGTGTGGCGGAACAACTGAGTCGTCAAACCGGCGTCGCGGTGGCGGCGGCGGATGTGCTGATCGATGCACCGCCGGTAAAATTAGAAGTCGACATCAACACGGCGGTGCTGTTTGCCGATGGCCGGACGGCCACCCTGGGTGACGTTTCACCGGTCGCGGCGGTGCTCGCCCGCCAGCAGTTTGATAATGTAGTCAAACGGGTCCGCGTATTCGTGCGACCCGATCTGCGTGAAGCGTTGCGTACGCACTATCCGACGTTAGAACATTGGTCCGAGTTGCTGATCCAGTGCGTCAGCCAAACTGAAAGTGAAGGGGTATGAATCAAACCGTGCAAATCAATGGGATCGAAACGATCGTCAAAGCCGACGGGGAGAAAGCGTCACACGCGGTTGCCGATCTGATCGCGGCGCAGGTCCGTCGCAAAGCGGACAGCGTGCTCGGATTGGCGACCGGCGGCACACCGGTGCAGACGTATCGCCGGTTGATCGTAATGAACCGCAGTGGCGAAGTCGACTTTAGCGGTGTGACGTCCTTCAACTTGGATGAATACATCGGACTCGGCGGCGATCATCCGCAAAGCTTTCGTGCCTTCATGAACCAGCAGCTGTTTGATCACATCAACATCGATCCCGCTCGGACGTTTGTCCCTGACGGATGTGCCGCCGATGTCGCGGCGCACTGCGCAAAGTACGAATCGATGATCGAGTCGGCCGGCGGAATCGATCTGCAATTGCTGGGGCTCGGTCACAACGGGCACATCGCCTTCAACGAACCCGGCTCACCGCGCGACAGTCGCACCCGTCAAGTCGACCTGACGCCGGAGACGATCGAAAAGAACGCCCGCTTTTTTGATTCCATCGACGAGGTGCCTTGCCATGCGATCACAATGGGTATTGCCACCATTCTCGATGCCCGTCAGATCGTGTTGCTGGCCACCGGGGCCGGAAAGGCCGATGCCGTCGCAAAGATGCTCGAGGGGCCGGTCGACGAATCGCACCCGGCATCGTTGCTGCGCAACCACGACCACGTGACCGTCGTTTTGGATCAAGACGCATCCGGCGGATTGCGTTTGGATTGATCACGCCGAGCGTTTGTCCCACTACAGACCAAAAATTAAAAATGTCCAATCCGCAACCCACCGCATCCCCCGACGAGGCCCGTTCGACCCGAGTGGTGATCGTGGGGGCCGGGCCGATCGGATTGGAACTCGCCGTCGCGCTGCGTCGCTGCGGCATCGAGTTCGAACTGTTTGATGCCGGTTCGATCGGACACACGATCTCCTGGTGGGCTCCCCAAACTCGCTGGTTCAGCAGCAACGAGCGGATCGCGATCGCCGGCGTTCCGCTGCTGACCAGTGACCAGTCCAAAGCGACTCGCGAACAGTACCTGACGTACCTGCGTGGCGTGGCGACCCAATTCGAGATTCAGGTCCACACCCACTGCCCGGTGGTGAACATTGCCCGTGACGATAGCGATCGCTTCGCCGTGACGACCAAACCGGGCGGACAGCCGAGCGTCTGGTCGGCCGAGGCGGTGGTCCTGGCCATCGGCGGAACCGACTTTCCAAAAAGGCTGGGGATTCCGGGCGAGGATCTGCCCCATGTCGATGGCTACCTGCGCGAGACCCATCGCTATTTCGGCCGAGACGTTCTGATCGTCGGCGGGCGAAACAGTGCGATCGAAGCGGCATTGCGATTGCATCATGCCGGTGCCAACGTTTCGCTCAGCTATCGCGGTTCGGAATTGCCCGAAGACCACATCAAGTATTGGTTGCTGCCCGAGATCAAGGGGCTCTTAGCCGCCGGCCGGATCGGTGATTTTACCGGCACCCTACCCGTTCGGATCACCAGCGAGTGCGTCCACCTGCAGTCGATCGATGATGATTCCATTGCCCAAGTCAAGGCGGACGATGTGTTGACGTTGATCGGGTACGAGCAGGACAAGACGTTGATGCGAATGGCCGGCGTTGAATTGTCCGACGCGATGCAGCGGCCGACCTACGATGAAAACACGATGCAGACCAACGTCCCCGGCATCTACATCGCGGGGACCGCAACCGCCGGCACACAGAGCAGCAAGTACAAGACGTTTCTAGAAAACTGCCACGACCACGTCGACAAGATCGTCGCCCATCTGTCGGGCCAACACGTCGATTCCGCACCGCTGCAGTACCGCGATCAGATCATGACGCAACCGGAGAGTTAGCGGTTAGCAGCATGCGTAGGGCATGCTGTGCATGCCGATGGTCACCGATCTCAAACTCAGATCAGCCGTTTGGCGCGAGCCTACGGGCCCCCACCCCAAGGAAACGACGCTTGACTTTACGACCTTAGGCTCGCGGCCAATACCGCGAAAGAATCCTTTACAGCGTGACCTCCGGTTGCTGTTACAATACAGGGCCGCGCTCCGATCGCTTCCCGCCCACGTTGATGCCATGCGCCCCCTATTGATGCCTCTGCTGGCGTGTCTTTTCGCGATTCCCGCGGGGGCACCGGCCGCAGCAGACGAGCCGTTTCTCGACTCGGTCGCCCCCGTCTTGGCACGCCGTTGTCTGAGTTGTCACAACGATCAAAAGACCGGTGGCGGGCTGTCGATGGTCGATCCGCGACGGTTGATCGACGACGGATACATCGAGGTTGCCGACGCGGGATCCAGCCACATCGTCGAGTTGATCTCGCCAAGCGACGGGCGGGCGGAGATGCCGAAGGATTCTGATCCCCTGTCGGCCGAAGAGATCGCGGCGATTCGAAGCTGGATCGATGCCGGGGCGGTGTTGCCCCCAAACTTTCAGATCCAGCCCCCGGAAATTGCCGACCGACAATGGTGGTCGCTCGAGCCGATTGGTTCCGACACCGAAGGAGAGCTGCGAACGATCGTCGATGAACGGCTCGACGCGAAACTGGCCCAACAAAAACTGACTCCGTTGCCACCGGCGGATCCCGTTACCCTGATCCGGCGGGTCACCTATGACCTAAGTGGGTTGCCTCCGACGCCCCAGCAGGTCGATGCATTTGTCGTGCAGTCCCGTGACGATCCTGAACAAGCCTGGCGGGATCTGGTCGACCGCTTGCTGGCGGCGCCCGAGTTTGGGGAGAAGTGGGGGCAACATTGGCTGGACATCGTACGCTACGCCGAAACGCATGGTTATGACAAAGACCAACCGCGAAGCAACGCGTGGCCCTACCGTGATTACGTCATCAACAGTTTTAATTCGGACAAGCCGTTTGGACAGTTTGCTCGAGAGCAGATCGCCGGCGACGTGTTGGCCGACGACACATCCGAAGGGATCGTGGCCACCGGGTTTTTGTCTGCAGGCCCTTGGGATTTGATTGCCCACGTGGAAGTCGGCGAAGGCAAGTTGGATGGCCGAATCGCCAAACATCTTGATCGTGACGAGATGGCCGCGGCCGTGTTCAACGTGTTTCAAAGCACGACGATCCAGTGCGCGCAATGTCACAATCACAAGTTTGATCCGATCGAAAGCGAAGACTACTACCGCGTCCATGCCGTGTTCGCCGGGATCGACCGCGCGAATCGAGTTTATGCGGGGCTGTCGGCCGAGCAGCAGCGACACAAGCGTTCGTTGCAGCAAGAACGCGACGCCATCACTCGCCAGCGTGATGAGGTGAAAAAGACATTTGAGCAGAAGGTCGCAAAACAAGCCGCCGCGATCGACCCACCACTGAATGCGTTGACGCAAAAGGCGAATCAATTCACGCCTCCGCCGCAGCACGGGTTTCACAGCCAAATCGCCGCACGCGCCGACGTCGTCAAATGGGTCGAAGTGGATTTGGGAACGCCCAAGCCGATCGATCGAATCGAGCTGATCGCATGCTTCGATGATTTCAACAACATCGGTGCCGGGTTCGGGTTTCCGGTTCGATTCAAAGTCGACGTGACCTCGGAAGCGACACTGACCGATCAAAACGCCACCACGATCTTTGACCAGACTGCCGACGACTTTACGAACCCGGAAGCGTCTCCGGTCAACGTCGACGTCGGGGGCCAGACGGTACGGATCGTCCGTGTGACGGCAACCAAGCTCGCCGAGCGACGCAACGATTTTATTTTGGCTCTGGGAGAATTACGCGTGCTTTCACCGGGCGACGGCACCAACGTCGCTTTCGGAGCCAATGTCAATGCGTCGGACTCGATTCCGCCCAACGCGCGCTGGTCCCCCCGGTTCCTGGTCGATCAACAGTACCATCGACTTTCACTCGATGAAGCCGAGGCCATGCAGTGGAAACAACTACGCGAGCAACGCCGCGCGATCATTGCCGCGGCAACCACGCCCGAATACCAACGCCAAATCGAGCAATGGACCAAACGTCTGGCGGAGATCGAACAAGAATTGAAAGCGATTCCCGCTGGGCAGTTCGTGTACGCCGTGGCGACGGAGTTTCCGAAACAGGGCAAGTTTCTGCCAACCAACGGTTCGGTGCGGGCGATCCACTTTCTCAATCGGGGTGATTTACAAGCACCCGGGGCTCGAATGCTTCCGGGGGCTCCGGAATTATGGCCCGGTGGTCCGTCACGGTTTGTCGATCACGAGGATTACGATGAAGCGGAGGCACGCGTCGCGCTGGCACGCTACGTCACGCGATGTGACAATCCTTTGATCTGGCGTTCGATCGCGAATCGGATCTGGCAGTGGACGTTTGGCAAACCATTGGTCGGCACACCAAATGATTTCGGTCGGATGGGAATGTTACCGACGCATCCGCAACTATTGGATCTGTTGGCCGCTCGCCTGCGAGATGACCCCGAACAATCGATCAAGGCAATCGTTCGCGAGTTGGTCTGCACGAACGCCTACCGGCGCGCCTCCTTTGCCGATGAATTTGAGGACATCACGCGAACGAATTTGACGATCGATGCGAGCAACGATGGGTTGTGGCGGTTCAATCGGCGTCGTCTGACGGCCGAAGAGTTTCGCGATTCGGTGCTGGCCGTCAGCGGCGCGCTTCGCACGGCAGATCGGGGTGGGCCAAGCTTTCAAGATTTTGTCATCGAGCGACCTCAGCACTCGCCCCACTATGAATACGATCTCCATGATCCGAATGACCCCGCATCCCATCGTCGCACGATCTATCGGTTCGTGGTGCGGTCCCAACCGCAGCCGATGTTGACGACCCTCGATTGCGCCGATCCGTCGATCAGCATCGCCCGCCGCGATGAATCGACCACCGCGCTCCAGGCACTCGCCCAGTGGAACAATCGGTTGATCGAAGCGATGGCGAAGCGTTTTGCCGATCGGTTGTCCGCCGAAACGACGACGGACGACGAAGCCGTCCGACTGGCATGTCGGCTGGCCTGGGGCCGGGACGCAAATGAAATCGAACGTGAACCACTGGCGACACTACTTGCCGAACATGGACCACAGACACTTTGCCGAGTCGTTCTCAATGCGAGTGCGATGATGTATCTGGATTGATGGTTTCTCCATGCACCACCACCAAAACGACCCGACCATGAACGCTGCGACAATGCATCGCCGATCCCTCCTTCGTCAGGGGCTGGGCGGGCTGGCCGGGATCGCACTGGCGGACATGCTGCATCGCGACGATGCGAGGGCCGATGTGGTGCTGCATCATCCGCCCAAGGCCAAACGGGTCGTGCAGTTGTTCATGGCGGGTGCGGCCAGTCACGTGGACACGTTCGACTACAAACCGGTTTTGGAAAAACGCAACGGCGAACCGTGGGATCCCGGTGAAACCGTCGAGCTGTTTCAAAGCCAGCCCGGTGATTGCTTTGCCAGTCCTTGGAAATTTAAACCGTACGGCCAAAGCGGCAAGCATCTCAGCGAAATCGTCGCGCCCCTCGGTGACGTCGTCGACGAGATCGCGTTCCTTCACAATCTGGTCGGCAAAACCGGCGTGCACAGCCAGGGCACGCTATTGCAGACCACGGGATTCAACTTGCCGGGCTTCCCCAGCGCGGGCTCGTGGGTGTCCTATGGGTTGGGCAGCGAAAACGAGAATCTACCGACCTTCGTCGTGTTGCCCGATCATCGCGGGTTCGCGTCCAACGGCGCCAAAAACTGGGGCAACGCGTTCTTGTCGGCAAGCCATCAAGGCACGGTGTTGCGGCCCAGCGGCAAGACACCGATTACGGATTTGTTTCCACCGGACAGCGACTTTATCACACCCGAGAGCGACCGCGCGGGATTGCAGGCACTGAAACAACTCAACGCCGCCTATGCGGCGCGGCGACCGAGCGACGACCGATTGGACGCCCGCGTCCGTTCCTACGAATTGGCCGCTGCGATGCAGCTCTCGGCCACCGACGCGCTCGACCTGGCCTCCGAGCCACAGTACATCCGCGATCTGTACGGAATCGTCGACGAAGGTTCCCACGTCGATGACACGGAGATCAACCCGAAAGCCGAAACCGAGTTCTTTGGCCGCAAGTGTCTCGTCGCGCGGCGATTGCTCGAGCGCGGCGTGCGATTCGTTCAGATTTGGAGCGGCAACGACAACGGATTCCACGCCGAAACTGGGACAGCCATGAGAATGTCGCGCGCGATCATGGCCCGTTGGCACTGGGGATGTCGCGGGGAGCAGCGGCGTTGATCAAAGACCTGGCACAGCGGGGGATGTTGGACGACACGTTGATCTTGTGGACCACCGAGTTCGGGCGGATGCCGTGTTCTCAAGGCAGCGAAGGCCGTGACCACAATCCCTTCGTGTTCACCAATTGGATGTGCGGCGGCGGCGTCGTGCCGGGGACGTTTGGGGAAAGTGACCAGTGGGGCTTTCGTCCCCGAGACCGTGAGAACGCGACGACGGTTTACGACATCAACGCCACGATGTTGCACTTGCTGGGCATTGATCACAAACAGCTGACGGTCCGGCACAACGGAATCGATCGACGTCTGACCGATGTCCACGGGCACGTGCTGCGCGACGTGGTGGGCGGTTGAGCGTGGACGGCGAGCGCGTCGGGATCGACAGGCTGGAAGCCTATCCCATTTCTTCGCTGCGGCTGCAATTTGACCGGGCTGACCATCGAAAAGAATGCCCACCGATGGCAGGGCGAACCCACGGATGAAAGGGTGCCAGTAATCCGTGGGGCTGCGCTGCTATCGGTGGTCTCATCGGTGACGCTGTGAAGAAATAAATTCCTTCGTTTTACGATGGGCAGGCCCCAGAGGCAAAACGGGGCTACTCTTGCGCCTTTTTCTGCTGATTGAGAAACTGGTACATGTTGAAGCGTTTGGGGAATGCCACCCCGGTTCCCGTGGCCCAGGTTTCCCACATTTGGATCATGTCCTTGCGGAGCACCGGCTTTTCCTTTGACAGGTCGTTGAGTTCGTTGCGGTCTTTGGAGAAGTCATACAGCTCCCACGGTTTTTCGTATTCGCGGACGAGTTTCCATTTGCCCATGCGGACCGCCGCGTTGCCTTCGTGTTCCCAGTACATCGGATCGAAGTGGATGTCTTGACGTGTACCGGCCAGCAGCGGAGCCAGCGACTGACCTTCGCACTGGGGGATCCCCTGGGGATAGGAGCCGCCGGCCAGATCGATCACCGTGGTCATGAAGTCTTGCAAGTAGGCCCGTCGGTGCATCAACGTTCCCCGGTCCTTTTCCGCGATTCCGGCCGGCCAATGGGCGATCATTGGTGTGCACGCGCCGCCTTCGTGCACGTAGTGTTTATACTTTCGATAGGGCGTATTGCAGGCCCCGGCCCAGTGCAATCCGATGCGAACGCCCGCGGTCGTTTCCAGCGGTGGGTTCTTGACCATCGCTTCGTCGCCGACGCCAAAGTTGCCGCCTTCTTGACAGGCGCCGTTGTCGCTGAGCAAGAAGATCACGGTGTTGTCCAGTTGGTCGATCGCTTTGAGATGGCCGACCAGTTTGCCGATATTTTGATCAATCGAATCGACGCAGCCGGCGTAGGCCGCCATGACGGCATCCAAGCGGTCGCGTTGTTTTTCGTCCAGGCTGTCCCACTCGGGGCCGGGATGTTCGGCGGGCGTGGTGTCTTGTCGAAGCAGGCCGAGTTCGCGTTGACGCTCGTTTCGCGCCTTCATCATCGCACGCCAACCGTCTTTGTATTTGCCGCGGTACTTTTGGTAATCATCCCATTTGGCGTTCAGCGGCCAGTGGGGTGCGTTGTAGGCCAGATACAGAAAAAACGGTGCGTCGCCGGACTCGGTGGCGCCGTCGATGTATTCGATGGCTTTGTCGGTAAAGGTATCGGTGGCGTAGAAACCTTCGGGGACCTCGATCGCTTCGTTGCCTTCGGTCAATCCACGATCGCCGCCGGGTCTGAAGTAGTTGATCGCGCCGCTGATGCATCCGTAATACTTGTCGAAACCTCGTTGCAGCGGCCAACATTCTTTGCGATCGGCCCCCAGGTGCCACTTACCGGTCATCAGCGTGGTGTAGTCGGCCGATTTGAGCACCTCGGCCAGTGTCGTGCAGTTGTCGTTGAGATAGCCTTGGTAGGGTCCTTCAAAGCCGAGCGGTTGTCCGGGAGGTGCGGTCATGTGTCCGATGCCGACCTGGTGTGGTTGCAGCCCCGTGATCAAGCTCGCCCGCGTCGGACAGCATCGACCTTGGTTGTAGAACTGG
Organism: Phycisphaera sp. RhM; assembly: GCA_033042175.1. Classification (GTDB taxonomy): domain Bacteria; phylum Planctomycetota; class Planctomycetia; order Pirellulales; family Pirellulaceae; genus Stieleria. The sequence continues at coordinate 231,408 of WCIL01000002.1, forward strand.
GTAAACCGCAATCCGCCGGCGGCCAGTGCGTCGATGTTGGGGGTGTCGATTTCGCCGCCGTAGCAGCCGAGGTCGGAGTACCCCATGTCGTCGACGAGGACGATGATGATGTTCGGCCGCGTCTTGGTCAGCCGGTTTCCGCCGGAGATCAATCCGGCGTCGACGGCGATTTGTTTCAAGTGTCCCGCGGCGATCTTGATGACTTCGCGGTCGTAGGTCATCAATCCGTTGATCTCGCCTTCGACGTCGGTCGTTTGGGTGTAGACGGCACCGGCGACGCCGCGCTGTTTGAGGTCGGCCAGACGGCGGATCGATTCTTTGTAGCGTTCGATGTATTCCTGTTTGGTTTTCGGCAGCCCGCCGTAGCCCCAATTACGATCGCTTTTGCGCCACAAATGACCGGCAACGGGCCAGCCGTGGCCGCCGAATTCGCCCACGATTTTCACGAAGTCGTCATAGCGGTCGTCGTCGACGGGAAAATTCGGGTGCGGATAAACGTGCTCGTCGGCCATGTCACCGACGGCGAAGAAATTGCCTCCGCTGGCGATGTTGATGTGTCGCGTCGGATCGTAGTCGACGATCCATTGGCCGACTTCCATCGTTCGGTGTTGGCCCCAGCGCTCGTTGAAGGGCACCCAAGTCACGATGGACGGATGATTGTAAAGGTGATCGACCATCCCCTTCAGTTCGGTCATGAATTGCCGGTGAGCCCAGTCGGGCCAGGTCGCGTCGAGCGGGTCGCCGGATTTCCATGATCGGGGCAAGTTCGCCTTTTCGTGATTCCGGTCCAATCGTTGCCACTTCGGCCATTCACCCGATTCGAATCCCGCACCGCCTTCGACCTGGTCCTGCCAGACGAGCATGCCGGCCCGATCGCAGTGGTAGTAGTACCGCCGCGGCTCGACCTTGATGTGCTTGCGGATCATGTTGAATCCGGCCCGTTGCAAGAAATCGATTTCGAATCGAATGGCTTCGTCGGACGGGGGCGTCAGCAATCCGCCGGGCCACCAACCTTGGTCGAGGGGACCCCAGTGGAAGATCTCTTCGCCGTTGAGCGTCAGCCGCAGGTCGCCGTTGGCGTCACGTTGTTTTCCCACCGTTCGCAGCCCGACGTAGGATCCGATCGAGTCGACCACTCGTCCCGCATCGTCGAGCAGATCGATCTGCAAGTCGTACAGAAACGGCGAATCGGGCGACCAGAGTTTGGCGTCGTCGATGGAGAGATGAACTTCGCCGTTGTCCGATGTTGATTGCGCAACCTGTTTCTTCTTGTCTTTTGCGACAACGCGTATCGATTTCGAATCGCCCCGCGTGTTGGCTTGCACCACCACGTTCCCACCGGCATCACCGGTGACTTTCAAGTCGACGATGTGGGACGCGGCGACCGGTTCGATCCAAACGGTTTGCCAGATGCCGGAAACCGGCGTGTAGAAGATGCCGCGGTTTTCGACCTTTTGTTTGCCACGCAATTGGTACTTGCCCGTCGCATCGGTCGCGTCGACGACTTTGACGACGAGTTCGTTTTGCGTGTCTTGCAGGCCGTCTTCGACCAGAAACGAAAACGGCAGGTTTCCGCCGACGTGCTCGCCCAGCGATCGACCGTTCAGCCAGACGTTGCAACGATAGTCGACGGCTTCGAAGTGAATCCGAAACGGAGTGGTCTGGTCGCCGGGAAGGACATCGGACCGGTCAAAGGTGGTTCGGTACCAGAGTGTCTCGTCGGCCTTGAGTCGTCGGCCGACACCGGACAAGGGCGATTCGATGGCGAAGGGGACGAGGATCTTTCTCGTCCACTGGTTCGGCTGCTCGGCGTCGCTGTTGCTGACGGCGTAGTCCCACAACCCGTTCAGATTGGTCCACTGAGAACGTGTCATTTGCGGACGCGGGTACTGGGCCCAAACGTTGTCCGGTGTGATCTGTTTCGCCCAGCGACTGCTCATCGCGTCTTTGACGGGCGACCAATCGGGCGAGGCAGGGTCGGTTTGAGCCGTCAAGGGCGAGCAACAAAGAAGCATCACCGCAATTGTGGCGAGTGCCGACGACACCGATTTCAAACAACAAAACACGGGGGAATCTCCGGGGGAAAGGTTTTGAGCTATGCCAGCGGGAAGCGCCAGCGAGCGTCGGGGGATCAACGTGTGCTCAACACACGCCACTGGCTGACGCCACCTGCTGGGATTGATCCATTTTCTCGCGTACCGCGACGTGCACGCTGGAGGGCGTCGTCTTTCAATTCTTGTCTCTCTTCTTTTTGGAGCCCGGCTTTGGCATCGCCCCGACGTCGTGGGCCCACTTGCGCCATTGTGCGGCCAGTGTCTTGACTTCCGCGGGGGACTCCGCTGCCAGATCGGATTGCTCGGTGCGATCCGTCTTCAGATCAAATAGTTCCCAGGGGCCGCGAATACTAGCGCGAACGAGTTTGCGATCACCAACGCGAATCGCCGCGTTGCCTTCGTGTTCCCAGTACAACGTCCGTTTGGTGAACACGCCGTCACCGGTCAGCAAGGGTCTCAGGCTTTGTCCCCGCATCGATTTGATCGCCTGGCCGTTGTACTCGGTTGGATAGCCGGCTTCGCCCAGATCCACGCACGTCGCCATGATGTCGATCAGATGAGTGGGCGTGGCGATCCAGCCGTCTGCGCCGGGTTGGGGATCGATCTGCGCGGGCCAGTGGGCGATCAATGGCGACGCCGTACCGCCTTCGTGGTTGTAGTGTTTGTACTTGCGGAACGGTGTATTGTTTAAGTGTGCCCAGCACTTGCCGATGAAGACGTCCGAATGTGGGTCGCCGGGGTGATCTCCGTTGTACCTGCCCTTGATGCCGGCTTCGGCGTTGCCACCGTTGTCGGATAAAAACAGGATCAACGTGTTGTCCAATTGTGATCGCTCGCGGAGCGCATCGACGAGCTTGCCGATGTTCTTGTCGACTTCTTCGATCATGGCGGCGTAGATCGCCATCATGTCGTCATAACGTTTTTGTTCAGCCGGTGTCAGTGAGTCCCAGGCGGGGATTTCTTCGGGGCGGGGTTCCAGTTTCCACTGTTGTTCGATCAACCCGGATTCGAGTTGGCGGGCGTAACGCTGTTCACGGAGCTTGTCCCAGCCTTGCATGTACTTGCCTCGGTACTTGGCGATCGTTGCTTCCGGTGCCATGCAGGGGAAGTGTGGTGCGACATGGGCCAGGTACCAAAAAAACGGCTTCTTCGCCGCAATCGCTTCATCGACAAATCGAAGTCCCTGCTCGGTCCATAGATCGCTTCCGTACCAGGGCGGATTGAATTGAGGATCGTCGCGGGCGATCTCTTCACCGTTGAGAAACATCTTGGTGCCGCCCTTGGAACCGGTCTGGTTGGAGAAATGCAATCCGCCGGCGGGCAGGTTTAGACTGCGATCGAACCCACGTCCCCAGGGCGTGACACCGTGATTGAAGCCGACGTGCCACTTGCCGGTCATCGCGGTGAAGTAACCGGCATCACGCATGACCTCGGCGATCGTCACGCAGTGATCGTTTAAATGACCGCGATAGCCCGGCGTTCCCTGGTCGGTGGTCATCCAGCCCACGCCGGTTTCGTGCGCGTACAGGCCGGTCAGCAACGTCGCACGTGTGGGGCAACAACGGCCGGTGTTGTAGAACTGCGAAAACCGAACACCTCCGGCGGCCAACGCATCCAAGTGCGGCGTCGGAATCTCGCTTCCGTAAGGTCCAATATCCGAGAACCCCATGTCATCGACCATGATGACCATGATGTTCGGTCGCTCGGCTTGGGTCACCGATGCGAAGCAGAGCAGCGTGAGAACGAACAACTGCGTCAACCGGCGATGGCGAAGACTTCGTGGCATGGTTCGGTCGTTGGAGGGAATTGATTGAACGCACCGATGGCAGAACGTATCCGCGAACGCCATCCAGGACAGGATCAGAGCCGTTCCATGTTAAACCAGTCCGGAACGCCAATGGCCGGAAATTCCATGTGTTTGGAACATCATGAAAGAGTTTGACGCAGGATCATAAGAGCGGGATCGGCTTACTTCGTCGGTTCCGCCGCACCGTGGTGATGGTGGTGATCGATGTGGTCGGGCAACTGGTAGCCGCCCGACTGGACGTAGGTGTGCAGATCGAGGATTTCGTCTTTGGTCAACACGTCCAGTAATCCTGCGGGCATCGGTGATACCTTGGACGCCGAACGGATTTCGATGTCGCGTTTGCGGACTTCGGTCAACGAGTTCGGCGTGAGCAGATTGGTGGCCACCTGGAACGTCGTTTCGTCTTCGCTGGCGACGACGCCGGTGACGATGCGTCCGTCCGTCAGCAGAAACCGCGACGTTTGATAGTCTTCGTGGATCTTGGACGAGGGCTCGATGATTTGCCGCAGCAACTCGATGCCCTTGAGTTTCTTCACGGACTCTTCCAGTTTGGGGCCCAGGTCGACGCCGTGGCCCGCGACGACATGGCATTGATTGCAGTTGGCTTTGACGAACGCCATCATTCCGCGCGAGCGAGCTTGAGGGTCGTCCAGACGAGCCGCGTTGTCGAAGTCGGCAAAGTCATCCATCGTCCATTTCTTGATGATCTTGGGCTTGCTGCCAGCTAATAGTCGCTCGGCACTGGCGGCGTCCTCGGCGACGACCAGCACCCCGTTCATCACCACCCAGTGCCCTGGGAAGGTGCAAACATAAGGATAGATTCCCGGCTCGGTCGGCGCGTGAAATCGCAACACATCGACCAACGACGAACGGGTCGGTCCGATCATTGGGGTGGCGTGCAGAATCAGATCGCTCTTTTCACGCGGGATGAAATCCGATTTGGCGTTGCGCGGGTCTTTGGCCATTTCGTTGGCCGCCATCCCGACTTCCGCCAGCGCCCCCGATTTAACGATCACCAGGTTGTGGTCGGTCGCATCGGGGTTGGTGAACACGATCTTGACGGGTTGTCCCGGTGTGGCCGTGATGCGGGTCACGGAGAACAACATCTTTTCCGGGATGGCGGAAATGTGGACGACGTTGACGTTCTTCTGGGAATCGAACTGTGCGTCGGTGGCTCCCGGTGTGGGCTCTTTGATCGTGCTGTCCTTGGCAGCTTGCCGGAGGCGCTGCGCGATGCCCCAGCGATCGTCGTTTTCCCAGTGCGGACGCAATGTTCTGGAACCCAGGGCGCACGTGATCGCGTATTGCAGGTGCCCGTCGCGGGGGTGGTTGAACACATCCAGGACCGCTTCCAATGCCGCTTGGGTGCCGACATAGGTTGCCGCGATCACGGCTTGCATGCGGACGATGCCGTTGGCGTCGTTGGCACTGCGGTTGAGCCGTTCGATGGCGTCGTCCATGTAGGGATGCCAATAACGCAGCTGTTTGGTCGCCGCGGCGCGGGCATGCGAATCGTCGCAGGACAGCAATTGCCGCAGTGTGGCGGTCGCGAGGGCAAGGCTGGGCAGGTGATCGGTCCGTTCACTCGAACGTGTTGGAACCTGTGACGGACGTGGAGATGCAACGTTTCCGATCGGCGGGTTGATGCTCTCGGGCAGGTCGACCAAGCCGATCGTTCGGTAGGTCCAAATCGCTTCGATCTGGTGGTGCCGGAAGCGCGGGTCGGATGAATCAAGGTTCACGAGATAGTCGTCGAGCTTGCGCAGCACTTCGTCGCGGTCATGTTCACGTAGCTCACGTTTGGCCCAATCGCGGACGCGGTACTCGGGTCGTTTGAGCAATTGCAGCAACTCGCCGACCGATGCGTCCGCGATTGTTGGAGGTTCTTGTAGCGGGATCCCTTTGGCGGTGATCCTCCAGATCCGTCCGGAATCTCGGTCGCGGCGTGGATCGCGGAGCGAATACTGCGCGTGGCCTTTGATCGGGTTGTACCAGTCGCAAACATACAGCGCGCCACGTGGTCCCCATTGCAAGTCGACGGGGATGAAGCTCAGGTTCTTGCTGAACAACAGGTCTCCGACGTACTCCTCGTTGTACCCGAATTCACCTTCGACCCATTTGTGAATCTCGACGCGGTTGGTCGGTTTGTAGCGGACCTTGATGAACCCGCCTTGCAATTCGGCAGGGAACGTCGGGAAGTCGATCATGTGGTGACCGCACACGCCCGAGTAGGCTTGCAGCCCCGTCGGTTTGGGATGTTGCGCGGGGTAGGGCGGGTCGAGTGAATGAAAGGCTTCGGCGTAGACGGGGTGACTGGCCATGTGTTGGCCCCAGTCGTCGAAGGTCACGCCCCAGGGGTTGGTGCTGTGGTAGCTTCCAAATCCGACCAGTCGCTGCGTCCGGGGCTGAAATCGAAACCAGCCGCTGTTCTGTTGTCGGACCGGTCCGTACGGCGTCTCGACTTGCGAATGATGGAAAATCGATTCGCGAAAGATCAGGTCTCCGTCGGGCGTCCAGGTGAAATCGTGCAGCGAATGGTGTGAGTCTTCGGTTCCAAAACCCGTCAACACGACTTCGTGCACGTCGGCCCGGTCATCGCCGTCGGTATCTTTTAAGAAACTCAGGTTGGGTTGCTCGGACACATAGACGCCGCCGTCACCGAACTCGAACGACAGCGGCACGTGCAGATCATCGGCGAAGACGGTTGACTTGTCGGCCCGGCCGTCCCCGTCGCTGTCTTCCAAGATGACCAGTTTGTCGTTGGGTTCTTTGCCGGGATAGACGTGCGGGTACGTCGTCGAACAACTGACCCACAGGCGACCGCGAGAATCCCAACGCATTTGGATCGGGTTGGCGATCTCGGGGAATTGTTCTTCACCGGCGAACAAGTTGACTTCGAATCGCGGGTCCATCTGAAACGCCTGTTGTTCGTCGGCGGCAGTCATCCAAACGTTCGCCCCACGACTTTGCTTGGTTTCCGGCATCGGGGGCAAGTTACTGTCGTCGATTTCGGTGGACCGCGTCTTTCCGGCAGCGAGTTCCCAGATCTTCGCGTCACGATTGGCGGTCATCAAATCAAAATTCCGCATCGCCGGCAGAAAGTCCAGATAGCCGTACGCCTTGCTGCGGCCGCCGGTGTAGTAGAACGTATTGAGCGGTCGAAACCGTCGGAAGAATTGACGGTTCTTGTCCGCGATGACTTGGAGCAACTCGGGTTTGATGTCGGGTGCGTCGCGGCGAAACACTTTTTCAAACAGGGTCTTTGAAAAGAACCGGTCACCGTCTTCGTTGAGATGGATGCCGTTGATCGTGTGGTCCGACCCCAGGCTCTCGAATTGCCGGCGTGTCTCGTTAAAGACATCGGCAAACCCCACACCTTGCTCGGCCGCGACGTCTCGCATCACGTCGACGTATTTCTCAATGGTGTCGTTGTTGAGATCCGCGGCCGGAATGTTTGGCAGGTTTTCATTGGCGATGGGGGAAACCAGGACCAGCCGCGGTGCGGAGTGGCCATGGAAGGCTTTGGTTTTTAGTTCGGTGAGGTAGCGACCGAGTGCATCGCGGAACCGATCCAGTCCGGCGTCGCCGGCAAACGACTCGTTGAACCCGTAAGCGGCGAAGATGACATCCACTCGTTCGTGGTGCAGGTGCTGCAGCGTATCGGCAAAGTTATCGGGTCGGGGTTGAAGGTCGATCTCATCAGCCGTCCAGGCCAGATGGCGCACGGTCAATTGGTGATCGGGGAACGATTGCTGGATCATCGCTTCCAGATGTCCGAATCGGCCGGACCGTTCCAGCAAAGCATTGCCGATCAGTGCGATGCGATCATGCGGTCGCAGCGTCAGGGGCAACGTGGTCACGATCGGATCGGTCGACTCCGCGCGGGGTGCCGTTTTTTCGTAGATGCCGAACTGGGCCAAGGCGGGATCTTGGGGTGGATCCGGCAGTCCGGTGTCGGTGTTTTTGGCGTCTTTGACGGCAGGCTTGCGAGGCGGCTTTTTCGCTTTTCGCGCCGGGGCGTCATCAGCCTGGGTGACACTGATGGTGGCCCAGGCAAACGCGCAGAGCATGACCAGGCGTAGCTGGCCGAGCAGACGATGTCGAAGGCTGGGGGCGGAGTCGCGTCGGGCAGCGGCGTGGGGAGATGATGGATTCATCAGATCGGGGCACCGATGGAGGGAACAGGGTGAGCCCCCATCATAAACGCTCGCGACGCGCCCGGTTCTCGCTGGGCTGGATAGGTCACGCTGTGCGTGATGAAGGGGCTAATTCCAGGTGGCGTCGTCTTTGCCGGCCAGATGGTGTTGCAGGAAACTGGCGCGGCGGGCGTGGCGTTCGGCGGTGCCGAGGACGCGGCCTTGCAGTTTTTGCAGGTGCGCCGATTGAGTTTGCAAAAACAGTTGATTGATGACTTTGACGTCCGGCTGTTCGATCAGCCCCATGCTGATCCCGAGTCGAATCTTGGACAGGTGGTGCATCGTTTCTTCACTGCTGATCTTGCGCGCCGTGCTCAGGATGCCCATCGCCCGGCTGACTTCGTCGTGCAAGTCATCGCGGTTGTTCTTCAGCAACGCCTGACGCGCCTTGCGTTCATATTCGATGATCCGCGGTGCGACCTCGTCTCCGACCAAGGCCAGCAGGTCGGCTTCGCTGTGGCCGAGCGTGACTTGGTTGCTGACTTGGTAGAAGTCACCGGTGTACTGGGATCCTTCGCCGTAGAGACCGCGGACGGTGACGTTGATCCGTTGCATGCTGCGGAAGACACGGTCCATCTGTTCGGTGATGACCAGTGCCGGCAAGTGCAGCATCACGCTGACTCGCAATCCCGTGCCGACGTTGGTCGGGCAGGCGGTCAGGTAACCGTAGCGAGGATGGAACGCGTACAAGATGACTTCTTCGAGCATATCATCGATGCGGTTGACCTGCTCCCAGGTGTTTTTGATGTCCAAGCCACTTTTCATGACTTGGATTCGCAAGTGGTCTTCTTCGTTGACCATCACGCTGTAGCCTTCGGTCGCATCAAAGGCGACGGCGCGTGACCCGTCGGACTCGGCGATTTCGCGACTGATCAGTTGCCGTTCGACCAGCAGCTGGCGATCGATTTCCGAGAGCGGTTCCAGGTCGACGTAGTGGGCGGATTTCCAATGCGCGTCGGTCAGGCTTTCCATGCGGGCACGGACGGTCCGTTCGATACTCAGTCGATCTTCGTCACTGCATCGACGGATGAATGGAAAATCGGCCAGGTTACGTGCCAATCGAATCCGGGTGCTGATCACGATATCCGATTCCGGCCCTTCACCGCGCATCCATTCGCCGCTGTACCGGGCCAGTTCGTCAAAGTCCGCGTCACGTTTCACGATTGGGTATCCGAGGGGGTCGATGGTGGGGCGATCGGGTCTTCCATCGCTTTGATTTCGTCGCGGATTTCTGAAGCCCGCTCGTAGTCTTCGCGTTCAATGGCTTCTTCCATTTCGCGCCGCAGTCCGATCATTCTCGCCAACGAGTCGGCCGTTCCCGCCGAGCGGGTGGGGTTTTTGCCCACATGTTCGGTCTTGTCGTGGACATTGACCAGCAGCGGGCGCAAATCGGATTCGAAGTGGGTGTAATCGTAGGGGCAACCGAGTCGGCCGCTGTTGCGAAATTCGAAAAAGCTAATGCCACACACGGGACACTCCTTCTGATCCAGCTCTTCGAGCACGTCGCCGGATTGACCGAGTTGTTTGGCCAGGGCCGACGCGATCGCGGTCATCGGCGGGCTGGCTTCCTTGTTGAGGAACCCTTTGGCATGCTCTTCGCACAAGTGCATGACCTGCGGGCCAACCGGTTCGGTCAGTTCGGTGATGTGGAAGGTGGCCGGTTTTTCACAGAATTGGCACTTCATGATCAATCCGAGTTGTGATGGGGAGGACCGGGCCGGAAAAAAGAAGACGTGCAGGGCGTGACGGCGAGCCGACAAGGGTAGCGACGGCCGGCTGCCTGATCGATTCTATCGCTCGTGAGAGGCAAAACCAACCCGGTCCCCTACACGACTGGCGTTTCGGTGACGACACTAACGGCAACCGCTCTTGTCCATTCATGAAATTCGCTCCGTCCATGCACCACCCCACCCCCGACGAATTTGCCGCCCTGGCCATCGAGCACGACTTTGTCCCGGTGTATCGCCGCTTGTTGAGTGATGCGTTGACGCCGGTGACAGCATTCGGGCGGCTGGATCGATCCGCCGACGGCACATCCGTGGCGGCCGGCGGTGCCTGTTTGTTCGAAAGCGTCATCGGCGGCGAAAAAGTGGGCCGCTACAGCTTTTTGGCCGCCGAGCCCTCGCTGCGTTTCTCGGCCACGCGAAACCAGGTCACCGTGACCGATTTGACCGGTCAGCGGGAAACGGAAACCTTCACCGATCCCGACCCGCTGAACGCGTTCCGCGTGCACTTTCAGAAATCGGTCGCCGAGATCGACGAACTGCCACCTTTTGTCGGTGGCGCAATCGGCTATGCGGGGTATGACGTGGTGCGTTACGTGGAACACCTGCCCAACGCGCCCACGGATGATCGCGGCTTGCCCGATCTGGATTTCGCGTTCTACCACACGCTGTGCGTCTTCGATCACGTCGACAAGACGGTCACGGTCGTCTCCTTGGCCGATTGTCGTGAGGTCAATCACCGTGACGACGCCGCGGAAGCGTTCGCCAAAGCGGCCGCGGATGTCGATGGCACGATCGAAAAACTGTCCGAGACCACGGGGGGGCGGGAGATTCGCACCGCCGCCTGGGACGAAACGGTTTGGCGCGACGCGGCTCGAAATGAGCCGTTGGATATCTCGTCCAACTTCACCCGTGAATCGTTCGGTCGGGCGGTCCGCGAGTGCGTCGAATACATTCGCGCCGGCGATATCTTTCAAGTCGTCCCCAGCCAGCGGATGGCCGTGAAAACCGACGTCGATCCGCTGGAAATCTATCGTTCGTTGCGGGTGGTCAATCCCAGCCCGTTCATGTTTTATCTGCGGACCCCCGAGACCGTTCTGGTGGGGTGTTCGCCGGAAATCATGTGCCGTGTCGAAGATTCGATCGTCACCGTCCGGCCGCTGGCGGGAACTCGCAAACGCGGACAGACCGAAAAAGAGGACAAGGCGCTCGAGCAGGAATTGCTGGCCGATCCCAAAGAACGCGCCGAACATGTGATGTTGGTCGACCTGGGGCGCAACGACGTCGGCCGCGTGGCCCAGTTTGGCAGCATCGAATTGACCGAAGTCATGGTCGTCGAACGCTACAGCCACGTGATGCACATCAGCAGCGAGGTGCAAGGAAAGCTGCGCGAAGGGTTGGATGCCTTCGACGCACTCAAGGCCGCACTGCCGGCCGGCACGGTCTCGGGCGCCCCCAAGGTCCGCGCTATGGAAGTCATCGATTCGATCGAACCGCATCGCCGCGGCCCCTACGGCGGCGCCGTCGGCTGGATCGACTATCGAGGCAACATGGATACCTGTATCGCCCTGCGAACCATGGTCGTCAAAGACGAGACGGTGTACGTGCAAGCCGGGTGCGGCGTCGTTGCCGACAGCGATCCCGATGCCGAGTACGAGGAAACGATCAACAAGGCGCGGGCGCTGATCACGGCCATCGAATTGACGGTGCAGCGTCTGCGGGCGGGGCAGTGATTTCGGCGGGGCAGTGATCCAGGCGGGGCAGTGATCCAGGCTTTCGCGTTGGGATCAGCTATGATGGTTGGGAGCTGATTTTCCCGAACCACTCCAACGTCGTCGTTTGTCCTTGATCCAGATCGAATGCCCACACTGTTCTGCAAAGCTGCAGCTGGGAGATCCCAAGCCGGGCCGCTACAAGCCGACGTGCAAGAAGTGTGCGGCGACCTTTCTAATCCAGGTCAGTGACGATGATCCGCCTCGGGTGCGGGTCGGCAAAGCGAAACAGGCGACCCGACCGCCCTCCGGCGCGGCCACGCGGACCAAGGCTGCGGTCGAGCAAACCGTGGATCAGACTTTGGACCAGGGCAGCAGTCCCGCGGCGTCGCCACGGCAGTCTTCGCCGCCGCCGAACGTTTCCGCCGGATCGGGAAATCGCCCCGCCGCGGCTTCCGAACCGGATCGTGACGCCGTCGAGGACCGTTCCGATGACGGCAGCGACGAGGCAGTCAACGCAGGGCCATCGCGACTGGGCGGCTATCGAATCGTTCGCCTGCTCGGCCGCGGGGCGATGGGCGCGGTCTATCAAGCCAAACAGGTGTCGCTCGATCGTGACGTCGCACTGAAAACCATTCGCACCCGGTTGGCCGAGAACCCGGCGTCGCTGGCACGTTTTACTCGCGAAGCCTACGCGGCGGCTCAGCTGTCGCATCACAACGTCGTTCAGATCTATGATTTCGGTGAAGACGACGGGCAGCTGTTTTTTTCAATGGAATGGATTCGTGGCGGATCACTCGGCGATCTGGTCCGCGACAAGGGAAGCTTGGAACCGAAACGAGCGGCGACCTACATCTTGCAGGCCGCGCGGGGATTGCAGTTCGCCCATCGAAGTGGGATGGTTCATCGCGATGTCAAACCGGCCAATCTATTGCTCAGCGACGACGGCGTCGTCAAGGTTGCCGATCTAGGACTGGTCAAAGTCCCCGACCAGATCGAACCCGAATCGTCTGATGAAGACCTCTCCTACAGCGGTCTGCAAAGCGGCACGCAGGTAACAATGCAAGGCACCGCGATCGGAACGCCGGCGTACATGGCGCCCGAGCAAGGTGCCGATGCGACGGCGGTCGATCATCGCGCCGACATCTACTCGCTCGGGTGCAGCCTGTTTTATCTCTTGGCCGGCCGTTCTCCGTACTCGGGAACGCAGGTCTCCGAAGTGATCGAGCAACACGCTCGTTCTCCGTTGCCGGATCTGGCCGAAATCAACAGCCGCGTTCCCGAACCGCTCTGTCAGATCGTCGCCAAAGCGATGGCCAAGCGACCGAGCGATCGATACGGGTCACTGGCGGAGATGATTGATGCGTTGCAATCGTTTTTGGGCATCGAGTCGTTGATGGGGTTTTCGCCCTCAAGCGACCAGGCCGATCGTTGGGAATCGATCGCCGCGGCCTACGCAAAAACACAGGTCGTCAAACAGCTTTCTGGAAAGCTGTTTGTCGCCCTGGCAGCGCTCTCGATCTTACTGACACTCGTTTCGCCGTTCTGGTACTGGCGGGCGATTCTGTTGGGGCCGATGTTGCTGGCGACCGCTTGCATCGTGGTGATCGTCTTGGCGACGACGATGGGGCAGGTCGCGATTGCAAATCGCGTGCGGCGTTGGATCGGATCGCTTTCGTGGATCGAGATCGGCGCCGCTTCGTTGGCGTCACTCGTTGCGCTCGCGGTCGTGCTGGTGAGCGGTTTGTGGATCGGTGCCTTGTTGGGGGGCGTGCTCGGGGCGGCGGTGGGGACCGGCTATCACTTTGCCGTGACCGTGACGGCAGCCAAATCGGGCCAGCCACCACTGGACGAAGCCCGGCGGTTTGTGCGCGACTTGCGAATCGAAGGCGCCGATGAAGAAGGCTTGCGCGATTTCCTGGCGCGGTATGCGGGCAAGGGCTGGCAAGCCATCTATGAGGCGCTGTTCGGTTACGACGCGTTGGTGGAGAAACGTCGACGGTTGTCGCTCGACGTCTCGTTCACCGGCCCGGTCGGCGAAGGATCGCTACGCGACCGGTTGTGTGCCGCCCTGGATCGAACGATCGATGCCAGGCGTGAGGCGGTCGACCGCCGCAAACTGGCCGAGCTGGAACAGCGGTCACTGATCAGCCAAGGCGTCAGCGCCGCCGAAGCTCGTGAGCAAAGTTGGGAAATGGCTTCGGCGATCATGGAATCGGCCCGACAAGCGGCGGAGACGTATGGCAAGGATGAAAAGGTGGTGGCCGAAGCCAAACGGAAACGGATCAAAGCGATGTTGGCCGACGCCCGCAGCGGCCGGTACAAACGCCCGCGTGATCGATTCGCGTCACTGAAGTTCGCGTTCTCCGGAGTCTCGCGTTTACTGGTCGGATGTTTATTGCTGGCGGTGTTTGCCTTCGCCGCGCAAAGCGCGGAAGTCTTCAGTGCGAGCGTGGTCCAGAGCGTGGGACGCGGACAATTGGACGGGGAAACCCTTCCGCTCGATGCGACGACCGATGCACTGGGAATCACCGTCAGCCTGTGGTCAGTCGGCATCGCGGGGATATTGCTGTGCCTGTCGGCGTTTGTGTCCGGATGGAGGATGACGCCGTTTGCGGTCGTCGCGACGATCGTGACATTATTCGGTGCCAAACTGGGGCTGCCGGGTGTCGGCCCGGCGCAAGCCTGGATGGTGGCCGCGGCGGTCGGTCTGGTGATCTATTTGCCCGGCGTGTTGTACGGCGAGTCGTAAGTGGGATAGGCTTCCAACCTGTCATCGCGGCTCGACAGTTGCGTAGGGCATGCTGTGCATGCCAGTTGCCTGTCAGGCACAGTCTGACTTACGGTTGTCATCGCACGCTCGACAGGTTGGAAGCCTATCCCACACGTTCGTCGCAGTGACACCCTAACGATTCCAGGGCTGTTTTTCTTTCGTCTCTTGTAACGCCTTGGAAGGAATATGGTGCGGATTCAGAGTCGGCACCTCGGCACCCGTTTCGCGAATCCACCGCAATAGTTCCGCCCTCATCTGCGATGCCCGCTGTGGATGCGTCTCGGCCAGGTTTTGCGTTTCACTCAGGTCCTCGGCCAGGTTGTAGAGTTCGCTGCGGGCGCCGATGTGGTACGCCTGATTCTGGTCGTACCAGTCACCAAAATACTCGATCAGTTTCCATTGACCGCGGCGGATCACGGCCGAGGGAGTCGACGCCCAGCGGAGGTCGTAGAGCGGTAGGTACCAATACAGGGACCGCTGCGGGGAGGATTGCGCTTGAAAGACCGGCCGCAAGTCGATTCCGTCGGAAGGTTCGGCCGGGGGCAGCCCGGCCGCACTGCAAAGCGTCGGATACCAGTCAACGATGTGAATCGGTGTTGCATTGACCGATCCCGGTTGGATGACGCCGGGCCATCGAACGAGACAGGGAACACGGATGCCGCCCTCGTACACCGATCCTTTTCCTTCGCGAAGCGGGGCGTTGTCAAATTGCTGTTCTTTGACGGTCAGGGGGGCACTGCCGTCCAGCGGTGCCCCATCCCACTCCGGCAAGTTGTATTGGTACTTGATGCCGCCGTTGTCGCTGAGAAAGACAAACAGGGTGTTGTCGGTCAGTTGCAGTTCATCCAGCGTCTGCATCAAACGACCGATCGAATGATCCAAGTGTTCGATGGCCGCCAGGTAGGTCGCGTTCTGCAGCCCGGTATCCGGGGCGCCTCGGTCGCGATATTTTTGCACCAGATCCGCTGGGGCAGAGACTTTGTTGTGCAGCGTGTGATGCGACAAATAGTAAAACCAGGGGCGATCACGATTGGTTCGCATGAAGGCACACGCGGCATCGGTCAGGTGGTCGACCCACTTGTCGCCTTCGTTTTGCGATCCTTCGCCGGGCGGCGCGACGTCGTCAAACCCGAAGGTGTCGCCGGAGGGTTGTTTCAGGTACGTGTAAAACCCGTGCTCGTTGTTGGTCAAGTGCCACTTGCCGGCCATCCCGGTGCGATAGCCCGCCTCGCGTAGGCGATGGGGGAGACGGCATTGGGAGGGCTCCAGATGCTCGCGAAACATGGGTTCTGAGACGCGGGCCCAGGGTGAACCGTACCAACCGATCACATGCCACATCTGGTTGCGTGCGGTGTGCTCGCCTGTCAAGAGAGCCGCTCGCGTCGGAGTGCACTGTGGCATCACGTAGGCATCGGTTAGTCTCATGCCCTGTTCGGCCAGATGGTCCAGGTTCGGCGTTGCGACGTGGGAGTTGCCGTAGCAACCGAGCGAAGTCCAGCCTTGATCGTCTGTCAGGACCAACAGAATATTGGGCGGTTGCGATCCATGATTTGCCGCAGCGTCCAAGAGAAATGTGGACAGCGCCGCGACGATCAGCACCAAAACGTGATGGAATTGCAAGGGACGGGAATGCAAGGGACGGGAATGCAAGGGACGGTGCTCCGGTGTTGGCGAAAGTATCTTGTTTCGGCACAGCCCAGGCTATGCATGACGGTCCGTTAGCATGCCAGCATGCCCTACGTGGCGGAACGTAAATTCATTATGTTCATCGGAATCCACTCAAACCACTCTTACCCCGCTGAGAATCGCAGATGGCAGAATTTGAATACCAAGACGTTGCCAAAATGATTGACCATTCCTTGCTCAATCCCACGCTCACCACCGACGACTTGGAAGCCGGCATCCAGCTGGCGCTCGCCTATGATGTCGCAAGTGTCTGTATCATGCCGTACTACATGAAGACCTGTGCCGAACGGCTGGCCGGCAGCACGGTCAAGGCGTCGACGACGATCGGGTTTCCCCACGGCGGACACACGACGGCGATCAAGCGTGCCGAAGCGGAACAGGCGATCGCCGACGGCTGCGAAGAACTGGACATGGTCGTCAATATCTCCAAGGTCCTCAGCGGTGATTGGGACTACGTGCGAAACGAGATTGCCGACATCGTGAAGATCGCGCACGCCGCCGGACAAAAGGTGAAGGTGATCTTCGAAAACTCTTATCTCAATGACGAGCAAAAAATCCGCCTGTGTGAAATTTGCACGGAGGTGAACGCCGACTGGGTCAAGACATCCACCGGTTACGGCAGCGGCGGCGCGACGCAAGAGGACTTGAAACTGATGCGCGAGCATTCCGGCGACCACGTGCAAGTCAAAGCGGCCGGTGGCGTCCGTGATCTGGATACCCTGCTGGCCGTCCGCGCGATCGGGGTGACTCGCTGTGGTGCCAGCCGAACCGCCGAAATTCTCGGCGAAGCCCGCAAGCGATTGGGCTTGCCCGAGATCGAAGCGACCGCATCGGACAACTCGGGGTATTAGCGGAAAAGAGGTTCCTGGGGCGGCACAACCATCGCAAATGCTCGGTTCGCTTGCCCCGGGCTATGGAGATGCCGGCCCTCCCGGTGAAGCGAGTCTCAATCCGGATGCGCTCCGGCGAGAACCGGCTGATAGAATAGGGCGGTCATTGATCCCGCCGCATTCGTCCAGCCCTCGCAATCTTATGTATCGCTTCGTTGCACTGCTTCTCGCCTGCTCCACCGTTTCCGTTGCCGCTGCCGTCGAGCCACCGCGGTTGTTGGATCCCGATCTGCAGATTGAATTGATTGCGTCCGAACCGGATCTGGTGACTCCGACCGGTTGTTGCTTCGCTGACGACGGCTCGCTGCTGGTGATCGAGTGTCACACGCACTTTCCGCCAGACGATTACGTCGGTCCCAAAACCGATCGCATCTACCGGTTTGATGACAGTGACGGCGACGGGGTGCTGGATCGGCAATCGCTGTTCTACGAAGGTGGGATCGCGACGATGAACATCGTCAACCTGGGCGACGGATCGTTTGCCGTCGCGACGCGGAGCGATGTTGTGCGGTTGCGGGATACCGACGGGGACAAGGTGGCCGATGAACGCACCGTCTTGTTGTCCCACAACACCGCCGCCGTCTATCCCCACAACGGACTGGCCGGATTGACACTGGGGCCGAACGGTTGGCTGTACGTCGGGCAAGGTGAAAATTTTGGCGAGCCCTATGAGTTGGTCGGAACGGACGGATCCAAACAGATCGGTGGCGGGGAAGGCGGTAACGTGTTCCGTTGCAAAACGGACGGCAGCGACGTGCAGCGTGTGGCTACCGGATTCTGGAATCCATTCGGTTTGTGCTTCGATTCCGCACGGCGACTTTGGGGCGTCGGAAACGACCCCGATGCGATGCCGCCGAATCGTTTGATGCACATCGTCCCCGGCGGTGATTATGGATTCCAGTTTCGATTTGGCCGAGCCGGCGTTCATCCGCTGCAGGCCTGGGACGGTGAATTTCCCGGGACCTTGCCGATGACGGCCGGGACCGGCGAGGCCGCGTGTGCCGTCGCCGTGCACGGGCAAGACCTGTGGGTGACCAGTTGGGGCGACAATCGCATCGAACGCCACAGCCTGGTCCAACGCGGTGCGACGTGGGGGACGACCGTCGAGACGGTCGTCCAAGGGGATGCCAGTTTTCGTCCGGTCGCGATGGCGGTCGCCGCTGACGGCGCGGTCTACGTGACCGACTGGGTGGATCGAAGTTATCCGGTTCACCGAAAAGGACGTTTGTGGCGGGTGGTCCTTCAAGCGGCCGAAGCAGGCGTGACCGACGACGACGTGCCTGCACTGACCGCCCCCGAGAAACACGCCAACGTATTACGTGAAGACGGCACACTCGCAATCGATCGCAGAATGCAGGGGCTCGACAGCGCCGATCCGTTTATCCGTCAGGCTGCCACGTTCGGATTGGTGCAAACGGACCAATTGACGTCGCTGCGGCGTGAGCAGGCGACGACTGCCGACCAGCGCGTCGGGTTGCTGACCGCGTGGCGCTGGAAGGAACTGGTCGATCCGAGCAGTCTGTCCGCTGAGGAACGTCGGGTACTGATTGAGTGGGGATTGGGGGATCAGTCCGAAGCCGTGCGGTTGGCGGCGATTCGCTGGGCGACCGAACGCGACTGCAAGGATCAACTTGCGACGATCCAAGGTTTGCTGCAACGCCCCGAGATCTCGCCACGTCTGTTTTCAGCCGTGATCGCATCAATTGCGTATTTAGAAACCGGTTCGGCGTCGGGACGAAGTCGTGATCCGGCGATCGAAAAACTGTTGATCGAATTTGCCGGCAATTCGAACGCGTCGCCCAAGTTACGCGCGATGGCGATCCGGCGCATCCCCGAACTCTCCGAGACGCCGACCGACCAACAGCTTCGCCAATGGCTCGACGAACAGCCCGGCCGTGATTTTGCCAAGGAAGTCGTCCGCCTGTTAGCCGCCCGCGGTGGCAAGGCAGCGCTCGATCAACTCGCCGCGATTGCCGCTGACGAACGGTTTGACTTGCAAACCCGAGCCGACGCGTTGGCGGGACTCTCACGCAACGCCGACGCCTACGCCACGCTGATCAATCGTGCTTCACTGCCGACTCAACCGGAGGCGTTGCGGGAGGAGGCACGACGCATGCAGAAACGGAATTGGGGGGCCGACGAAACACGCCCGGACAAAGACGACTTGGAGGCGTGGATGGCGTTGATCGCCGACCGAGGCGATGTCGATGCGGGACGTCGCGTCTTTTTTCGCACCACG
Source organism: Phycisphaera sp. RhM (assembly GCA_033042175.1). Lineage (GTDB taxonomy): Bacteria > Planctomycetota > Planctomycetia > Pirellulales > Pirellulaceae > Stieleria. The sequence goes on from WCIL01000002.1 coordinate 250,489, forward strand.
TGCGTGAACTGTCATCGGCACAGTGGACGCGGTGCCCAGACCGGGCCCGATTTGACGACGTTGTCAGGCAACATGACGAAAAAACGCGTGTTGGATTCGATCCTGCATCCCAGCAAAGAAGTCGGGCCGCTGTATGTGCCCTGGAAGATCTTGACGACCGATGGAAACGTGTTGACGGGGTTGAAATTGGATCGTGCCGGAGCCGGCAACAGCATGCGGTTTCAAGGTGCCGACGGAGGTGTTTTTGAAGTGCCGCTGGCCGATGTTCAGCAGCAAGAACCGGTCGATCAATCGATCATGCCGACCGGATTGGAGGGCACGATGAGCATCGGTGAACTCCACGATTTGATCGCGTTTTTGATCGGCGAGTGAACGTGGTGCGGGACGCGCCTGACGGCTGGACACCAACGAGCGCTGGTGTGCAGGCTTTAGCCTCCTGTCTTGCTGCATCGCAGCGCGTGGGGATGTGCCTAAAGCCTCGGCACCAGCGAGCCGCCACCACTTACGGTGCGGCGACGTCGTGCAGCGTAGCGCCTTTGTCGTCGCTGAGCACCAGGATCGCGTAACGTTGGGCGCCTTTGGCATCGGCGGCGCTGATGCTGGTGTAGTCGAACCGTCCGCGACCGTCGGTGTAGCCGTCTTTGAAGAATCGGACGCTGCCGTCGGGATAGCGAGCGTAGACCTTCACGTAGGCACCGGCGACGGGGCGATGCGAGTTGGCATCGGTGGTTTGCAACTGCCCGAACCCTTCACTGACATAGGTCGTCAACTCACCCCCGTAATACAACGACGTGTTTCGTGAGGCCCCGACGTTGGCTTCGACCAACAGCGTTTTGCTCCGTAGATCGGCCGGGATCGGGTAGCGTGCCGTGCCGGTCTTGGATTTCATCGTCACGGTGTCGGCCCGTGTCGGCCGAACCATCGCGATCCGTTGCAGGTCATCGCGTGCGAACGGCGCGTTGCTGAACAGCAGCTCCAAATCGACGCCGTACAAGTTGATGTCGACTTGGTCGGTGTTGCGGTGGTCGATCCGTACCGTGTCGTCTTCGACACGGACGATCACTTCGGGGACCGACGCAGACGCTTGGCTGTTGGCCCGGTCTCGGTCGGCGATCGCCAGATCAGCAGCCTTGGGCGAAACTCCGGCCTCATCGATCGCTTTCGACGCACCGAGCGAAACGAGTTGCCCGGCGTCCATCAGTTCGAAGCGCTGGCGAACGTGCAGTCCCATCTGGGCAAAGCGGTCGTTCCAACGTGGAACGGGGTGGGATTCGTAGCGACCGGCGATTTCCAAGGCCGCTTCATAGTTGCCTTGATGAAGCGCCAGGTAACCGGCCAAGTAATCGTGTTGCAATTGACTGGGAACTTGTTCGCGATTGAGCGTGCCGAAGAACTGCGTCGCTTCTTCGATCCGGTTCTGCAGCAACAGGTAGTACGTCAACGGCAACTTTTCGGTGGCCGCAATTTCGGCTTGGAAACCGAGTCGGCGAACGAATTGTTGGTAGTGGTTTAGGAAGGTCGGGTTCAAAATCTCATCGACTTCGCCCAAGCGATGAATTCGGGCGCGAACCAACGGCGCGTACTCCAAGTGTTCATAGGCGCCTTGTTCGATCGAATCGATCATCAACAGGGTCGACTCCAGCGAGGGGCCGACGCGTGCGATCAAGTCGTTGCGAAGCGAAAGGAAGCGTCGCATGGAATCCAGGTCATCGTGATGAAAACCGTACGCCCAGACCGCGGCCTCGGGCAATCGGGCTTGTTTCATCACATCGACGACGGTTTCGTAGACGTCGCGATCACGCATCCGGTGCAACACGTGTGTCCAATCGAGTTCATGCAGATTGGCTTGATCGAGGAACGATTTGATTTCAGCGGCCGAGCCGTCTCGGGCGATCGATTGCCAGGTCACCGTGTCATCGTTCCATTCTTCGGCGACGTTGAACGTCTTCTCTTTTCCACCGGCCAACAGCGTTTCGCCCTGGGAAACGGTCGCGGGGTAGTGGACGAATTTGCCGGCGGCGGGGAAGTAAAACTTGTAGTCGATGGCCGAGACGGCAAACGGTGCCAGCTTGATCGTCTTGCTGTCGGTGACTTGGCTGCCGGCCAGCGGGATGCTTCCGGCGGGGATCTGCCAAAACAGCTCCACGATCTTTTCGGTCGCCGTCGGGTTCGAAACCACGACTTGCCCCTGATAGGCTTCGCCGGTGACGAACTGGTCGGGTTCTCGCAGTTCTTCGTCGTCGCGGCGATTTTGGTCGACTTGCTGAAACAGTTGCCCGATCAGTACGCCGGGCTCCGCGTCGGCGGGTTTCAGCGTTCGCAGGCGCTTGGTCACCAACGCGACGGGATGTTCGGGGCGATAGACGGTTTCGGGCTTGGACGGCAACGAGATTTCACCGGACTTCAGTGGCAACCCGCACATCGCCAAGGCGATCAGCGCGGAGTGTCGATTATTGGTGCATTCGAGCAAATGCTTCGACACCGACGGCACCGAGGCCTCGTCGGTCCACTCGTTGTTGGCCAGTTCGTTCCAGAAGGCGTTGATCGGAATCAGTTCGATCGGTGACGGACCACCGACCACACGGACTCGATCAAAGTGGCTTTCGGCCCATTGCTTGGTGCTGTCGAGTTCCTGGTAGAACGCACGTTGAGCTTCGAGCCCCAGGCTGCGGCCCCCGAACATCATTGCGCTTCCCGGCGCGGCTTTCTGCATGCGGCCGAGCCGACGGGCGACGTTGGCTCGTCCCTCCTGTTCAAGTTTCTTTGCCGCCGCGCCGCCACCGCCCATGCCTCCGGACATCCCCATTTCCATGTCCATATCCATGTAGAGCCCATCGGCCATTCCGAAGTGTTCGGACATCGCTTCCATTTCAACCATCTCGCCGGAGACCGACATGCGGCTGGATCGCAAGGCGCTTTCGATCAGTTTGCGGCGGGCGCTGTAGTCCTCTTCCAACAGCGCCGTGGTCTCAAACAGATCGCGGCGGACGGAGGCACGCAGCGCCGGGACGCGGATCGCCAGCAGGGCGCGTTCGGCGGCCGAGAGACGCTGGTATTTCCAGAGCGTCGCGTACTCGGACAGATCGTTGCCGAGCAACCAATGATCAATAAATTGCTTCTCTTTCTTGTTGCTCAAATAAGGTTTGATCACCGAATCGAAGAATTCGCGATCGTGCATCCGCAGGAACAGGTGCAATTCGTGGCAGGCAAGCTCGGAGTAGTGCTTAAGTTTTTCGTCGCTGGTCAGGGTGTGCCAACGACCGAGCACCTGGAATTCGTCCAGCCGCGCGTCATTGATGAGTGTCCGATAAATTGTCATCAAAGAATCGACGTTTCCGTAGACCTGGACCTGGGCCGAGCCGAGCTGGGCGAGGTCGAGCGGATCAGCGGCCGAGACGATCGAAACGGCCCGCTCGAAGGACAGCGATTGGTCCAGTGGCAGGGAGTTGGCCAGTCGCAGGTCTTCCGTTTCGGCATCGGTCAATGGGGCCGTCAGCGTTCGACGTAACACGGTCGCCGGATCGGCCACGATCACCTGGACGATCGGCATGCCATCGATCAAGTCCGCGGGGATGGTGACGCGGCCTTCGGCATCGGCGATCAAGTTGGCCGCCAGCACGCCGGCGTCGGACAAGAAGTCGAAATCGGGACTGGCAGCTGCACCACCGTCATGCTCCAAAGCGCTGTCGGCTGCTAGGGCCCCGCTCTCCCGCGGCGCTGCAGCCGATGGCGGGGGAACTTCTCCGCCGCGCGCTCTCTGGCTCTCATTCGACGTCGTTTCGGTTTCCCACGGGTTGAGCAGAATGCTCGGTTGGGGCAGCATCACGCCGGGGTATTTCGCGGCGTATTGCCGACGCAACACATACTCGTATTCGTCACCCAAACGTAGATCGCTGACGTATCCGCAACGCCCCAGCGACAGTTGTCGCCCACGTAACGGGGGCATCCCCAGATGCAAAACATTCAGCGGCGACTGACGATCAAAGTAGCGTGATGCGACGACGTGGACCCGGGCCGAATTCGTGTTGCCGGCCATCTGCACCGTCACACTGCCATCTGGGTTGCGGTCGATGTCGCGGATCGAGATCGGGACGGCAACACTTTGCTCGCGGTGCCGGATCTGGCCGACCAAGATTTGATCGATGGCGGGACCTTGGACCACAGCGATTTCAGTTTGATCACCGCTGCGACGGTCGACCAGGCGAAGGTCCCCCGCGGGCAGATTGGAGGCAACCAAAAAACCGTTTTCCAGTCGCAGTTGGTCCGAGTGGTCGACGTGGTTCTGGCCGTCGCGCGTCGCCAGCAAGCGAAACTGGTCGACCGCTGCGCCATCGACCAAGGGCAGTCGCAAATCGTCATCCGTCGACAGGTGCAACGCGGAGGGCCAGATCTGTTGGTTGAGTTTCAGGTCGAATTGATGCTGAGTCTGATTGGCGATCCCGTATTGCAAGCGGCGCACACCGGCCAATTGTCCCAGTTGCACCCGTCCGCGGTCATCGCTTTGCAGGTATCCGCTGGGGCGGACCTCACCGACGTCGACGGCGAATTCCAGTTGCACTGTCGCACCCGCGATCGCTTCGCCGCTTCGTCCGCGCGTTTCGATCACATAGTTGTCGCCGTCGCGGGTCAGGAAGGCATCGACGGTGTGGGTGGTGCGGCGGATCCCGGCGATCTCGATGGAGTGGCTGACGCTCAGTTCACGATGTCGGCGGTCTGACAGGCCGACCACATGACCGGACAAGTGAAAGTCGATCCGGGCGACACGCGACGGCACACGGAAATCGAGTTGCAATTCTTTCGCCTGATCCAGTTCCAGCCCACTGAATTGCTTGCTGGTTTCGATCCCGTCGAGATCCGTGGCGACGATCCGAACCGTCGCTTCTTTCAAGATTGCCGGGTCGACAGGTGTCGTTCCCACTCGCAATTGCGGACGGACCAGCAGGGTGGCGGTGCGACCGGATCGAAGCAGCGTTTGGTCGACAAAGAAACCGGCTTTGAGCGTGTAGGTTTCGTCGGGCTGTCGAATTTTGATCGACTTGGCGATCTTGCCATCGCTGACGATCAACTTGCGGTCGACCGCCTGGTTGACCATCGGCAAGCTGACACGCCCGCTTTCGTCGGCGGCGAACTCCTGGTTGCCGACATAAAGTTTTGCCGTGGGCACCGGGTTGCGATTCTCGTCCAAGACCGTGATCTGCATCCCGTTGGCATTGCTGGATCGGACCGTTTGCAGGTCACCGCGGCGGATCAACGTGCGGGCGCGAAGCCCTTTGCCGACCAGGTCGATGATCCAGACCCCGCGATCGCTCGCCTCGGGGATGGCGATCGTTTCGCGATGCCGCTCGATCGCCGGTCGGTCGTACTCGATCGTTTTCTCGTGCGTCGCGATCAGGCCATCGAGTTCGACGTCGGTGTCCAAGCGACCGTCGTTGGTGCGATGGAACGCCAACGAATTCATCTCGTAAATGCGGACGACCAGCTTGTCGATGTTCTTGACGTCGACGAGCAATTCGGTGGGTTGTCGATCGTCGTAGCGGACGGGGTTGTTCGGTGCGAAACTGAGTTGAACTTTGTCACGCAATTCGCGACGTTCGCTGGCCGACAACATGTCGTAGAAGGGTTGCGGATTGGCGACGCCGGCCATCAATTTGGTCCGTGCAAACACGCGCCGCAGAAAATCAGGCTGCAGGTAACGCTCGTACGCCTTGGTGTCTTGCGCGTCGCGGAGGAAATGTTCGAGATAGGTTTCCACCAGCATCTGTTCGTTGCCGATCGGCGGCAGGATCGCGATCTGGGAAAAGTCCTCGTTCAAGTTGGCACGCGATCCGACGCGGGCGAGCACGGGGCTGATCAGTGGACTTTGACGCGGCAGTTGCAGGTAACGCAGAAACAGATCGGCGTCCCAGATTCCGGCCGCCAGATTGGCCTCCAACAAGCGATAGGTGGCCGATGCCTTGAGTGAGTTGTACGAGGCGGGAAGCGCTCGCACGTAGGCTTCCAAACGCACCAGATAGTCGCGACGTTGATCGGGTTGTTGGCTGATGTCGACATCGGCACTCGGTCGCAGCATCCGTAGTTTCGTGTTGACGAAGGCGTTGTCATCGGCAACCTCAGCGACGCTGCGGCCGACGTTGTTCAGTTCGCCCAAGGTCAGAAACTGGTGAGCCGATAAGTCACCGAATCGTTGATCCCGCGCCGGGCGTGATTTCAATTCCGCGATGACAAGCTGATCCAGACCCTTCAAGTACGAACCGTCGACCCGTTTCAAAAAATCGTGCAGCGAGACTTGGGTTTGGTTCGCATTCCCGCTGACGTACCAATCCGCGGCGATCTGCATTCCGATCGGGGACAGCGGCACGTTGTCACGCAACGAGTCTTTGACCAGTTGTTGTGAATCGATGAAGTTGCCGCCCAGCTCGCTGGGGTAGCGACGGGTGCCTTTTTTGGCCGGCGGTGCGTGGTTGAGTTGGATGCCCAGCCGATTGACGAAGTAATCGATTGTCTGTTTGGGGGATTGGTCGTAGGTCAACAGCCGTTGGCGATCGGTCATCGAATGCATCAACGCCGTCATCGATCCCTTGCGGCTGGCCGACCAGTCTTTCAACATCGCCTCGGCACGATCCAGCTGGGACGTGTTCTGGTAATGCAAGCAGTGGTAGAAGAAATAGTCGTCACTGCCGGGGATCAGTTCCGCCAGAATCGCCTCGCGGTCGTCTGCCAACGCAAATCGTTCCATCAATCCGATCGGTGCAGCCATAACATTTGTGGGGATTAGTCCGGCCAAGACCAGGCAGGTGGCCACACAGAGGGTGAGCCCTTGCAGGATGGCGGAGCGACGTGGAAGTTGGTTTGGATCTTGCGGCAGCATGACAGATCACCCGGAAGTGATGGAGAGGGACCGATAGCTCGATTCGGAACACCAAGAAGCAGACGAGCGGCGACGCCTGACGGTTTAACGTAGCCGCTGAGAACGACGAAGGTCGTGCTGATTTCTTAGGAGAAACGGAGAATTTTCTGCGAAATCCGCGGTGCGTTACGCTCGTGTCGCTCGCCAGGATGCCAGCCGGGGCGTTCGAAGCGGATGGAGCTCACGCTGTGCGTGACAAATGGATGCAAACCGGGCCGTTCGGGCCTGGTTCCCAGGCTCCGCCAAGCCTGCGGAAGATCTTTCGCATCATTCTGCCCTGAATCATTCTGCCATTGGTCCCCGGTTTCTAACGACTGGACGGGGAAATGGTGGCTGGGTGCAGAGGTAGGAAGATTTTGGAGGTAGGAAGATTGGCTCAGCCGGATGGTTCGCCGATGGTCGACCGCTGGATCGAATCGGCGCTGCCCTGCGTTCCCAGGCAGTGCCTGGGAAAACGACGCAAGGCATGCCGTGCGGGCCTACCCGATGCTAGGCCGTCTTGCTGTCGACGCTAGCGGCCACGCTGGTCTCGCTGTTGCGCAACAGTTTGGTGAACTCGTCGACTCCTTCTTGTTCCTCTTCCAAGATGTTTTCCAGGAAGATCACCAGCGGGCGATTGCCTTCGGCCAACTCCAATGCTTTGGTGTACATCTCCACCGCCTTGGACTCGAATTCGAGACTGTTCTGCAAGATCTCTTGCAAGTCGCGGGTCTGCTTGATCTCGTTCCGCGTCGCAGCGGGAACACCACCAAGTGCGACGATTTTGTCGCCGACCAGCTTCGCGTGGCCGAATGATTCTTCGGCGTTTTCCATGAACGTTTTGGCATACACTTCACGCCACACGCCTTCGACGATAAAGCTTGCTTGGGAGTACTGTGCGACACCCGTCCATTCGTGTTTCAGGCATTCATTCAATTGGGCGATGACGGCTTCGTGACTCATTTGTATTTCTCCAGTTGGGGATTGATGTCCGTTGAATCATTCACCATAGCGCTGGAAGGTGGTTTCCGGCAACTGATATTTAATGCAACGCGCCGCAATTTTTCAAAACAGGTGGTCAGCGCTCGCCTTGTTGAGAATCGTTCGAGATAACTTGCCAAGACGGGAGCGTTTTGTTGAAATTGCGTCTCAAGTAAGGACCCGACTTTCACGAGCGACGAATCGATGACCGACGTACCTACCGTTCTGGTCTGTTGGACCACCGTTTCCCAACAGGAGCAAGCGAGGACGATTGCACAAGCCTTGCTGGAGCGGCGCGTGGCCGCTTGTGTTCAGATCGATGGTCCGATCGAAAGTCACTATTGCTGGGACGGACGGGTGTGCCGCGAAACGGAGTATCGCTTGGTGATCAAGACGTCCGCCGGGCAACAGACTCGTTTGAAAGAGGTGCTGCGCGAGTTGCATCCGTACGAGGTTCCGCAAATCGTGACCGTGCGGAGTGTGGACGTGGATCGTGACTACGCGCGGTGGGTGGACGAGCAGACGGGGTGAGGGTGGGGATGGGGCGCGCGCAAGCTGGCGCTTGCGGGGGTCGCAAGCTGGAAGCTTACGCCACTTGGGGGTCGCAAGCTGGAAGCTTACGCCACTTGGAAGCTTACGCCACTTGGAAGCTTACGCCGCTTTATTCGAGGCCTTCGATGCCTGGCGGTGGGATCAGGCCGCCGCCGATGTTGCCCAGGTTGCGGGCAAAGAACCGCGGCTCGATCAGGAATCCGACTCCGACGTTGTCCCGCCCGCTGTCGACGTTCAGGTTGACCCGCAACAACAGGGACTCGCCGATGCGGGTCAAACCATACGACTGTCCGACCGATCCGGTGTTGCCAAAGTCATAGGTCATGCCGCCCGAGAAGATCCATTTTTCGTTCATGCGGTAATCGTACGTCGTACGAAGCACGGTGCTGCTGATCGGGCCTTCGAGTGAAAGTAATCCGATGTACGTGTCGCTGACACCGGGACGGCTGGTCCGCAATCCCGCGCTGATCGAACGCAAGCCGCCGTCGAAGAAGTCGATGTAGCCGTCGCTTAAGATCGAATAGCGGTCCCCGAGGTGATAGCGAAAATCGTAGGTCGTCGGGCCGACCGTTTCGCCAAAATTATCTCGATCGGATTTCGGGAACAGGATCGTGTCAAAGTCCAATTGGATGATGTCGACGATCCGTTCGCGGCCCGGCAGGCCCCGCTTGGTCTGGAATCGTTGATGCAGCCCCAGTCGCAATTGCTGCAGATCATCGGCGATCACGTCACTGGGACTACTGACGCCGCGTTGGATCCCCTGACGCAACGCGTACGTTCTCGGGTCGAACTCGCTGGGCAGTGTGCCGCCGAAGGTGGTGCCGATAAACCGTCTGCGAAATTGTTCCTGCGCGTTGTCGTCGAGTCGATCGTAGAGCGGCAACTCGTCCAAATCCGTGTCGCTGTCGGCGTACCAGTATTCCGCCGTCCAGTCCAGCTTGTGGGCCAGCCCGCGCATGTTCAGCAAACTGCTTTGGATCGTCGGGTCGATGCGGACCATGGGCAGGTTCAGTTGCAGCCCGGCCTGACCGAGCAGTCGTGTTAGCGACTGGCCGTCGGCGGCCTCGCCGTAGTGGGCGGCTTCCACCGAAGCGACGGGGCGGAAATTGAAGGGGCCTACCGGCAGCCCGATCGAAAGCTCCTGGCGTGTCGATGCGATCACTCCGCCGCTGGCAACCTCGCCCGGCAAGGGAAAATGGTTCGCCGCCTGGACAGGGTCTTCCGGGGCATCGGCGACATTCAGTTTGGAGTACGACGCATGGTTGTGCATCTGCCACGTCAATCGTTCTTGCAAAAACGTGCCGCCGAACAGGTAATGGTTCAGCGCCGGCAACCGCTCAGTTTCCTGAAAGAAATCATTGACCTGAGCGTTCGCCGCCAGATCAAAGAGCTGGTTGTGGTGGTATTTGCGAAGCCGGAGCCCGGTGACGTGGTCGGGGTCGTTATCCCATTCGTTTTCCAAATACTGTTCCAGAAAATTGCGATCGCTCAGCCAGCCGGTTTGGGCGATGAATTCGTAATCGTTGGCCAGTTGTTGTCGGTGACGCAGCAACGCCCGACCGCGGTTTTTGGTTTCCGGTTCCAGGGAAAGCCGATCGAGTCCCAGCCGATCGCGCCCGCTGTCACGGATTCCCCACACGTCCAGCACGCCGCGCGTGCGGCCCGGAATGCTGAACAGTCCCGGCAGGTTGTATTCCAAGTGCGTGCCGAACGCCGGCCCGCGATCGCTCAAGTAGTCGGTGGAAATTTCCCAGTCGACTCCCTTGGGCACGTTGTCGATGCCGAACAACTGAAAGACGTCCCAGTCGAGCATCACCTGGGTGCCGAAGTTGCTGTCGTTGTTGATCTTGATGTCTGTCACATAAAAGACAGGACGCTCTAAACTGGTGGAAAACTGCGGCCAGTAAAAGATCGGGATCCCGCCCAAGAACACAAAGCTGTTGTTGCTGCGAACAAACGGGTCTTTGTCGGCGACCAGCAATCCGGTGCGCGGGTCGATCAGGGTCCGCGTCCGTTCAAAGAATTCCAATTGTTCGCTCTGCAGCCAGTACCGTGGCACACCCATCCGGCTGCTGGTCACGGCGGCATCAAACGCGCGATAGTTGCCGCGGGCGACTTGCTGCAGCACTTCGGCTTTTAATCGAACCACGCCCTGGTACTCCGGAACCGTGGTGATCGCTTCGGCGTCCAGCACCATCCCGGTTTCGCGGGTGACGTTGTAGAACATCGAATCGGCGTAGATCACATTGTCGCCCTGTCGGAACACAATGTCGCCTTCGAGATACAGTTCGCCTTCGGCGGCCGACAGGTCCGTCGAGCCGTCGAACACGTTTGACAAGTTCGGCAGCCAGCCGACGACGCGGTCGGCGGAGATGGTGACGGTGCCAAAATTCATGAAGCGGCCGTCGTCGAACTGGGCCGAGACGTCGCGGACACGGATCGTCACGCCGCCGCGCGCAAGAATGATTTGTTCGTTCGTTTCCGGACGCAGGACGCTATCAATGATCGGTGGGTGCGAGGCGCCGCGGGCATCGATTTCGACGCTCTTGCTGCCGCCGCCGAAAAAGAATTGCGTCCCGCCGGTGGTCGCACCGTCTTCAAACACGATCGGCGGCGGCGAGTCGACGGCCAGCGGAAGTCCGCCCGACGGCGGCAGTGGTTGCAAGGGAGCGAGTGTGTTCGTGGGTGGAGCCAGGGTGGGGGCCAGCGACGGAGACGGGATCGTAGAGCTATCACCGGTCACGCCGGGATCTGGAACCGGTTGGGTGAATTGAACCTGGCCGACCGGTGACTCCGCTCGCTGCGGCGTGGCTCCCACCGCCTCGATGGAATCAAGCGGTAGGAATTCCAACAGGAACGGACGTTGTGCCGGCTTGCCGCGATAATTGGGGGCCTGGACCGAAGGGTCGCGGACCGTGGTCCAGGTCGCCGTTCGCGGTGTCGGGTCGACGCGGCCGTCGGGGCGCACACGGCCTTCGATCACCAGCCGATTGCGAACCCGGCCGCGTGGACCATCGGTGACGATCAAGATGCGATCGGCCTGGATCTCTTGGTCGTTGTGGTGCAAAACGCAGTCGCCTTCCAACAGCGATGCTTCCGCGCCATCGATCTGCCAGCGGTAAATCGTGTGGCCGCTGGCGCGGATCGATTCAGACGCAGGGGGGGTGCGACCGAGTCGATCGCGGCCCAATTCGCCCAAACCAGCGTGATGGTGGAGAAAAGCAAGCCAATCCGGCGGCATCGGGTGCGCGCAAGCCAGCGGCCGTGCCGCTCGGTCGGTTTCCGGGCGGTCGGTCGGTGCGAATCGGCAGTGGCTTCCGTGCCGGCCAAATTGCGTGTCGGGATCGAGTGCAACGAAGGGTTTTGCCACCGGCGCGTACGTTCACCGGTGGGCGATGCCGCGATCCTACGAAGTCCCAGCGATTCGTCACAAGCACAACCTGCCAATTCAGCCACCAAGTGGGGTAAGCTTCCAGCTTGCCCATGCTCGTGATCAGTGGGGTAAGCTTCCAGCTTGCCTTTGCTCGCGATCTTCGCGAGCGTCATCTCACTGCTCGCAAGCTGGAAGCTTACGCCACGGGCAAGCTGGCGCTTGTGGGGGTCGCAAGCTGGAAGCTTACGCCACTTGGGGCTCGCAAGCTGGAAGCTTACGCCACGGGCAAGCTGGCACTTGGGGGTCGCAAGCTGGAAGCTTACGCCACTGGGTGCTAGCAATTGGACTGAATGTGTTCCCAGCGGAGACCGAATTTGTTGAGGTACTTGCGCAGCCGGTCGGCGTCGTTGGGTCGCTGTTTGGCGAGCCTGGAGACTTGAAACAGCTCTCGGCCGGCGGCCGAAAGCGATTTCGATCGTCGGCAAACCCGAATCACTTCGGCCAGTTGGACGCGGTCGAAGTGGTCGATGTCATCGATTTGCTCGGGTCGCAGCAGGTTCGCCAGCACGGTTTGGGGATCGTTGTCGCCGGGCTCGGTACGGCCGGCACCCCAGTTGTCGCGCAGCCGGGCAATTTCTTCATCGACCTGTTCGATGCCGATTCGCCCGCCGATTGCCAGGGTCGCCATTCGCGTGACGGCGGCATTCAAGTCGCGGAAATTGCCTCGCCAGGTGGTCGCCGGATCAGCGGCGAAGGCCAGGAACCGCGTTCGCGACTCCTTGTTCATCGAAACCTTGCGGCCGGCCGACTCGGCAAACCGCGCCAGTTCAAAATCCAGGTTGGGGTCGATGTCGTCGCGGCGCTCGGCAAGTCCCGGCAGCTGGAACGTCCAGAGATTGATTCGTGCTAGCAAGTCCTCCCGGAACCTGCCGGCGGCGACATCGGCCGTGAGGTCGCGATTGGTGCCGGCGATCAATTGAAAGTCGCTGGTCGTCGAATCATCTGATCCGACGGGCATGAACTGCTTTTCTTCGATCGCCCGCAGCAGCATCGCCTGCTCGTCCAGGCCGAGTTCGCCGATCTCGTCCAGGAACAAGACGCCGCCGTCGGCCGCTTTCAACAGGCCCGGGCGATCGGTCGCGGCGCCGGTGAAGGCGCCCTTTTTGTGGCCGAACAGTGTCGACATGGCCTGGTCGCCGCGAATCGTCGCGCAGTTGGCCTCCACCAGCTCGCCCGCCACCAGATCGCGATTTCGTTTCAGTCGAAAGATGCGTTTGGCGAGCTGCGTTTTTCCGGCGCCCGTGGGGCCGGTCAGCAGGATCGGCGCCGTGGTCGCGGTCGTGACGTGTTCGATTCTCTCGATCAGGGCGTTGAAACGCTTGTCGCGGGTTTCGATGCCCGCTTTCAAGAAGGATTGGCTTTCGCGGTGTTCCTGTTGAAAACGTTTGGCCAGTTGGTCATAACGCGACAGATCCAGATCGATGATCCGGTGCATCCCGGCTGGATCGCCGGGACCGTTCCGCCGGCCCGACGGTGACGTTTGCAACAATGCGCCGGGAAGGTGCCGTGATTCGGTCAGCAGGAACAGGCAGATTTGCGAGACGTGGCTGCCGGTGGTGATATGGATCAGGTAATCCTCTCGCTCGGTATCAAACGGGTAGTCGCGGGCAAATGAATAAAGCGTCGCGTAGACGTCTTCGAAATCCCAGGGATCATTCATCACCAGTGAATGGAGTTGAACGGTCGTCTCCGGCGAAATCGATTCAATGTCGGCGGCGACCCGGCTCGCCAGCGACGTGTGGTGCCGGTCAAACAGCAATTCAAGCCGATCGACCAGCAGATCGGGCTGTTGGCAGGCGGCAACGGTCGGCCGCCACTGCTGCCAGCGGTCTTTCCGCTTGGAGACGTGGTCCAGCTTGGTTCCCAGTAATCCGATGACGACGAGCTTCTTGTTCATATAAAAGATTATAGAACATGCGATAAAATGATCGAGATTCAGCCAGCGGTCGAGCGGGCTGGATTTCAGGATTTAACGTAAAGCGTTTGGTGGGAATGGCTTGCGGGTATTATGGGAGTTTCGGCACGGCATTCGCATTTTGTTTTTGGCAGCCACGAAACGAATTCACCCACGCAAGGAATCATCATGACGACCACGACCCAACCCCGATCGACCGTGCCGATGATCGCAACCGGCGAAGCGACCGCGATCCTGCCGACCGAAACGACGTCGCCGATCCGGGTCATCGGAACCGCATCGATCCGCGAGACCTTTGACGACTTGTGCATTCAGCAAGCGATCAATTCCCGCACCGCGCCGGGAGTGACGGACCTGGTTCTCAATCCCGATGCGCATTGCGGTTATGGTGCCCCGGTCGGCTGCGTGATGGTTTCGCCGTCGCACATTTATCCCGGCCCCGTCGGCGTCGACATCAAGTGCTCGATGAGTTTGCTGCAGTTGGATGTTCCGGCCGAGGCAATCGAAGATCGAACGATCCGTCGCGCGCTGATCGCGGCGATCTGCAAGCGAACGCCGACCGGTGCCGGAAAGGGGCAACGCAGTGTTTCCAATGGACGACGCGTGAATCGATCGCTGGGCATGAAGGCGGTGATCGAGGGGGCCAGTGAAGCGGTCTGTGAGCAACTGGGCATCCCGAGCCGATGGGCTGACCGCTGCGAAGATTCGTTTCATGTCGGCCACGATGACACGCAAGAGGCGTTGGCGTCGCGATTGGATTGGTTGCTGACCCAACGACACATGACGAACTTTGCCGAAAAGATGACTCAGCTTGGTTCTTATGGTGGCGGAAACCATTTCGGGGAATGCGAAGTCGTTGAAGTCGGTGCGGACGATCGGTCGAAGCAGGTCGCCGAAACCTTCGGGCTGCGGGACGGAAAGGTTGCATTCCTGTCGCATTGCGGGTCTCGGGGATTCGGTCACAACCTGGCTTCGGGTCAGTTCAAGACGTTGCAAGAGAAGTTCAGCCGTTGGAGCATTCCGTTGCCGGCCGGTGACCGACAGTTGGTTTATGCTCCGCTGGGAAGCGACGAAGCCGACGGCTACTTGGACGACATGGCGCTCGGAGCGAACTTCGCCACCGTGAACCATTTGCTGATCAACGCCCTCGTACTGGAAGCGTTCCAGGAAGTGATTCCGGGATCGACCGGTGACCTGGTGTACTTCATCAGCCACAACATCGCGCGAAAGGAGGTCATCGACAACGTTCCATCGTGGGTTCACCGCAAGGGAGCCACACGGGCGTTTCCCGGTGGACATCATGCGTTGGCGGGAACTCCGTTTGCCGAGTCGGGGCATCCGATCTTGCTGCCGGGAAATCCCCGCGACGGATCGGTGGTGATGGTGGCTGACGAGGGAGCCGAGAAGTCGTGTTACAGCGTCAACCACGGAGCCGGACGGATCTTGGGACGCAAGCAAGCTAAGCGAACGCTGGATCAATCGACGATCGATTCGGAGCTGGAGGATCACGATATCCTGAGCAACTGCCGCTTCTATCCCAAGGATGAAGCGCCAGCGGCGTACAAGGATTTCAACGAAGTGCTCAGCAGCGTCAAGCAAGCGGGCTTGGCCAGCGAGGTCGCGCGACTGAAGGCTCGCTTTGTGATCAAGGACGCCAGCAAAGCGGATGACTGAGAAAGAACGGTCACACGCGCCACTGGCTGACGCCACGTGCTGGTAGTGCCAGCGGGACGCGTCAGCGAGCGGCGCGTGATAAAC
The DNA here is from genome assembly GCA_033042175.1 of Phycisphaera sp. RhM. Lineage (GTDB taxonomy): Bacteria > Planctomycetota > Planctomycetia > Pirellulales > Pirellulaceae > Stieleria. The sequence goes on from WCIL01000002.1 coordinate 266,014, forward strand.
CACCGAACACAGGCGTTACTCACACGCGCCACTGGCTGACGCCACGTGCTGGTATCGCCAGCGGGACGCGTCAGCGAGCGGCGCGTGATAAACCACCGAACACAGGCGTTACTCACACGCGCCACTGGCTGACGCCACGTGCTGGTAGTGCCAGCGGGACGCGTCAGCGAGCGGCGCGTGATGTACCACCAAACATGACGCGTTACCGGTGGACGTCACGTCCCCGAAATAGAAAACATGACTCCATCACCCACCCAATCTCGTCTCACCATCGACGGCGCCCAAGGCGAGGGCGGCGGCCAGATCATTCGTTCGTCGCTGGCGCTGTCGGCCGTCACCGGGACGCCGATCCGATTGGAAAACATCCGCGCCGGCCGCAAGCAACCGGGGCTGCTGCGCCAACACCTGACCGCGGTCCGCGCCGCGGCCGAAGTCAGCGGCGCGGCGGTCAGTGGTGACCAACTCCGGTCCTCCGTCTTGGAATTCACTCCCGGAACCCTCCGTGGCGGTGACTTTCGTTTCGCAGTCGGTACGGCCGGCAGCACTTCGTTGGTCGCGCAAACCCTCTTGCCGGCGCTCGCCTCCGCCGGCGAGCCGTCCACCGTCACATTGACCGGGGGAACGCACAATCCGTGGGCTCCGCCGACCGATTTTCTGCAACGTTGTTACCTGCCACAGTTGGCCAAAGCGGGACCACGTGTCGACGTCTCGCTCACTCGGCATGGCTTCTACCCGGCCGGCGGAGGCGAGATTCGACTCCAGGTCCAACCGCAGGGGTCATGGTCCGGTTTCGAATTGCTCGATTGCGAACCGACCTTTACGCCCAAGGTGACCGCGATCGTCAGCAAGTTGCCGCGCGGCATCGCCGAGCGTCAGTGTGACACGATCCGTCGCAAGTCGAATTGGGAAAACGCCCGCTACGAAGTGATCGAAGTCGACGAGCCGATCGGACCGGGCAATGTCGTGATGATCGAAATCGAGAGAGCATCCGTGACGGAATTGTTCATCGCGCTCGGCAAGGTCGGCGTCAAGGCGGAGCGGGTCGCCCGCTCGTTGCTCAAGCAGGTTCGCGCGCATCTTGGCAGACGTGTTCCGGTCGGCGAATACCTGGCCGATCAATTGATGATGCCGATGGGGTTGGCCGCGGCGCAAGGTCACACCAGCGCTTTCCGCAGCGGACCGCTTTCGATGCACAGCCAAACGCACCTCGCCGTCCTGAAAGTCTTCCTGCCGATCGAGATCGATGTGCAGGAAGACGACGACGTGATCGTCCGGTTCCGGCCCCAAGTGGCGTAAGTTTCTAGCTTGCGATTAAAGGTGGTGGTGCTCGCGAGAATCGCGAGCAGAGGCAAGCTGGAAGCTTACCCCACTTGAAGGCAAGCTGGAAGCTTGCCTTACTTAGAGGCAAGCTGGGGGCTTGCCTCGCTATCGCTTCGACTTGGGCAACGGTTTGACCATCACGATCTCGGCGTCGTTGGCGAGTTTTTCGCCGGGTGTGGTGCGGCCGTCGTCGATCGCCTTGCGCAGCATCGCCTTCATCTTTTTCACCCGATCGGGATGTTCGGCGATCAGGTTGATTTCTTCGCCGGGGTCACTGGCCAGGTCGTAGAGTTGCATCGGCGGCATGTCGGACATGTCATGGCGGCCCGGTCGCGGGCTGCTCCAACCGCCGGATCCGGGGCACAGGCAAAGTTTCCAGTCGCCGTCGCGGATGGCGAACTGGCCGCCGATCGATTGTGAGATGATCGATTGTCGCGGCGGTTGCTCGGCCCGGCCGAGCAGGGTGGGCAGGAACGACACGCTGTCTTCGGCGCCGTCGGAGGGAACCGTCGCGCCGGTGATGTCTGCCGCGGTGGCTAGGAAATCGATCTGTCCGATCAGGTGTTCGGTGCGCGACCCCGGTTCGACTTTGCCGGGCCAGCGGACGACGAACGGGACGCGATGGCCGCCTTCATAGATGTCGGCTTTGTGTCCGCGATAGATGTAATTCTGGTCGTGTCCGGCCGCTTCGAGCTCGTTGATTTTTGCCGCCGGCGAACACCCGTTGTCGGTCGTGAAGACGATCAGGGTTTCGTCGGCGATGTTGTTCTTGTCGAGTGCCTCGAGGACTTGTCCGACCGTGGCATCGACTTGCATCGTGAAGTCGCCGTAAACGTTGATGCCGCTCTTGCCGCGCCACTGGTCGGTGGGCACGATCGGCGTGTGCGGTGCATTGAGCGGAAAGTAAATGAAGAACGGTTCGTCCGAGTCCGCGTTCTCGTCGATGAAGCGAACCGTTTCCTCGGTGATCGTCGGCAACACGTCGACGGCTTCGAAGTTGGCACCGGCGGGGCCTTTGCGGTTGAACGCTTTTTCGACGGTCGCCTTTTCGGTCGGGACTCGATTGCGGACAAACACATACGGGGGCATGTCGAGCGAGGCGCTGATGCCGAAGAAATAGTCAAAGCCCAGGTCATTGGGACCGTTCTTAATCTCGCCTTCGTAGTCGACGTCCCAGCCCTTGGCGTAGGGTTTGGAAAAGTCGCCACCGTCATCGGCCGTGCCGTCACCCTTGAGCGGCCAGTCCCAGCCGAGGTGCCATTTCCCGATGCCGGCTGTCTTGTAGCCTTGGCTTTTCAGCATCGACGCGATCGTCAATCGGCCCGGCGAAATCAGCGGCGGCGAAAACCCGCCCAGGACACCTTTTTGCAAATGGGTTCGCCAGTGATAACGCCCCGTCAGAACGCTGTATCGCGTCGGCGTACAGACCGATGATGAAGTGTGGGCGTCACCAAAGATCATGCCTTCGGCGGCAATCCGATCGATGTTCGGCGTCGGGATCTTGGACTCCGGGTTGAGCGCACCGACGTCACCGAAACCCTGGTCATCGGCCAGAATGAAGATGATGTTGGGACGGTCGCTCGAGGCGGCTTGGAGCGATGCAGTATCGGGAAACGCGGTCAATGACGCGACTACTGTCAGTGCAAGTGCTGCGATCCCGGATCGCAGAGGACTCGGCATTGACTGGCGACGACTGGGTGGCATTGAGGCGAGCGGCAGGGGCATGTTGAATTCGCGTGAGTGAACGGGGCGAGCATTGGGCAGGTGGATCGGTCCGGCGAGACACCCTCGGAGTCGGTAGTGTCTTTCGTCCGAAGCGCAAAGTCAAATGCCGGCTGATTAGCCGTCTCAGCGGCCGGGGAGGGTCTGTCGTGGCGATGGAAGCGTGACCTTCAATTTGATTCTGCATCGGCGATTGACGTTTCGACCTCCCCTCGCTCCGCTCGACCCTCCTGCCAGGAGGGTGACTTCCTAAACTGAACGGTCCCTCAAGCCCAGGCAACAACACATCGGCCGGTGCCAAATGGCCGACGACCCGTTCGCTCGATGGAAGAATCGTCGAAGAGGGGGATGCTTGCGGTGTGTCCGGTCAGATGATCACTTCGTCAACATTCCGCCTCGGTGTCGGTTTGACTTTCCTGCCGTGACCCAGGCGAAGCAGGATTTGAGGGTAGCCGTTGGCGCCGATCAATTGGGACAGCTTGGTGCGCAACCTGGGGATTTCGATCGGTTGATTCAGGTACGAGGCGTCGACCGACCAGGCCGTACCCCGCAGCAAGATCTTGGCAAGTGCCTGGCCGCACGCAATCCAATCCGCCGGCGTGTCTCCGTGGGTCCCGATGACGGCCAACAGCGGTGATCCTTCGGCGAGTTGTCGGTCTTTGGCTGCTTGGCCGTCGCCCCAGTCGAACGTGCGGACGGCCAGCCATCCGAAGTGTGACGCGAAATCTCCGATGCCCTGTGAATAGCCTGGGATGCCGTCGCGTCGCGAGCTGGTGTTGGAATGGATCCATTTGGCCAACTCGTGTCGAAAACGCTTGTCGCTCGCCTGCTCGCGATCTCCCTCGCTGATCAAATCGGCAAGTGCGTGCTTCTCCCGATCGGAGTGAATCAAGTGGATCCATGCACCTTCGCTCTTTGCGTCATTGATCCATTCGGTTTGCAATTGTGGATCGACATCTTGCTTGCTAAAGGGGAACCGGTTGGTGCGTCGTTCGGGGATCGCTTCGAAGAGTTGCTGTTCGTCATCACTTGGCGCATAGGGTCCGGCGACCATCACCCGGGCGACGACGTTTTCTTCATCGCCGGGCGGAAGGATTCGTACCATGGTGGCGAGGGAATCGCAGTGGATCGCGAGCTTCAAGTGGAATAACGCTGCCCCGCAACTGATCGTCAGCTCGCGATTGCAAGGATCGACCACGGGGCACGCCCGAGTTAGATCAGCCAACAACTCCACTTGGCCCGGCTTCAACCGGAACAGCCATGGCTGGGTGTTGTGGCCCGAGGGAGCCATGACCGCATGGCCCACCAGCTTGAGCAGGCGGTCGGAAAGCGTCAAAGAGGGTTTGGGGGGCGCAATGGTTGTCATCGGGTCGTTGCCTGAATGAGAAAAATGAAATCGCCGAACAGACGATCGCCGAACAGACGTCGGCGCAAACTTTCCTACTTCCTGGCGAAAGAACCGATCCTCACATGTTGCGCATCATCGAGTGCTTGATCGATCACCGCCACTGGTTCTGTGATCGAATCATTTCCAACCACTTCAGTGTAGCGTTCACGGGCCGAGCCGGGGAATTTTTCGGGAAATCGCGAACCGACTCCCGAGTTTGCTGCCGACGCCAGGTGTCGCTTTGGCACAACAAGTGCGGTGGACGTTTCAACAGCACTCACATCCTTCACGTGGGGCGGCCTTGCCCCTTAATGGAAGATCGTGATGTACATCGGTGGTGGCATCCTCGGCACTGTCTTAGTCGTTCTCTTGATCATTTACTTGGCGAGAAGAGTTTGAGTAGTTTCCGGTGGACCCACACTCAACCGATCACCCTCTCCCGTTGCCTCAACGAGACTCGCAATGTCTACCCAGGACTTATCTGGCCTACGACCGCTCGACGCTGAGGATCTGCAGCCTTCGAAGAACAAACCACAGGTCCAGAACGCATCTGCGAATGACCTGGTCACACTTCGTCGCGTGCAGCGGATCGCCAAACTGATGGACTCCTCGATGTCGATTCCGGGGACATCGATCCGATTCGGCCTGGACAGTGCGCTGGGATTGATCCCCGGTGTCGGAGACATCGGCACCGCAGCGGTTAGCAGTTGGATCCTTCTGCAGGCACGTCGGTCCGGCATGCCCAAACGTCGCCTTGCGCAGATGGCGGCGAACATCGTCATCGACCTGACCGTCGGGGCCGTCCCGATCGCCGGTGACATCTTCGACGTCTTTTGGAAATCGAATGTGCGTAATGCCCGCCTGCTAGAAGAGCATTTGATAAAGAAGGTTGGCTCGACCAGCGTTGAGCGATAAGCGGTCAATGTGCGGTGGTAACAGTCAAGCGGGAACGCTCGATTTTGGAATGGATGCACATTTATCAATTCGGGGGCAAACTTCCAGCCTACGATCGACTAAGACCCCAAGCTGGAAGTATTCGCCATTGCGGGCGTTTCGCACGTCCGAGCGGGAATGATGCGAGCACTAATTACTCGTTCTTGTACGCATCTCGCAGGTCGCGGACTCGATCATGACCCGCCTTCACCTTTTCGTATTGTGCGGTGAGGACGTCATTCATCGCGCTTCCAGCGGTTTCCTTCAGCACTTCCTCGTAGGCTTCCTTGATGTGGTCTTCGCCACGTTCAGCCTCGATCAGGATCACGTAGGGGTCACCACCGTTGAGCTTGCCGCGGATATTGATCCAGATGCGATGGGTCTTTGCCGCGACGCTACCGTCGTCCTCCGCTTCTTCGCCATTGAACTCAACGAGTCGTTGCAGTTCGCTGGCCATTGCCGAACGCTCATCGCCCAGTTGCTTGAACAGCGTCTTTAGTTTTGGGTCGTTCAGCTCTTCGGCCGATTCGTGAAAGCCGTTGTAGGAGTCGATGTTGGCTCGGATCAGTTTTTGAAGCTTATTGATCGTCGATTGGTTCAAATCGTTTTTGGTTTCAAGTGCCATCGTTTGTGTTCCCGGAAGAAAATGGTTTGTCAAATAGGGCACGACGTCGCCGTGCGTTTCGATTAAACCATGACGCAAAGACCGTGCCGTAGCGGTGGCCACGTGAATAAACGTCGTGCCGGAGCACCTTTCGGGTGTGTGTTCCGCGCGAAGATCGACCGGGCTGATGTCGAAACGACCAGTGCTAGAAGGCATCGGCCGCACGTCGCCTACTTGTTTTCAACGAGCTTAGTTTCGGGATGACCGTACAGCCGGATCCAATCGACGTACATTCTGGCCGGTAGAGTCGCCGTGATTTTTTCCGGCGTGTCGAGTCCCGTGTAGGAGTGGGGCCAACTGCCGACGGCGACGTTCAAGATCGGATAGAACGGCTGGTGGTACTCTTTCATCTCGGGCGCCGTGATGTCCCAGGACCCAAACTCTTTACCATCCAGGAAGAACTTCATGTGCGTCGGTGTCCATGAGATCCTGTAGAGGTGGTAATCCAGGTGCAGGTCGACCGGCGCGTCGAACCATTCGACCAGACTCGTTTTTTGCTCGCCGACGCCGGCGAAGTGCAACGCGCAATTGATTTGTCGGTTTTGTAGTCCTTTGGCGATACCGTCTTTGCCGCCGATTTCCAGGATATCGGCTTCACCGCACTTGGGCCAAACCGTTCCAGGGAAATTGTTGCCGAGCATCCAGAACGCAGGCCAGATTCCGTCGGCCGTGTCGGGCACCTTGATCCGCGCCTCCAAGTCTCCGTACTGAAAAGCGAATCGGCCGCGGGTGTGAATCCGTGCCGAGGTAAACGCATTGCCTCCGTACGCTTCCTTTCGGGCTTCGATCACCAGGTTGCCGTCGCGGAGGTAAGCGTTCTCAGGCCGATCGGTGTTGAACTCGAGTTGTCCATTGCCGAACCCGTGCCCACCGACGTCGTAGCTCCAGACGTTCCGATCGAGCGATTCGCCGTCGAATTCTTGCGACCAGATGACCTTGCTTGTCTCCGGCCCCTCGCCAGAGGAGGTCGTCAGCAAGAGGCCCGTTGCGGCTGCGAAAAAAAGGCAAGAGCGAGCACAAGTTGTCAGATCGACCGAAAGCCAGCGGTAAAGATTCATGGTGGGGCTCCAAGGGGTTAGAACGGAATCGTCTCCGGCAAATGGGTTAAGCTGTTGTACCCGAATCGGTTGCTGGCGGTCGGGTGGTTGAGGAAGTCACCAGTGCGTTTTAGCCGATTGGGAGTTTGAAGCGAAGCGTCTCGGTGCCTGCCGGTTCATTCGAGAGTATTGAATCTGGAGAGTCACGTTGTCGGATTCGGTTGACCATTTTGCGACTCTATTGAAACGCGCGCTCGCGGGAAACGTCGATGCAATGGACCAACTGTTGTTGCGTCACCGCGATCGATTGAAGTCGATGGTCATGGTGCACATGGACAGTCGCTTGGCGAGTCGATTTGACGCGTCCGACGTCGTGCAGGACACGTTGCTGACGGCCGCTCAGCGTCTCAATCAATACGATCCATCGAGGGTCTCGTTTTACATCTGGCTCCGGCAGATCGCGCGCGATCGCCTGTCGGAGCTTTACCAGCGGCACGTCGGGACGAAGAAACGCTCGGTCCTGCGTGAACACGCCTGGGGGTTGTCGCAAGACTCGACGGATCGATTGGCGGTTCGGTTCACAATCCCGACCGAAGCCATCCTCGACCAAGTCATTCGGAGGGAACGGCAGCAGCGATTGCAGATCGCGCTGGCTCGGCTGCCTGAACAACAGCGTGAGATCTTGGTGATGCGGCATCTTGAACAGTTATCGATGGCCGAGATTGCGGCGGCCTGCGAATTGACCGAAGGGGCGGTGAAGATGCGACAACTGCGGGCCGTTCGGCGTCTCCGCAGGCTTCTTGAACTGGAGTCGTCGTCATCCCGATAAACGCGTTCTGACACTGCTAGAGTGCCCGCTAATGAATCGAAAGGAACATGGACCGCAGGCCGAGGAACATCTCGCCGAACTCGTCGAAGCGATCGTCCATCAATTGCAAGCCGGGCGAAGCGTCGACTTGAGCGATTACAGTCGCCGGTACCCCCATCTGGCCGAACAACTCCGCGACTTGATTCCCACGTTGCGGTTTCTTGACGGCGCCAGAGAGGTTTCGGTGTGGAGCACGCCGACAAGGCAAACCGAGAACGGCATCAACGCCCGTGCGGCGGCCGTCGAAGACGGTGTGCGACAATTGGGTGATTTTCAGATCGAGTGCGAGATCGGGCGTGGCGGGATGGGCGTCGTCTACCGAGCCCGGCAGATCACGCTGGATCGTCTCGTGGCGCTCAAGGTGCTGCCCTTCGCAGCCATCACCCATGAACGTCAGTTGGCGCGATTCCAAGTCGAGGCGCAAGCCGCGGCGGGGCTGCATCATCCGGGGATCGTGCCCGTGTATTCGGTCGGATGTGATGCGGGGATGCATTATTATGCCATGCAATACATCGAAGGGACCAGTCTGACCGTTGTCTTAAACGGATTGCGAAATCAAGTCTCCCAATCCGACCCGACCTTGGATCTCAACGCCAGCCGAGGCGAACGCGCGGCGACATCTGGGCAGACGGTTCAGTCAACTTCGGGAAGCGGCAGTCAATTCAGTTTGTCATCCAATGCCACGTACCATTTTCGCGCGATGGCGGAATTGGGAGTTCAGGCCGCCGAGGCACTCGAGCACGCGCACCGAAGTGGCGTCATTCATCGCGACATCAAGCCCGGGAACCTGTTGGTCGATCAAGAAGGCAAATTGTGGATCACCGACTTCGGCTTGGCGAGGATCGAACAGGATTCCGAATTGACCCAGACCGGCGATTTGGTCGGCACGCTGCGATACATGAGCCCCGAGCAGGCGGTCTCGCCGCACACCGGAACCGATCACCGCAGCGACATCTACTCGTTGGGGGCCACGCTTTATGAAATGCTGACGCTGCGGCGAGCCTTTGCGAGTGTCGATCGCCAGGAAACGTTGGATCAAATCCGGCATCGCGATCCGACACCGCCGCGCAAGTTGAATCCAAGGATTCCGTCGGATCTGGAAACCATTGTGCTCAAGGCGATGGAAAAAGATCCCGCGGCGCGCTACCAGACCGCCCAAGCACTGGCCGATGATCTGACGCGTTTTTTGCAAGATCGGACGATCGCGGCCAAGCGACCGTCGGTCTCTGCACGCCTACGCAAATTTGGACGCCGGCACCCGGCGGTCGTCAACTCGGCGGTGATGATCCTGATCGTGCTGGCCGTTGGTTCGGCCATCAGCAGCGTCTTGCTGAAGCGGGAACAGGCCGAAACCAAGTTTGCCCTGGAGGCGTCGGAGCGAAATTTCCGGAAGTCGGAAACGAATCGAAAACGGGCCGAACAAGCCATCGCCCGGTCGGAGAAACTGCTCTCGGTTCGTGGCCTCGGTTTGGCGGCCAGGGCGTGGCGGGACGGTGACGGGGCCGGTGCGGTCGGCCTGATGGAATCGAACCCCGCCTTCGCCCGCCGCCCGGATTTGCGTGGGTTCGCTTGGCGATTCCTTTGGAAGTCCGTTTCGTCGCAACACCAGACGATCCTGCAAGATCGCTCGGAAATTTTCGCGACGGCATGGTCCCGCGACGGCAAGCTCTTTGCCGCCGGGAGCGAAAGCGGTGCCGTCTGGATCTGGCACGCTGAGACCAACGCCCAGGTCGCATCGGTTGAATCCGCCGCCGGACCGGTTCACAGCATTGCCTTCCATCCGGATTCAAAATCGCTTGCGATCGCGATTGCCGACGGAACGCTGCGGATGCTTTCAGTCGACGGCAAATGGAAATCCGTGGCAGGGGCCGATTGTCAGCTCGGATCACCAGACGTTTCGATCGCATTTTCAGATGACGGAAAGCGGTTCCTCTCTGGCGGATCCGATGGCAAGCTGAGACTCTGGGACGGGCAAACGCTTCGACCGATCAACACCATCGATGGTCATGCCCGCGAAATTCGAGCCGTCGCTTTTTCGCCCGATGACCAAATCATTGCCTCGACCAGCAACGACCGAACCGTGCGTCTGTGGGACGCGGATTCGGGCCGGCATCGGCGCACCTTGACCGGGCACACCGGCATGGTGCTGAGCGTTGCCTTTTCCCGCTCGGGAAAGTACGTGATCAGCGGCAGCAATGACCAGACGATCCGTTTCTGGGATGTCGAGACCGGCGCGCAGGTGGCTGTCATCGATGGGCATCACGACGGCGTACAGGCCATCGCCACACTGCCCCAGGGAAATCGAATCGTTGCGGCCGACCGCAGTGGCCAAATGCGGCTGTGGCGGATCCGTGGCAAACGCGAGATCGACCGCTTCGAAGGCGCCGTCATCGACGGGCTTCACGCCGTACGACTGGCGCCCGATGGTCGATGTTGGGCCGGATTGACCGCCGGAGGGCGATTGCTGGTGCGCGACCTGATCGCCAAACGTACGTATGAAGTTCAATCCGGCATCGCCAACATGTACCCCATGGCGTTCCGCGAACGCATCGCCTTTTCCCCCGGCGGGCGGCACCTGTACTGTGCCGATCGGATCTTGATCCGAAACAGCGGGGATCGATTCATATGGGATTCCATTCTCAAATTGGATGTACCCGCTGGCGTCCCGGGGCACTTCTCGCCCGACGGAACGATTTTGGCGACCGGCTGGAACACAACGATTCGTCTTTGGAATCCCGAAGACGCTTCGTTGATTCGAGAGTTTCAAACCCCCGCCCAAACCGTCATGGGATTGCGGTTTTCACCGAACCGAAAGCATCTTGCGGCATGGTTCCTCGACGATGCCAGCATCGTGATTTGGGATGTCGACACGCTGGCGATCCAGAGCGTGGTCGACGTCGGAGAATCACACCTCGTTGACCTCGAATACAGCTCCGATGGCAAGCGGTTTGCAACCTGCAACAGCACCGGGGAAGTGCGGATTTGGAATGCGATGGGGAAAACATCAACCCTGCTCGACGGTCTCCAGGGGCGCGCCGAAACGATCGCTTGGTTGGATGGCGATCGGGCACTCGCCGTCGGAATTCCGGGACAGGAACAGACCCTTCATGTTCTCGATGATCCCGGGCGAGTGGAAACGATCGGAGAGAATCAGCGGATTTGGGATCTCGACGTGTCGCAAGATCAGTCGCTGATGCTCGAACACGACTATGACTTCGGCGTGGTCGTTCGTGATCGAAACCAACTTGACATCCGCTCCGAAGCATCCGAGATGTTACAAGGGCATGGCGATCGAGTGTGGTCGGTCTCCCTTTCACCGCAGGGACAGTCGATCATCAGCGGCAGTCGCGACGGGACCGTCCGTCGCTGGCCGGGGGCAAGCAATCGATGGCGATGGCTGACGCGTCGCCCGCACATCGACCATGTGGTGGATGATCTCAAGTGGTCCGCTGCTGGCGGACAATTGATTGTGGCCCGCACGTCTCATTGTGCTGTCTACGACTGGCCAAGCGGAACAGTCGTCGCCGATGCCGCATGGAAGAAATCTGCCGGATCGGACCATCTCGGGTTTGCATTCGAATCGGTTGCGGTTGCGCCCGATGGACCCCGCGGCGGCAGCGGGCACTGGGTCGCAACCGGCCATCGCGATGGTACGATTCGGATCTGGGATCGGTCGATGGAGTCACCGATCCGAACGCTGTCGGCGATGCAAATCGATGCCGGGGTTTGGGGCATGGATGTTTCCGCCGACGGCGGCTATTTGGCGGCCTGTAGCCATAAACAAAACGTGATCAAGCTCTATCGCACCGACAGCTGGGAGGAACATTGGACGGCGGCGGCCGACAATTGCGACGACCTTGTATTCTCGCCCGACGGCAGCCAGTTGGTCTTTTGCGACGATCGCCAGGCGGTGTTGGTCGACGTCGACAGTGGCGACGAGCTGCACCGATTGGGTGGCCATTCCAGCACCGTGCACGGCGTCGCGATATCGGCCGACGGCGGCCGGGTCGCCACAGCCTGCGAGGACCGGAAACTGCGGATCTGGGATGCCGCGACGGGGGAACGGTTGCAGACCTTCAGCGGTCATGTCGGGTCAATCGGCTGCGTAGCGTATTCGAGGGACGATACCGTCCTGGTCTCTGGTGATGCCGAGGGCTCGATCCGGTTGTGGGACTTGGAAACCGGACAGGAGATTTACGAACTGGCGAAACTGGCAGCGGCGGTCGAGGACCTCGCGTTTGATCCCGGCGGCCACACTCTCATCGCACTCACCGCCGGTGGCCGCGTCCACGTCTTCGACGCCCGGTGAGCAACGCAGAGGGTGCTTTTGGAGCGGAGTTTTCGAAAAATCACGGAAAATCCGTTTTTTCGCGTGACCTTTTCGGTGCATTTGGTGGGATACCCAGCGGGGCAGTCCGCAACGAAACTTCACGCATCTGAACGACCGATGAAGAAGCGTCCTGCACGCCCCGCACTGAGCGACCTGCAATCCGCCCGCCCGCTCCCGCGAACCAGCCAAAACCGCCGCCGCCTGTTCCACGAACTCCTCGAACGCCGAGACCTGCTGGCCGCGGGGACGAATTACCTCGTACTGGATTTCACACCGGACGTGATCGAGGACGAGATTCAACCTGCTTCGTTCCTATCGACGTTCACGTCAGCCGGGCTTCGGCAGGAGTTGGATGCGTCGACCTACCGTTACCTTGACTTCAACAACAACGGAACGACGGACATCTCGGATGCACGGATCGCAGCAACGAGAATCTCGCAAGATGTTAGGCGGCGTCTTCGGTCATTACTTGACGATCCCACGGTTGATCTCCGGGTCAAGTTCTCGGGAAACGACCTGGATTGGCCCGCTGATCAAAACGATGGCCAATCCATCCTTGAGACAGGGGCTGACAATGATGACGAGAATGTCTTTGTTATCTATGTCGGCGGACACATGATGACGCCCGAGGTGCCACTCAAATATCGAAATTGGTGGGGCATCGCTGAGCAGGGTTTTGTTGGTGAGAACCACGAGTTCTACGGCTATGCACTGTCTGAAAGGATCGCATTCGCAGTTGCGGACGGAGCATTTGAGACCAAGGAAATCGTGGGCAACTCTAGCGGTACCGACCAAATGTTGGTCAGAACCGTGCTTGAAGAGAATCCAGAATCACCGGGAACGTACGATCGCGTGCGGATCGTCAGCGAGAACGCAACATTTGATGGTGTCACCGCGGGCGACGATATCACCATCAAATTCACAAACGTCCTCGAGGGAGAAGGATCCAATGGGCAAGACATTAAGTGGGAACATGAAGAGCAATACACCATAGGTACTGTGATCAACAGCACGACCCTTGTGCTCGAAGAACCAGAGGATTCAGACCATGTCCAGGGGCATTGGACGCCTGCAACTGGCTTAGCAACCCAAGTCACCGGCGACAGACTGATCCATTACAGAACACTTCAGCGTGACTTCATCAGGAAGGTAAGTGAGGTCATAGTTCATGAATTCGGACACCTGCTCGGACTCGGTCATGTGTCCACAACAGTTCAAGGAATGGGCGGTCCCGAGTTTCGCGACAACCCAACTCCTGACACCAATGTCATGAACTACAACGCACCGGTGGCGACATCCAGGTTCGTGAACGCCCCTTCACGATATGACACCGAGCTTGCGGAAAGACCCAGTCTGCCATTCACCGATCCCAACTCGATTTACCCTTCCGGAGTGAACCATTTCCAGGAAGTTTATCAATCGCTGCTCTATGACTCCGTTGAAAACGAGTTCGTTCAGGAGTCTTACACCAACATCTATCGTGACACGACGCTCGAAAATATGGTCTACCAGGCCTCGAAAGGGTTTGTCGGCTCGGATAGTCATTCAGATGACTTTTTCACATCGATTCCCTTTCGTGACTCGCCACCGGCGCCGACGCTCGGAACGCTAGGCTCTTCCACGCCAAACGATGTCATTGATACCCTTTCGCAGCAATGGTCTGAGTTTCGGGGTAATGGACTCGAATCGCTGGTCGATCAATTTGACTGGCCCGACAATTCACTACCATTCCTGACATCTTCGATTGGGTCGCTTACAGAATTGGATGCATCGATCAATGGCAGCTTAACCAGCATTGACGCCACCGGCATCAGTACGATGTTGGAGATTCAAAATAGAATTGAATCTTACGGATACACGGTTGACCACATCATTTCCGACACCGCATTTGCAAACTTGGATCCGAATCAACCTGCAGACTATTTGCGATTCAGCATTCAGGTTCCGATTCAAAGCGGTGTCGCTGAAGCACGCTATGACGGCTCAGCGACGACGGCTGTATCCGACTTGTCAGATCTTCCGATGGACGGAACCTTGCGAGTTGAGACGGACGCCGTCCTGAATCTCACAGTGGGAGTGGATACAGGAGGATTTTACCTCCTGCCCGGCGAGGTGCTTCGGCTTCGCCTGGACGCCGCCGGCGCGATTCAAGCAGCCGATCAGGCTGTTTCGGTTTCCGGTGATGCTTCTGTTTCGATTGCGCCGACCTTGGACCTGCAGTCACCGTCGCCCGATGGCAGGATCCGCGCGGCTCATCTCACGGATGGATCAGCGACTAACAGTGGAATAACGCTTGCAGGCAGTGCGGCGATCGGACTGGATTTCGCAGTCACTCTTCCCGGCAGTCATACGACAACACTGAACGGCCACTGGATTTGGGACATTGAAGGAACAAGTAGCAACTTCGTCGCTGACGATTCGGGCTACGATACCGAAGGACTCGCATTGTCTCTTTCAGAGTTGGCATCGGAGGCGTTTACGTCGTCAGGCGGTTTTCTTCCGGACATGATTGACGACCTTAATCCCGTGCCGATTGTTGGAGACGTCCTTTCCGCTGAATACGCTTCCATTGCATCGCCGCACTTTGAGTTTGAAAACACCACGGGAGACATTGCCAGTTATTTTGAAGCTCGCGGTTTTAGTCTTGATTCAATCGTCAACCCACAGGCCCTGGCTTCTAGCGTCATTAACGGAACGCCAATTGCGGGAGATTTGATAAGGATCTCCTACTCTCAGAATCCGCCTGCCACTTCGATTGCGTACCAAGTCGACAGGACGGGTTCATTACCGGGGGTCAACGTTCTTCTGGCCGGAACAGCGTCCGGAAACAATACGACGGACGCTTCCTTCCAATTTGGGTATGACGGAGACCACGGTGCTTTCGTGGTTGAAGGCTCCAACTTTTCCAACAACTTTCAACTGGGCGGCCCTCTCTCAGGCACAGCCACTGCGGCAGGACTTGCCTCGATCACCGCATCTGCAGCCGGTGTGTTCAACGTCAATGCCAGATTTGAGATCAATGATGGCGATGCCACCATCAATGAAAAACTGTATCTCGATGGCCCGTCGGGACAACAGTTGCCGGACGCCATCGCTCGAGCGGATTCCTATTCCGTTTCTGGTGAAGCGTCCCTCAATCAATTGAAATTGACAGGCAAGATCAATCTTTTACCAGCCGACTATCCCGCGATAACGATCTGTGGGGATGCCCATTGGAGTGATCTAAGCTCGCCGGACGCAACGCTCAACCTTGACAGCGAATCTGTACTCGAATCGCTGTTCCAAATTGGGGATCATTCCCTGAAAAACATCCGGCAGAATCTAGGGAATTTGGCGGACAAAGTCATTTCTGAGATCCCCTATATCGGAAAGCAATTAAGCGCAATCCTGCCAGCGGAATTAGACGAAGGATTGACCTTTGCTCCAACGGGAATCACTCCATTTGAGCAACGATTGAATGCGATCGGAATTTCGGTCGTGTCATCGATTGACGGAAACGATTTATTAAAAGGCGACTTCACGTCAAGCGGTGATCTGATTGTCCTGAATTTTGCCGAGTCAATTCCGCATGACCTGCCCTCCACTTCGTTCTCGGCCGAGGAGAAGAATTTCGGAATCGGTTCATTTGAGGTAGGAGGCAGCTTTGGCGGGACGGCAAATGTGTTGTACGACATCACGTTTGGATACAACGTTGATGAAGGCTTTTTTATCGGGCACGAATCCGATGCAAATGGTTCAAGAGTTGAATTGTCGTTGACGGCGGATGCAAACCTTCCCAGTGGTCAAAACTTTCTTGTGATCAGGTCGCCAGCTGGGCCGAATTGGTTTACGGCGAACGCCGTAGGATCGTTGGATCTTGAGGGCTTCAACACCTCTTACCCGCTGGTCGGTCCCCAGCAACGGACGTATCAGTCGTTGCTCCTTTTGGACAACGACGTCACATACGATCCGGGTACGGTGACGGCGGATTTGCAGCTCAGTGTTGACTATGCAAACCTGCCGGTCATTGGACCGTTCTTGGAGTTGATACCTGCTTTTCAGGCGAGCCCATTCACTTGGTCAACAGTGATAAGCCACGATCCTGATAGAGAAGAACAGGAGCGGTGGCAGGTCGTTTTAGATGCTGAAACCCCCATCGGGGACAACGGCTTTGACGCAGCACGCACGCTTCTGGAACACCACGAAGGAGACATCCTGAGCTCCCTGGTGGATCTTGTGCTTGCGGAGATGGTACGTGAAGAGAACCGAGATGCTCATCCGATCCCCAGTCCAATCCGCGAGGTATTAAGTGAAGGGATCGAGTTTCTGGGGATGATCGATGAAAACCTTCCAGAAGAAGAAAGGCACCGAAATCTCCTTCAATCCATTACGGGAAGTGATATCGCAGACAAGAATCAATTCCCACCTCATATGTTGGATGCATTGCAAATTTTGCTGGCACCTGACGAGCATATCGAGAACGAGCGAGCCACGCTCACTCGTAACCTAATTGATGCACATACGGAATCATCTTCCGATGAAGGGGTATCGGTCCATTACGATTTCACAGAAGCATCCAATCTCTTGAAACTGTTGAAGGGTGAGCACGCGGATCTATTTCGTGTCAGTTTCTCAGATCCGCAAGCACTCAGTCTTGGAACGGAATACCAAGTTGTCCCTGATCAAACGGTCCTCTCTCTCTGGGGCGCCGTCAACGTTGACCTGTCAGCGACGATATCGCCTAGCATCACCGCGTCCTACCACGTCGATGTCGGTGTGGGCACCAATGGTCTCTTTATTGACCCTTCGTCAGAACATCCATTGTTCTCGTTTACTGGTTCACTTCCAGTAAACCTCAACGCAGATCTGAAGCTATCTGCCCTCAACCACTACGACTTACTCACTTTGGCGGAAGGCAAGCTCGCATTCGGAGTGGACTTGACTGGCGGCGTTCAGCTCACGGAGCGTGTGTATCCACTGAACGAAGGTGTCGATCTTGGAGAATTGCTGGACGATCAGATCGAATTGAACGCGACTTTGGACCTGTGGGGTAAAGCTGGGCTGAAGAACGAAACGGTTGGACTCGATTTGGAGATCGTCGAGTATGAGGGCGGCGAACCCGATTTTACGTTTCCGCTCTACAAAGGTTCGGCAAGCGTCGGAAACTTCAAGAGCTTCAAAGAGGATTTTCTGAACAAGACACAGAACCTTCGCGATTGTGCGTCTATTCTTTCACGTGCCGGAAGCATACTGTCAGTCCCGGGACATCTCACGTGGTGTGTTGGGGATCTAACATTCGGGGACCTTACAAGAGAGAACATTGAGAATGAGATCATTCGGCAAAGAGATCAGGTTCACGGACAGTACAAGGATTTCAAGGAGAACCCAAAGGAGTATGTTTTCAATGGCCTGGAACAGCAGGGGAAAAATCTGCAGCAACTAGGGGACGGTGTTGAGAAGATTGGCAAGACGATCATGACGGGAATTGGGAGGATGTTTGAAAACGGCATCGATTTCCTGGCAAACCCGCGGCTCATGGCGAATGTCGGCGGCGCGATCATTTCCGCGAGAGACGCCGTGAATGACTTCCTTGCTGACGGTGGGCGAGCAGGAGCGCAAATGCTCGAAGACATCGGAACCTTCGGAACGACTCTAGGGAGTTGGGTGCCGGACACGGGAGTGGAGGTTGTTGACGACCCTGGTGAAGCATTCAACAAACTGACAAATGGAATTGGCTTTGGACTCACGGGAGGTGGGGAACCGGTCGAGTCCGGATGGAACGTTGTGAATCAGCTGCCATACCGGTGGACATACTCATGGACGCTCGAACCGCTCGAATTTGGCAAGCGACTTGTCATTGATTGGAACGAATCGGAGGCGTCGTATTGGATCCGGGATCCCAATGGCAATACCCAGGATCCCGCTGTGAATTTCGTGATCGGTGCGACTCGCGGCGAAAATGCTAACGACCCACCGCAGCTTTTCGTCGACGCGCCCGATTTTGATCGTAACGAGACGCTCGCGACGCATCCTGATTACCCCGACAATCCCTTTCGAGCGCCTGTCACCCATCAGAACATGGCGGTCTTTCCGCTCGCGGATATCCGAGAGATCCACATCCTGGGTACTGACTATGACGATCGCATCGTTGTCTTGCCCGCGGGTGAACAAGGCGAGGTCAAACTTGAGAGTGTATCGGCGAGTCTGGTTGCCGCGGGATTTGGAGGCAATGATTTCATTGTCGGTGGACCGGTCGAGGATCGCCTCTACGGTTTCAGCGGTAGGGACACCATCATCGGCGGCAGTGGTGCGGATGAGATCTGGGGCGGCAATGGCATTGATCTCCTTCAAGGCGGAGATGGGCCTGACACGATTCGGGGCGGAGCCCATCCCGACCATCTACAGGGGCAAGGCGGAAGCGATCATCTTTACGGCTACAGTGACTTATCGGACGGGACCGGTGTTGAGGACCCGAACGACGGAAACGATCTGATTGACGGTGGTGACGGCGATGACGTGTTATGGGGAGGAGTCAGCGGCCCGGCTTACGGAGCGATCCTCACCCAAAACGACGACGGAACCTATGACGTTGGTCCTGCCGTGGAGATGCTCATTGGCGGTCCGGGTGAGGACACTCTTTATGGAGGCTCCGGCCCCGATGAACTGTTTGGCGATAGCGGAAACGACACCTTGGATGGTGGCAGTGGTAATGATCGCTTGGTTGGCGGTCGAGACTCTGATCATCTGCTTGGCGGCGATGACGACGACAGTATCTTTGGCGATTTCGCAAACGATGCAAATAATGAACTATACGATGATCTGTTTGGCGGTGACTACGTTGATGGGGGCTTCGGAAACGACACCATCTTTGGCGGGCCTGGAGAAGACCGACTGAACGGCGGTGGAGGGGCGGATCATGTTGAAGGACAACAAGGAAATGACTACCTGGGTGGAGGAGTCCTAGGAATCAATGAACTTGGCGAGGTTGTCAATCACTTCATCTATCTTGACGCAAACGACGTCCTCAAAGGGGGCGACGGCAACGACGTCATTTGGGGAGGCGCAAGTGGGCCCGGGTTGGAGATGGTGGTGGGGACAACAGGTGGGATGGATCTGTTGCTGGGTGAAGACGGCCACGACACCATCCGAGGCGGGCTCGGGCCTGATTACATCAACGGCGGTTATGGCGACGACTTTTTGGTCGGCGAAAACGGAGACGACATTCTTATCTCAGAATCTGGAGCAGCATGGCTGGAAGGGGGAGAAGGACATGATCAGCTGATAGGTTCTGAAGACGTTGATCGTGGACTGGGCTCGTATCTGATCGGAGGTGACACGACCTCAAGTTTTGATGATGACACGCTGATCGGCAGCTATGGCCCTGACACGCTTATAGGAGGCAACGGTGACGATGTACTTCTTGGGGCCTTTGGGAACGACAGTCTGATCGGCGGCACGGGAAACGATGAGATCTACACCGGAGTCGACCAATTGGGCACAGGTGCATACGGTGATATCGATATCGTGCATTCGCACCTTGAAGAGATGCATGATCCGCCAACCGACCCGGTCAACCACGCGGACACCGTGTACGGGTCCGCAGGAAAAGACATCATCACGGCAAGCGTCGGAGATGATGTCATTTTCGGATTCGACGGAGCCGATGAAATCGATGCGGGTGAGGGAGACAACACCGTCGATGCTGGCGCAGGCAACGACACGATCACCGCAAACTCGGGCAACGATACGATCACCGCAGGTCTCGGCAGCGATGTGATCGAAGCCGGTTGGGGCGCTGACCTGATTTATACCGGCGCTGATGAATTCGGCACCGGGGATCCGGCCGACGTTGACACTGTGGACGCTGATCCGCAAACGCTCACTCCGTTTCCTGGAACGGAACTTGACCATGGTGATGTGGTCTTTGGCAGCGTTGGCGCGGACACCGTCTTTGCGGGTCTCGGCAACAATACGGTGACGACGTTTGCCAAGAACGATATCGTTACCAGCGAAGGCGGCGACGATGTGATCTCCACCGGTGACGGTGATGATGTCGTCGACGCCGGCGACGGTGACAACACCGTTGACCTGGGTCCGGGAAACGATGAAGTCGACACCGGCGCGGGAAGCGACACGATCACGGCAGGCAGCGGAAGTGACACCGTCCGCGCCGGCTGGGGCGCGGACTTGATCCACGCGGGCGTTGATGAGTTTGGTGGAGGACATCCGACCGATGTGGATGCCATCGATGCCGACCCCAAAACACTGAATCCTTTCCCCGGCACACTGCTTGATCACAGCGACGTCGTTTATGGAAGCGTCGGCCAAGACCTCGTTTTTGCAGGCCATGGCGACAACATCGTGACGACGTTCGCCGGCAATGACGAGGTCACTGCCGAAGCCGGAAACGACACCATCTCGACGGGCGCCGACAACGATACGGTTCATGCAGGCACGGGAAACAACTCCGTCGATGCCGGCTCTGACGACGACACCGTGGATACGCTCGACGGTGATGAC
The DNA here is from genome assembly GCA_033042175.1 of Phycisphaera sp. RhM. Classification (GTDB taxonomy): domain Bacteria; phylum Planctomycetota; class Planctomycetia; order Pirellulales; family Pirellulaceae; genus Stieleria. The sequence goes on from WCIL01000002.1 coordinate 286,774, forward strand.
ACCATCACCGGCGGGGCGGGCAGCGACATCATTCGGGCCGGCTGGGGTGCCGATACGATCTACTCCGGGGAAGGCCTCAGCGGCGGTGGACTTTCGACCGACAACGATCTCATCCATGCCGATGACCTGACACTCACACCGGTCCCACCCCATGCGCTCGGGCATGCGGACTTCATCGTTGGCTCTGATGGTAACGATACGGTTTATGCCGGGCCGGGCGATGATCTCATCTCCACACTCGATGGCCATGACTTTATCGAAGGATTCTCGGGGGCCGACAATGTTGATGCCGGTGGTGGGCAAGACATTGTTTTTGGGCACACGCAAGACCGTGACGGCGACGATGGTGCCAAGGATACGATCGTCGGTGGCGATGGTGATGATCAGATCTGGGGCGGGTACGGTGATGACTCGCTCGGCGGTGGTGCGGGGAACGATCGCATCGTGGGTGAGTGGGGCAATGATGTCATCGATGGCGGCGATAATGACGACTTGATTCTGGCCGGACGTGGGAATGATGACGTCGAAGGCGGTGGTGGAAACGATCGCATCGAAGCGGGCTACGGAAACGATACCGTCAGCGGCGGTGGTGGCAGCGACGTCGTCCTGGGTGAACAAGGCGACGATTCCCTGCGAGGCGGCAGCGGAAATGATGACTTGCGCGGCGGGCCAGGATTGGACTGGATCGATGGCGAAGGCGACGATGACATCATCGATGCCGGCGCTGGAGTCGGACAGCATCTCTTCGGCGGCGACGGCAATGACACCATCACCGGATCAAGTGACGGCGCGACGACGGATCCCGATTTCTTCGACACGAACTTCTTTGGCGATGTGATCGATGCAGGACCGGGCAACGATACGGTCTACGGCCTCGGTGGTGCGGATCTGATCCGCGGCGGCGTGGGGGACGACCACATCGAATCGGGAACGGGAAGCGACCACGTGATCGCCGGCGGTGGTAACGACTGGGTGTTTGTCGGCTTTGATCTCGGCGAAGTCGTCTACGCCGGCGAAGGCGACGACACGGTGATCGGATCCGATTCCGGCGACGATGAGCTGTTCGGCGAAGGCGGCCAAGACGATCTGTTCGGCCAGGGCGGCAATGACACCTTGCGCGGTGGGCTCGGTGCGGATGTTCTCGATGGCGGCGCGGGCACCGACCGAATCGAAGGCGAAGACGGTGACGATGAACTGCGCGGCGGCGGTGGCCCCGACGATCAACTGCTCGGTGGCGACGGCAATGACTTGATCCGCGGCAGCGACGACGCCCGTGACTTCATCCAAGGTGGCCCGGGACGCGACACCGCCATGGGCGGTGGCGGTAACGACGTGCTGAGAGGCGAAGACGGCGACGACGTGCTGCGCGGCGGGCCTGGAGATGATCTTGTCATCGGTGGCCTCGGAAGCGATGTCCTGACCGGGGACGCCGACCACGATCTTTTGTACGGGCACAACGAGCCCGCCGTGTTCAATCCGGCCGACGACAATGCCGACGATTACTTGTACGGAGACTTCGCCACCAATCAGAATGAGCCCGGTTCGGGACGCGACCAACTCGATGGCGGCGGAGGCAACGACCTGCTGTTCGGTGAAGGCGATGACGACTTGATCGTTCATGGTGCTGGAGATCTGGTCGACTACGGTTCGGGCGAATCAGCGACTGAGTCAGATTTCGTCGCTCCGGTCGCGACGGCTGATCCGACGATCGCCTCCGTCGATCCGTTGATCCGCCCCGGATTGACCTTGCCGACCGGTCTGACCGACACGGGCCGTTGGAGCGCGTTTTCAGGTTCGGCGTCAGGCGACGGAGTTAGCAACGCGCCGACCGGCGGGATGGAACCGAGTGTCGCCGTCGATGCTGACGGAACACGCTACGTCGCCTGGGTGGACGGTCGCAGCGGTAATCAAGAAGTTTACGTTGCCAAACACACCGACGCCGGCGGCTGGGAATCACTTGCCCGATCGGCCGAAGACGGCGGCGTTTCCAAGACGCCCGGCGAGTCGCGGCGGCCGAGCTTGGCGATTGACGCCGGCGGACGCCCCGTCGTTGCTTGGACGGAAGTCGACGGCGCAAACGCCGACATCCATGTCGCGCGATTCGACTCGGGTGTTTGGGCCAACGTTGGAACCACAGCGAACGTCACGGCGACCGCTGCGGCGGATGAAGCGGTGCTGCGAAATTCGCCGGACGGCCTAGTGCTTGCTTGGATCGATCGCAGCTCCGGCGTCGCCAACGGATATATGCGACGCTTCGACGGCAGCACATGGAATCAACTATCGGGAAGCGCGACCGGGGCGGGCGTTACCGGATCGGCAACCGATATCGAAACCTTCCGCGTTGCGGTCACGATGGGAAAGATCGCGGCAAGTTGGACGCAGCATGTCGGCGAGCAGACTCAGATTTACGCAAATCAGTGGACGATATCGACGTGGGATGAACTGGGCGGGTCGGCGAGCGGCCTTGGGGTGAGCGCGGCGATCACCTCGGCGGTTGATTCTTCGATCGCCTTCTGGAACGATCAGCTGTTCGTCAGCTGGAGCGAAAACGATGGGCCTCCCGATCTTCCGGGATCGCGGATTGGGATCGCGACGTTCCAAACAGGATCCTGGTCCGATGTGACGCCCGTGGGCTTGATGCCCACTTCGATGGCGACTCGACAAGCACGCTTGGCGAGCGGTGGCGGAGAGCTGTATTTGTCGTGGACGACTCAGCCGCGAACACCTTTGCCGCACACCCCAATCTACGTCGCACGATTCAGCGGAACGGGTTTCGTCGAAGACCTTCCCAAGGATGCCAGCGGGGAGGGCATCCACACTGGCGCGATGGTTCCAAGTGAATTAGAACTGCGTGTCAGTGAAAATGGAAAACCGTACCTTGTCTGGCAAGATCAGACGGTCGGTTCCAAAACCCAGATCTTCTTACGCGGCGACCGATCCGAACTCGATTTACAAACTCGTCTGTTCGTTGCCGATGGCTCATCGGGCAAGACGCTTGGTGAACTGTTGGCGGCGAACGACTTGGGTCCCGGCGATATAATCCTGATCGAGGGTCAACTCGGAGAAACCGTCACCATCGAAGCCGACGACTCCGGATTGCTGATCGTTGGAGATCATGGCGCGTTGATCAGTTCGGTGACGGTCAACGCGGACGACGTGACAATCCAAAAGCTGTCCGTCGGTACGGTGGTTGCAAGTGGATCACGACTGGCGCTCCGCGAAAGCGACGTCTCACTTGTGTCCGTTGCCGCGTCCGACGCGATGATCTTTCACAACGATCTTTCAAACGTGCAAATCAATACGGGAGCGATCGATACCGAAGTCCAATACAACGCGATTCGGTCGCTCGCATTGAACTTGGCTGATGGCGCAAACATCCAGCACAACAGGATCTCCGGTGGTTCGGGACTAACGATCCAGGCTGCCTCAAGTGGTCAAATCGTCTCGAACCGAATCAGCGGCGATCCGGCCGGACTAACGATCAGTGCTCCCTTTGATGGCCTGATTGCGGGCAACGACGCTCAGGGGATCAGCGTCGGTGTTCAATACGATGCCCGAGCAGCTCTGAGTGGAAACCGGATCAGCGGTAGCCCAACGGGTGTGGCGGCAACCGTTGTGGACCTCGCCGACGCGTTTGGTTTTGTCGGACAGACAGAACCAAATGAGATCTTTGGCAACACCGTCGGCGTAGAACTGACCGGGCGGATGCAAGGGCAACTGATTCGCGACAACGTCACCGGTGTGACCGGAACAGGAATCTTAGGAGCGGACGATTTTACACAGCCCAACCGCATCGAAGGAAACACCACCGGCGTCGATTTTGATGGCGAGATCCGATACAACCGAATCGGCTACAACGAAATCGGCGTGATCGCAAAGCCGGGGCAACTGATCGCTCACAACCTGTTGTACCGCAACACGGACGTCGCGATTCAGATCGATGCGACCGACGATGTGCGGGTTATTGCCAATACATCGTACGCGCCCGGCGGCGACAACCTTCGCATCACCGGCGGCAGCAAACGCACCGAACTCTGGAACAACGTCTTGTGGGCCGAGTCTGGATACGACATCTACGTGGATCTTGATAGCCGCGAAGGATTCTTCAGCGACTACAACGTGTTGCACTCTAGCGACACGGGCACGTTGGTTCACTGGGTGATGGACTTCAATGACATCTTGGACTTCCAAGTCGACGTCAATGAATTCGATCTGCATTCGATCGGAACGACCATCGTCAATCCGGAGTGGTCGGAACCTCGATTCATCAACCGATGGCGGGACGACTATCGAGTTTATGACTTGATCGGCGGACAACGATTCACCAGTCCGACGATCGCTGCGGGCAATCCGATCATTGATGCGGGACGTTCGATTACCGGCGCCGATGCGGGCAATCCGCTTGGTGGTCACGATTCGGTGAACCTACTGTCCAACGCAAGTTTCGAATCGGGGCTGAGCGACTGGATCACCAATCCCGGATCGACGACTCGGGATGATCATCCGGTCGGCTTTGACTTCGGCAACTACTTTGCCGGCGGAACGGTCGCGGTGGGTCAAGCCGTTCAGGCCGTCGATCTGGCCGCGAGTGGAATTTCGCTCGCTGATATCGATGCCGGAGATTTGCGAGTCCACTTTGGCGGCCGACTTCGCAGTGCCGATGAAGCGATCCCTGATCAGGGACGCATTGAGTTGGGACTTCTGGACGGCAGTGGCGTGGTCTTGACCACGTTGGAAGCGATCTCGTCCGACACATCGGATCGCTGGGAATTGGTCGGTGGAGTTTCGGCGATCCCGGGCGGAACACGATCGGTCCGTTTCACATTCACGGCGACGCGAAACACTGGAAACGGCAACGACGCGTGGATGGACGCGGCGTTTGTTCGAGTGGTCCATTTGGCCTACGCGGTCGACGCGGGGCCGGAATTGATTTCACCTGCGGAACAACCGCTTGATGAGCGTCCCCAGGTGGCGATTCGATTCCCGGATCTCTACACCGATTGGGAACGCGACAAGCCGAAGGTGATTCGCTGGGACTCGTACAACAACCAAACGGATATTCCAGTCAAGATTGACTTGTATCAAGAAAGCCCGGATGGACCGACATTTGTCACCACCATCGTCGCGGCGACTCCCGACGATGGTCAATACACATGGACGCCGGCGAACAGTGCCGTGGACTACGGAACTCACGATCTGTTGATTCATGTGAGCCGGTCCGACAACCCGCTCATCTTTGATCGCAGCGCAGAGACGTTTGCCGTCCCGGAAAACACGACAACGTTTTACGTCAACGACGATAACCTGGCCGATGACCAATGCGTAACGGCCGTCGGCGACACACGTCACAGCGGCCGGACGCCCGACCAACCGAAACGGTTGCCGGTGAACCTCTTGCGAGTCTACTCGCTCGGCCCGAACGACACGCTGTTCATTGATGACGGCACTTATGCCCAGTTCGAACCGATTCGTTTGTCGGGAACAATCGGCATCGGTGACGACGAAGGATTCATCTTGACGGGGCCAAGTCTTGCCGGGGCATCAGCTGATCTTGTTCATCTTGTTCCGGGAACCGACGCGGCTTTGATCACTCTCGACGACGCGGACTTTATGACGATTCGTCAGTTGACGATCACGAACGCACGCCACGGGATTCACGCAAAGAATGGCAGCACGGACGAGGTTTTTGAAAACCTGACGGTCAGCGGCCACAGTTCCGACGGCATTCGCATGGAAGACGGATCGACCTTTTCCATTGCCGACCAGATCACAGCCAACAACAACGGTGGTCATGGCATCTATACCACCGCGCCCGCTAATCGCGTCAGCCATATCGTTGCGAACAACAATGCGTTAACCGGCATCACCATCGGAGGCGGGATCCTCTCGGTCGAAGACATTCAAGCCAATTTCAACGGAGGTGACGGGCTTGCCAGTACCGGAGCGATCCCGTCGGTCACCCGTATTGAAACCACCGACAACGGCGGGGATGGACTGCAGCTCTCTCTGGTGACCGGCGCGATCACCGAAGTCCAGTCCCTGCGAAACCAAGGAAGTGGACTTCTCGCTTCGGTCCAAACCGGTTCTATCGTCTCGGGGAACACACTTTCCGGTAACGCCGGATCTGGGATCGATCTCACCGGGAACAACGGTTTGATCAAGGACAACACTGTCCAGAACAATGACGGGCACGGGATTCGCACCTCGACATCGACGATCCAATCCAATTGGGTTGTCGGCAACGGACGCACCGGCATCAGGGCCGGCAACGGATCCGTCGTCGGCGATGCGGACCTGTCCTTGGCCCTTGGCAACATTGTCAGGGACAACGGCATCAATGGAATCTCGTCCAGCGGTCTGATCGCGGGCAATGCCGTATCCGGGCATACCAATGGCACCGGAATCTACGCGGGTAATGGCACGGCGAAAAACAACGTTGTCTTCGACAACAAGACCGGTATCACCACCTATGACCGCGGCGGAGGAACCGTCGAAGGGAATCGGATCTATAAGAACGCGGACTTTGGTGTCCAAGTTTACGGAGACGCCTTGGTCGCCGGTAATACCTTGTACGACAACTTACACGGCATCGGAATCGAGTATGAGTACTTTTCAGCTCCCGATAGCGCACAAGTGCTGAACAACCTGATCTACAAGCATGACGGTTGGGCGATCCGCACGAGCACCACCGGCGATGTCTTTGAGAACAACACGATTTATCAGCCGGCAGGAGACGGAATCTCGATCACCGGAGCGCCTTCGACAACGCTCCGCAACAACATCCTCTCGATCGATCAAGGCACGGGGATCGAGGTTGCATCAAACAGCTTGACGGGTATCGCCAGCGATTTCAATCTGTTCCAAATCGGTGCGACGGCCAGCGCTGGGACTTGGAACGGTTTTGCAAAGAGCTCACTCGCGGATTGGCAAATCGCATCGCTCGGTGATCAAAACAGCATCGCAGGAGACCCGTTGTTTGTGGATCCAGACGGGGCCGACAATCAACTGGGCTTCATCAGCGAAGCTGCCGACGGCCGCGATGACGATTTTCACCTGCTGAGCACGGTGGGGCGATTGACGGGATCTACCGCCCCAGCGTTGGACGCCGGCACGGGCTTGCCGGTGTGGCTTGCCGTCGCTGAAGTCATGGACTCGCAACAATCACCGGCGATCGACCGTGGCGACGTGGCAATCTTGCCTACATTCGAACCGGCGCCAAACGGCGGCTATGTCAATCTGGGTGCCTATGGGGACACGTCGCACGCGTCAAAGAGTCCGGCTGATTTTCTGTTCGTTTCGACCCCGAACGGATCGGAAGTCTGGCCGGCCGGCCGAACGTTCAATCTTTCATGGCGCGCTTCTGACGTGGGAGCGGGCTCGCCCAGCATGGTCAACATTGACTTGATTCGTGATTCGGTCACGGATGTCACTCCGCTATTGACCGCCGGTGTGAATATTGGTTCGTACCAATGGACGATCCCGGTTTCGATTGTGCCAGCGGACGATTACCGAATTCGGATCACTCGCGTCCTGGGCGGAGACGAGATTGTCGACGAAAGCGACGCACCGTTTTCCATCATTGCACCGATCAGTTTCTATTATGTGAACGACACACTGGATTTCGAGGATCAATACGCTCAAGCGGCGGGCAACGATGGCAACGACGGGCTTTCGCCGCAATCGCCCAAAGCATCGATTCAATCGGTACTTCAGTCGCATACGTTGTCGCCTGGCGATACGATCTTGGTCGATCATGGAACCTACGTCCTCGCCACCGACATCACGCTTGGCCAAGATCTGACCGGCGTCACGATCGCCGGACCGACGGCCAACGGCACCTCTGCCGTCTTGAATCGCAGCGGAGGAAACTCCGTGTTTGTGTTCGACGGCGCCGACGATGTAACGGTCCGCAATCTCGGGATCACCAATGCGACCTATGGAATCTCCACGACGACTTCCGGTGACAGCGACCGAATTCAGATTCGTGACAATGACATTGATGCAAATCTAAGAAATGGAATCTACCTGAATCAGAATGCCGCCGATCAATGGCTGATTCGGATAACAATGTGCGCGCAACCATCAGCAGTTCGGGTGCCTCGGCTTATGGAACCGGGGTTTATGTTCTCAGAGGCGAGGCCGAAATCCGTGAAAACGATGTGTTCGGCAACGGTTCTCTCGGGATCATCGTAAGTGGGGCGAATTCTGTCGCGAAAAACAATCTCGTCTATTCGAATCTTGGTGCGGGGATCCAGATCAGCAACGGCGCCAAGGCAATCGGAAATACAGTTCACGACAATGACACCGGGATTTCTGCTTATGCCAATCAAGGCGTTGCGCCGGTCGCTGAAGGCAACACGATTCATAACAACCAGATTGGCATCCGGCTGAAGACGCGGTTCGTACAAGCTCATGCGCGCAACAATGTTCTGTTCAATAATGATTTTGGGCTCGTCGGTGAGCGGGGCGACTTCCAATCCACTTTCATCGGGGATATCTCCGGAAATCTCTTCTACGATCACAATACCGCTTCGATATCGATCACAACCGGCTCGGCGGGAACCACGGTCCACAACAACACGTTCGCCGAAGCAAATCATGATGTCATTCGGATTGTCGGCAGTTCCGGGATCGATTTTCGCAACAACCTGTTTTCGATCACAAACGGATACGTCTACGACTGGAGCGGCACGGTGGCTTCCAGCCATACCAGCGACTACAACCAGTTCGACCTGGGAGTCGACGGCAAACTCGCCAACTTGGGATCGTCCACGAGTGATAGCCATACCGCGTGGGTGATCGGCCATCAACAGGATCTCAATAGCGTGGAGGCCGCGGCCGGATTTGTTGATCCTGTCGGCCCCGACTATGACTTCCACTTACAGGCCGGGTCGGCAGGTGTCGACCAGGGCGATCCTGCGTTCCCGATCGGCGATGAGCCGGCTCCCAACGGCGGGCGAATCAACATGGGTGCGTACGGCGGAACAGCAGAAGCCACGGTCAGTCCAGCGGATGAAATCCTGCAAGTCCTGACGCCCAGCGGACTGGATCGCTACAGCGCCGGGCGTACGATGTCGATCACGTGGCGCAGCCAAGTCGACGGACCGGTCGATATCGACCTGTACGATGCCGCAACGTACCAACCGGGTGTTTCAACGCCCGTCGTCCGCATTGCCGACGACTTAACTGCTGCTGAACAATTCGACTGGACCATTCCAGCTGATGGCTCCGTCCCAATGGACGCGGAGTACCTGGTTTTCATCCAAACATCATCCGGAAGCCAACCGAGCGATGTTTCCAACCTCCCTTTCTCGATCGCCAATGGCGGCAACGCGTTTTATATCAATGACAGTTCGCTCGCCGGTGACGTCTACACAACGGCAATCGGTGACGACTTCAATCTTGGAAAGCGACCAGACCAGCCGATGGCGTCGCTGCGGAAACTGCTATTCAACTACGATCTTCGTCCCGGTGACGTGATCTATGTCGACGCCGGGACTTACTTGCCACGGTACGACCTGCTGCTCGGCGAAGAACTGAGCGGAATTCGCATCCAGGGGCCGGTGAGTGAGACCGTCAAAGCGATCTTCGATGGTCAGGGAATTGGCACCGGATTCCATTTCTTCGGTGCCGACGATGTGACGATTGCCAATCTATCGATCACGAACTTCAACGATGGGATTTATGCCTACAGCTATCACACGACGACTTCACCAGATAGCGATCGGATCAGCATCGTCGGCAACGAGATTTATGGTAATGTCGCCAAAGGAATCTATGTCCGGCACACAGGAGTGGAAGATTGGACGATTGAGGACAACCGAATCTACAACCATAGCGGCACCAATGACTATGGAATCTACGCGGAATTTGGTGGAGTTCAGGTTCGCAATAACTCAATCTTCGGGAACTATGACGGAGTGTTTGGAAAGTTGGGCGGCGCAACCATCGAGAACAACCATGTTTTCAATAACATCACAGGGCTGAGCGTTTCGATGGCGTCCGCGTCTGGCAATATCGTCTATGACAACACAACAGGAATCGTTGGAACCGGCGGCAACATACTGACAAATCTCTATGCCAATGAGGTGATGGGCAACGATGTCGGCCTTTCCCTCTCGGCCGACAACGTATACGGAACGACCGTGCAACTGCACGTTTTCGACAACCGCATCTACGACAATGGGACGGGGATCCGGGCCACCAAGTCATCGCGATACCAAGCCCGATTCACCGGTGACATTGACAGCAACTTCATCTATTCAAACTCGGTTGGAATCGACCTGGATTACGCGAGTCAGGCCGCCATCCTGCGCAATAATCGGATCTACGCAAACACCAACCTCGGGGTAAAGCTCTCCATCGCCGACAAGGCTTCGGTCGTCAACAACACGATCGTTCAGGAAGTCGGTGATGTGATCCGCATCGAAGGCTCCACCGATCAGCTGGTGCTAAAGAACAATATTCTCTCAACCAAATCCGGAAACGTCCTCAGCGTTGCCGCCGACAGCTTCGTCAATCAATCATTCGATTACAACTTGCTGCAACAAGGAACGGACCCCAACGCGCATATCGGTCTTTGGGGCACAACCGTTCTTGATTCGTTGACCGAATGGCAGACGACGACGGGGCTCGATGCGAACAGCATCACCGGTGATCCGGGATTCGTGGACATCGATGGGGCGGACAACATTCTCGGATTCATTGCCGCGGGCGGCGGGTACGACGGCGGACTGGACGACAACTTCTTGCTCTCGGCCGGATCGATCGCGATCGATCGTGGTGACACCGCATCGGCGCCGACGCTTGATCTGCTCGGCAACGCCCGTGTAGACGATCCGGGAACGGTCAACGGCGGGTCCGAAGGCGGATTCGTTGATCTGGGTGCATACGAGTTCCAGGGCAACAGCAGCGACTCGGTGCCGCCGACGATCGCCGGATCCGTTCCCGCTGCCGTCCACACCAGCGGCGGATACGCCGGAACGCTGACGGACATCACCTTGTCACTCAGCGAAGCGATCATTGAAATCGACGCCCGTTCGGCTTCCGCTTACAGCCTGCTGTTTTCCGGTGCCGATGGCATCTTCGGGAACTTGGACGATTCGCTGATTTCCGTCACGCCGCATTACGAAGCGGGTGCGACCTCCCTGGCATTGACGACCGCACAGCCACTACCAAACGGCAGCTACCGACTGACCCTGTTCGGATCGACGACATTGCACGATTTGTCGGGATTGCGACTCGACGGAGACGCCGACGCTACGCCGGGTGGTGATTACATTCGTGAGTTCACCGTGGAAGCCGACTTGCCACCGACGTCGAGTGGTCAATCGATCACGATCGATGAAGACACCGAGACGATGATTACCTTGCTCGGTGATGACGGAAACCCGACGGTCGAGCAAAACCTGATTTACGTCGTTGTCAGCCTTCCCGAACAGGGCCATTTATCACGGACTTCCGGAGGCTCTCCGATCACGATCGATCAGTTGCCGATGCAATTGACGTCGTCGCAAGTGTACTTCACGCCGATCGCGAATACGCATGCTTCGTCTACCTTCACGTTCCTGACGCGCGATGACGATGGAATGGGTGATGATCCGCAACGCGTTAGCACGCCGGCGACCGTCTCGATCGCCATCAATCCGGTCAACGACGCGCCTGTAATCGATGATGCCGTCGCGTCGATCGGCGAACTGAGCCCCTTCGGAGTGACCGTCACGACGATCTCTGCCAACGATCCCGACTTGCAAGACGCGACGGCGGATTCATTGGCCTATGCAATCATCGGAGGCAATGATGACAACGCCTTCCAGATCACACAGTCCGGAAGAGTCGTCTTGGTTGCACCGGAATCGCTGAATCATGAATCGGCTCCGTCACGGCAACTGACGGTTCGCGTCGCAGACTCTGCCGGGCTCACGGATACTTGCGTCTTGACGATCAACGTCTTGGATGAAGTCGAGGCTCAGGTGGAAAGCGTTGTCCTCAACGACGGCGAGGCCCAACAGTCACGCGTCGATTCGTTGACGGTCCACTTCAACCGGATCGTCGAGTTGGACTGGTTCACCGGCGGGCCGTTCCGACTGGTGCACGTCGAATCGGGTGACGTGATCGAGTTGTTGATTCAATCCGTTATTGAGAATGAGCGAACGGTGTCACGTCTCCAATTCCGTTCGGGAGACCATGTGGATTCGAATGGCAATCTGATGGATGGTCGTTACGAGTTAACCGTTCTGCAGTCCCACGTTTCGGCCGAGGGTTTTGCACTGGACGGAAACCGTGACGGGACCGTCGGAGACGATTACACCTTCGGTGCCGAAGAAGCGGATCAATTCTTCCGGTTCTTTGGTGACAGTGACGGAGACGGCGATGTCGACGGACAGGACTATGGGCGATTCGGATTGACGTTCCTGAAATCCGCGGGGCAAGAAGGATTCAATCCGGCGTTCGACTTCGACGGAGATGGCGACGTTGACGGCCAGGATTATGGCCAATTTGGCCTGCGGTTCCTGAAGCGGATTTAGGGTGAAAAACCCATCAGGCGTCATGATTTTCAAGTATGATGAGATTGTTGGACCTTAACTCGCACCCACTACGTTGACTCGTGAGGTTGCACCTATGAGACGTTTCTCGGGTTTGACTTGTGCTTCCTTGATCGCCCTGGTCATCGCGTCGTCGTCGGTGCACGCCGCGGTGATCACCAATGGTTCCTTTGAATCAACGGATATCCCGGGTGGATTTACGTTCGCGTTCTTCAATCCGGGCGATACCATTGGTTCCGGATGGGTCGTCGACGCGGCTTCGGCCTCCGCTGTCTTGGTTCTGCGAGAGGCGGCGGGAGTTCATCCAACGGTGCTCGATGGTGACCAGTACGCGGTGATTGGATTGGCACCGGACTTTGCAACGATCCGCCAGGACGTCGCACTCGATGCTGCCAGCTACCGGCTGTCCTTTCAGTTGGCCGCCGGCGAGACCATCTCCGATGCCGCCCTGACGGTCGATATCCTGCAGAGCGGTTCCTCGGTCATTGGCGGGCCAACTGGCTTCAATGTCCCAACGGGAAGTGGATTTACAGAACAGTCACTCGACTTCACCGCCTCCACGGCAGACAGCTACCGACTCGTTGTGACAGCGACCGGCGGCGCGACGGCCATTGACGCCTTTCAAATCACGGCCATTCCCGAACCGGGCACCGCCGTCCTGCTCAGTCTGTTCGCCGTCCCGATCATTCTGCGACGCAGACGGTGTCGGTCACGCTGTGCGTGACGATCGGCATGCACAGTACGCCCTACTTCAGCGACCGGTAACGCTGGATCAGGGTGTTGGTGGAACTGTCGTGGTCCAGCGGGGCGTCGGTGGACTGGAGTTCGGGGACGATCTTTTTCGCCAGGACCTTGCCCAACTCGACGCCCCACTGGTCGAACGGGTTGACTTGCCAGATCACGCCTTGGGTGAACACGCTGTGTTCGTACAGGGCGACCAGTTTGCCGAGCACCGCCGGCGTCAGCGTTTCGATCAGCAGAGTATTCGAGGGGCGGTTGCCTTCGAAGACACGGTGCGGTGCGAGTTCCTCCGACGTGCCTTCGGCCAACACTTCCTCACGCGTCTTGCCCATCGCCAACGCTTCGCCTTGGGCAAACACGTTGGCACTCAACTTGTCGTGGTGATCACCGATCGGATTGAGTGACTTGGCGAACGCGATGAAGTCGCAGGGGATCAAGTGCGTCCCTTGGTGGATCAACTGATAGAACGAGTGCTGGCCGTTGGTCCCCGGTTCGCCCCAGTAAATCGGACTGGTGTCATAGTCGACGCGGTCGCCGGCCAGCGTGACCGATTTGCCATTGCTTTCCATCGTCAATTGTTGCAGGTACGCGGGAAAGCGTTTGAGGTATTGGTCGTAGGGCAACACGGCGGTGGTTTGGGCGCCGAAGAAGTCGGTGTACCAGACGGTCAGCAGGCCCAGGATCACCGGCAGGTTCTCTTCCAGCGGCGCGGTCCGGTAGTGTTGGTCCATTGCATGGAACCCGGCCAGCATCTCGCGGAAGTGATCCGGACCGATGGCTAGCATCGTGGACAGCCCGATCGCGGAGTCCATCGAGTAGCGTCCGCCGACCCAATCCCAAAACCCGAACATGTTGTCGGTATCGATTCCGAACTCGGCGACTTGCTCGGCGTTGGTCGACAGGGCGACGAAATGTTTGGCGACGGCCGAATGATCCGCGCTGAGTTTTTCCAGCAGCCAGGCCCGCGCAGTGTGCGCGTTGGTCATCGTTTCCTGGGTGGTGAAGGTTTTTGACGCGATGATGAACAGCGTCTCGGCCGGATTCAGATCGCGTGTCGCTTCGGCGAAATCGGTCCCGTCAACGTTGGACACAAACCGCAAGGTCAGACCACGATTGCTGTAGTGACGCAGCGCTTCGTAGGCCATCACCGGCCCGAGGTCCGATCCGCCGATGCCGACGTTGACGATGTTGCGAATCCGCGCACCGGTGTGTCCGATCCACTGACCGCTGGTGATGGAATCGCAAAACGCGGACATCTTGTCCAACACCGCGTGAACCTCGGGAACGACATTTTTTCCTTCGAACTCGATCGTCGCCTCGCGCGGCGCCCGCAGCGCCGTGTGCAATACCGCCCGGTCTTCGGTCGTGTTGATCTTTTCGCCCGTCATCATCACCTCGATCCGCTCTTTCAAACCCGCCGCTTCGGCGAGCTTGATCAACAACGAAACGGTTTCGGCGTCGATGCGGTTCTTGGAATAATCCAAGTACAGCCCGACCGCTTCGAGCGAGAAGGTTTGGCCACGTTGCGGATCGGCGGCAAACAGTTCTCGCAGATGCTTTGACTTGATTTGCGCGTAGTGGGCGTTCAAGTTTTTCCAAGCGTCCTGTGCGGTCAGACTCTGGGGCATGTTGGTGGTCATCGGATCGAAGGGTTGGGGGTGGAGACGTCAGGAGGGCAGTTTAGCGATTCACGGGCATTTTTCGAGCACGGACCAAAGCCGGATTTAGGCTGGTTTCAGGTTTCAGGTTTGCGGACTCGAACGGAATCGATGGATGGCTCGTCTGAAGCCTGGAGTCCTGGAAGGCCGATACAATCGGTCTCCTGAACCGCGGGTCGACCAAGGGATCGCGGCATTGTGTCGGCCCCAGCATGGTCGAGTAGACTGTGGGTACCCCGGATTGTTCCACCAATACCCCGCGAATACCCCGCGAATTTTCTTGTGAACCTGACGACGTTTTCATTTTCGATCGGCTCGCTCACCGTTCTGCTCGCCGTCGTGCCCTTGGGAGCGATCGCGGCGGCCGAGCGGCCCTTGTCGTTCAATCGCGACGTGCGGCCGATCTTGAGCGACAAGTGTTTCTTTTGTCACGGCCCGGAGGACAAACATCGTGCGGCCGACCTGCGGCTTGACCGGTCCGACGCGGCTTACGGGGTGGCGATCGAACCGGGCAACGCCGACGACAGCGAATTGATCGCGCGGATCTTGGATCCCGATCCCGACGTTCAGATGCCGCCGCCGGAGACCGGCAAACGCGTGACCGAAGCGGAATTAAGTGTCTTGCGGCGTTGGATCGACGAGGGTGCCGAGTACGAAGCGTATTGGGCCTATGTCAAACCCGGTCCCGTGACTGGACCGCAACAGACAGGGCCGGATTCTGGCGAGCGGGCGGCAGGCGTCGAGCCGGATGCCGGCATCATCGATCGGCTGGTGCGGGCGGAGTTGTCGCGTGGTCCGCTGCAACCCGCACCACGCTCGACGCGTCGCGATCAACTTCGTCGGCTCTCCCTGGACCTGACCGGGCTTCCGCCGAGCTACGATCAGATCGCGGCCTTCGTCGCCGACGGTCGTCCGGACGCGTATGAACGACGCGTCGACGCGTTGCTTGCGTCGCCGGCGTTCGGAGAACACTTTGCCGAGTACTGGTTGGATCTGGTTCGTTTTGCCGACACGGTCGGCTACCACGGCGATCAAGTCCACCACATCGCGCCCTACCGTGACTACGTGATCGACTCGGTCAATGACAACCTGCCGCTGGATCGATTCAGCCGTGAACAACTGGCCGGCGACTTATTGGAAAACCCGACGATCGAGCAACAGATCGCCAGCGGATACAACCGCTTGCTGCAAACGACACACGAGGGTGGCCTGCAGCCGAAAGAGTATTTGGCGATTTACGCCGCCGATCGCGTGCGCAATGTTTCTGCCGTTTGGATGGCCGCGACGATGGGCTGTGCACAGTGTCATGACCACAAGTATGACCCTTACACGTCCAAAGACTTTTATTCGCTGGCCGCTTTCTTTGCCGACGTCGACGAAGAGAAACACTTTAAAAATGGGACCAACGCGCTGCCGACCCGCAGGGAACCGGAGATCGATGTGTTGGGGCGGACCGATCGGCTACGGCTGGCTGATTTGGATGCCGCGATTCGATCCGCCGAAGCGGAGGGGAATTCCGAGCAACTGAAAACGCTGCAAAAGGAACGGGATGCGATCGTCGCTCGCAAGCAGCGGACGATGGTCACCAAGGCGATCGAGCCGCGGACGGTTCGTTTCTTGCCGCGTGGGAATTGGTTGGACGAAAGCGGCGATGTGATGCAGCCCGCGGTCCCGAAATTTTTGGGGGACATCGGCGAGTTTGCCGGATTGCCCGACGGGGCGCGGGCGACGCGACTGGACTTGGCAAATTGGTTGTTTGACGTCGAACGAGGTATCGGCGGATTGACCGCACGCGTGTTTGCCAATCGGTTGTGGTACCTGTACAGCGGACGCGGCATCAGTCCGACGCTCGGCGATTTTGGCGGTCAGGGCAGGCCACCGACGAATCCAGAGTTATTGGATCATCTGGCCGGCGTCTTGTTGGAATCCGGCTGGGACCTCAAGGCCACGGTTCGTCAAATTGTCACCAGCGAAACGTATCGCCAGGCGGTCGTGATGCAGGAAACGCGTCGCAAGCTGGATCCGTACAACGATCTGGCCGCGTCACAATCGGGGCATCGTTTACCCGCCGAAACCGTACGCGATGCGGTGTTGGAAATGGCCGGGCTGCTGGATCATCAGGTCGGCGGACGCAGCGTGCGGCCGTATCAACCCAGTGGCTACTATCGGCATTTGAACTTTCCCGGGCGAATCTACACGCCTGACCAGGGGCGGATGCTGTGGCGGCGTGGCGTCTACACCCATTGGCAGCGTCAGTTTTTGCATCCGACGCTCAAAGCACTCGATGCACCCAGTCGCGAGGAATGCACGGCCGAGCGGCCGCGCAGCAACACGCCGCTGGAAGCATTGGCGTTGTTGAACGATCCGACCTTCGTCATCGCCGCGAAGGCCTTTGCCGCCAGGGTGCTGCGTGAGAGCGACTCGGCGGCGTCGCCGACGTCCGCCATCGAGACAAGAATCAACACGGCGCTGCGGATCGCGATCGGTCGCGACGCCAATCAAACTGAACGTGATGCGCTGACGCGATTGCTGGAGGGCGAAATCCAACGCTTTGAAAACGACCCGGCCGCCCGCGATGCGTTTTTGGAAACGCCCCGCGATGTCACGATTGCGTGGCCGGCCGAGACGCCCGATGCGGAGCGCGCGGCCTGGTCCAGCGTCGCACGGGCCGTCCTGAACTTGCACGAAACCCTGTACCGCCCCTAATGAACGAACTCCAACGCAGAACCTTTCTCGCCAACAGCGGCCTGTCCCTCGGTGCGGCGTCGTTTGCGAACCTTTTGGCTCGCGATGGGGCGGCAGAGCTCGCGACGGGCTTGCCGCCGGGCGTCGAAGGCTTGCCGCACTTTCCGCCGCGAATCAAACGCGTGATCTTTCTGTGCATGGCCGGCGGCCCGTCACACTTGGAAACCTTTGACGAGAAACCGGAACTGGCGCGGCTGCACGACCAGCCGATGCCCGCGTCGTTCACCGACGGGCAGCCGATCGCTCAACTGGCCGGCAAGCCGTTGAAAGTCCAGGGCCCGATGACCACGTTTCGACGCTGCGGCCAGAGCGGCCAAACGATCAGCGACTTCTTGCCCTACCATCAAAAGATGGCGGACGATCTGTGCATCCTCAAGTCGATGGTCACCGAGCAGATCAACCATGACCCCGCGCACACCTTCATGAACACGGGCACCGCGATCAGTGGGCGTCCGTCGATGGGATCGTGGGTCACCTACGGGTTGGGCAGCGCGTGCGATGACTTGCCGGGGTTTGTCGTCATGACCAGCATCGGCGGCCGCAATCCGCAACCGATCGCGTCGCGTCAGTGGTCGTCCGGGTTTCTGCCCAGCCGCTACCAGGGAGTCGAATTCAACAGTACCGGCGTCCCCGTGCACTATGTTCAGCCGCCTGCGGGGGTCGGCAGGGTCGGCCAACGGGCGGTCGTCGACGCCATCGCGGCGATCAACCAACATCGGTTCGCCCGCCACGGGGACCCGGAGATTCAAACGCGTCTTTCGACCTACGAGATTGCGTTTCAGATGCAATCGTCGGTGCCGGATCTGGTCGACATGTCTGACGAGCCGCAGCGGATTTTGGACATGTACGGTGCGACACCGGGCGACGGATCGTTCGCCAGCAATTGTCTGCTGGCGCGGCGGTTGGCCGAACGCGGCGTGCGTTTCATTCAGCTTTACCACCGCGGCTGGGACCATCACGGCGATCTGGAACGCTACATGAACGTGTGCTGCAAGTTGACCGACCAGCCGACGTGGGCGTTGATTCAGGATTTGAAGCAGCGGGGAATGCTGGACGAGACGCTGGTGATTTGGGGCGGCGAATTCGGTCGCACGCCGATGTACCAGGGCAAGGGCGGTCCCGGGCGGGATCACCACATCAAGGGATTTTCGATGTGGATGGCCGGCGGGGGCGTCAAGCCGGGCATCAGTTATGGGGCGACCGACGAGTTGGGGTACAACGCGACCGAAAATGTCGTCCACGTGCGAGATTTACACGCCACGATGCTGCATTTGCTGGGAATTCGTCACCAGCGTTTCAGTTATCCGTTTCAGGGGTTGGACATGAAACTGACGGGGGTGGAAAAGGCCCGCGTTTTGGAGGGGGTTCTGGCATGATCGGAACGACCCGACGGGGCCGAGCGAACAGACTGGTCGGGCTGGTGTTTTTAGCCCTATACGCTGCCGATGCCGGTCGATACACTCTGGGGCCCGAATTCGCATAACCCATTGAATTTTGACGAAGTTAGACCAAGAAATGTACGCCATTATTGTTGACGGTGGACGTCAGTACCGTGTTGAGCCCGGAATGGAAGTCGATCTGGACTACCGTGAAACGCCGGCTGGTGAAAGTTTGACCTTTGAAAAGGTGCTCGCGGTCCAAGGTGAATCGGGTTTGAAGCTCGGATCTCCGACCGTCGACGGTGCCACCGTGACCGCATCGGTGATGGGGCCGAAGCAGGGCAAAAAAATCTACGTGCAAAAGTTCCGACGGCGTAAGCACAGCAAGAGCCGTATCGGCCACCGTCAGCTGTTCACGCGAGTCAAGATCACGGACATCGCGGGCGTCTGATGCCTTCCAGCCGGCTCTCCGATTACGAGCTGGGGGATATCCTGGGTGTTGGAACCGTCGGCACGATCTACCGCGCGACGGAAAAGGAGACCGGGCGCAGCGTTGCGCTCAAGATACTCCATCCCAAAGTCAGCCAAAACACTCTGATTCGCGCTCGCTTTAAACGCGAGATGATGATTTTGGAGAAGCTGCGGCATCCCAGTATCGTCCAGTACTTCGGCGGAGGCCGTGTCGACGACGACCAGGGGCTGTTTTATGCCATGGAAGTGGTCTCGGGCGGGACGGTTTCGGACCTGCTCACGTTCGGCGGGCCGCTTCCCTGGACGGTGGTCGTCGAGATCACCCGGCAAGTCTGTAGTGCGTTGCAGTGCGCCCACAACATCGGCATCGTCCATCGCGACTTGAAGCCGAGCAATCTGTTCCTGACCCCCGAAGGGGGCGTCAAACTGGGGGATTTCGGGATCGCACGAGATCTGACCGCCGGCGACTTGACGTCCGCCGGTATCACGGTCGGGACGCACGCCTACATGGCGCCCGAACAAATCAGGGGCGAGCAATCGGTTTCCGGAAAGGCCGACCTGTATGCGCTCGGCTGCTGCATGTTCGAGATGCTGACCGGCCGGAAAGTCTTTCTCAGTGACGATTACGCCAAGCTGTTCGACCAGCATCTCAAAAGCAAACCGCCCTCGGTGCGTGACTTTGTCGATTGCCCCGAAGCGATCGACAAGGTGATCGGGCAGCTGCTGGCCAAGTCGCCCGACGACCGCCCGTTCAACGCCCGTCAGGTCCAGGCGATGATGATGGAGGCGGCCCGCAATTTTAATTCGGGCGAGAAGGCCGGGGATCCGAACAACCCCGTTTTCGAGGCCGGGCACAACGAGTTGGTGCGACGGATTCGAGCGCGGCTGGATCCGATGTCCAACACCGTCAGCGGGCTGCGGTTGGGACTCGCGATCGTGGTCATCGCAGCGATCATCATCGGTCTGGTCGTGGTTTCGCAGTCCGGTTCGTAGTGCTGTGACACAGCCCGGTTCCACTGGCGGCTTCCACTGCAAGGTTGGCCGGGCGCACAAAACGGCCGACCCCAATCCGTTACACTGGTCCGCGGATGAGCGTGGCCTCGGTGCACTTTGAGCAGTGTCCGCCGGCCACGTTTGCGAGCCCCCGCCCACTGTCACGTTTCAACGCTCATGAATTTGCCCTACGGCCTTCCCGAAGTCATCGAAGACGAATCCCAACTCGAGGAACTGTTGATCACGCCGTCGGCGGAATTGATCCAGTGGGCCGCAACGCGTTCGGGAAGCCTCGTGATCCTGGGAGCCGGCGGCAAGATGGGGCCGACCCTGGCCGCACGTGCCCAGCGCGCGATCGATCAGGCCGGGGCCGCTGCCCAGGTCGTTGCGGTCAGCCGATTCTCCGATCCGGTTGCCCGCGACTGGCTCGACCAGCGGGGCGTCAAGACCGTGGCCGCGGATCTGCTTTCGCAAGACGCGTTGGACGAATTGCCCGACACCGACACGGTCATCTATCTGGTCGGCTCGAAATTCGGAACCCGGCAAAATCCGTCGCACACCTGGGCCGTCAACACGATCGCGCCGGCCTGTGCGATGCGGCGTTATCCCAAGTCCACCTTTGTCGCGCTCTCGACCGGAAACGTCTATCCGTTTACGCCCACGGACCAAGGCGGATCGCGTGAATCCGATGCGTTGGAGCCGGTCGGCGAGTATGCGTATGCGGCGGTCGGCCGCGAACGCATCTTCGATCATTTCTCGCGCGTCCATGGCACGCCGGTCGCCATGATCCGATTGAACTATGCGACCGATCTGCGCTATGGCGTGCTGACCGATTTGGCGCTGAAAGTGTTCCGCTCAGAGACGATCGACCTGACGCAAGGCTACTTCAATTGCATCTGGCAAGGCGACGCGAATGACTTGATCTTACGCGCCGTCCCGCTGGCTCAGTCGCCGCCGCGACCGATCAACTTGACCAGCCTGGAAACCTTTTCTGTTCGCGAAGTCGCCCAGACGTTTGGTCAATTGCTGAACCGTGACGTTCGGTTCAGCGGCCAGGAATCCGAGACCGCTCTGCTGAGCAATGCGTCCGAGTGCGCCGAACGGTTGGGCGGACCGGCGACGCCGATGGACCGGGTGATTCAATGGACCGCCCACTGGGTCCGCCAAGACGCTCCGTTGTTGGGCAAGCCGACGCATTTTGAGGTTCGCGATGGCGCCTTCTGAGGGGATGCAACAAAACGCGCCGATGCCGCCTGGATGGGTGATGCAATCGATTCGCAGCGGCATCGTGATCCCGGCGCATCCCCTGGCGCTCGATGCCGAGGGTAACTTTGACCGTCGCAGCCAACGCGCACTGACTCGCTATTATCACGCCGCCGGTGCCGGAGGTCTGGCGGTCGGCGTCCACACCACCCAATTCCAAATTCGCGAGCCCCAACACAATCTGCTTCGGCCGGTGCTTGAGCTTGCCGCACAGACGGCTCGCGATCTGGATGCCGCCGGCGGCCGGCAGACCGTCCTGGTCGCCGGGATCTGCGGCCAGACGGACCAGGCGATCGGTGAAGCCCGGCTGGCTCGAGATCTCGGCTATCACATCGGGTTGTTGTCGCTGGCCGCCTTGCCGGATGCCAGCGACGATCAGTTGATCGAGCATTGCCGCGCGGTCGCCGAGCGGATTCCGGTCTTTGGGTTTTACCTGCAACCCGCGGTCGGCGGGCGAGTGCTGTCGGTCGATTTTTGGAGGCGTTTGGCGGGCATCAGCAACTTGGTCGGGATCAAGATTTCGCCCTTCGATCGATACAAGACGCTGGATGTGGTGCGCGCGGTTGTCGAGTCCGGACGCGGAAACGACGTCACGTTGTACACCGGCAATGACGACGCGATCGTCCTGGATCTGCTGACCGACTATGAAGTCCGGGGCAATGACTATGTGAAACGAATCCAGATCGTCGGCGGCCTGCTCGGGCATTGGGCGTGCTGGACCCAAAGGGCGGTCGAATTGCTGCAGACGTGCAAGAGCGCTCGGGAGGCCGATCAGATGCAACGCGGGCTGTTGACATTGGCGACGCAGGTCACCGATTGCAACGCCGCACTGTTCGACGCAGCCAACGGATTCGCAGGCTGTATCGCCGGCATTCAAGAGGTACTGTATCGCCAGGGGCTGTTGTCCAGCCCTCGGTGCTTGGATCCCGAGGAATGTCTCTCGCCGGGTCAACGCGACGAAATCGATCGTGTGTGCGACGCCTATCCACATCTGATCGACGACGAATTCGTTTCGCGAAACCTCAAGGCTTGGTTGCGCTGACTACCCGCCCGCGTGGGAGAGCCAGTCGTAGGGCAGCGTCTATCGGTAGATGTCATGCGGGGGAGCCATGGACCGTCTGGCAATCCGCTTCCCTCGATCGATCTGATCGAACAGACGATCTCCGGTACCACAGCAATGGATCACACCCACGGATGGCAGCGCGTACCCACGGATCCCAGGCTGCTTTCTATCCGTGGGTTCGCTCTGCCATCGGTGGGTTCATCTAAATCGGGCACTCGGGGCTGTCCTCAGGCTGGCGTTTCCAGCGTCGCACTGCAACC
This sequence comes from Phycisphaera sp. RhM, assembly GCA_033042175.1. Classification (GTDB taxonomy): domain Bacteria; phylum Planctomycetota; class Planctomycetia; order Pirellulales; family Pirellulaceae; genus Stieleria. Next base: position 309,892 of record WCIL01000002.1, read on the forward strand.
CCCGGTTTGACTCCGCGATCGAATCAGACGGATGACCGGCTCATGACGCTTACCGCTAGACGGTCCAGTAGGGCATGCTGTGCATGCCAGCGGTCTGACGTTATCACCGTCACCAGACGGCAACGACCTTCGCCGACTCATCGATCGCAGATTGAATCCAGTCCAGGAAACGGTCAAAGGGCTGGCCGATGCCTTCGCGGAACTTTGTCACTTTGCCGCCGACTTGCATGCACGCCGCCTGATTGCCGAATTGCCAAGCGGATCCTGAAGTGCCTTGTCGGAACGTGTCGTCGGCCGAGCGTCCGACACGAATACAATCATCCAGAATGCGCGAACCCAATCGAAAGCCGTCCGGAAAAACTTCTTCACCGGTAAAGGCCTGCTCGTCGCCCGGTGGGAGTGTGCGGCCGCGACGATGCCGCATCGCCGCGCGGTGAACTTGGCGAACACTCATCAAATCGATCGGCGGCGGGTCGTTGTGCTTGATCAGCTCGCAACGTTTCAGTTTCTCTTCGATCTCCACTGGCTTGCCGACAATCACCATCACGGCCACATCGAGGTGTTCGCCTCGGCCAGCTGCTTTAAAGCGTCGGCATTGAAACGTGGTCGTCGAATGAACGCGGACCGAGCAGGTGCGCAAAGACGTGTCGTCATACAAATGGCCGACCGTGGCGAATCCCCATTTGATTTCGCCATCGATTCCATTCCAACGCAGCAGGAAGCCGCTGGCTGCGTCGCGTGTTCCGAGTTTCACGCTCGCCGCGGTGGGAACATAATCGCCGAGCGACTCGACATCCGATCGAATCACCAACAAGTCGAACTTGCCGTCGCTGCGTTGGAGCCTGATTTGAAAGTGCGGCGGAACCCGTTTGGCAGGGGCCACCCGTCGACGTTTGCGGGGCAGGTAGACGCGCAAGGCGAGCTGCCATCCGAAGGGTTTGCCACCGCTGTACTTTCGTCCGATTCCGATTTCGCTGGACTGTCCCGTGATCGCTTTGACGTGACGTTTTGCGGTCGTGACCACTCGCCGCCACTGATCAGGTGTGAGTTCGTCGTATCGCTTGATCGTTACCGCTGGCATCATTCGTTCAATCCCATCAACCGTTCTGACAGGGTGACCACGGGCTGCGGGTGAACCGCGGGACCCCCAGTCCCGATACACCCCCCGTAGGAACTTACTTTGTCGTACCAAGGATGGGAGACAGAAATGCGTCACAAATCGTTGCCCGCCGTGCTGTTGGCGGTCGGCCTGCTGGCGATGGTTGGAAGTCTGGGCTGCACGCCGCGTGTCCGGATCCGTGCGGCGCCCGGCCCTGACGACACCGGCATTCGGTACTACCGCCCAAAGCCGTACCTGCGGGTTGAACCGGGCGGCAGCGTGGTGACCGAGGGCAAGGTTTCGACGACACGGCCGAGCGATGAGTTCGTGGCCATCTCGCTGGAATACCTGCCGGACTTCTCCGAAGAGTATTCGATCGACGTGCGTCCCGGACTGGGGTCGGCCCACGTCTCGGTCGGCTTGACCGATGGTTGGAATCTGACATCGCTGAACCAAGAGCTTGATTCGCAGTTTGACGAAAACGTCAAAGCGATCGCCGACTTGGCCAAGGCGGGAACCGGTTTTCTTCCCACGGCCAAAGACTCCAGCGGCAGCGTCCCGGGAAGCTCGCAGAAGTTTGTCGTCGCGGCGACCAACGTCCCGATCGGGTACTACGAATCGGTGATCAGCAAAGACGCGTGCGGCAAGAAGCGTCTGTACGGTTGGCGATACGTCGGTTTCCTGCCGTTTCGCTCTTGCCCGACCGAGATGTGCGGCGGGCAGCAGTTGGTTTGCGGTTCGGTCCCATCGGAGCTGTTCGGTATCGTGTTTGAAAACGGGGTGATGACGTTCAAGCGTCTCGATGCGATCGGTGAAGTCGCCGACACGACGCGACAATCCGTCAGCACGGGGCAGTTCGTCGTCAGTGCGTCCCGGCAAGAGAGGCTGGACGCCTTGGCCACGGCGATTCGGAAAGCGATTCTGCAAAACGAAGGCATGGAATCCAAGGTGCATGTGACTCAGGCCGACGATTGGATTGCCGTCCAATGGGACATCGAACTATTGGGCACGATGACCAAGTCGACGACGCGAGAACGCTTGATCAAGTCGCTCGTCCAGCACGAAGCGGTCGAGCAAGCGCTGCACGACCTGGGCGATCCGATTCCGACTGTCATGCCGATCGCGGGACTGACCGGGGAGGACCGGTAGACCGGTAGGTCATGCTTTGCATGACGTACGTCACGCACAGCGTGACCTACGCGCTGAGTGTGATGGCGTGGCAGCGTGCGACAATTGACCGGCTGCACGGGGTAGGTGCCCGGGCCTAAAATTCAGCGTCGCAATCCTTCTCATGTTTGAGAAAACCATCATGATGGACGTCGAACTTCTCAGTCGACTGCAGTTTGCCGGAACGATCATGTTCCACTACTTGTTCCCACCGCTTTCGATCGGTCTGGGGCTGCAGTTGTTCTTGTGCGAGTTGGCGTCTGTCCGCACGGGGCATCCGGCGTGGGAAGCTGCGGCGCGATTTTGGACGCGCGTCTTTGCGGTCAATTTCGCGATGGGCGTCGCGACCGGGATCGTGATGCAGTTCGAGTTCGGAACCAACTGGGCGGCGTATTCGCGATTCGTCGGCGACGTGTTTGGGTCTGCGCTTGCCGCCGAAGGCATCTTTGCATTCTTCTTGGAGAGCGGATTTCTGGCGATTCTGGTGTTCGGCTGGGACCGCGTGGGGCCGAAGATGCATCTTTTCAGCACCTTGATGGTGTTTCTCGGATCGGTCTTCAGCGCCGTCTGGATCGTGATCGCCAACAGTTGGCAACAGACTCCGGCGGGCTATCACATCGTTTGGCAAGAGATCCAGGGCCAGAGCGTTCCCCGCGCCGAAGTGACGGATTTTTGGGCGATGGTGTTTAACCCATCGTCGGTGGATCGTTTGACGCACACCCTGATCGGCGCGTTGGTGCTTGGCGCCTTCTTCGTCGCCTCGGTGTGCTCGTTCTATTTGCTCAAGCAGCGACATGAAGACGTCGCCCGACGTTGTCTTTCGATCGCCCTTCCGAGTGCGTTGGCGTTCACGCTGCTTGCCGCACTGACCGGTCACGATTCGGCTCAGAAATTGGTCGAAACGCAACCGGCCAAGCTGGCTGCGATGGAGGCCCATTTTGAAACGACCGATCAGCCCACCGGGCTGTATTTATTCGGCTGGCCGGATGCCGAAAACGAAACCGTTCACTTCGGTGTTCGCGTGCCATGGTTGCTGAGCTTGATGGTCTACAACGATCCCGGCAAACCGGTTCCGGGCATGGATCAGATCCCCGAATCCGACCGCCCGCCGGTTTGGCTGCCGTTTCAAATGTTCCACCTGATGGTCGGCTTGGGCACGATGATGATTGTGCTGGCGGGGCTAGCGTGTTGGTTTTGGTTTAAACAAACGTATCAAAACCAACGCTGGTTGATGTGGTCGATCGTGTTGATGCCGCTGGCGGCGATGACGGCCAACCAGGCCGGATGGATCACTGCCGAAGTCGGACGGCAACCCTGGATCGTGCACCCGTCGGTTCAAAACGGTGTGGAAATGATGGGATTAAGAACCAAAGACGGGCTGAGTGAATCGGTGACGGCCGAGCAGGTGCTCAGTTCGATCGTCTTGTTCGCCATCATCTATTCGCTGTTGTTCGCGGTTTGGATCTTTGTGCTCAACCACAAGATCCAACATGGTCCCGAAAGCATCGAGGAACTTGAATCGCATAAACGGACTCGCGGCGCATCGAAACTGTCGGATCAGATCCGTCACGGAGGCACAGGCCGTGGCGGCGGACTCATGGACGAGGAGTTGTGATGAGCTACGACACGATCACGTTGGTCTGGTTTTTCCTGCTCGGTGTGTTGCTGACCGGGTACGCGATCCTGGACGGATTCGATCTGGGGGTCGGAATCCTGCATCCGTTCATCGCCAAAGATGATCGCGAGCGGCGGTTGGTAATGAACTCCATCGGACCGCTGTGGGACGGCAATGAAGTCTGGTTGGTGACCTTCGGCGGGGCGTTGTTCGCTGCGTTCCCCAACGCCTACGCCACGGTGTTCAGCAGTTTTTACGCCGCGTTTCATTTGCTGTTGACGTGTCTGATCGGCCGCGCGGTCAGTTTGGAATTCCGCTCCAAGGTGCATTCGACCGCTTGGCGACGATTTTGGGACGCGGGTTTTTTTCTCTCGTCGATCACCGCGGCGGCACTGCTCGGAATCGCCGGCGGTAACGTCATGGCCGGCATGCAAGTCGGCCCGATGTTCCGATACGAGGGCGGGTTGCTGGATCAGTTGTACTGGTATCCGTTGCTGGTCGGGGCGCTCACCGTGTCGTTGTTCGCGCTGCACGGGTCGATCTATCTGTTTCTCAAAACAGAAGGCGAGCTGCAGCAGCGCGTGCGCAGCCGGATCCTGCCACTGTTTTATTGTTTTGCGGGACTGTACGCGGTGGTCACCATTGCTACCTGGTTGCACGTCCCGCACGCGACCGAAACGCTGACCCGGCATCCATGGTTGTGGATCGTTCCGGTGCTCAACGCGTTGGCGGTATTGAATATTCCGCGGGCGATGCATTTGGGCAAACCCGGCTACGCGTTTTTTACTTCGTCGATGGTCATTGCCGCGTTGGCGTCATTGTTCAGCGTCGCGATTTTTCCTAATTTCGTGCTTTCGACGATCGATCCGGCGTATAGCGTGACGCTGGAGAACGCCCGCAGCAGCCACCAGACGCTGATCACCATGCTGTGGATCGCATTGATCGGCATGCCCTGCGTGGCCAGTTACACGATCACGATTTACTGGATCTTTCGCGGCAAGGTGCAACTGGATTCGAACAGTTATTGAATCGGCATCAGTCGTCGTCGTCATCGTTTCGGCGTGCTGCGCGTCCACCTTTGGCGGCGATCGAGGTGAGGCTTTTGGTGAGATCGACTCCGATTTCATCGGCCAGTTGAATGCACAGCGCGATGGGGCTGCGGGCATCCGATTGGTCGGCTTCTTTCAAACGGTTTTCGACGTGAATTCGGTCGAGCGAATCGGGCAGTCGCACGATAGCTTGGGAGTACCACATCACGGCGCGATCTTCTGCGCCCTGGCGGTAGGCGCCGGATCCGCGTCGGCTGAGTTCCCACCAGGCGTCACCGAGTGCGACTTGGTCGATCGCGCGCGATGCGCCGCGGAGGTCCATTTTCACGACTTCCACCAGATCTCCGCCGGTGCCATCGGCAACCAGGGGCAGCCCGGTTTGCCAGTCCCCTTTGATGAAGCACAGAAAGCTACCGAAGGCGGCCCCTGCGGCGACGTCATCGGGGTTGGAGCGAAACCGCTGCAGATCGTCGACGGATTGGTCGTACTCGCGTTTCGCCGTTCCGAGCTGTGTTCTCAAACGCGTCAACAAACGCGAAACTTTGTCTTCACGATTGTTTGAGGTGAATCGGTTCGCGATGCGTGCGACGGAGCTGGCCAGCATGTATTCGTTTTCGCGAATGCCGGTATAGATAACGGGAATCGCCCGTTTGAGAATGCCGTCGCCCTTGATGAGGCTCGCGTCGCGGCTGGCGGTTTCTTCACCAAAGGCTTGAATCCATTTCAAGTTTTCGCGGAACGAGTCGACTTCGAATCGGGCCACGCGTTGATCGATGGCTTTGATCAACAGGGTTCCGTCATTGGATTCGATTGCCAGTCGGAGTGCGGCCTGTTGCAGCGCAAAGGCGCCCGATGGATCGGCTTCCATGTCATCGGCAAGGGCGACAAATTCCGAAGCCAGCTTTCTTTTCTCGTCGGCGCTTTTGGCGTGTTGGATCTTGTCGCGGAAGATTTCTCGCAGTTTGTTTTGGGCAGCGGTGAGTTCGATCGCCGAGGGAACGGGTTCTCGCGTTATCGCCGGGGCGTCGACCATCAGCGGCAAATCGATTCCCATGTCGACTTGCGGTCTGATGATGTCGTCGTCCGTTTCGGCGACTTGATCGGGTGCGAGGGATGCTTCGGGTTCGGGGGCGTCTTCGGCTTGCTCGACCGTGATCGCACGATGGATGTCTCCGGCGCGAAGCGCGTCACTCTTGTCGTAGGTCATCGCCTGAAAAAGCTGCGCGTCGCTGAGTCCCTGCTCAAGTAGCACAGGGAAGCCGTTGGCCCAGAGAGCGAACGTCCCGTCGACACGCAATTTCCCGAGGTAAGGGCTCATCTTCATCGGCGACTTGGGATCGAAGTCCTTCGGTTCGGTCCAGTGGACGGCGTGCGCGTCATTGACCTCCACCAACATGATGGTGTTTTCGGGACCGTCATCGATCATGGCCGGCGTGAGTGCCCTGTTTTCGCCGAAGATGAAGGCGGAATCGACCGGCAGCTGATAGTTGGTTTTGATGTCAAAACGCTCGGGCGAGACGAAGGCATCGGGGATGTACTGCAGCAGGTCTTTGTTGGGTGGCATGTTCCAAGCGCGACTGAAGTCAAACTGCTTGTACAATTCCTCGTGACCCAGGTAGGGCAACAATTCGACTCGCCACGAAAGCGTCGGGACCCCACCTGAATTGGTCGTGTAGGACTTGGGGTAATGCCCCTTTTCATCCAGGTACAGGGTCAACGCTTCGTTGATCCGTTGCAGGTTGTCAAACGCTCTTCGTCGGCGATCGGCAACGGTCAACTCGGTTTCGGGTTGGCGTTGCGAGATCGGTTGGATACCGATCGTTTCTGCCAAACTCGTTCCATCGTCGTGTTCATCGGCTTCGTTTTCGGCAATTTCTTGGGCCGGCCCGGCTTTCGGCAGCGACGATGCGACACTGGTGTTGACGATTTGCGGGCGCGGCTTGGCAGCCACCGGGTCCGCGATGGGATTGGATGGTTTCGCGGGCTGCTCGGCGGCGTTCTGACTGGCAACCTCTTCGTTGGCGGTTCCGCCACCGCGATCGCGTTGTGCATGTTTCAGGAACAGGTCTTGCTGACTTTCGCCACATCCTTGAATCAGGCCCAGCAGACAAATGAAGGCCGCATAGCGGAACGATTTCGGCATGTCGTCGGTGCTGCGTTGCGTTGGACCAGGCACGGTACTCTCTCGTTGAACGTTTAGATATCGCATAGAATTCGCTTGACCCAACCGTGTGTCAGGGCTCCACCGCCACAGCACCAAGTTTGCTGGATGTCGAATTCGTCGTGTTGTTCGCTTTGGTCATTGACCAGTTTGGACAGTCTTCCGCGCATCTCATCGATTCGATGTTCGACCCCTTCGAATTGAGTTTCCGGATGCTCCAGGGACGCGGGGTTGCGTTTCAGTTTTTCTGCCTCGGAATGTGTCGTCTTGGTGGATCGGCTGATCAATCGAGTGAATTCGTTGCCGCCCGATTCGAAGGACCAGAACCAGCATGAGACGCTGCTGACGATGATCGCGATGGTCATTTCCGCGCCACAATCAAACAGAGCCACGGTCGGCAACTTCGCGTCCGCGCGGTCCTCGGGTTGATTCAGTTCCAACTGATCGGCGAACTCAAATGCGGCGAAATTCATCAGGGCAATTGGTGTCGCTTGCAAGCCACTGACGGGCAAACCGGCCAGGCTGAGATTCTCCAGATAGCGATCGACGAACTGCTTCTTTGCGGCCGACACAAACGCCGGGCGTCCGATCGTGGTCAATTCCTTATCGGGCAGGGTGGCAATCCATCGCACGCAAGCCACTTCGTCCAGCGGTAGCGGAATCCGCGACTCCACCTCCTTTTCGAACAATCCTTTCACCTGCTTGTCGGCGACCGGAGGCAATTTGACGAAGCGTGAAACCAGTTCGCGGGCAGGGAAACTGACCCAGACGGGCGTCGATTCGACATCGTGCTGGTCCACGAACGTTACGATCGCCGTCCGAATCGATTCGTCCAATGTCGATTCGGCAGTGCTTCGTGTCAGCGGGGCGTCGAAGGAGAATTTGTGACATTCCGCCAACCGTGGCCGTTGATCGCTGGTCAGTTCCAGGCAAACCGCTTTGATGCCCGACGCGCCGATATCGAGCCCCCAGCATCGTTCTGCTTTCTTGCGGCCGAGTCGTTTCAGCAAGCCTTTCTTGGGCGAGAAATCGTCTTGGAAACGCCCCAGCCCGAGTCCCTGCAGTGCCAGGCCGATGGCGGCGTTGAATTGACCGGGTGAGGCGCGGAGTGCGGCGTTGTCCTCCAGGTCGATGCTGGTCGGAAACGCCAGGATTCCCAGTGAACCGCCGACCCAGCTGCGCGGTTTGACTTCCAATGGTGCGAACAGGTCGCGAGATGTCGGCCGGGCCGCTTTGACCTGTTGGCTGAGCCGTTGGAGCATCTTGACCGCTCGAGGGTCACCACCAGATCGCTCGCTCCAGTGTTTTGAAATCCGCCCCAACGTCGGCGTTGCAAAGGGTTCACCGTTGAATTGGTTGGCCAGCCATCGGATTCGTTCGACCGTCTGGTTGAGGTCGGCGTAGGCTTCGTCGCGTGCGATCGCGGGGACACATTGCAGGATCTCCGCGGCCGCCGTGGACTTGTGATTTTGGTGCAGCGTGGTCGCTTTTGCGACCAGCTTCTTGCCTACCTTGCGGGCCAGGTTGGCGACCGTCTCGTCATCCGGTTTGAGTTCCAACAAGCGGTCCAGGATGGATCCCGATGTCGCCCAGTCCCGTTTCTGAAACGCTTCCTGCAGTGATTGCTCGGCATCGTCAAGCTGTTGGAGCAACAGCTTGGATTGCTGCAGCTGACGTTCCGCCTCGGGCGTCATCAATTTCGGCGACAATGCAGTGAGCAATTCGACGACGCGCGCCCGATCGCCCGCTTCGTACGCCTGTTGTGCCGCTGCGATTCGCTCCGACGCCGAGCCACATTCTTGCTCAGCGATCCGGTCAATTTTTTGTTGTGCCGTTGTCGCTTGGGTGATCACGTCCTTGAATCGGTAATCCTTTTCACGCGTGACCACGGCCAGCAGCCCCTTCGATCTTTCAAAATCGCGTTCTTTCGCCGCATCGATCGCATCGGCGATCTTGGCTTCCAGATCTCGTTTGCGTTTGGATAGCGAGGCCACGAGGTCCGATCCGCAATTGCCGCAAAACGACTGCGTCAACAACACGGGCTTGCTGCATTGGGCGCAGGGTTCGAGTAGTGCATGACCGCAACCGGCGCAGAATTGACCGCCCGACGGATTGGTCGCGTCGCACGCACCGCAAGTCATCTTGTCGGACGGCTGTGTCGCTCTTGCCGACGGGGTGATCTGATCAACAGGTGAAGAACTAGACATCTCGAACTACGTGACGAAGAACTAAAGCGGGTGAAGCATCCAGGTCAATCGGCATCAAAATCACCGACAACGCCGTACACGGGCAGCCAGTTGGAATACGACTTCATCTCGGGATCGCCGATTTGAACGTAACCATGCTGCTCGGCGAGATTGAAGCGTCGATACGGGCAGCCTTTGGGAATCGAAATCCGCAGCCGATAGCTCCCTTCCGTCTCGAGTGGCTGGAGTTCGGCTAGCAGCTCTTTGGGCTCGATGTCCAGCACCACGATTTTTCTGGAGCGATCCGCACGTGAGCGGACGACGACAAATAAATCATGTTGCTCGTCGTTCTCAACGGTTCCAAAGTCGACTCCGGTGCGACGATCGACTTTAGGGCCGTAAAAGCCGATGGGTGGACGGACCCGGCCCCCGAAGTCCAGCTTGCATTGCTGTTGCCGACCGTCGATCTCGACCGTCAACTCAAGTTGGTCACTGTAGTGGCCGTAGTCCTTGGCTTCCATTTCAACGGTGATGCGGCTGGCCGCTGTTGCCGACCTGCCGCCGAGCGTCGGGGCGTCGATCGGTTCGGAAACGGTGACCCACTGAAGATCAAATGCCGGATTGGAAACATCGACGACGTTCAATCGCTGCCCCAGCTGGCTGTAGATCACAAAGTCGACCGTTGACGCCTGTCCCATGTCATGGCTGCCGAAGTCGATCGCCCCCGGAAGGACCAGCTCTTGTCTTTGTCGACTGAACACAGACAAGACCACGGTTTTGTTCAACGGATCGTTGGTCGCAATGGTCACCCTGTCATCGAATGGCCCGGCCGACGGTTGACTGCGGGCTACCAATTCGATCGTGCATCGAGTGGATTCACCCGGTGCCAATCGCTGCCCTTCCAATTGGGCCGTCAAACGATCCGAACTGGTCTCGCGGATTCGCAGAGTCAATTCGGCATTGCCGACGTTTTCGATCTCGACGGTGTGCCGCTCGGTTTCCCCCGGCCGGACCCAACCGAAGTCGTGCACCGCGGGCCACGCTCTTGCCGAAGGCCGGGGCTTGTTTTGATACGTTTCTCGCAGAATGGCTTGCCTGTCCAGTTCCGCGACACGCTGATCGTAGTCATCGCGTCGGCTGTCGGGGACGCCCCACGGCTTGTAGCTGACGACTTGGGTGAGGGCCAGCGCGAAGGAGGCAAACCCGAATACCAGGCCGCCGAAGAGGAGCAGTCGTTTTGTAAATTGATTCATTCCGGTCTTTCACATTGCTGCGTCGATTCAACACGAGAGACCCCCATGGCATGGTGTGCCATGGAGGTCCCCAAAAGTGACATTTCTGCGCTCTCGTTTGACAGAAAGCGTTCGTGATCAGTTCTCTTCGAACTGGCCCTTGAAGGAGCTTTCGTCCAGGAACACGCCGCTGAACATTTCAGCCGGTTGCAGTTCGACTGTGCTGCCGGCGTATCCGACACCCGAGTAATCGGTCAAGTTGTCGGGGACGGGGAAACCGGGGTTCAGGTAGCCGTCGCCGTTCTCGTCTTGGAACAGTTGGACCGAACCGTCACCCATCAAGATGTTCGCTCCGCCGCTGTGGATGGCGAACCAGTCACGCGTGTCTTGCAGGTAGAAACCCGAGGGGCTCGAAGCATCGGATCCCAGGGGGGCTTGGCAATTGACGGTTGACGGGGCGCCGCGTTCGCAGTTGATCTGCTCGACCATCGAGACGGCGGCGTTGAGCAGGATCAAGCGATTGTTGGTCGTCGCCAAGTAAGCGGGGCCATCGTTGAAGGCTTCTGCGAGCAACATCCCGCGGGGCAGTTCTTCTTTGGTGTTCGGAACGTCGGTTCCGAGAATCGCTTCGTCAACGTCACCCGGGCCGGCGTCGCCGAGCAACGGAATGTTGCTCGTCGCGATGCGGCTGCGATCCAAGACCGAAGCCAACAGCGGTCCGCTGGTGTCTTGACGCTCTTTGAATTTCCCGCCGGTGGACGAGATGATCTCGCCCGCGGTGCTGTCGTATTCCATGATCGGAGCGACGCGAACGAGGAAGTAGCCTGCCGCGTAGTTGGTCATGTAACCCTGGTCCACGTACAGGCCACCGACGTACTCGGCTGCACTGTTGTATTGGGTCGCACCGACGGTTACGGGGTTGGCCGCAAAGTCGACTGCTGCGTTGGACGAATCGAACATGCGATCGGCCGCTCCGGCACGCATGCGGGTCCAGCTGTTACCCGCCGACGGGCCAACCGTCACTCCGTTGCCCGACGTCGAGATGCCGATCAGGTCGTTCAACTTTTCAAGTGCCTTGGCGGGGTTGCTCGGGCACAACATGTCACCGGGGATGGCCGATCCGCTGTTGACCAGGTCGGCGACCCAGCCGTAGGTGTCCATGTCACCGTCACGCTCGAAGTCGGAGGCACCGGTGCACAAACGGCCCAGCGGGTCACGGTCGGAGAACGTGTACATTCCGATTCCGAACTGACGCAGGTTGCTCGAGCACTGGGTGCGGCGAGCGGCTTCACGAGCCTTGGTCAGGGCCGGCAACGCCAACGCGGCCAGCAGGGAGATGATGGCGATCACCACCAACAGTTCGATCAGGGTAAAACCTGATTTTCGCAAACGCGACATTTCGAATTCCTTGTTTGGATTTCTGTGGACTTGTCGATCGGTGCAACGCACGCGATGCGACTGACTTAGGAACAGAAGCAGTGAACCCGATTCCGGTGAAGCCTTGATGGATTGAAGATGAGCATTCGATCAATCTCTTGCCGCGTCTTCGATTCCGCAGTGCCTGGCCCGTGAACCCGGTTGCTTTGACAGGCGTATTCAAGCGGGAGCTGGATCTGCTGCAATCTCAAACCGATCGAATTGCGTTAGACTTCATCGTTCCTTCGCATTGCGTCCGCAACTCCTTCACATCACGCGGCGCAGCCGTCATGCGAGGCGGCATGCGAGGCACAACCCGAACACTGGCTTCACGAATCCTTCACAATGGGTGAAGGCGGTGGCGTGCGAGATGGCTGCACGAGAGCGGGCCGGGCCGAAACTCTGGATGGTCCGTTGACGTCATCGGAGCACACGTGGGATTCGCCGTATCGCGCGAGCGTACGGGCCTGAACCACCACGAAAACGCAGCGCCGCCCGAAGGCGCCTCTCGGCTCGCGTCAAACGGATGACTCAATCCATGAGCCGTTGATGAGTTTCGCGGTGGTGGGTGAGAGCGGGTGGCCGGGCGGGCGCTGCGCTTGGGGGACGCAAGCTGGAAGCTTACGCCACTTTTCCGGACGCAAGCTGGAAGCTTACGCCACGTTTCCGGACGCAAGCTGGAAGCTTACGCCACTAGAGGTTTTGCAGGCGGATGTTTTTGAATTCGGCCCACATCGGTGCTCCGGCGTGCAACTGCAGTCCGAGGAAGCCTTTGGAAAACGACTTTTCAGGATGGTTGTCGGTGAAGTCCAGAATCAACCGGCCGTTGAGGAAGTGTTGCAGATGGTTGCCCTTGGCGATGATCACCACGTCGTTCCCCTGGTCGACTTTCATCAACTCTTTGAACTCACCTTTGCTGATCAGCGGCTGGCCGAGGACCTTCTTGCCGTCTTTGTTCCAGACCGCTTTTTCACCGACCAGACAGATGCGTCCGCGTGAGCCTTTCTCGTCGTAGATGAAACCCGGCACGTTCGGCAAGTCTTCTTCGTTGCGGATCTCATGCTGGTAGCCACGCAGCACCCATTGGTTGACCGCTTGCTCGTCCGTTTTGACGCGTTGCGATCGATACTGAATGCCCGAGTTATTCGACGCGGTGCAACGGAACGACAATCGCAACTCAAAATCAGCGACTTCGTCTTTCCAAATCAGAAACGTATTTCCCTTGGTCGAAACCTGCTTCGTCGTCTCGCCGTGTATCACGCCGTCGCGAACACTCCACAGCCGCGAGTCTCCGTCCCAGCCGGTCAGGTCTTCGCCGTTGAACAGTTGGGTCATGCCGTCCGGTTCAGGCGGCGCCGTGACCGCGGGCGACTCGGCAACGCAGGCGGAAACGAACAGACAAAGGGTGCCGAACAGGACGGGGCGAAGCATGGGAGTTCTCGTGAGAGGGGAATGTTTGACAGTGAGGCGGATTCAAGCCCGGCATTATGACCGCAGACGCCGGGGGGTGCCAGGGTTTCAGGTTTCAGGTTTCAGGTTTCAGGTTTTTCTCGGTCGGACACTCAAGATTTTCCTGTCATCCATTTTCTTGTCGACTCCTCCCGGATCCCCTGCGTCGCTCTTCTGCCCGCCATTTTTCTGCCATCTCTCCACCGCCAACCCTGCTCCCCCTCTCACTCTCTGGCCGGACAGGCTACAATTCGCGACCCCGAAAAACACTAATTCCGAGCGATTTTGAGAGAAGCGATGAGCGACCCATCCGTAACCGGCGTTGTCCATTTGATCGAGGAAACCAAGACGTACGGCAGCAAGGGGTTTCGCAAGCGATTGGTGGTGTTGGAGCAAGACAAAGGCAGCTTCACCAATTTTGTGCCGGTCGAATTCACCCGCGATTCCTGTGACTCGGTCGACGAGATGAACGAAGGCGACGAGGTCGAGATCACCTATCGGCTCAACGGCCGACGCTGGCAAAAGGACGCCAACAGCGAAGTCAAGTTCTTCGTCAATGTCGAAGCGACGTCCTTCAAAATCACCGGGAACGCCAACCCGGCCGACGCGATGAGCGAGCGGGTGACCGACCCCAACGCGGCGTTTGACGAGGCCAGTGAAGAAGACGCCCCGTTCTGATCGGCGTATCGGGGCAGTGGGATAGGCTTCCAGCCTGTCAAAGACGCTGATTGACAGGCTGGAAGCCAATCCCACGTTGACAAGCTGGCAGCCGGTTCGGCGTTAGATCGCTTCGCTGCCGGTCTCGCCGGTGCGGATGCGGATGCAGTCGTCCATCGGCAGGACGAAGATTTTGCCGTCCCCGATTTCGCCGGCGTCACCGCTGCGTCCTCCCGACAGGATCGCTTCGATCGTCGGTTTGACGAACTCCTCGTTGACCGCGATCTGCAATTGCACCTTGCGGAGTAGGTTGACGCTGAATTCGGTGCCGCGGTAATTGCCGGTTTGTCCTTTCTGGCGGCCAAAACCTTGGCAGTCGAGCACGGTCAAGCGGTGCACGTCGACCTGCGTCAAGGCTTCTTTGACGGCATCGAGCTTGGTCGGTTGAATGATGGCGATGATCAATTTCACAGCTGCTGCGTCCTTTGATGGTTTCCGTCAACGCATCCACCAACAAGTGATAGCGTCTGTCGAAAGGCGACTATAACCGAACGGCGGCGACCAGAAAAAGCCCCAGGCAACGCCTCTGGGAAGCGGCGCCCCTGGAAAAGCCCGGGCTCGGAGGAGCGAGGCGGACACTCCTCCGAGCCGGGCAGCTTCCGGTCCGGGACGGGACCGAGAGTTCACAAGTCGCACCCCTCGCCGAGAGAGCGGCGTGGCCGACAGCGTTGTTCGGATGCCCTGCCACCAGCCGAGACAAGTCTCGACTAGCGTCAGGGCAGCGGTAGGTAGAACCACGTGTGTTGGTAATCGCCGGCCAGGTTGCGGATCGCTGCTGTGGTGTGGATCACAGCGGTGCAACCGATCGTTGACCAGGACGTTTGCCACAGAGAGAGCATCCACCGGGCCAAAGACGCGATCCGAACACGCGAATGACGCTCAAGTAACTGTCCCCAAACGACTTAAAAAAAATCGCGGGTTTGCGGCGAGGCTCGGTCGGTCGATTCGGAGGGCCTGATCTCGTTTTGCTGCCCAGTTGATAGGCAGCTCGATGCCAACGGATTGGGCACCGCTGAGAGACGGATGAGACACGGATGAGTCAGCGCAGGAATGAAAAAAGACCGCGTCCACCGTTTGGCGGACGCGGCCTCTTGCGGGAATCGCGTTTGCGATTTTTGGACGCCTTGTTGCTTAGAACAAGAAGATCGTGTCGATTCCGAAGGTCGTTTGCTCTTCGCCTTCGTCCAGGCCGGCGACTTGGTCGTCGTCCCAGTCGAAGCGGATTTCGGGACGCACGACGACGTTGGCATGCGGCTTGTAGTTGACACCCATCGTCAGAGCGTAGATGTCGGTCTCGGTGCCGTAGTTGCTGAACACGCCTTCCTGGTTGTACCACTCGAAGCGTGCCCCGGCGGCCAAGCAATCGGTCAGCGTGTAGATCAGATACTGGTTGATGCCGAAGGTATTCCGAACGCCCATGTTGTTTTGGTTTTCGGTGTCCAGATAATCGCTTTGGAAGATGTACTGGACATTATCGGTCAGCGCGACATCGGCAACGATCGAGTGCATGTAGCCCTTCTCGGAGTTGCCGCCCTTGTCGGCGAATCGACCACCGATGGCGGCGTAGATCAGGCTGATGTCTTCGTTGAGGGCCAACGAAACACCGCCCAGGAACGAGTCGCCGTTGTCCTCGAAGCCGCTGTCCCAACCGAGCGTGTAACCGCCGTAGACTTCGACATCGTCGCTGACGGCCAAGGTCGCCAGAGCACCGGTGTGGGTGAACGGCTCGCTGTTGTACATCGTGTACGCGTGGCTGTAGAAGAAGTTGTCCGGGGCGGTCACGACTTCCCATCCGATGATGGTGTAGAAGTGTCCGACTTTGACCGACAGGTCTCCGTAACCGGCTTCCAAATACAACTGTGGCATCGCGTGACCGTAATCGGGGCCGTTGTCCCAATCATTGTCCCAGTGGTTGTTGTTGATCCCGAACGCTTGGGTGTCCTGGGCATCGGTACCGTAGACGTAGTCGATGCGACCACCGATATCGAATCCGCAGGACGTGTCGATCGCTTTTTCGGCCCACAACCACGCTTGGTGCAGCTGGTATTCATCGGGGCGACTGTTGAACAGCGGCGTGGCGTCGGTGTGGTATCCCATTTGAACCCAACCGCCGGCAGACAGGTTGCCGCACTGGCCGAACAGGGCGAAGGGCTCACCCAGATCGCACTGGCCCAATCTGTCGAACAGCCCGGCGCCGAATCCGCCGCCGAATCCGCCGCCGCATCCGCAACCGGCATCGCAACCACCGTCGCAACCGGAGTCGCAATACTCGATCATGTCGGCGCCGCAATCCGGTTCGCAGACTCCGGTATCGCAGGCAGCGGCATCACAGTCACAGGGCGTTTCGCAACCGCAACCGACGTCATCGGTGCATCCGACCTGTGCGATCTGCCCGCTGGCCCCTGGGGCGGCTTGGTACAGAGCGTGGTAGTTTCCATCGGCAGACGGTCCACCAGCCAAGGCGTTGCCGCCGAAGCACAACAACGCGAGCGTGCTGAATAACAATTTACGTTTCATGGGTCTCCCTCGTCGTCCCGTCAAAGGACGTTCCTTTCTTGGTATTGCGTAGCGTGTGATCGGTAGACACATCGAACCGCAGCCCGATGCAGGCTGAAGTTCGACGTGTCCGGCGGTATCTGAAGGACGGATACGCCCGCCTTGCGAGGGCGCCGATCGAGAACCGCTTGACCATCTTCCAAGAGATGTATCGGGAGAAAATCGCCGAGAAATCGACTCTTCTGGCTTTTCGCATTCTGCCAGGGTTGCCGATCTTGACACCGGGTGTTAATCCGTACCGGTCAGGTGGCGTTTGCCGTGGCAGGTCCACAAAAAAAGCCGGCGGCCGCTCGAGGGGTTCGAGCGGCCGCCGGCCGGTACAGTGGACCGAAGCGGTCATCGATTCGATGCGTCTTAGAACAAGAAGATCGTGTCGATGCCGAAGGTCGTTTGGTCGTCGCCGCTTTCCAGGCCGGCGACTTGATCGTCATCCCAATCCCAGCGGATTTCGGGACGCACGATGACGTTGGAATGCGGCTTGTAGTTCAAGCCCATCGTCAAGGCGTAGATGTCCGAGTCGTTACCGGGAGCACCGAAGATGCCTTCGTTGTTGTAGTACTCGAATCGTCCACCGGCCGCCCAGCAATCGCTGAGGGTGTAGATCAGGTACTGGTTGATGCCGAAGGTTTCGCGGACGGTAGCACCGGCCGAGGTTTCGGTATCCAGGTAATCCGACTGGAAGATGTACTGCAGGTTGTCACTCAAGGTCACGTCGGCGACGATCGAGTGCATGTAACCTTGCTCGGGGGTTCCCAGGGGAGCCGCACCGATGCGACCGAAGGTGGTCGCGTAGGTCAGCGTCAGGTCATCGCTGAGCGCGACCGACAATCCGCCCAAGAAGCTGTCCCCGTTGTCGTCGAAACCGCTGTCCCAGCCCAAGGTGTATCCACCGTAGGCGGTGACGTTGTCGTTCACGTTGTAGGTTGCCAGGACACCGGTGTGGGTGAACGGCTCGCTAAAGTTCATCGTGTACGCGTGGCTATAGAAGAAATTGCCCGGGGCGCCCACAACTTCATATCCGATGATGGTGAAGAAGTGACCGATTTTGACGGCAAGTCGCCGTAGCCGGCTTCGAAATACGCTTGTGGCAGGGCGTGGCCGTAGCCGTTGGCACCGCCGTTGTCCCAGTCGTTGTCCCAGCCGCGGTTTCCCGTGCCGAACGCTTGGGTGTTCTGTGCATCGATACCGTACACGTAGTCGATCCGACCACCGATATCGAAGCCACAGGACGTGTCGATCGCCTTTTCAGCGTACAACCAGGCTTGGTGCAGGTTGTACTCATCAGGGCGGTCGTTAAAGGCCGGCAAGGCGCGGTCGTGGTATCCCATTTGGACCCAACCACCGGCGGTGTACCCACAATGTTCACCGAAAAGTGACCATTGCTCGCCCAGGCAGCAGTCGCCCAGAAGACTGCCGAGGCCGCCTCCCAAACCGCATCCATACGCCGAATCGCATCCGCCGTCGCATCCAACGTCGCAGCATGCTGCGTCGCCACAGCCGCTATCACATGCGTCGCCGCACGGATCGCAGCCAACTACTGTTTCACATCCACAGACCGGCTCGCCGCAATCGCAAGCGGCCGCGCAGTGCGAGACCAGTTCAATTGAGTCATTTCCGCTCGCGGTCATGCTGCTCGTGTAGGACGCGCAGGCAATCGCAGCCAGCATGGCAATCTTGCTAAGCTTCATCGCTTTAAATTCTCCCGAATTCCATTTTCTGGGTTCTAAAAAAGGGCAGGGCAACAACGAATTACGCCCGCGACCAAAGATACGCGGGCCGCTGAGACCCTAATTGGTCGGGTCAAGGCATGTCTGACTGCTTGCCATCCCGTGTTCGTCTCCGATCAGCAGAGCTGACCGTGGTCAAAACGGGAGTCGAGTGTCGGACGCTACGATTTGACCGTCTGACGCGTCGCCTCTGTCGTCACCTGCGTTATCGGGATGGTTTGTTCATGATTTGGGGTCGAATTGGAATGTTTTGCGTCGGTCCCCCCAGCAGCGGTCCACGTGGTCCAACTGTGGCGCGCAGCGCTATCAGAGAAACTTTTCCGACTGCGTGATGGCTCCCTGATCCCCGGGTCATCCGACGGTAGACTGTCGCCAAACGGAATCCGAACCGCCGGGCGGTACCGCAATGGCGACCTTTCCGGCACACTTTGCCTTTCCCCACCCACCCGATAGTCCGACCGAGAACAAGACCGATGGTTTTTTGGCGTTCGAAGAAAAAATCAGACGATCCACCCACCGCCCAGCCGTCCGGTCCGGCCCAGCAGGAACCCTCCACGGCACGTGAATCCACCGCACGTGAATTCACCGCACGTGAATCCACCGCAGCCGGCCACGGGCAAGCCGCAGCCACCCCCAAAGCCTCGCCACCCAAAGCCTCGCTACCCGAAGTCTCGCCACCCGAACCGGCGGCCGAGTCGTCGGCGGGCTTGTTCGGGCGATTGCGCAGCGGGCTGGAAAAAACACGGCGCGCACTCAACACCGACATCCGCGACCTGTTCAAAGACGAGGGACGGCTGGTCGACGACGAATTCTTGGGCGAACTGTTCGCCAAGCTGATTCGCACCGACATGGGCGCCGGCCCCGCCGAAGAACTCCGCGACGACGT
The DNA here is from genome assembly GCA_033042175.1 of Phycisphaera sp. RhM. GTDB lineage: Bacteria > Planctomycetota > Planctomycetia > Pirellulales > Pirellulaceae > Stieleria. The sequence goes on from WCIL01000002.1 coordinate 329,152, forward strand.
CGCCAAACGCTACCGCGGCCGCAAAGTCGGGCTGGACGAGGTCCTCGAATCGATCACCGCCCAAACCCAGGCGATGCTCCGGCAGGACGCCGCCCCGCTGAATCTGCCCGGGAAACCCAGCGTGATCCTGGTCGTCGGCGTCAACGGCAGCGGCAAAACCACCTCGATCGGAAAACTCTCCCACTACCTGACGTCCCAAGGCAAGAAGATCGTCTTGGGTGCCGGGGACACGTTCCGCGCCGCCGCGGTCGAACAGTTGACGATCTGGTCCGAGCGGATCGGCTGCGACGTCGTGACGGGAAAGCAGGGTGCCGACCCGGCCAGCGTGGCGTTTCAAACGGTCGACAAGGCGATCGAAATCGGTGCCGATGTCGCCATCATCGATACCGCCGGACGATTGCAGACACAGTCCAACCTGATGCAGGAACTGGACAAGATCCGCCGCGTCGTCGGTAAGAAAGTCGAAGATGCCCCGCACGAAGTCCTGTTGGTCCTGGACGCGACCGCCGGTCAAAACGCGATCAGCCAAGCCAAGGGATTCAGCGACGCGGCCGGTTGCACGGGCATCATCTTGGCCAAACTCGATGGCTCCGCCCGCGGCGGAGTGATCTTGCCGATCCGTCGCCAATTCGAACTTCCCGTCAAATTTGTCGGACTCGGCGAAAGTATCGAGGACATCGCGGAATTTGATGCCGACAGCTTTGCCACCGCCCTTTTCGCCGATTGACTCACCGCCGGACTGACATGCTTCATCTCCAATCCGAATCGACCCAGCGTTGGCTCCAGCAGGTTGACGAAAACCTGCCCGAGATCTTGATCGATCACGCCCACTGCGAGCGCAAGGCCGCGTCGACGGCGATGAATCTGATGAATTCCTACACCGACAATCGGCCGCTGTGTGTCGAGATGACGCGGATCATCCAGGAGGAACTGGAACACTTTCACATGGTGATGGACGTCCTTGATCGCCGCGGCATCATCTTCAAACGACTCGCCAGCGGTCATTACGGACGGGAGCTCAACGCGCTGACACGTCAACGCGAACCCGAACGCGGCGTGGACCGCTTGCTGATCGCCTCGCTGATCGAAGCCCGCAGCTGTGAACGGTTCCGCTTGCTCGCCGATCACGTGCGTCCACGCGATAACGAGCTGGCGGATTTTTATGCCGGTCTGTTCGAATCCGAAGCCCGCCATCACACCACCTACGTCAAGCTGGCCGAACAATTCGCACCGCGACGCGACGTCCTGGAGCGACTCGACCAACTGTCCGAGCAGGAAACGGCGATCATTGCCAAGGGCAGCCCCCTGGCGCGGATGCACAGCTGATCGAATTGTTTCACGCCGCGGCGCTGCGGTTGATGTCCATCGAGTGGATGTTTCACGACAGCCAGCGTGTGCGGAAGCCGTGCAATGAAATCACATTGCCGGTTGCGGATCTTTGTTGTCAGGGTATGTCGCGGCGATATGGTTGATTCCGACGGGCTCCTGGGCGGAGCAAAGACGGTCGTTTGAAGGCCGGCAGCCGTCTTCCCTGTCAGCAACGGTGTTTCAACACGTCATGGCTCCCTTCTCCCCCGGCTTTGCGGGGGAGCAGGGCTGGGGATGAGGGGGCCGGAGACGGATGAAGTATGACATCGCATCGATGCGCCGCACTGCGTCGCCCCTCACCCCCGGCCCCTCTCCCCGAAGCGGAGCGAGGGGAGCCCGGATCGATCGGAGGGCGCCGGTGGAGCCCACTGAGCGTGATGCGGCAGGCACTGCCGCATCGCCACCAACTGAGGCAATGGAAACAAACAGAATCGGTGGGACCGGTTTTTGGTCACGACGGAATGATTCCGATGACGCACAAGACGATCACGGGAGATTTCTCAAATGGATGCTTTCATCAAACGATGCGTTGTCACCGCAGGTTTTCTGGTCACGACGCACAGCCTGGTTGCCGTCGAGGCTTCGGCCGAGGCCCCCAAAATCCAGTTCGACATGCCGGCGGTGGCGACGGCGCTGGACACGTCCTTGCCCGGCCAACCTCGTGAGGTTTCGGTCGAGTTGGTGTTGTCGTCCTTGATCGCGGGGCGGACCGATGTTGCATCAGACGATCCGCCGCCGATCGACCATCTGCTGGTTCACTGCAGTTTGCGTGACCGCCTGCCGGTGATCGATTTCTCGCCCAAGACGGAGCTGCAATCGGATTTCGCCGGCCCGATTTCGGTGACCACCAAAGACGAATCGTCCGATTCGTTAGGGCTGAGCGTCGACGGTGTCGTACCGCACGTCGGCGCCGGGCGTCTTGGGGCCGACGATTCGCGCAAACGATCCGATCAGACCCAGTTCCAGCGTCAAGCACCGGTGCAAGCGGTGATCGCCTCGGGCACCACCGATCGCGGACGCGGTGTGTACTTCAAATTCCGCTGGACCAGCCAACAGGTGCTCGAAGGGGAGAAACGATTTCGAATTTCATTCGCGGTCCCGGACGCCTGGCGGGGCGGGCTGCTGGATCTGAACGTCACCGCACACGGGGTCGATCGGTCCTTGTTCGGGTCGGCCAAGCTTCGCGCCGTGGCGAGGCAAGACTTTGTCGTTGCCGTTCATCAGCAGGGCGATGCCGAGGCGGCCACGATCGCGCTGCGGCTTGCCAATCTGGATCGCAAACTCGCCGAGTTCGCGCGACAGCACCCGAAGTCCGGTTCCAATGCGATCACGCAATTCTGGCGCCGCGTCGTCCCGTCCTCCACTGAACCGTCGACGCCGTCGCAGTGGTATCACGGTGTCACTAGCAATCTGCTTGACCCCTACACCGATCATCAGATTCGCTCGTTGCCGATGCAGGTCCGCGTCGCAGTGCTCGGATACAGCGATGCGGCACGCGAATTGTTGGAACTTGGTCAGGAAGGATCCTGACGGCGCGGTGTCGTGCTACATCGAACGGGGAATCGCGATAGAATCTGGGGCGTGCACCAACGTGGCAGTGGCTGCCAGGCTGTCGACGAGCCTGGCGGCCGCTGCCACCTGTTTTCCACCCGTTCGATTCTTCCCACAACGCGACCTACCATTCATGTCTGATCCGGAGCCGAACGAAGTCGACCGCGGAGTCGACGAGTCCATGCGGATGTTCGAAAAATCGAAAGTCGGCGATGAGCCCGCACTGCAGCCGATCAAACCGGCACGCGTCCTGCTGGTTCTCGATGGATCCTCCCAAGACAAGTCGGGAATCGCGGCGGCCGGTTTCTTGCGTGAGACCTTCAACGTGGAAACGCTGGTCTTGGATGCCCGCCAATCACCCGACGGGGACGTCACCACCGCGGTGGTCGACGCCGTGTCGGGGACGCGTCCGATCCAGCGGAGCGAAGGCGAATCGTACGAGATGATTCTAGCGGCGCTCAAAACGCACGCGGTCGATCTGCTGGTTGTTCCCTGTCCTTTCGGCCGCGATTTTGACAAGGTCGGCACCGATAGCGCCGGCACCGTCATCGATGTGTTGCTCTCACGCTGCCCCTGTCCGATGTTGGTCATCCGCCGTGAAGACCAGGCGCTGGCGGAATGCGTCGGCAAGGTTTCCGTCGTCGTCGGCGCCGAATGTGACGTCGAATTGAAAGCCGCCGCGTGGGCCTTCGGGTTGTCGGCCGATGACGCGACCGTGACGCTGGATTTGGTCGTCGAGAAAGAGCAATACGAGAATATTAAATCGATCGTCGAAGCCCTTTCCGACGGCGCGACGCTGGACCCGGAATCGTTTTCCGATGCGTTGACCAAGACGCACCACTCGATCCACGGTGCGATGGCAAAGACGGCAACCGAGCTCGGACGCAGCTACCATTTGCGGCCGCTGGCCGGCGAGGTCGCGCCGCCCAATCCCTTGCAAAATCGAGACAAGACGCTGTTGGTCTTGCCCTTGGAAGTCGACGATCGATTCGGCCAGGGATTCGCCCAAGACCGAATTCGACGCAGTCCGCATCCGGTGCTGGTCGTCCCCAGCCATGTACCGCAAGGGTAACGTGAGCCGGCGGCGAAAACGGCCGCGTGAATCGGACGAAACGACTTGTTCAACCCCGTTGGGGTTGGTGGCCCGATGCTATCGATAGACCGAGAACGAAGGCACCGTCGCGATCACCGTCCCGGCGTTGGTCGGGACCGGCGCACCGAGCCCGTTGGCCGGTTGCAGCACGTTGGTTCGCATTCCGGATTGCATGGAACTACGCATCGGCGGTTCGCTGGTCGATCGACCGACGGTGTTGGACGCGATCGCCGTGACGGGCTGGGTGGCGTAGGTCCCGTTGGTGGTCGTAGAAATCGGCCGCAGCCGTGCGGCGACTTCCGGGGCGACGTTGGATCCGATGCTCGGTTGCGGCATCGCACGGGCCACCAGTTCCAGCCCCTTTTGTTCGGTGGTTTCGTAGCGAACGGTCCGTTTGGGAACTTCAACCGTCCGTTTTTCCGCCACCCAACGCGTTTGAGTGGTCGCGCGGTTGACGACCTCGCTGCGGGCTTCCCAGCGGGTTTCGGGGACTTGACGATAGGCGACCGTGGGCTGCCGGAACGGGTTCCAGCGTCCTTCCACGTAGGGCATCCATTTCATCTGAGTGACGGGGGAGTAGCTGGTGCGGACTTCCGGTCGGATCTCCGTGACGGTTTCCGGACGGTGCACCACGGTTTCCTGGCGTTCGACGCGGTCCTCGACCACCGGACGCGTGATCCGCTGTGTCACGGTACGATAGATATCGCCGGTCACCGGGTCCTTGTGCAAATCGCCGGAGGGGGCCTGTGCGCCAGCCCCGCCGGAAATGGCCATCGAGCCCGCTGCGACGAACAACGTGGCTGCTGTCTTGCGTAACAATTCCGTTTTGCGAACGTTCATGCTCGTTAAACTCCCCGCCCAAGCCATTGCATGCTCGGCGTGAATGGTTCCAACTGAAAAGAAAGGCTGGCGATGCAGGCGTGTCAGTTCCGCACGATCGCCACCTTCCCAGGATCGGTATGGAACCGTGCCAACTCGAAACAATACCCACGTCGGAACTAAAAAAGATGCTCGATGAAAAACTCCTCCACCTGGTTCAGTGTCCGATTTCGGGGCAAACGTTGCAAATTTCGTCCCAGGCGATGATCGTCGAATTGAACGAAAAAATTGCCCAGGGATTGGTCCGCGATGCCTCCGACCAACTGGTCGAAAGTGCACTGGACCAAGGCCTTACCACTGCGGATGGTGCGCGTCTGTATCCCGTCCGTGGCGGGATCCCCACCCTGATCGCCGACGCCGCGATCGAGTTGAACCCGGGGAGCGTGGGGTAAGCCTCTTGCTTGCCACCCCCTGGTCACGCTTCGCGTGACGCTCGGGTGGGGTAAGCATCTTGCTTGCCACCCCTTGGTCACGCTTCGCGTGACGCTCGGGTGGGGTAAGCATCTTGCTTGCCACCCCCTTGGTCACGCTTCGCGTGACGCTCGGGTGGGGTAAGCATCTTGCTTGCCACCCCCTTGGTCACGCTTCGCGTGACGCTCGGCATGCGACGCATGCCGAGCGACGAAACGTCGCGGGGGATCGCAAGCTGGAAGCTTACGCCACGTCGAGATCGCAAGCTGGAAGCTTACGCCACGTCGAGATCGCAAGCTGGAAGCTTACGCCACTTGGGTGCACCAGTGCCGGAGGGCTTTTTCGTAGCAGTCGATGCCGCGGCGGAGTTGATCGATGGCGATCCATTCGTCGACGGTGTGTGCTTGGGCGATGCTGCCCGGGCCGATCACGATGCGCCGCGACAATTCCCCCAGCACGCCGCCGTCGGTCGCGTAGCAAACGGTTTGGGATCGCGTGCCGGCGATCGCTTGAAATTGGGACACGAACTCGCTGTCGGGATCGGTCCACAGCGGGTCACAGCCGGCGATCGGCGTCAACGTCAAGCCGAGCCGACGCGCGGTCGCTTCTGCTTCGGCCACCAACTCCGCGGCATCCACCTCCGGCATCGTGCGGAAACTGACCCAGGCGTCACTGCGTTCGGGAGTGATGTTGATGACGTTGCTGTGGTCACTGACGCCAAAGTTCCAAGACAACACCGGCGGGTCGAAACGATCGTCTTGCAAGCCCGCGTCTTCCCGTGTCCGCTGGCAAAGTTCCAACAGCTTGACCAGCATCGGCACCATCGCCTCGTTCGCATTGATTCCAAAGTTGGTCGCACTGTGACCGGCACGACCTCGACTGTGGACGGTGAACCCCTGGATCCCCTTGTGCGCGTAAACGACATTCATCTCCGTCGGCTCGCCGATCACCGAAACGGGATCGGCGTGGACCAGTTCGCGATAACCGTCGCAGTGATCGACCAAATGTTTGGCGCCGTTGAATCCGACTTCTTCGTCGGCGGTGCAAACCATCCAGATCGGTGCGGTTTGTTGACGGACATCCACGCGAGCCACCGCGGACAGCATCGCCGCCAACGAACCCTTCATGTCACACGCACCACGGCCATACACACGATCGTCGCTCACCACCGCACCAAACGGTCCCGCCGCTGTATCGACGGCGGAAGAGTGGGATGGAGCCGGGGCACCCACCCACTTCTTGGCCGGCACGACATCGGTGTGGCAAAAGTACGCGAGCCCCTGCTGAGACGCCGCCGCGTTGCTGCGATCGGCAGAGGTCTCGCGCTGCTCCGTCCCGGCAGGCAACGCTGTGAAGCATATATTCGCCGCGTTTGACGAGGTGTTAGCGGCAGGGCGCAAGCCCTCCGGTCCCTCATCGTTGCCGAAATACCGGAGGGCTCGCGCCCTACCGCTAAAAAATGCTTCACCGCGTTGCCCGGCAGGGTTGCGGACCGCGACCAGGTTTGCCTTGCGCACGCCACGCTCATCGCGGTAACCGCTGCGCCAAAGCGTGAATCCCATCTGGGTGAGTGTGGCCGCGCACCAGTCGTTGATGTCGACGTTGCTTTTTGCGCTGACCGAAGGAAAGGAAATCAATTTCTCCAGCGTCGCGATGGCCGAAGCGATCGTACCATCGGGAGGCGGAGCTTCGATCGAATGTGGCATCTATTCAGAAAAGAGTTCTTTGGCGACTTGTTGCAGCACCGCCGTGTCAACTTGTTCGAGTTGGCCGTTGATGGCCGCGAGCTGTGCAAATGTGTCGTCACGATACTCGACGCGCCACGTGGGGTGAATCAGACGATACAACGCTTGACCGGCGATCGCGTCGGGACGTTCGGGGGAAAGCGCAAAAGACGTGATCTTTTCCGTCAGCCGTGGCGGCATGTCGTCGACGGTGAAGGATCGCGTTCGCTTGTTGAACTGGATCGCCAACATCTCGGGTGAGACTTCCACGACGATGACCGGTAGGCCTTCGACATAATCAAAGGTGCTTCCCGTCTTGAGCGTCGCCAACCCACGGCCGATCGCACCGCGATAGAAAGTTGCCAGATCGGCGATGTCATAGAGTGCGCTGGCACGCTTGGATTGCTCCGCATTGAGATCAAGTTTTAACAGCGCGTCGGCGGCGGGCTTCATCTGATCCCAATCTGCCGATCGAATCAGCTGTTGGACCGCTTCGATCTGGGCCTGATTGGCGGCGACGCTCTCCGCTGTCATGGCCGGCGTGGGGTTCGGGGGCGCAGTTGGAGAAGGAGTTGACGGCGTCGAGCCGGTCGCCGGCGGTTCGGGGGGCATCGGCGTTTCGGGAATCGACATCCCGACCGGCGGCATCATGCTCGCGGGCGTTGGACTGTTCGGCGTTGGCGTGGGATTCGGCGGCGTTGGTGTCGGACTGGTTGGTGGATCGACATTGCTCGGCTCGCTAACGGGATTCGTCGTCGGCGGCCTGTTGGGATTGCGCAGCGAATCGGCGATCCCGCTGGCCGCCACCTCGCCGAGCACGCCATCACGGTTGCCCGCGGCGGGACGCGGTCGATCCGACTCGGGCCTCGGCTCGGCGACCACGACGCCGTTGTCTGCGGGCAGACCGTCCGGACGCAACGCGATCTGTCTACCCTGGGTCAGAAATTGCAGCAAGCCGATGATCGCCCCCAGCATCACCAACACAAACACGCCGAACAGAAACAGGCCGGTCTTCTTGCGGCGACGTTTCTTTTTCGGTTTCGGCGGCACCCACGGGACCGGTGCGTTTTCACTGGTCGATTGATTGACCGGTTGACTTGCGGTGTGATCCGCCGCCGTCGTCGGTGTTCCCAGCGGTGGTGTGCCCAGCGCCGGCACGGCTGCCGTGGGCGCGTTGCCGCTGCGATCGGTTCCCGGAGTCGTCAAGCCCGGCGGCACCCCCAGCACTGCGGCGGCGCGTGTGGCAGTCGTCCCGTCGGTCGGAGAGCCGGCAGCGGAGGTGGGTAGCGGTTTGGAACGGGGCAACAGTGACGCCAAGGGATCGTCCGGTTCGGCCGCAGTGGCGGGCGCAGCGCCGGGGGCGGGCCCAGAGTCAGTGCTTGGAGCGGATTCGTGTGCCGCGTCGACTACGCCCAGACTGGCGTCGAGTGCCCGACGTTGCTGTGGATCTTCCAACTGTTTTCGCGCCGCTTCGGCGAGCTTTGCCGCCTGTTTCCAGACCAGCGGATCGGCGGTCGGCTTGGATTGCTTCAATCCCTCGTAAACGCGTTGCATCGCCGCGGTGATCTTCTCCGCGTCCGATTCTCCGCTTTTCAAACCGAACACTTGATAGGCGTTGGGTTTGCCGGCCGACGTGCGAATCGGCAACAGGTCGGAAAGTTTCGATGCGGACATTTCTTCGAGGGCAAGCGGGGATCGGGCGTGTCGTCAGATCATTCTAGCCCGCTCGGGGCAAACTGGCATTGTCGAATTGCCAGATCCAAAATCCCCCGACAGACTAAATTGGGAACGAGGTCGTGTGGGGCTCGCATGTAGGGCGAGATCGTTGCCGCGTCCCCGCCGCTGAGCACGATCCGAAACGCACCGTCGGCATCACCGTATTGGTGTGCATCGCAGGATGGGGATGATCCCGCGTACTCCCGTGCCAGTCGTTCGACGCCTCCGACGACGGCCGCGAGCACGCCCAATCGAATTGCTTGCCGGGTGTTGGTCGCCGGAGCCATCGCCCCACCCCCGTCGGGGACGGTCGCCAGCGTCGCTTGCTGGAGCCCTTCGGTCCCCGTCACCAGTGCGGCATGTTGAAGCCGAATCCCAGGCAGAATCGCCCCACCGACAAACGCCGGCGGAGCGTCGGGCGATCGGCGAACGCAGTCGACCGTCACGGCCGAACCGGCGTCGACGACGACCAGTGGCGGGTCGAAGCGGTTGGATGCGGCATAGGCACTCAGCAGACGATCGATTCCGACTTTCTCCGGCGCGTCGACTCGGATTTGCAGCGGGACATCGTGGCTGGACAAATGACGCCAATCCACTTGCCGCGGACCGCCGGCGGTTGACGGTGCGGATTGCCAACAATCGCAGACGGCGTCGTGCAACGGTCGGCTGGCGGCATGGTTGACCGTCGAAACCCGCCACGAAACCTGTGACTGGCCGGTCTGCTGCTGCACCCAGCGACAGACCTGTTTGTCCCACTGCGGCTGGTCCAAGGGAAACGTCTGGTAACGCAACGCGTCTTCGGGGGCACTGGAATTCACCGCGCCGGCGAGCAGCTCGGATGTGTCGGCCAGCGCGACCTTGATCGCCGAGTTGCCGACATCGATCGCAGCAATCGTCTCAGCCGGCGTCACGGCGCATCCTCATCCGAGGTGTCGACGACGGTATCAAAGTCTTTGGCTTGATGCTCATTGGAAAGCTGTGCGGTCGCACCCCGCAGGTGCGGCGGCACTTTTCGTTTTTCGGTCGCGAGCTGGGATTCCCGCAACACCGGAACGTCCTCGCCGGCTTCCAACTGTGCTTTGCGACGCTGTTGGACCCGCGTCATCACCGCTTCGGTAAACTCGTTTAAGCCGGCTCCGGTCATGGCGCTGATCAGCAGCACGGGCCGGTCGGTTTCTTCGCGCAGCCGCTCGGCGACCTCGGCCGCCTGCGGCATCTCACTCTTGGTGACGACCAAGATTTCGTCACGATCGGCAAGTGCCTGGTCGTACTGCGACAACTCGCTGCGGATGGCTCGGTAGTTGTCCAGCGGATCCGACTGGTCGGACGGTTCGGGTTCGACCAAATGGACCAGCAAGCCGGCGCGTTCGATGTGCTTGAGGAATTCATGTCCCAGGCCCAGGCCGTCGCTGGCCCCTTCGATCAATCCCGGGATGTCGGCCAAGACAAACGAGCGTGCTTCATCGAGTTCGACGATGCCCAAATTGGGATGTTTGGTGGTGAAGGGGTAGTCGGCGATTTCTGGGCGGGCACTCGTGATCCGGCTCAGCAGCGTGCTTTTCCCGGCATTGGGTTTGCCGATCAGCCCGACATCGGCGATCGAGCGCAGTTCCAAGATGACGCTGCGGACTTCACCTTCCTCGCCACGCTGGAATTCACGCGGCGCCTGGTTGGTGCTGCTTTTAAAATGGGCGTTCCCCTTGCCGCCCTTACCGCCGCGAGCGACGACGAACGAATCGCCGTGGTGTTTCAAGTCTTTGATGACAAACCCCTGCTCGGCGTCGATCACCAGGGTCCCCGGCGGAACGTACAACGTCTGGTCCTCGGCCTTTCGCCCGTGGCACATCGCCCCCCGGCCTTGTCGTCCGTTGCCTGCCCGAATGAATTTTCGATTGGCAAACGCGGCCAGGGAATTGACCCCCAACCTGGCTTCGAGAATCAGGCTCGCGCCGTGCCCGCCGTTGCCACCGTCGGGGCCCCCGCGTGGAATGTATTTTTCGCGGCGCATGCTGGAGCATCCGTCCCCGCCCTTTCCGGCGTGAAGTTCAATTTGGACGCGGTCGACGAACATCGTTGTGATTAGCGAGAGTGGGAAATAGAATCCATCACTCTAACATGGCGGGGCCGCGCATCGCAGTGACCCCACAGCGGTTTTCGACGATTTCAAAGTGGTGATGCAGATGTCCGGCGGTGAGCCAAGCGAGGACACGCACGCTCACCCGCTGGCCGGCGACCGTTCCCGAGCCGTCCCAAGCGCGGGGGGAAAGCCGCTGCAGCAGCCCCAGGTTCGCTTTTCTCAGGTCGCCCAACTCGGCGGCCAGGCAAGAGAAATTACCCAATCCGAACCGGCTGGCGGCGGAGACGTTTTCGTCCCAATTGGGCAACGTGGGCTCACTGCCGTCGGCCAAACACATCATCCGATAGCCGAACATGCGCTCCGCGTTGGCGCAGTGCTCAAACACCTGACGGATCGTCCACTGGTAAGGGGCGTGGATCCGGTCGACCTGTTCGGTGCTGATGCTGCTGGCTAAGTCGCAGATCCAACGCAGTTGGTGTCGCAGGATTTTGATCGCGCAATCGCCCTCGACGCGGGCAATCAATTGACCGTGATACTCGCTGTCAAACTCCTCGGATTCCGGGCGGCGACTTGCAAGACGATTCATGGGGCGGTGTTTCCGTGCGAGGGAGGGTCGAGCAATTGTTGCAGGCCAATCGCGGTCGACGCAATCGCCTGTCCGTCGATCGTGTGCGGCCCAAAGAAGGGGTGGAACTCGAGGTCGACGTCGGCCGCGACAAGCAGATCGCGCAGTCGCTCGGCGGACTGGAACGGCAGGATCGGGTCCTGGGTTCCGTGCGACTGATAGACACGAGTCTTCTGCAGACGCGACAACGATTCGGTCCACTCACCCTGGCAGATCACCGATCCCGAAAACTGGATCAACAATTCGGGCGCCGGAATCGGGCCCCGAAGCGCCGTGTCCATCGCCAACATGGCCCCTTGCGAAAATCCCCCCAGTGCAAATCGGATCGCATCGACATCACAGCCCCGTTGCTCGGCCAGTTCTTCGCGGGCGGCGTTGACCAACTGCGACAGTGCCCTGCGAGACTCCTCCAAACCCGGTGGGGTTTCGTGGTGCAGCTCATCAAATTGCTGCGCTTGGATCGCGTCCATCATGCGAGCCATGTTCAGCATCCACCAGGCGCGTCCCGATGGCAGCCCCAATTCGTCTAGGCTGTGCGGCGCGATCGGGAAAATGAAGCGAAATTGTTCGGCGGATTCCCCGAGCGTCTCGGCCCACTCGCCGGCAATTGCGACCAAGTCGCTGCCCGGGGCGCCGTAGCCGTGGCAAAGGATGACCAGGGCCGTAGGCGTTTGAGCCTGGCCGGCGTCGATCACGTAGCTGTCCAGTGATCCGTAGCGTTTTTTCCGTGGTGGGTTCATGAAGCGTTTGTGGCGGTGCAATTCCAGGGGACGCCCGAGAGTCTAACGCTCCGACCGGCCGTCGAGTAGCTACTCGATCGGCCCATCCGATTTCAACGAATGGTAGCTGGCGATCGTCAGCTTGTCCGCCTCGGTTTTTCCGCTGGTCCAAATCACGCTGCCGCCGCCGCTGGGCACGTCAAAACCGTTGTTGACGTATTGATCGCCGTTGGCATCGTACAACGCTTGCACCGAACCGTCGGCCATCAGACAGTTGGCGATGCCGTTGTGCAGCGGCATGATCCCGCGATAGTCCTGGCGGGTGTAAAAGTTCAACTGCTTGTACCATCCGGCGGTCCCGACGCGGGGTTCACCGGCCGAGAACACGGGCGTTTTCAGGTAGTTCGGATTCGGCGTCTCGGCGACGCCGTCGCCGTCCAGATCCATTTGCATGGTGCTGCCGATCGGGCCTCCCACAATCGGCGTGGTGTACAGGCTTCCCGCCGGCAGCCGGTCGCCGATCGAGACGCTCAGGTAGCCCGAGGGTGTTGCATCACAGAGCAGCGGAACCGTCGACAGGGGAGCCCGAGAGCCGTCCAGGTATTGCGTTTCCAGTGGCCCTTCGGTCACGTTCCTGCCACGCGGGTCCATGTCGGGGCAGGCGGGATTGACTCGCGAAAGGTTTCCGTCGGGGCCCAGATTGAATTCCGTCCGCAACATGAACCAGGACGCGGCGTAGTTGGTGTTGTAGCCCTCGTCGATCATCTTTGTCTCGACCAGCGCCGCGCGTTCGGGCGTCTTGGGTGGAATTGCCTCGTTTGCGATTTTCCGCGCGATGTTGGAAACCACCACGCCGGACGAATCGGTGTACGGTTCGCTGCCCAACCGTTCGGAATCCCGGAAACAATCGTTGGCGACGAAATTCGACAACGGCAACGCGACCATCTCCTCAACGGCTTTGCTGCTGCGCGCCGAATTGCTCGGGCACAACATCTCACCGGGTAGAATGCCCCGCGTCACCAAGTCGGAAACCCAGCCCACCTCCGTCGGCACGCCGTCACGTTTGAAGTCAAAGCTGCCTGAGCAAAACGCGCCGCTGGGCGTTTGCGTGCTGCGTGAAATCAGACCGATCCCGAATTGACGCAAATTGGATTGGCAGGCGGCCGAACGCGCCGCCTCACGCGCCTTGCTGAGCGCAGGCATCGCCATCGACGCCAGCAGACCGATAATGGCGATCACGACCAGCAGTTCGATCAGGGTGAAACCAACTCGCAACGTAGAACGTCCCACTTGTTGGAGTTTCATGGATCCGGCCTTTGGAAAGCAAAAGGTGCATTGAATGGTTTTGACAGTGTTCAATCAGGCGGTGAGGGTGCTTCCTGGAACCAGAAACGACAATGCCAAAACGGTTCTCTCATGGCTTCTTCACGGCTCCTTCATGCTTCCCTCGCTTGAACTTCTCTGCACTGCTGCAGAGCGACGGCGAATCCGACGTGCTGGGTTGTTCTGACAGAAAGGGTCAAAAAATGGGTTGGTCAAAAAATCGAGCAAGAAAAACTCGGTCCCCGGCGTTCTTCCGACGCTCCGTCTTCCATTTTTTGACCAACAAATCTTTTGACCCGCCTTCTTCTGACGAATACCGCCTCGATCTGTCTTTCCAACGCCAACCTCAGGACCATCAAATTCGGCCACTGAAACTGCTAGACTGCTTGCGTCATGACACAAACAGAAAACGAAAACGACATTGCTGCTCAGTGGTGCTTCCGTGGCGATCAGCTCGAATCCATTCAGCTCAGCCGGCTCAACGCGCTGTTGCGCGTCGCCATTGCAAACCCCTTCTATCGCGAACGCTTTGGCTCGCTCGAGCTCCCGCTGCGATCGCTTGACCAACTGTCCGAGCTGCCGCTGTTGAACAAGTCCGACCTGGTCGCACCATCGCCTGGCGATCCCGGTCGAGTGTTTTGCTTGCCGCGCGAGTCCTATTCGCGGTTTCATCAAACCAGTGGTACCAGCGGCCACCCGATGCCGGTGCTCGATACACAGCAGGATTGGCAATGGTGGCTGGATTGTTGGCAGCACGTTTTGCATGCCGCCGACATTCGCAGCAGCGACGTCGCCATGATGGCGTTTTCGTTCGGACCCTTCATCGGGTTTTGGACCGCCAGCGATGCGTTGGTCCGCGCCGGAGCGTTGGTGATTCCCGGCGGAGGCATGTCCAGCGAAACGCGTCTCCAAATGATTCTCGAACAACGTTGCACGGTCGTCTGCTGCACCCCGACCTACGCGTTACACCTGATCGCCGTCGCCGAAAAACTGTCCATCGATTTGACGCGGTCGTCCGTTTCACGGTTGATCGTTGCCGGAGAGCCGGGCGGCAGCGCCCCGGCGATTCGCTCACGGATCCAGGCGGGCTGGAACGCAACGGTGATCGACCACAGCGGGGCGAGCGAAATCGGGGCCTGGGGATTCGGAAGTCGCGACGGCACCGGACTGCACGTGATCGAGACCGAATTCATCGCCGAGCGACTGTGTTTCGACGATGCCCATCCCAACGGACGTCTTGCCGACGAAGGCGAGGAGGCGGAACTCGTTCTGACCGGATTGGGACGATACGGCGGCCCGGCCATCCGCTATCGAACCGGCGATATCGTGCGGGGCTACGACCAACACGACCACCCCTGCCAGTTCTTGTATCTCGACGGCGGCGTCCTCGGCCGCAGCGACGACATGATGGTCATCCGCGGAGTCAACGTGTTTCCCAGTAGTATCGAATCGATCGTCCGACAAGTGGATCCGACCGCCGAGTTTCGAATGATCGTGACCAAGCAGGGCGAAATGGACACACTCGCCGTCGAAGCGGAACTGTGTGACGCCGATTGCAAGCAACTTGCCGAGCGGTTTCAAAAGCGGTTGGCGATGCGTGTGGCGGTGACCCCCGTGGCCGCAGGATCGCTGCCGCGTTTCGAAGCCAAAGCCAAACGGCTGGTCGATCGCCGGCCAAAGCACTAGTCGTCGATCGCAGCTCAATTTTCGGGTAGTGGACGAGGCGACGAGTCCTCTGTAGTCGGCACATTGCCAAGGACTCGTCGACTCGCCCACTACCGCCTACCCGAAAACCAAGGTGCGGCTGAATACAAGGCTAAGGCGCGAATCGCCTCACGGACCCCTGGCGTCTATTCGCCAGATCAGCATTGACCCTGGCGTCAACACGCCGTAGGATCTCGATAATGTTGCGAGCTGAAACTCAGCGACGCGATAGGGTTGTTCTCAGAACCAAAAAAAACGCACGACGCCCGAAGGCGCCGTGCGGTGCTGGAATTCCAATCTTGCCCCTTGGGCATCCGGCATTGAGTAGCAGGTCTCAGCCATTTCTGATCACTTTTGCCCCAAGTGATCGTTTGGCTGAGGCCTTTTTCTTTACTCCTTGTGGATGTTAGGGACACCCAAAAATCGCTGCCAGAGCAGTACTGGACAAAAAGTGTTTTTTTGCTAATTCGAACGGGCTTTCTGACTTGAAGGTGGGGTTTGGTGATACCCATGGCTGCCTCTTTCGAGGCAGCCGCAGCGGATTGGACGAATCGGGTGTCTTGTTTGCGCGGACCGTTCATGAGCGAAGTTTCTCGGGGGGAGGTCGTGCCACAACAGTGGCGCTGTCATGGCCCGCCGGGAACCCCCCCATCCTCACCCTTCGGCGCAAGATGTCCAGGTCTTCCAATGACGACGCCGAACCACCGCGTCCATCCGGCGACAGTGGAATCAGCGAACCGAATCCATCCGTCTTGGACGCGGTTCTCTCGCAGTTTTTAAACACCAGTTTTCCGAACCTGCTCGGTGACACGGGACGCTCGAAGACGGCACGCCTTTTTTCTCGATGAAGTTGGTCGAGGGGCAGACGTTGCAGCAGCTGATCGAAGCGAGACAAGCATCGGACGACAGCCTGGGAGAATTGATCGGCATTTTTGAGAGTGTCGCGCAGACGATCGCCTATGTCCACGCTCAACATGGCATCCATCGGGAATCGTCTTTCCTTGGCGGCATTTGAACGAACTCGCCGCCGCGGCCGATTGGTTCCGCAATGCCCTGCGCCGAATCGATGCCTCACCCGATCCGGAGCAATACTCCCGACCGTCGGTGTTGGTGAATCTGGCGGACGTCGATCGAATGAATGGCCAGTGGGGCTCCGCCGAAGCCATCTATCTAGAAGTGCTCGGCGCCCCGGAAGCTTCGACGTTCGAAAAAGACAACGCGATGATTCAGCTGGGGCAGATGTTTCATTCGGCCAAGCGATACGCCGCGTCGCGTCGCTATCTGCGTCAGTCCTTCGAATTCCGCGAAGCGTATTACGGACCACGACATCCGCTGACGTTGTCGGCGATGCGCAAAATGTCCCGCGTGATGGACGAGTCGGAGCGATACGACGAGCTGCTGAAAGGTCTCGACGACAGTCTCGATCGGCACGCCAAAGAATTCCCACCGGCGGCGGGACCAATCTGCGAGGCGCGATCCCTGATGGCCAAGGCCCTGATCGGTCTGGGACGCCGCGAGGACGCCGAACACTACCTCCAAGCGACGATCGAATTGATCAGCAGCGAGCGAGGCGCCAAACACAAGTACGCCCTGGCCGCAAACAAACAACTCGACGCACTACGGACGGCAGAGGAGTAAACGCCCCATGGCGTTCGAACGAAGGTAGACAAGAAAATAGCTGACAAGAAAATGGCTGATCGTGCCTGCATGGGGCCGGCACATTTTCCTGCCCCCCATTTTCCTGTCTATTTTCCTGCCCCCCCATCTTTCCGCCAACGCCCGTCTGCAAAATAGCCCGTTGCGCCACCCCCTAAGTCGTCTCTTCGTTACCAGGACCTGTGATTTCAAGTACGATCGAAGATCAAGATGACCGACAAACCGCGCCAGACGAACAATGAACCGGGATCGACGGTCGACGCCGAAATCGCCGATCTACTGGATCAATACCTCTGCCAACGCGAGCAGGGGCGGGCCGTCGATCGCGATCAATGGCTCCGCGAGCACCCCGAATATGCCGAGCGTTTGGCCGAGTGCCTGGACGCGGCGGAGTTGTTCGGCGGTGCGGAAACCGGCGGATTTGATCTGCCGCCCGAACCCGTGCTTCCCGATTCGATCGGCGATTTCGAGATCCTTTCGGAACTCGGGCGCGGCGGCATGGGCGTGGTCTACGAAGCCCGCGAAAAATCGCTCGATCGAATCGTCGCCCTGAAGGTGATGCGGTTTGGGATTGTCGACCCCCAGTCGCTCGACCGGTTCCGCCGCGAAGCCGAGACGGCGGGCGCGCTCCATCACACCAATATCGTTCCGGTTTACGCGACCGGACGCGAAGGCGACACCAGTTGGTACGCAATGCAACGCATCGAAGGGGAAAGTCTGGCCGCGCGGATCGGACGGACCCGCCGAGAGCAGACTCCGCCGCCACTCGATGCGATCCTGGACGTCGGAATCCAAGCCGCCGATGCCCTCTCCCACGCCCATGACCGTGACGTGGTCCATCGCGATGTCAAACCGGCCAACTTAATCTTGGATCATGAAGACCGCGTTTGGTTGACGGATTTCGGTTTGGCCCGGCGACTGGTCGATGCCGGCGCGACGATCACCGGTGCGATCTTGGGCACGCCACGCTACATGAGTCCCGAGCAAACGGACCTGCGGGCCACCGATGTGGACCATCGCAGCGACATCTATTCGCTCGGCGCGACACTGTATGAGATGGCGACCGGACGACCACCGTTTGGGGGCGATGACCCGTTGACGCTGATCAACAAAATTCGTCACGAAGATCCGCCCCCGCTGCGAAGCCTGCGGTCCGATCTGCCGCGTGATTTCGAGGTCGTCTTGCACAAGACGATGGAGAAAGACGCACGGCGTCGCTATCAGTCCGCCGGTGATCTGGCCGACGACTTGCGTGCCATTCGCGATGACCATCCGATTCACGCCCGCCCACTTTCGATCTTGGAAAAATCAGCGCGCTGGGCTCGCAAGCATCAGTCTGGCGTCCGCGTCGCCGCCGCGGCGATGGCGGTCACGGTGGTGCTGATCGCAGCACTGTTGGCTGGTCTCGATCAGTGGCGTCAAAGTCAGTTGGGCGGGTTTCGCGTTCGGGCCGGCGGCGGGCCGTACCAAGCGACCATCGTTCCGGTTGGCGAATCGGCGCTGTCGGATTCAACGATGGAATTGACGCTTCCGATGCAGAACCATCTCGAGCGGACCGCCGGCGACTATGACATGATGGTTGCGCCGACGGGCCGATGGAGTCAGACGCTGCGGTTGCCGATCACCCGGGGTATACCCAGTGAGTACCGGATCACGAACCAACCGGCACCGTCCAAGGAGATTTCGATCAGCGATGCGGCGGTCGTGACCGTATCCGATGAATCGACGCCGGCGATCCTGTGGCGACGCGACGGCCGACTGAAACGTGTGGCATGGCACACCGACAACCAGTGGGAACTCGACGTGAGATCCATCGAAACGACGTTGACGAGTCTCGATGGAACCAACGCAGACGAAACAACCACCCTCCCCGTCAACTTTGCCGACACGCGCGGCGCCGCGAACTTTGATGCCGGGCATCATCACCTCGACGATCACCCGCTGCTTACGCAAGGCGTTTCCGCACTGCGCACGCCGATCGATTTGAACGGCGATCAACGCGCCGACACGCTGGTCGCCGCGACGGACCAACAAGCGTTGCTGGCTGTCGATGACCGCGGACGCATGCTGTGGTCGCGGTCCTACGTCTTCGCCAACTTGCCCACCAAGTCGACCCTGCCGGATCCTTTCAACCGACGGGCAACACTCGGATTCCCGGGGGTCTTTGAACTGCAAGACGTCGGTGATCGAGACCACGACGGAATCTGCGACCTGTTTGCCATGTTCGTGCATCATCAGATGGCGATTCAGACGGACGTCTGTTTGGCCGTGCTGAGCGGAAAAACCGGCGATGTGATCGATCGGCATCATCAAGTGCTCAACACGCGCACCAACACGTTCTGGCCGGCCGACGCGATTTATCATCCCGCCAAACACCAGTATCGATCGTTCAGCGGTCTGTCGTTTAATGGGAACTCGGCGTTTCGCTCAGGTCATCGCAACTTCGGCGACTTTTTTGCGCGACACAGACCGTATAGCTCCCCGATACGGATTCCCGTCCCAAGCCCGCCCCAGTTGCTGCGTGGAGACTCGCTGCGAGTGGTCCTGTTGATCGGGGACCAATGTCAAGTCATCGATTGGGATCAAGACCCCGCGTCTGTCGTGACGATCAAGTTGCCCTTCACGCCGCCCCACGCTCCCCGGATTGCCAACGCGCGCGGCGAAGCAAGACTGATCTTTTACGATCACGAAGAATCGCGATTGAACACGGCTCCGTTCAGCGGCGCGCAGATCGCCGCCTACGACCTGGACGGCCGGCAACGATGGAGCCGGCAAATGGAACATGTCCAGTGGCGCTATTCGATCGACCGCAATCACGCCGATTGGCCCTACGTCACGGACGTCAACGGCGACGGTGCGGACGAAATCATTGTGCCACGCATCCGATATCGCAACGGCGTCGATGTGGGCGTGCAATTGCTCGACGCAGCCACGGGGACGCCGGTTTGGACCGACCAGACACCTTACTCGGCGTTCCAATCCGCTGATGATTGCGTGTCTCGAATCGCGGTGACCGATGACATCAATCGAGACGGCTGGAAAGAGATCGCCACGGCCATCATCGCGGGAGCAGGACCAACCGAAGCAGCGGGAAATGACGCCGATCACAAGGCTTACATTTACGTGGATTGGATCTCGGGAAAAACAGGTGACGTCCTGGCCTGGGCAAGACATCGGATTCCCCAGTTCGGCGACCAAATCCGCGTCGCCCAGATCGACGCGATTCGCAGTGGACTTCCTGACAACCCACCGGGAACAATCGAAATTGATTTTGTCACCGGCGACCGCACCTTGGACGTCATGCTCGCGTCCTCGGTGATTCGTTTCCACCCCAGCCAACCCAGCCCCGTCGCCATCGCCGCGGGGCTTGACGTCTGTCCCAGCCCCACCGATTCAACGTCGTCGCTGCGCGTTTACCGCCGCCGCGGTGGTCCCTTCGCCGTCGGTGAAGATCACCTGGTCCTGTTGCAATCCCAGCCATCGCCGACGATCCGCTTGGGCGAAAACACCTTGCTGGCATCCTGGGTTGGTGAATCGGGCCGACATCTGATTGCCGCGTCAGGTTTTCAGCCGACCCGGATCAGCGTCATCGATGCCGTCTCTGCACGGACGGTTTGGAACAGCGATCGGACCGATGGCGGCAAATGGATTCCTATTGAACATGATGATGGATCGGTCGACTTTCTTGTTCAGAATCAAGCGGGAACCGACACGACTTCCCGGCTCTTCGACGGAGAAACGGGCGTTGAACTCTGCCGTTTGCGGGGCAATGTGGGAGGCCGGGTTATCCTGGCTCACTCGCTTGATGATGGGAAATCAATCTTGCTCGTCGGCGATGGCCGCCTTGCCGGCGGAACGTCTGCTGGGGCGTTGGGGCGACCCCTTAATGCGTTCCAAATGTCCTTGGTCAGTCGAACGACCGGCGAGATCCGTTGGTCGAATCGATTTCTGTTCGGAGCGTCCCGGATCAACACGCCGGATGACTACGACCATCTGATGTTTGCGGACCTCGACGGTGACGGTATCCAGGACATTGTCGGCCCCCACTCGCACGATGAGCAGCTGTTTCTCGCCGCCTGGGATGGTGCCAACGGCGAACTGATGTGGGAACGATCGGTCTTCCAGCGGCCGACTCGAAGCGACTATTGGATTCCGTTTTCGTTGGTTGTCATCGATGACCTACCGCACGTCGTCTACTTGGGTCGCACTTCGAAGGACGATTCGCTGCGACAGCTGGTCCTCTGTGGGCCGGATGGTGAACTCGTTGACTCGACCGAGCCCGACAACGCTGTGTCTCTTCCCCTCGTGGACGGTGCATACGCGAGCCGATACTTGGCAATTGATGACGCGACCGGTTCGGAGGGTATCCCGATGCTGGCGTTGAACTGGAACGCGAACGGGAAAACGCGTGGTGAGGTTTACGACCTTCGCGACAAGCAATTCCAAAGGATTCGGCAGTTCAATGAATCGGCGGAAAACTTCTATGTGGTCGGCATGTGGTTCTGGGACGTCGACGGTGACGGAGTCAAAGAACGCATTGTGATGGATCGTGTCACTGCGGCGCAGCGCGGATCGGCACCCAACGACGATGGCCGATCATCGCTTGTCATTCGGTGCTATCCGATGCTGCAGCCCGCTCCGAAAGTCCAACTCTCGATTCCCGACGTCAACGGAATCCAGAATGTCCACTGGAAGGAGGATCACCACGTCCCGATCAGTTGGCTGCACATCGATCAGGATCGTCTCGTGGCAATCGATTGGTCGCGGCAGGAGATCCTGACTGAAACAAATAGCGATCCAGAATCTGCGTCGAACGTGCCGGTCATTTGCCGGCGTGACGACACGCACACCCGGATCGCGTCCGCGACGCTTGATGGAATTCAGTTTCAGGATCTGCGTTCCAAAGCACCGCTAGAATCCAACTCGGTCGCGATGCATCGGGAAATGGATCCACGTCGAATGCGAGCCCTGTTCAGTTCGATTGGCGGGGACACCACACTCGCCCAATGGGGGCTTGATCTGGTTCGCGGCGGTCTCGTGCTGAGCGTTTTGATTATTCTGCCGCTTTGGTATTTGATACAGATGCTGAAAGGGCGGCGCTGGAGTCTCGCATGGCTGCTACTCGCACCGCTCTTGGTTGGTGTTTGGATGGTGACCTGGCAACGTCCATGGTTACGCGAACCCGGCCTGGTCTTTCATCTTTTCAACGGCGTCACCGCCTGGATGTGCGGCGTCGCTTTGCTAATCGCCGTCCGCGATCAGAAAGATGGCCAGGGAGACTCGATCCGATTGATGCTTTCGATCGGTACGCCCGTCGTCTTTTTGGTCCTGGTTGCATTTGCGTACCTGCAACGTCCCGACCCCGAAATTCTTCGTCACAGCATCGATGCAATGGGACTGCTGCGCGTCGCGCTGTTGAGTCTTGTCGTGGTGGTGCAAGTCTATTGGATCCTGCGAATTCTGGCTTCGGCAGTGCGTCGGATCCGTGGTCGGATGGGGAGGCAAGCGACGACGTGAATGGCGGCGACGAAGACGCTTCGAAGAGCGAAGACTCACTACGAGCCACCTGGTCGATCGGTCCGCTGCGACCGTGGCTGAAAATGCTCGCCGAACGCCAGTTGTCTCCGGCGCTCCGCGGTCGTATCGATCCGTCGGATGTTGTGCAGCAAACCTTGGTGGATGCTTGGCGTGGCCACGAAAACTTTCGGGGAAACACGCAAGCCGAACGCTTGGCCTGGTTGCGCACCATCCTGAAACGCACGTTGTTGCGGTACGACCGTGATCAACTGCGAACGCTCAAACGCGGGCAGGGGCGCGAACAACAATTGCAAGCGGCGTTGGATCGAGACAGCATTCGCATCGAACAACTGGCGATCGACCGGGAGCCCGATCCACGCTCGCACGCCGACCGGGCAGAACAAACCTTGCAATTGGCCGCGGCCCTTGACCGACTGCCCAACGACTATCGCGAAGTTCTGACACTGCGGCACATCGACGGACTGTCCCACGAGCAGATCGCTCAGCGGATCGGACGGTCGAACGCCGCAACACGGATGCTGTGGATCCGGGCGCTGGAGAAACTCAAAGCTGTTTACAATGGGTAAGGAAATTTTGGGGGGTAAGAAAATTTTTCGGGTAAGAAAATTTGAACGACGGAGTCTCTCATTTTCTTACCTCCAAAATGTTCTTACCTCACCGCTTTTCGAAGACGAGAAGGCAGCTATTTTTCGTCGTCGATGCGTTTCATGAATTTAAAGATGTCGCTGTCGGTGCTCAGGATCAACGTCGTGTTCGGATCCAGCATTTCCTGGTATGTCTCCATCGTTTTGATGAAGGCGTAGAACTGGATCGAATCAGCGCTTTGGTTGTAGGCCTGGGCGTAGATCTCGGTGGCCTCGGCGTCGGCAGCACCTTGGATCTCCTGGACTTGTTTGTAGGCCTGGGATTCGATTTCCAGCAAATCCTTTTCCTTGCGGCCGATGATTTTGGCCGCCTCGCCGGCACCCTCACTGCGGAAACGTTCGGCAATTTGTTGCCGTTCGCTGATCATCCGAGAATAGATCCGGTCCCTGACGCTCTCGTTGTAATTGATGCGTTTGAAGCGAACATCCAGCAGTTCGATTCCCAGGTCCGTGACTTTGTTGGCCGCTTGTTGAAAGATCTCCTCCTCGATTTTGGCACGTCCCTTGTTGATCGGGTACAGGATTCCGATGTTGCCGGGCGCGTCGGCGATGGTTTCATCGCGGACGGGTTGGCGGTCTTTGGTGGTCCGGACCAATTCGATCAATTCGTGTTTGGCGATCGCGTTGCGGGTTTCGCTGCCGAGGATGTCATCGAGACGCGATTGGGCGCTGCGTTCATCTCTGAGCCGCAGGAAGAACTGTTTGGCATCATTGATCCGCCAACGACCGAACGTGTCGACGACGATGTAGGTTTTGTCTTTGGTCGGCATTTCGTTGGGACGGCCGTCCCATTCCAGGATGCGTTTTTCAACGCGAGTGACTTCCTGGATGAGCGGAAGTTTGAAATGCAAGCCGGCGTCGGTGATCGGATCACCGACCGGTTTTCCGAACTGGGTGATGATGACCTGTTCGGTTTCGCTAACCGTGTAGGCTGCACTGTAGGCGACCAGTCCACCCAGAATCACAACGGCGGCGACCGCGGGGAATGTCAGACGATTCATGGGGATCTCCGGTCGGCTTGCGGGGCCAGATTCAACAGTGGCAAAATCTGGTTGGCTTGATCATCCATGATGATCTTTTGTCCCAACGTCGGGATGACTTGCCGCATGGTTTCGATGTAGATTCGCTGCTTGGTCACTTCGGGTGCTTTGGCGTATTCGGCAAACACGGCGTTGAATCGCGAGACATCGCCTTGAGCTTCGTTGACGCGTTTGAGCGCGTAACCCTCGGCGGCTTGTGTCTTCTGTTCCGCTTCACCGCGTGCCCGTGGGACTTCTTTGTTGTATTCACCGTTGGCAACGTTGATCATCTGCTCGCGTTCCTGCTGAGCTTGGTTGACCTCGTTGAACGACGGTTGGACCGGTTGCGGTGGGTTGACGTTTTTCAGTTGAACCTGGTCGATGCTTAGACCCAGTTCATATTTGTCGACCTGTTCCTGGAGTTGCAACAGTGCCTCGACCTCGATCTCTTGTCGGCCGATCGTGATGACTTCATCGACGGTGCGGTCGCCGACGACGGTCCGCATCACCGATTCGGAGATGTCTCGGAGCGTTTGACCCGGATTGCGGACCTTAAACAGGAACAGCTTCGGTTCGCGGACGCGGTACTGGATCACCCATTCGACCGTGGCGATGTTGAGATCGCCGGTGACCATCACGCGTTCCTCGGTTTGTTCGTTCGAGACTTGCGTGTCATTGGTGGCACCGGGCGTGCCGAAACCGAATTCCTGTTTCAATTGACGCTTGACCGGAACGATCGAAACATCGTCGATGCCGAACGGGAATTTGAATCTCAGACCCGGGTCGACGGTTTTGACGTAGCGGCCGAACCGCAAGACGACACCCTGCGATTCCGCTTGGACCGTGTAGACGCTCGTGAACAGCAGCGCAAGGAGTAGGATCGCGGGGATCAGCCAGGCCACGTAGGGCTGCAATCGCTCGAGGTCCGACCAGTCAGGGCCGCGTGGATTCGAATTGCTCATGAAATCGATGGAGTCATTTGAAAGGAGTCACGGTCCGCGGATAACCAAGCAGCACCGCTCCAAAGGGTAGGTCTCAATGGCCGTCCGGAAAGGCTCTCAATCCGGGAAATTTGCGATCTTTCCAGGATCGCGGCAAGCGGCTGCTAAAATCAGCTGTCCGTTACGGGACCGGCGGGCCGTCCATGACAGCCCGAGGACCGCTCACGGGGGCCTCGAGCGGTTGCATCACAACGATGTCCTCGGCGTCGTCGAGATCTTCCGGCGGAATGCGGCTGTTCCCGAAGTCTTCGACATACTGAGGGATTGGCTTCACCGGTCTGCGGTTCTTGTTAAAATCCCGAGTGGGGGTGGACAAGATGAATGCACCGACAACGAGAAACCCCGTGGTGGACGCCGCGGTGATCCAAAGCAGTGGTGAACGCAATGCGCCGCCGGCGGTGACCCCATCGCTCACGTTGGCTGGAGTTCGGTAGGGTTGAGCCTGCGACAATGATGGCTCGCCAGAATCGGTCCCCAGCGGCGATCCCGTTGATGGCTGATTGTGGTTTGACATTTCATTGTCCTCTCATCTTGAACCTGAACCAGCGGACGATCGAAACCAAGCTTCGATTATAGGGTGCCGTCTCCCGAATCTTTCACGATTGTGGCGCGTGATGAAATCTTTTTACATTTCGCCCGCATCGATCACGCCCCTGCGATGGGGAAAGTGGGTGGCGATCGGGTTCGTGTTTTGGATCGGCTTTCTGATCCTAAGCCCGTTTCCGCACTATCTGCCGCCGGATTTTGACTACGGGTTTCTGGGCAACAAGGCGGACTTTTTTTATCGCTCCGGTTACTTCATCGGTTTCTATCTCCACATCGCGGGCGCCCCGATCGGATTGTTTTTGGGTGGGCTGCAGATGAGTCGAACCCTGCGAATGCGGTATCCACGGGTTCATCGAATCGCAGGCGGTGTCTACGTCATCGTGGTTCTGTTTGCGGCCGCTCCAGGTGGCTTCATCATGTCGATGAAAGCATTCGGCGGATGGTCGACCACGCTCTGTTTCGCAGTGCTCGCTGCGGCGACCTGGTGGTCGACCTTCATCGGTTGGCGAGCGGGCACGCGGTTCGATTTTCAACGGCATCGGAACTGGATGCTGCGCAGCTACGTGCTGTTGCTCTCGGCCGTGTTCTTGCGGCTGGGGCATTTTGCACTTCAGACGCTCGGTTTAGCGCCGGAGCTGACGTATCAACTCGCCGCTTGGATCAGTTGGGTGATCCCGCTGATGATTATCGAGTTGACGATGAAGTTCTGCCTCGGCCGGTGGCGAACGCGCCAGGCCCATTCGTGAGTTAGGCTTCCACTGGCAACGCAACCAAGTCACCCGCGGCAGGCAGATCCAGATGGAATCGACAATACAGGAATCATCGGCTCGTTTGGAAACGACGTCGCAACCGGATGATCGGCGGCCCGTCAACGACTGGCCGATGATCCGAGTTGTGCTGAGTATTCAACAAGCATCCATCTCGGGGATCGTCTTCGTTTGGTCTCTCGCCGCCTTGGAAGATTTTGGCGTCCTGCAGCTCGGTTTGGAAGCAAGTGTAGTGCCGATGTTTACGATGATTGCGGGTTTTGCTCTGATCCTTGGAACGAGACTGTTAACCCCCATCTTCATGGAGCGATACCGGGAACATCACTTTGAACCGATTGACTCGGCTCCCCGCTCATTGGTTCAGTATCGTGAAAACTCCAACGACGCTCTCCGTGAAGCGGGTTTTGGAAAGGTCGGGACGTTCCGCGTTCGGGGATTAGCCTTGCCAACTCATTCCATGGTATTTCTCGGTTGCCAGCAGATGGTGATCGCCGAATTCGTGTTGTTGGGTCCGAACCAGGGGATCGAATTGGTGTCGATCACCGAATCCGGGCGTGTGATTGTGACCGCCTCGGCCGCGCCGAAACGAGGCGAACCGGCCGAACGCTCGTTGCCCGGGATTGTCCTGACCAGCGCGGCAGAACACTCATTCGAAAAATTGCTTGCCATCCATCTTCGAAAGACGGACGAGGCGGCCGAAGAAGCCGGTTCATTGATCGCCGAACTGGTCGAGGACGACGTCGCCGACGTCCTGTGCTATTACAACCGCGCGTTCCACGACATGCTGGTCACATGCGGAACAAGGAGCGACGAAGTGGGGCCGATGACCTATGGGCGATTTCGGTTTCCGCAGGGAATCGTTTCGCAGTCAGAGGGGCGTCGACGCGTTATTTAACCTTCACGCCTTCGATTCGAAAGACGGCCATGTGGGTCGCGCCGCGGGGGCCTTTGCCGCCGGGGTACTTGTAGGTTTCCGGATCGAGCACGAACTTGCCTTCAACCGTCACGGGGCGGGTTGAAAAGTCGGCGGTATTGTCGCCGACCATGTTGACGAAGACACAGTCGTAGAGCGCCGCGCCGGGTCCGAAGCAGCATTCTTTGTTGTCGCGAACGAGTACGAATTGCTTGAAGCCTTCGTTTTGGTAGGTGCTGCTGGGAAGGATGTAGCCGCGCAGCTTGACGTTTTTGCCGTTGATCGTTTTCAGACGTTCGGTCCACATCGATTCGTCGAAGGCGCCGTCTTTTTCGATGTCAAACTTCAGATCATCGAAATTGATTTCGCCCTTGGCCAGTTGGGCAGCCGAGCTGAGTCGAATTTCGACCTTGGGCCGCGTTTGGGGATCTTCGGCAGGGTCTTCGGCGGCGGCTCGGTTGAGCCCACGCGGCAGAACGCCGATCAGCAGCGCGCAAACGATCACCAGCTGTAATGAAAATCGGAATCGTGGAAGGTGGTGCATCTCGCTCGCTCGTTAGGTTGCTGGTTTCGATTCGTGCTTTGTCAACTCTTCGTCTTGGGGGGCCGCGGAAAAGGGGACAAGTACGAATGGCACGGGCATACGTGTTGGTATTGGGCTTCAGCCGCCTACCGTCGCTGCGAAGCAGCGACCGGGAATCGCCTAAAGGCTAGACACCAACGGTTGCTGAATCCTTTTTTTGGGCCCCTTTTTCCGAGGCAACTTCGGTCAAGAAGTTGACCAAGCACTAATTCACTTTCGTCCCTTTTAACCGGTAGAACACCGCGTTGTCAAAATCGGTTTGTTTTCGGGGCACTTGATTGAGCGTGAACTTGCCGGCCAGTTTCCGACGCGTCATGCCGCCTTCGATCGTTTGGCCGCCGGTCAGCGTGACTTCGACCATCTCACTGCTTTTGGGCTGACCGCCGAAACAGCAGGTCCCCAGGTCGCCGACCAGGACGAATTGGCGCAACATGCCGCCGCCGCTGGACGGATGAATGTAGCCTTTGATGAAGACGTCCTTGCCGTCGAGTTCAAACGCGGTTTGCGTCGGTCGATCGGGTTCGGCGTCGAATTTCAACTTGTAAAATGGTACGCGAACGTGCCCCGGTGGGACTTCGGTCAGGTAGACGTAGGTGTGCAAGCCGATGCCGCCGACCAACAGCAAGGCGTTGGTGGCGAAGGCAAATTTTGCCAACCCCAGCCCGCTGAATTCATTCGGATAGCGTCGAATCGCCCGAATCGCAAGCAGCGCAAACACGACACCGAGGATCGCCAAGGCGAGCAACGCCTCGAACGGAGGAATCAGCCCCAGCAACGCGACGACGAACAACAAGATCGATGCGATCGCGCTGCGGCTGAGCGCCCGATAGGGAAAGTCCACCTCATCGGCGGACGACGACATTTGAAGTTCAGTAGCCATCGATGGTTTGTGGCAGAGTGGTGGGGGATCGTCGACGGCGATCACGCAAGCCGGAATGCTTACGCCACTTTCACCCCAGTCGCGGGGCCGCCGGTCAACACCAAAAACAGTGCCAAGACGA
Source organism: Phycisphaera sp. RhM (assembly GCA_033042175.1). GTDB lineage: Bacteria > Planctomycetota > Planctomycetia > Pirellulales > Pirellulaceae > Stieleria. The sequence continues at coordinate 358,010 of WCIL01000002.1, forward strand.
TGGACGCCAAGGCGACCGTGATTACGTAGCCAAGGTCCCAAGGGTTCGTTTTTTGTGCCAGCAGCGATCGATTGCCGAGCTCGGTTGAGGTGGCGTCGGTTCCCGCCAGGGAGACCGTCGCGGTGCCGGCCGGGGCAGCAGCGATCGGGACGACGGCGGCGTAGCGTGTTCCGCGTTGCAGCGTTCCGAGGGGCGGAACGGATTGCGAAGTCGCCTCGTCGGCCGGCTTGGCGCGAACCGGGACCGGTATCGGGAAAAACGTCTTGGCCCGGCGAACCGCTTCGGGGTCAATTTTTTCGAGTTCCTCGATCGCCGCTTCGGCTTCGGGCAGGGGGCAGGCACGCATGTAATTGATGACGGGCACACGGAGCCAGTTTTTGTCTTTTTCCGCTTCTTTGAACAACGTCTTCAGACGCTCGATCTGACTCCAGTCGTTCCATTTGGCCAAATCCGGAATCACCATGTCGGCCAGCTCGCCCCGATCGAGGATCTTGTGCAGCGATTCAACCAGCGCGCTACGCGGAATCACGTCGCCTTCGGTGCCGTGAAAGCGGATCGCCATGATCGCGGCGTAGCTTTGCGGGAACGGCGCCTTGTGGTTCGCGATGAACAGCTCATCGATCAGCGGCAATCCCGCTTCGCCGGCCAGTGTCAAGTAGCAGGCGATCAGCGCGTCCAGGCCGCCGGTGACACTTTTGGCGGGATTGCGGAGCATCGCTTCGAGCATCGGCAGATCGTCTTTGCCGCCGCAGACACCCAGCATGGTGAAGTACAGACGTTTTCGGTCGGCGCCGATTTCGGGCTGTTGGACCCACTCGATCAATTGGTCATGATCCATGTCGGGGCCGATCTGTTGGATCACGTCATAGGGTGCCGAGGCGAACTCGTCATAGGCATCGCGTGAAATCAACGCCTCTTCGTCTTCCAGATAGTCGCGGAAAAAACGCAGCCGCGCGACCGGGTCATCTTTCACCTGACTGGCTTTGACGATGTATTCTTCGGCCCGTTCGCTGACCGGCAGACAGGACCACTGCAAATTGGGCGGGTCGACGCCGGACAGCAGGAATCGGCGTCCGACCTCGACTTTGCCGTAATAGATCGCGTCCACTTCCTGGCCGACTTTAACGTGCTCGGATCCCTTGATCACCTTTTCGATCCGCATCTTTACCACGCCGGTGGTCAGGTTCCGCGTCAGCTCGCCATCGAGACTCGACGCGATCACGACGGCATCCATGGTCAGCGATTGCTGGCGGATGGTCTGCTGGACGGACTCGCAAAACGGGCAGGCCGCGGCGGAGGACCACGGCAGCACAGCCATCAAGCCGAGCAGAATCAGGCCGATGGCTGGCCGACCCGCAATCGGGAATGTTTCGGAAATCCTCAAAGTTTGACACCCGGGCAGGAGGTTCGCCCGGAGCCGTCGCCGAGTGGGAATGGGCTGCGGCAGGTGGGCCAGTCGTGGGGAGGGACGCATTCGGGTCTGGTGGGGTTGGAGTGGAGCAATGCGGCGTGGCTGAAAAGTCCGATGCTGGGAATTCAATAATAGGTGCTAAATGCCCTCGGTGAGAAGGCACAAATCGTTTCTCCTGGAAATCCCGGCACGATCGACTCAACCCATCCAGCCATTTTTGCCGATACGACCGAAGATCCGGGCTATCCGCCCAGGAGCCGATGATCCAAAACACCCGTAAGTTTCGGCGTCGGCGGACACTTTTGAAACGACCAATGAACCGAGCCGATTCGCGACGCAGCTTTCATCGCGTCCCAGACCGGCCGACAAGGGGGAGAGCAGGAATGCTTCGTCAGTTGATCATCGCCGCCGTTCTGGTGGCATCGGCCTTCACTTTGGCCGGCGACGCGTCGGCCGACCAGCGCGCGTTCGGCCAAGCCTGGGGCGGCAGTGCGAGCACACGCGACTGGAATCGATTCTATCACTATCCCTACGTGTATTACCCCCAGAATTTCTGGGGACAGGAATACTATCGTAGTGCGGATAGCCTGTACCACCGCTATCCGCCGGAGATGCGAATCCCCGTGTACAACAAAAAGTGGCACAACTACTACCCCAGCAACCGCCGTTATCACAGCGGTCACCACTTCATCTTGGACGTGTTCTAGGCTTGCACTGCGTCAGGCATGCTGTGCATGCAGGTGGGGCTCGAAGCGTAGGGCATGCTGTGCATGCCGATGAGTCGTCAGGCACAGCCTGACCGACGCCAATACATCGGTTGGAAGACGCACCAATCGCGTCACCGACGACTGTGGCGGTTTCCGCTACCATAAGTGTCATGGCCAACAGCACCAAGATTCGTCCGCTCGGTCGGCTGATCGACAAAGCGACTCGCCTTTCTGGGTGATCGGCCCTGAGGGGCGGCTGGTGTTTCTTTCCGCGGCGGTCGGCGATTGGCTGACCGTCGAGCCGGAATCGTTGATCGGACGTCGTTGCCTGGCCGGTACCAGCATCACCGGCGATCCGCTCGATTTCCTGGCCGCTTCACTCGCGCCGCCCCCTGGGATCTTGAAATCCGGAACGGCGTCGCTGCTGATCCAACCGACCTTTCCCGGTGCCAAATCACGCCGCATTGCAGCGTTGGACACGCGATTCGTCCGACTCGGCCAAGGCGATGAATCCATCACGCTGGCCGTCGCGGGCAGCTTTCAAGACCATCTTGCCGATCCCGTCATCGATGCCGCGGTCGTGTTGCGACGACAGCTGGACAGTTGGCGGCGTCGCCATGAAACGATCGCCCAGGGCGTTTCGGTCGGCAATTCTCGCCTCGCCCAACGGCTCGGCAAACAAATCCGACTGGCCGGTTCGGTCCGCAGCGATCTGCTGATTGTCTCCCCGCCAGGTTGCTTCGCCGACTCCATCGCAGCGTCGGTGCACCAATGTTCGGCGGCGGGCGAACCGATCGCCACGATCGACGGGCCGTTGATGGACGCCGAACTGTTGGACGCCAGCTTGGCCGCGGTGATCGCCCACTTGGCGGATTCAGAAACCTCAACGGCGACCGCGATCCTCAAGGCGATCGACCAGACCCCGCTGGAAGCCCAGCTCCGCCTGGTCGAACATCTGCGTGAGGCGAACGATCGATTGCGGTTGATCGCGATCGCCAGCGACAGCGCCGTGCTCTCAAGCGGCGCCGACACCGAACCGAATCCGGAACTCGACGTCTTCCTGGATGCGTCGCTGCCGGTAGGGATCACGCCGCCCCTTGCCGACCATCTGTGTGGGCTGACCCTTCGTCTCCACCCGCTCGCCGATCGCGTCGCCGATTTGCCGATGATCGCGACCGCCATGCTGGATCGACGGCGGGCCGGTGGAGACGGACCGGCGGATCGCTTCGCACGGGCCGCGCTGGATGCGATGGTGATTTACCCTTGGCCGGATAACTTTCGCGAACTCGACCAGACCATTCGACATGCGATGCGAAGCTGTCCCGGCCAGGTCATCGGGCTGGAACACTTGCCGTTGGCGATCCGGTCGTACCGCCCCAACGAGTCGGTGCCGAAACAACAGCAGACCATCGACCTGGATCAGGTCGTCGCCCAGTTCGAATCGGATTTGATTCGCCAGGCCTTGGAATCCAGCGAGGGCAATCGAGCCGAAGCGGCGCGGAGATTAAACATTTCGCGTGCCCGTTTGCTCCGCAAGCTGGAATCGATCGGCGATGGAGACTCGTCATGAACCGTTTCGCTGCCGTGTCGAAGGCCGGCGAGGTGATCCCGTTTTGGGTCTGTGAATCGGGCCGCCGGTGGAGCGACGCGGCCAAGCGATTCGTCGGGCCGTTCCAGCACGACGCGGGCGTGGATGTGTCCGGCCAGGACCTGGAATCGGGCCAGCCGGCGTTTCACGTTCAAGTGTTGGACGCCGCCAAAATCCGAGCGCTGATCTCGGGCCAATCGGACCTCGTCGTTCTTTGGGAACTGTCCGCCGAGAACCTGTCCGCGGTCGCCTTGCACGTCGCACAGATCGGCGTCTCGCGACCTGATGTGATGCAGTGGGCCGCGATCGACGACGTCTCCCGGCACCCCTCGGACCGCCTGGCGCTGCGGATCAGGGAGCTCGGCGTGTCAGCAGTGCTGCACCAGCCCCAAGAAATGGCCCTCCTGGCACGACTCGTCCGCCGTCGCTTTTCCGGCCTGTCGAGTAAGTCGAAGTTCTAAAAAAATCGAGAATTTGACTCATGAACCCGATTGATCTTGCCGCAGCTCGACCAGGCCCCTATCTGTAGGGCACCATGGGCGGCGCGGATGTTGCCCCGAAACCCAAATCAGGATGATTCGAGCGGTGCTGGATCGGATGAACGGACGTCTTCTCAGTGGCTTGTGTATCGCAGCAGCGGTACTCGGGATCGCTGGGTGCAACCAGAACCCGTACCTGGCGGGACCGGCGACCTATCCGCAGCCGACCAGTTCGTTCGGACCGGCGATCTCGCAGCAGGGCGTCAACCCGAACGACTCGCGGATGGCCGAACTGAACCGACGAGTTCAATTGCTCGATGACAACAATCGACAACTGCACACGCAACTGGCCCAAAGCGAACAGCAGGCACAGGTGTATCGCGAGGAACTCAACCTCGTCCGCAAACAGCTGGCCGATACCAACCAACAGCTCGAAGCCGCATCGATCGCCGCCCGCGAGGCTCAGAACAAGGTCCGTGGTTTCCAAGCTTCGACGCAAATGCGGGGCGGGGCGTCGATCCAACCCAACACCAACCTCAGCCGACTCGCCTCGCAGCTCAACCTCGGCGGGCTGCCCGTTCAGCAAGACGGCGACCGGATCCGAATCGCGATCCCCAGCGACCAACTGTTCGCTCCCGGCACGGCACAGCTGATCCAGCAATCGGCCCAAGTGCTCGACCCCGTCGCCGCACAACTGCGAAGCCTGTTCCCGCGGCAACGCATCGGGATCGAAGGCTACACCGACAACGTTCCGGCAACCGCCGGTGGCTCGGCTGCCAGCCACCAGCTCGCCTCCGCACAAGCCTCCGCCGTCCTGGACATGCTGACACGACGCGCCGGCATGCCCCTGGGGCAATTCTTCATCGTCGCCCAAGGTGCCAACCGCCCCGTGCAACCCAACGCCTCGGCGGCAGGTCGAGCGGCGAACCGACGCATTGAGTTGGTGATCTACCCGGAAACGTTTTAAGCAGTTTCAAGTTCCAAGTTCCAAGTTCCAAGTTTCAAGTTCGTTCAACCTGAAACCTGAAACCTGAAACCTGAAACTCCCTACTCCGGTGGCAGATCGGCGGAGATGTCGAAGCGATTCCAGCACCACGCGGTCACCAGGATGGCGCTGACGGCCAACAGCCAGGTCCCCGCGACGGCGCCGAAGACGTAGGCGGGGACCGACAGTGGGTCGCTGAAGACCGATTTGCAAATCGACACCCAAACCAGCAGCGCCCCGACGGCCGCAGCGATCAACGTCGCCTTGCCAAGGAACATCACGTTCGCCCTGACGACCATCCCGAACCCTTGTGCGTTCTCGTGGTGCGGGTACGCCAGAAACAATGCATTTTCGGTCGCGAAGGTGAACACGGCCAACGCCGAAAGCATGCCGCCCCATCCGATGATTTGGGGCCAACCCGGACCGGCAACCGCCGCTGCAATTCCCAAGGTCGTCCATTGAAATCCGACCGTGATCAGGATCGGCAACGTCAACTGGCCCAGCACCGCGTGGATCGGCCGCAGCGGTAGTGATCGTAACAGTAACATCCGCTTCAAGTCGCGTCGAAAGTCCAACCGCAGTGCCGGTGGTGCCAGCAGCATCGTACTGAGCGCGATCCCGGCAACGACAAACGCCCATTGGTTTCCGACGCGTCCGGTCAACAGCGGCGAAAGACAGAGCAGCGTGGGGACCAGAAAACTAAACAAGATCGTTCCATAGTAACGCCGGATCGAGAGCGCTTGTCGCCAAACCAACGCCACCGATTCGCCCATCCGCCGCGGCAAGATCGCTTCAATGCGATCGGCCAAGGTCTCGTCGCAATGCGTGCCGGTCGCGTTGCCGCGGCTGCTTGCCGGCAAGTGAAAATCACCCAAACGCAAGCGGGCTTGTTCGCGAGCCAGGATGGATCTGCCGGCCCACGCATCGACACGAACCAGGGCCAGGATGGCGAACGGTACCAGCATGACCGACGCCAACATTTGAACCGCAGTGTGCGTGGTGATGTCGACCGTCGTTGCCAGTAACGCGGCGGGACGCCAACCGATCGCCAGCCACTGAACGGCATCACAGGATGCGATTTGTCCGATCGCGCGAAAACTGTTCAGCACATAAACCCCGGGCAGTGAACCGGCGGGTGTGATCGCAACCAGTTGGCCGAAGAACTGAATGATGGTTGCCAACGCAATCGCCGACAACGCGATCCGCGCCCCCACGAGATGACGACGCGAAAGCCCGCTCACGAAACGCTGCCAGATCATCCGCACCGTTTCAAGCAACACCAGCGCGGCGAAGACTCCGGTGGCCAACAGACCGGCGTGCCGGACATCCGGTGCCAGTGCGACGACCAGGAAGAACGTTTTCAACAGCGCCGAAAAGAAGACCGTGTTGACTTTGTAGGCCGCCACCGTCGATCGCTTCAGCGGCGCGCCGCCGAGCCACAGGTTTTCTGCGGCGGTGTATTCCATGTCGACCTGCTTGTCGGTCCAGACACACCGCACGGCGTGGTAAATCAGGTACAGCACCATGCCGCCGGATAGCCACAGTCGCAGCGACTCCGGATCCGCGGTCCGCCGCGACGCCAGGATCAAGAAGCCGTTCAACACGTAGGCACACAGAAAGATCACGGCGATCGCCGAGGCCACGATACGGCGCGGCGACCGCATGCGATTTGCCGCGCGTTGAAGCCGAAACAGACTGCGTCGCAACGTCAGCCAGATCAGGTGTTTGTGGGGGGACGACATGGGACGAGGTTGTGGTCAAACTGAATGGATTGTGGGATAGGCTTCCAGCCTGTCAAAACCGTCAGAGCATTCCGGAAGCCGCACGCATGACGGAATCAAACCGTCAGCGCGGCGGTCGCTTCGAAATAGGCTTCCTCAAGCGATTGTGCGCCGGGGAACTCCGCTCGCAGTTGATCGACGTCACCGTAGTACTGCAGTTTGCCATGCTGCATGACAATCAAATGCGTGCACACGTCCTGGATCATCGCCAACAAGTGGCTGGAAATGATGATCGTCGCGCCGGCTGCGGCGCGTTTTTTGATCGATTCAAGCAGGCGTCGAATGCCGGGCGGATCGAGGCCCGTCATCGGTTCGTCCAGCAGCAACACGGCCGGGTCGTAGAGGTACGCACAACAGATCGCGAGTTTCTGACGCATGCCGCGAGAAAGTGTCGTCGCCCCGGCGTTGGTCTTGTCGGTGAGTTGGAAATAATCGAGCAACTCGGCGGACTTTTCGCGATGATCGGGCACCTCGTAGATTCGTCCGATGAATTCCAGATGCTGTGCAACGGTCAGGTCATCGAACAACGGCGGATCGTCGGGGACGTACGCCAGACGCCGCTTCAGTTCCATCAGCGTCGTCGCGCCGCCGTGCGACAGATCGCACCCCGCGACGCACAAACTGCCGTCGGTCGCAGGGATTAAACCGGCTAAGCAGCGCATCGTGGTGGTCTTTCCGGCCCCGTTGGGCCCCACCAAACCGCCTATGTTTCCGGGCTGGAGCGAAAAGGAGACCCCGTCGACGGCCAAGTGGTCTTCGTAGAGTTTGCGGAGCTCGTGGCAGCGGAGCATCGGGATTTGCAGTTGATTTAGGGGGCGTGGGCATACAGGCTGCTGCAAGGTTAGGTTACGCTTCGTGGATGTGTCGGCCGACTCGAAATGATCACAGGCCGATGGCCGGACGATTGAGACTCAAAGCTGATGAACGAGAAGCTGCCGCTAAAAAAACAAATCGACGGGTTACCCGCACAGCACCCCCGCCGTACGGCGTACAACTTCGCCCGCTGGCGTGAAGCGATGGAACTCTCGCACGCGATGCTGATGGCGGGTCTGAGACAGAAAATCGGTCCCGAGGGCGACCTCCGATCTGCGTATCATCAATGGAACGCCGAACGCAGACAACGCAAACTCGCCGCTTACGAACGCGCCGCAGAGCGATATTTTCAACGGATCAAAACCATGAATCTCGAGGAGGAGAAACACGATGCCACCGACAGCGGTGATTGACACCCTCGCGATCCTCTGGCCGGAAATCGCCAAGTCCGAAATCAATGCCGCGATCGCTGGCGGACTTGCGCTGTCGTTCTGGGGATGTGTCCGTAGCACTCAGGACATTGACATTTCGCTGCTGCAGTCGGATCTCGATCAGATCTCACCGCTTCTGTCTCGACTAGGATTTCAACAGCAGCGTCCTTCGGGCAAGCGATTGGGGCTATTCGAGTTGACGCAGTGGGAATACCAGCCGGCAGACTTTTTCGTGACCGTTGAGATCGACTTGCTCGTCGGCGACAGCGAGTACTATGAAAACGTGTTGGAAAATGCGACGGACGCAACAGTCGAGGGTGTCGATGCACCGGTCCGCGTCATTTCACGCGAGGATCTGATCATTCATAAGTTATTCGCAAACCGATTGATCGACCAAGCAGACGTGCAAGAACTGTTTGCATTGCACAACACCGAAATCGACCGAGAGTATTTGTATCGTTGGGGACAGATACTTGGAATTCGAACCGAGCTTGACGCCGCGGTCGCGCGGTTCGAATCGCAATGATCAATCCCTATCGCGCGCCGATCGATGCGGCGGATTCCGCGGAACTTGCGGATAATCCTTCGGCAGAGTTTCTCGTGACCAGGCCACAGCTTCGGTTTGCCGAGTCAAGGTTTCTGCTGTACCGATGCGGTGGTCGTTTGACGTTGGCATCCTTCGTGATGATCGCCCTGTCATTCTTGGTCGCGTTTGAGGGTTTGCTTCCACTGGGCCCGTCAGCCGCGACCGGCGGATTTCAGGTCCCCATGGTGCTGCGTCAGCTTGCCGTCATGGGGCTTGCGACAATCGTCTATCTGGGATTGATTGTCGGTGTACGCAAGACGTCGAGACAACAACTCGCCGCACACGGCATCGTCGAGGGTGCCGGACTTTCGGTCTGCGTCCGTGATGGATTGCTTCAATGGTCCGGCCCGAACGGAACCTTCACCGTGCTGTTGACCAAAACGCGGCCCATCCCCACGCGCAAAGGGTTGATCATGGTCGTCGATCGCGACCTGTTTCTTTTCATTCCCAAAGACGCCGCCTTCGCCGGTGGTCGCTATCGAGAATTCGCCCGAGCCCTCGTGGCGTAAGCTTCCAGCTTGCGCCACGATCATCGCAAGCTGGAAGCTTACGCCACGATCATGCCGATGATTCCGGCGACGACCACGTAGTACAGAAACACCATTGCGGTGATTCGAATGATGTCGCCTTCGCGGCCCACCAGTCCCACGACGGCACAGGCCGCGACGACGTTGTGCACACAAATCGTGTTGCCCGCCGCACCGCCGACCGCTTGCAACGCGACGATCCAAATCGGATCGGCACCGATGTTTTGGCCGACTTGAAATTGGAACAGAGAAAACATCATGTTGCTGATCGTGTTGCTGCCGGCGACGAACGCGCCGAGTCCTCCCACCAACGGTGACAGCAACGGCCAGGCACCGCCGACCAACGTAGAGACTCCGCCGGCGAGGACCTTGGGCATCGAATCAAAACCCGCTTCACCACCCGTGCTGTTGATAAACAGCTGAACCATCGGCACCGCGAACAGCAAGGCCAGCGATGCCGACACGACCATCCGCATCGAACGCGTTGTCGCTTCGATGACCGCGCGCTTGGACATGCGGTGCAACGGAATCGTCAGCAGGCAGACCAACACGAACAGTGCGCCTGGCAGATACAGGGGCGCAACCGGTTTGACACTGATGGCGGACCCGAACAAATTTTCCGTCAACGCGGCGTCGGTCGGAATCGTGATCGACTTGAGCCAATCGCCGATCTCAAGCGAGGGCAACCGCGTCAAAACCAACAGCACGGCGATCATCAAGTAGGGCGCCCACGATCGCACGATCGACAGACGGTGATCGGCGTCTTTGAGGCGGATGTCGACGTTGCCGTTCCAATCGGCCGGCCAGTCCGAGGCGTCGGCAAAGTCCCAGGCCGGTTCGGAGGGCAACAACCAACCCCGTCGCGCCAGCGGTACCGTCAACGACAATCCGACCAACGCGCCGATCAACGACGGAAATTCAGGACCCAGCGTGTTGGCAATGATCGTCGAGGGGATGGTCATCGACAGCGACGCAAACAACGCGAAGGGCCAGATCCGCAACCCTTCGCGCCAGGAGCGGTTGACCCCAAAGAAACGTGTCATCACCGCAACGACGAATAACGGAATCAGCAGCCCGCAAAGCAGATGAACAAAGGCAACGCGGCCACCGACCAACGGCAACAAGGTGGACCAGATGTCGTCGCCGGCACCGAGTTGGTTCCGAGCATAGGCGACGACCGTCTCGCTGCCGCTGAGGCCGTTTTTGACGCCGATCAAGATCGGAGTACCCACCGCACCAAACGACACCGGCGTGCACTGGATCAACATGCCGCTGACCACCGCCGACTTAGCCGGGAACCCCAGCCCCACCAGCAGCGGCACACAGACGGCCGCGGGAGTCCCGAACCCGGCGCTGCCTTCGATGAATGATCCGAACAACCAGGCAATCAAGATGACCTGAACACGACGATCCGGGGTGATGTCCGTGAATCCCCGCCGAATCACCGCCAGCGCGCCGCTTTCGCTGAGCGTGTTGAGCAGCAGAATGGCACCAAAAATGATGAACAACAACTGAGCCGTGACGACCAATCCATTGACCGATGCCGCGGCGATCGTTGCCGTGTCCAGTTGCCATACAAAGTACGCCAACACCACGACGCTGACGTACGCGATCGGCATCGCTCGGGACGCCGGCATCCGCAACGCGACCAGCAGAACGGCGACGACCAGAATCGGTGTGAAAGCCAGCAGCGGTGCGATCGTTTCCATCGTGGAAGTCTTGGAGGGTGTGGAGGGTGTGGAGGAAACCGAGCGTTCGGCCTGGCAGAGGGCGTCAGCGTTTAGACAGCTTGAGAAACCCTCCCGGAGGGCATCGGTTTCTACACATCTTTTGCATGTCAGATTTCGTGTATCAGATCGGTTTTAAGTGGATGGTTTCGGCCAACGGCCGTTTACATCCATAGCCTTGGGCACCGCCCAAGGTCCGAAAACGAGAGCGATTGGCCAACGGCCATTCACAAATGCCTCGTCAAACGCGAATGTTGTGCATGGCCGTTGGCCAAATTTTACCTCATTGCGATGAGTTTCCTGGGGCGGCGCAACCCTCGCAAATGCTCGGTTTGCTTGCCCCAGGCTAGGGATATGCATGCCCTTTGGGCAAAAAGCGACCTGTGTACATACCAAAGCTCAGAGGGAGGGTGACTCCGTGATTTGCTCGCCGCCCTGGATCCTTCCCAAGGGAACGTGGCTCTGTGATGTGCTTGGACCTTTCGCCGACAGCGTCGCTCGCATGCCTCAACGGCTTTTCTCATTTGCCAAGAACCGGAACAACTCTGCCCCGAGTTCTTCAGCCACCTCTCGATTCGTCTCTGCCAGATCCATCGACTCGCTCGGGTCGTTGTCCAAGTCGTACAACTGCCACGGCGTTCCGAAGGGTTTACCCGACGGCTTTTCACGTCCGCCTGAACCGTCACAGAGAACCAACTTCCATTTTCCGTCGCGAATCGCAAATGTTCCATTGGCAGAATGATTCACGACTGCTGCCCGTCGGAACTGCGTTTCATTCCCTGTCAACAACGGCACGATGCTGAAACTGTCCGGCGCGGCCTGTTCAGCCGGCGGCAGCTTGGTCCCGGCCAACTCCGCCGCGGTCGCAAACAAGTCCACGTGGCAGATCGGTTGATCGCTGCGGGACCCCGGTTGGATCGTCCCCGTCCAGCGGGCAAAAAACGGGACGCGGTGACCACCTTCCCAGATGTCCGCTTTGGTGCCGCGCCAGGGGCCGTTGGCCGTGTGGTTGCCTTCGTAGTACGCCTGGATCGTCTCATCGCTGACGTGATCCGGCTGGCCGGCGTCGCTCTGGCGTCGCATGAACGATCCGTTGTCACTGGTGTAGATCACCAACGTGTTTTCGGCGAGACCGGATTCATCGATCGCGTTCAGGATTTGACCGACCGTCCAATCGACTTGCGACACGAAATCCCCGTACGGGCCGAGCTTGGTCGTCCCGGCAAATCGACCGTGTGGCCAAACGGGTTTGTGCGGGGCGGTGAGCGGAAAATACAGGAAGAACGGTTCATCTTGGTCGGCCCGCGAGCGAATGTGTCGCGACGCCTGCGCGGTCAATTCATCCAAACAATCCGGAATCGAAAAATCCGAACCGAGTTCGCCTTTTCGCAGATACGCCGGAAATCCTTTGGCCGGTTGGATCCGATCGGGTTTGCCCGTGATCTGGTGACCGTCGACGTAAACATAGGGGGGGAAATCGAGCGACGCGGGAATCACCAGTGAACGATCGAAGCCGGCATCGACCGGTGAATAGCTGAGCGGTTTCGTCCAATCCCATTGGCCCTCGGCGTCTTTTTGAAACCCGAGGCCGAGGTGCCATTTGCCGATGACGGCCGTATGGTACCCATGCTGTTTCAGGTGCGACGCAACCGTCGGTCGGTCCGTTTCGATCAACGGCGTTCCGTATCCGTTGAGCACTCCTCGTTTTAATTTGCTCCGCCAACAATAACGCCCGGTCAACGCGGCGTAGCGAGTCGGCGTGCAAACCGCCGACGGGGAGTGTGCGTCAGAAAACGTCATGCCCTCAGCGGCCAGTCGATTCAGATTCGGTGTGGCGATCTTGGAATCTGGGTTGAGGGCTTGGACGTCGCCATAACCCATGTCGTCGGCGAGGATAAACACAACATTCGGCCGATCGGCGGCCTGGACGGTGATCGCAAGGATCAGCGAGCAAAAACAGAGAACGTATTTCATGGAGAGGGATGTTGTGAGGGCCTGCTGGTCAACCGAAAGGGTTCAACGCAACGCGGCGTTTTCGAAGTCGTGCCACGGCGTTGTCGAGATCGTTCCACGCATCATACCCGGCTCAAATGCCGTCTGCTTGACCGTTCTCGGCGGCGAGGAATCGGCACCGTCACTGGTCTCCCTCTCGCGGTGTGGCCTTCGAATCGATTCCCAGCCAGTGCAGTCACAACCGTCACAGGCGGATTGGTCCGTTCAGTCAGCACGGTATTGCCTGGCCGTTGCCCCGCATTGACAGGTCCTGGCGATGAGTCGCACCTCCGCCATCCTTTTGTGGCTTAGGTATTGGAAGGTGAAAACGACGAACACGGGGGCTGTGGTGTCGTCTTTCGCCAGCCCCGCTCGCGCTTTACTGGATCTTCAACCTTGTCCGCGAATCACCCCCCACGCGTTTTCGACTTCTTCCTGTTGGAGGACCGCATTCTGCTCAGCGCAGACGGTCCCGACACGGCAGAATTGCCCTTCGACGCAGACGTCGAACTTCTCGACGCGGCGATGACGCAGATGCTCCAATCCGCTGCGCAGGGCGCGTCTGACGAGCTGTTCGGCACCCATCCGGTCGATTCGGTTGATTCACAATCGGATCAACCTGACTCGAAGACTCTGTTTGAATCTTCCACGACAGATCCGTCACGTCCGCTTGAAGTGGTCTTCGTCGACGACGGTGTCGAGGATGCCGAAACACTCCTGGCCGGGCTGCGGGACCATTCCGATGACGGCACGCAATGGTTAATCGTACGACTCTCGTCGGAAGAAGACGGCATTACCCAGATCACCGAGACGCTCGGCGAGTTGTCCGGCGTCGACGCGATTCACATTCTCGCCCACGGTGACGGACAGGGGCTGCAACTCGGCAACACGCGGTTGGACCTGTACTCGGCAAATGGATACGCCGGCGACATTTCCTCTTGGGCCGGCTCACTCGACACGGACGCCGATCTCTTGATCTATGGCTGCGATCTGGCCAGCACCGCCGAGGGGCGTACCCTGATCGATTCGATCGCCACGCTGTGTGACTGTGACGTTGCGGCCAGCGATGACTTGACGGGAGCCGAGCAGCTCGGCGGTGACTGGGATCTGGAATACACGGTCGGCTCCGTGGACGCCGGGATTGCCTTCGACACGCGGGCACTCTCCCAATGGAATCACGTCCTAAATGTCTACACGGTGACCAACACGCTCGATGACGGCAGCGTGGGAAGTTTGCGATGGGCGATCGCACAGTCCAACGCGTCGACAACCGTTGATGACACGATCGACTTCGCCATCGCGGGCACCGGCGTGCATACGATCAGCATCGGCTCGGCACTGACGATCACGGACACGGTCACCATCGATGCCTCGACCGACGACAGCTTCGCGGCCAACGGAAGCAAACCCGCAATCAAACTCGATGGCACCGGTGCCGGCGCCGTGAACGGTCTTCTCCTGGCCGCGGGGAGCGAAAACAGCACGATTCGCGGATTCGTCATCCAGAACTTCGATCAAAGCGGCATCCTCATCCAAAGCACCGGGAACACGATCGCCGGCAACTTCATCGGACTCGATGCCGACGGCACGACGATCACCGCCAACAACGTCTCCAATACAACATACTTCGGCGGGATTCGTGTCGAGTCGGACAACAACACGATCGGCGGATTGACCGCGGCCGATCGTAACGTGATCTCAGGGAACAATTATGCGGGCCTTGTCTTCGTCGACGCCAGCTCGAACCAGGTGCAAGGAAACTACATCGGCACCGACGCGGGCGGTACCCTCGACCGCGGCAACAGCCAAGAAGGGATCGATCTCAACCGCGGCGGCAGCAACGTCATCGGTGGATCCAATGTGAATGCCCGGAACGTGATTTCCGGAAACGACAGCGACGGGATGGAGATCGATGGCAGTGACAACAATATCATTCAGGGCAACTACATCGGAACCGATTACACCGGAACGCAGGATCTAGGAAACACGCGTGACGGGATCGATGTCAACGAAGACGCCGGTAACGGGGCGACCGGAAACCTGATCGGCGGGACCGGCCCGAATGAAGGCAATCTGATCTTCGGCAATGATCTCAACGGCGTCGAGATTCGAGACAACCCGACGATCGAAAACACGATTCTCGGGAACCAGATTTTCGGCAACGGTGCGCTCGGCATCGAACTCGGCAACGGAGACGGGGTGACAGCAAACGATGCATCCGACGTCGATTCCGGATCGAACAACCTGCAGAATTTTCCGGTCCTGACCTCGGCCCAGATGGTTTCCGGCACCGATCTCAATATCCTGGGTTCGCTCAACGGCGTCGCCAACAGTTACTACCGCATCGAGTTTTTTGCCAGCACCTCAGGTGATGGGACCGGTTACGGCGAGGGGCAGCGTTATCTCGGATTTGCGAACGTGACGACCGATGGGTCGGGAAACGCCACGATCAATGCGACGTTGACCGCCAACGTGCTCGCCGGCGAGATCGTCAGCGCGACGGCGACCAAGAGCAACGTCACCTTCAACGCCTTCACCGACACGTCTGAGTTTGCTCAGAATATCACGGTCACCAACACCGCTCCGGTCGCCGCCGACGATGCGTATTCCACCAGTGTCAACGCCACGCTGGACGTCGGACCCACGGCAACCAATCTGGCCAATTGGTGGCAATTCGACGAAGGCGCCGGGCAGACCAGCGTGGATTCGGGAGCCTTGGGCAACGACGCGACGTTGGGGGCAACCGCTGGAGCGGATACGGACGATCCGACTTGGACGACCGGCTACGTGGGGTCGGGCGCACTGACGTTTGACGGTTCTGACGACTACGTTACGACTACCAGCACGGTGCTCAAGACCGCCAGCAGTTTCACCCTGTCCGCTTGGTTCCAGACAACCACGACAACCGCGGAGCAACACATTCTGTGGGAAGGCTACAGCGGCGGAAACGGGTATGGTTCCGCACCGGGAACGGCAGCCGAGGCGGAAATGGGGCTGACGGTCGGGGCCTACAACCAGGCCAATAAGATTGTCTTCTTTTTAGGCTATGACGTGCCGGCCAATGGCGCCGATCCGATCTACATCGTCTCCAATTCCGACTTCACCGACACCACGAGCTTCCATCACGCCGCGGTCACCGTGACCGATCTGGGCGGCGGCGTCTTCAGCGCCTCGTTGTATGTCGACGGTGTCTTGGAAGGCACCGATACCGGGGTTCAAAACGACCGCTCCGCGTGGGGAAACCTGCAGATCGGCAAGCCCGATGCCAATACTCGGCTGTTTAGTGGTCAAATCGACGAAGTGCGAGTTTACGACACTGCGCTGTCGGCCGGACAGGTTCAAGACATCGCGCGCTCTGGAGTCCTGCAAAACGACTCGGATGTGGACAGCCGAGCGATCAACGTCAACACGGCTCTCGTCACGGGCCCCAGCAACGGGACCCTCAGCATCGAGTCGGACGGTTCGTTCTCCTACACGCCCGATGCTAACTTCAACGGCGTCGACTCCTTCACGTACCAAACCAACGACGGCAGCCTTGATTCCAACGTCGCCACCGTCACCATCACCGTCAACGATGATCCGGTGATCTCCACCTCCGGTGGTTCGGCCGCGTACACCGAGAACGCAGCGCCCACCTTGATCGACAGCGGATTTACCGCGACAGACCCCTATTCGACCGACCTGGACGGCGGAACGTTGACAGTTTCCTTTTCCGCCGGTGGAACAAGCAATGACCAGTTGACCGTCGTCGATGGAGGTTCTGTCACGGTGGTCGGTAGCACGATCCGGCACGGCGGCACTGATGTGGCCACCTTCAGCGGCGGGACGGGCGGCTCGGACCTAGTGATCACGTTCAACGCCAACAGCACGCCGGCGATCGCCCAAGCCATCGGTCGGCAGATCGGCTATCACAACACGTCGGAGAATCCCTCGACGGCGCCACGCACTACCGATTTTGTGCTGACTGACGGCGACACCGGGACGAGTAATACCGCGCAGAGAACGGTCAATGTGACTGCCGTCAATGACTCACCCACGGTCGCCACCAACACCGGCACGACAGTCTTGGAAGGTTCCACCGGAACGGCGATCACGACCGCGATGCTCAACGAAGGTGACGTCGACGATAGCGGCGCGGGATTGACCTACACCATCACCGACGTGACCGACAACGGCACGATGTACCTGGCCGGGTTCGGCGCGTTGGGATTGAACGACACCTTCACACAAGCCGACATCGACGCCGGTGACGTGACGTACGACCACGACGGCAGCGAAACGACCAGCGACGCGTTCAGTTTCTCGCTGGCCGACGGCGGTGAAGACGGCGCAACCCAGGCCACGGGAACGTTTAACTTCACCGTCACCCCGGTCAACGACAATAGTCCGGTCATCACCTCCGACGGCGGCGCGGCAACGGCAGCGGTCAACGTCTTCGAAAACAGCGTGTACGTGTCGACCGTCGTCGCCAGCGATGCCGACCTTCCCGCACCGACAATCACGTACTCGATCATCGGCGGCGTCGATTCCACCAAATTCGCCATCGACGGAAGCACCGGTGTCTTGACCTTCGTCGCCGCCCCCGACTTTGAATCCCCGACCGACGTCGGCGCGAACAACGTTTACGATGTGATCGTCCAGGCCAGTGATGGGACCTATACCGATACACAGACGATCGCCGTCACCGTTCAGGACACCGCCGATGACGGACAATTTCTCGATCTTTTCGAGGTCGACTCCTACGGCAACAGCGACGGTAGCGAAGCTTGGGCCACCGGATGGGTGGATTCGGCCGACGGATCCGCGACCAGCGGAGACATTAAAGTCAGCGGAGGTGACCTCAGGATCAACGTCAACAACGTCAACGACAACGTCTATCGTCAAGTCGATTTGAGCGGCGCGTCGTCGGCGTCGCTCGATCTTGCCTATGCGAATAGTCTGACGGGGGCGCGTACGGTTCTCTTGCAAGTCTCCGGCGACGGAGGCAGCAACTACGACACCGTTGCCACATTGGATGCCTCGACGAATGTCGGGACCGGCACACTCTCGATCGACATCTCCGCTTACACCGCCGCCGATACGCGGGTCCGCTTCCTGGTTACTGCGGTCGGAGGCGGTGGGCCGGGCGGCAACGTCCAAATCGCCAGCCTTCAGGTCGGCTACACTCCCAACTCCGCGCCGACGATCACCAGCAACGGCGCGGGCGCGACTGCCGCCGTCAATGCAGCAGAGAATGGAACAGCGGTGACCACCGTGACGGCCGTCGACGGCGACGTGCCCGCCCAAACACTGACCTACAGCATCATCGGCGGACTCGATTCGACCAAGTTCGCGATCGATTCCAGTTCCGGCGTGCTGACGTTCGTGTCGGCGCCGAACTTTGAATCGCCGACCGACAACGGCGGCAACAACGTCTACGACGTCACGGTGCAAGTCTCCGACGGCATCGACACCGATACCCAAGCGATCGCCGTGACGGTCACCGATGTCAATGAATCACCGACGGTCGCGACCAACACCGGCACGACGGTTTTGGAAGGTTCCACCGGAACGGCGATCACGACCGCGATGCTCAACGAAGGCGACGTCGATGACAGCGGCGCCGGCTTGACCTACACGATCACCGACGTGACCGACAACGGCACGATGTATCTGGCCGGGTTCGGCGCCTTGGGATTAAACGATACCTTCACCCAAGCCGACATCGATGCCGGCGACGTGAGCTACGATCACGACGGCAGCGAAACGACCAGCGACGCGTTCAGTTTCTCACTGGCCGACGGCGGCGAAGACGGCGCGACTCCCGCGACGGGCACGTTCAACTTCACGATCACGACCGTCAATGACGCTCCGGTCGAAGCCTCCATCGAAGGTAGCACGCTGGCCTACACGGAAAACGACGGCGCCGTGGCGATCACGTCGACGCTGGCGCTGTCCGACAGCGACGACACGAACCTGGAATCGGCGGTCGTCCAGATCACCGGTAATTACGCCAGCGGCCAAGATGTGTTGACGTTCGTCGATCAGAACGGGATCAGCGGCGTTTGGAACGCCGGCAGCGGAACCATGACGCTCTCCGGTACGGCAACGGTCGCCGAGTACGAAGCGGCGCTGCGGAGCATCACCTACACCAACAGCAGCGACAACCCTTCCACGGCGACCCGCACGGTCTCGTTCACCGTCAATGACGGCGATGTGGATTCCAACACGCAAACGCGTGACATCTCGATCGCCGCGACCAACGACGACCCGACGGGTACCGGCCTGCCCAGCGACATCACGGTGACCGAAGACGTCAGCAGCGACGTCGGTCTGTCGGCGTTGAACTTGACAGACCTGGATGACAACGGCGGCAATCTGACGGTCACGCTTTCGACGTCGACCGGTGGCGATTTATCGGCGTCGACGGGCGGCGGAGTCACCGTGGGCGGATCGGGAACGGGAACATTGACCCTGACCGGATCGCTGGCCGATTTGAACACGTTCTTAGACACTCCGGCCAACATCCAGTACCTGCACGGCACGCCACACACGTTCGGCAACGACGCCGACACGATCCAAGTCGTCGTCAACGACGGCGGCAACACCGGCAGCGGCGGCGGAACGGATCAAACAATCGGTACCGTCAACGTCGACATCACCGCGGTCAACGACGAACAGGTGCTGGCGACCAACACCGGTGACACGGTCCCGGAGGGCTCGGTCGGTAACACGGTGACCACGGCGATGCTGGAAACGACCGACGTGGACAACACGGACAGCCAGTTGGTTTACACCGTCGATGTTTTACCGACCAACGGCACGCTGTACCGTCTCGGTTCCGCGTTGAACGTCAGCGACACGTTCACGCAAGCCGACATTGATGCGGGGCTGATCACGTACGACCACGACGGCAGCCAAACTTCCTCCGACAGTTTTGATTTCACGGTCGACGACGGCGCAGGCACGACAACCAGCAGTACGTTCAATTGGACGGTCAGTAATGTCAACGACGCTCCGGTGGGAGCATCCATCGAAGGCAGCACGCTGGCCTACACCGAAAATGACGGCGCGGTGGCGATCACGTCGACGCTCGCGCTGAGCGACGTCGATGACACGAACCTGGAATCGGCGGTGGTGCAGATCACTGGGAACTATGCCAGCGGTGAAGACGTGTTGACCTTCGTCGATCAGAACGGGATCAGCGGAGTTTGGAACGCGGGCAGCGGAACGATGACGCTCTCCGGTGCCGCAACGGTCGCCGAGTACGAAGCGGCGCTGCGCAGCATCACCTACACCAACACAAGCGACAATCCGTCTACGGCAACCCGCACGGTCTCGTTCACCGTCAACGATGGTGATGTGGATTCCAACACGCAAACGCGTGACATCTCGATCGCCGCGACCAACGATGACCCGACCGGCGCCGGCCTTCCGAGCGACATCACGGTGACCGAAGACGTCAGCAGCGATGTCGATCTGTCGGCGCTCAACTTGGCGGACCTGGATGAAAACGGCGGCAACCTGACCGTCACGCTTTCGACCTCGACCGGCGGTGATTTATCGGCATCGACCGGCGGCGGAGTCACGGTGGGCGGATCGGGGACGGGAACGTTGACGTTGACCGGAACGCTGGCGGACTTGAACACGTTCCTGGACACGCCGGCGAACATTCAGTACTTGCACGGCACGCCGCACACGTTCGGCAACGATGCCGACACAATCCAAGTCGTTGTCAACGACGGCGGCAACACCGGCAGCGGCGGCGGAACGGATCAAACGATTGGCACCGTCAACGTCGACATCACCGCGGTCAACGACGAACAGGTGCTGGCGACCAACACCGGTGACACGGTCCCGGAAGGCTCGGTCGGCAACACGGTGACCACGGCGATGCTGGAAACGACCGACGTGGACAACACGGATTCGCAACTGGT
Organism: Phycisphaera sp. RhM; assembly: GCA_033042175.1. GTDB lineage: Bacteria > Planctomycetota > Planctomycetia > Pirellulales > Pirellulaceae > Stieleria. The sequence continues at coordinate 378,953 of WCIL01000002.1, forward strand.
TTACACGGTCGATGCGGTGCCGACCAACGGAACGCTGTACCGCGGCGGTGTTGTTTTAAATGTCAGTGACACGTTCACCCAAGCGGATCTCGATGCGGGGCTGATCACTTACGATCACGACGGCAGCGAGACGACGAGCGATTCGTTCGACTTCACGGTCGACGACGGCGCAGGCGCGACGACCAGCAGCACGTTCAACTGGACGGTCACCGCCGGTAACGATGCTCCCGTGGAAGCCTCCATCGAAGGTAGCACGCTGGCCTACACGGAAAACGACGGCGCCGTGGCGATCACGTCGACGCTGGCGCTGTCCGACAGCGACGACACGAACCTTGAATCGGCCGTCGTCCAGATCACCGGCAACTATGCCAGCGGCCAAGACGTGCTGAGCTTCGTCGACCAGAACGGGATCAGCGGCGTTTGGAATGCCGGCAGCGGTACAATGACCCTGACCGGAACCGCGACGGTCGCCCAGTACGAAGCGGCGCTGCGGAGCATCACCTACACCAACAGCAGCGACAATCCCTCCACGGCGACCCGAACGGTCTCGTTCACGGTCAACGACGGCGATGTGGATTCCAACACCCAAACGCGTGACATCTCGATCGCCGCGACCAACGACGATCCGACGGGCACGGGATTGCCGAGCGACATCACGGTGACCGAAGACGTCAGCAGCAATGTCGATCTGTCGGCGCTGAACTTGGCGGATCTCGATGACAACGGCGGCAACCTGACCGTCACGCTTTCGACCTCGACCGGCGGAGACTTGACGGCATCGACCGGCGGCGGAGTCACCGTGGGCGGATCGGGGACGGGAACGTTGACGTTGACCGGAACGCTGGCGGACTTGAACACGTTCTTAGACACTCCGGCCAACATTCAGTACCTGCACGGCACGCCACACACGTTCGGCAACGACGCCGACACGATCCAAGTCGTCGTCAACGACGGCGGCAACACCGGCAGCGGCGGCGGAACGGATCAAACAATCGGTACCGTCAACGTGGACATCACCGCGGTCAACGACGAACAGGTGCTGGCGACCAACACCGGTGACACGGTCCCGGAAGGCTCGGTCGGTAACACGGTGACCACGGCGATGCTGGAAACGACCGACGTCGACAACACCGATTCGCAATTGGTGTACACGGTCGATGCCTTGCCGACCAATGGAACACTGTACCGTCTCGGTTCCGCGTTGAACGTCAGCGACACGTTCACGCAAGCCGACATTGATGCGGGGCTGATCACGTACGACCACGACGGCAGCCAAACTTCCTCCGACAGTTTCGATTTCACGGTCGACGACGGTGCGGGGACGACAACTAGCAGTACGTTCAATTGGACGGTCAGTAATGTCAACGACGCTCCGGTGGAAGCGTCGATCGAAGGCAGCACGCTGGCCTACACGGAAAACGATGGCGCGGTAGCGATCACTTCGACGCTCGCGCTGAGCGACGTCGATGACACGAATCTGGAATCAGCGGTGGTTCAGATCACCGGCAATTACACCAGTGGCGAAGACGTATTGACCTTCGTCGACCAGAACGGGATCAGCGGGGTTTGGAACGCCGGCAGCGGGACGATGACTCTGACCGGAACCGCGACCGTCGCCGAGTACGAAGCGGCGCTGCGCAGCATCACCTACACCAACACAAGCGACAATCCCTCCACGGCGACCCGCACGGTCTCGTTTACCGTCAACGATGGTGATGTGGATTCGAACACGCAGACCCGAGACATTTCGATCGCGGCGACCAACGATGACCCGACGGGCACGGGATTGCCGAGCGACATCACGGTGACCGAAGACGTCAGCAGCAACGTCGATCTGTCAGCGCTCAACTTGGCGGACCTGGATGAAAACGGTGGCAACCTGACCGTCACGCTGTCGACTTCGACCGGTGGAGACTTGACGGCATCGACCGGCGGCGGAGTCACGGTGGGCGGATCGGGGACGGGAACACTGACCCTGACCGGAACGCTGGCGGATTTGAACACGTTCTTGGACACGCCGGCGAACATTCAGTACTTGCACGGCACGCCGCACACCTTCGGTAACGATGCCGATACAATCCAAGTCGTCGTCAACGACGGCGGCAACACCGGCAGCGGCGGCGGAACGGATCAAACGATCGGCACGGTCAACGTCGACATCACCGCGGTCAATGATTCACCGAACTTGGCATCGAATACAGGGATGACGGTTGCCGAAGGGGCGACGGGAACCGCGATCACGTCGGGCATGCTTAGCGGCAGTGATGTCGACGACGCGTCAACAGACTTAACGTACACCCTGACGGACGACGTTGACAACGGGACGTTGACGCTGGCGGGATTCGGGACACTCACACTGGGTGATACGTTCACGCAGGCGGATCTGGACAATGGAGACGTCACGTACAGTCACGATGACAGCGAGACGATCGGCGATGGCTTCGGGTTCACGCTCGCCGATGGCGGTGAAGACGGCGCGTCGGCGATCGCCGGGACCTTCACCATCACGGTGACTCCCGTCAACGACAATGCGATCAGCGCGATTGCGGATGTTGATCCGTCGGCCAATTCAGTTGCCGAGGACGCGGTGCCGGGAACCCTCGTCGGCATCACCGCACTGGCCAGCGATGCAGATGCAGGGGCGATTGTCACGTATACGCTCGACGACGATGCCGGCGGTCGATTCTCGATCGACACGACGACGGGGATTATCCGAGTGGCCGGAGCGCTGGATCACGAAACGTCAGCGAGCGAAACCATTACCATTCGGGCCACGAGCAGTGACGGTTCGACGACCACGATGACGAACTCGATCGCCGTCACCGATGTCAACGAAGCTCCCGCGGCGACGGGTGAAGCGTTCACGGTGACGATCGGTGAAACGTTGTCCGTCGGAGTGGCGGGAGTGATTTTCAACGATACCGACATCGATGGCGATGCGCTCGCGATCGTGATGGTCGCCGCGCCGACCAACGGCACGTTCAGTTTGGATCCGGGGGGCAATTTCACCTACACGCCGAACGCGGGCTTTTTCGGCCAAGACTCGTTCTTTTACCGAGTCACCGACGGGACGCTTTCGAGCAATGTTGCCGAGGTAATCCTTGACGTGCCTGTCGCCGCGCCGGCGACCGGCCCGTCCAATCCGCTCGCGGCTAACGAAGTCGTGGAGGACGAAACACCGGATTCGGAAACGCTGACCGAGTCTGAGTCGGAGTCGGACTTCGAAACGGAAGCCGAGAATGCGGCCGATGAGAGCGAAACGAGTGAGTCGACCGACGATGGGGGCAGTTCCTCAGCCATTGCGGTTCCGCTCGCTTCACCGATTCAAGGGGGCGTGGGAGAACGGTCGTCAAGCGAATCGGCCGAGCGTGCTGCGGCGGAACGCACGGCAGATGAGTTGGCGGAGTCCGAGCAGCGGCTCATCGCCTCCTACACGACGGTTCGGAACTCGGCAAGTTTGGTTCTCTCGTATTCGCCGGAACTCGAGCAGCTCGAACGCTTGCTTCGCCAAGATTTGCAGCAAGCGATCGTTTGGACGCAGTGGGACGATTACCAGGAGCAGGAGCAGTCTCCCGTGACGGTCGTGGTGGGTGCCGCCGGAGCAGGGATGAGCGTGTTTTCGATCGGCTATGTGTTCTGGGCATTGCGCGGCGGCGCCTTGATGTCGGTATTCGCATCGAGCCTGCCGGCGTGGCGATTCATCGACCCGATCGCGATGCTGTCGGCCTATCGCGGCACACTCGCTGAGAAGGACGAGGGACTTGAACAACTCCTCTCCCGCTAGAGAAGTCGTGCAGATCGAGAAGTCACCCTCCTGGATAGGAGGGGAGGTCGACCGGGTTGCCCGTCCGTCAGGCTCGCACCCCGCCTTCGACCAGCGACCGTCACTCCGGCGACCCTGATTCGGATCATCCGCTGCAATCGCTCCTTTCCTGGCAATCGCATCTGACCGAGTTCCCTCTTGATCGTCAACTTTCCCCACTAAAGCGAAGCGGCCTCCCCGTTTGACATACGGTTAAAAACCGCGAGGTGTGCGGCACGTATTGCTACGCGATGCAAGGAGCATGCCAGCAGTCCTTCAAAATGAACAGCCGTCTTGAGTGCGAAACCGACCAACCGAGTCTTCGACTTCTTTTTGCTGGAAGACCGCATCCTGCTTAGCGCGGACGGCCTAGACGGTGGCGATTTGCCTCCGAATGCAGATATCGAATTCCTTGATTCGCTGCTGGCCGAGATGTTCAATTCGGCGCCGTCGGGTGAACGCGACAGCCTGCTGGGGATTCAGGCAGTCGAGTCATCGGAATCGCAGTCGAGGGAGCCGCTATCGCACGATCTTGTTGACACGCCAACGTTTGACGAGTCGCGACCTCTAGAAATCGTGATTGTCGACGCCGGCGTTGAGGATGCAGACGTCTTGCTGAACGGATTGAGAGACAATACCGCCGACGGTACACAGTGGCTGGTCGTCCGGTTGTCAGCGAATCAAGACGGCATCGACCAGATCACCACCGCGCTCGCCGGTCTGTCAAGTGTGGATGCGCTTCACATCATCAGCCACGGCGACGGTGACGGCATCAACCTGGGCACGACTCGGCTCGACTCCCAGACCTCGGACGCGTACGCAGGTCAAATCGCCCAGTGGCGAGGATCACTTGACGCCGACGCGGATCTGCTGATTTACGGGTGTGACTTGGCGTCTACCGAAAATGGCAAAGCCCTCCTGGAGTCGATAGCTGCCTTATGCGACTGCGACGTTGCCGCCAGCGATGATGCAACCGGACAATCGTCACTCGGTGGTGATTGGGACCTGGAGTTTGGCGTCGGCACCATCGACACGAATGTCGCTTTTGACCTGGAGGCGCAATCGCGCTGGCAGGGAGCACTTGCGCTTTACACGGTGACCAACACGAACAACAGTGGTTCCGGTTCGCTGCGTCAAGCCATCCTTGACGCCAATGCGAACAGTGGCGCGGACACGATTGATTTTAGCATTGCCGGCGGCGGAACTCACGTCATCAATCTTGCGTCGGCCTTACCGACGATCACCGAAACGGTGATCATCGATGCCTCCACGGAACCAGACTACGGCGGTGCGCCGGTCGTGCGCGTCGACGGAAATGGTGCCGGCGGAGGAGTCACCGGTTTCACGTTCGCGAGCAGTAGTGACGGTAGCGAACTTCGCGGGTTGATGATCACACGGTTCTCGCAATACGGCGTCCAAATCAATTCTGGTGCCGATGGGATCACGGTCGCGGGCAACTGGATCGGAACGACCGGCATCGGTTCGACCGGCGTCGGAAACAGCAATACCGGCATCAACGTTCAAGGTGTAAACACGCTCATCGGTGGGACGGGAACGAACGATGGGAACGTGATCACCAATAACGGGAACGAAGGGATCAACCTGACCGGTTCCGGTGCGACTGGCACCATCATCCAGGGCAACATCATCGGGCTCGATGCAGACGGTTCGACGGGTGTTGGCAATTCGGATGTCGGTATCGCAGTCCTATCGGGTGCTCACAACACGACGATCGGTGGAACGACGGCAGCCGCCGCCAACGTGATTTCGCGGAACTACGAAGGCATCGAAATCAACTCGAACAACAACACGGTTCAAGGCAACTTCATCGGGACCGACATCACCGGTACGCTTGATCGCGGGAACGTTTCCGATGACGGTGTGGAAATCCAGAACAACGCCACGGGCAACTTGATCGGTGGGTCCGCAGCCGGCGCAGGAAACGTGATCGCCTTCAATGCGCTCGACGGAGTGAACATCGTCAGTGGCAACGATAACACCGTCCTCGGTAACCAGATTTTCGCCAACAGTGGTCTCGGAATCGATCTGGGACCCAACGGAGTCACCGCCAATGACACCGGTGATGCAGACTCCGGCGCCAATAACCTGCAAAACTATGCCGTGCTCACGTCGGCGGGTACCGATGGCACGGGTAAAGTCGCGGTCGCCGGGACGCTCAACACGACGGCCGGCACAACCGTTCGCCTGGAGTTTTTCGCAACCGATGTCGCAGCGGCCGGCAATGGCGAAGGCAAAACATACCTTGGCTACACCACGGTTATCAGCGATGGCAGTGGCAACACCCAGTTTGTGACGTCATTCAACCAAGCACTTGCCGTCGGCCAGTACATTACCTCCACCGCAACCGTCATGGACGTCGGCGGGACGTACGGTTCGACGTCAGAATTCTCTGCGAACCTGCAAACCACCAGCGCGCTGATTGTTGACACGACCAATGACGTCGTTGACGGCACAACGACGTCGGTGGCCGCGTTACTCTCGAACAAGGGTGCTGACGGATTCATCTCGCTTCGCGAGGCAATTATCGCTTCCAACAACACGGCCGGCACGGAGACGATTTTTGTTTCCGCAGGGACGTATTTGCTGACACGCACGGGCAGTGGCGAACAGCTTGCCTCGACGGGTGACCTCGATGTTCGCGGAAATCTGACCATCATGGGTGACGGATCGGGCCTGACCGTGATTGACGGAGGCGGCGACGGTGCGGGAGGCATCTCGACCGATCGCATCTTTGACATCCTTAACAGCGCGTCGTTCGCCCTTTCGGATGTGACGTTGCGAAATGGCGACCTTCCCGGGGGACTTGGCGGTGCGTTGAACGTTGGAAGCAGCCAGTCGGCGACACTTTCCGGTGTCGAGGTGATCGACAGCGTCGGTGGCGAGGGTGGAGGTATTTTCAACGCTGGCGTCTTGTTTTTGACCGATGTCACGATTGACGGAAATGATGCGACCGCTGAAGGCGGCGGTTTGAAAAACGACGGAACCGCTAGCCTGGTCGGTGTCACGATCTCCAACAACACCAGTTCCAATCACGGCGGCGGACTGTATTTGAACGGGCCCAGCAGCTTGACGAACGTCACGGTCAGTGGCAACGCGAGCACCAGCGGCAATGGTGGAGGCATCTACAATCTGGGTTCAGCAACCCTCGACTACGTCACGATTTTCAACAACTCTGCTGTGTCGAGCAATGGTGGCGGGGTTGATGATGTCGGCACGTTCACGCTCAGCAATTCCATCATCGCCGGAAACTCGGCTAGCGGGCCGATCGACATCGCCGGGACGGTCACCAGTCTTGGCTACAACCTGATTGGAACCGGTGATGACAGCAGCGGCTGGGTCGGCTCTGACCAGCTCGGAACGGACGCAAGCCTGCTCGACCCGATCCTGGGAGCATTACAAGATAACGGCGGAGCAACCTTCACCCACGCGCTGCTGGCTGGCAGCACGGCCATCGACGCCGGATCCAACACCGGGCCGACCACCGACCAGCGAGGCACGGCTCGTGACGCGACTTACGATATTGGTGCCTTTGAATTTTTAGCCGGACCGAAGGTCTCCTTTACGATCGGTTCCACGCCCAGTCTCTCCGAAGACCTGGCGGAGACGGCGACGTTCACCGTGACGCTTTCGGGTGATGCCCTGACAGGCGGCAATACCGCCAGCGTGGAGATCACCGTCTCGGGCACGGCTCTCTCCGGCACCGACTACGACGACTTCGTGTCCGCCATCGTGACCGCAGCCGCGTCGACTGCCGGTGTCACGTTCGATGGTGCGGACACGTTGACCTTTGACAGTGCCTTCAATGGGGGTTCAGGCCTGGGCGCGTTTACCTTTACCGTGGACGCCATCGATGACGCCGCCGTGGAGGGCACCGAGACGATTGTCGCCACGTTGTCCAACGCGACGGTGACGGGTGGGTCTGCGACCTTCGCAACGTTCAGTGATTCGTTTACCGAAGCCGGCAACACCAACATCACGGCCCACACGCCCGATAGCGGTAGCACGTGGACACAGTACTTCAACGACAGTACCTACGCCGAAGCGCTCATTGATGGAGTTCTGGATGTCGTCAAAGGCGGATCCGGTGCTTCCCAGAATGACACCGGACAGGCGTATGCTGCGGGACCCGATCCCACCGGAGTCGATCAGACGATCCGCTTCACCTTGTCGACGATCGAGACCGACAGTGGCACCAAGCCGGTTGGTCTATTCGGGCGGAGCTCGGACATCAATAATTTCTATTACCTACGGGTCCTCCCCAACGGCAACGCGGCGGACAGCGTCAGCCTGTGGAAGATGGTGGGTGGAACCCCGACGATGTTGGCATCCATCGATGTCACCATTGCGGACGGTGACACCTTCGTGCTGGAAATCACCGACGGCGCCAAGAAGGCGTACCACAACGGAATCGAAGTCCTCTCGTCCGCCGACAACGCGCTCACGGCTGCCGGCAAGTGGGGCTTCTTTCTCGGCAATTTCAACGGTGTCGGCGGGCATTATCGTGACACCTGGAATATCGACGACTTCCTTGCAGAAGACGTTTCCAGCTCCGTTGCGACCAGCACCAACATCACCGAAAGCGACGTCAATGTCGCGCCGGTTCTGGGTGGCGCAAACGACCTGACTGCAATCAACGAAGATCCGGCTAGCAATCCGGGAACGCGGGTCTCTGCCTTGATCGCGGGGCATGTCACTGATCCGGACACCGGTGCCCTGGAGGGCATTGCCGTCACCGCGGTCGACAACAGCAACGGCAGTTGGGAATACACGACCAACAACGGAGGACTCTGGACGGCCTTTGGCACGCCTTCGGAGTCCACCGCGCGGCTGCTCGCGGACGATGCAAGTACCTTGGTACGCTTTATCCCAAATGCGGATTGGAATGGTACAGTCACCAATGGACTGACGTTCCGCGCCTGGGACCAATCCGCCGGCAGCAATGGTGGAACCGCGGACACCAGCGGTGCAAACAGTGGCGGCAGCACGGCTTTCAGTTCGGCCATCGACGCGGCGTCCGTCGACGTCAATCCGATCAACGACGCACCGACGCTCAACAACGGAAGCCTATCGGCTGTCAACGAAGACACGGTGAACCCGACAGGCGAAGCAGTTTCCACCATTTTCAGCGGCCAGTTCGGTGATGTGGATTCCGGTTCCAGCATGAGCGGCATCGCGGTGGTCGGAAACACCGCGAGTCCTGTTACGGAAGGTGTTTGGCAGTATTCAACCAACGCCGGCACCAACTGGTTCGACATCGGTTCTGTCGCAGACGACAACACCGCCTTAGCGATCTCCCAAGCAACACTCATTCGATTTACACCCGTATCGGATTACAATGGCGCGCCAACGGGCTTGACCGTACGCGGTCTGGACAACACCTACGTCGCGGCCTTCTCCGCTACCTCCGGTAGTGAAACGCGAGTCAATGTCGACACGACAACCAACGGCGGCACCACGGCGATCGCAGCAACTTCGGCCAGTCTCGACACGTCGATTACAGCGGTCAACGACGCGCCGATCGCGACTGATGATGCCGGGGATCATGCGACACTGGTCAATGGCGCCACGCCACTCGGCTATTGGCGGCTTGGAGAGAGCAGCGGAACCACGGCGTTGGATTCCTCAGGAACGAGCGACGGCACCTACAACGGCGCTACACTCGGTGCCTCTGGCGCGCTGGCCGGTGCCTCGGATTCCGCCGCCACGTTCAACGGGACCAGCGACTACATCGAAATCGCACACGACGCGGCCTTCTTGGTCGACAACGGGTCGGTACAACTGTGGATCAATGCGGATGATACGACCGGCCGTCAAGAGCTCTTCTCTAAAGACGCCAGTGGCAACGGAACCGGTGGTCATCTCTCGATAGGAATTACGTCCTCCGGCGAACTCGAAGTCAGGATCCAGGACACCTCGGCGAGCTACTTTGTTCGCTCCGCTGCCTCGTCGGTGAACGCCGGTACTTGGCATCACGTGGCGGTCACATTTGGCGAAGCCGGGCTTCGACTCTTCCTCGACGGTCAACAAGTCGACTTCGATGCGTACACCGGCGGTTTGGGCTCCTCGTCGGGAGGAAGTGGGAATGCCAACCCGATCGTGATCGGAGCAAGCACGCAAACCAGTGGAGATCTGGTCGCCACCCCCGTATCCGATTTCTTTGCAGGTTCGATCGACGAAGTCGCCCTCTTTGGTGCTCAGCTCTCCGCCGATCTGATCCAAGACCTCTACGCCTCGGGGCTGCAAAACTACCGATTGAGCGAAAACGCTGCACTCACAATTACAGCGTCGGCAGGCGTCCTTGCCAATGACCATGACCCAGAAGGAGCTGGGTTGACAGTGTCCGCGGTCGAGGGAAACGCAGCCTCCGTCGGCAGTCAAATCACGCTCGCGTCCGGAGCACTTTTGACGCTCAATGCTGACGGAAGTTTTGCCTACGATTCAAACGGGCAGTTTGAGTCCCTCGGAACGGGGCAATCGACGACCGATACGTTCACGTACCAGATCGATGACGGCAGTGGACTTACCGACACAGGCTCAGTGACGGTTGTGATCACCGGACTGAACGACGCCCCAACCACGAGCCCCGTTGTCCTGACCGCGATCGCCGAAGACAGTGGGGCACGAACGATCACGCAGGCGGAACTTCTCTCCGCCGCCGGCGATGTCGACGGCGACTCGCTGACCGCGACGACTCTAGCGATCAGCGCCGGCTCGGGGACGCTGGTCGACAACGGCGACGGAACCTGGGACTACACCCCCGCAGCCAACGACGACACTTCCGTCAGCTTCAGTTACACTATCACCGATGGAACGGACAACACAGCCGGTAGTGCGACGCTGGACATCACACCGGTCAACGACGCACCGATCACGAGCCCAGTCGTCTTGACCGCGATCGCCGAAGACAGCGGCACGCGAACAATCACGCAAGCGGAACTGCTCTCCGCCGCAGCCGACGTCGAAGGTGACTCGCTGACTGCAACCACTCTGGCCATCAGCGGCGGATCGGGAACGCTGGTCGACAACGGTGACGGGACCTGGGACTACACCCCCGCCGCCGATGACGACACCTCGGTCAGCTTCAGCTACACGATCACCGACGGAACTGACAACACCGCTGGAACTGCGACACTCGACATCACGCCCGTCAACGACGCCCCGACGACCAGTCCGGTTGGCTTGACCGCGATCGCCGAAGACAGCGGAGCGCGAACGATCACGCAAGCGGAACTGCTCGCGGCCGCCGGTGACGTCGAAGGCGACTCGCTGACCGCAACCACGCTCGCCATCAGCGCCGGATCGGGAACGCTGGTCGACAACGGTGACGGCACCTGGGACTACACCTCCGCCGCCGACGATGACACGTCGGTCAGCTTCAGTTACACGATCACCGACGGCACCGACAACACGGCCGGCACCGCGACCCTCGATATCACTCCCGTCAACGACGCACCGACCACCAGTTCGGTTGGCTTGACCGCGATCGCCGAAGACAGCGGAGCGCGAACGATCACGCAAGCGGAACTGCTTTCGGCCGCCGGTGATGTCGAAGGCGACTCGCTGACCGCAACCACGCTCGCCATCAGCGCCGGATCGGGAACGCTGGTCGACAACGGTGACGGGACTTGGGACTACACCCCCGCCGTCGACGATGACACGTCGGTCAGCTTCAGTTACACGATCACTGACGGCACCGACAACACGGCCGGCACCGCGACGCTCGACATCACGCCGGTCAACGATTCACCGACCTTGTCCGCCAACTCGGGCGCGACGGTCGCCGAGGGACAAGCCGGGACCACGATCACGTCCGCCATGTTGAGTTCAGTTGACGTCGATGATAGTGGCGCCGGATTGACATTCACGATCACCGATGCGGCCGACAACGGCACGCTGGCGCTGAATGGATTCGGTGTGCTGGGACTCGGAAGCACGTTCACCCAGGCGGACTTGGACAATGGTGACGTGACCTATAGCCACGACGGCAGTGAAACGATCGCCGACGCCTTCAGTTTCTCGCTCGCCGACGGGGGAGAGGACGGAGCGGTTGCGATCTCCGGGATTTTTGGCTTCACCGTCACGCCGGTCAATGACAACACCATCGGCCCGTTGAGTGACATCGACGTGTCGGCTGACACAGTCGCTGAAAATTCGCTTGTCGGAACGGTCGTGGGCGTGACGGCGTTTGCATCCGATGCCGATGCGAGCGACAGTGTGTCCTACTGGCTCGATGACGACGCCGGCGGTCGATTTGCGATCGACGCCGCCACTGGCGTGGTCTCCGTCGCCGGGACGCTGGACTTTGAAACATCGTCGAGTGAAAACATTACCGTTCGCGCGACCAGTACCGATGGATCCAACACGACGCAAGTCATCAGCATCAATATTACGAACGTCAACGAAGCTCCCACGGCGACCGGCGAAAGCTTTGCCGTCGGTATCGGCCAAACACTTTCGGTCGGTGTTTCGGGAGTGATCGTCAATGATACGGATATCGATGGTGACTCGCTTGCCATCGTGTTGGTGACCGCACCGACCAACGGTACGTTTACGCTCAGTCCCGGCGGCGATTTCACCTACACGCCCAACCCGGGGTTCTTTGGTCAGGATTCGTTCTTTTACCGTGTGACCGACGGAACGCTCTCGAGCAACCTTGCCGAGGTTGTCCTGGAAGTGCCGATCGTCGCCCCGCCGGGGGCCGCATCGGAAGCGACGCTAAAAGTCAGCACACCATCGGATCTGGAACCAGAAACCGCCGAAGAGCCTGCCGCTGCGACTCCGTCGGAGCCTGAATCCGAAGCACCGACGGAATCGTCGACGGCGAGCGAAAGCCCAGCCTCCGGCTCTTTGTCGGCAATCGTCGACCAAGAGGCCCGCCAGGCCGGCAGCGTTGAGGCTTCATCGGAACGTCATGTGGAGCGGGGAATGGGCTCCGAGATTGATGAAATCGTGGAGGCAGAGCGTCAACTTTACGGCGTGTATTCGGTTGCCGAAAACGCCTCGAGTCTGGTGCTGTCCTACTCGCCGGAACTACAGCAACTCGAACGATTACTACGTCAAGACTTGCAACAGGCGATCGTTTGGACCCAGTGGGACAACGCTCAAGAACAACTGGAAACTCCGATGATGGTCTACGTCGGAGCCGCCGGAGCAGGGATGAGCGTGTTTTCGATCGGCTATGTGTTCTGGGCATTGCGCGGAGGCGCCTTGATGTCGGTATTCGCATCGAGCCTGCCGGCGTGGCGATTCATCGACCCGATTGCGATGCTGTCGGCCTATCGCAGTTCACAATTGAAATCCGACGAGGGGTTGGAATCGCTGTTGAGCCGAGGCGAATAGGACGCCGTGAAGCGGAAAAGGGGTCAGGTACCAAAAATGCGAAGCACCCTAAGGGCCATTTGGTTTTTGGTACCTGACCCCTTTTCCGCACCACCCTCAGTGGAAAAGTTGACGGAGCACTGGCGTTGCATTCGTTAACTTCCGGCTGATCATTGCGATCGGCAAGATCCCTCGTCGAGGTTGTCCCGCATTGGCGAGACTAGCAAAGATCCCTCCAAATTCTTCCGGTTCGCGTCCTACCTTTGGAAGAAACCCGCCGATAGATGTGGGGTCGATGTACATACTTCGACTCTTCTGTGAACGCCCGGAACGAATCCTTGCCTGTAAAGAAACCCAGACGCGTTTTCGACTTCTACTTGCTGGAAGACCGAATACTGCTCAGTGCAGAGGGTTCTGTAGAGGGTGCGGCGGACACACCGGCGGACGTCGAGCTGCTCGACTCGCTGTTGTTTCAGATGCTCGAATCGGGCCCGGCGGGCGAAGCGGACGAGTGGGGCGACGCTGCTCTTGGCGAGCTTCTCGTCGGCGAATCGGAACCATCCGTTCTTGGCCAGTCGGCTGAGTCTCCTCGCTTTGATCCGTCACGTCCGCTCGAAGTCGTGTTCATCGATGAATCGGTAGCTGACGCCGAGGTGCTGTTGGACGGACTTCGCGACCAGTCCGTCGATAGAACGCAGTGGTGGGTCGTCCGTCTGTCATCGGATGAAGATGGGATTCGTCAGATCACGCAAACGCTTGGCGAACTTTCCGGTGTCGACGCAGTCCATCTGGTCAGCCATGGCGATCGGCAGGGGCTGCGACTTGGCAACGCGCGACTGGACTTTGAGACGATCTCGGCCTATTCCGGCGACATCGCTTCGTGGGGTGTCGCCATGGATCCCGATGCCGACTTGTTGCTGTATGGATGTGACTTGGCGGGTTCCGACAACGGACGCGCTTTGGTGGATTCGATCGCGGTACTGTGTGATTGCGATGTCGCGGCCAGTGAGGATGTACGGGGCACCAGGCACTCGGCGGCGATTGGGACCTGGAGTACACGTTCGGTGCGATCGAGACGTCGGTCGCGTTTGATGTCCAGTCGCAGCAGCATTGGAGCGGCACGTTGGCGACGTTTACGGTCACGAATGTGAACGACACGGGTGCCGGATCGTTGCACCAAGCCATCCTGGACGCCAACGCATTGTTGGGGTTGGACACCATCGAATTCAACATCAGCGGGCCAGGGCTGCATTCGATTTCTCTTTCGACGGCGCTCCCGACGATCACGGACGCGGTCTTGATCGACGGCTACACCCAAACCGGCTCGTCGGTGAACACGTTGTCGACCGGTAGCGATGCAGTGCTCAACATCCAGCTCGACGGATCGGCCGCCGGAACGACGGTTGGCCTGGACCTCGGCGTCGGTAGCGACGGAAGTACGATCAGGGGACTGGTGATCAACCGGTTTGATCTCGGCGGAATCCAAATCGCCAGCACCGGCAACTCGATTCTCGGTAACTTCATCGGCACCGACAGCAGTGGTGGTTCCGATCTGGGTAATCTGCAGGACGGGATCACGATCGTTGCCAACAACAATACAACCGGCGGCGCGGCGGTCGCAGATCGCAACCTGATCGGCGGAAACGAGGGCGCCGGGATCGCAATCGGCGCGGGGGTCAGTGGAACGGTGGTGCAGGGCAACTACGTCGGCACCGATGCGACCGGTCTGAGTGGCTTGGCCAACCAAAGCGATGGGATCGTGATCGCCGGATCTGGCAACACGATCGGCGGCACGACAGCCGGTCAAGCCAACGTGATCGCCTACAACGTCGGCGACGGCGTGCAGGTTGAATCGTCGGGAACCGGCAATTCTATTCTCGGCAACTCGATTCATTCCAACGGCGGTTTGGCGATCGATTTGGCAGGCGATGGCGTCACGGCCAATGACGGTGAATTGACGCCGACGCCGGACCAGGATTCGGGTGCCAACGATCTGCAAAATTTTCCGGTGCTCACGGCGGTCGCATCGGGACCCTCGACGACGTTCGTCGGTACGCTGGCTTCGACGCCCGGTCGCTCGTTCCGGATCGAGTTTTTTGCCAATGCGACCGGTGACGCCAGCGGCTACGGCGAAGGCCAGCGTTTTCTGGGCTTTGTGAACGTCACGTCCGATGGAACGGGCGACGCATCGTTCAGTCCGACGCTGGCATCAGCGGTCGCAGTCGGTGAAGTCATCTCGGCAACAGCGACGGACTTGACCACCAACGCGACGTCCGAGTTTTCATCGAACCTGACGGCCAGCAACAGCGCTCCGACGCTGGATAACAGCGGAAGCATGACGTTGACAACGATCAACGAGGACCAGACTGCAAACGCGGGCCAAACCGTGGCATCGGTCATCGCCAGCGCGGGCGGTGATCGGATTTCGGATCCGGATGCCGGGGCGGTGGAGGGGATCGCGATCACCGCCACGACCGACGGCAACGGTGACTGGGAATACTCGACCGACGGCGGCAGCACCTGGCTGGCCGTCGGCACCGTCTCGGACAGCTCCGCATTGCTGCTGCGAGACACGGATCTGGTTCGGTTTATCCCCAACGGTCGTAACGCCACCACGGCGAGTTTTGATTTTCGGGCCTGGGACCAGACCAGCGGTACGCTCGGGACGAAGGAGGATGCGTCCACCAATGGCGGCAGTACGGCTTTCAGCACGTCGATTGAAACCGCCGACATCACCGTCACGAGCGTCAATGACTCTCCCGTCCTGAATTCCGCCGCCAGTCCGGAGTTGGAAGGCGTGGCGGAGAATGCACCTGCACCGGTCGGTGCGGTCGGCACGTTGATCACCTCGTTGGTCGACGACGCGACGCCGTCCGGTGAACTCGATAACGTCACCGATGTGGATGGCGGTTCGATGCTGGGAATCGCGGTGACCGGTGCCGATGCGAGTAACGGAACCTGGTTCTATTCGATCGACGGCGGATCGAATTGGATCGCGATGGGTGTGGTTAGCGACAGTTCGGCGCGATTGCTGGCGGCCGATGCGAACACACGTGTCTATTTTCAACCCAACCCGGGGTACACCGGCGAGATCACCAGTGCGCTGACGTTCCGCGCCTGGGATCAAACGACGGGCGGCAACGGTTCCTTGGCCGATGCGTCGATCAACGGGACGACGACCGCGTTTTCCGCTGCGACCGATACGGCGTCACAGTTGGTCAACGACGCTCCGGTCTTGGACAACACCGGATCGATGACACTGACAACGATCAGCGAAGACGAGGTGACCAACGCGGGTGACAGTGTGGCGTCGATCATCGCCAGCGCAGGCGGGGACCGGATCACCGATGTGAATCCCGGTGCGGTCGAAGGGATCGCCTTGATCGCGACCAACAATGGCAACGGAAGCTGGCAATACTCGCTCGACGGAGGCACCAACTGGTCGAGTGTCCCGAGCGTTTCCGACACTGCGGCACTGCTGCTGCGCGACAGCGATCTCCTGCGTTTTGTCCCCGACGCGGAGAACGGTACCGCACCGACGGTGACGTTCCGGGCTTGGGATCAGGCGTCCGGAGTGGCCGGGACCGTCGTCGATGCTTCCAGCAATGGTGCAGCAACGCCGTTCAGTACGGCCACCGAAGTCGCATCCATCACGGTCACCGATGTCAACGACGCGCCGGTTCTGGATTCAAGCGAAAGCCCGATCCTGGACGGCCAATACGAAGACGCCCCGGCGCCGGTCGGGGCGGTCGGTACGTTGATTACCTCGCTCGTTGATTTCGCATCTCCCTCCGGTCAAGTCGACAACATCACCGACGTCGACATCGGGGCGTTGCTGGGGATCGCCGTGACGGCTGCCGACGCGACCAACGGTTCGTGGTTCTATTCGGTCGACAATGGGGCCAATTGGAATCCGCTCGGAGCGGTCAGCGACAGCTCGGCACGACTGCTCGCCGCCGACGCGAACACACGACTCTATTTTCAGCCGAACCCCGACTACAACGGCCAGATCGCCTCGGCCATCACCTTCCGAGGTTGGGATCAAACGTCCGGCGTCAACGGAGCGCTTGCCGATGCTTCGGTCAATGGAACGACGACCGCGTTTTCCGCCGCCAGCGACACGGCGTCGCTGTTGGTCAACGATGCCCCGATCCTGGACAACTCGGGGGCGATGACTCTGACGACCATCACCGAAGACCAGGTCACCAACGCGGGTGATACGGTGGCGGCGATCATCGCCAGCGCCGGTGGGGATCGCATTACCGACGTCAATTTTGGACCGGTCGAAGGCATTGCGGTCACTGCAACCGACAATGGAAACGGTGCTTGGCAGTACTCGATCGACGGCGGATCGTCGTGGTCGAATGTCGCAACCGTGTCGGATACCTCGGCGCTGTTGTTGCGTGAAAATGATCTGCTGCGTTTTGTTCCCGACGCCAAGAACGGAACTCCGCCCACGGTCACCTTCCGGGCCTGGGATCAGGCGACCGGAACGGCAGGCACCACCGCGGACACTTCCATCAACGGTGCGACGACGCCCTACAGTGTCGCCACCGAAGTTGCCTCGATCACGGTGACGGATGTCAATGACGCACCGGTGCTGGACAACAGCGGCACGATGACGCTGACATCCATCACCGAAGACGATCTGACCAATTCGGGCAATACGGTCGCCAGCGTCCTGCTGAGCGCCGGCGGCGACCGCGTCACCGACGTTGACATCGGGGCGGTCGAAGGGATTGCGATCACGTCCTGGAACAATGGCAACGGCATCTGGCAGTTTTCGAACGATGCCGGCGGAACCTGGAGTGACATCGGAGCGGTATCGAACACGTCGGCGCTGTTGTTGCGTTCGAACGATCTGATTCGACTGGTGCCCAACGGCGTCGGCGGCACGTCGGCCGATGTAACCTTCCGCGCCTGGGACCAATCCGTCGGGTCGTTCGGAACCAAAGTCGACACGTCCTCCAACGGCGGGATCACCGAGTTCAGTTCGGCCACCGAAACGGCTGCGATCACGGTCACGGATGTCAACGACGCGCCGGTGTATGATCCCGCGGGCGCGACGACGCTTTCGACTCTTACTGAGGACGAAACGGCAAACGGCGGAGACACCGTCGCATCGATCATCGCCAGTGCCGGTGGTGACCGGATGACCGACGTGGATTCCGGGGCATTGGAAGGGATCGCGATCACATCGCTGGTCAGCGGCGGCGGCACCTGGCAATACTCCGTCGACGCCGGCGCGAGTTGGACCGACATCGGCTCGGTTTCCAACGCGGCGGCACTGTTGTTGCGGGACAGCGATCTGGTGCGATTCATACCCGACGCGGAAAACGGAACCACCGCCAGCTTAGACTATCGCGGTTGGGATCAATCCGCGGGAACCGCCGGAACGAAAGTCAGCACCGCAACCAACGGTGGCACGTCCGCGTTCACTGCGGCGGTCGAATCGGCAGACATTGTTGTCACCAGCGTGAACGATGCTCCCGTGGTCGACAACACCGGCAGCATGACACTGACGTCGATCAATGAAGACCAAACCGGCAACGCCGGTGACACGATCAGTGCGATCATTGCCAGCGCCGGCGGTGACCGGATCACCGACGTTGACAGCGGGGCGATCGAAGGCGTCGCGATTACCTCGCTTTCCAGCGGCAACGGCGCATGGGAGTATTCCACCGACGGCGGATCGTCGTGGTCGGCCGTCGGCAGTGTTTCCAGTACGTCTGCGTTGTTGTTGCGAGCGGTCGACCTGGTTCGGTTTGTTCCCAACGGCGAATCGGGCACGACGGCCAGTTTTGATTTCTATGGCTGGGATCAAACCAGCGGGACGGAAGGAACCAAAATTGACGTGTCGGTTCGGGGCGGCGTTACGGCATTGAGCAGTGCGGCAGAAACCGCCAGCCTGACCGTGACCGATGTAAACGATGCGCCGGTCACCGGCATCTCCGGAGGCGTCGCGGCCTATTCCGAAAACGCCGCGGCGACAGTCGTGGATTCACTGTTGACGATCGCGGATGTGGACCCCGTTGATCTCAACGGCGGCCAGTTGACGGTCACGATTTCCGCCAACGCCACCGCAGACGATCGATTGACGATCTCGCCCGGCGGTGCCATCACGTTGCTGGGGACGGGGGTTTATCACAGCGGGACTCAAGTCGGGACACTGGCCGGTGGCACGGGGACGGCACCGCTGGTGATCACGTTCAATGGCAACAGTACACCCTCGATCGCTCAGGAAGTCGGACGACAGGTCAGCTATTTCAACGTCTCGGACGATCCCTCGGCATCGCTGCGCACGATCGACTTTGTGGTGACCGATGGCGACGGGGGCACGAGTAACACGTCCCAACGGTCGTTGTCTGTGACAGCCGTCGCTGATGACCCGATTGCCGTCGACGACCACCATGGGCTGAAGTTCGATGGCATCGACGACGCGGTGAACATGGGCGTTAGCGCGGTTCTGGAAGTCAGCAACCAGCTGACCATGGAGGCCCGCATTCGCCCCGATGCTTATCCCACCTCATCCAGCATCATTCTGAACAAGGAAGGCGAGTACGAAATCGGCATCACGTCGACGGGCAACCTGCGGTGGGCCGTCGCGAACACCACGCCCGGTTGGGCCTGGCACGACACCGGGTATATCGTCCCGCTCAATGAATGGACTCACGTTTCGGTGGTCTATGACAACGGCACGATGAGCACGTACGTCAACGGCAATCTGGTCGAAACGTACTATGGATCGGGCAGTATCGGGGATGCGCACGCAACGAAGGATGACTTCATCGTCGGCGGGCGACAAAACAACCCGGTCGGTCAGTATTTTTCCGGAGAGATCGACGAAGTTCGAGTGTGGAACGTCTCCCGGACTCAGAACGAAATCCGCACCAGCCTCGACCAACCCTTGGCCGGAACCGAAACCGGCTTGATCGGTTATTGGAGCTTTGATGAAGGGACGGGGACGAGCACCGCTGACCTGACGGCTAATGCCAACACGGGATCACTCGTCGACGGTGGTGCTGGCACGGTCGGGCCGCAGTGGACCGGCTATTCGACTAACCAAGATACACCGCTGACCATCAATCTGGCCGATGGAATCCTGAGCAATGACCTCGATGGCGAGGGAGATCCGTTGACCGTCACGCAGGTCAACGGCAGCGGGGCGAATGTCGGGTCGACGTTCACCTTGCCATCGGGAGCCCTGTTGACCGTCGCCGCGGGAGGGGACTACCAGTACGATCCCAACGGCGTGTTTGATTATCTCGCGCCTGGGCAAACGGCGATCGATTCGTTCACCTATCAAGTCGATGATGGCAACGGCGGAACCGATACGGCGACGGTCAAGGTGACCATCACCGCGATCAACGACGCTCCCTTGGGCACAAACCTGAGCGCGGCCGAAACCTATACCGAGGATGCATCGCTGGACCTGACGGACATTGTGGTCAGCGATGTCGATGACGCCAATCTGACGGTGACGTTGACGCTGTCGGATGTTGCCGCGGGTTCGTTAAGTACCGGCACGTCGGGCGCGGTGACGTCGTCCTTTGCCGCTGGCGTTTGGACCGCCAGCGGTGCGGTGGCGGATGTCAATGCGTTGCTGGCCGGTGTCACGTTCTCGCCGACTGCGGATTACGCCAACGACTTCACGATCGCGACCAGCGTCGACGATGGATTGGCACCACCGGTGACGGGGATCAAAACGATGACCGCCACGCCCATCAATGACGCACCCGTGCTGACCGGCGGTTCGGTCAATGACCTGACCGTGCTGGAGGATTCCGGATTCACCTCGCTGGGGCTGGGGACGGTCAACTATGGGACCGGCGGCGGGAGCGATGAGTTATCCCAGACCCTCACCTACCAAGTCACCGTTGTGCCATCGGGATCATTCGGAGCAATCTACTTGGCCGATGGCGTAACAGCCGTGACGACGTCGACCTATACGTTGGCAGAGCTCCAAGGCATGCAGTTCCGACCCACCGACGATGCCAACGGCGGGCCGTTGTTCTTTTCGTACCAGGTGATCGATGACGGTGGCGGAACCGACACCCTCGTCCAGTCGATTCAATTGAACATCACCGCTGTCAACGATGCTCCGGTTGCCACCGCCGATGCCTTCACGGTCAACCCCCAAGCGACGTTGTCGGTCGCCGACCCGGGTTTGATTTTCAATGACACGGATGTCGATGGGCACACGATGTCAACGATTCTTGTGACCGGACCGAACCATGGGACGTTTTCGCTACAGCCCGGCGGCGCGTTCACCTACACGCCCAACACCGGTTTCTTTGGACGAGATTCGTTTTTCTATTCAGTGACCGATGGTTCGCTGGTCAGCGGTGCGGTCGAGGTGACGATTGAGGTTCTGCTTGCACCGGCGCCGACATCGTTTTCGAATCCGCCCTCGAGTTCTTCCTCGAACGCTCCAGCAGAAATGACGACCGACAGCGGAGAGGAGTCGGGCGAATCGGCGGATCCGTTGTCGCAAAACGAATCGGCCGACGAGTCACAGATGGACGAATCCGTCGACAGTGCCGCCGGCGCGATTCAAGCGGCGCTGGACGCGGCTGCACAAGCCGAGCGGTTGGCACATGCCAAGGGCGGACCGGAGGTGGATGGAAATTCTGGGACACTAGGCGACGTCAGCGGCGATTCATCGAGACAACTGTTCACTGCGTATGGAGTCTCCGAGAACCAGGTTTCCGCGGCAAGATCAACGTCGTCTGAATCGACGCAACTGGAACGTTTGCTTCAACAGGACATCCGACAAGCCATCCTTTGGACTCAGTGGGATGATCTCGAGCAGCACGATGAGTCTCCGATGCTGGTTTACGTCGGGGCTGCGGGCGCCGGGATGAGCGTGTTTTCCATCGGATACGTGTTCTGGGCACTCCGCGGCGGGGCCTTGATGACGGTGTTCGCATCCAGTTTGCCCGCCTGGCGATTCATCGACCCGATCGCCATGCTCTCGGCCTATCGCAGTTCCCTGGGCGCGGCCGACGAGGGACTGGAGTCGTTGCTGAAGCGTGGCCGGTGAGTGTTCGATCTGACGGACCGAGGCGGTGGGGTGTGTCTCGCGTCGCGGAGCTCGCCAATGTCCGATTGACCGGTATTTACCTACCTGATCTCGGCGAGGTTGTCCCGCAATACGTTTTGGCGCGACCACCTAATCGTCCTCAAGCCTGAATCTGACTTAGATTTGGGAGTGAATCGAGGCGGCTGGGGGGTGAGGGCTGTCGAATTCACTGGGCACAACACCTAAATGGCGGATTCACCACCTTGTCCCCTCAAAACTGCCAACGCGTTTTTGACTTCTACCAGTTGGAAGACAGAATTCTGCTAAGCGCGGACGGTCATGACGTCGGCGAATCGGTTCCCAATGCCGACGTCGAAATTCTCGACGCGTTGATGGCCGAGATGCTCGAATCGGGTTTCGCCGGTTCGACAGACCCATTATTCGGCACCCATCCTGTCGATTCTGCCGACTCAGAACCGGATCCAGCCGACTCGAATGAAGTGGTCGACACGCCTTCGTTCGACCCCGCGCGGCGTCTGGAGGTGGTCTTCGTTGACGCCGGCGTCGACGACTCCGACGTGCTGTTGGCGGGTCTGCGCGACGGTTCGGCGGACGGCACGCAGTGGTCGATCGTTCGCTTGTCATCCGACGAAGACGGGATCACTCAAATCACACAATCGCTGGGCGAGCTGTCCGGCGTCGATGCAATCCACATTCTCAGCCACGGCGACGGCGAAGGGTTCCAACTCGGAAACACTCGGCTGGACCAGAACTCGGCGGTCGCCCATGCCGGTTCGATCGCTCAGTGGCAAAACGCACTCGACGCGGATGCCGATTTGCTGATCTATGGTTGCGATTTGGCTTCGTCGAATTCGGGACGCGAATTGATCGAAATGCTGGCCGCGGTCTGTGACTGCGACGTCGCGGCCAGTGATGACTTGACCGGACATCAGTCACTCGGCGGCGACTGGGACCTCGAATACGCCGTGGGCTCGATCGAGACCGTGATCGCATTTGATTTGGACGTGCAACATTCGTGGCAGCACGTCTTCGCGGCGACCGCGGATGCAACCTCAACGGGCACGAGCAGCGGCGGCGATATCACCATCTCTCACACGACCTCGGGTGTCGATCGTCTGATGCTGGTCGGTGTTTCGATCAATCTGGCGGGCGCGGATGAAGTCACTTCGATCACGTACAACGGAGATTCGCTCAGTCTGGTCGGAACACGCGTTGACGGTGACGCCCGCGTCGAGATCTGGTCATTGGTCGCACCCGACGTCGGCACCTACAACGTCGATATCAATTTCAGTGGTACTTCCGATGGCAACACCGCGGGTGTGATGACATTCACCGGTGTGGATCAATCGACTCCGCTGGGGACGTTTGCTTCTGGAGCAGGCGTCGGGGGCAGCGGTTCGGTCACCGTCAGTTCATCGACCGACGATTTGGTGTTCGCGGCAATCGCTGTTGACGACGCAGCCGACTACGATCTTGTTCCGGGTACGGGGCAGACCGAAACCTGGGACTTGATCGGCGGACCGAACATCAATGGAGGTGGCAGCACCGAGGCGGGTGCCGCCTCGGTGGTCATGGATTGGACCTGGACCGGAAGCGATAACTGGGCCGCCGCCGGGGTGTCCATCAATTCGATGGTCTATCCATCGGCGACGTTTCAAGAAGGAATCAGCGGGTACACCGGAACACTCGATACCGACATCAATGGCGATTCGCCCGATTCGTCTTACGGGAGCGACGTTTCGGTCGCCGTTGATGATAACCACAGCAACGGATTTGAGAGTGTGGGGCTGCTGCAGTTCGACAACATTTTCGGCAATGGCCCGGGGCAAATTCCACTCGGTTCGACGATCGTTTCGGCCAGTTTAACGATCAACGCAGTCGGTGCCGGGGACTCCACAGCGACTTTGTCGCTTCATGAAATGTTGACTTCCTGGGACGAATCGTCGACCTACAACTCGCTCGGTAGCGGATTGCAGTCGGGCACGGAATACGTCGCGGCGGCAGACGGGTCGGTCACCGACTTAAGCAGTCTGGGCTTGTACACGATCACGGGGCTGGAAGATGCATTACAAACCTGGTCCGACGGAGGCACTAATCACGGTTGGGCATTATTTAATAGTCACAGCGACGGCTTCGACCTTGAGAGTTCCGAAGCCGTGACGGCATCGCTGCGACCCGAATTGAGTGTTCAGTACATCGCGGCACCCGTTGTGACCGCGTCGAGTCCGAACGCGTTGTACACCGAAAACGACACGCCACTCTACGACGCCTCCGCGACCGTCACGGATTCGGATTCGACGGACTTTGATGGCGGTGTTTTCACCCTAACGCTCACAGCCAATGCGACAACCAACGACCGATTGGGAATCCGCAATGTCGGGACGGGAGTTGGCCAAATCAGCACGTCCGGATCGAACGTTTACTACGAAGGTAATTTGATCGGAACATTCAGCGGTGGCACCGGATTGACCGCACTGACGGTCAACTTGAATGCCAACGCCGATGTCGCCGCGGTGCAAGGATTGGTGCGGTCCACCACGTACAGCAACGTTTCGGAAGATCCATCGACGGCCACCCGCATCGTCAGCGGCGTGCTTTCCGATGGCGACGGCGGCACAAGCGCCGCATCGAATGTCAATATCTACATCACTGCCGTCAATGATTCACCGACGGTCGCCACCAACACCGGCACGACGGTCCTGGAAGGTTCCACCGGAACGGCGATCACGACCGCGATGCTCAACGAAGGTGACGTCGACGATAGCGGCGCGGGATTGACCTATACCATCACCGACGTGACCGACAACGGCACGATGTACCTGGCCGGGTTCGGTGCGTTGGGATTGAACGACACCTTCACCCAAGCCGACATCGACGCCGGTGATGTGACGTACGACCACGACGGCAGCGAAACGACCAGCGACGCGTTCAGTTTCTCACTGGCCGACGGCGGTGAAGACGGCGCAACCCCGGCCACGGGAACGTTTAACTTCACCGTCACCCCGGTCAACGACAATAGTCCGGTCATCACCTCCGACGGCGGCACGGCAACGGCAGCGATCAACGTCTTCGAAAACAGCGTGTACGTGTCGACCGTCGTCGCCAGCGATGCCGACCTTCCCGCACCGACAATCACGTACTCGATCATCGGCGGCGTCGATTCCACCAAATTCGCCATCGACGGAAGCACCGGTGTCTTGACCTTCGTCGCCGCCCCCGACTTTGAATCCCCGACCGACGTCGGCGCGAACAACGTTTACGATGTGATCGTCCAGGCCAGTGATGGGACCTATACCGATACACAGACGATCGCCGTCACCGTTCAGGACACCGCCGATGACGGACAATTTCTCGATCTTTTCGAGGTCGACTCCTACGGCAACAGCGACGGTAGCGAAGCTTGGGCCACCGGATGGGTGGATTCGGCCGACGGATCCGCGACCAGCGGAGACATTAAAGTCAGCGGAGGTGACCTCAGGATCAACGTCAACAACGTCAACGACAACGTCTATCGTCAAGTCGATTTGAGCGGCGCGTCGTCGGCGTCGCTCGATCTTGCCTATGCGAATAGTCTGACGGGGGCGCGTACGGTTCTCTTGCAAGTCTCCGGCGACGGAGGCAGCAACTACGACACCGTTGCCACATTGGATGCCTCGACGAATGTCGGGACCGGCACACTCTCGATCGACATCTCCGCTTACACCGCCGCCGATACGCGGGTCCGCTTCCTGGTTACTGCGGTCGGAGGCGGTGGGCCGGGCGGCAACGTCCAAATCGCCAGCCTTCAGGTCGGCTACACTCCCAACTCCGCGCCGACGATCACCAGCAACGGCGCGGGCGCGACTGCCGCCGTCAATGCAGCAGAGAATGGAACAGCGGTGACCACCGTGACGGCCGTCGACGGCGACGTGCCCGCCCAAACACTGACCTACAGCATCATCGGCGGACTCGATTCGACCAAGTTCGCGATCGATTCCAGTTCCGGCGTGCTGACGTTCGTGTCGGCGCCGAACTTTGAATCGCCGACCGACAACGGCGGCAACAACGTCTACGACGTCACGGTGCAAGTCTCCGACGGCATCGACACCGATACCCAAGCGATCGCCGTGACGGTCACCGATGTCAATGAATCACCGACGGTCGCGACCAACACCGGCACGACGGTTTTGGAAGGTTCCACCGGAACGGCGATCACGACCGCGATGCTCAACGAAGGCGACGTCGATGACAGCGGCGCCGGCTTGACCTACACGATCACCGACGTGACCGACAACGGCACGATGTATCTGGCCGGGTTCGGCGCCTTGGGATTAAACGATACCTTCACCCAAGCCGACATCGATGCCGGCGACGTGAGCTACGATCACGACGGCAGCGAAACGACCAGCGACGCGTTCAGTTTCTCACTGGCCGACGGCGGCGAAGACGGCGCGACTCCCGCGACGGGCACGTTCAACTTCACGATCACGACCGTCAATGACGCTCCGGTCGAAGCCTCCATCGAAGGTAGCACGCTGGCCTACACGGAAAACGACGGCGCCGTGGCGATCACGTCGACGCTGGCGCTGTCCGACAGCGACGACACGAACCTGGAATCGGCGGTCGTCCAGATCACCGGTAATTACGCCAGCGGCCAAGATGTGTTGACGTTCGTCGATCAGAACGGGATCAGCGGCGTTTGGAACGCCGGCAGCGGAACCATGACGCTCTCCGGTACGGCAACGGTCGCCGAGTACGAAGCGGCGCTGCGGAGCATCACCTACACCAACAGCAGCGACAACCCTTCCACGGCGACCCGCACGGTCTCGTTCACCGTCAATGACGGCGATGTGGATTCCAACACGCAAACGCGTGACATCTCGATCGCCGCGACCAACGACGACCCGACGGGTACCGGCCTGCCCAGCGACATCACGGTGACCGAAGACGTCAGCAGCGACGTCGGTCTGTCGGCGTTGAACTTGACAGACCTGGATGACAACGGCGGCAATCTGACGGTCACGCTTTCGACGTCGACCGGTGGCGATTTATCGGCGTCGACGGGCGGCGGAGTCACCGTGGGCGGATCGGGAACGGGAACATTGACCCTGACCGGATCGCTGGCCGATTTGAACACGTTCTTAGACACTCCGGCCAACATCCAGTACCTGCACGGCACGCCACACACGTTCGGCAACGACGCCGACACGATCCAAGTCGTCGTCAACGACGGCGGCAACACCGGCAGCGGCGGCGGAACGGATCAAACAATCGGTACCGTCAACGTCGACATCACCGCGGTCAACGACGAACAGGTGCTGGCGACCAACACCGGTGACACGGTCCCGGAGGGCTCGGTCGGTAACACGGTGACCACGGCGATGCTGGAAACGACCGACGTGGACAACACGGACAGCCAGTTGGTTTACACCGTCGATGTTTTACCGACCAACGGCACGCTGTACCGTCTCGGTTCCGCGTTGAACGTCAGCGACACGTTCACGCAAGCCGACATTGATGCGGGGCTGATCACGTACGACCACGACGGCAGCCAAACTTCCTCCGACAGTTTTGATTTCACGGTCGACGACGGCGCAGGCACGACAACCAGCAGTACGTTCAATTGGACGGTCAGTAATGTCAACGACGCTCCGGTGGGAGCATCCATCGAAGGCAGCACGCTGGCCTACACCGAAAATGACGGCGCGGTGGCGATCACGTCGACGCTCGCGCTGAGCGACGTCGATGACACGAACCTGGAATCGGCGGTGGTGCAGATCACTGGGAACTATGCCAGCGGTGAAGACGTGTTGACCTTCGTCGATCAGAACGGGATCAGCGGAGTTTGGAACGCGGGCAGCGGAACGATGACGCTCTCCGGTGCCGCAACGGTCGCCGAGTACGAAGCGGCGCTGCGCAGCATCACCTACACCAACACAAGCGACAATCCGTCTACGGCAACCCGCACGGTCTCGTTCACCGTCAACGATGGTGATGTGGATTCCAACACGCAAACGCGTGACATCTCGATCGCCGCGACCAACGATGACCCGACCGGCGCCGGCCTTCCGAGCGACATCACGGTGACCGAAGACGTCAGCAGCGATGTCGATCTGTCGGCGCTCAACTTGGCGGACCTGGATGAAAACGGCGGCAACCTGACCGTCACGCTTTCGACCTCGACCGGCGGTGATTTATCGGCATCGACCGGCGGCGGAGTCACGGTGGGCGGATCGGGGACGGGAACGTTGACGTTGACCGGAACGCTGGCGGACTTGAACACGTTCCTGGACACGCCGGCGAACATTCAGTACTTGCACGGCACGCCGCACACGTTCGGCAACGATGCCGACACAATCCAAGTCGTTGTCAACGACGGCGGCAACACCGGCAGCGGCGGCGGAACGGATCAAACGATTGGCACCGTCAACGTCGACATCACCGCGGTCAACGACGAACAGGTGCTGGCGACCAACACCGGTGACACGGTCCCGGAAGGCTCGGTCGGCAACACGGTGACCACGGCGATGCTGGAAACGACCGACGTGGACAACACGGATTCGCAACTGGTTTACACGGTCGATGCGGTGCCGACCAACGGAACGCTGTACCGCGGCGGTGTTGTTTTAAATGTCAGTGACACGTTCACCCAAGCGGATCTCGATGCGGGGCTGATCACTTACGATCACGACGGCAGCGAGACGACGAGCGATTCGTTCGACTTCACGGTCGACGACGGCGCAGGCGCGACGACCAGCAGCACGTTCAACTGGACGGTCACCGCCGGTAACGATGCTCCCGTGGAAGCCTCCATCGAAGGTAGCACGCTGGCCTACACGGAAAACGACGGCGCCGTGGCGATCACGTCGACGCTGGCGCTGTCCGACAGCGACGACACGAACCTTGAATCGGCCGTCGTCCAGATCACCGGCAACTATGCCAGCGGCCAAGACGTGCTGAGCTTCGTCGACCAGAACGGGATCAGCGGCGTTTGGAATGCCGGCAGCGGTACAATGACCCTGACCGGAACCGCGACGGTCGCCCAGTACGAAGCGGCGCTGCGGAGCATCACCTACACCAACAGCAGCGACAATCCCTCCACGGCGACCCGAACGGTCTCGTTCACGGTCAACGACGGCGATGTGGATTCCAACACCCAAACGCGTGACATCTCGATCGCCGCGACCAACGACGATCCGACGGGCACGGGATTGCCGAGCGACATCACGGTGACCGAAGACGTCAGCAGCAATGTCGATCTGTCGGCGCTGAACTTGGCGGATCTCGATGACAACGGCGGCAACCTGACCGTCACGCTTTCGACCTCGACCGGCGGAGACTTGACGGCATCGACCGGCGGCGGAGTCACCGTGGGCGGATCGGGGACGGGAACGTTGACGTTGACCGGAACGCTGGCGGACTTGAACACGTTCTTAGACACTCCGGCCAACATTCAGTACCTGCACGGCACGCCACACACGTTCGGCAACGACGCCGACACGATCCAAGTCGTCGTCAACGACGGCGGCAACACCGGCAGCGGCGGCGGAACGGATCAAACAATCGGTACCGTCAACGTGGACATCACCGCGGTCAACGACGAACAGGTGCTGGCGACCAACACCGGTGACACGGTCCCGGAAGGCTCGGTCGGTAACACGGTGACCACGGCGATGCTGGAAACGACCGACGTCGACAACACCGATTCGCAATTGGTGTACACGGTCGATGCCTTGCCGACCAATGGAACACTGTACCGTCTCGGTTCCGCGTTGAACGTCAGCGACACGTTCACGCAAGCCGACATTGATGCGGGGCTGATCACGTACGACCACGACG
Organism: Phycisphaera sp. RhM; assembly: GCA_033042175.1. Lineage (GTDB taxonomy): Bacteria > Planctomycetota > Planctomycetia > Pirellulales > Pirellulaceae > Stieleria. The sequence goes on from WCIL01000002.1 coordinate 408,955, forward strand.
GCAGCCAAACTTCCTCCGACAGTTTCGATTTCACGGTCGACGACGGTGCGGGGACGACAACTAGCAGTACGTTCAATTGGACGGTCAGTAATGTCAACGACGCTCCGGTGGAAGCGTCGATCGAAGGCAGCACGCTGGCCTACACGGAAAACGATGGCGCGGTAGCGATCACTTCGACGCTCGCGCTGAGCGACGTCGATGACACGAATCTGGAATCAGCGGTGGTTCAGATCACCGGCAATTACACCAGTGGCGAAGACGTATTGACCTTCGTCGACCAGAACGGGATCAGCGGGGTTTGGAACGCCGGCAGCGGGACGATGACTCTGACCGGAACCGCGACCGTCGCCGAGTACGAAGCGGCGCTGCGCAGCATCACCTACACCAACACAAGCGACAATCCCTCCACGGCGACCCGCACGGTCTCGTTTACCGTCAACGATGGTGATGTGGATTCGAACACGCAGACCCGAGACATTTCGATCGCGGCGACCAACGATGACCCGACGGGCACGGGATTGCCGAGCGACATCACGGTGACCGAAGACGTCAGCAGCAACGTCGATCTGTCAGCGCTCAACTTGGCGGACCTGGATGAAAACGGTGGCAACCTGACCGTCACGCTGTCGACTTCGACCGGTGGAGACTTGACGGCATCGACCGGCGGCGGAGTCACGGTGGGCGGATCGGGGACGGGAACACTGACCCTGACCGGAACGCTGGCGGATTTGAACACGTTCTTGGACACGCCGGCGAACATTCAGTACTTGCACGGCACGCCGCACACCTTCGGTAACGATGCCGATACAATCCAAGTCGTCGTCAACGACGGCGGCAACACCGGCAGCGGCGGCGGAACGGATCAAACGATCGGCACGGTCAACGTCGACATCACCGCGGTCAATGATTCACCGAACTTGGCATCGAATACAGGGATGACGGTTGCCGAAGGGGCGACGGGAACCGCGATCACGTCGGGCATGCTTAGCGGCAGTGATGTCGACGACGCGTCAACAGACTTAACGTACACCCTGACGGACGACGTTGACAACGGGACGTTGACGCTGGCGGGATTCGGGACACTCACACTGGGTGATACGTTCACGCAGGCGGATCTGGACAATGGAGACGTCACGTACAGTCACGATGACAGCGAGACGATCGGCGATGGCTTCGGGTTCACGCTCGCCGATGGCGGTGAAGACGGCGCGTCGGCGATCGCCGGGACCTTCACCATCACGGTGACTCCCGTCAACGACAATGCGATCAGCGCGATTGCGGATGTTGATCCGTCGGCCAATTCAGTTGCCGAGGACGCGGTGCCGGGAACCCTCGTCGGCATCACCGCACTGGCCAGCGATGCAGATGCAGGGGCGATTGTCACGTATACGCTCGACGACGATGCCGGCGGTCGATTCTCGATCGACACGACGACGGGGATTATCCGAGTGGCCGGAGCGCTGGATCACGAAACGTCAGCGAGCGAAACCATTACCATTCGGGCCACGAGCAGTGACGGTTCGACGACCACGATGACGAACTCGATCGCCGTCACCGATGTCAACGAAGCTCCCGCGGCGACGGGTGAAGCGTTCACGGTGACGATCGGTGAAACGTTGTCCGTCGGAGTGGCGGGAGTGATTTTCAACGATACCGACATCGATGGCGATGCGCTCGCGATCGTGATGGTCGCCGCGCCGACCAACGGCACGTTCAGTTTGGATCCGGGGGGCAATTTCACCTACACGCCGAACGCGGGCTTTTTCGGTCAAGACTCGTTCTTTTACCGAGTCACCGACGGGACGCTTTCGAGCAATGTTGCCGAGGTAATCCTTGAAGTGCCCGTCGCCGCGCCGGCGGTCAGCGGATCGGCGGCGACGTCACCAACTGATCCGGATTCCGAGGAACCCGAGACAGAGAACGCGACCGAATCAAATGCCGATACTTCATCGGAGGTCGAATCGGAATCCGACGAATCAACGGACACCTCCGAGGCGACCGTAACGTCCGGCGAAGACTCCGGCATCGCCTTGGCTTCGGTCCTGCATGGTCCAGGTGCCAAGTCGGACGGTGGCGTCGGGGGGCCATCCGATGGGGGTGGCCTGCCTGGAAACGACGGTTTGCCGGACGAAGTGATACGTGCCGAGCGACAACTCTACGGCGTCTATGCGGTTTCAAGCGATGCTTCCGGTGTGACTCTCAGCCACTCCCCCGAACTGCAGCAACTCGAACGTTTGCTGCGTCAAGACCTGCAACAAGCGATCGTTTGGACGCAGTGGGATGACCCCCAGCAGCACGAAGACGACTCGCCGATGATGGTCATGGTCGGGGCCGCGGGTGCGGGGATGAGTGTGTTTTCGATCGGTTACGTGTTCTGGGCACTGCGCGGCGGGGCGTTGATGACGGTGTTCGCGTCCAGTTTACCTGCCTGGCGTTTCATCGACCCGATTGCGATGCTTTCCGCTTATCGCAGTTCGCGAACGGGGTTCGACGAAGGGTTGGACTCGATGCTTGGCTAAAGCACAATCCCGCTGCTGTCACCGTTGAACCCTTTCCAGCCTTGCGGATAGACTGCGGTTTTGGTTTCGTTCAACTGATCAAACGCGTGAAGGATGTTGGATTGATGGATTCACAGAACACCACTCCGCTAGCCGCGAGAAACGCCCCGTCGACAAGTTCAGCCGACGCCACCTGCGGCGCCGGTGGACACGGCGTCTGCCCGGTCTGCCGCGGCAAGACGTTGATTGAAATTCGCGGTAAATTGCAGTGTTCCCGCTGCCATTCGATTTGTGAAACCTGTTGCGAAGGTGGTCGCGGGTAGACTCGGGGGCATGTCGTGCGCCGATTGAATTCGATATTCAAACCAGAGATTCGGAAAGAGCCCCATGGAAGCGATCCTCCTGGACCCCGGCGGTCTTCACTACCAGAGTTCGCACCCCGAACCGACGCCGGCCGAGGGCGAAGTGCTGGTGCAGGTCCTGCACGCGGGGATTTGTGAAACCGATCTGCAACTCGCTCAGGGTTACATGGGGTTTCGCGGAGTCTTGGGGCATGAGTTTGTCGGCATTGCGCAAACGGGAACCCATGCGGGGCGCCGTGTGGTCGGCGAGATCAATTGCAATTGTCGGGCCTGTCCGACCTGCCGGGCCGGTCGACCGACGCACTGTCCCCGGCGGACGGTGATCGGAATCGATCGTCACGACGGGGCGTTCGCCCAAACAGTTGCGATTCCGGAGCACAATTTGCACGCGGTTCCTGAAAACGTGACCGACGACCAGGCGCTCTTTACCGAACCGCTCGCCGCCGCCTTTGAAATCTTGGAACAGGTTGCGATCACGTCCACCGACCAGATCGCGATCTTGGGCGACGGTCGATTGGGCTATCTGTCGGCCCAGGTGCTTTCATCCGTTGCCGACCGAATCACCGTGTTCGGCAAACACGGCGTCAAACTGCTGCGTTTCGGGCATCGCGGATACGAAGTGGTCCAGATCCCGTCGGCCGATCCTGCGGAGCTACCCCGTCACAAATTTGACGTGGTGGTCGATTGCACCGGGTCGACGAGCGGATTGCCGATGGCTATTCATCTGGTTCGGCCACGCGGGACGGTGGTGCTCAAGACGACCGTCGCCGATCCGCATCAACTTTCACTGGCTTCGATCGTGATCGATGAAATCCGCGTCGTCGGATCACGCTGCGGTCCGTTCGCCAAGGCGCTCGATGCGCTGGCCGGCGGCGAAGTCGACGTGGACGGATTGATCACCGATCGATACTCGTTGGAGCAGGTCAAACCCGCGTTCGCGGCGGCCGTCAATCCGAATTCGTTCAAAGTCGTCTTCGACGTCGGTTCCTAAAGTCTATCCCACGGGGCAATTCGCACCGTCTTATTTGCCGGTTACCTTATTCTGACGTCGGCGGAGCACATAGACGACATCTTCACTCGCGGCATCGACGGTGATCGGATCTGACAGGTCGTACCCAAAGTCAAACGTTTCGACGATCTCCCACAAACCGCTGTGATCGATCAACGCCTTCATCTGGCGCATCGTGTAGCTGCGCAGCACCAGTTCATCGACGATCCGCACTGAGCCCGAGGGACGATGGATGTCAAACCGGATGCCGAACCGTTCGACGCGTCGTTTGGGGTCGCGTGAATTGGTCCACATGTGCGTGTTGACCGTCAGATGTCCTCGACGAGCCGACCAGGATTCCCCTTCGCTCGGTGTAGCTTTGGTCGGCGTCAGGTGCACGCCCAATAGGTAGAGCCCTCCGACGCGGACGGCACCGGCCATCGACTCGAAATGCCCGCGCGCAGCCGCTTCGGTCGGCAGGTGGCGAAAGCTGTTGATGGTGTTGAACGCGACATCCGTCTTTTTTCGCAGCCGAAAGTCCGACATGTCTGCCACGAAGGCGCGATAGGGCATCTCGTGACGCTTAAACCTGGCGTTGCAGAACTCGATCGCTTTGGGGTTTAAGTCCAGTCCGTCGACGTCGTGACCGCGGCGGGCGAGGGAATACAGCAATCGCCCGGTCCCGCATGCCGGCTCGAAAAATCGTTTCGCCGGTCGGCTCGAATACTGCTCCGCACAACCCAGGATAAATTTGGTCTCCGCGGCACAATCGGCCCCGAAGACCAGATCGTAATACTTCGGGTGGTCGTAGATGGATTCGTTCAGTTCTTGCACGGCGTGTCACTTGACGGAGGAGGACAAAAACGTTTCGGTGATTGGCAAGGCTTTTACTCGTTCTACAATCCCCCGTCTACCACTGCTGTCTACCACACCGCTTCCCATCGATATCATGCTGATTGTTCTCTCGCCGGCCAAAACACTGGACTATGAATCCCGACCGAAGGTCCCGGCACGGACCACTCCCGAGTGGCTCGCCGAGAGCGAAAAGCTGGTCGAATTGCTCAAAAAGAAGACTCCCAAGCAGATCCAGGCGCTGATGGGCGTGAGCGAGAATCTGGCCGAACTGAATCACGGGCGCTACCAGGACTGGCAGCTTCCGATGCCCGACCAGGCGTCTCGGCCGGCAGTTTTGGCGTTCAAGGGAGACGTCTATTTGGGGCTTCAGGCCGACCAGATGACGGAAAAACAATTGCTCTACGCGCAGGATCATCTGCGAATTCTTTCCGGACTCTACGGCGTGCTGCGGCCATTCGATTCGATGCTGGCGTATCGATTGGAGATGGGCACGGCACTGAAGACCCGTCGTGGCAAGGACCTGTATGCGTTTTGGGGAACGCGAATCACGCAATCGATCAACGAGCAACTCGACGCGACGGACTCGCGGTACCTGTTGAATCTGGCATCGAACGAATACTTCCGCAGCATTCAAAAAATGAGCGTCCAGGCCGAGATCATTGCGCCGGTGTTCAAAGACCAGAGCAACGGCAAGTATCGTGTGATCAGCTACTTTGCCAAACAGGCGCGCGGGACGATGGCGTCGTGGGTGATTCGAAACAAAGTCAAAACGCCGGCCAAGCTGGTGAAGTTTGCCGAAGACGGTTATCGCTACGACGCGCAATCGTCGACCGACGCGGCACCGGTGTTTTTGCGCGGGTAGTGCGGACGAACCTCAGCCCCCGTGGTGCTCGATCAAATGCGCAAAGAAAACCGATTTGTCATCGGCGTATTTCTGCGGCTCGCCGGCTCCCTGTCGCCAGCGGGTGACTTTGGTTTCCTCGAACCGCAGCGAGAGTTCGCGATCGGACCGCAGCGCATCGCGGACGGCGATCGAACTGCGATAAAACGGACTGTCTAAATAGGTCAAGAACACGCGATGGGTTTCTTCTCCGCTACGCGGCTTGCAGAACACGATCGCTTCGGCGGCCCACATCGGTGTGGTGACGCGTCGAAAATTCAGCCCCTCGATCATGTCCGATGACTCGGCGATCGCTTGCTGGGAATCATCGTCATCGCGGACCGCCGCGACCACATCCAGGACCGGGCGGGCGATCATGCCGCCGATCGCGGTGCTGCCGATGTGTTGAACGTCGATCACCCAACCGAGACAACTGTGCAAAATCCCGCTCCGCGTTTGCTCGAACTCCTGCCGCCAACGCGGGTCGTAATGCATCAATCGGACGGTGTCAGTCATGGCGGCTTCAAACAACAGGCCGAAACGGCGGTCAACAAAAAAAGCGAGCCCATCGCGGATGCGATAGGCTCGCTGTATCGTTTGCCGATGTCAAGTTTGGACGCTACTTGCTGCTCAGCAAGGGTAAACGTGATTGCTTGATCTCATCGCGGATCGAATCGACGTACGACTCATCGGCCGGGCATAGTCGTCCGGCGGGGACCGTGCAGGTTCGGCCGTTGGACTTGAGCAATCGGACGTTGTCGGCGTTGATTTCGATCAAGCGGCCTTCGACCTGATACTTCCCCGTGTTGTCGATCCACGTTCGCACATGGGTCTCGTCCAGCGGGCTGATCGCGACAGCGGGTGCGACGGAGACGACTTGAACGCTCAGCGAACCCTCGGCTGCGGGCGTTTTTCCAAACAGGTCGTCCAGATTGTCCGCTGCATCCTCGGCGGGCTTCTCTTCCGTTGCCGGTGCGTCGTCGGCATCGCTCGGATCGCCGAACAGATCGTCCAGGGATTCGGTCGCCGACGACGCGTCGGAAGCGTCGGCTGCTGGTTCGGGCGTGTCGCCGAACAGGTCATCGAGTCCACCATCGGCCGGTGCGGGCTCTTCGGTTGCCGGTGCAGCGTCGGCCGGTGCGGGATCGCCGAACAGGTCGTCCATCGCGTCTTCGGCTTCCGGTGCGGCGTCGGCGGGCGCTTCCGTCGCGGGCGCGTCGCCGAACAGGTCATCGAGTCCGCCGTCGGCCGGTGCCGGTTCTTCGGCTGCCGGTGCAGCGTCGGCCGGTGCAGGATCGCCGAACAGGTCGTCCATCGGTTCTTCGGCTGCCGGTGCGGCGTCGGCGGGCGCTTCCGTCGCGGGCGCGTCGCCGAACAGGTCATCGAGTCCGCCGTCGGCCGGTGCCGGATCTTCGGTTGCCGGTGCAGCATCGGCCGGGGCAGGATCGCCGAACAGGTCGTCCATCGGTTCTTCGGCTGCCGGTGCGGCGTCGGCGGGGGCTTCCGTCGCGGGCGCGTCGCCGAACAGGTCGTCGAGTCCGCCGTCGGCCGGCGCGGGTTCTTCGGCTGCGGGCTCAGTCGCCGGGGGCTCGGGCTCAGTCGCCGGGGGCTCGGGCTCGGTCGCCGGTGGCTGGTCAAACGGATTGGGTTCCGCGACGGCGGGTTCGCTTTCGGCGGGCATCGTCGCCGCTTCGCTGGTTTCCGCTTCGGCGGCCGGCGGTTCTGGCTCAGTGGCAGCCGGCTCGGGCTCGGGTTCTGCAGCCGGTTCTGGCTCGGGCTCCGTCGCGGGCTCGGGCTGGGTCGCCGGTTCTGGTTCAGGCTCGGGTTCTGCAGCCGGTTCCGGCTCGGGTTCTGCGGGCGGCTGGGGAGTCGGCGGAGCCTGGAAGGTGGCCGAGTCGCCGGGGGTGGTGCTCATCGGCGCGGTTTCGTGGGCCGCGGGCGCGGCGGCAGTTCCACAGCAATCGGCGGACACGACTGGCGAGCAGGGAATCGTTTCGCATGCCGGGACGGGATCGCAGCAAACGACCGGAGCCGGATCGCAGCAGATCACCGGAGCGGGATCGCAGCAGGTGACCACGGGAGTGGGGCAGATCGGCTGGGAAACACAAGCCGGTTCCGGGCAGCAAACCTCTGCGCATGAATCGGACGAGTTTCCGCGGAGGCGTTTGAGTAAGCCGCCGGCCGATGCAGGGCCGACGCCGAGCATCCCGGTCAAGCAGACGACCAGGGTCCACTGAAATACGTTTCGGACCTTTCGATTCATGGTTTTGGGCTCCTGAGCGGCCGATGTGCCGCACGAGACACGCGGATGTGTGGGAAGATTCGGAAAGCGGTAAAGGCGTCGCCGAAATCGGCGAATGTGAGAACCGACCATGCTAATTCGCCCAAAATCACGTCACAAGCAGATAAACTGGGCAAATTGCTCTTGTTCTGCCACCACGAGAACGTCGCAATCAGTCTGTCGGCAGCCTCAGCATAGGCGATAAAACCAAGCTCTGTAGAACAATGGTCGGGGCGCGTGCTGTAATACTTCCAGCGTCGTGTCTTTCCAATCTCACCCGATTCGCCCTCTCCAAACGATTCAAACTGTATCATGTTTCGCCTGGTTCAAGGACTGTTTTCGTCGATGAGCCTGGAGCGAAAGTGCCTGCTCTTCTTCGGGTCGGCCTTCACGCTGCTGATGTGCGGCGCGTTCTTGGTCGTCCAGACGCTCGGCAACCGCTTGGTCCAGCGAACGACACAGCAGCGGGCCCAAGACTTGGCCGATGCCGAGCTGATGCTGTTGCACAGCGACGCCAAATGGGCCCAGACCAGCAGCCCCGAAGCGATCGCGGCCAACCAGCCGATTCTCGCCGGTCTGCGGGCAGAGATGCTCGCCAAAGACATCGAATTCGAGATTCTGGGGCTCGAAGACCGGGTGGCGTACACCAACCTGCCCCCGATCTCGCCGCCGGAGGACCCCGCCGAACTGAAACGCCTGCGGACGCTCGAGCCTCAATTTCGCAGCCAGCTTGCCCGTCGGATTGCCCAGCAGCAACCCGACATCTCCGAGTCGATCGACTTGGGCGAAAACGAATCGATGAGCATGATCGGGCTCGGCACGCTGCCGGTGCACCAGCAGCTCGGACCGGTCGACGGCCGCTACATTTACTATCGTCCCGTGTTTCCGAAACTGACCTGCATCACCTGCCACGCCCCCGAAGGCGAAAAGGCGGCGTTGGCCACGTCGGGCACTCCCACCGAACAAGCCAGTTTGGCGCCGTTCCGGGTGATCCGCGTCAGCATGCCCTACAAGGACACCGAAAACCAAACCACCTGGATCAGCTCGATCGTCGTCGCCCTGGCCTTGTTCATCGTCGCGGCGACGCTGTACATGCTGCACGCGTTGATCCGCTACCTGGTTCTCGAACCGCTGTACCACTTGCGTGACGTCAGCGATTTGATCACCCATGGAGACGTGACACAGCGTGCGGTGATCGAATCGGAGGATGAGTTTCGCGAGCTCGCCGACGCCTTCAATCGAATGTTGCGGGGGATGTTGGAAAGCCAGGAGAAAGAAAAGATCATCAACGCGGAACTCGATGGCCGCGTCGATCAGCTCGCCCAGCTGAACTGGCAACTCTACGAAGCCAACCGCGTCAAAAGCGACTTCATGGCCAACATGAGTCACGAGCTGCGCACACCGCTCAACAGCATCATCGGATTCTCCGATGTCTTACAGGGGATCGACTCGCTGACCGACAAGCAGCGGCGTTACGCGCAGAACATTCAAAAGAGCGGACGTCTGCTGTTGGAAATGATCAACGACATCCTGGATCTGGCCAAGGTCGAAGCGGGGAAAATGGAGGTCCGGCGGAACGAATTCGACCTCGGCCGCCTGGTCACCGCCCAGTGCGACATGATCGGATCGCTGTCGGAGGAAAAAGACATCTCGCTGACCGTCGACGTCCCCGACGATCTGCCGACCGCGTTTCAGGACCCCAACAAGCTCGGCCAAATCGTCAACAACCTGCTTTCCAATGCGATCAAATTTACGCCCGAAGGCGGCATGGTGACGGTCCGGGTGGTCGATCTGTCCGGCGGCATCTCGACCGGACGGTTCCGCCTGTTGATCATCGATACCGGCGTGGGCATCGCCGAAGAGGATCAATCGGTGATTTTTCAAAAGTTTCGGCAGAGCCGGAAAGTGCTCGACGGCGAAGGGCTGACCCGCGAATTCGCCGGCACCGGCTTGGGGCTTTCGATCGTGAAAGAACTGGCAAAACTGCTCGGCGGCGAAGTCGGTTTTGAAAGTGAACTCGGGCGCGGCAGCACCTTTTGGGTCGAATTGCCGTGGCGATTGAGCGATGAGACGATTCAACTGGCCGCTGAACTCTCGCAGCCGCGCGGATTGCCTGCACCGACCAAGGGCACCGTCGGCGCCGTGACCGGCGACATGGTCGCCAAGTAGCAACGCCGCCGGCCCAAATGATGCTCCAGCACGGCCGGTCGACCAGCAACGCATGCCTCCCATCCCTCCTGCCGGCCGGTCGCGGCGACTGCGTTCCCCGTTGACAGCACCGGCGATCACCGAAAGACTCTCTCGCGATGAAACCAGTCCAACTCTTTACCGACGGCGCGTGCAGCGGAAACCCCGGACCGGGTGGCTGGGCGTTTATCTTGCGGTGCGGCAAAACCGGCAAGGAACTCGAACGCGCCGCCGGCGATCCCCAGACCACCAACAACAAGATGGAACTGCAGGCGGTGATCGAAGGGCTCAAGGCCTTGAAGAAACCCTGTGAAGTCACCTTGTATGCCGACAGCAGCTACGTGCTGCAGGGGATGCAAAGCTGGATGAAGGGCTGGAAGAGTCGCGGCTGGAAACGAAAAGACGGCTCGAAACTGGTCCCCGTCAAGAACGTCGAACAGTGGCAGGAACTGGATCGGTTGATGCAAACACACCAGATCAAGTTCGAACATGTCAAAGGCCATTCCGGCCACCTGGAAAACGAACGCTGTGACCAGTTGGCCGTCGCCGCGTATCAACGCTATCTGGTCAAAAAGTAGGTGCAACTGATGAGCGACACTCCGTTGGCGGACAAGACCGTGCTGATCCTGGTCGGCGACATCTACGAGGACCTGGAACTGTGGTATCCGAAACTGCGTTTGATCGAAGCCGGTGCGTCGGTCACCGTCGCCGGCCCGGAGGCGGGGCGTTGTTACGCCGGCAAGAATGGCTACCCCTGTGTCTCCGACGCCCGGATCGACGAGATGGACCAAGCGAGCTTCGACGCGCTAGTCGTTCCCGGCGGATTCATGCCCGACAAATTGCGGCGTGATTGCGTCGTGCTCGATTTGGTCCGGGCCTTCAACGATGCCAAGAAACCGATCGCCGCGATCTGTCACGGCGGCTGGATTCCGATCTCTGCCGGTGTCTACCGAGGCATCAACGTGACCGGATCACCGGGGATCAAAGACGATCTGATCAACGCCGGTGCAACCTACCAAGACGCCGCGGTGGTGGTCGATCAAAACCACGTGACCAGCCGCCGGCCGGATGATCTGCCGGATTTCTGCCGCGAATTGATCAAGCTCTGCAGCTAGTGCTCCGTCGCACCTTGGTTTTCGGGTAGACGGTCGTGGACGAGGCGACGAGTCCTGGCCAATCTGCCGAATGCAGAGGGCTTGCCCAAGTGTCCGCATGGAGCGGACGGACGCAATCACTCCTTGCGACCAAGCGACGCAGCGCCGAACGCGCCGATCCCGCAAACGACCGCCAAGCCGGCCGTGATCACCGCATTCCACCCCCATCTGGCCTTCTCGGTGACAACCGCGTGGTAGGTATACGGTGACACCATATCGAGTGACCGGACTTCCATGTCTGCGAAATCCAGCACGACCGAAGCGGGTTCGACACGCGCGTAACTTTCTTCGATCTCGGCCAGATGCGATTCCGTGGTGGTGGTCGTCTCGATCATTGCCCAGCGAACAGTGTTGTATCCCGCCCCCAACAGTAGCGCCACGGCAATCAAGCCGAGCAGCAGAAACGCGATGGTGCTGCCGCCCGAGGGTGCTGTCGCGGGCGCCCGGTCTCGGTCGTCCTCGACTTGCGGCAAGTCCCGCAACTCACCCAGTTTCGGAATCGCGACATCGGCGTGACAGTGGGGGCATTGCATGCTGTCCCCCGCCTGTGCAGGGGTGACCGTCAGTTCAGCGTGGCAATTTGGGCAAGATAGCAAGTGCATCGGCTAAAATATGAAGAAGTTTTGAAGTTGTTGCGGGTGGACCCGACTGGCGACCAGACTAAAATCTTAGACGTCCTCGATCACACCACATTACACGCCGCTCCCACACCGAACTGGTTGCACGTCGCAGTGCGAAATGATTCGTCACTCGCCCAAGATTGCAATCACGACGCCTGTCGGACATCCCCGATGACCCGCGGTCTAATAACGAACTACTTTGTTCGTACGAGCAATCCGATGGATTCGGATTTGCGATTCACCTTTGTGGCGTGAACACGTCGGGAACGGCTAGGAAGGCGAGGGTCGAAGTCCATTACGAGTAACGGTTGCACGCATTCCAGAAACGAATTTCCATCAGTCGGTACAAGTAGGTATCGGTACAAGTAGGTATCGGTGCAAGTCAGTAAAGTATCGGTACAAGTAAGCAATTGTACGTGAGCACAAATCTGATGGTTCGATTTCGGGGCGCTGTGAGGCGTCGTTAACCGTCGCGGAGTAAAGACAGGGGGCATACTTGGGGAAAATTTGCACGGGAGAGGAGAAATGGGAGCAGCGCGAGCGCGCCTTCTCGCTCCCGGCAAAGTCAACCAATCACGGCCAACTGGGACAACTGGAAAGTTTTTCCAATTAGCCGAGGCCACCAGGGAAACGTAAGGGGGGTGGTAGAGTTTCACCAGCGAATTTGAATCAGACACCGTTGGATAGCTCGCCATGGTTCCCGGCGATGTGGGTTGGTCACGATCAACCCGCCAGCTGAACTGGAGTAAATGGTTTGGTGATTTTCACCAAAACCCCCTACGCCGAACCGACACACCGATCATTATTCATTACAGATATCCTGCACTGTTCCTCTTGGAGTTTTAGTTTTGTTCGACACCCTTTTGGACGAATTTGAAGACGTCGCCGCACATTCCGCCGAGGCGGTCACCGGTGGCTTTCGCAAACTTCCTGTTGATGAGAACGAGGAGGATGGTGGCGTGGGCTCGCCTTCGCAAGTGGCCGAAGGCGAAGTCCAATTGGACAGTCCCGATGAGTTGTTAGCCGTTGAAGAGGCGGAAACCTGGTCCGACGACCCGGTGCGGATGTACTTGACCCAGATGGGTGAAATTCCCTTGCTGACCCGCCGTCAAGAAATTGAGTTGGCCAAGCGGATCGAAGAGACCCGTCGCCGCTTCCGTACCAAGTTGCTCGAAAACCACTACGTGCTGGTCGAAGCTTACAAGACGCTGAAGAAGGTTTATCGCGGCCAATTGCCCTTCGACCGAACCGTCCAAGTTTCGGTGACCGATCGGCTCGAAAAGGAGCAGATCATCGGACGGCTGCCGCACAACCTGCTGACGCTGCAAACGTTGCTCAAACGGAACAAGCACGACTGGAAAGTCGCGCTCAGCAAGAGTGCTTCCAAGCGCCGTCGAGCCGAAGCGTGGCGTGCCCTGGCACGTCGTCGACGTCGAGCCGTCCGGTTGATCGAAGAACTGGGGCTGCGAACCCAGCGGATCGAGACTCGGATCGATTTGCTCGACAAATTTAGTCGCCGGATTTCCGAAATCGATTCGCTGATCCGCGATCAACGGCGGACCAAGCACGGCCGCGAAACCCGTGATGCACTGCTTCACGAACGTCGCCAAATCCTGACCGCGTGCCAGGAAACGCCGACCTCGCTTCGCAATCGCGTCCGCATGCTGAAAATGGTCTATGCCGAATACCAGCAGGCCAAGCGGGAGTTGAGCGAAGGAAACCTGCGGCTGGTCGTCTCGATCGCCAAGAAGTATCGCAACCGCGGTCTGTCGTTTTTGGATCTGATCCAAGAAGGCAACGCCGGCTTGATGCGAGCGGTCGACAAATTCGAATACCGCCGTGGGTTCAAGTTCTGTACCTACGCGACTTGGTGGATTCGACAAGCGATCACCCGTGCCGTCGCCGACCAGAGCCGAACCATCCGGATTCCGGTTCACATGGTCGAAACGATGAGCCGCGTTCGCAATGTCGCTCGGCAATTGTTGCAAGAGCTCGGTCGTGAACCCACGATCGAAGAAACCGCACGCCGGGCCGATGTGACCGTCGAAGAAGCACGCCGAGTGCTCACCATGAGCCGCTTCCCGATCTCGCTGGACCGTCCGGTCGGCAACAGCGAAGACAGCCAGTTCGGCGACCTGCTGCCCGACGGAACCGCGGAAAGCCCCCAGATCGGCGCCACGCAGGAAATGCTCCGCGACCGAATCACCAACGTGCTCAAATCGCTCTCCTACCGCGAACGCGAAATCATCAAGCTCCGCTATGGACTCGGTGACGGATACAGCTACACGCTGGAAGAGGTCGGGCACATCTTCAAGGTGACCCGCGAACGGATCCGTCAGATCGAAGCCAAGGCGGTTCGCAAGCTGCAGCAACCCAGCCGCAGCCAAGACCTGGTCGGGTTTCTCGATTAGCCGCATCCAAACAGCGGGGTAAGCATCTTGCCTGCCGTCAGCGTGCGAACGCAAGCTGAAAGCTTCGGAGACGCAAGCTAGAAGCTTACGCCACTTTGTCATCCCGAAAATCAGGGCGACGATTGAAAAATCGCCGCCCTTTTTTTGGATTAGACTCCTCCTGCCTCTCACGCTCTTCTCTCTCCGACAGCTGATTTCAATGCCGACCGTCGCCGAGGTCCTCTCGCAGGGCTGGAAAGTTCATCAAGCCGGCAAGATCGATGATGCGCTGCGTTTGTATCAGCACGTCATCAAGCAGGCCCCCCGCAACCCTGAAGCGCATGTCTATCTCGGCATCGCGCTGTTTGACCAGCGGCAATACGACAAATCGATCCGCGCCTATCGCACCGCGCTGGCACTCAAGGACGAATTCCCGATCGCATGGAACAATCTCGGCAACTCCCTTCGCATGACCGGCGACGTCCAGGAGAGTGATGCCTGTTTCGAAAAGGCGTTGTCACAGGATCCCAAGTACCTGTCGGTGTACAAGAATCGCGGCACGCTTTGGATCTGGTCCGGCGAAATCGAACGCGGTCTGCGGTGGTATGAAAAAGGGCTGCAAATCGCACCCGATGATCCCGAGCTGCATCGCAACCTGGGCGTGATCTATCTGTTGCTGGGCGACTTCGACCGTGGCTGGCCGGAATACCGTTGGCGATGGAAGATGGGCGGATTGCGCCGTCCCGGATCACGCGCCCCGCTGTGGAAAGGGGAGCCGATCTCAGGTCGTTCGATCTTGCTGTATCCCGAACAAGGTCGCGGGGACGAGATGCATTTCATCCGGATGGCCAGCGTGTTGGCGGCCGAAGGGGCTCGCGTCGTCGTGCAGACCGATCCGCAAATGATCCCACTGTTTACGTCCGTACGAGGCGTGCAGACGCTGCTGCCGGTGGGAGGCCAATTGCCGCCGGTGGATTTTCAGGCGTCGTTTATCGATGCCGTCGATGGTTGGTACCAGGCGACAGGCAGCTTGCCGTATGCTGCCAAAAAGTTTGCCGAACGGGACGACCTCAGCGGTTACCTGAATGTCTCTGACCCGTTGGTCAGCTACTGGGATCGCTGGATGGAAAAAAACGCGATGGGCAAGGACCATCGAAAACGCATTGGGATCGCTTGGCAAGGCAACCCGAAACACCATGCCGATGTCTACCGAAGCATTCCGCTGGAAACGTTTCGGCCACTCGCTGAAGATAAAAATTTAAACCTGATCAGTTTGCAATTTGGTTTCGGCAGCGAGCAACTCGATCAAGTCGATTTCGGCAACGCCATCGATCGATTGCCCGCTGACACCGACACCAGTGGCGGCGCCTTCACCGACACCGCAGCCGTTGTGAAAAACCTGGATCATGTCATCACCACCGACACCTCGGTCGCACACCTGGCCGGTGCCCTGGGGGTCCCGACCACGGTGATCCTGGGGCGGGTCCCCGATTGGCGTTGGTTGTGCGATGGAGACCGCACCGAATGGTACCCCAACATGCGGTTGGTGCGACAACGTGAAATGGGCCACTGGAACGACGTCGTGAAGGCGGCGCACCGTTCCCTGAAGCGGGTTGATCAAGTGGGATAGGCTTCCAGCCTGTCGATGCCATGGCCTGATGGATCGACGGCTTAGGCTACAATGGATTGCGTTGCCAGTCCAACCGCTTTCCTTGAACCTTTCCACAGTCTTTGACCGACAACTTGATGACACACCATCGATTCACTCGCACACGAGCCACTGCGCTTGCATTTTCCGCGCTCGCACTCACCGCTTTCACTCATGCGGCGGAGCCCGCCGATTCACCCACCCGCCTCGAAGCCAGGGCCAGTGAAATCGATCCCCGCTGCCAAGCCCATCCGGAAATCGGATTCTTGATCGAAGACTCCAAGGGCCGACCGGCCGACGTGCAACATGCGTCGGTCGACACGGGTGTTCCTGCCAAGGGCAAATTGGTGATCTGGTTGATGGGCAATAACACCGCGCTGTTCGATCGTCTCAACAGCTACGGGTTGCACGTCATCCGACCACACTACGCCAACCGCTGGTTCTCCCTCTGTTGTCGCGAAACACCGGTCGGGGAACACTGTCGCGGCAACATTCGCCTGGAAGCAGCGACGGGCGAAGACTTCAGTGACGAAGTCGACATCCCGAAGCCCGATGGCATGATGGAACGTTCGCTTCAGTTCGTCCGCTGGCTCAGCGAGAAACATCCCGCAGGCAACTGGGATCAGTTCTTGACGGAGGACCGTTCGCAGCTTCGATGGGACGACGTGATCATGTCGGGCAGCTCACACGGATCGACCACCGCGGCCCGCTTCGCAAAGCATGTGAAAGTCAGTCGAGTCGTGGCGTTGTGTGGTCCGCGGGATCAGCATCAGGTTTGGCAAGCCCTGCCCTCGGCGACACCCGAAAACCGCTACTTCGGGTTTTCGCATGTCTTGGACGGGGGTTGGACCGGCGACCACTACTGCCGCAGCTGGGAATTGTTGGGGATGCACAAGTTCGGCCCTATCGTGAACGTCGATCAGGCGTCACCGCCGTACTCCAACACCCGTCGGCTGATCACCGATTTCGACGTCGGCGGCGACGCAGGCCGTGCCCACAGCAGCGTCCAGCCGGGCAGCCGAGCCTACAAGAACCCGGCCGACGGTTCGTCAAGCACGAAGCCGTCTGGCGTTACCTCTACACGCACCCCGTCGGTCAAGTCGGTGAAGCGACTCCGCTGGATGAGAGCTGCGATAAAGAGCAGCGACAGTGAGCCGGCGATCAAAAGAACCGCGCGAGCGTCTTTTCGCTCGGTTTCGGGGTGACCAAGGACACCACGATCATCGTCACCAGCGAACTGGCCAACATCACGACGACCGGCATGATCTCGTACTCTTCACCACCCAGCGGCAACTTCAACACGAACGTTCGCAGCGCGTCTTGCTCCAGTGCTTGATAGAACAGCACGCTCCAGCTGACGATCGCCGCACAGATTCCGCTGATCGCACCGGCTGCGGTCAGGCCACGCCAATAGAGCGCGGCAAAGACGATCGGGAACAGTGCACTGAATCCGCTAAAGCACCAGACTCCCATCGCAAACACGCTCTTCACGTTGCCCAAGCTGAGCAGATAGGTGATCGCGACGATTCCGATGATGAACAATCGGGTGTAGAGCACCTGTTGAGCATCGGTGACGTTTTCTTTGCCCTTGTAATGCGTCAGCACGTCGTTGGTGAAGATCGTGCCGATGCAGAGGAATTGGCTGTCCAGGCTGCTCATGATTGCCGCCAAGATCCCCGCGGCCAGCAAGCCGCCGAGCACTTTGCCCGTTTGCGTCTTGACCAGGAACGGCAAAATCGTGTTCGGATTGCTCGGTAGCGGTGGTTTCGCCGGAATCAAATCGCCCGTCGCCCAAATGCCGACCAGCACGCAGGGCACCCAAACGATCATGATAAAGATCGGGTGACAGATCACCGGAACCTTAAACGTGTTGGCGCTTTTGGCGGTCATCCAGTGTTGGAACAGGTGGGGAAACATGCCCACCGAGAGCGGAATCAGCAAGTACGTGAAGAACTTCGTCTTGCTCATCTCCATCCGCGTGATCTTTTCTTCGGGGACCGATTCGGCCAACGCGTTCAGGTTCGCCATCAAGCCGTCTTGTCCGCCCAAGCGTGACGCGATGACATAAAACGTGACCACGCCCAGGATCATGAACACGATCGTCTGCAGCGTGTTGGCCCAAGTGGTCCCACGCATGCCGCCGAAGAACACGTAGACCAGCACCACCACGCAAATCACCAGCGATCCCAGCCACGGCGGAACTCCGCCGTTGAGTGCGATGATCGGATTGCCGTCCGGCGTGTAGGCCTGAAACATCTCCAGGTTCGGTGCCAGCCCCGCCGTCAACGATTGGATCACCGTTCCGCTGCTGATCACGCCGATCAACAGGTAGGGCACCACCAGTCCGACCAGGATCGGAAACAGCAGCAAACCGATGAAGTCGCTTTCGAGCCGATCGCGAAAGAATTCGATTTGCGTTGTGTATTTGTGTCGCCGCGCGAATTTCCAAACCTTGACGCCGATCAAAAAGAAACACAGCGAGTGGATGATGCCGCTGCTGCTGGCCAGCATCCCGTAGACGCCGATGCCTTCCTTGAAAGCTTCACCACTGCTGCCGACCAGCGCGAACGCCGTCATCGTGGTCCCGAACAGACTCATTAACAACAGGAACGGGCCGATCGAATGGCTGGCGACCTGATAGTCTTCTTTGGTGCCCTTGAACAGTCGACTCGACGACAGCCCGAGCAGCAGCAGCAAACCCAGGTAGATCAGGATGATGATTAATTGGGGGAGTCCTGGATGGTTCACGATGCCGCCTCCTCGGTTGAAGAGACGTCGCCGTTTTCATCCACTTCGTCGGGAAGCGGCCAAGCGATCACCGTTGCCAACGCCCAGGTCAAACTGGCTCCGATCGAGATACAGGCGTGCCAAAACAAGCCGATCGGCAGGAAACCGAACACCAGCGTGTCATCGGTCCAAAACCAGTTGTCCTGGTGCAATATCAGCAACAACACCACCAACGCGGCAATGATCCACATGCCGTTGGATTTCTGAGTCGTGGAACTCGTCATTGAATATCCGATCGAAAGTCGTTTTCTGAGGCGGGAAACGGGGTGGGCGAGCCCAAGAGTGTACTCCGTCTGCCCGGGTCGCTGGTAGTCGGGGCGAAATCGCCCCCTTTGGCCTGCATCCAGCCCGCCGACACCAGTGCAACAGGCTTCCAACCTGCAGGCACCAGTGGGATTGGCTTCCAACCTGTCATCCCCAGTGGGATAGGCTTCCACCGCGTCTCTCCGCCAATCCCGCACCTATCCCGTCGGGACAGGTCTGTTATCCTCGAACAATCCTGCAACCGACACGAAAAACACCGAACGAAAGATATCCGTGCAATCGACTCACGATCTCATCGCCACCTGCGCCTTTGGACTCGAAGCGATCGTCCGCCGAGAGTTGGAATCATTCGGCGTGGAGGCTTCGATCGGGGAATCCGGGCGGGTGCACTTTCGCGGCGATCTGGAGACCGTGGCCCGGGCGAACCTGCAGTTGCGCTGCGCCGACCGCGTGTTGCTTCGTGTCGCCGAGTTTCCTGCCGCGGATTTCGACGCCTTGTTCGAAACCGTTCGTGCGCTGCCGTGGGGGAATCTGCTGCCGATCGACGCCGAATTCCCCGTCACCGGGCGATCCATTAAATCACAACTTTCCAGCGTGCCGGCCTGTCAGCGGACCGTCAAACGCGCGGTCGTCGATGCGATGATGCGTGATCATGCGACCACGACTCTGGATGAAACCGGCCCGCTGTACAAAATCGACATCGCGCTGCTGAAAGACATCGCCACGCTGACCATCGACACCACCGGTCGCAGTCTGCATCGCCGGGGGTATCGCACCGACATCTCACAGGCTCCGCTGAAAGAGACGCTGGCCGCGGCGATGGTGCTGCTCAGCTTTTGGAAACCCGACCGTCCGCTGTTGGATCCGTTTTGTGGCAGCGGCACCATTCCGATCGAAGCGGCACGCATCGGGCACAACATCGCACCCGGCATCGATCGCGAGTTTTGCTTCG
The DNA here is from genome assembly GCA_033042175.1 of Phycisphaera sp. RhM. Lineage (GTDB taxonomy): Bacteria > Planctomycetota > Planctomycetia > Pirellulales > Pirellulaceae > Stieleria. Next base: position 428,821 of record WCIL01000002.1, read on the forward strand.
AATCCTGGCCCACGGTCTCGCCGACGCTGTTGCCGGATCTGCGCAGCGAAGCGCGGGCCGCACAAGTCGACTCGATCGAGGAGCGGATTTTGGGCAGCGACATCGACGGTCGCGTCCTCCGCGCGGCCCGTGACAATGCCGCCCGCGCCGGCGTCGCCGATTCGATTCACTTTCAACCCGGCGATGCGCTCCGGTTGACCAACCGACGTCGCTTCGGCTGCCTGATCACCAACCCGCCCTATGGTCAACGTATCGGCGAAGACCGAGAGCTCGACACGCTGTACCGATCGCTTCCCGAAGTGCTCCGTGGGTTGCCGACGTGGTCGCATTATTTTCTGACCGCCTATCCGAATTTCGAGGCCGCGGTGGGGCGGCAGGCCGACCGACGAAGAAAACTCTACAACGGTCGGATCGAATGCACGTACTATCAGTTCCATGGCCCCAAACGCGTCATCGGTCAGCAGGTTGCGGAATCCGACCACGAGACAACCGACGCGGAAGCCGCATCCGATCGCGAATCGAGTCCCATTGAATCGAAAGCCGGCGAATCGAAAGCCGGCAAAGCTCCTGCCCAAGCACCCGCCAAGCCGTACACGCACGCCGACGGACCGGCCGCGTTCGGTCACCTGGATGACAAGGCCATCCATCAGGCCGACCTGTTCGCCACGCGGTTGCGGAAACGCGCCAAACACCTGCGACGCTGGCCGACCAAACGCAACATCACTTGTTTTCGGTTGTACGAACGCGACATTCCCGAGATCCCCCTGATCGTCGACCGCTACGAAGACCACTTGCACATCACCGAGTACGAGCGGCCCCACGATCGCGACCCCGCCCAGCACGCCAACTGGTTGGATCTGATGGCGCGGACCGCCGGCGAGACCTTGGACGTGCCGCCGGCCAACGTTCACTTCAAGCGTCGTGGACGCCAAAAAGACAACACGCAACACGAGAAAGTCGATCACACCGGAAACCGGATCGTGGTTCAAGAAGGAGGTTTGAAATTTCTCGTCAACTTGGACGACTATGTCGACACCGGATTGTTTCTCGATCATCGCATCGCGCGTTCGATGGTCCGCGACCTCGCCGCAGGAAAATGGCTGCTCAATCTGTTCTCCTACACCGGATCCTTCACCGTCTACGCGGCGGCCGGTGGCGCGCGTAAAACAACCAGTGTCGATCTCTCCAACACGTATCTTTCCTGGACGAAGGACAATCTGCGAATCAACGGACTGATCGACGAGAAACGTCAAGACGGCCACACATTCATCGCCAGCGATGTCGCCCAGTTCATTGCCGAGCATCCTCCGGGTGAACGCTATGACTTGGTCGTCTTCGATCCGCCGACGTATTCACGCAGCAAGAAGACCGAACGTGATTGGAACGTGCAAACCGATGCGGTGCCGATGTTGCAAAGTCTGTTGCCGTTGGTGCGCAAGGGCGGCGTGATTTTCTTTTCCACCAACTTTCGCCGCTTCAAGTTTGATCCGGCGGATCTGGATGTGACCGAGTGTCACGAGATTTCCAAGCAGACCGTGCCGGAAGATTTCCGCAACCGCCGCATCCACCGCTGCTGGCGAATCGTCCGCTAACGCCCGTCGTCCGGTCTAAAAAAAGTGGGGTAAGCTTCCAGCTTGCCTTCCGATCCTTCGTCTTCGAGTCAATACGCGCAATTCGAGTCATTGACCATTCCACAGCCGAATCGATTGCTGCCGGGAATCGGTAACCACGAAGGACACGAAGGACGGAGTTGGATGACCCCCTGTTCGCTCAAGGACTGTAGGGACAGAGCCTAGTGCGAATACGAGCACCGCGACGCCGAGCAGGAGCACGACCAGAGACGATCCGATGTCTGACGTGCATTCCGCAGACCGGAACACTGAATTGCCCATGGCGAATCCGATCGAGTACATTGGCGTAGAGCGATGATGGCTCGGACTGTCGTCGTGGCCGGACGCGCGAACCATCTGCTACACCTGAAGGCACGGAGTCGGCGTCAATTGAAAACTCAATGTCGTTGGCCGGACCGCGGTGAACGGTGGACGTTATCCCAACCAGGAACCATATGATGTCTCGAACGTTGTTTGCCGCTGGACTCTGCCTCCTCTTAGCGATGCCATGCGAGGCGAACAATAGCTATTTCATCCCCGGCGATGCGTTCTTCTACTTCGAGATCGATCAAAAGGAATGGAAGGCTCTCAAAAATGGCGAACTGACCAGTGTGGACTACGATCGCCCTGAGGAGATGTCGTTTACGTTCTGCGGATACGCAGGATACAAGAAACTGGATCTTTCCAGCATGTCCGAGCATTTTCGTGGTCAACTCATTGATGCCGTTTCTTTGGTAAAGGAGAAGTACCCGACCCAGATCGTTGAGATCGATCACGGAAAGCCTACCTTCTTTGGTGCCCCTTCTGGGATCGAGAAAAAGGAAGCCAACAAGATTCGGGTTTTCGTCTACAACACATCATTCGACTTGTCCAAATTTCGAATCGGACTCAAATACAACGAATCTTGGTCCGACACGGCAGTCCGAATGGGTTTCAAGAAAGACCACTTTCGATACGACTTCTTTGTTCCTTCCGCTCAGGGGATTGCTGAATCGTGGCGTATGGGATCGTCTGTAGCGCCTTTGAACGTAGCATTGCCGGATTCTGAACGTGGCTATGTCGTAATACCAATGACTTTTAATCCGGCAGAGGTGACGTTCGTGATTTGTCCGCCGATTCCCTTGGACGTCTTGTGTTTCCCATCACGCGACAAGACGATTGAGTGTTTCGCTGTGTCACAGAAAGGGCGGATTACGCTGACCAATAATACGAGCAATTCGAAAAGCTCCGTATGGTTGCAATCCAAGTAAACGCGATCCGCTGTGATGCCTTCGGGATACTGGCATTGCTGCCACTTGCCTCAGAGCTTTCGCGCTTGAACAAACTGGCAGTAGGAAAGGGAATCACCAACCTTGGTAGATCGCCCCGGTGGTCCCATCTCGATCGACTGGGAGAGATCGTTGAGCCATCCGGAAGGCCTGCAGGACTCCATGAAGCGGTTGAACTACTGCTGAAGCGCGGTGCCGACGTCAATCAAGATGCCATTGTCGAAACAACAGCCCTTCACGCGGTCGCGATGGGGGGGCAACCCAGGGCAAAGGTGATCCGAATGCGTATGAAAGGACGGCTGAGATCCTGATCCGCAATGGTGCCGAAATCAACCGGCGGACAAATAAGCAGCGAACACCTTTGGATGAAGCGATCGACAACGAAAATGATGCCGTCGCAAACGTTCTGCGGCAGCACGGAGCACTGCGTTCCACGACGTCAATCTGAAAATGGTGCATAACCATAAAAGCCACCCGAGTTGCGGATCAGGCGTTTCCTGAAATCAAAATCACCTGGCCGCAACCGGGTGATGTTGGACGTTGAACTTAATCGAATTGTTTGCCGCTGCGAAGGTTGACGTGTGGTCGCGGTGGGCCGAGGTTGCGTGGGTCTGCGACCGTAGGCTGACGCCGGCTTCTTGGATCCACTGGCCGTAGGTCGTCAGCGTTTTGGCGCGACAGCCGTCTTGATTTCTTGTCGCCCTTCGAGCAATCCACCGGCGCGCGACTCCTCCGTCACTCGCGTTGTGAGGTCCGGGGGTCATTTTCTTAGACTCAAAGACGAATCCGCCTGAACGCACGACGCGCCGCTGCTTGGGAGTCGAGTGCCTTCGGGTATTGGAAGTGCACCCCTGAGATCGAAACGCCGTTGGCAGCACAGCGTCGATGTACTGCGGCCAAGAGATTCGGGAAGCAGACGGTCTGGAGACGGCAGCGATGATCGTGGCAAACGAGTGCAGCGGGCGCGGAGGATAGGTGATGCCCGGGGACGTCGACTGTATTACTGAGCGACTTTTGGGCTAAGCACCGCTCTGTGGTGCACACCGCAGAGCGGTGCCACAACAAAGCCCGGGGTCGCGCAGCGCACCCCGGGGTGAGGGCGCAGAGGACAGGGGAACCCCAGCGGGGTTCAACAAACGGCTCGGCACAATCCGGGGTGCGCAAACGGCGGCGTGAATCGGGCGAACCGTGTTGCTCTGTTCAACCCCGTTGGAGTTGGCGGCCTGATGGTGACCGGACCTTGGGGTGCGCTGACGCGACCCCAAGCTTTGATGGGGTACGCCGCTGGCGTGAAACCGCGGCGTGATTGGCGTCGGTGAGTGTTCCCATGGCGACGTGGGGAGCAAAATGCATCAGCAATACTTTTCACGTCCGGAGGGCAGGCAGAGTGGATGCCGGCGGTGTGACTCGCCGGTCGGGAGATCATTTTCCTGCAGCAGCCCTGGAAAGGCGACACAGTCCATGCGGCGGCGAGACGGCGCGTCCTGTGTCGGCCTTCCAGGCCTGCGCGGAAGGTGCGGTTGACGCCCGGGCCCTGACGGGCCCGGCAAGCACTCTGTCAGCCCGCCGGGCTTTCGGATCTCGCTGCGACTCCGTCCGGCAACGCAGTGAAGCATTTTTTAGCGGTAGGGCGCGAGCCCTCCGGTGTTTCGGGAACGATGAGGGACCGGAGGGCTTGCGCCCTGCCGCTAACACCTCGTCAAACGCAGGGAACAAATGCTTCACAGCGTTGCTCGTCCGGGGTCGTAGAGTGGAGTGGGTGCGTGGTCCGGAGGTGGCGCTGCGCTGACCTCAGGCTATTCGCAGATCCCTACTTCTTCTTTTTCGCCTGGTTTCTTGGTTGGCGGTTGCGGGCTGTGCCCGGATCCGAATCTTCAGGAACGCCAAACTGTTCCCGGGCGGCGGTCAGTTGTTTCATCAGCCGCTTTTGAACATCGGCGTAGTCGGTGCTTCCGTACACGCTTTGCAGTTCGTTCGGATCGGCTTTCAGATCGAACAATTCCCAATCATCGATCTTCTTGCCTTCGAGCGCGTAGTAGTGAATCAATTTGTGCCGTCCGTCCGTGACGCCATAATGACGCGCGACGTTGTGGGCTCCGGGGTTCTCGTAATAGTGATAGTAGAACACCTTGCGCCAGTCGTCCGGCGTGTTGCCTTGGAACAGCGGCACCAGTGATCGGCCTTGCATGTCGCTGGGCACGTCAACTCCGGCCAGGTCCAGGAACGTTTCGGCAAAATCCAAATTCGAAGTGATGTCGTTGTTGGTCGATCCCGGCGCGATCTTGCCGGGCCAGCGTGCCAACAGTGGTGTGCGAAGCGATTCTTCGTACATCCAACGCTTGTCAAACCATCCGTGTTCGCCCAGATACCAGCCTTGGTCGGAGGAATAGATCACGACGGTGTTTTCGGCCAGTCCGCTTTCGTCCAGGTAATCGAGCACTTGGCCGATGCCGTCATCGACGCTTTTGACGCAGCGCAGGTAATCTTTCACGTAACGCTGGTACTTCCACTTGATGATCTCTTCTTCGGTCATCGAGTCTTTGGCGGCTTCGAACGCCTTGTTCTTGGGGCCGTAGGCGGCGTCCCATGCGATCTTCTGTTGGTCGTTCATGTTGCCGTATCCGGACAACTTCAGGTCATTGGCGTTCAAGTGGGTCTTGATCGTCATCGTCTGACGGCTGGCCGATTGGGTGCGGCCCTGGTAGTCGTCCCACAAGGTTTCCGGTTCGGGGATCGTCACGTCGTCCAGCCAGGTCAAGTATTTGGGCGCCGGTCTCCAGTTACGGTGAGGCGCCTTGTGTTGGTACATCACCATGAACGGCTTGTCGGGATCGCGATCCTGCTTCAGCCAGGCGAGCGTTTTGTCGGTGATGATTTCGGTGGTGTATCCGGTATGCGGTCGCGTGACCGGTTGTCCATCGGGACCTTCGGTGATCATCGGCGGGTTGTAGTACGGGCCTTGGCCTTTCAAGACGTCGTAGTAGTCATACCCTTGGGGCGTGGTCGCCAGGTGCCACTTGCCGATCACGGCGGTCTGGTAGCCGGCGGCCTGCAGCAGTTTGGGGAACGTTTGCTGGTCGCCGTTGAATTTGTTTCCGTTGCGGATGAAGCCGTTGAGGTGGCTGTACTTGCCGGTCTGAATGACGGCTCGGCTGGGGCCACAGATTCCGTTGGTCACATAGCAGCGGTCAAACCGCATGCCCTCGCGGGCGATGCGATCCATGTTGGGTGTCGTGATCCGCGTCGGGTCGTAGGCACTGAGGGCTTGGGTGCAGTGGTCATCGGTAAAGATAAACACGATGTTGGGCCGCTGAGACTCAGCCGCCGAGGCGACGGCTGTCACGCCGATGACAGCGCAGAGCGACAAAATCAGTGCCAGAGAGGAACGGCAGCGAGGAAATCGATTCGGTGGGGACGCGATCATCGGCGGATCCGGAGAGGTGCGAAGGCAGGGGAAATCGTACGAGGATGCCCCTGATGGTAGCCGCTCAGATCACCGCAGACAAATCTGCGTGAAAAAGAGTGTTGGGTCCCTGATTTGAACCGAACACCGATATCAGCGTGACAGCCAGCCTAAGTCCACGACCAGTTGACAGTTGTCGCAGATCGATAATTGCACGTGTTCTGAGACGGGTACGGATTCGTATTCGCCCTGCTCGCTGAGCCGAAGCAGTTGGACCGAGGAATCGTTTGGGTCGGCGATTAGATACCAGGAAACACGGTTTTCTTGATAAAGCGTTCGCTTCTGATTGGTGTCACGGTCTCGCGTGGCATCGGACAACACTTCGACGATCAACGCCGGCGTCGATTCAATGTGCCCGTCGGGAGGTTCTCCGCAAAGGACGCTCGCATTGGGGCGGACAATCGTATTGTCCGAGATGATCCAGTCGATCTCGGCGAGCACGCAGGCATCGCACTGGGCTTGATCGATTGCGATCGTCAGCGCCGTACAAAGTTTGACGAGCAGTCCACCGTGTCGGCCGAACGGGCGGGGCGTCATCGCGACGGCGGTTCCGTGCCACAATTCCCAGTCGCCCTCCCAAAGACGGTAATCCGCGACGGTGTAGTGCGGGAGATATCGGGCAGCTTCACGCATCCATCACAACTCGAGGGACAACCGGGCGGTTAGGAAACGAACATGACACGCGTCAGTTTAACACGAGCCGGGCGGGGCCGTGAATTGCCGGATCACATCGAATCCGTCTCCAACTCCGTTTACCCTGCGGAGCGACGCCCGGCACACGCGTTCACCCGCTCGGCGTGCCCCCCTGCAACGAATTTTAGGGCTCAACGTGGTGCCTGCGTACCGCGCGAATTAGACTCTTGTGCTGCGAGCCGGCCGTTCGAGATCGAATCGGATTCGGATGGCTCACGCGACTCGCTGCAGATCTCCCCGCCTCGGTTCCACGCTTTTGGCCTATTGTCCCCCATGTCACTGCACCTGAACAAGTTCGGATTCCATTCCGCTGCGGCGTCGCTCGTCGCGGCGATGTTGCTGATTCCCGCCGCCAGTTTTGCCCAGAAACCGACCGTTATCCCTGGCAAAGGGCCGGCCTACACGGTGCCGCCGGAAAAGGAACCGAATTATCCGTTGATGGGTGAGTTCGTCGGCCAGATCGGGGCCAAAGGCGAAAAGAAAAAGAAACAAAGCGTGGCGTTACAAATCCGCCCGGTCGCGGGAGACCAATTCCATGCGATCGCGTTTTACGGCGGGCTGCCCGGTGAGCCCAACCACCAAAGCGAAGAGATGCGGCTGATCGGGCTCCGGGGTAACGACAGTCTGGTGCTTTCCGGTGGACCTTGGGCAATCTTCGTCGACCCCAAGGGTTGCAATCTGGTCAGTTCCAGCGGCAAGTTGCTCGGACGACTCAAACGCGTTCACCGTGTCAGCCCCACGCTCGGTGCCAAAGCTCCCGAGGGTGCGACCGTCTTGTTCGACGGCACCAGCGTCGACCACTTCGTCAAAGCCGAGATGACCGACGACGGATTGCTCAAGCAAGGCGCGTTGATCTCGCCGATGTTCCAAGATTTTGACCTTCACGTCGAATTTCGTTTGCCCTACATGCCGCAAGCCGAAGGCCAACAGCGCGGCAATAGTGGCCTGTACCTGCAGAGCCGCTACGAGTGCCAGGTGCTCGATTCGTTCGGAACCGAAAAGATGTACAACGGCCTCGGGGCTCTGTACCGCATGAAAGCCCCCGACGTGAACATGGCACTGCCGCCGTTGGTCTGGCAAACCTATGACATCCATTTCACCGCACCACGCTGGGCCGCCGACGGCAGCAAGATCCGCAACGCACGCGTGACCAGTTGGGTCAACGGCGTCAAGGTGCAAGATGATGTCGAACTGGCCAACAAGACCGGTGCCGGCAAACCCGAAGAACCGACGTTGTCACCGATCAACATTCAAGATCACGGCGACCCCGTCCGTTTCCGGAACATTTGGATCGTCGACCGCGGCATCTCCACGGTCGATTTCCCCGTGATCGCCTCCAAAAAGGAGCGTCAAGAAGCGGCCAAGCTGGAGTGGAACCAAAAGCCGAAGCCTGAGGAACCGGCCGCTGAACCGGCCAAGGACGAGGCGCCCGCTGAAAAGGCTGAGAAAAAAGACGCCGCCAAGCCGGATCCAAAGCCAGCGGAAAAGGCCGACGCGAAGCCTTCAGCAAAACCGGAGGTGAAGGAGGCAGCGAAGCCGGAGGTGAAGGAGGCAGCGGACTCGACGCCGTCTAAGGATGAAAAGCCGCAGGCCGAGAACCCCAAGTCGGAGCAAAACTAGTGGCAAGGGATGCGGCCTAGAAAGGGCGTGGTCAAAAAATTGATTGGTCAAAAAATGGGGTGTCAAAAAATGGGGTGGTCAAAGGGATGGCGCCGGCTCGGGTTTTCATTTTTTGACCACCCAATGTTTTGACCTCTTGCTCCAGTTCCGCGGTCGTTCGCCCGCCCCCACTGATTGATTCATCCGGCGGTCCAGATTGATCTTGCGCCGCGGGGGCGTTTTGGCGTACTCTCGTCCGCAGCGCTTTTCAGGTGAAGGGATTTCTGTGCGCAGGCACAAGGATGTGATCGTGGTGAGAGACGACTATTTGCTAGATGATCTCGAGCGTTCTCAGCTCGATGCCACGCGGCGACGACGTTCCAATCGCTCCCGACGCTACTACCGAATGCTGCTGCTAGCGGTCGGATTTCTCGCCCTGTTGGCGCTCGCGGCTCCCAGTTTGGTCAGCCACACCGGCGTCGCCCGGTCCATGCTTGCCTCGAACGCTCAGGCCTACGGCTGGACCGCCTCGGCCGATTCGATCGACGTCGGCTGGATCACTCCGCTATCGATCCGTGGGCTCAAGCTGGTCGGTCCATCGGGTGAAACGGTGATCCAAATCGACCGCGCCGACACCGCGTTGACGGTGATGGAACTGCTGCGATTGGATCTGGCGGCGGTCGGTGAAGTGTCGCTGCGCGGCGTGGGGTTGGCGTGTAGCGTGGCCGAAGGCGGTTCGTCGATCGAATCGGATTTGGCCCCGTTGTTGGAACCGAGTGACCAGCCGCAATCCCAGGTCTCTGCATCGATCCAGATCCAAGATTTTGGCGCGACCGCCACCGATTCGACGTCGGGTGAGTCTTGGTCGCTGAGCCAATCGAATGTCAGTGTAAGCATTGAGGGAGCGCGGATCACCGGTGAGATCGCCGGGGTGGTCAACGAACCCGGCGGCAGCGGCGGAGCGATCCAAAGCCAGTTTGTCTGGCAAGCTGAGTCGGCCGAATTGTGGAAGGTGTCGTTCGATACCGAGTCGTTTCCGCTGTCGGTCGCCAATCTGGTTGCGCTTCGCTTTGCCGGGGCGATCGACGGATTGCCGCAAAAATTTTCCGGCGACACGACCGGCCGGTTGCAGCTGGTCGGTGCTACCGACGGGGCGATCCGGGCCAGCTTGGGTGACGTGCGGATTCGCAACCTGCAGACCATCGTCTCGTCCGCCGGTGGGCAAGCGTTCGATGGTCAGCCCCAGGCGGTTCGAACACCAACCGGCCAAGTCCGACAGTGGAACAATGAACTCGCGACCCTGGACGGAAACGTCGCGCTCGCCGGCGGCTGGCTGTCCGGCCGCGGGCTTGAGCTGACAACTGATTTCGCATCGGCCACACTCGACGGTTCGTTCCCGACCACGATCTCGCTGGTCGGCTCGGACGACAATCCACTCAGTTGGCTGCAGGCGTTGGACGGCAAGGCACGCGTCGACGTGGATTTGGCGTCACTCGACCGAGCGTTACCGGGGCTGATTCCATTGCGCGACAACGTCACGTTGGTGTCGGGGCGGGCGCACGGCATCATCGAAAATCGACCCGCCGGTTCGTCGGCGCCGGGTCAATCGGCGACACAACGCAGCCATTTGACGCTTTCGAGTGAATCCTTGCGGGCCCGGGCCGATGGGCGGATCGTCATGATCGACCCGATCGAATTGACGGCCACGGTGACCGATGATGAAGGCGTGCTGCGTGCCGAGCGATTCGACGTGAAGAGTTCGTTTGCCGAAGCATCCGGTGCCGGCACGCTTCAAGACGGAACCGCAGAACTGCAGATTGATTTCGGCCGTCTTTACACCATGCTGCGACCGGTGATCGATCTGTCGGACCTTTCGCTGGGCGGGACCGCCGGAGGCCAGGTGCGATGGACGGTCAATCGATCCGAAGGTGGTCGAACCGATCAGTGGGATCTGTTGGGCAACGGCGAGGCGAAAAACTTACTGGTCACCTTGCCCAGCGGCCATCGTTTCAAACGTGCCATCGTGCAGGGTGATGTCGCGGCCAAGGGCCAATGGGACGGACGAACGCTCCAGCAACTGATGTCCGCCGACGTGGGGATTCGCAGCGGCGGTGTTTCCTTACGAGCCGAACTGATGAAACCCGTGTCGCGACCGATGCCGGATTCGATCTATCCGGTACGGTTGGAGTGCGATGGCCGGTTGGAGAACCTCAGTGAATCGTTGCGACCTTGGCTGCCCGAGTCGCTCCGCAACGCCGAAGGTCGGTTGACCGGATCGGCGATCGCCAACGTCAGTCGATCGGGCGGCTCGCTTTCCAAAGCCGAATTTGTCGTCAGCCAGCCACGCATCAATTACGACAGCCAATGGTACGTCCAACAAAGTGTGACGGTCAATTTCGACGGCGTGCTCGATTGGCCCAGCGGGAACTTTTCGTCGCAAGAGTTGACGGTCCGTGGCGAAGCGCTGTCGCTGGCGATCCGCGGTGGTGCGAGTCGTGAGAAAACGAACTTGGACATCGCTTGGAACGCAGATTTAAAGCGGTTGCAAGAGAGCGTCGGTTCGACGATTGCACGCGCGGCGTCGACCAATGTCGTTCGCCCGATCAGTTACCGACCGGTGCAAGAGCATGCCTATCCGATCAGCGGGCTGTCCAGCGGCAAACTGAACATCACCGGCGGTCCGGTGAAGTGGAACATCGACGCGTCGGCCTCGGCAACCAACGTCGCCCTCCACGCTCCGTCGGATCAACGCAATTATCCGCCGGGGACTCCCGCGGGAGCCTATGGTCCAAGCCCACGGCCGACGTTTGGGCAAGGTTTCGGAAATGTCCAACAGGCTTCGCCGGGTGACCTGATTTGGCAGGAACCACGCGTGAAGGTCGATGGACGAATGCAATACAACGCCGACAGCGGCATCGTCACCCTGCCCGAACTGCAACTGGCCAGCGACGGGTTCGCCGGCACCATGGTCGGCGAAGTGCAAACCGCGGGCGAATCGTTGGCGGTACGGTTGTCCGGCCCTTCGCGATGGAAAATGGACGTCGTCGCCGCCCGGCTCTCCAATCTGATGGGCACGCCGATCCAAGCGAGCGGGATCCACGAAGCACCGTTCGAATTCAAGTGGACCTCGGCAACCGGTCAATCGTCGACCGGCAACAATGCGACGCTGATCGTCAAGGGAGAACTCGGATGGGACCAGTGTGAGGTCGCCGACATTCGCATCGGTCGAACCAAGCTGCCATTCCAGATGACCGATCAATCCCTCAAGATCGCTCGCACTGCGTTCCCGGTTCTATCGCTCGGTCCGACCTCGGGCGCGACTGCGGCAGAGGTTGGGCAAGTCGACTTGGCGGCACAGGTCGATTACATGGCCAGCCCGATGATGGTGCGATTGTCGCCGGGGGCCAAAATCAAGTCGTTGAAGATCACGCCGTCGACGGCCGCCGGTTGGCTCAAGTACCTCGCTCCGCTGGCGGCCAATGCGACCACCATTGATGGCAACATCGCCGCCGAGTTCGACGAAGTGGCGTTGAACGTCGACGACCCCTACGCCAGCGTGGTTCGCGGCCGGCTCGATGTGCAAGACATGCGATTGTCATCCGGTCCGCTGGCAAACCAATTGATCCAAGGCGTCGAGCAAATCAAATCACTCGCGCGGATGGCCGGCGGACAAGCCGAACCGGCGAGTGCCAAGACGCTGATCGAGATGCCGCCCCAAAGCGTCGAGTTCAGTTTCGAAAACGGAGTCGCCACCCACCAGCGAATGTATTTCAAAATCGATCGCGCCAATCTGATGACCAGCGGACGGGTCGCCACCGATTCCAGCATCAACCTGGTGGCCCAAGTCCCGCTGGACGCCCGTTGGCTCGGCAGCGATCTCAAGGGTCTGGCCGGTCAAACGTTGACCTTCCCCATCACCGGAACGCTTGATCGCCCCAAGCTGGACGATTCCGCCGTTCGCGACGTGATGGCCGAATTGGGCACCAAGGCCGGTGCCGAAGTGATTCAAAACCGACTCGATAGCTTGATCCAGAAACAACTCGGTTCGGGAATGGAACAAATTAATTCGGGGCTCGAAAAAATCCTCGGGTTTTGACCGGCTTGTCCAACGTCCTTTCTTTGCCCACCATTTTTCTGCCATCCCACCCCTCCACTCCCGAAACTTGCCCGTGTCCCTAAAATACGGGCATGACACAACAAGAATGGATCGATGCCTGGGAAACGCTCACGTTCGATAACCGCTTCACGCGGCACCTGCCTGCCGATCCGGATGAGACCAATCAGATCCGCCAGGTGCGCGGGGCGTGTTATTCCCGTGTCGTTCCGAAAACCGTTGCGGCGCCGCGATTGATCGCTCATTCGCGTGAAGTCGCCGAGCAGTTGGGGATCACGCCCGAGCTTCTGCAGTCACAGCAGTTCGCCGATGTCATGGGTGGCAATGCCCTTCATCCCGCGATGGATCCGTTTGCGATGTGTTACGGCGGGCACCAATTCGGAAACTGGGCCGGTCAACTCGGCGACGGCCGTGCGATCAATCTTGGCGAAGTCGTCGACATTCACGGGCGGCACCAAACGCTGCAGCTCAAGGGTGCCGGGCCGACGCCGTATTCCCGATTCGCCGATGGTCTGGCGGTCTTGCGCAGCAGTGTCCGCGAGTTCCTGTGCAGCGAAGCGATGCATCACTTGGGCGTGCCGACGACACGAGCGCTCAGTCTGGTGCTGACCGGTGACGCGGTGACCCGCGACATGTTTTACGACGGCAATCCCAAGCAGGAGCCCGGGGCGATCGTTTGTCGCGTCGCGCCGTCCTTCGTGCGATTGGGCAATTTTCAGATCTTCGCCAGCCGCGACGACGTCGACACGTTGCGCCAACTGGCTGACTTCACGATCCGGCACGACTTCCCCCACCTGGGCGAGCCTTCACCGGAGGTTTACGCGGAGTTCTTCGCCGAAGTCTGTCAGCGGACGGCCGAGTTGATGGTGCACTGGATGCGTGTCGGTTTTGTCCACGGCGTGATGAATACCGACAACCTTTCGATCCTAGGGCTGACGATCGACTACGGCCCCTACGGTTGGCTGGAAGATTACGACCCGGGATGGACGCCGAACACGACCGATGCCCAGGGGCGACGTTATCGCTATGGGCATCAACCCCAGGTCGCCCAATGGAACTTGGCACAGTTCGCCGGATCGTTGTTGCCGCTGGTCGATCACGATGTCGACGTGCTGCAGAAAGGATTGCATCTGTATGTCGAAACGTTTGACGACGGATGGAATTCGATGATGTCGGCCAAGCTCGGCCTGGACAAGTTTCGCGGTGAACAAGATCAGCGTCTGTTCGCGGAACTGTTTGACGTCCTGCAACTGGCCGAGACCGACATGACGTTGTTCTACCGACGGCTCGCCGACGTGCCGAGTGACGTGGATGCCGAATCGGTGTGCGACCTGTTGCATGAAGCGTATTACAAGCCCGAAGAAATCAACGACGACGTCCGCACGGCGGCGGCGGACTGGTTCGCTCGTTACCAAGCCCGGCTCGCCGCGGCCGGCGTGTCGGATGAAAAGCGTCGCGAGCGAATGAATCGCATCAACCCGCTGTATGTGCTCCGCAACTACTTGGCTCAACTGGCCATCGATCGCAGCGAGCAGGGAGACCATTCCGGGATCGCCGAATTGCTGGAGGTGCTTCGTCACCCCTACGACGAACAGCCCGGTCGAGAAGCCTACGCCGAAAAACGTCCCGAGTGGGCGCGGCACCGGGCGGGATGCTCGATGCTATCTTGCAGTTCCTGATGGCTTCAATCCAAAGTGGCGTAAGCTTCCAGCTTGCGATCCCCGTACGCCCCCGGCGTACCCGTGGCGTAAGCTTCCAGCTTGCGATTTGCAACGCGTCTAGCGTGCCGGTGGTAAACCACTGGAGATGGCAAGCAAGATGCTTACCCCACAGTGGTGCACATTGCGTCGCTAGGGCACGTGGTGCCCGGCGAGCTTGACCAACCTGTGTTTCGCCCTCGCACCAAGCTTGCCAAACCCGCTAAACTGCCGAGGCCCACTTCATTCGCCAGTCCTTAAAACCAGAAGAGACACGCTCGTGCCCCCGGAAGTTCGCCGCGGATTCGTGATCGTTGCGGGCCTGTTCGCTATCGCCGCAGTGATCTGGGCCGCGCGGATGGACCATATTCCGCCGGCCGACTTCGCATTTCAAAACGGCACCGACCCGAGTACGTTGGACCCCCACCGTGCGACCGGACAGCCGGAAGGCCGAATTATTTTCGAGCTGTTTGAGGGTTTGTTGCGGATGCTGCCCGAGGGCGACCCCGACCCGGAGACGGGATTGCAGCCGCTGACCCCCCAGCCGGCGATGGCGGAGCGTTATGAGGTTTCCGAAGACGGCAAGACCTACACGTTTCATCTTCGCGACGGGATCCGTTGGACCGACGGTACTCCGGTCACCGCTCATGATTTCGCCTGGTCTTGGCAGCGGATGCTGCACCCGGCGACGGCTTGCGAATACGCCTATCTGATCAGCGAAGTCCGCTTGGCGACGGAGTACAACAGTTCGGTCGTCAAGATCGGTGATCGCGTCGAAGTTGAACTTTGGGATCGCCCCGGTGAGACGCCGACCAGCGAAGCCAACGTCCAGCATTTTCCGCGTGGCACGATGAAGTACGGAACACTGCGAGGCATCGTCAAACCCGACGCCCCGGAGTTGAGTGACGACGCGACGGAAGAACAACGCGAGCAGGCGCAGCTCGATTGGGAAGACCGCTGGATTTACGAAGTCGAAGTGACCGATCCGCGCACAGCTGGCGATGACGAGGGCGAGACGACGTTACAGCGTTTCGCCGTCTCGGCGGAGGTGGCCGCAGGTGATGAAACCATCCAGCGGATGCACGCGGTGCTGGTCGACTTCAAGCACTTTGGCGGCGCCCAAGCCATCGATGACCAAACCTTTGTCGTTCACTTGAACCATTCGGTGCCCTATTTCCTGAACCTCGTCGCTTGGTACCCGTTGTTTCCCGTCAACCGGAATTGTGTGGAAACACACGGCAGTCCGCTCTGGACGAAGGCGGAGAACATCGTCACTAATGGTCCGTACAAATTGAAATTTCGTCGATTGCGTGACCGCATCCGGGCGGAAAAATTTTCGGATTATTGGCGTGCCGATGAAGTCTCTTTCGAAACCATCGACTTCGTGTCGCTGGAGAGCCAGAACACGGCGATGAACATGTACGAAACCGGGCAACTGCAATGGGTCTATGATCTGCCCGCCTCGGTTTTGGAAGAACTGAGGGACCGTGATGATTTCCACAGCGCGCCCAAGCTGTCGATCTATTTCTACAAACTCAACAACGACGTCCCGCCGCTGGATGACGTCCGCGTTCGGCAAGCGATCAGCATGGCGATTGATCGGCGTCAAATTGTCGAACAGGTGACCAAGGCGGGCGAGCAGCCGGCCTACACCGTCGTGCCTCCGGGGATCGCCGGCTACAAGGGACCCGAAGGGCTGAAAGAAAACGTCGAGAAGGCTCAAGCATTGCTCGCCGAAGCAGGTTTTCCTGGCGGACGTGGTTTCCCCAAGATGTCGCTGATGTACAACACCAGCGAACGTCATCGGCCGATCGCAGAAGTGATCCAACAGCAACTACAGAACAACTTGAACATCAAGTTAGAACTGAAGAACATGGAATGGGGCAGTTTCATTGAGACGATCCAACAGGAGAAGTACGAGATTGCTCGCTACGGTTGGGTCGGTGACTATCCCGACCCCAACACGTTTTTGGACCTCTGGGTCACCGGCAATCCGCAGAGCAACACCAATTGGAGTAATCCGGAATACGATCGTTTGATCAAAGCCGCCAGTAGCGAGTTGGACCCGAAGCGCAGGATGGAATTGCTGCGAGAAGCGGAAACGATCCTTGCGACCGACCTTCCGATCATTCCGATCTTCTTTTACACGTCTGCCGAGATGGCCAAAACGAACATCGTAGGGTTCGCGCCGTCCGCCCAGGATTTGCACCCGCTGTCGATTCTGCGCTATCGATCCGACGACTCCGCAACGGCGCCCTCGAAGGACTGACTTTCCAGCATGCGAAATCTGATTGGCTATCTGCTCAAGCGAGCGGTCTGGATGTTACTGACGCTGTGGGCCGTCTACACGGTTTCATTCATCTTGATGCGCAGCGTTCCCGGCAATCCGTTCAGCGGCGAGCGGAGCATTCCACCGGCGATCGAACGCCAGTTGAAAGCGCGCTACAACTTGGACGCGCCGCCGCTGGAGCAGTATTGGGATTACCTGGTCGGCATCGTCACGCGATTTGATCTGGGATGGTGCATGGGGCTGGAAGATTACAGCGTCAATCAGGTTTTGGCCGAAGGGTTTCCGGTGTCGGCGACCTTGGCGATCTTCGCGCTCGCGTTTGCGATCATCCTGGGCGTCACCGCCGGCGTCATCTCGGCGGTCTATCGCCGCACCAAAGCGGACGTGGCGTTGATGTTTGCAGCCGTCTTGGGGATCGCGATTCCGAACTTTGTGTTGGCCAGTCTGGCGATTTTGTTGTTCGTATTTATGATCCAGATTTTCCCCGCCGGCGGCTGGGGAACGCTGCAGCAGATCGCGTTGCCGGCGTTCTGTTTGGGCTTGCCGGTCGCGGCCTACATCGCTCGACTCAGTCGCACGGGGATGTTGGAAATGTTGACGAAGGATCATGTGCGAACGGCGATCGCCAAGGGCTTGCCGCACCGTACCGTGATCCTGCGACACGTTTTGCCCGGTGCCTTGTTGCCCGTCGTGTCGTATCTCGGCCCGGCCGTCGCTCGGGTGCTGACGGGGTCGCTGGTGCTGGAAAAGATCTTTGCCTTGCCGGGGATGGGAAGCCACTTCATCAACGCCGCCACGCAGCGTGATTACACGCTCGCGATGGGCATGGTGCTGACCTACACCGTGATTCTGTTTGTGATGAACACCCTGGTCGACCTCGCCTACGCCATCATCGATCCGAGGGTCAAATTACAGTGAAATCCGAAGCGGATCGCGAAACTTTGGAACGCATTCTCGCGGAATCGCGCGAGATCCGTGGCGTGTCACTTTGGCAAGACGCCTGGAAACGATTGCGACGCAACCGGACCGCGATGATTTCGCTGTGGTGCCTGCTGACGTTGTCGCTGCTGGCGCTTCTCACGCCGGTGTTGCCGCTGCAAAGTCCGATCGACAAGGATTTGGACAACCGCAAATTCCTGCCGCCGGGTTTCCATTCGGTCGTGATGGGCAGTCGTCCCGGATTGAAGTTTGCCGGTGGAACACTGACCGGCCAGTTGGCGGAGTTCAATCAATCGATCGAACAGTTGCGTGCCGAGCTTGCTTCGGCCGGCCCCAAAAAACGTCCGTTGATCGAAGCGACGATCGCCGACCGCATCGACGTGGAGCATCCGTTTAATCAGATGTGGAACGAACTCGGACCGGTGGCCTGGTGGATGACTGAAATCCGCGTCGCCGTTTTTGGCGATTATGCGATCCCCAGCCTGTTCGGTACCGACAAACTCGGTCGCGACCTGCTGGCGCGCGTTTTCTGGGGTGCACGCGTTTCGTTGATCGTGGGCATCGTGGCGACGCTGGTCAGTCTGATCATCGGGGTCAGCTATGGCGCGATCGCGGGCTATTTCGGCGGAAACATTGACGCGGCGATGATGCGATTGGTCGACATGCTGTACTCCATTCCGTTCATCTTCGTCGTCATCTTCCTGGTCACGTTTCTCGGTGAAGACTCGGTCAAGAAGAAACTGGACTCGGTCGGCATCGACCAGATCACGATCTTCTACATCGTGATCGGAGCGATTTATTGGTTGACCATGTCACGTGTCGTCCGCGGCCAAGTCATGTCACTGCGTCACGAACAGTTTATTGAAGCGGCGCGGACCGTCGGCGCGTCGTCGTGGAGGATCGTGTTTCGACACCTGGTGCCGAACGTGTTGGGTGTCGTGATCGTCTACCTGACACTGACGATCCCCAGCGTGATGCTGTTCGAAGCGTTTTTGTCCTTTTTGGGGCTGGGCGTTTCGCCGCCTGACGTTTCGTGGGGACTGCTGCTCAACGACGGCGTCGAGGCGCTGTCGATCATTAAGGTGTTTTGGTGGGTTGTGGTCTTCCCCGGCGGTGCCTTGGCGGCAACCCTCTTTGCACTCAACTTTCTCGGCGACGGCATTCGTGATGCGCTCGATCCGAGGATGAAGAACCGAGATTGACAACATGGTTAAATCAGAGCCGCTGCTGAAAGTCGAAGACTTGCAAGTCAGTTTCAAGACGGATGAATCCCAGGTCCGCGCCGTGCGCGGCGTGTCGTTCGACGTCTATCCCGGTGAGACCGTCGGGCTGGTCGGCGAAAGCGGCAGTGGAAAGAGCGTGACGAATCTGGCGCTGATGGGATTGGTGCCCAAACCGCCGGGCCGAATCGACGGCGGACAGGTTCACTATCAAGGGCAAGACCTGCTGAAATTAAACGATCGACAGATGCAATCGATCCGCGGTCGTCGCATCGCGATGATCTTTCAAGATCCCATGACGGCACTCAACCCGCTGATGACCGTCGGGCAGCAATTGACCGAGATGACGCGTTTGCATCTCGGCCTCGGTCGCAAGGAAGCGAATCGTCAAGCGGCCGAGATGTTGGAGTTGGTCGGGATCAGCGGCGCCGAGAAGCGACTGCGCGATTACCCCCACCAATTCAGCGGCGGGATGCGGCAACGCGTGATGATCGCGATGGCTTTGTCGTGCGAACCCGATTTGCTGATCGCCGACGAACCGACGACCGCGTTGGATGTGACGATCCAGGCACAGATTTTGGATCTGCTCCGCGACCTGCAACAGCGTCGCGGTACCAGCATCATCATGATCACCCATGACCTGGGCGTCGTGGCGGAGATCTGTCATCGCGTGCTGGTGATGTACGCCGGACGCGTCGTCGAAAAGGCGGACGCCCAGACCTTGTTCGCCGATCCGAAACATCCCTACACGCAGGGCTTGCTTCGGTCGTTGCCGCGGTTTGACCAATCGTCCGACACGTTGGAAGCGATTCCGGGGCAACCGCCCGATTTGGGCAACCTTCCTGGCGGGTGTTCGTTTCGGCCGCGCTGTCCGCTGGCCGTCGATGCGTGCCAATCGCGGGATCCCGAATTGATGAACCTGGACGGTCGGCATGAAGTCGCGTGCTTGGTTGCGCAGGAGGCGGTCGATGCCTGAAACAAACCCACCACCGACCCCATCGCCGACTGTGGCGCCAACCTCCGTGGCGGGCGCATCGCCCGCCGCGCCGTTGCTGTCCGTCCAGGACCTTCGCGTTCACTTCCCCTTCAGCCGCGGCTCGTTCCTCAGTCCTCAGCGCGGCGTGATCCGTGCCGTCGATGGACTGTCGTTTGACATCGACAAGGGAGAAACGCTGGCATTGGTGGGCGAGTCGGGGTGCGGCAAGTCAACCACCGCGCGGGCGATCATCAATCTGGTGCATCCCACCAGCGGATCGGTGCGGCTGGAAGGTGTCGACATCACCCGACTGGGCGACCGCGAAATGATGCCGTATCGACGTGTCGTGCAAATGGTTTTCCAAGACCCGTTCGCGTCGCTGAATCCACGCATGACCGTCGGCAGCATCATCGGTGAGCCGTTGGCCGTGCACGGATTGGCATCGGGCAAAGACCGCAAACTGGAAGTGTTGCGGTTGATGGATTTGGTGGGGTTGAACCCGAGGTTTTTGAATCGCTATCCGCACGAATTCAGCGGCGGCCAGCGACAGCGGATCGGCATCG
Organism: Phycisphaera sp. RhM; assembly: GCA_033042175.1. GTDB lineage: Bacteria > Planctomycetota > Planctomycetia > Pirellulales > Pirellulaceae > Stieleria. The sequence goes on from WCIL01000002.1 coordinate 449,253, forward strand.
CCAGAGCCTTGGCGGTCCAGCCGAAATTGATTTTGTGCGACGAACCGGTCAGCGCTCTTGATGTATCGATCCAGGCCCAAATCATCAATCTGCTGATGGATCTGCAGCAGCGGCTGGGGCTGTCGTACTTGTTCATCGCGCACGACTTGAGCGTGGTTCGTCACATCGCCACACGCGTCGGTGTGATGTACTTGGGGCGGTTGGTCGAATTGGGCGAGGCCGAATCGGTGTACTCGCATCCCACGCACCCGTACACCGAAGCGTTGTTGTCGGCGGTGCCCGTCCCGGACCCGTCCAAGGCCGCGTCACGTCAGCGGATTCGTTTGGAAGGTGAAGTCCCGACGCCGGATCGAGAACACGTGGGGTGTTCATTCGCCGATCGCTGCCCCTTGGTCGTCGACAAATGTCGCTTCGATCGCCCGGTGCACCGGCAGATTTCTGGTAGCGAGGAAGTTCATACGGTGGCGTGTTGGGAGCGGGGCCGATCCTGAAATTTTAGAATCTGATCAAATGAAGTGTGACGTTTCGGATCAAAATCGGCCGTGATGGTTAGCGGGCCAATTAGAATGGATCGTTCGTGACTCGTTCCCATTCTCGGGACGATGACTGAGTCGACGCCTCGAGCCTGTGAACAAGTTTGTCATAGAGCCGTAGATAAACCACCAGTGAAGAGAAACCGGGTGCCAATGAATCGTCGACGTCCCCTGACCATACAATCGCTAGAATCCCGATTGACGATGAATGCCGGGGCGATCGCCTGCGCTGGACACCACAGTTTTTTCAACCCACGCGACACCAACGGAGATCAGGTTGTCGGGCCGCGTGATGTATTGGTGGTCATTAACGCGCTGCAAGTGCACGGCGAGTTGGCGGGAAACGAGTCTCAGGGAGATCCACCACAGTGTCACGTCGACACGTTGGCGGTGGACGTCAACGGCGATGGAATGCTTTCGCCCGCCGATGTGCTTTCGGTCATCAACTGGTTACAGCAAAATCACCAACAGCGACAGGAATTGGCAGCGGCCCGAGAGACTTGGTCTCGCAACGGGCCGAGCGATTACGTCATGGTTCATCAATGGGGGTATTCGGCCTTCATCCCTGAAGTGACGACAACGGTCCGAGCCGGCGTGATTGCAACGGCGGTGGATGAAAATGGAAATGAAAAGTCCCACGGCGGTTCTTTTGGCGCCGGTCTGACCGTGGAAGCCGTCTTCGACCTGATCGAGCAGGAACTTGACCAAGGCCACTTTCGTATCGAAATCAGTTACGATCCCGAAACCGGTCGGCCGACACGGGTTTACTCCGATCCGATGGAATGGGCAGCCGATGATGAATCTCTTTTCATCGTCAACTCGTTTATAGAGCTCGCCTAACGTTCGTTCGTCGGGAGATGTCCGACGGGCAGGAATGCTTGATCTGCGGTTATCCGGCAGGCGAATCTCCGACGTCCTTGGACGATTTTGGCTGAGCCATGGAAATCTGCCTCAGCCGCCTTGTCGTTGTCTCTTCCGCCAGTATTGATAGCCGGGGATGAAAAAACACAGCGCCGAGACGATCCCGAAGACCAGATGCGCCCAGCGTGGTGCGACGGCCATCAGCAGTGATGCGGCGAACAACGCGATCGCTTGAAAGTAAAACGCGCCGGTCAGCATGCCCGCTTTGACCACAAACACGATCGCGCTGATCACGCCCAGCAGTGGCGAGAGCACCAGCACGTCCAGTCCGAGCAGCCACTCGATCGGGAACAGCATGCCGATGGCAATCATGCTGCCGCCCCAGACATGCGCGATCTGGCGTTCGATGAACGTTACCGGTCCCATCCGCTGTCGGAGTTTCCAAAACACGGCCGCCCACGCGCCCAATCCGAGCGTCCACAGCCCCATGTAGATGAATCGATTTTCGTAACCTAAGAATTCGAGCTGCCAGGTCAAATAACAGGCCACCAACAGCACCAGAGAATGCCACATCCAGAGCGTCCCCCAATTTTCCAGCACGGCGGCGTGGTGCGTTTCGCGAAAAATCCTGGCGATCACTTGTGCAAACCGTCCGCTGCGGGCCGCAACGACTTCATCGGCCAAAAAGGCATCCAGATCTTTCGCCAGATCGCCGGCGGTGGCATAGCGCAGATCGATCGGTTTTTGCAGACAGCGAATCACGATCATCTCCAGATCGCGGTCCAGCCCCGGGCGGAGTGCCCGTGGGGGACTGGGGTCTTGTTCGATCACCAGCATCACCATTTCGACGGGCGTTTCGGCGACGAAGGGCGGTCGGCCGGTCAGGGTGAAGTAGAGCATCGACCCCAGGCTGTAGATGTCGGTCGCCGGCCCGAGCAACTCCCGTCTGCCGCCGGCTTGCTCGGGCGACATGTAGGCCGGCGTTCCGACCAGCATGCCGCTGCGGGTCAGATTGACGTTAGCGCCCGATTCTTTGGCCAACCCAAAGTCGGTGATCAGCGTTTGGCCTTCCTTGGTGAGCAGGATGTTGCTGGGTTTTAAGTCGCGATGAACGAAGCCTTGGTCGTGGGCGAATTGCACCGCGCGGGCAACGTCGGCGATGATTCGGGCCGCTTCACGTTGCGGAAGCGGCCCCCGAGCGGTGCGATCGGCGAGCGTTTCGCCCTTGATGTATTGCATGCTGAAGAACGGACGGCCGTCGATGTCGCCGACTTCGTAGACGGGAACGATTCCCGGATGGACCAGCCGAGCCGTCGCCGCCGCTTCGGCCAAAAAGCGTTCCAGGTCGACGTCGCTGGCCAACCGGCCTCGCAGAATCATCTTGACCGCGACTTCACGGTCCAGGCTGATCTGACGGGCGCGGAAGACGACGCCCATGCCGCCGCGTCCGACTTCTTCGATCAGTTCGTAGTCACCGATCGTGGTAGGCAGCTTGAGACGTCGCCAGCGGCCGTCGTCCGCAGCAGGTGTCGGCGGCCGCTGGTCGGCTGCGACCCCCGCGGTGTCGGTCACCAGCACCGCACCCCACAGTTTGCGGAGTTCGTCGGCCAGATCAGGGTTCTCGCGGCAGACGCGATCAAAGTCGATGGGTTGGTCGCGGCAGATCGCATCGGTCAGCTCGGCCAACAAGTCCGCCAACCGCTGCTCGTCGCGGGCCGACAGGTCGCTCACCGGCGAAACTCATCACTGGTCGATGACGACTGGTCGTCCTCTTGAAGCACCTCACGCAATCGACGCACAGCGCGGAGGTAACGCATGCTTGCCGCGGGCGGATTGAGCCCCAGCACCTCGGCGATTTCCAAGTTGGAAAGGTGCTCGTAGTGCCGCATCAGGATGATTTCGCGATCCTGGTCATTCAACTTTTCGATCGCCGCTTCGACCTTGGCCGCAATCTCGCGTTGCGTGGCGGCCGCCGCGGGTGTCAAACCGGGATCACACAGTTGGACGGCCAACTCCATCGTGGACTGGTCGGGACCGCCCGGGGAGGTCATCGGTTGCTCGCGGTCCATGTTCCGCTTTGCGCTGACCCGATGCCGCCGATAGGTGTCGATGATCCGGTCCCAAGCGATTTGTCGCAACCAAAGGTGGAACGCCATCGCCGGGTCGGACAGGTATTTATCGAGCCGACCGCTGGCTTCGATCATCACGTCTTGAACGACATCGCTGACGTCCACGCGGCGTTGGACCTTGCGGTCCAGACGCAATTCGACCAGCCGCCGGATCGGCGCCCGGTGCTTTTCCAGCAAACGGTTGACCGCGTCGGAATCGCCCGACCGCGCAGCGGCGAGCAGGGTTTCCGTTTGATCGTCACTGGCCCAAATCGACTTTGTCATGAGATGCTCCTAAGGGGATCATAGTCGATCGGGAAGCCGCCCCGCTGTCACTCGGCCGGGTGCAGCACGATGTTTTTGAACCGCACCACCATCGGATCGCCCCGGTGCAGTTGGAACGCGATCACGCCCGATGACGCGGATTTGCCGGGCTGGTTATCGAACACTTCGGCCGTCATCGTTTCGTTGATGAAGTGCTGCAAGTGGTTTCCTTTGGCGACGATGCGATACTCGTTCCACTGACCGGGGTGAATGCCGTTGCCGAGTTTGGCTCCGACGGCAAACGTCTTGCGAGTTTTCTTGCCTTGCTCGTCGATCGTGACCGACTGACCGCGTTCGGCCAAAATGCCACGACCTTTTTCTTCGTACAGAATCCCGGCATAGCGGTTCGAAAAATCGATGTCGGCTTGGTAACCACCGACGACAAACTTTTCCTTGTCCAGGATCTTGCTGCGATATTGCACGCCGGAGTTCGTGTTTTCGATTTTGAATTGGAACGTCAACTCAAAGTCACTCGGTTCGCTGCCGGTGTAGATCAAAAACGTGTTTTGCTGCAGCGGTTTTTCGGCGACGGTTCGGCCGACAATCTGGCCGTCTTCGACGGACCACAAATCGGCACGCCCGATCCACCCGGAAAGATCCTTGCCGTTGAACAAGGAGACGGATTTGGAGGGCGTGGTCGAATCGTCTTGGCAAAAACCGGTGGAGGCCAGAAGGGCGAGCGCGGCGAGCGCGGTAGCGAAGCGGGGCATATCAGCTCTGGGTGTCTGGGAGGAACGCCGAACGCCCGTTTCTGCGATGGGTGGCGCCGGCTGCGAATGCAGGAATTGTAATCAATCCTGCCGTTCGTCGAGACGGACCACCCGCGGAAGTCCGCTGAGGGGAACAAGCGGGGGCCGAGGAGGCGATTTGGCCCTGGCAATCGCGGGCCAATCCAGGAAGAATCTCGCGTCGCCGTGTTTGCACCGGGACGCCGGGGAGATGAGGCGATCCGACGGTGGGGTGATCGGGGCTACTTGCGAGGTCGATGGAGGTGCAAGTACTCGACGTTCGTCAGCCAGACTTCTTCGGGCCCGCTGCTGTGAACCAGTGAGCTGTGGCAGATCCGACAGACGATTCCCGGCGCGACGCCATCGTTGAGCGACACGACCGCTTTTTCAAAGTCGGATTTCTGAGAGCTTAAAAATGCCAGCCCGCCTTGGCTGATGTCACGTGTGATGGCGAAGAACGACCGACCTGTCTCCTTCATCTGGACATCCATGGGTTGAACCGAGATCTCGAGCGTTCGCGGGACGCGACGGCTGGCACGACGTTCGTGGCCCGTGTAGCCGTCGGATGACAATATCAGGCAGTGGATTTCATCGGCGCCGGTGGCTGCATCCAAACCAATCTGATCCGCGACGGATTGCGTTTGCGAAGTGTCGATCGCGGTGTTCGGCGCTGAGTTCATGATTGGCAGGTGGGCGATTCGTTTCGACTGTCCGACTCAAGGCGGCTGGCACAGAACGGCTGCCTCAGCTGGGCGGCCATTTTGGGAACCGATGACGGACCACACCAAACCTATGTCGAAAAACGAGCGCGTGTCGCACACTCTTGCATTTGTCCGATTGCCCTCACGTCGAGCGTCGCGGCGGGTAAACAATGATCGGAATAGAAGTGTCGGATCGCTTGAAGTGGGATGGGCTTCCAGCCTGTCATTTCAGCATCGACAGGCTGGAAAGCAATCCCACTTATTTTTCGTGCGTTGCTAATCGGACAGCGGCTCGCCCGACGGAGCCCTACGACGTGTTGCCCTGGCGCACTTCGGCACTGGCGATCATTTGTGCGACGATCTCTCGCAGCGAAACGCGGATGTCCCAGTCGGGATAGTCACGGCGCAACTTGCTCAGATCGCTGATGTAGCAGATGTGATCGCCCTTGCGATTTTCATCTCCGACCGTGTATTCGACTCGATGTCCGCTGATTTCTTCGATCAACGCGATACACTCGAGCACGCTGGCTGCGTTTTCACGTCCGCCCCCGATGTTGTAGACCTCGCCGGGGCGAGGGTTTTTGGCAAAGGCTTCGAAGGCGCCGACGACATCGGAGCACTCGATTTGGTCGCGGACCTGTTTCCCCTTGTAGCCAAAGATCGTGTAGGGTTTTCCCGTCACGGCGACGTGGACCAGATAGCTGAGGAAACCGTGCAGTTCGACTCCGCTATGGCTTGCGCCGGTCAAACATCCGCCGCGAAAGATTCCCGTCTTCAAACCGAAGTACTTTCCGTATTCCTGTGCCAACACATCGGCGGCGGTTTTACTGGCGCCGAACAGCGAGTGCATGGTCTGGTCGATGCGACAGGTTTCGTCGATTCCGTGATAGTCTTCTTCGCGCGCGTAGTCCCAGCGGGTCGGGTGTTCTCGCAATGGCAGTTCATTGGGGGCGTCGCCGTAGACTTTGTTCGTGCTCATGTGACAGAACACGGCGTCGGGCGCGTGGCGGCGGGTGGCTTCCAACAAGTTCAACGTTCCGACCGCGTTGACTTCGAAATCCAGAAACGGGATCGCGGCCGCTTTGTCGTGCGAGGGCTGAGCCGCGCAGTGAATGATCAGATCGGGCGTTTCGTTCTTGAACAAGTCCAGGATTGCGTCGCGGTCACGAATGTCGATGGACTCGGTGCGGAAATTCTGGGTTTCCGTTTCCAGCTGCGTTTGATTCCACTGCGTGCTGCCGTCGGGCCCAAAAAAGGTCGAACGCATGTCGTTGTCGATGCCGATGACATGATCGCCCGCTGCGTCCCAATGACGCACCGCGGCTGACCCGATCAATCCGCTGGATCCGGTAACGATGACACGCATGAATCGATGGCCAATAAAGAATGAAGGTCGAAGTGGTGGGGAAGGATCGCTAGAATCCGACGTCGGTCATTCAACACGCTGCTTGGGCTCGGTGCTATTTAAGACAATAACGGGGGGCTGTCCACCTGGGCAGTCGTCGATGGAACGAAATCGCCGTTCGCTGCCGTGTCCACGTCACCGGGCGTCCTGGGTGTCCCGCTCGTCGATTTTCACTCTATCGGAATAACCGTGAACGCAATCCAATCTGACAGTGGAACGAGTTCGAATCCCCCCGATTCGCGTGCCAACACGGTGATCATCGGCGGGGGGCTGGCGGGGCTTTCCTGTGCCAAGCGGCTTGCCGGACGCGGTCATCGGGTCATGTTGCTCGAGGCCAGCGATCGCGTCGGGGGGCGTGTCCGGACGGACGTGGTCGACGGGTTGAAACTGGATCACGGTTTTCAGGTCCTGCTGACCGCCTACCCGGCTTGCCGCGAGTTGCTCGATTACGAAGGCCTGCGTCTACGGGCGTTCGAACCCGGGGCGTTGGTGCGCAAACGTGGTCGCTTCGCCCGCCTCGGCGATCCCTGGCGTCGACCGGGACAGGCGTTGGCCACCGCGACCAGTCCGGTCGGGTCCCTGACGGACAAATTGCGGATCGCCAAGGCACGGTTTCTGGCCGGACGGGGATCGCTGCACGACTTGTATCGTCGTGGTGGCGAGTCCACCGAGCAGCGACTGGGGCAACTCGGTTTTTCCAAGGCGATGATCGATGAGTTCTTTCGGCCATTCCTCGGCGGCGTTTTTCTGGACGAATCGCTTTCGACGTCCAGCCGCATGTTCGAATTTGTTTTTCGTATGTTTGCCGCCGGCGACATCGCTATTCCCGCCGATGGCATGGCCGCCATCCCGCGACAGTTGGCCGAAAGCCTTCCGCGCGGAACGTTGCGGTTGAACACCACCGTCGCTTCGATCGAGCACGTGAACCCACACCATCGGATTCATCTGACCGATGGCAGCCACCTCGACGCGGCATCCGTCGTCGTCGCGACCGAGAGCAACGCCGCGGCGAGATTGCTCGACGCGCCCGGCCTGGCCACCCGCTGGAACGATGCCACCACGATGTACTTCGTCGCCGACCGGTCGCCCAACACCGGCAAGCTGTTGATGTTGCGGGGCGATGAAATGGGGCCGATCCAGACCGCCGTCGTGCTCAGCGATGTCGCGCCCGAATATGCTTCCCGCGGCCGATCGCTGATCTCCGTCAGCATTTCGGATTCTCAGACCGAGCAACCGGCCGACGCGTTGGAGGATTCGGTTCGTGACCAGGCACGGCGCTGGTTCGGCGACGACGTCGATCAATGGGAACTGCTGCAAACCATCCGTGTCCCGTACGGATTGCCCGAGTTGAATCTGGATCCCGTCGTCCAACCCGTTCGCGCTGATCAAATCGATGGACTTCATGCACCGGCGAATCTCTACGTTTGTGGCGACTACCGTGAAACCCCCAGCATTCAAGGCGCCATGAACAGCGGGCTGCGTGTGGCGGCCGAGATCCTCGGTGCGAAATCGGTTTGAAAGCGGATCCGCCTTGGTTTGCTCGGAATCACTGGAGTGGTTATTCTGTCGCTCCTGCCTGACGAGGTCGTCGCTGGCAGGTTGGCGGCCCGCTCTGACCGTTCTCCTCAACATGCTTCCAGCCAGGGATCACTCGATGCACATGCATCAGCAGCGAGCTCATTTGTCTCCGAATCTGTGCTCGGAGAGTTAGACATGGACGACCCTGAAACTGCGGCCTCTGAAACGTTAGGTTCGAAAACGTCCGGATCGGAGACTTCCGGATCGGACGCAACCCACCCTGAGGCTTGGATCGAAGCGATCAACGATGCCGCGAAGGAACTCGGGGGCGGCTGGATTGCACTGCGTCGTTATTTGCACCAGCACCCGGAACTTTCCGGCCACGAAACGCTGACGACTCAGTATCTGAAAACGCTGCTGGCCAAATTGGATCTGCCGATTCGCGTCGCCGGTGAAGGTCGTGGATTGATCGCCGATTTGGTGACCGACAAAGCCTTGGCGAATCACCCCCGAATCGCGATCCGCGGCGACATCGACGCGTTGCCGATTCAAGACGAAAAATCCGTCGCGTACCACAGCACGGTCGACGGGGTGATGCATGCATGCGGACACGACGTTCATGCGACCGTGATCGTCGCCGCCATGCAACTGCTCTCGCATCTGCAACGCACCGGCAGGTTGCCCTGGCCGATCGCGGCGCGGGCGATCTTGCAGCCGGCCGAGGAAACCGCCGAAGGCGCCCTGCACATGATTCATCATCATGCCCTCGCCGACGTCGGTGCCGTCTTGGCGTTGCACGTCGATCCCACCCGCCAGGTCGGCTGTGTGGGGTTGCGAGAACACGCCTTCACCGCGGCCTGTGACATGCTGGAGGTTAGATTTATCGGTTCGGGAGGCCACGCCGCACGGCCGCACTTGACCAACGACCCGATCGATGCCTGCACCCGTTGGATTCAATCCGCCTATCGTCGGGTCCCCCGTGCCATCAACGCGCACGATATCGTCGTGCTATCGATCGGAATGATCGACGCGGGACACAGCCCCAACGTCATCCCGGATACCGCGACGATCAAAGGGACGCTTCGATCACTGAGCGTCGAAGCACGTCGACGGACACTCGAGGTGCTCGAAGACGTTGGCGAAGCGACGGCGCGCGAAACGGGATGCGAGGTCCGGCTGCGACTCGGTTCCTCCGCCCGGGGGTGATGAATGACCCGGCGCTGATTCGATTGTTGCACGATTCGGCGATCCAAGTCCTGAACCCGGCGTCGGTCGATTGGATCGACGAATCGAGCATGGGCAGCGAAGATTTTTCATTCTATTTGGAGCACGTCCCCGGCGCGATGTTCCGCTTGGGTGTCGCCGGTGATCAGGTCGGCGGGGCGCCGCTGCACACCGGAAATTTTGATGTCGATGAGCATGCCATCGCCCACGCCGCTAAACTATTCGCAGCGTCGATCATCAACTACTTTGACCCGGACCGGTGATGAGCAAGTTCCAGTTTCATTCGAACACGTCGCAAACTGTCGGGGTCGAATTGGAACTCGGGATCGTCGACACCGATTCGATGGCGCTGGCCAACCGCAGCAGCGAACTGTTAGCAACCCTGCCCGACGACATCTCTGAATCGTGCAAGCACGAATTGATGCAGTCCTGCGTCGAAGTCATCAGCGGCGTCTGCACCACGGTGTCCGAGGCCCGCGTGGATCTGTCCGAAAAACTCAGGTCCCTGCAACATTCCGCCGACAATCTGGGACTCGGCCTCTGGTGGGGTGCCACGCATCCCTTCAGTCATTGGCAGGACCAAGTCGTCACCGATGACGAACGCTATCGTGGACTGGTCCGATTGCTGCAAGAGATGGCGCGGCGGCTGATCACGTTCGGGTTGCACGTCCACGTCGGCGTCGATTCGGGCGACAAAGCGGTCATGATCTGCGATCGAATCATGCAGCACCTGCCCTTGCTGCTGGCGTTATCGGCGAGCAGCCCCTATTGGGAAGACCGTGACACGGGCTTGCACTCGCATCGCAGCAAAGTCATGGAAGGGCTGCCGACGGCGGGCTTGCCAACGCTGATGCGCAACTGGAGTGAATACGTGTGGTTGGTCAACCACATGGAAGAGACCGGGTTCATCAACACGATCCGCGAGATCTGGTGGGACGTGCGTCCGCACCACAACTTCGGCACCGTCGAAGTCAGGATGTGTGACATGCCGGGGAACATCGATCACGTTTGTGCCTTGGCGGCGTTGATCCAGTGCCTGGTCAAATACCTCAGCGATCGGATCGATGAAGGGACGTACCAATTCGATTGCCACCCGATGATGGTGCGGCAAAACAAATGGCGGGCGGCGCGGTACGGGGTCGCCGCGACGCTGGTCGACACCTTCGACTATTCCGAGAAAACCGTTGCCGAGATTGTCGAACGCTTGCTCGGCAAGTTGCGCGGCGTCGCGCAAGACCTGAATTGCGAATCCGAATTGTTGATGGTCCGAGAGATCGCCGGCCGAATCGATTGGGCCGATCGCCAGCGACTGATCTTGCAAAAGGCCGGCACGCGAGAAGAAATCGTCAAGCAATTGATTCAGCAGTCGAGGATTCAGTAGCGTCTCTGGCAACGATACCAGCCCGTGGTGTCAGCACGTGGCGCGTGTCGCTTCTCGTGCCAAGGCTCTCCGCCTGGGCACGCGATGGCGACGTGGCTCTGCCACACGCCGCTCGCCGTCGCGAGGCGGCGCCTCCAAGACACAGCGTGTTCCCAAGCGGGAGCCTGGGAACAAGTGGAGCGTAACACAAGTGGAGCGTAACACGCGCCGCTCGCTGACGCTTCCCGCTGGAGTGTATGCTCAAAACGAACCGCCTCCTCCCATCCCGCCTCCCATGCCTCCACCAAAACCTCCACCCATCCCGCCTCCGCCGGAGCGATTGAATCGCAGGTCGCTGCGCATCTGCTGTTCGACGTCGTTGCTGACGATTGATTGGGTCCGGTCCATTTCGATCGTGTAGACGTAGTGATGATCGTACGCGTTGCTTCCGAAGCGTTTGGCGGGGATCGTCAAATCCCAACGAAGGATGCCCGTCGGACGTTGCATCCTCAGGTACTTGGCGTCGGCGGACAGGTTTCCCAATGAAGCGGAATCGGTGACGACGTTGACCGTTCCAGAATCGCTGGTGATCGGAATTCGGTCATACAACTGAATCTCGATCTGTTCGGGATGGTAGTTGGAAATGACGAGTCGGTATTCGAGTTTCGAGAGTCGGTTTCCACCTTGGATGGATTCGTCGCGGGCGAGTAATTCGCGTCGCGTGCGGACTTGTCGGTCGGCCCCCAACCCGACGGCAAACTCGCCACCGGCGGCGGTCGGTGGCAACGTGGTGCGTCCGACGAATCGCCCGTCCAAAAAGACGGTGGCGTCGCCGCCGACCAGACTTTGGCCGGTTTCGTTTTCCAACGCGGCCTCGCGATAGGCGAAACTGCTCAGCAACGGCGTGACGACACGATAGATCGGGCTTTCGATGTTCCAACGCAAGATCGTGATCGCCTGGTCGGTGGTCTGGTCGGCCACATCGATCCGTTCTGCCACGCGATAGGTTTCGTCGGTCAGGTTGGTGTTCGCGTCATCGGCCATTTCGCGCTGCACACTTTGTCGCCGATTGATTTCGTAAACCTGCCTGCCCGCCGCTTCGGTGTTCAACGCAAGGTTGCGTTGCCACAACGCCGGGTCCTCCCAGGCCGGTGGCGTGTCCGCCGACTGCGAAGACTTGGCATAGCCGGCCATCGGGTCGGTTTGATCGCCGGCCTTCTGATTGACCGAAACTCTTAGTGGTACCAGCAGCGGTGTGGCGGCTTGCAAGTTGGGCACACCGGTGCAGAATGCCAACCGGACACCTCGCCAATCTTCGCCACTGTGTTGCGTGACGGTCCCGTCCAGTTGAACGACAAACTCATCGGCACCTTGCTGCCGAGCCGTCGCATGAATGGTGTATTGCGGCTCCCAAGAAACCTCGTCGACCCAATAGCTCAGCCGCAGCAACCCGCCGCGTGGCGCGTCGACCATCAACGTCGCATCAAAGGTCGCCGCGGGTTTTGAATCGGTTTCGTTTTGACTTTCACGCATCGATTCTTCCATCTGATTCTGCAGCGTCTGTAATTCCCGTCGCGCGACGTGCAGTTCTTTGGCAAGCGCTCGTCGACGTTGCATGACAAAATCCGCAATCGCCGTGACCGAGTCGACTTTCAGTTCGGATTGCCTGAGATCGTCGTTGGTTTGCGCGGACGAAAACGTCACCAGATCCTCAATCGTTTCGAGGTCTTGTTCAATGACCGCGACTTCATGTGCCGCGTCTTGCAGGGCTTGGTTTTGTGCCATCCGTTCTTCTTCCCGCTGTCGTCTGCTCGCATCGTCCGGCGGGATTTGATGTGGCGTGACACGCAACGAACGGACCGTGATTTCGGCGTCGGATTCCCAGCGAACCGATTGATCGCGGATGGTTTTCGGTAACCCCGAGACGCGGATCATTTGACCTTCAACGGACGCTGCGACATTGATTTCTCGCACGATGTTGGCTTGACGTCGAAAGACGGTGACCGCCGTGATAGGACTGTCCACGCCGACCACGGTCTTCGGCTCGTGCGCGGTGTTCGGCTCCTGCGCGGAAACGAAGCCACAGCCAAGTAGCAACGCCGCGCTCGATGCAAACACGATCCTGCGAAAGAAGACGGCGTCTTTGACAATTCCGATGATCGCTTGCATGTTTCAACCTCGTTGAGTGGTCTGCTGTAGCAAAACGCTACAGTCGCATGATTGACTGCGACGCAAAATCAAACGTTGACGTCTGAACGTTGCGTGCCCGACGGTCAAGATGCATTCGGCATGCCAAGTGCAGTGACGTAAGCTTCCAGCTTGCGATTCCCGATGACTTGATCGGCAAGCATGATGCGGACCCCACAAGAGGAGCACCACGTTCATGAGATTCATCGCCTTGTCGTTTCTGCTCTTCATGTCGCCAGGTCTGATGTCGGCGCAAACGACAGCCGTTTCCCGTCATTGGCTCAGCCCGGGTCTGAGCGACGACATTTCAAGTTCAGCGGTGACGAAAGCCGGTGGGCCGGTGGTTTCCTTTCCTTGTGATCCGCTGATGAGTGTGAAGCAGGAGCGTTTGCTGACCGTTGCGTTGATGAAGCCGTCGCCGTTTCATTGGGTTCCCGGTATGCCCCTGAGCCAGATGGCTGCGGAACTCAGTGAACGGGTTCCGGTGTTCCTGGATCAGAGGGCATTGGAGGAAATCGGAATCGATCCGGACTCTCCAATTGACGCGGGAGTGATGACGCATGAGCAGGCACGTTCACAGCAACGAAATGCGGAGCGGGCGAAATGGTGGAAGCAAGGTGAAGCCGCGGTGATGGAGGGGCGTCCCAGTTTGATCGTCGATGTGTTGAATCGTGTAAGAGACTTGCATTTGACACTGATGATCGTTCGGGGTCAGGTGATCCTCACCACCATCGAAGCCGCCGAAGACGACTTGGCGACGAGGATCTATGATGTGACGCCACTGATCAGCATGAGACCGCGTGCCCCCTGGGACTCCGTTTCGCGTTCAAATGGGATCGGTGAGACCTCTCCCGATTTCGAATCCCTGATGGACATGATTGGAACCAGTATCGACCCCGAGACGTGGGAACGGCTCGGTGGGAACTCGACGATCATCGCTTCGACGATTCGAGGCCGCCAATGGATTGTGGTTTCCACCACTTCGATGACGCACTGGAAATTGCAGCGGTTGCTCGATCGGCTGAATCAATGATCCGGTAGCGGTCCATGACGATCTGGCAAGGCCAACCTACTGATTCAGCTGCTCCTCAATCACTTCGCGTTGGGCGCGCGTTCCCAGTGCACCCCACAGTCCATAGGGGCTGTGACTGCCGGGGTCGCGCGGACCGGTTCCGCCCCGGACGACGGTGCCGATGTTCGGATCTCCGCTGTCGACCGAATCAGTCATAAAGATCACCGCTCCGTCGGCCATCAACACGTGCACCCCGCCCTGATGACGACTTGATGGAGGCAGCATGCCGATGCCGGAATCACCCCCGGCCAGACAAACCTCTCGGTTCGGCGGCAGGATCGTATTGAAACCGGTGTACAACGCCGCTCCGTCGGCCCAGCGAAAGCCGCGTTTCTGGTCCTCGCTACCGAAGCGATTGGGGAGGTCATCCGTGCGAGACCAGAACATCGGCCGCTGGGGATCGATTTGGTTTTCGCAAAGTTTGGGGACATCGTGAATTTCGGCCCAATCATTCAGCAACGATCCAGAGGTTCGAATGTCACCGTCATCCAGGTCGGTGGAGATTTCCCCAGCCAAGATCGTGTTGCTCAACCCGTCGTGAATGTCCCGCCATCGCGTCACTTGTCTGGGAACGAACACCCCGCGACCGGACGCCGCCACTTCATCACTGCGATCGGTGACCCAGGCTTGTGCGTCTTCGCTCCAGCGGGTCGCGCCGGTGTTGATTGCCGCAGTCGCGTCACCCAAGCAGACGGCCAGATTGATGCGACCGTGAGCGGGCATACCGAGGCCCGGATCGGAGGGGCATCGAAAGACCGAGAACTCCGTTTGCCATGGATGGAAACCACGTGTCCAGGGTGCCGGCCCCATCGGTGCGTACGACGTGTTGTTGGACCCCGATTCTGCATCGGCAATCGCTTGCCAAGTGTTTTGTTGTTCAAGGAACGGCAGCAATCCGACCAACGCGCTCAAACGATAGCGGTTGTTGCCCGGGGCGGACGTGCCTCCGGAATCGGAACTCGGGTCGAACGTTCCGCCCATCTGCATGGGAAGTTGTTCGTTGGCCGAGTGATAGTTGTGAAACGCCAAACCGACTTGTTTGATGTTGTTGGAACAGCTCATCCGTCGCGCCGCTTCTCGCGAGGTGCGCACGGTGGGCAACATCAGCCCGACCAAGACACCGATGACCGCAATCACGACCAGCAACTCGATCAGCGTCATTCCGGAGGGTTTTGTTCGTTGATTCATGTGGTGCTCCTGTTTTCGGCCTGTGTTGGAATGTTCGTGTCTGCGAAGAGAAAGCGTAGGACCGCATGTTTTGATCGCATCTCCGCCCGGGATGAAATCAAAACCCATTCATACACCGCCAACGGCACGAGCCAGCTGAGCCACGCGTTCAAGCGGTACGTCCATTCCGATTCCAGATTCGAAACGATCATCAATCCCGCCACGACACGCAGCAACAGCGGTGACCAAAGCAACAGGTAACAACGTGTTGCCCAGCGACGGTGGGCTGCGAGGTTGCCGGCGCGGACAAATGACACCGCAACGAGAATCGTCATACCGGTCAAGATCGACTGGACGATGAAGCCGAGTTGGGCAATCGGTCCGGCGTAGGCTTGCAGCGACATCACCAAACCGCTGGGGACGACCATTAACCCGATCAGGGCGCACTGTGTCTTGCCGGCCGTGCGATGGACACGCCGCCAACGCGATTTTCCACCGCTATAGAGCAAGAACGTGCCGAGCATCAACGCGGCCGGTCCGGCGAACAGGTGCAAGTAGAATGCCCAGCGATAGAGTCCGACGAAGCTGAATCGGCGTCCGGCGAGAAACGGCGACGCATCGAAATCGGCTGGAAAGTACCAGCGGTATTGGTACAGAATCGACAGAAACACCTTGATCGAAACGATCACGCCGCCCCAGAACAGGACCCTGGTCAGTCGCCCAGATCGGTTGGGGTGTGCGTTCTGTTCCACGTGATCCCCGGGGCTGCCGATTGATGGTGGATGCGAGAGAAGACTTAGGTTCTACGCTGCCGGACGAATCTGGTTCAGATTCTGGTGTTTTCGCATTTTAGCCGTTGCGTTATGTTTTGGGGAAACCGAAGCATGAGTGCTTCAACATTGCTCCACTGCGGCGACGAACGGATCGTTTTCGCGGTGTCAACGTGAATGGAGTGATCCATGTTGTTGCTCTCTCGTCGTGAAAATGACCGCATCGATTTTCTAGGGTTGGGAGTTTCGATCGAGGTGGTTCGTCTGACGCGTTCGCGCGCCACCCTTGCCATCAAAGCACCCCGGCATATTCGAGTCGTCAGGCATGAACTGCGACCTGTCGGGAATGAGGCAGCGGCCCGCGAAGCGTTTTGCGCCGTGGTCCGCCGCGAAGTGATGTCGATGATCCAAGCCGAAATCGACGCGACAACGACCAAGCTAAAGCTTGCTCAAGAAAAGCTGTTGGCCGGTGATCGCGACGACGCCTTGACGGCCTTGGACGAGGCGTTGGCGAGACTGGAGGTGTTGCGCAGCGAAGCGTCCAGCCTTCAGTCCGATCGCTTCGAAGAACGCTGTGAAACGGCGTTCGCCGATGATTGGACGGTCGCCGGCGGTGTCGCCGAGTCGTCGGTCGGATATGCCAATTCAGCCGCCGGAGAGGTTTCCGATCCGACCGGCACCGTGGTGGTCGCTCAATCGCCCGGCGATGCGTTGGCGACCGATTGGGCGGGAGCAGGAGACGACCTCCTGTCGGATCCGGATGCCGTGACGGTTGTTGTCTTCGCACTGAGCTAGCGCTCGGCTGTCCGACGCGTTCCCGTGCCCAACCGATCCCGGAGGGATCGCAGCGAGTAGCCGGAGGTCAGCGCAGCGCCACCTCCGGTGCCGAACGCGCCCACGCCCACCGATCCCGGAGGGATCGCAGCGATGAGCCGGAGGTCAGCGCAGCGCTTAGGTTTGACCACATCTTTTTACAATCTTCATTGCGTCAACGCCGCAGAGCATCGCTTGGAGGTCGTTCCAGCCTCGCCAAATCGTTTGCCATCCCGGTGGGTGATCGGATTTGCGATTCTGATGACCGCCGAGTCTCGCCAGTGCATAGAAGAAATCGTGAATTGACCAGTCGGGTTTGATTTGGCCATGTCGCCAAGCGCTCAGCACACTCACGTAGTCGCTGCAGATAACTTCGGTCGCTT
>WCIL01000003.1:0-372284 GCA_033042175.1 Phycisphaera sp. RhM
ACGAGTCCTCGTTTCCGCAACCAGGTAGTGGACAAGGCGACGAGTCCTCATTTCCGCAACCAGGTAGTGGACGAGGCGACGAGTCCTCTTTTCCGCGACCAGGTAGTGGACGAGGCGACGAGTCCTCGTTTCCGCGACCAGGTAGTGGACGAGGCGACGAGTCCTCTTTTCCGCGACCAGGTAGTGGACGAGGCGACGAGTCCTCGTTTCCGCAACCAGGTAGTGGACAAGGCGACGAGTCCTCATTTCCGCAACCAGGTAGTGGACGAGGCGACGAGTCCTCTTTTCCGCGACCAGGTAGTGGACGAGGCGACGAGTCCTCGTTTCCGCGACCAGGTAGTGGACGAGGCGACGAGTCCTCTTTTCCGCGACCAGGTAGTGGACGAGGCGACGAGTCCTCGTTTCCGCAACCAGGTAGTGGACAAGGCGACGAGTCCTCATTTCCGCAACCAGGTAGTGGACGAGGCGACGAGTCCTCTTTTCCGCGACCAGGTAGTGGACGAGGCGACGAGTCCTCTGTAGTCGTCTTCTTGGCAACGACTCGTCGCCTCGTCCACGACCGCCTACCCGAAAACCAAGGTGCGGCGGAGCACTAGCCGTCCATTTGAAGAAGGGTGGAAACTGTTCGTCCGTGAATAGACTGACCGGGGTGTCTTGATTAGCATGTGCCCCCCGGCAGCATCGCGTGGGACGCCGGTCACAGACGATGGTTTTGTCCATTCGCTGGGCCGTCCGGGGAAGGTGCACGCCACAGTCGCGTGTTCATGCCGAATCGCATTCATGAATTTTCAAGAACAATCTGTTGATCAGCAATCCCTGTCGCAAATTAGGTGTCGAGTCACTCGAAAGACGAGCGTTGCTGGCGGCATCGATCCTGCCAGTCAGCGAGATGCCGCAGGCTGTGCCGGAAACCGATTTTTTCGTCGCGAATGATTTCGAGGCGGAAAGCCTGCCGGTCGCGACGGTGGCCGAGCCAGAAATCTTGGTGGCGTTTAAAGGCCAAGATGTGGGAGCGGTAGGAAACGATTCCGCAATGCCGACGGGGATGTATTTTGGTTGGATGGAACGTGGAGACGATCGCCCGGTCCGCGAATTCGAAATCTACAATTCCGGCGACAGCGATCTGGTGCTCGGCGATGTCGAAATGCCCGATGGATTCCGCGTGGTGCATGAGGGATCCGCATGGCCGGGCGTCAACGTGACCCAGATCGTTCGCCCCGGTCATTTTTTATCGCTGAAGATCGAAATGCTGACGAATCAGGTCGGGGCGAAACGCGGGACGGTCACGATCAGATCAAACGATTCCAGTGAACCGCTGACCTCTTTCATGATCAGTGGGGACGTCGGATCAGACGGGGCAGTAGATTCGATCGGGCTGTTCCATCAGGTCTGGTCGACGTTCGAATTGAAGGGGTCCATATATGACGATAGCATTGATCGCTCGACGACGTTCGGCCCCGGCCGTTCTAACGAATGGTTGCCCGTCACGGGTGATTGGGATGGCGATGGGTTCGATACCGTCGGTTTGTATCACAGCCGGACCGGAGTGTTCCATCTGAAGAACTCGGTCGCCCCAGGGGATGCGGATCACGTCTTCGCCTTCGGTCCATCCGGCAACGCGGGTTGGATCCCGCTTTCGGGCGACTGGGATGGTGACGGCGTGGACACCGTGGGTCTTTATCAGCCGGGCGAGTCACGCTTTCATTTGATTGATTCGTTGCGCGGCGGTGCGGCGGACCACTTTTTTTCCTTCGGCCCCAGTGGTGCAACGGGCTGGAAACCACTTGCTGGTGATTGGGATGGCGATGCCATCGATACCGTCGGATTGTTCCGACAAGACGGCTCTCAATTCCATCTCAAGAACGATCTCTCGGGTGGCGCCGCCGACCACTATTTCGCCTTCGGCCCTGCGAGTTCCGATTGGCAGCCCCTGATTGGCGATTGGTACAAAACGGGAATCGACAAGATCGGGTTGTACCAGCCCGATGCGTCCTTGTTTCACTTGAAAGGTTCATTTTCCGGTGGAGCCGCTGACCACTACGTCCAGTACGGCCAGCCGAGTCACTACGGCGAATGGATCCCGCTCTCGGGAGAGTGGAATGGGCGTCATAACTCCGGTTCGCGCTATCCCCCCATCTGCTTTTGCGTCACGACCGGTCCGATTCAAACCCCCAACATCATACTCATTTATGATGGGGCTCCCTTCGTCCAGGAGACGACGCCCGCAACCGTCCATCCGCCGAGCGGCAGTTTCGATGTGATGTCGTCTCAAACGTTGGGCAGCGACCACACGTCGCCATCGGCGCGGGCGGAGTTTTGGGAAACGGAATCGTCTGTGCGTGCCGAGGCAGAGCAAGAAAGCGTCGAACACGAAGGGGTGGTGGATCGACTTCTCACGGAGTGGGCCCCAAGCCCTTAGCAACGAGAGGTCGCTGACCGGCTCATCGTGCGTAGCGGCCGGAACATCATTCTGCCCCGGATCATTCTGGCACTTCAAAATCCTTTGCTGCTCATTCTGATAGCGCCATGACCCAGGCGATCGACACCATCACGATCGTGGCCACTCCGGCCAACCACTGGACTTTTTCGTCGGCCAGCCAGTGCGATGGCAGGCGACTGCTGATGGCACCGATCAGCAATCCGGACAGGAAACCGGTCACGTGAGCGGTGACATCGGTCCGCTCGCCCCCCACGCCGACCAAACCGAGTAGCATCAGGCCGCCGACCAACGGTCGCCAGCGACGCAGCAAACTTTCGTGGCTGGACACTCTCGGCCGCAAGGCATTGGCAACCAGCAATCCGAGCGCGGCGAAGACGGCAGTCGAAGCGCCCACCGAAGTGTGTTCGGGTTGCTGGACGAGCGCGTTGAGCAGATTGCCCAGGGCTCCCGCCGACACGATCGTGAGCCAGGCGATGCCGCCACCGACTGCACGGCCGGCGAGGATTCCGAACAGGATCCCAAACAGCAGATTCGACGCGACGTGTCCCTCGTCGACGTGTAGGGTCAGCGCCGTCACCGTCCGCCATCCGTCTCCCGCCAGCACCTTTCCGGCCTGCATTTCACCCGGCGTGAAAAGGTCCAGCCCCAACCCCCAAGGCAACGTCGCCAGGGCGATCAGCGTGACCAACGCCGCATAAGCGATGACTCCCGCGGTCGCGCCATCATAGACCGGCGCGACCGGTATCGCTGCCGTGGATCGCGACTCGTTTTCACGGCGGTACGCGTCCAGTTCCGCTTCCGCCTCGGCCAGATCCCCGGCCCCGACGATCAGCAACCATTGCCCGTGCTGCACCTCCACTCGGGCCGCTATCCCGGCGGCCTCGAGCACGAATCGCAGTTCCATGCACTCGGCGCGATCCGCCGATTGGAACGCCACCGTCGGGTCTCGATGTAGTCCATTCACGCTATTGCCGGCATCCCGTTCCAATCGACCATTGGCTTGTCATTTCTGCTTCATTTCGTAAGTCAACACGGAAGACTTCACCCAATCATCCGTCGTGCTATCCTTTTTGTACATCGTCATCGTCGAGGGCTCGCCAGGAACATCCGTGATGACAGACTTCATTTTCTCTGGTTGGTTGGTCGCCGGATCGATGTCGTCAAAGAACATCGTTAACTCGTGCTTCGCTTCATCGTACGTTCCCTCCATCACTGCCAGATAGGGCGACATGTTGTTCGCCCACGTTGCGATGTATTTTTTCTTGAGGGGATCGTACCCGTTCATCCCATGGCCTTTGTATGGCCCCGCCTGAAATTCGGTTTCCACCCAGTTGCCACCGAGAACCACCGTGTTGGTTTCGCTGAACGGGAATTCCATCGCGTCGCTTGTAGGCCCCTGCGGCCAAACTTTCATCGTGCCGCTTCGTGTGCCGGCAATTTTCGCCAGGTAAGCGTGCTCCTTCGAGGGCGTCGGCGCTGCATCCTGGGCCCGCACCGTGGGGCTCACCACACAAATCAATACCGTCAAAAAAAGAGGTCTCATCACTCGCTCCGGGGCTGGCTGAGGGTTGTCAATCACGTACCTGAGCAATCTGTGTTATCACAAACTGTTTTACAGATCGATGACGATGCGGCAAAAATCTGGAAAAGTCTGAATGGGATCCCGGAAATGCCTTTCGCCGATCCGGCCGACTTCTTGGCTTCGACTCGATTGGCGATCACGAAAACACCAAGGATTGACAGCGTCCATCGAATCCCCGATCAATACGATTTCCCCGCCCCGGGAACGGTCATCCCCCGCGGCGTTCTTTCCCCCGCATGACAGAATGGTTCAGCTTGATTGCCTTCCTGCAGGATCACAAGGTTGCGATGGCGTGGATCGCCTCGGTCTCTGCCGTGCTGTTCTTCGGCTGCTTGCTGATTGCACCGTGGCTGGTTTTGAAAATCCCCGCGGACTACTTCGTCGGTGATCATCGGCCACGAACGCTTTTTGCCGATCGGCATCCCGTCTTGCGTTGGACGGGATTGCTGGCCAAGAACCTCGCCGGTGGGATCCTGATCCTCGCGGGGCTGGTGATGCTGGTCCTTCCCGGGCAGGGGCTGTTGACCATTCTGGTCGGCATCTTGATGCTCAATTTTCCCGGCAAGCATCTTCTGGAAAAAAAGCTGGCCGGCTTGCCCCCCGTTTTCAAATCGATCAACTGGATCCGACGTCGCTGGAACGTTGCCCCAATCAAATTGACGCGACACCCGCCGGACGAAAAAGGGGTCAGGCCTCTTTGATGCCTCACGGGCGGATCGACCAACAAAGAGGCCTGACCCCTTTGATTCAGTCCGCGTTGAGTTCCTGCAATCCGTTGCCGTGGACGAGAACTTTGGTGCAATCCCCTTCCTGCCGCACCGCCTCGCCGACGAGCCCGGAGAACAGATTGCCGGAGATCACGACGGCCGTGCAGTCTTCGAGCAGAATGCCGGCCGCTTCGTTCGGGTTTGGTTCCGTCTTGCTGGGCACGGGATCGCGTTTTCTGAGCGGCTTGCCGTTCTCGTCGTTGCCGACCCAAGTGTCGCTGAAATTGTTGGCGCTGATCGTGATGCTGCCGGATTCCTTGCGAACCGCCACGCCTACCTGTTTGACGATGGTGAAGGTGTTCGCCGAGATCGCGCATCCGTGTGCATCACGTAAATCGATTCCACCGGTGAACTCGTGCGCGATCACGTTGGCCGACAGGGTGATCCCGTAACAATCTCGGTCCAGTACGATTGCCCAACCCTGGCACTCCTCGATCATGTTGCTGGCGACGACGGATCCATAGGTATTTTCAATCACGACTCCGTCTCCGAGATGGTCGTCCAGGTTGTTGCCACTCATCGTCAAGTTGAATGAATCGATGCAACGCAAACCGTCTTGGTTCTCTTCGAATTGATTGGCCGACACGATGATGTCGTGGCAACCTTCGATCGACACACCGCAACGTTTGTTGTACGTGAACAGACAATTGCTGACACGCGGATCCTCGTAACAGAAGTGCAACCGCAATCCGTCGCCGCCGTGATAGCTGCTGCTGACGCCCTGCACCAAAATCTCTTCGATGTAACGGGCCTCGATTCCGGCACCGCTGTGTTCATTTCCGGTCACCCGAAAATTGGCCAAGTTGATCCGCCACAGCCGATCTGCAGAAGGGACTTTTTTCCCGACCCAATCGGGATGTTCGATCAAGATCGCCGGTTTTCCCTCCGTGTTCTTATTGACCAGATGGGTCGCCGTCCCGGAACCTTCGATGCGGGTGTCTCCGGTCTTGATGTGAAGCGGTTCACTGAGTTCATACGTCCCGGGCGGAATCTTCAGCACGCCACCGGACTGCGGAATCGCGTCGACGGCCTGCTGCAGCGTCGCAAACGCGGCGGCGTCGATGATCGCGTCTCCGCCGCGGGTTTGCGGAATGGTCCCCAGCAAGCACGAAACCAGGACAGTAAGAAAGCAGATGTGTCGATTCATAAGGTTGGGTTTGTCAAGGAAGGAGGATGCGACGGACGCTGGGTCACTCGCCGAGTGTGGCCTGACTGGCCCCGCTCAAGCTCCAATGATAACCCGAACGGAGCCCACGACAAAACTTCTCTCCACTGGAGCACTCACCTCGATCTCGCACGTGAAGACCGCTGCGATCTTTGCAACGCAAACCCGCCCAACCGATCCCTAAAATGACAATGAAGTTGCAACGTGGAAATCTAGCGGTGAGTGCAAAAAGCGAACCGACATTGACGTCTCCGTCAGCTCATCCACTGCTTTCGGTGCAGCACCAATGCGTCCAAATCAACGATGCGAATCTCCAGATCCGCGAGTCGGTCGTTTTGTTTGGTATCAATGATCGTCAACGTCGCTTGTTCCGGTTTCGGCCCCCCCCCGACAAACTGCGAGACAGGCATCGTATCGCTTGCGTCGTCTAGACGATCGCGATGCATGTGTCCCGAAAGCACGGCTTGAACCCCCGCCTGCTTGAGTGTCGGAAGCCAGAGTTTGGCACCAAAACCGCTGTAATACGCGTAGCCTTCGAGCGTCGTACCGTCGTTGTGTCCTTCCAGCCCTCGCAATGGAATATGGCTGGTCGCAATCTTGAAGGGAGCCGAGCGGATGTGCGGTTGCGCGACGATTTGCTTCAGCCATGCCGCCTGCTGCTCACGATAAGGCTCATAGGCAGCCGTGCCCGCGAACACTGGATGCCGGTCGGGTTTGTCTTCGCCGGTGTCGAGTGTGATGATGGCAAGCGGGCCGAACCGCAACGCCTGGTTGTAGGGCAAGTCCTGCGATTCGGGACAGCCGACAAACGAACGCGCCGCTTCCCGGGCACGTTCGCCGCGGACATCGTGATTGCCGTTAGAAAACAACAACGGTCGCGTGCTTGCCCAACTCATTTCCAGGTTGTTCGCCGGGTTCAACAGGATCTGCTCGGTTGCTTTCGGTGCGTTGAAATCGTTGCACGTGTCGCCGTTCCAAATGAGCACATCCGGATTCAGCTTCTCAATCTGAACGTGAAGCCGTGTGATGGTCGCCAGGTTTTCATGGGTGTCGTTGATCGCAACCACTCGTAGCTGCTTCGCCGCAGGGTCGGGCAGGCGCAGGGCATAGGTCTCGGTCGTTTGCGCGTCACCGCGTTCTAACTGATACGCGTTCCGGTATCTCAGCGGCTGCACATGGACTCGATAAAAAATCGGTCGATCGGTTGGCAGAATGTCCCGATGATTCACGCGGACATGCAGAACCTTGTCATCGGCTTGGATCAAGCCATGATGGCTGGCACGTGCTGTAAATCGCAAGTCGTCTTTTGAAAAACCATATTCAACCCAAGCGGTCGCGAGTCCGCCGACGGCGACGCTGACGCCAAAGCTCTTCGGACGCGGGTTTTGGACCACCGGCGGACTTGCAATCAGCGGTCGAATCGACTCGTTCGTCACACCATCCTGCGGGGATTGATCCAGACCTGCGGCATGACCGGACGTGATGGCAATCGCACTCAGGGGAATGACACCAATGAAATTTCGACGATCAGACATGGAGTTCGTTGGCAAGAAGTGAATTGAAGATGGCGAAATGGAAACAGGTCAGCCGGGCCGAAACATCGATATGGAGGCGACGTCCGATATTCCGAGTATGATCTTAATGTCGTCTGGGGGTTTCCGCGATGGTGACCTCGTGGCCTTCATTGGTCAAAAACGATTTGACGACCAACTGGTTAACCATGCTGTCTTCGACGACCAATACGCGGCGGGGCACGGTAACGCTGGCCGGTTGCACTTGCCGCGTCGGCGTCCAATCACTCAACGCCGTCGCCAACGCGTAAAACAAGGTGCTTCGGCGAAGCGGTTTCGGCAACACCAATTCGAACAACTTGGGCGACCCGTCGATTGATTTCGTCGTCGTCGACCAGCAGAACTCGCTTGCCGCGAAGTAGATCGTCGGGCGGCGTTTTGTAGCGGGACGTTTGGCCGACTTGGATCGTGTCGGCAAGCCCCAAGGGAAATGTCGCAATGAACGTGGTCCCTTTGCCGAGCGTGCTCCGGAGCGTCAGGCATCCGCCCATCAACTCGACCAAGCGTTTGCAAATAACCAATCCCAATCCCGTGCCTCGGTACTGCTGCGTCGTTCCCGAATCGGCTTGGACAAACGGCTGAAACAATTTCGTTTGCGCCTCTTCGGAAATGCCGATGCCGGTGTCCTGCCCCTTCAACGCGATGCTCGGGGTGCCGTCGACCTCCGGCCCCGAGTTGGCGGTGACGATGATCCGACCATTTCGGTGAACTTGATTGCGTTGCTGACCAGATTCATCAGCACTTGGCGAATCCGCGTGGGGTCGCCGCAGCGGATATCGGGCATCTCGAGCTGAACATCCAATTCAATCTCCATCCCCCGGGAATATGCCTTGGGCGAGAGCAACTGCAACGTCTCGCTCAACAGGTCGTGCAACGAAAACCCAACCTGTTCCAACTCGATCCGTTTCATTTTGCTCACTCGTCGAGGGGTTGCGGTCGCTGGCTTCCCGCTTGGGCAACACCGGCCAGGGCTCGACGCGCCGATTCGGCGGTTTGGGGAAGCAGCTCTCATGCTCGGTTTCCTTTGTGACGTTTTGCCGCAACGCCGGCTGCAAATCGCGGTCGGTGGCGCCGCATAAGGCAATTTGCCGGAAGCACGCACGTCCGCGGGCGAAACCCCGGACGCCTTCTACCACGAAATTCCGCCGGACAACAACCTACACCTTGACGTCAACCATTCAATGTATACCTTTTGGTGCAGTTTTAAAGTCTTACAGCTTCCTGCCCCAATTCCCTGTAGAAATCAACGACATGCTGAGCGAAAAGACCGTCCAAATCGTCAAGGAAATCACGCCTCGGGTCGCCGCCAACGCGGAAACCATCACACGCCGTTTCTACGAGCGGATGTTCGACGCCAACCCCGAACTCAAGGCGTTTTTCAACCAAGCTCACCAGCATTCTGGCGGTCAACAAAAGGCCTTGGCCGGTGCGATCTGTGCCTACTTCACTCACATCGACAACCCCGCGGTGCTGATGCCGGCCGTGGAACTGATCGCTCAAAAACATGTGTCACTGGGCATCAAGGCGGAGCACTATCCGATCGTCGGCAGCAATCTGCTTGGTGCCATCAAGGATGTGATGGGTGAGGGTGCGACCGAAGACATCATCGAAGCGGTGGGCGAAGCCTACGGGTTCCTGGCCGATCTCTTCATCGGTCGTGAGCAGGCGATTTACGAAGAACAAGCGTCCGTACCGGGCGGTTGGAATGGCACGCGAACGTTTGTGGTTGCCAAAAAGGTTCCCGAAAGTGATGTCGTGACGTCGTTTTATTTGAAACCCGAGGACGAAGGTCCGCTGCCACCCTTCAAACCCGGGCAGTACATCACCGTTCACATCGACCATCCCCACACGCCGACCTCGCCGCGAAACTACAGCCTTTCGGATCGAGTCGGCGAGCCGCACTTCCGCATCAGCGTCAAACGCGAAGGGAAATTAGCCGAAGATGCACCCGAAGGTTTGATATCGAGTCACTTGCACGATTCGATCGAAGAGGGGCATCACTTGCAGGTTGGACCGCCCTGTGGCGAGTTCACGATCAACCCTGATCACACCGACGGCCGACCGGTTGTCTTGCTCGCCGGCGGGATCGGAGTGACGCCGCTGCTGTCGATGGCGAAGTCGATCGTGTATTCCAACCCGGACGCACCGATCTACTTCCTGCAAGCGGCGCGCAACAGCGGCGTGCACGCGTTTGCCGATGAGATTAGGAACCTCGCAACGCTCAGTTCCAACATGCACGTGAAAGTCTTGTACGACGCGCCGCTCGATGGCGATGTCGAAAACAAGCGGTGTGACGACGTCGGGTTTGTCACCACCGAGTTGCTTCGCCGGTGGACTCCGTTTGCGGAGGCAGAGTTTTACTTCTGTGGCCCCAAGCCGTTCATGCAGAATCTTCATGCCTGCTTACAAGAACTCGGCGTCGATGAGACTCGCGTGCGTTACGAGTTCTTTGGCCCCAAAGAAGAATTACAACCGGCATAGAGCCATGATTGCACCCAAATCCTTCGCCACCTCGGAAAATTCAACGCGATGAAACGTTTATGGATGGCCTTTGCGGCCGTGATGATTGTCTCGTTCCTTATCCTCGGTTGGATCGGGACACGCATCTTCCAAGGCGAAACAAAGGGGTCAGGCCTCTTTGTTGGCTCCAAAAGAGGCCTAGCGCTCCGGCCACATTTAATGTTGGGGTTGCGTTGGTCGAGCGGAAAAGGGGTCAGGTACAAAAACCAAATGGCCCGCAGGGTGCTTCGCATTTTTGGTACCTGCCCCCTTTTCCGCGGCACCCTAAATCTAAAAGTTGACGGAGCACTAGCATCTACCGGCGGGCGGAAATTGACCTCGATTTCCGATACCTTAGCTCACTGGAAATCAATGCTTCCAAACGTCTTGTAAAACCCCTTTCCCCTTTTTCTCGATTCGAACCTACCGAGATTGCGATTTGACAAAGGCGGCTAGTACGGACAGGTTTTGGCTGAAAACGGCGCTGGACAGGTAGGGGGTTCCGAGCGGCATTTTCGCTTGTCCCACCAGCCGCTGACCGTCAAACGTGCTGACCCAGCGTCGCTGAGCGTCGAGCGCGGCGATGATCTGCTGAGCCTGCTTCGCCAAGTCCCGTTGAGAAAATTCCGATTCCGGAGCCAATCCGCCGCGGACGCGTTGGAATTGTTTGCCGAGTTGGGCCAATTGCGACTCCGTCTTCCAACCGTAGTGGCTGGGAAGATCGGAATCATCGTAGCTCAATTCATACACGTCGCCGCGACGCTTCATGTAGAGCGGACGGTTCGTCTGCAGTTCGTAGTAGCGGGCGAGCCGGCCGTCGGGAAGCAGTGATCCGCGTAGCCATTTCGCAGCGGCGGGGATCGGTTCGAGGTATTTGTCGTCACCGGTGACATGGGCGATGCGCATCAGCGTCTGCAGCACCTCTTGAGTCTCATCGCCGGAGACGCCGGGCGGTTCAAACTTACGTGCCCAGATCGGCTGCATGTCGTAGTTGTATTGTTGTGCCCATCCGGGTTGCGGCATCGGCATTTGGGCGAGAACCAGGAAGTCACCGAGTCTTTTTAACGCGTCCAGGTAGCGGTCGTCGCGGTAAACGCGGTGGGCGTCGATCAACAGATCCGCGACGTACCCGGTCACGTTGTCATTGAGCGTGTACATGTCCCAGTAGTTCTTGATCCGGCCTTCGGTCCGCCAGTCATACTCGGGATAGTTCGCCGGCTTGATCGGTTGGTCGCTGACCGGCCCCGTCCAGACTTGGGGGAATCCGCCGTTGGGGAATTGCGCCGCCAATAGCGCGTCCAGTCCCGTGATCGCGGACTGGTGAATCTGCGAGTTGCGAAACCCATTGGCCAGGTCCGCGAGCACGAGGAACCGAAGCGCCGATTGGGTTTGTCCGTCGTCCAGCGACGAGTTGTTTTTCCCGCGTCCCTTGCCGTTACGATAATCCGCCCGGCGTTCACCGCTGGGGTTCAAGTCGACACAGTTTGTCCAGCCTCCGGACTTGAGTTGGCCGTAGGTGACCGCGCCGGCCGCAGCCGTCGCGGCATCGAGATAGAACTCTTCTCGCGTCGCTGCATAGGCCTCCAGCAGCGCCATCCCCACCGTCGGTGTCCCCGGCGGTTGGATCCAAATCTGATCTTCGGTCGCCACGCCCTCACCCCACCGCTGTTTCAGGTCGAGCGAGTAGTGATACACATAGCCTCCGTGGCTCGCGACGTTGTCGACGTAATAGCCGGCGGCTTCACGCATTGTCTTGACGGCCTCCGACTTTAACGCGTCCTGCGCCGACGCATCAATGGCCGACGCGGAAATCGCCAACGCGATCAGCCCAAGACAAATCAGTTGCAGCGGCATGAAGACACCTTTTATTAAACGGAAGCATTGCACGGGCGATTCGTAGTGTAACCACTGGCGGCACACGGTTCCCGCTCTTCTGGCCAACCTCCAAGCAGAACTGGGCGAAGCCGACCGTTACCGTTTTCTTCAATTGGTTCGATTGCACGGTGATCTCGCAGAGATGACTTGAGATTTGGGAGGGGACGCGTCAGACTGATTGACGGTCTGATGTGATCGTTTCGTTTTCTCACTCCATTTATCACGGTTGCAGCCGAATGTCTCCGCGTCACTTGCGACATCCACGTGCTCCGCTGGCAGTGCTCACGACTGCATTTCTGCTCTTGGGGGTTCTGTGTCCGACGTACCTCAGGGCGGAGTCAACCCATCGACCCAATATTGTTCTCATCCTGGCCGACGACTTGGGGTTCTCCGATTTGGGTTGCTACGGCGGTGAAATTCAAACGCCTCATTTGGATGCACTGGCTGAAAACGGCTTGCGGTTCACCCAGTTCTACAACACCGGGCGCTGCTGGCCGACACGCGGATCGATGTTGACGGGGTATTACGCCCAGCAGATTCGTCGCGATTTTTTGCCAGGCGTTCCGAGCGGCGGCGGCAACCGTGGCTTGCGACCGGATTGGGCCGTTCTGCTGCCGGAGATGTTGGCTCAGGTTGGCTACCGATCCTATCACACCGGTAAATGGCACATCGACGACACGCCCACCAACTGTGGATTCGAAAAGACATCGCTGAACCAGACGGGGCGTTACTTCAAGCCCAAGAACGGCCCCAACGGAAAACCGATCCGGCCGCTGCAGTTCGACGACGAGTTTTACTTGACCAGTGCGATGGCTGATGATGCGATCCAAAACTTGAAGGAACACGCCGAGCAATATCCCGATCAACCGTTCTTTCAATACTTGGCGTTCACCGCGCCGCATTTCCCGCTGCACGCGTTACCGGAAGACATCGCGCTGTATGCCGAAAGCTACAACAGTGGCTGGGAAGCGATTCGCCGCCAACGTTGGCAACGCATGCAAGCCATGGGGCTGTTGGATCCCCAATCGGCTGATCGTGTTTCAACAGTCGAACGAGACTTGGGGCCACCGTACCATTTCCCTGAGGCGTTTGAGATCCTTGGCGAGGGTGAAACCAACCGTCCGGTGGCCTGGAATCAGTTGACGGACAAACAGAAACAATTCCAGACGACCAAAATGGCGATTCATGCGGCGATGATCCACCGCATGGACATCGCGATCGGACGTGTCTTTGATCAAGTCCGCGCGATGGATCGCTGGGACGACACGATCGTCATGTTTTTGTCTGACAACGGCGCGAGTGCCGAAATCATGGTCCGCGGCGACGGGCATGATCCGGCCCAACCGCCGGGGTCGGCACTGACCTATCTGTGCCTCGGCCCCGGTTGGTCGACCACTGCCAACACGCCGTTTCGACGCCACAAGACGTGGACGCACGAAGGCGGCATCGCGACCCCGTTCATCATCTCGTGGCCAAATCGAATCAAGGATCACGGTCAGTTTCGGCGCAACCCCCAACACGTGATCGACGTCGCCGCAACGCTGCTGGACGTGACCGGCGCGACGCACCCCGAAGATGCCCCGCCGCCACCGGGGGAGAGTTTTCTCGCTGACTTGGACGACGCGTCGTCCGCCGACGAGCGGTCGCTTTGGTGGTACCACGACGGGCACCGGGCGATCCGGCGCGGACGCTGGAAAGCCGTTTCTCCGATCGGGGAACCCTGGGAGTTGTACGATCTGTCCGTCGATCGGATCGAGTCGGTGGATCTTGCCTTGCCGCGCGCCGACAAACTGGCCGAGTTGGTCGCCGCATGGGAAAAGCAGCTCGACGAATCGATTGAACTTGCCACCAGGGACCTTGGTGATGCGGCTCCAGGAAGGCAAGTGCGCTCGACTCGCCAATCGGACGTGATGTCAAAAGCCCAGCAAGACGGACGCATCAAACGCAGTCAGGTACTTCCTAACGGGGAATCATTCTTCGTCGCCGGTCGGCATGCCTTCTTGATGAAGCCTGATTCGGCGGCCGACGCGAAACTGGGCAAGCCGTGGATTTTCTACGCCCCCGCCCTGTCGCGTTATCCCGACACGCATGAGTCATGGATGCACCAACAGTTCCTCGACGCCGGGGTCGCGGTCGCGGGAATCGACGTCGGCGAAGCCTACGGGAGCCCCCACAGCCAACCGTTCTTCGACGCCCTGTACGACGAAATGGTGTCACGCGGTTACAGCACCAAGCCGGCCTTGCTGGGACGCAGCCGAGGCGGTTTGTATGTCAGCCGGTTTGCGATCGAGCGCCCGGAACGTGTCGCAGCGATCGGCGGCATCTATCCGGTACTCGACTACACCAGCTATCCCGGCGTGGAACGCGCCGCCGCGGTCTACGGCGTCTCGGCGGATGATTTGCAGCGACGGCAAGACGAATTGAATCCCGTCAAGAATCTGGACGTGATCGCTGAAGCCGGGATTCCCGTTTACGTGATTCACGGAACCGACGACCGCGTCGTCCCGATCGATCGAAACTCTGCCGAGTTGGAATCCGCTTATCAGTCGGCCGGCAGCGCGGATGCCATCACGTTGGAACGAGTCGATGGCCAAGGGCACAATTTCTGGGAAGGCTTTTTTCGCAGCCAGAAATTGATCGATTTCTTGATCACCGAAGCCAAAGGTGACTGAGTCGATCAGTCGTCGCGTGCTTTGCCCGTGGCGTGCTTTACCAGGCGTGCCCCCGATTGCATCAGCGGCAGCAGCGTGGTAACCGCCCAGTTCATCTTCGTTTCCAAGCTGATCACGATGCTTTGAAACGGAAGACGTTGGGCATAGAAACTGTTGATCAATTCATTGTTCGGATCGGTGCATGAATCGCAAATGGTGCATCCCGATTCGTGAAGCCAATGAACGTTTTGCAGTTCCAACAGGAAGCCGGGTGAAAACACGGCGAATCGTTCATCGTAGGTGGTCTTGTATCCACTGACGTGACCGCCGCTGTGGAGGTCAACGAGCATGGCGATTGAGGCGCCGTCGAGCGTGAGTCGGCCGAATCGGATCGAGTCCTGTTGGCCGAAGCGATCGACCATTTCCAGAAAAAAGGCAAGGGATTGACTTTGACAGGCCAACGCGGTGCCTTCGCGCCCCTTCCAGCCACTGGCTTCCAGGTCAACGAATTGGTGTGCCCATTGGTGAAGATCATTCGCGCCGCCGGAGTGCTGAAAGGCGACGTCACCCTCCCGCTGCAACTTCGTGAGAAGTTTTTTGGCTTTCTTTCGGCGGTTCTTTGACATGAACTGGCGGAGGTACGCTTCGGCGTCTCCGTCGGGCTCCACCGCCGCCCTCGAAAAGCGATCGCGGCTGAAGTTTGCGAGACGGTTTTGGGCAGCGGTGCTGCGAAGGCACTGATCAAATTCCGGCGCGGCCGAGACGGTGTCAAACGCCAGCAATCGGGCGCCGGTTTCGGACAGCGACGTCAAGATCGTGGCGAGCGCTTCGTCGGCGTAATTGGGATCCAACAGCGGAGTCGAGTCGAACGCTTCGTCCGGCCGCCACGCGTGAACGCAATGAATCGGTAAGCGATAAAACGCTTGCTTGACCAGGGGCATCACCCCATAAACCTCTGATGCGTCGCCGTTTGCCCCCGCCCCTTCGACCACCAACAAACGCGCCGACGCGTCCGACCGGTGCTTCAACAGCGGAATCAAAAACTCCGGCTCGTAACAGGGATTCCGCCACGCACAACGTTCGACCAGCCGTCGCCAAGCCGGGACGAGGGATTCCATTTCACAAGCATCGGTCACAAACCGTCCCCGCAACGAAGGCGTGATGGACTGGCTGCAGGCGGTTGGACTGGAAGAGGCAAGCGTGATCATGGCGGAATCGGCGAGGCGGAAGGCAGGTGACGGCCAATCCTACGTCGCAAACTCGCCCCGATGCCGACGCTCCATCCGGCGAATCCATTTCGCTGCTTCCGCTTAAATCAGCGTCTGGTCGATCGTACCGCTGCTACGGATCGCGCCGGGTATACCTCTTTTCCTGTCGCCCTCTTCACCGCACGCGTCATCGTTCTGCGCCGGTTTTTCTGCCAAATGCCTCTGCCGGGATTAGCCGATTTCGGGATATGTCCAGGGCTGGCGGTACTTTCGTCGCAGCATGCCGTTGGCTTCGTCGTCGCCGATGATCTGTTGGGCGGCCGCGTCCCAGCGGACGCTGCGGCCGAGTTTCATCGAGAGCATGCCCAGCAGGGCGAGCGTGGTGGCTTGGTGTCCGACCTCGATGTCCGCGACGGGGCGGCTTCCCGTTTCGATACCACGAAGAAAATCGGCGTAGAGCAATTTCAGGTTGTGACCGTCGGGTTCTTGCAGTTGGGCGTCTTGGTGGATCACTTGTTTCTTGCTGTCGGCCGGATAGAACGTCCAGCCATCGCGCCAACCGATATGGAAGGTTCCCTGGGTGCCGAAAAAGTAGCAGCCGATGCTGGTTTGCTCGGGGCCTTGCCCGGCAAACTTGCGATGTTCCCAGGTCGCGGTGAAGGAATCGAATTCATAGGTTGCGGTTTGATGATCGGGGGCGTCGGTGGTTTGTTCGTCATCATTCAAAATGGCCGCCCCGGCAATCGGTCGTCCGCCGGTTGAATGCACACTCCGGGGTGATTGCTGGTCGCTCCACCAAAGCATCTGGTCCAGCCAGTGGACGCCCCAATCGCCGAGGGTTCCGTTGGCGAAATCCAGGAAGTGCCGAAAGCCGCCGGGGTGGATCCGTCGGCAATAAGGACGCAGAGGCGCGGGGCCGCAATACATTTCCCAGTCGAGGTTCTCCGGTGGTTCGCTGTTGCGCGTCGGTTTCTCCGCGCCGCCCCTGCTGTGCACAAACATGCGAACCAGTCCGATCTCGCCGGCGCCTCCGTCCTTCAAGAATTTCATCCCCGAAACATGGTGGGGGCCGATGCGTCGATGCAGGCCGACTTGGACGAGGCGATTGGCTGCACGTGAAGCAGCAAGAACGGCCTGGCTTTCGCCGATCGTGTGGCCGGTGGGTTTTTCGATAAAGACGTGGGCGCCGGCTTCGATCGCAGCCAGCGCGTTGAGTGCGTGCCAGTGGTCTGGCGTGGCGATGATCGCCACCTCAACGTCTTCCTTTTCGAACAGCTCGCGATAGTCGGAGTAGGTTCGTGGGGTATCGCCCGACAAATCCGTTACTTCCTCGGCGTTGATCTCCAGCCGATCAGAATCGACATCGCACAGTGCGACCACTTTGGTTTGACCACCGGCCATCGCTTCACGCAGGATGTTCATGCCCCACCATCCGGCCCCGATCAGCGCCGTGCGGTATTGTTTGTCTTTGGAGGCCGCGTGAATCTTGGGTGCGGAGGCGAGTGTCGCGGCGGCGGCAGTTCCCGCGAGAAAGGATCGGCGTTGAATGGGCATCGTTGGATGAGGTGGATATTGCGGTGCCGGGGAGGTCAAGGGATCGACAGGCTGGAGGCCTACCGTTCGGGTATTCTAATCACGGCAGTCGACGCAGACGAGTTGGCCTTGGATGCTTCGACAGAAGATGCGGCCACCGGACAGAACGGGGGCGGTCCAGGATTTTCCGTCCAGGACTTTCCCTTGAGCGATGGGGTCCCAGCCGTCGGGCGTCGCCGGTGCGATCATCAATTCTCCCGGTTCGGTCAATAACAGCAACCGACCGCCGGCCAACGCCAGGCCACCCGGTCGCAGGTCGTCGACCGACCAGCGGATCTCACCGGTCGCCCAATCCATACAACGCAACCGTGCGCCGGTTTCCATGTCGCCGTCGATGCCGTACAGGTAGCCCTGATAAAGAATCGAACTGTGGATTTGATTCTTCATCTCCTTCGATTTCCAAATCAGACTCGGCCTCGCATCGTTCAGATCGAACAGTGCCGCGCCGCGATTGTATCCGGAGCAAAGAAACATCTTGCCGTCGTGAATGATCGGATCGGCAGCGTTGCAATTGAAGCTGGTCAACCAACGCTCGGCCCAACGTTGTTTGCCTGAATGGATGTCGACACCGATGTAGGCACGTCCCGATGCGATCACGGCCACCGTCGGATCGGAGTCGGGGATCAGCACGGGCGACGCGTATCCACATTCCCGGTCGTCAGAGCTCCATAACAGTTCGCCGCTGTGCTTGTCGACCGCGACACCGGATTCGCCGACGTTCAACAACAGTTTGTCTCCGATCACCAGCGGAGCGGCCGAACATCCCCAACCGGGCAATCGCACATCTGCCTCCTCGGCGACATTTTTGCCCCACACTCTGGTCCCATCGGAAGCCTGCAGGCAAAACAGTTCACCGCCGCGTCCCATCACGTAGACCCGATCACCATCGACGGTCGGTGTCGAAATCGGACCGCCTTCGAAGTCGCGGGCGTCCAGCTCAGCCGGATATCCGAACGTCCAAATCACCTCTCCGTCGGCGGCGTTCAGGCAAAAGACGACGTCTTGGTCATCGACGTGACCGAGCGTGAAGACGCGTCCGTCCTTGACCACGACCGACGAAAACCCGGTGCCGACCGAATGGGACCACGCGATGGTCGGCTGCCCATCTTTCCAATTGCAGCTCCACTCCGTTTCGGTGGAAATTCCATCTCCATTAGGTCCCCGCCAGCGGTACCAATCTTCGGCGACGCAGGATGAAACGCCAATCGGAAAGACGAGCACAAGTAGCGTGCAGGACAATACGGACGTCGCAACGCTCGCCAGACGGTGAACCCTCGGTCGTCTTGTAACGGCAGCGACACAAAGGCAGACAACAGATTTTAATTTGTGGCGAAGCAACAACAGGCGGGACAAGGGCATCGTCGTGGTCGGTCCAATCGGGGGCGGCGTCAATGGCGGGCCATCAATTTACCACTGCAACGCAACCGCGTACACGCGTTCTCGTTTGTCATGCCGCGAAAGGAATTGCACACGAAGGTCGTGCAGTTTTCGCAATTCACCGTCCTGCCAGATGGGTCGAGCGAAGTGGTGGGAGGTCGAACGATCAATGGCGGTGGTCGCTTCGCCGGTCACCCCTCCAAGAGTTTTCCGAACAGCCCGAGCAGGAACCCAAACACAGCACCAAGTGGCGGAAAGCTGCTGTTTTTCAATGTCGCTTGGGGCGCGATGTCTTCGAAAACCAAGTAGAGAATGCCAGCTGCGGCAAAGACTTGCATCCAACCGAGGGCCGCCTCGTGATCGCCCAGCACCTGGTATCCCACAAGGCCCAACAGTGGACCGAGCAAGGCTGCGACCGTGAACCAAAACAAGATTTTGCGGCTTGCCATCCCGCTGCTGCGAAGCTCGCGATAGGCATTGAAGCCTTCGGGCAGGTTTTGCAGCGTGATGATCCCCGCCAGTAGCATTGCGCCACCCTTGCCGGCCGAGATCAATGCACCTAACGCCATCACCTCGGGAATGAAGTCCGACAGCATGGCGACCAGCTGAGACGCGGAGGATTGACTTCGATCGAGTAACACCTGCAAGCCCCAAAAGCACAGCCCGCCGGCGGTGAATGCGACGACCGCTTCCCAGGTCGCGATGCGTTCGGTGCCGTGGGGGATCAGCACCAGGGCAACCGCCGAGAACAGGGCGCCACCGCCGAATGCAATCACGGTATGACGAAATTCCTCCTCGAGCCATCGGGGGCGAATCTTCTCAAACGACGCCGCCGCACCGCCCAGCGGGATCGCCCCACCGGCAATGGCGGTAAAGACGATCAATTCAATGATGGGCTCCATCAGCATGCGATCTCCTGGTCAACCGGCCATTGCGTCGGCGTCTGCAGCGGTGTCTGGTGGCGTCGCGATCCGGATGGACTGCCGCGACGATCACCCACGTCAATGCGCCCGGCTGATGTGTTCGCCGAGCAGATCGCGGCCGAAGTCGCCGTTGAACATGCGCCAGGTCGCGTGGGCGTGGTTGGCATCGTTTTGCGTGTTGGCATATTCGACCAGGAACGCTTGCGGCATGACGATGCGGAAATAGTGTGCCTCGCCCCGTTTCGTGCTACCGGCCCAGGCGAATCGAAGGTTGTCGGCGGCATCGCGGATCTTTTGCATCGCTTCACCGCTGATTTCCTGCCGACCGTTGCTGGCGAATTCTGACAAGACACCCAACAGCAATTCCTGCTGTTGCGGATTCATCTCGCTCCCTTTCACGCCTTGCTCTTCCGGCGGGCTGGCCGTGCGATCTTGC
This sequence comes from Phycisphaera sp. RhM, assembly GCA_033042175.1. Classification (GTDB taxonomy): domain Bacteria; phylum Planctomycetota; class Planctomycetia; order Pirellulales; family Pirellulaceae; genus Stieleria. The sequence goes on from WCIL01000003.1 coordinate 20,088, forward strand.
CCCGACAAGATCTCTTTGGGCGGCTTGTCGCTGAACACAGCGGCGTTGCCGAGCGAATGGACCAGCTCGCGGGCGATGTCTTCCATGGCTCCGAGAGGACGGATCCCGTTTCGCGGGCCTTCGCGAACTTCGGCGGGATTGGTACCAAAGAACGCCGGTGTCACCGCCACCTTTCCGTCCACGATGGTGTAGTTGAGCGACAGGTGGTGACCCTCGAACCGCCACCCCCAGGCACCGTGCTTGCCGGGTTTGCCGAAGATGGTCACGTAGTACTTTTCGGGGTCCCGTACATCGGGCCGGTTTTCTTTCTCTCGAAGAATCTGTTCCAGGCTCATGATCGTCGTCGCGGTCATGAATCCTTTTTGGCTGAGCCCGGTGTTCAGCAACGCGTAGGCGTAGTGATCTTGGGCGGGGCTCAGTTCACTCAGTTTGATGCCTTGCCGGTCGAAGGGGACGTAGTGCCAGTTCTCCCGTTCGTCGACGTTGAACTCCAGGACGGCCTTGGCCTTTTGTTCCGGCGTGAGCCACTTGATGAACGCGTTGGCCGCGGCGGCCATCTGGTCGGCCGGGTCGGATTCGTGACCCGGGTGGGCCGACGCGACAGACACGAGCAGAAGCGGAAGGAGCAGCGATGCGATGCGTGTATTCATGATGGGTTGCGGTAGGGACGGTGGACGGAAATGGAGAGGAAAAGTTTAACCCAATTGAGTGGCGCACGTGCAATACCCGTGCAATACCACTGATCCACAGATTTCACCACGGGCAGCCAGATGGTATTTTGTTGATCGAGCGGCAGGTGCTTCTTTGGGTTGTAAACTGGACGGGCAATGGCGACGATTGAGCGACTGGCACTGACCGATTTCAAGCGGCGCGTGGTTGCCGGTGCGTTTCCCGATTTCCAGCGATTGGCCGATGCGTTCAGCGCGATGCAATTCGTCCAGGCCGACCCGATTCGATCGCCGGCACGGGCTCAGGATTTGATGCTCCGGCAGCGCGTTGATGGGTACGTCGTCGGTGAGTTAGAAGCGACGTTCCCCGATCTGGATGCGGAGGAAGGCTATCTTTTTGCGTATGGGTTCATGACACCCGAAGTCTGGCGGGAACTCCGTTGGCGTCCGAGTCGGAAACTGAAAAAGCTGGAACGCGATGTACTCGACGCGGTAGCGGATTTGGGCGAAGTTCACCCTCGCGGATTAGACGAGCGGTTCGGACGCAAAAGCGTGAAGAACTACTGGGGCGGCAAGTCCCAACAGACCAAGCGGATTCTGGAGCATCTTCACCATCACGGCTACTTGCGAGTCGTTCGCCGAGAGAAAGGGATTCGTGTCTATCAGGTACCCGAGCAGTCGGATGGACAGGATTCAGACCCGCGCGGACGCTATCGTCGACTTGTCCTGACAACGGTTCATGTCTTCGGCGCGTCGACGAAACAAATGGTGGTTTCGGAACTACGCAGTCACAACCATCTGCTGCCGTCGAGGCAGGAGCGATTGGCGGCCGTCGAGTCGTTGATTGAGGACGGACACTTGAAAGAAGTGCAGGTTGCGGGCATCACGTACCTGTGGAGACGAGAGCATTGGTTGGATGATGAGGTTCCCGACCGGGTTCGTGTCCTGGCTCCCTTCGATCCCTTGGTGCGGGATCGGGCGAGATTCCAGCAGCTGTGGGGATGGGACTATCGTTTCGAGGCGTATGTCCCGGCGGCGAAACGCATCCGTGGCTACTATGCGATGCCGGTTCTGTGGCGTGATCAAGTGATCGGCTGGGCAAACGCCAACGTGATCGACGACCGCTTGACCGTTCAATTCGGGTACGTGGGCAAACGACCGCGGGAGAAAGCGTTTCGAATGCAGGCGGAAGCAGAAGTGGAGGCGACGGCGACGTTCTTGGGCTTGAACAGCGGTGCGTGGGAACTCGCGTTGTGACACAATCGTCACCGTCAATCAATCGGCGTGAGCATCACCCCGACGGCAAACCAAAAAGATGCTCGCGCAGAGATCCGGATAGACATGCCCGAGCTGATAACAGCCTTCCAGGTAGTCGTCGGAAATGATGTCGGTTTGCAACAACCGGTCCCACTGGAAATTCGCCAAGGCCTTGAAAAAGATGCCTGTTCGATAGACGACGTCTAGCCCCGCCGCTCGAGCATCCCGTTCCAGTGTGTCCAAGGAGTAAGTGATCCGGTGACCGTGCTCGCGCTCGGCATCGGTCACCGCACTGTGATGCGAAATCAGCCCCATCTTCACCGCGATTTGCCGTGACGGTGCGTTGGCATTGGGGCACACCAACAACAATCGGCCCTGCTCGCTAAGCCATTGCTGGTTGATTCGTTTGAGAACCAAGACGGGGTCATCGAGGTGTTCGAGAACATGGGTCAAGACGACGTTGTCGTATCGAGTCGGCAGCGTCACCTCTTCGAACGTCCCGTGGATGCATTGGACTTTGCCTGCGAGTGTCTCGTTCATCGTGGCGATCGCCGCGTCGGACGCTTCGACACAAGTCAGGTCGTCAAAGTGGTCGAGCAGACGCTTGGTAAAGCTGCCCTGAAAGCTGCCCAATTCCAGGCAGTTCCCCGAGCGAAAAAACGGCTCAAACGACCGGATCATGAAGCGATGCATCACGTCCAGGTCAAAGTTGTAGGCGTATTTGTGCTCGGGGGTGTCACGTAATTCGGCGTTGTAGTCACGCGGTTCGTTCGAGCCAGTCATCCATCCGTCCCCAAAATGAGTTGCATCAACACGTTGTGCCCCTTGATGGCCGATCGACGGTACCCGAGTTTTGAATAAAGCTTGATCGCGGCTACGTTCTCCGTCGAAACTTCCAACGCGATCTCTTGGGCACCACGCTGCATGACCTCACGGTGACAGTGAGCCATCAGTTGGCGCGCAATCCCTTGTGAACGATACGCCTGCAACACACTGACGTTGGAAACGAACGCCTTCGCGGGCCGGGTTTCTTGGTTTAAATAGCAGGCGACCAATCCGACAAGTTTTTCCTGGTGCCAGGCTTCCCACGTGACTGCACGCCGAAACAATTTCTCTGCGTAGCTGGGCAGATCCACGCGATCGGCAAGCGGCGGCCGAAACTGTCCCGAGCAGGCTTCTAAATGCTGCAAGATTTCAACACGCGTGGCTCGCGAGATCGTGTACTGAACTGATTGTGGTGTCCGAGTTGATTCCATCGATCAAGCCTCCGCCACCGCGATTCCGAACCCGCGTCGTCCGAACTCGTTTCCGTTGTACAACAGGTAAGTGTTCTGGTTGTGATGAAACACGTGGGGATAGCACATCATGTGACCGTCCCACTCGTCCGCGGATTCCGAACGCTCAATCCCGACCTGTCGATCATCGCGTGTCCAATGTTGAAGATCGTCTGAAAACGCATAGCCGATCCGGTAGCCACGTTCGGGGTTGGTGCGGAAGTCGCTGGCATAACGGTAGCAGAAATACATATGAAACCGTCCGGCCCGTTCAATGACCGTCGGCAGTGCCTGACATTCGTCGTCGCCGATCGCATCGGCGATCAGCTGGTCCCCGCCGGTTTTTTTCCATTGGATGCCGTCGGGCGACGTCGCGTGTGCGATCTTGTAGATCCGATCGGGTTCGGATTGACCGGCAAACTGTCGCCACGGAATCCCAAAGATATACCACATGTGAAAGACATCTTCGAAACGCCGCACAAATCCGTCGCCGACCAGACAGGGCTCGTGCAGGGTCGCCGAGAGGATCGGGCCGTCGCCATGACGCTCGAACGAGGTTCCACCGTCGTCACTGATCGCCAGGCCGATTCCCGTTTCGACCGAAACGCCCACCCGTCGACTCCAACCACAGGTGTAGGCAAACACCTGATCACCGACGCGAATCGGGCTCAATGGAAAGATCCCGTGCTCGTCGAAGCAACCAAGCCCGCCTAGCGAGATGACGGGTTTTTCGGCGACACGAAGGACGTGTTGCAGTTCCCAATCAACGTCGACGAATAAGACGTGGCTGAGGAATTTGCCGCTGTCGGCGTCACGTTGGCGCGAGGAAAAATAGATCCGCACGAAACCGTCGCAGACCAATGCTTGCGGGGACTGAGCGAACTCGGTGCAATCGGCGGGCAAGTCGTAATCGCTCGGATCGAAGATGCGCCCCCGTTTTCGCCATCGCGGTGCCTGGTTCGTCACAGCTGTCCCTCCAATACCGCGACGCCAAATCCGTGTTTGCCGACGTGATTGCCTAGATAAAACAGGTAGGTACGTCCATCGTGTATGAAGACGTGGGGGTAGCTGACCATCTCGCTATCCCAGCCGCTGTCGGAAACCGTGATGCCCGCCCGATTGTCGTCTCGTGTCCAATGAAAGAGATCGTCGGAGCAGGCGTAGCCGATTCTGTAGCCGCCGCTTTTGCCGCGATAGTTTCGGCTTCGGCGATAGCAGAAGAACATGTGGTACTTGCCGCCGGAGTAGATCACATCGGGGCTGGCTTGGGCTTCGTCGGATTCAATGCGGCTGTCCAACAAATCTTCGCCATGCTTCTGCCAGTGGAGACCGTCGTCGGAAGTCGCCATGCGGATTTTGTAGATCGGCTCGGCGCGGCCGTTGTCGTTGATCCACTTTCTGCCCGCGATGTAAAACAGATACCATCGATCATTGAATCGGCGGATCTTGGGCCCGCTGATCACGAAGGGTTCGTCGGGCGTGTACGGAATCACCGGGCCGGGACCGAGCTTTGTGAACGTCTGGCCGCCGTCATGACTCTCTGCAACACCGATCGCCGTGTTGAACGGAACCGACTCACATCGCGTCCATCCCGCATAGTACGCACGGAACACATCGCTGTCGCGGATCACGGAAATGGGATAGATGCCGAATTGGTCAAACATCCCCATCTCGCCCAGCGGCAGCACGGGACGATCGCTGACGCGGAGCACGGTTTGCAGGTCGGATGGATCGAGGTCCAGATACGTCGAATAGCTGGTGTATTGCCCGTCCGAATCGGGCGCCGGACGACAGGAAAAATAGACTCGCAAAAAATCGTCGTGCGGCACGACGCAAGGCGCTTGCGCGAACCCCTGAATCCAGCTCGCCCCGGGGCAGGTCGATTCCGTCGGGTCAAACACCTTGCCCAGCTTTGTCCAGCGATAAGACTCCGTCATGGCACCGGCGTGGGATTGGCAACCAGCGTGTATCCGTTTTCCACCCACTGGCGAACCGTTTCTGTCGGATTGAACATCAGCACATCCAGAATGGAAAGCCAAGCGACGAAGGGATGATTGAATTGTTGGTAAAACCGGTGTTCTGATTGGATGAACCGCAAATCGATGCCATGCGCATTGAACGTCACATGATCATACAACGCCGCGCCGCCAATCGCGTTGACATAGGATGTCGCGTCCAAGGCGCGACAGATCTCCAAGACCTTGTCCTGACCCCGCGCGGAGTGGTCGATCGGAACGGTGGACGAGTCAATGATCGGTGTGCTGATCTGCAGGTGCTCGCACAGCAGGACGAGGGAGTGTTTGATGAAACGAAACAAATTGGGTTCGGGGGATTCGATCGCCGTCGTGAACAAGCCCATCGCTTCGGCGTAGTGCGGCGCCTTTTGGTAGGCGGAGCGGACTCGGTTGAGTAGTTTGCGACGATCGAAGTCTTCCGAAACTTCTCGCTGTTCGATGGTGCTGTAGTCGGACGCCTTGCGCAGCGGAATCGAAAACAACGCATCGCTGCCGTTGACCAGCATCCGGTTGCGGTTGATCCAGCCTTTCTTGGTGTACTGCAGATTGTCGTAGAGCACCAAGGCGTCGGCAGCGTGAAGCAGGTGAAAGTAGCCGATGTAGGGAAAGAAATACGGCTGCATGATGGCGATCCGCTTCTCCCCCATTGCATTGCCCCGTGATGGAAGTGGTCGGAATCCGAGCGTCGATTGGTGAGCCGTTTGCGGCATCACCCACGTCCATTGGATATCGTCATTGCATGACCGAACCTTGAATAGGCCGACGCCGACGCCGAATCATTGCTAGCAACGAGTGGCGCAGGTCCCAGGTCACGAGCGGTGCAGGCGTGGGGCAGAATGGGAGAGGGTCAAAAGATTTGTTGGTCAAAAAATGGGTTGGTCAAAAAATGGGGATACCCGTGCCAGCCAATTCTCCCCAGTCGTCTTCATGTTTTGACCACTCAATTTTTTGAACAGCTTCACGAGGAAAGCACAAACGGGGACACGGCAATCACGCCGTTTGATTGCAAGGCCCTGGGGTCTGTCCCCGTTCGCCTTCCTCGAGGAAAGCACAAACGGGGACACGGCAATCACGCCGTTTGATTGCAAGGCCCTGGGGTCTGTCCCCGTTCGCCTTCCTGGGGTCTGTCCCCGTTCGCCTTCATTTTTTGACCAGTCAATTCTTTGACCAACTCCACCGCGAAATCAGCCGCCAGACTGAGCCCGAGAGTTGGTCCAGAGCAAGACGCCGAGGATGAAGACCGCGATGCCGAACCAGCCGAATCCGTCCAATTCGGCGCGCGTCGCCGTCCCGAACGCCCATCCGAAACAAAACACCGACAACACGCCCCACAGCAACCCCGGCTGTTCGTTGTCATGCGTGGCGGTCGGAGCGCGATAGGGATTCATGGCTTGGGAGCATGTCGAGACGGTTACTTGATGCTAGCAACCAGTATACTCAACACACCCCCGTCGATGCGGTCGGTCGGCGTCAGCTTTTTCGCTGTCGTGGCGATAGCGAAACCGTTGGCCGCCAGCGTGCACATGATCAACCCACGAAACACGTCCAGCGACAACAATCGAGCGATCGCGTGCTACGAACGCATCGGGTTTTGCGAAGATGATGTGGTTAGTTTTGGGAAGCGTTTGATTGAGGATCAATAACCAAGGAAATCTATTTTGACCACTCGAACGCTCTACAAGATCCTCGCCAAAGCCGATTGGGACGACGCGCGAGCCGCAGACGTTTTCTCAGGCTGCGGCATCGATTTGACCGACGGCTATATCCACCTGTCCAGTCGCAACCAAGTCGAGACGACGGCGAAGCTGTACTTTGCCGGGCGAGAGGATTTGCTGCTGGTTGCCGTCGACGCCGATCAACTCGGTGAAAGATTGCGATGGGAGGCATCCCGCGACGGAGCCCTTTTCCCGCATGTCTACGGTGACATTCCATTGGACGCGGTGATCTCGGTCGATCCGTTGCCGCTGGGTGAAGACGGAAGTCATCGGTTTCCAAATTCGTTTGGACCCGCTCGGTAAGGCATGCTGTGCATCCCATCCGTCACGCGGTAGCCATTCGTCACGCACAGCGTGACCGACTCAGCCAACCGTCACGCTTCGCGTGACCCGCTCGGTAGTTCGACGAACGCCATCAGCCGAACGTCTGTTCGCCTTCGTAGGTTCCCGCCGGAACCGTCGCAGGCGTTTCTTCTCCGACCAGACTCGCGCTGCCTTCGATGGTGATGCCTGACGCCAGTTTCAGGTTTCCGCTGACGGTCAACGTCTCGCAACTTCGCAGCGACGGCGTGTCTTCGAACCGCTGATCGAGATCGCTGATCTTTTTGAAGTAGCGATCGTCCAGGGCGACGTTCGGCGGGACGCCATTTCGCTGCTCGATCAAACCCACCGAATAATCCTCGCGGACTTCGTAGGCGTCGGAACGAACGGCGATCAGGTCACCGGTCGTTTTGACCGGAGCAAACCGCGACCGGGGAACGCGAATGGCATCGGTGTTCGGCAGCACTTCGATCGCGGCGCCCATCGCGGTTTCAAGCTGGTAGACCGGCGTCGACGAGGGATCTTTCGGGTCGACCGTTTTTCGGTTGGTGATCGTCGGCAGCGAGACGACGCCATCGTTCGATTGCAGGAACTCGGACAGGGCGACCAAGTCGATCCACAGGTTGTTGGTGTTGAAGTAGCGATGCTTGGTAATGTCCTGGAATTGTTCTTCTTCGTCGCCGTGGCATTGGGCTTTTTCACGCAGCAACAGTTGTCCGTCTCCGCGACGCGCCAAGTGGCCGCCTTTGCGGTCCGCCGCCGTGCGATCGGCGACTTCCATCAAGAACGATTTGCCGCTTTCGATGAAGTGCCCCAAAATGCTCAGGTCCAAGGTCGCCCCCAGGTTGTCCGCGTTGGAGACGAACAAGTATCGCCGGCCTTCCTGGAGCAATCGTTCGAGCGTACCACTGGTCACCAATGCCGCGTAAATGTCGCCGTGACCGGGAGGGCACCATTGCATCGATGGATCGGCCGGCCAGACGGCGGGTTCGAGCGTCTGCGCATCGATCTTGGGAACCTGATGCTGCAGGAACGAAATCACTTCGACATCGAGATCGCCAAGTGCCGCGATCGCTTCGTCGGTTTGCTCCGCGGTCGAAAAGCTGTTCATCAGCACCAACGGCACCGACAGCAGTTCGGCTTGTCGCAGGATGAAGCTGAGAAACGAATCTTCGCCACGCACAGGCAACAGAGACTTGGGGCCTTCCAAACCCATCGAGGTGCCCAGTCCACCGTTGAGTTTCAACACGGCAACCGAATCGAGTCGTGCTCGACCGGCATCTTGCATGGCCGGCGGCAGTGTTTCGGCGTCGACCACATCCGAGACCGGCTGGATTTCTGCTTCGCGGATGAAGCTTTCCGTGCCTGAGCAGAGTTTTTCGTAATGTTGCCGAAACAAACCCTTCACAATCTCGGGAACGTCGGCGTTGTCGAGAACGGCTTGGACGGCGGGCCAATTAGAAGACATGTTTGGATGCGTCGACGGAGGAAAGATCTGTTCGATAGGTTTATAGGTGTAAGGCGAGTGGCAGTTCAGATCAAGTCCGTCGGGGGGAGCAGCCCGCCATCACGGCTTTTTCAACATAACCGGCTTTTTTCGATTCGGGTACAGCTCGCGGCAAAGGTCGCATCGGGTTCCATCACAGCCCCGCGCGGTACAGAATTCTCTCCCGTAGAAGATGATCTGCAGATGCAGTTTGTTCCACGAGTCGCGGGGAAAACATTTCTTCAGATCCGTTTCGGTTTGGACCACATTCTTGCCGTTGGAGAGTCCCCAGCGCTGGGCGAGGCGGTGGATGTGCGTGTCGACGGGAAACGCCGGAATCTCGAACGCCTGGGCCATGACCACACTGGCCGTCTTGTGACCGACGCCGGGCAACGCCTCCAACTCCTGGAACGTTTGCGGCACCTGGCCGGCATGTTTCTCGATCAGGATCTTGGACAGGCCGTCGAGACTTTTGGCTTTTTGCCTGGACAACCCCAGCGGACGAATGATCTGCAGGATCTTCTCTTGCCCCAGCGCCGCCATTTCCTGCGGCGTTCCGGCGACGCGAAACAGTTCCGGAGTGACCTCGTTGACTTTCTTGTCGGTGCATTGCGCGCTCAACAAGACGGCAACGAGCAACGTGAACGCATCGCTGTGATCGAGCGGGATCGGCGTTTCGGGGTAGAGTTCATCTAATCGCCGCTGCACCAGCGCGGCACGTTCATTCTTCAGCATCGTTGGCAGATCGCAAGCTGGAAGCTTACGCCACTTAGAGGGTCGGCGGGGACATTTTCATGTGCTCGAATGCCTTGCTGGTCGCCATGCGTCCGCGACGCGTTCGAACGATCAATTCGCTCCGCAGCAGAAACGGTTCGACTTCGTCTTCCAACGTATCGCTGCTGACGTTCATCGTATGGGCGATCGCTTCGAGCCCACTGGGGCCACCGCCGAACACACGGATCAGGGTTTCCAGATAGTTTCGATCCTGTTTATCCAGTCCCAGTTTGTCGATCCCGATCATGTCCAACGAATCACGGGCGACACCGAGCGTGACGGCCCCTTTCGCTTTGATTTGGGCGTAATCGCGAACCCAGTGCAGTCGATTGTTGGCCAAACGCGGCGTCCGGCGACTGCGGCGAGCGATCTCTCCGGCGGCCGGTTGATCGATCTCGACGGACAGTTTTTTGGCGTTTCGAATCACCAGTTCACAGAGCTGGTCGTCGCTGTACCAGCCCAGATGTTCGCGGATCTGGAATCGGTCGCGCAGCGGCGCGCTGAGCATGCCGGCGCGTGTGGTCGCGCCGATCAGGGTGAACGGCTGCAGTTCAAAGTTCAACGTTCGAGCGTTGACCCCTTCGCCGAGCACGATGTCGATCCGAAAATCCTCCATCGCCGTGTACAGGTACTCTTCGACCGCCTTGGGCACCCGGTGGATTTCGTCGATGAACAGCACCGACTTTTCCGAGACGTTGGTCAGGTAGGGGAGCAGATCCTTGGGGGCACTCAGCCCGGCCCCGTTGGCCATCTGCACCGTCGTGCCCATTTCGGCAGGGATGACCGTCGCGAAGGTCGTTTTGCCCAACCCCGGAGGGCCGTCAAACAGGATGTGCCCGAGCGGTTCGCCCCGTCCGGTGGCCGCATCGATCGCAATCTTCAGCCGCTCGATCACATCGCGCTGGCCGACCATTTCGTCCAGCCGACGCGGCCGCAGCTTTCTCTCCTGATCGTCGGGACCGTCGGCGCTGGCCGACGCGACGACCGGCGGATCTCCCGGCGGAAGATCACCCGGCGGAAGATCACCCGGGACCGCGGGATCGGATTGTTGGTAGACTGCTTCTCGCGCCATTGGGTACTCATCCGTGTGGAAACGCATTTGCGAAGATTTCTTTGCAACCGCTGTTTTAACCGAATTTGCCTTTCAAGTCGGCGCGAGATTTGATCGGTGCCCGACGATTCTCGGCCGGGGCAGGCCAATCCCCGCTGTCTGAGAAAGACCTACGCCCCTGCAGATCCCCCGTCGGCACCGCCCACGCAAGGATTTTCCAATGACTGACTCCCTCTCCTCCTCTCGTCCGATTGACGTCTCCGACCCCGCGATCGTCGCCCAATACGAACCCTATCTGAGGATGCTCGCCCGGACGCGGATGCGGCGGGCCTACCAGGCAAAAATCGGGGCCTCCGACATGGTGCAACAGGCGATGATGCAGGCCGTACAGGGATTCGAGGGGTTTCGCGGGTCCACCGAAGGCGAATTGCTGGCTTGGCTGAGACAGATCCTGGCGCACCATCTGTGCCACCTGGATCGAGACCTGCACCGCGACAAACGCGACATCCGCCGAGAACAATCGATGGAGCAAAAACTGGCCGCCTCGTCGATGCGTCTGGAAGGACTCCTCGCCGGCGACGCTCCGACACCCAGCCAAAACGTCGCGTTCGGCGAAAGCGTGATTCAGATCAGTCGGGCGATCGCCCAGCTTCCCGAAGCCCAGGCCGATGCCGTTCGGCTGCACTACCTGGAAGGCATGAAGTTAAGCGAAGTGGCGGCGGAACTAGGGAAATCGACCGGCGCCGTCGCGGGGCTGTTGCATCGGGGAATGAAGGCATTGCGGAAGCAGCTGGGAGAATGACGTCGCGAACGTTGGTGTCCAGCCTTTAGGTGCATCCCCACGCGCTGCGAGGGATGTGAAAGGAATGACTGACTTGAAAAGCAGCGCGGAGCTCGCGTCTATTCGGTCGATGGCAATCGATTACCCTCGCCAGGAGATACACTTCGCGCCAACGGCGCCACACCGCAGAGCGGTGCCACAACAAAGCCCGGGGTCGCGAAGCGCACCCCGGGTGGTGGCACCGAGGGAGAGGAACCCCAGCGGGGTTCAACAATCGACGCCGCGCGATCGGACGGCGCAAATGGCGAGGTGATTCGGGCGAACCGTGTTGTTCTGTTCAACCCCGTTGGGGTTGGCGGCCTGAATGTGACCGGATCTTGGGGTGCGCTAACGCGACCCCAAGCTTTGATGTGGCACGCCGCTGGCGTGAAACTGCGAGGTGGTTGGCGTCCGTGAATGTTCCCATGGCGCCGTGGGGAGCGAAATGCATCAGCAATACTTTTCACATCCCAAGCAGCAAGACGAGCGGCTAAAGCCTGCACACCAGCGCATGTTGGTGTCCAGCCTTCAGGCGCATCCCCACGCGCTGCGAAGCAGCAAGACGGGCGGCTGAAGCCTGCACACCAGCAACCGTTGGTGTCCAGCCTTCAGGCGCATCCCGGTCGCTGCGAAGCAGCAAGACGGGCGGCTGAAGCCTGCACACCAGCGCGCGTTGGTGACGTGCTCAGTCTTTTGCAAACGCTTCGAATCGCTTGCGTGTCGCTTCCTCGCCCGGGCGGTGCAACAGCAGCACATATTGGGCTCGCTTGCGCGCCTGCTGCTGATCGCCGATCTGTTTCAGCCACTCGATCGCTTGCAGCTTCGCTTGATACCAGTCGTTCTCTCCGATCTTCATCGTCGCGGCCAGTCGGTCGGCCAGTTCGATCGCCGCGCGCTTGGCGGGTTGGGAATCGCTGCCGGCGAGCAATCGCATGCCGCGACGCAACGACTGGGGCTTCGTCGGGTCGCCGGAGAGTGATAACCGCACGATCGCCGTGATGGAAGGTTCATTCTGCTCACTCCAGAACCGCGCCGTTGCCATTTGCCACTCGGATGAATCAGGCCAGCCTAACAGCACGGATCCGATGGCGTGTTGTGTCGCCGCGTCGAGCATGGCGTCGCGCTGAAGTCGCCAGCGTGCCCGCAACAGCATGGTCTCGTCCACACCGTCGGTCGCAATCGTTCCCCCGCCGCCTCCGCCGCTGGCACGGAATCGTTCCAACCGTCTCAAGAACTCCGTTGACGGATCCGCACCGATTAATGTTGTGGTATCGAATGCCATCTGCGGACGTCAAAAAACAGAATCGCCGCTCGATGCACCGGATCTGCGAACGCATCGTTTTCGGCTGCGAGTTCACCCAGCGTGGCCGCGAGCGAGTTGAGTTCGTTGGCGGCTTGGTCCAGTTCAAGCGCCGACAGGTATTCAAACCACAACGTCAGGGTGGGTTCGAATTGATCGATGCGTTGTCCGAGCGTCAACAGTTCCAACGCGTCGCGGGCGGCCTGTTCCTGGCGTCCTGAATGCACCAAGATCCTGCAAAGCCATTCGTTGGCCTTGATCGCCGCTTCGCTGCTCGGCCAGGTTTGTGAGACTTCTTTCAGCAGGTCTTCCAGCAGCGTCAGGCGGCGTATCGGATCGTCGGCTTCGGCAAATGGCTTCGACGCCAACAGTGCCGCCTGCATCGTCAATTGATTCGCGTGGTCGTGGACCGCATGCTTGCGAGCCGTTTGCCGCAACACCTCAATCGCCTGCTGCGAATCCTTTGCTGCGATGGCCGCGGCGGCGCTTTTGGCTGCGTATTGAAACGCCGCTTCGGGAGCCGTTTCGGCCAGCGCGGCTTCTCGCAACAATCCCGCCGCCTGTTGTGGGTCATTGCGTCGCAACCAGTCTTCGCCTTGGGCGGCGATCAGTGCGGGGCTGAGCCGGCGGTGGTCAGCCATCTCGGTCGGCGACGCGGTGGACCGCAGCAGGGCGATGGCAATCGATTCGGCTCGTCGCCGCGCAAACGCGCCGCCGCGACGCTCGATTTGATCGATCCAGCGGGCCACTTCGCCATCGTCTTTCGCGTCCGCCAACAACAGGTCCAGTTTTGCAAAATCCACCTCCAGACGCTCCGGCTCGGCGTCCTCTGAACCTGAGGATTGGTAGTAGGCATCACAGATCGCGCGGGCAGTTGAAGCGTCGCCCCTGGCGAGTTCCAAACGAACCCGCAACGCGATCCATCTCGCTGAATCGTTTGTCGCCGACGAAGCCCCCGCGGCGGTGATGATTTCGCCGGCGGTCGCGACATCGCCGCTTCGCAACAGCGATTCGGCGCGCAACGCCGTGGCGACACGCTTGGCTTCGGAGCCGTCGGGTAACGCCAGCATCATCTTCTCCGCCACCACCGCTGCATCGGTGGCCGCGGCTCGATAATCATCGGAATCTTTGAGGAACAATTCGCTTTGCAGCAGCGCGATCGAAACACGTTGAAGCGACAGTTCTTGCATCAGTCGCTGGTATTGATCGGCGGCAATTCGGACCGAAGGCAGCGCGCCGCGGGGGGACTCGGCGGTTCGCTTGCTCCACTCTTGGCGTGCTGTTTCCTGCAGTTCGTTCACGTCGTATTGCAAACGCGAGAACTTGCTCAACAACTCGTTCGTCAGAGTTGGATCGGGGGGCGAGACCGACGCGGCGACAATAGCCGCCCCCAAGATGCGTTGCCGAACGGCCAATTGGGTGGCATGGAGGAAAACGACCGACGGCGACTCTGGATAACTGGAAAGCAGCACGACGAGGGGCTGACACGCCGAATCGATCGCGGGATCAATCCGCTGAGAAAGGTCGGCAATCTTCCCGTCGAAAATCGAGGCGGCGTTCCGTTCGGCAAGCACATGGGCCAACCGTGCCGACCATTTGGCGTGCAGCATCAAGCCCTCGGGATGTCGACCGAGCTGGTGCCGGCAAACCCACTCGGCGTCGTTCAAGCGGCCCGACGCGGTCAAGGCTTGGACCAGATCGTTGGCGGTCTCCTCGGTCGTACGAACGCCGGCCAGGCAGAACGGCGATGTGATGCCGAACACGATGATGCACACCGCCCAACGCCCAATGCCACTTACTTTGGCACTGAATGCGTTGGCGGAACGGCGCGAGCCGTCCGGTTTGACCTTGAAAGACCGGAGGGCTCGCGCCCTGCCGCTAACGAAAGCCCCCCGTTTGGCGCCAAAGTAAGTGGCATTGACCCAGCGCCATCCGCGACGTGCATCGAACACCCAGCGAACCTTACGGGGCGGCGCTGCGATCACGTTCGGGTGGGATGGTCGTGGTCGCATGGGAGCGAGCATTTGAATGAGGTTGAAGAGGGCGTCGAAATATTTTTTCACTTTTTTAGAAGCGTCGAGTCGCACGGGGGAGCGGTTTGCGACGTCGGGCACCGACCTAGCGTAGCGGGTAGGTGGCGGATTTTCACCTCACCAACGAATGTGATGATTCGGTCAGTTTTTGGACACGCGCGCTGCGCTTCATCCTTTCTTGACCGCGTGGCGATGGAAAGTAGGATTCGCGGTTGTTTCTTTTTTTGATCGCCCTTTCTCTGCCCTGACTGCTTGAATGCTGAATTTTTTCCGTGCCGGAACTGCGAACGCTAAAGACGATCTTCTTTCCGGCTTGACTGTCGCGTTGGCGCTGGTCCCTGAGGCTGTTGCATTTGCCTTTGTTGCTGGTGTCTCCCCCCTGATCGGTTTGTATTCAGCATTTTTCATCGGCTTGATCACGGCCGCATTCGGCGGACGACCGGGAATGATCTCCGGTGCCACCGGCGCGATGGCCGTGGTAGTGGTGGCTTTGGTCGCGATGCATGGCGTGGAATATCTGTTTCCCGCCGTCATCTTGTGCGGCATCTTTCAAATCACCGTCGGCATCGCCCGTCTGGGAAAATTGATTCGCATGGTCCCCCATTCGGTCATGCTCGGATTCGTCAATGGCTTGGCGATCGTGATCGGGATGGCTCAGTTGGGCAGCTTTAAAACGCTGGACCTGTCGACCGGAAATCTGGTTTATCTGACGGGGCCACGGCTGTACGTGATGCTCGGGCTGGTCGTGATCACGATGCTGATCATTTATCTGCTGCCCAAGCTGACGCGTGCCCTGCCGGCATCGTTGGTGGCAATTCTGTCGGTGACGTTTTTGTCGGTCGCCATCAATCGTAGCGGCGTCATTTCTGGCGATGAAATCACGCCCAACGCGGTCGCCACGGTCGGCGACATGCTGAAAACCAATTTCAAGGCCAGCCAGATCACCGAGGCCCGACAGAACGATCCGACCGATGTTGCGTCGGAGGCGCTATTGGCCGAATTCCGCCAGGTCAGCTACCAGAATGATGAAGTCGTCGGCCCGGTGGTTCGCGATCCTGCGACCGACGCCGCCGAAGTCGAGCCGACCGGTAGCGAAGAAGAATCATCGATCAGCGGTGGACTGCCGATGCCGTTCTTTTTGCAATACACCGTTCCACCGATGACGATGGAAACGCTGTGGATCATCTTGCCGTTCTCGTTGACTCTGGCGGGCGTCGGACTGATCGAATCGCTGATGACGTTGACGTTGATCGACGAGATCACGGAGACCCGTGGCCGTGGGAACCGTGAGTGCGTCGGCCAAGGCGCCGCGAATATAATTTGTGGACTGTTCGGCGGGATGGGCGGTTGTGCAATGATCGGCCAATCGCTGATCAACGTGAATTCCGGTGGACGCGGCCGATTGAGCGGGATCACCGCGGCGATCTGCCTGCTGGCGTTTATTCTGTTTCTCGCGCCGTGGATCGAACAGATCCCGATGGCCGCCCTCGTCGGCGTGATGTTCATGGTCGTGATCGGAACCTTCGAGTGGGCATCGCTGAAGATGCTTCGCCGTGTTCCGCGAGCCGATTTCGCCGTCATGGTTCTCGTCGCCGGCTACACCGTCATCATGCACGACCTGGCAACCGCCGTCATCCTGGGCGTGATCGTGTCGGCATGCGTGTTCGCCTGGACGCACGCCACCCACCTCGGGGCGGAAACCACGATCAACGAGTATGGCAGCAAGATCTACCAACTCCACGGCCCGCTGTTCTTCGCCTCGGCCACTTCGTTCAAAGAGCTGTTCGATGTTCACAAAGACCCCGACGATGTCGTGATCGATTTCTACTACACCCGGGTCTATGACCAATCGGGTCTGGAAGCGATTAACGTGTTGGCCGAAAAGTATGAGTCGGCCGGCAAGCGGTTGCACCTGACCCATCTCAGTGATGAATGCCGCGGATTGCTGGACAAGGCGGGCGATCTGGTCGAAGTCAACCTGTCCGAAGATCCCCAGTACCACGTCGCAACCGATCGGCTGGGGTAGGGGATCGATGCGTCCCTGGTAGGTGATGCTGTGCATCACATCTGGCACGCACAGCGTTCCCTACTGTCGATCGACAGGGCTTGGAAGCCTATCCCACCCACTTATGCGATGCGTCGATTGTACAGCCACCATTCGACGGCTAGGACCAACAGGACGGCACCCAAGAGCCAACGCCAATACTCCTTGCGGGTCTCGATCATCCCGGCGGTTTCAATGGTCTCGTACCCCAGTTCAAACGTCTCGCGCGGTTGAATTTGACTTTCCAGCCGACTGAACAAGTTGATGCTAAACAGATCCACCAGCTTTTCTTCCGCCGTCACCCGGTAAGACCCCGGCATCTCGGAATCGACGAACTCCACGCTGCCGGAGTTTCCCGTTCGGATCGATTCGGGAGTCCCACTGCCACGCGCGATATCGACCGCTTCGATCTGGCTCTCCACTCGCAACCGGACCGTGTCGCCGGGCAAGAATGACGGTGCAGCGGTCGCGTCGGCCGCACCGGCGAGGTGTCGTAGGACGTTCAGTAGAAAAACCGGCCAGGAGCGTTCGGCGTACCAGTTCGTGTTGGTCTGCGGTGTGCCGTCTTCGCCGGTCGTGACGATCTCAAACCCCAGGACCAGATCCTGATAGCCATCGCGCGGTGCCAGCGCGAGCACGGTTCCGTTGTCGGCGCCGACCAATTCGCGCGTCCCGGTCGGACCTTTGACCGATCGGCCTTCAAAGATCAGCAGCGAGAACAGCTCCAAATACTGCATCATCGGATGCGTACGATCGACGTCGACCAGGATCGTTTGGCCGGGTTCGCTTGCCCAGGACCACTCGTCGCTCGGCAGAGCGCCGATGAAAAATGTATTGGTCGACGGCAAACTTTTGGGACGACAGCGATCATAGAGGATCAAATCGTCCAGGCCCGCTTCCGCCCGCGCCTGGTACTCGGGCGTCTCTAGATAACTAGGTGACTGGAAATCCGCAATGCAAATCTTCGCCGCACTCTCGGTCGTCAATCCGATCTCTAGCGGTTTGTTGCCCTCGGTCACGACGAGCACTGACACGGTTCTCAACGGGCGCAAACCTGCATAGGCAAAGTTGTCGATCGTCAAATCGTCATCAAACAGTTGATCTCGCGAGGCCCCGGAACCGGGGGATTCGAGTCGCATTTCCAGTGAAGCGGCGTCCTCTTGTCCGGCCAGCGAAAACGTCAATCCGGTTTCTTCACCGGGTGCGAGGGTCAACGATTCGGATTCCCGCCAGGTGCCGTCGACGTACAGCGAGATGTTGAAGGTTTCTGGGCCGGTCCCGAAGTTGACGATTGTCGCAAACGCTTGGGCGTCGCCCGGTTTTTCGACGTTGCGATCCGCGCTGAACGCCGTGATGGCAACGTTACGTGATTGGTCGGAACCGACCTTTAAATACGTGGGAACGAGGTTGCCGACGTTAAAATCGCTGACGTCTCGAAACCCGCCATCGCTGTAGATCAGCAAATCCGCCGGCATCGGATCGGCGACCTGGACGTCGTTTTCGTCGCCGGTGGTGCTGCTGCGGCGTGGGTTGGCCAGGCCGTCGGCGGCTTCGAGTGCACCGATGATGTCCGTCGGGCGGTTGGTCACTTGGGCCCGTTCCAATGCCGACCGCAAACGCCCGCGATCGCTGGTGAACGATTGCAGCACCTCGGCACGATCGCTGAACGTGACCAACATCGCGGTTTCGCGTTCCTGCATGGCGTCGATCTGCTCGCGGATCATTTTGCGGGCCCGTTCGAAGCGGTTCCTCTCTTCGCCCGCATCGGTCGCCATCATGCTGGCCGATGCGTCCAACAGAAACACCTTTCTGCCTTGGCTGGTCGCTTCGCCTTGCACGCCGGGACGCAACAGGGCAAACGCCGCCAAGACCACCGCGAGCAACTGCAAGAACAGCAACAGGTTCTGCCGAATCCGCTGGAACAAACTGTTCACATGCAAGTCTTCGACCGTCCGGGACCACAGGTACGTGCTGGGGATCTCGACCGGTTCACGTCGCAGCTTCAAAAAATAAAGCAGGATGATTCCGATCGGCACCGCGGCAAACAGCGCCCACTGCCACGGCAAAAGCGTCGAGATCCAATTCATCGCACGACGCCTCGTTGACGGAGGTAGCGAGTCATGACATCGTCGACCGGTTGGTCCGTTCGAACGGGCAGGTAGGCGATGCTGCGTCGCGAACAAAAATGCTTGACGCTGCTGAGAAACGATTGCAACGTCAGCTTGTATCGCTCCAGCACGTAGTTGTTGATCGTGATCTCGGTTTCATCGCCGTCTTCGGAATCGATCAAGCGGCGATCTCCTCGAATCGGCGGATCGATTTCTACGGGTGACAAGATGTGCATCACGTAAACGTCCATCCGGCGACCGACCAGCATCCGCAAGGCCGCTTCATACCCCGATTTGTCCATCAGGTCGGTGATCAAGACGACGACGCCGGTGCCTGAATTGCGCAATGAAAAATCTTTGACCGCGTCGTGCAGCGAAACGTTGTCGCCACTGTCCAGGCTCTCCAGATACTGCAGCATTTTCCACAAACCGCTGCGGCCGCGCAGTACCGGTGCACGACGCCCCTGGTCACCGAGTGCTTGGACGCTGACCCGGTCGGCGCGACAGAGGCCGATGTAGCCCAGGGCGGCGGCCATCTGTTTGGCGACGTGGTATTTCGTCGGTGTGCCAAAGTTCATCGACTCGCTGCAATCGATCAACGCATAGACGTGCAGGTCTTCTTCTTCCTGAAACAGCTTCAGGAACAATTGGTCCAGACGGGCGTATAAATTCCAGTCGATCAACCGCAAATCGTCGCCGGCGACGTAGTTGCGAAAGTCGGCAAATTCGACGCTCTGCCCTTTGCGTTTGCTGCGGCGCTCGCCCTTCATTCGCCCCCGAAACACCTTGCGTGATACGAGTTCCAAACGTTCCAGTTTGGCGAGCAGATCGGGCGAGAGCAGCGGAATCGATTCGGTGGTGGCACTCATGACCGCTAGTGTAGCGGAAGTCGCCGAGGCTTTCGGCATCGTTCGGGAAGAACGAAACTCTTGACCGTTAGGGCTGATGCACTAGGCCACTTTCTATCGGATCACCGTCGCGATAAACCCTTCGCCCTGGGCGGTCGCGTCGGGCTCGAAATGCGACCGACGTGCAATCCCGATCGCGACTGCCGTGTCATCGCCGGTCTGGGCAACACTGGTCAATCGTCCGACCACTTTTCCGTCGGCGCTGACTTCGCTGCCCGCCGCCGGGATCGTTCCCGTGGTGCGCCAACGCACCAACTGTTTCTGAACCTGGCCCAACGCGTCCAAACGGGCGACCGTTTCTTGCCCCAGGTAGCAGCCCTTGGTGAAGGAAATCGATTGCTTGATGCGTGAAGCTTCCTGGGGCAGATTCTTTTCCGATAGATCGACGCCGAACCAAGGGTACCCGGCCAGCGTGCGGGCATGATGAAATTCGTCATCGTCCGCCGTCATTTCGCCGGTCGAGCGAATGACTTGCTCGATCGCACCCGGTGTTTCCGTGATCAGCACCCTGGTTTGGTCCCCCAGCCAATCCACGTCGTAGCACGCGGCGTTGGATTCGCCCCAATCCGTTTCTTCTCGCAGCGTCAGCGGTGCGTCGGGGGCGAGGACAAACACGGT
Organism: Phycisphaera sp. RhM; assembly: GCA_033042175.1. GTDB lineage: Bacteria > Planctomycetota > Planctomycetia > Pirellulales > Pirellulaceae > Stieleria. Next base: position 40,480 of record WCIL01000003.1, read on the forward strand.
GTACTCGGAGGAATGGTCGACGGGCGTCGCATCCTCGCGAATCGTGTAACGATCCGCGTGTGCGGCGATTGCATCGGCCTGCCCGTTTGCACCGATCAGGCGGTAGCCCTCGGGGGTACGAAAGGCGACGACGTGTGCCACCATTTTGCCACGCACGTCGGTCAAGAACGTTTCGCAGCCACAACCGATCTGCAACGACTTGACGTCGTTGGTCGTCAGGTTGTTGAAAATGGCCGTGGCGTCATCACCGACGAGATCCAGAACGGTTGCCGCAGAAAGTCGAAAGACAGCTGACATGAATGGTCGGGAGAGTTGGAAAGGGATTCACAATGCGCTGGTGTGCAGGCTTGAGCCGCCCGTCTTGCTGCTTCGCAGCGCGTGGGGATGCGCCTAAAGGCTGGACACCAACAGTTGCTGGTGTCCTCGCCTCGGCGACCGGATGAGCCTGTCTCTCCGACTCTACGTCACGTCTTTGAGCATAAATTCTTGCTCGCGTTTGATGTCGCTTCCGTCTGGAGTCGCATCGTTATCGATGTCAAACCATTCCTTTTTGTACTCCAGGTAGCCACCCTTTCCGGCGTGCGAGTTCTTCAGTGCGACGTTGGCACCCAGGGCGATGACGGCATCTCCCATCGCGACTTCGGGGTAGCAACGCACTTTGTTTTCCTTGTCGGGATTTCGGATGCAATACGCCCAGTGCTCGATCTCTTCGCGATACCCGCGGCTGACCGGCCCCGAGGCAGCGGTCTGGGCCACCGGGGCTGCGAAATCGCCGCTGGCACTGGTGTCCAACGCGTATCCACCCTCTTCCTTTTTGACACCGACCTTGCTGCTGGTATCGCTGTTGCGATACAGCAAGACGTCGGTTTCCTTGTCCAGCACCAACGTGCCTTTGCTGCCCATGACGACTTCGCCCCAGCCGCCGAATCCGTTGCCGTTGATCGTGCTGTAGGTAACGACGACTTTCTTGTTGGGGTCCTGCTCGTATCCGGGCACGGCTCCGTTGGGATAGTTTTCGACCGGATCGTAGTATCCGACATCGAAGGTTTCAGGGTATTCGGGGCCGGGGAATTCGAACGTGCAATAGATATGATCACCGGCGTCGCGGTCGTGCGGCATGATGTGTCGTCCGCCGACGGCATGCACCGACAACGGATGCACTTTCTTTCCGTCGTCCCGCAGCGAGGAGAGGAAAATACTGACGGCGTCCAACTGGTGGCTTCCCAGTTCGGCCATCAAGCCCGCACCGGTTCGCTCGAACAGTCTCCAGCGGTGCAATTCTTCTTCGGCGGTGAACATGGTGTCGCCGCGGGCGAAGTCTTGATAGCCATGGTCGCGGGGATCGACGGTCTTGTCGGCGTCCCAAGCTTCCCACTGGGCGATCTCGGCCTGCAGTCGTTTGATGTCCGAGCCGGTTGCGGTTTTCAGCTTGGCTCGGCGGTACGCCAGATCCTTGGCGATCTTGTCGAACATTTTTCCGTTGGCCATTTTTTCCCCGCCGGGAATCGGCATCGACCAGCTGTCGCGACCGGGCAGGTTTCCACGGTGCCACTGAGCGCGAATGTGGTGCAGTTGGCCCAGCAGTCCCCAACGGATCAGGTTGACCGCGTTTTCGTACTTGACGTTGTAGTGTCGTTGGTGACCGGTGGCCAAGTGCAGCGGGTTGCCTTGTTTGTCTTCGCCCGCGGCGGCCATGCGGCCCATGACTTTGCACTGAGCGACATTGTGTGCCATCAGTTTTTCGGTCAGCACGTGTAGATTTCGCTCCATCGCCAACGCGGCGACGGGGGCGTGCAGCCACAGCGGCAATGCAATGATGACCGCTTCGATATCGGGGTCGTCCAGGCAGGCCATGATGCCGCCGTTGGAAGCGTCATAAACCTTGACGTTCTTGCGCGCTTCGGCTTCGTTGCTGTAGCCGGCGACGGAGATCAATCCGGGGCGACGGATCAATGCCGACGCGCTGCTGCAGTCACCGTGGAACGCGCGGTGTTGGCTGAACGGCCGGATGTCGCAGATCGCTTTGACATCGACATAGTTCGGATTGCAGCCGCCGATCAGCACGCTGCCTTCGTCGCCGGTTCCGATCACGGCGATTCGTACGGGATCTTTAACTTGGCCGTAGCCGAAGTACGCGGCGCCCAGGCCGGCACCACTGACGGCGCCGGTGGCGACGATGCCCCGCAAAAAATCTCGACGATTGACGTCGTAGTAACTGGTCACGGCGTTGTAGTAGTTTTGTTTTCCTACTTCACGTTCGTCACTGGAGAGCTTGTCGACCATGGGATTATCCTCGAATGGGGTTCGTGCTTGATTGGGGTTGTGTTGGGGATCGTCAGTCAAACGATTGGGAAGCGTGCCGGATCATCGTGGCGGCAGGACGCTTCCAGCGCTCGCTACTTGTCGGCGGCGTGCTTTGCGACGCTTCGCCGAATGAACAGGTGGATAAAAAAGTCCAGGCCCGCAAAGCGTCCGGCTCCCGTTGATGCCAGAACCAAACAGGCCATACATTCGATCAATTGGTAGTTGCTGCTCGACGGCCCGGTTCCCGGCGGATATTGGCTGAGGAAAACAGAACCGAGAAAACCGGCCGCAGCTAACGCCGCGACGGGGGTGAAAAGCCCCAGCAACAGACACCAACCGACCGCCAAGTCAAAATAGGGCACGTACCGATTGATCACGCTGGTGTCGACCACTGCCGTCCGCGGCTTGACCAAATCCAGCGGCGGTGACGCCCGGCGCTGGTTGGGGGCGGCCAGCGAATTGATCGTGCCTTCGTACCCAGCCCACAACTCGTCGATCGCCGCGAGTGCCGGCTTTAACTTCGCATCATTCTCGCTCTGAACGGTTTCGATCTGGCCTGCCAAGCTCTCGACACCGACGCGGTCTTCTTCGGTTTTCAACATCTCAAGTCGCAGCTGACCGAGATCGTATTCCTCCAACTCGTCGGCGTAATCTTCCAAGACAACCTCGTGGTCTTCCAGCACTTTCTCCAACGCTTCGTTGGCCACCGCCAGTTCTTTTTCGCCAAAGCTGTAGTAGTCGGCGGCTTGATCGCGGTACTGCTCCAACCACCAACGTGTGAACTCGGGATCACGTCGCACCTTGCCGTCGTAATCCCAAACCGTTTTGCGAAATTCTTCGGCGAAGGGCCCTTTTGCATTCGCGAAGAACGGTGCCGCATCCCAGTCGCCCTTGCGATACTTCTCACTCCCCTCGCTGTGAAAGTGCCAACCGATAGACAGTCGAAGCAAGACAAGCATCGTGATGGCGATGATGCCCAAGATTCGGGGCGAGATTCCCCAGCCGACAGCGAGGCGAAGGGGGGTGAGCAAAATGTTTCGCACGATTTCAGACAGCTCCAATGGAGAGTTTGTAAGCAGTGTTGATAGGCAGGGAGTGCGGGGGCAGGTCGCCGACGGCAAGCGGGGGTTTCAACTTTGACACCGGCAAGCCATTCATTATGGACGAGAAACCGCCATCCGCCAAGGATAAACGGCACGTGAAACGGCGACGATTCGAAAGCAATTCTCTGGGCTGCCCGCCGGGCGGGACGACACTTGGTGAAGATTGCCGATCGCCTGGATGAGTTGGGCACCACAATCACGCCGCGCGATGACTTTTCAAAACCAAAAACGTGGTTTACACTTGCCGTCCCATTGCCCGACGGTGGTGGCCCTTACGACTGTGAATCGTGAACCTGGTCAGGACTTAAGTGGAGCAGCCATAAGCGGTGTAACTTTGTGTGAGGGCCACCTCCGCCGTGCAAACGCAGTGCAAACCCAGCACAAACGCAGTGCAAACCCAACGAAAATGGCGAGATCGTGCCGTCGGCATGACCTCGCCATTTTTTTTGTGATGCCGAAACATTTCGGCCGAAATGGATCCCGGACGGGACTAGTTCTTCACCAATTGAGTCTCGGCAACGAAGGGGTTCGTTCGGACCACGCCGACTTTGGCCGGTTTTTGAACGCCTCGGCTGACGCAGGGGTTCAGCGTGCAGGGCGCCGGTTCGGTGGGCTGAAATTCGCTCGGCGGAAGATAAAAATCGCTCCGCAGCCGTCCGCGATAACCCGGCCCGGCGCTAACCACCGGCGGTGACGCAAACGGGCTGATCCCGTAAGGCCGCGCGTGACGGGCGCCGTAATAGACCGGCGGGTTGAGCGCAAAGTACGGCGGCGTCGGCAACGACGATCCGTATTGAGCCCCATAAGGCTGGTAAATGCCGAAAGGGAAGAAGGGGTAACCGGCGGGATGAGCAGCGGAAGCCGCGTCGGATCCGCCAAATGCAATCGCGGCCAGCGCGGCGACGGCAAGTGCAATTCGTTTCATGGTGTAAAGACTCGTTTCGTGTCGACCTGACGTGTGGAGAAATTCCCGGGCGGGAAACTCCACGCTAGTCGCAGCAACGATCCTTGCAACCGTCACCAGCGGCGAAACACACGAAAGCCTTAATGGGCGTGCGGATTGCGCAGGTGTCACGCCGCCCGGCAAAAGCTCGCTTTCACCGTGCTTTTTGACCGCAGCCGGAAAAACGTGAGTTATCTTGCCGAGCAGCGCTGGGCGTCCGGTGCCAGATTGACGGATCGGAGGGATCGGGCCCTGCCGCTAACCGATGACTCTCTGTTTGTTGTCAAAAGATCGCGCCAGCGAATCCGTTTCCCGCGGAGGGATTTCAGCGAGAAGCCGGAGGTCAGCGCAGCGCCTCCTCCGGGCAACCCGTCGCCGGATTCCCATCGACCCCGAGCGGGGTCGCAGCGAATCAGTCCGCTGGTGGTGCAGTAGCCCGCCTAGCTGAAAGCGATGATTGGGATGATTGAATCACCGGAGGTGTCGCTGTGCTCACCTCCGGCTACTGGCTTCGCCCCCGTTCGGAGTCATGTCAACTGCGGCACCCAAGGGGTTAGCGGCACACCGCGTTTGGTCCCCTAGAAGATGGCCTTGGCCTTGCGCCATCCCGCTCGTCACCCAAACAGCAGGCCACCGGCGCGACGATCGACAACCGCCGTTAGATGTAAAACATCACCGCGTCGTCCTGTGCCGTGCGGGCGGCGATCTCGGCCAACGTGGTTCGGGCCAGCACCGCGCGCGAGGCCTCGCCGGCGGCGTCCCAGACCTCATGCACCATCCGGTTGGCCGGCGTGTCGGTCGCGTCGGTCTGGCAACTGGACTCGGGACAACCGACCGCCTCGGCAATTTCCAGCAAGGTCAGGTCGGCCGGTTCGACCGCCAGGCGATAGCCGCCCTGGCTGCCACGAACGCTCTGCACCCACCCCGCACTGCGCAGGGTGCGCAGGATTTGAACCAGGAACGGACCGGGGATGCCGTGACGCCGGGTGATCTCCCGCACCGCCACCGGCGTCTTTTCCGATTGACGCAACGCCAGTTCGATCAACGCGAGCGTCGCATAATGAACGCGTGCCGAGATTGTCACCGAATCACCTCCCCGACCTCAGTCATGAAGCCCGCATTCGGTCTTTTGAAAGCCACTCCATCGCCCCGCCCGCTCGTCTTCGCCAAGTAAGTTGGCACGCGTGCAGGGCCAGCAACCGACACTCGGATAGCCCTGGTCGTGCAACGGGTTGTAGGGAATTCCGTGCTTGCTGATCAGATTCCAGACCTCTTTCTTGGTCCAGTTCGCCAGCGGGCTGATTTTGACCAGTTGAAACTTCTTGTCCCAACCCACGATCGGAGCTTTCGCACGATCTTCGCTTTGGTCACGCCGGATCGCGCTGGCCCACGCATGCAGCCCCCGCGCGGCCTCTTTCAAAACACGCAGCTTGCGATCGAAACAGCATCGATTCGGATCGGTCTTGTAAACCGGTCCGCCGTTGGCCGCTTCGTATTCCTGAACCGTTTGCTGCGGGTACTTGAATTCGACTTCGATCCCGTATCGCTGCTTGACCGCTTCACGCAACTGAAGTGTCTCTTTGAACTGGTACCCGGTCTCCAAGTTGAAAATCGGTGTTTCGGGAGCGATCTCGCTGAGCATGTGGATGATCGTCATCCCTTCGGGCCCAAACGCCGTCGCCATCGAAAACTTGGGGGCAAAACGCTCCACCGCCCAGGCCAAGATCTCCTGCGGACTGGCGGTTTCCAGCCGCTGACTGTGGTCGGCCAATTCTGCCAAAAACTGCTCGGTCGGCGCCAGCGGGGGATCCGCCGCCAGCGCCCCCTGCAATTCGTCCTCCACAGGTTGGCTGTCGACATCAGGGCCGGTGACAACGGGAAGCGACGCGGCCACGGGCACTGCGTTTTGTCCACCGGCAGCTCGCTCCAGCTCCGGTTCGGTGGAAGGTTCGGCGGTCGAGACGGGTTTCATCGTCGGACTTTCAGGAAGGCAAAAAACTCGATACCGGCCGCCCCGGCGGCCACACAACCGGATAACAATAGAAAGTTGATCCGATTAGTCAAGTATGATATCGGCAGGGATCGCGATCGGGTTGAGCGGATTTCGGGTCCTGGCACCGCTGACCCGCCCGGACGGCGGACCAAAACCCCAAAAAACGCCGCGGAAAGGACGCTCGGGAAGTTACAATCCGAAGGTGCAGAGGTGCCTCGGACACGTGCCGTTGGTGCCTAGAGGCCTACCGCAGCTCAATTTTTGAGTAGTGGACGAGGCGACGAGTCCTCTGTAGTCAGCACATTGGCAAGGACTCGTCGCCTTGTCCACTACCGCCTACCCGAAAACCAAGGTGCGGCGGAATACTAGGCTTTCGCCGATCTTGGGCATTGCGGAACGCTTGAAAAGCGTTCCGGGGCGCCTAAAGGCTGGACACCAACACTTGGCGAATTCCAGCCGCCGTGCCAGATACTACTCTTCTGATCGAACTGACCTGACATGAACCACTTCGTTCGCCTTTCGCAGATGCCGTTGACGTCCGGGCTGACGCTGACACTTGCGTTATTGACACTTGCGTTTTTCGCCAGCGCACCGCCGGCTCAAGCAGACACGTTGGAATTGCGTGGCGACGTGCAGGTCGATGGCAAAATTGTGAGGAAGACCGACAGCGGGTCGAAACCGCATGTGATCGTCGAAGTGGATCCGGAGTTACGAGTCGCCATTCCCCAGAGCCGGGTCGTCAAAACGGTCAGCGATTCCGATGAGAAACTGGTCTGGTACCGTCAACAGTTGGCTCAGGTGGGCGAGGACGCCGAAGCGCACTATCAACTGGCGCGACTGTGCAAGGGAAACGGCTTGTTGGCCCAGCGGGATTTTCATTTTCAGCGGGCCATCGAAATCGATCCCAACCACCCCCAAGCCAGGTCCGCGCTCGGTTACGTTCGCGACGGCAACGATTGGGCGCTCTATGCCGATCTACAACGGCGGCGCGGATTGATACGAACGGCAGGCGGATGGGAGGTCCCGGAGGTTTATCTGCGCGAACAACGACGCGACAAGTTCGACGCAGCGTCGAAACTCTGGATCAAGGAGCTGACCAAGCTGAGGAGTCTGGTGTTGAGGCCGGGAAAACGGTCCGCTGAAGCACTCGAATCGATCCAAGCCATTGACGACCCAATGGCATCGACGGCGCTCGCCGAAGCGCTGGAAAAGTCGCGTGGGAACGACCCCGATCCCAAATCGTTGCGGATGATCTACGTCAAACGACTCGGGGCGCTGAAGACACCGGTCGCCGTCCAGACGCTGGTCCGAACGGGGATCTTTGAGCCCGATCCGGGCATACGCACCGAAGCCTTGTTGCAGCTTCAGCAGTACGGCGCGCCGTCGGCGGTCGCGTCTTATCTGCCGATCTTAAAGGGTGACAACCGCAAGCCGGTGGAAGTAACCGCCGCGCTTCGTGCGCTGAACTATTTTCCCGACCCAGAACTTTGGCAGGAATACGTCGATGCGTTGATCACGACGCACAAGTCGTTGACGCCCAAGGGACCAGGCATGTCGGTCGGCAGCAACAGCCTGGGCGGATCGGGACTTTCCACCGGCGGCAAGCAAGAGGTACTGACCAAAACGGTTCAAAACCCCGGCGCATTGGAATTGCTTCGTCAGATCGCACCGGGCGTCGATTACCGATACGACCAGGCGGCCTGGCGCAATCACTTCGCGGCTCAGCTGATGAAAGCTCCCGACGATCTCCGCCGCGATCCGTAGCAACGTTGGTGATTAGCCTTTAGGCGATTTTGCTGTCGCTGCGACGCAGCGACAGCGGGCGGCGTTAGGCCCACTGGCATGCGCAGCACGCCCTACGCTTCTGTCCCGAGTTTCACTCGACCGGTTGCAGCACGTATCGGTGCGGGACCGGCTTGGCCGCTGCGTAGATCGCCGCCAATTCCTCGTCGGCTTTCTGTTCCAACGCGGCGAGTTTTTCCTCAAAGCCTTCCATCTTCTGCTCACCCGCGGCGACCTTCTTTTCCAGCGCCGTCCGGGTCGCGTCGTCTCCGGCTTGGGCCAAACTGCGTCGATCCCGCGCCAGGTTTCGGGCGGTGTACCAGTGACTGCGGAGTTCTCCGATCGTCGATTCGTTTCTGGCTTTGTTCATCGCAACCACTTTGGCCGCTTGGACCGATTGTGGTGTGGAGGGGAACCGTTGCAGTTCGATGTGGGCGGCCAATTGGGTGTGGGTGAACTCGCCGATCGGCGTGCCATCGATCGAAAGCGTGTATTTGCCCGGCGCCAGTCCATGCACCTGGAACCCTTCGCGACTGAATTTGTGGTCCAACTTCAGCATCTTGGCCGCGACCTGGGTGTCATCGGGCGTGACCCACGGCAGTGATTCGGCGAGGAAGGTGAATTCGATCGATCCGTCCGCGCCGGCCAGTTCACTCACTTCGCCTCCGGTTGCCCGTGCGCGATAACCATTCTTCGTCGGCACGAGGGTGATGTCCGAAACGGCGCTTTGCATGCCCAGGTTTTCAAGCCAGGCCTGTGCCATGATCAGTTGACCGTCGGTGCCGGGGTGAACCGCGTCCTTGATGAAGGTGAATTGCGGATCGTCCTGACGCGCAACACGGGTCAGGTGATTCAGGGGACCAAACATATCGATCGACCGCATGCCACGACGATCCGCTTCATCTCGCAACCAAGTCCCGAAGTAGGCCAAGACGGCGTTGTATTGACGCAGCGCAGATTCTTCGCGGGGACGTTTTTTCAAATTGGCGCGCGCCGCGACGGCGTCGAACATCGTCGGCGTGATCGGCGAGACCGTCGTCCCGGCGGCCTGCAAGCGGTCCAGCAATTCGGTCATGTCGGTTTCATAAGTTCTGAAAATCTCATGATCAAACGCTTGGTAGCGTCCGTCGTTCATCCCCAACAGGATCGTGACCAGCTTGGGGTTCTTCGACAGCACGTCGCGGTCAAGACGCTGCAGCGCGTCCCAGGCCTTGTCTCCGCCGATGCCGGCGTTGTGGAACTTCAGCGGCACGCTGGGAAACCGGGTGATGAAGAAGTCTTCGATGTACTGCGTGTAAAGACGCTGGTGAGTGATGCTGTCGCCGAGGAAAACCACGGCATCACCGGACTGAAGGCTCGCCTCGCCGACCTGGATCGGAGTCGACTGGGCAAGCGACGGGGAAAGCAACAAACAAACAGAGAGCAGGGCAAACGCGAATCGTTTCATCACTGGTGCGGGGGAAAGAGGAAGGGAGAGACAGAAATGGGGGGAGAGGCAGAAAAAGGAGACAAATCTCAAATCTCAAATCTCAAAACCTGAAACCATCCTACTTCCTCATGCTGCCGGTTTCACCTTCGCCGCGGCTGGGGCGAAGACGTTTCATCTTCATTCTCAGATTCAGGAATTCGACCATCAGGGAAAACGTCATCGCAAAGTAGACGTAGCCCTTGCTGATCGGGGTCCCGGAGGCCTCGCTGATCAAGACGACGCTGATCAAGATCAAGAAGGACAGGGCCAACATTTTGACCGTGGGGTGCTTTTGGACAAACTCGCTGATCTGGTTGGCGAACACGATCATCACCAAGACGCTGATCACCACGGCGATGACCATGACGGAGATTTGCTTGGCCATTCCGACGGCGGTGATCACCGAGTCGAGTGAAAAGATGATGTCCATGAACGCGATGCGGAACAACACGCCGCCGACGGTGACGCTCGACCGGTTTTCCTCCGTGATCGGGGCGATCCCGTCGGAGGATCCGCCACGGTCGCCGGGCAGATTCCCGATCTCCGCTTCCTCTTCATGACCCTCGATCTTGTGATGGATTTCGCGCACCGCGGTCCACAACAAAAACAGGCCGCCGAACATTAAGATCAGGTCTTTGCCGCTGACTTCGTCCGCTTCTTCGTGCTCGTGCAGGTACTCGGCAACGGATTCCAGCGGGACATAGTCGGACAGGTGAAACACCGGCCCGACCAGTTGCATCAGATAGCCGATTCCCAGCAGCAACACGATTCGCATGCCCATGGCCAGCACCAGTCCGAACCGTCTGGCGAAGGACCGTTTTTCGGGCGGCAAACGTCCGGTGATGATCGCGATGAAGACGATGTTATCGATCCCCAAAACGATCTCCATCAAGGTCAGCGTCAACAACGCCATGATGGCGTCGCCGGTGAGCAGAGATCCCATTTCCGCGATCATATCGAATACCTTTTTGTCATCGCACGAGTGCGTTTTCAGCTTCAGAATTTTCGGGTTGTGTTTGTCGAGCAGAAAAGGGGTCAGGTACCAAAAACCAAATGGCCCGAAGGGTGCTTCGCATTTTTGGTACCTGCCCCCTTTTCTGCGGCCAGTCTAAAAGTTACCGAAGCACTAGCCGGAGCGGATCCAAGGTGACGCCAAGCCGAGAATCCCCATCAAGAACAGCAGCCCCAGGGTAACGCGTCGCAAACGGTTGCGTCCGAGCCAATTGCCGAATTTAAGTCCCAGCGAGGTGACCAACAACAGGATGGGAATCGACGCACACGCATTCAATGCCGGGGTGACCAATCGATCTCCAAAGAAGGCGAACAGCATGACGATCGCCGGCGCGAGACTGGTCAGGTACATCGCGAACAAGAATCCGCGAATCTGACGGGTGTTCCAATCATGGGCGGAGACCCAAAACACCATCGCGGGTCCCCCCATCCCGACCAACCCTTGCAAGAACCCTGAAATGGGAAACGCGATCCAGGCCCAGATCTGCGACAGTTTTGCCTTGGGGACCGGGTGATAAACGGCGGTTGCGATCGTCGCCGCCAGCACCACGCCGCCGACGAACTGGCGGATCCGCACCAACGGAAACGCTTCTTCGATCGCGATCAGCGCGAGAATTCCCAGCGGAAAAAAGACGACGCGTCCGATGCCGGGCCAGAGAATCGTTTTCGGCTCGATCGAATCCCGTAGCGCGTAGACGCCCGCGAGATTTTGCGGAATCGTCGCCACCAACAGTGCCATACTGGCTTCGGGGATCAAGTACCCCAGCCATAACAGGGTGGGAATGATCAGCATGCCCGCGGCGAATCCGGCGGCCGCCTGCACGAAAATACCGACCGATAGGACGAGCGTGACGATCAACCAGGGAAAGAACCAGGAAACGACTTCGGGCATCGGTCAATCGCCTAATCGTCGTTGTTTTGGGGGACGTCTTCTTCGCCGACGTCACCCAATGCGTTGGCCTCATATTCCTTGAGCAATCGGTCCAAAATCCCGTTGACAAACCGCGGGCTGTTTTTGTCGCCGTAGCGTTTGATCAACACCACCGCTTCGTTGACCGCCACGCGGCCGGGCGTTTCGGCAAACAGAATCTCATAGGCCGCCATTCGCATCACGTTGCGATCGGTGATCGCCATCCGCCCCAGCGCCCAGCCCTTGGCCAAACGAGACAGATGCCGATCCACTTGATCGCGATGCTCCAGCGTGCCGGTCAACAGTTTCTCGGCAAACGCCGACAAGGCCGAACGTCCCTGCAGCCGCGACTTGATGAACCGGCGAGCCGACACGGCATCGCGGGTGCCGTTGACGTCGGCTTCGTAAAGTAACTGTAAAACGATCTCGCGGGCGCGACGGCGGGTGGACATTCAGGATCTCGGGACGCGTGTTCTTTCGACTCAGACGCTTGTTCGGGGACGACAGGGGTTCAGAGGCGGATTGTAGGCGCGCCCCGCCGCCGCGCCGAGCTACCTCGATTTTGCGTCCAAAACGCGGGTTGACGAATCGGCCGTCGGATTGATAATACCGCTCCTGATCAGTTGTCAGCCCGTTGCGACGGGGCCAACATGCCTCCCCCATGGCTTTGATCGGATTCCAAATGGGGGCCCAAGAGGGGGTATAGCTCAGTTGGGAGAGCGACGCGCTGGCAGCGCGTAGGTCGTCGGTTCAAGTCCGTCTACCTCCACTCGGCATGTCATTGCCTTTCTCAGACTTGCTCCGAATCGTTGAAACGTCAATGCACGTTTCGATGCACGAAATTCGGATCCGATAACTGCCGTGCAGTAGCTCTGCGACGAGCGGAACAGAAGTGTCGGAACACGGTTGATTCAAGACAACAGTACGTGACCGCGCGTGCACCACTCCTGCGAGAGTCTCGATGGGACCGATGTTCCTACCACGCACTCGTAGCGGGCCCCGCGATCATTCCGACGCGCATCTGCTCAACGGCAACATGGTTAATGTCACCTAGCTCCTTCCGAAAACTGAACCGGGTGATCCGCAAGCTACGCTTGCGAGAATCAACCTTTCACTCGGCTGTTGCTCTTCACCGAAGTTCCATTTCGGTGTGTTCATAGGCTCCGTCTGTCTACGCAACATCGTTCCATAGAAACGCGTATTCATTCGCCGAAGCAACACAGATAGGATCCTTTACCTGCAACGACCAGCTGACTTGAGTCCGGCGAAAATTCGACCGCGCGGATCGGTGTTAAGCCGCTTTGAAGCGTGATCTGTGGCTCCCAATTGACGGTGTCCCAGATTTGAATTTCACCGTCGAGATGCCCCGTCAGCATCGCTGAACCATCGGGTGAAAACGTGACACAGGTGACCCGTGTGCCATTGGGTCGGTGTCTCGCCACCCTCAGCATCTCGGGGAGTCGCCAAACCTCCACCGTTGCGTGACTGTCGCAAAGGACGGCGTGCGACCCGTCCGGGGAGATCTTGATTTCTTGAATCTTTGCAGCGGGAACGTCCGCCAGTTTGCGCCACGACGATCCATCGCGCTGCCGCAAGACGACGTGTCCTGAATTGTCAATGCTCAACATCCGGGCCGTTTTAGGTTCAAAGTCTGCACAATCGAAACCGGCGAAACTGTCCACAAACCGACTTTCATGTTTGAATTGAGACAACCACACCGGCCCCCGGCGTCCCCATCCGATCAGACGATCATCGTCAACCTCAAACGCGTGGCGCTTTCCCGGTCCAATTTCAGTCGTCGACGCCAGCCGACCATCAGCGACACGCCAAGTTGCGACTCCCGCCACTTGGTCCAGCACTGACAGCAATCGCCCATCCTGCGAAAACCAAATTTGTCGCACGCTTCTGCCCATTCCCGTCAACGAAACGACCGGCTCGAACGATGGCAGATCGAGGACCTCAACATTTCCGCCGCCACCAGAGATGGCGATTCGGTTGCCATCGGGCGAATAGGCGATCCGATTGACCGCAGCGAACCTGTGGGGAACGCGCTGCATCGGCGACGCCGCTTCGATCGTTCGGATCCCAAGATCACCACGTCGACGACCGAACGCAATCAGCCCGGCATCAGGTGATACATCGATGGAAATCGTTTGTTGTGAATGCTTTCTCGAGTGTAATCGTTCGTCCGATTCCTGCGCGTGCCCACCGCGATCGGACGTCGTGGGTGCGTCGTCTTGCTGCAAGAGTCCGGAAAGCTTGTCGCCAACCCATCGTTCCACACGCCCCATTCGTGAAATGCTAGTGATCGGCTGCTGCGTCACACGATCGGTCCCGATCCAATCAACATCTGGGCAGTCGCCCAAATGACGCCTACTCCAAAACGTGTAGGCTGCTTCGGTGTCCCAGAGCAAGGCGTGGTTACCCGCCTCTGCAACCAACGCCCACTTTAAATCGGCTGAGAACCTCGCCTTGACGATGGATTGAAGTGGCAGCGTCTGATGCAGGATGCTGCGACCATCCATCTGGTCGCAGATCACCAGATCGCCATTGGACGAAACCAATCCGATTCGCGCCCCGGCAGTATTCGCTGTCAACGCCACGATCGGCCCTAACGAAAACTGCCTCTGCCAAAGCGACTCGTCGGAGAGGTCTCGACATTCCAATTCGCCGCGGTCGTTTCCGATCAACAAATCTCCGGTCGTCGCAACCGTGCCAACCGCCGTGACCGAGCCAGCCAAGCCCGACGAGAGCGGTTTGACCGTGGCGGTATCGACATACAGTCGCAGCAGTTGTCCTGCTTTACCTAGATAACTGACCTGGCGGCGATCCCAGTCCACCGAAGGACGTACTTTCTCGGACGGCTGCTCGTCAGGTCCGCTTTGACAAATCGGTTTTTTTGTTTCAATGTCCCAAACCACCACGCCGGATCGGCCGCTGGTCACCAGCGTTCGGCCATCCGGAGCGAGGATCACGTCAAACAACTGTTCCGCGTCGGCGGTCCAGGCGGACACGCGCCGATTGGCCATTCGACGAACCACCTGCCAGGCGAATCCACGCTCCGCGACCGGAAATTCATTGGTATCAACAAGCTGGGCCACAACATAATCGGGCTGCCGATCGACCAGAGATGCGAGTCGACCGAGCTTTCGATTGGCATGAGCGCGCCGCAGTGATTCGTTGGAAGCCCTCAATTCGTTGTTGGATTCCTCAAGTGCGAGGTGCGTCTGCGACAAGACGGCTGCCTGTTTCCGCACCGCTCGGTCGGCGACGGCGAGTTCGTCAAACGCGGCTTTTAATGCTCGGTTGCGACGCTCGGCCAAACGATTCGACGACACGGCCCACATGCTCAACAGCACGAAGGTCAAAAAAATCGCACCGGAAATCAGTGCCGCAACCCTGTGGTGATCCGCCCAGCCCCAAAGTTGTGCCGCTGCCGAGCGGCGGGGCGCACGGATCCGTTCCCCGTTGACGAACCGTTGCAGGTCTCGGGCGAACTCCGTCATCGTGCCATACCGATCGCTCGGAGATTTCGAGAGTCCCGTATCCAAGAGCCGCTCCAGATCCCCGGCAAGTCGTCGATCTCGTTTGCCGATCGGGATCGGGGGGAAATTTCGAATGATGTCGGCTGCCTTCCAGGTCGAAGTATTTTCGATCGGATACGGAAATTCGTCGACCAACAGTTGATAGATGACGACCGCCATCGAATAGACATCGGTGCGCGCGTCGACGGGCGTTTCGTCCAACGCGAATTGCTCGGGACTCATGTAGGGAATCGTTCCTGCCCAGTCCTTGCTGGTCGGATCTTCCAAGCCCGTCACAAGATTCGACGGAAGCACACGCGCGATTCCGAAATCGATCAGCTTCGGTTTGCCATCGTGCCGCACCATCACATTGCTCGGTTTGAGGTCGCGATGGATCACGCCGGCCGAATGAGCATGTCGCAAAGCCTCGCAAACCTGCAGACATAGACGTATCGTGTCTTTGGCGGTCCAAGATGGTTCACAGCGCCGGCGTCGCACGTACTCAAGCAGATTCTCGCCCCTGATCCACTCCATCGTGAAGTATGGGCGCGAAGCACCTCCGATTCGCTCCACGCCGGCGTCGAAAATCTGCGCGATACCGGGATGGTCCAACGCGGCCAGGACATGGACTTCCAAGTGAAATCGGGACTGCGACTTGGCCCGATAGAGAGTGGTGTTGAACAACTTCAGGACGATGCGACGCTTCGGTAGGGGTTGTTCGACCAAGTAGATCACCGAACTGCCACCGCTGGCGATCCGATCAATCACCTGATACTGCCCGATCACTTGGGGGCATGGCTCGACCCCGGCTTCGGTCTCAAACCGACCAAACGCGTCCATGGCAAGTATACATTCTCTCAATTGGGCGGCGAGCTCGGGCCGATTCGGACACAATTCTTCGGGTGTGACCGACACGCCTTGGTCGCACAAGGTATCCCACTGGTCGAGAAGCTGTTGCAACTCGTCGCTGAGTAATAGCCCGTCGCCGAGCAGTTCGGCATCGATTTCCGATTCGCCAGTAGGAAGAGAGTCCTTAGGATGCACCCGCCACCTCCATCAAGACCTTGCGATCGATTGCATCTCGTCGTCGGCCGGTCGACGATCGCTTATCCGTCATCAAGCAGCGCATGCATGCACACCGATCTGGCCAGCAGAATCCGCGCGGTGCGCCACCGCCGTTGCACTTGGCGGAGACTGATACCGAGCTCAGTTGCGATCTCCTCCTGCGCCATCCCCACATACCACGCCAATTCAAAGGTCTCGCGGGCCGCCTCGGGCAACCGATCCACCTGTTGATGGAACTCGTGCCACTCCTCAAGGGACGCGTATTTGGCCGTGCCTCCCGGGTCACCATTTCGCGTTTCATAAGATGCCGCATGGTGGCTTTTGCGCGAGTACCGTCGGCTTAGATCGAGCAATTGTCGACGGATCTGCAAAGCGATCATCCGTTGTGCATGCAGCGGCGATTCGGGCTGAAACTGTCGCAACCGCGTGTGCAAACGCATCATCGACTCTTGCACGATGTCGTCCGTTTCTTCCCATCGTCGAACCCCTGGGAAACCCGCCAACATTCGGCTGGCCAATTTCCGAAAAACCGATTCATACTCGCAGAGTTGCCATGTCGTGCAGCTTTTCGAAGTCAACGCAATCACTCCGGGGGATTTCGAACTCGACGCATCCAATTGCCATGTTAACCACCTCCCCCGACGTGTTCAATCAATCCCACCAACGAGTCGTCACCTAATGATCACGTTCTCTTTAATTCACATCTTACACATCGCTCCTTTGCCGTCGCCGAACTCCTGCCAAAACCACGGTCGCCACCATCATCCAGATGGCCCCAGGCTCCGGCACCGGATTCGATGACAAAACGTCGACATTGAAAGACGCGGCATTGACGGTCAGCGAGCCGTCAGTCGGCACAAACTGGCCGAACAAGCCATCATTGACAATCAGAAATGTCGGTGAGAAAGGATCGGTGTTGTCCAGTGCGAATGAGACCGCGTAGGTACCCGCATTGGAAGGCGCCGAGAAGCTGAGTTGTCCGAGCCGGGTATCACCCATCCAAGCGTAGATCCCCGTTTCGGTTCCTAAGGGCGCGACGTCAGCTCCGTAGCCGATCATCCCTTCGTCGCTCGCATCATCGTCAAACACGATGCCGCCCAGGATACCGGTGAGCCCGGGATCGAGTTGGAAATCAAACGACGTCAAGATGGCCGTCAGTGCTGCATCGCTTCCCGAAAAATCCAGATTGAACGCCTCGACGAAGTCCGTCGGTGAATCTGTCACCAGATCTCGAAGCCAGACGTCAAAGCGGACGGTCTGCCCCGGACCGGCGACTGATGGGTTGGCGTTCTCGATCGCCAGCGTCGCCATCACACCGGCATCGGCTTCGGGGGGGCCTGCAGTCAACAGCAATAGAAGTACGGCGAGCGAGAATCGAAGTTTCAAGGAAACAGAAGTCATCATCGGGCAAACTCTAATCGGATTCGTCAATCAAAACTCGTAATCAAACTGTTGTGCCAGCAGCGCCTACAAAGAACTGCCGAGCAGCCCCCGCAACCAGAAGTAGTAATCCCGTGCCGTGATCCGACCGTCACCATCGAAGTCGAATGCGGCGTCGTACCCGGGCTGGCCCTGACCGGCATTGAACCGCACGAGCGAAGCGTCAAACCAGGCGGCCCGGTCATCCATGCCGACACGTTCGTCGCCCGAAAAATCACCTCGCAACTGATGAAAACTCTTGCGAAACACGTCGTCAACCTGGCCGTCGCTGGCGGACAGTGCGACGCCGCGATCTGACGCGATCAGATTCGTGTCCAACTGCAGTGTGTAGCGACCGTCGGCCAAGCTGCTCAACTCGCTTCCGCCAAATCCGTCGTGGGTCAGATCCACCAACAAACGCTGCGCGATCGGGTCGTAGAGAAAGTGGTCTGCCGAAAGCGGCTGGACTTCGGATTGATCATTGATCACCTGCACGGCTTGTAAGATCTGGTCGCTGTCGATCAGTGACTGGAGATTGGTTGCCTGATCAAAATCGACCGCGATCTGGTTGACATTGGATCGTTGCATCGCACCTTCGTTGATGATCACATCACTCACCCTCAATGGGCTCGCGACGGTCACGATGATCTCCAAGGGCGTGTAGTTGCCGGCATTGTCAAATGCCCGGGCGCGGACCACGGTCGTGCCCAGATCCATCAGATCGAGAGTGACGTTAGAGCCGCCGGCATCGACGAACGCCTCGCCCCCGACCGAAACCTCGAATCGCTTGAGCCCCGATCCAGGAATACTGTCGCTCGCATCCAACCGCAGACGGATTGGCTCAGCATAGCTGCCATCGGGTGCAGCAATCGCCGTCGTTGTTGGATCGTTCGCCAGTACGATCGCGGAAGCAATTTCCGGCCGCACAACATCGCCGACGACCAGCAATTCGCTACTGGCGGCCACGGGGACGGAAACGTCCGATTCAAACAGGACGTCGCTTCGCACCGTGACGAATCCGGCGGGGAACTCATCGGGTGCCCGTAGCAAGACATCAACCTCCAGCTGGGCACTCTGACCGGGTTCGAGCTGGCCGACATCGAGATGAACCCGATTCTCGTTGACCAACGCACCACCGGTTTGCGGCGCCAAACTCTGATGCACGCGGCTGTCGAATTGTGCCGCGAGCGTCCCGGCAGTGACCGGGACCGGGCCGTTGTTGACAATCGTCGATACGTAGCGAAGTGTGTCGCCCGGCGTAGGCACCGAGTTCCCGTCGGCGTCAACGAGCAACTGGACGTGGTGGGTCAGCGGAAGGTCGTCCGCCGGCGTGCCGACAAAGACCAGTCGCGTCGCCCTGTCATTCCCTTCGTACTGGGTGAAGAAATCGCCCGAGTCCAGACGGGCATCGTTCGCGACAACCTCAGCCTGAATCAGGTGCGCACCGCCCTGAGTATTCGTCCAAGGTGCTGCAACGGTTACGAAGGCTGGCAAATCATCCGGTGCCGGTGGGAAGTCGACCACCGTCGAAGCGATCGACAGCGTTTGCCATTGCCCATCGACCGGAACGAGGTCGTTCAGATTAACATCCACCCCCTTGGCACCCTGTGTTCCAGTGTATTGGATGAACGCGCCGATCGAGATCGTCTCGCCTACCTCGTGGGGCTGTTCACTGATGACGATGTCTTCGCCGAACACGAAAACGTCCGGAGGTCTCTGCCCCGGAGCCGAGGTCGGCGAAAGAGGGGCGGCTCGGTAGGGCGAGCCACCCGAAATCGTTCCACCCGATGGCGGCGTCAAGGGCGCTGGCTGTGTCGGAATCGGATCGGCGGGTTCGAAAACGTGCAGTTGGACGATTCGGGATTGTGAAAGCGAACCATCGGACACCTCGACTTGCAGCGGATAAACGCCCACCTGAGACGGCGTGAAGAATGACTGTCGAAACCTCCCCTCCGAATCGGTGTACGTCCCGCTGAACTGAGACATCGGCTGCAGCGTCGCGGGGTCGAGCACACGCACCGTGACCGAACCGCCTTGGACGGGATAGTCGCGTTCACCGGTGATGTTGACAAAGTTGTAGTCGACAAAACCACCCGCCAAGGTCGCGCTCGATGCGGGAGCGCCGATCTGATCGTCGATCGTGAACACGAGCGATGCGTCACCGGTCTCAAAGTCGGGGTCTCCCACCTTGATGACGATGCCGCTTTCGTTGTTGCGTTCTTCCAACTCGGCGACCGCTTGCGACGTGTCAACGCGGACGGTCAGCAATCGATAACTTTCTGCAAACATCTGCGGCGGAAACTCAACCAACGTTGAACCTCCCGGAGCCAGGTTTTCCACCGTGACCGTCGCCAGCTTCGTTTCGAAATCCAACAGCGCGACATCGAATGATCCGGTGTTGCGGAGTCCCACGTTTCGAACCCGTGCGGTGACAACCACGTTTTCCCCCGGCGACGGTTCTTCCGGCGTGACGACGAATTCGGACGAACGCAGTGTCAGATCGGGCGCGTACCCGACTTCCACCACGGCCGATCCGCTCGCCGAGAAACCGCGAGGATCGGTGACCTGCAACGAGATTGTGACGGCGGTCCCGGCCGGAATACCGAGCGAGCGGAACGTTGGCGTTGCACCTACTTCGTCGCCACGGACGGCCAGATCCCCCGTTTCGCCAAAGCGACCGTCTCCATCAAGGTCCCACTGGAACGTCAAGGACTCGAAATCATCGTCGGGATCGAGCGTGCCCGTTGCGTCCAACAGGACTTCCTGCCCGACCGCTACCTCGTAGGGTCCCCCGGCAGCAACGTGCGGCGTCTGGTTGGTATCGATCACACGAATCCCCGTCGGCTCACCGATCCCGTCGGCGGTGAAGGATCTGAGCCATTGCCCGGTCGAGCTGGAGTGAACATCAATCCGGTTTTGATCGCCGTTTGAGAGATACAATTCGCTGCCATCTACACTGATGGCCAGTTGCTCGACGCCGAAGTACCTCAGGTGGGGGGCGGCTGGAACGTCATAAATCAATGCTCCAATCTCCCCCGAGACGTCATCGAATGGGTGGGCCTGGAGCCGAGCGGCCGTACCCTCGACCTCCTGAACTCGCGTGTAGAGTGTCCGACCGTCAGACGAAAAGGCACCGCTGGTCGGTGACATCTTGGGGTTGGCCTGCGCAAGCTCACTGACCACTTGAAAAGCGTCGATGTCAAGTGAAGTCATGACGCCAGAATCGGCCGCACGATCGTAACCGAGCGTGACCGCAAATTGGCCTCCCGGATGATCGACAATGTTACGAGGTCCGTGGACGTTGATTTCTTCCCCGGTGTAGAGGAGTTGTCCGTCGCTGGCCAGCTGCATCCGATGCACGCGATTCGCATCATTACGCCCCGCCAAAATCGTCCCAGCGTCTGTGACAATCACCGCATTGGGCGTGCTGTCGCCCAGAATCTGCGTGTCGACCTCGCGGCCGGTGAGCGTGTCGACAACCGAAATCGGGTCGACACCACAGGGTGGATTACCGCATCCGTTTCCGTTGGTGATGATCAGGTATCGGCCATCCGCAGACAGAGCCAAGTCTTCGCCTTGGTTGCTAATCTGTATCGGATTGGCCGCATTGATCAACACGGGCGGACGGACCGTCAGGTCGATCGTATAAATATTGGCTTCGAAATCAGTCACGTAGGCCTTTGATCCGTCGCGGCGAATTTCAATATCACCCGTAAGTACCGACTCAGGCATAGCGACCCAGCCGGTCACCACATCGGTCGTCGCATTGAAGAGATAAAAACGGTCAGTTGCGTTGTCGACAAACGCACCCAGTGGAGCCAGGACCCGCCTCCATTCAAGTTTTTCGAGCCCCAAATTCACGTGTCGCCGCTGTTTGCCCCGGTTGGCGATGGGCGGACGGTTCGGGGCGCGGTTCTTGCGGGTCGGGGAGAATCGTCGCATGGATGGCTTCTGGCGATGAACGTGAAAGTTGCGAGAGGAATGGCGCGTCCTCACACTTCCTTGCGTCGGTTTTTGGAATCAACCGACACCGAATCGCGAAAAAGTTCTCACCCGACGTGGCCCAACCGAAACGAAGGCGAAACCATCCCCAGCCGAAATCGCATCTCCCCCTGGTCTTGCCGCCATCGCTTTTCCTCTTGTTCCGGAGCCGAGCGCCAGAGAGTGCTTGCATCTGGATCCGAGTATCGAGTCGATCGGTGGATCCACAGCGTGTCGCGGTGGGCTATAACTTCTGCTTCGAGATTGCGATTGGCATTTTGGAACCAATATTGATTGGGTATCTCGATCGACTTAAATATCGTTTGTTGCCGTCAACATATCCCCGTTAAAGTTGAGGCGTTCAGCAGCGCCGGCAGGGAGGGCGCCGACAGTGACTGGGCGGTTCTGCAATGTGATCCCCCGGTACCGGCATCGAGTGGAACGATCAGCCTGGCCATCGACGAAGACCAACTTCGCGATTCAGAACGTAACCACACGCCTGAACAGGTCGCCTACTTCGTGATCGATCCACCGTCGGCCGATCCAGTCGGAGATGCACCCGCCCTCGCTGCACTGGCCAGAGTGTTACCAATGTCTTCGACACACGTCAGCGGCGACGGGTCTATTTCGTCGCTAGATGCATTGTTAATCATCAATCGAATGATTCGGCGCAGCGAGCCCGCCCCCGCAGAAACCCAGGGTTTGAATCCACTGAAGAAGAGGTGTTGTTCGGGTTTGGGGCTATCGAGACGCCGTGTGCACGGTGAGGGAGCGAGGGCGTTTTGAATCGGCCAACGTATGAATCGTCAGACCGGTCAGGTCGCGATCCGACCTTGGTGAGGCGAGACTGGTGGTGTAACCGACGATGAAGCACGTGGTGATGCCGCATGTCGTGTACAAGTAGCCGTTGATCGCGGTGAATTTCCAAAGGCTAAACATCACCGCTGCACCGACCAGCGCGCCGGTCATCGCCCCGGTGGAACTGGCTCGGGTGGTCGTACCGCCTAGCACGAACAGCCCTCCGAGCACACCCATGAACAACCCGATCACAACGAGAAAGGTATCGAACAGCGATTTGATTTCGGGATTGACGAACACCAGTCCCAGCAAGGTTCCGATCACACCGGTCACAAGCGTCAGGCCGCGCGCCGCAGTCAGATAGCCGCCTTCGGATTGGCAAACCTGAAAGGGCCTCAGGAAGTCCGTCACCAAAGCAGTCGCGGTGGAATTCATGCTGGTCGAAACGGTCGACTGTGCCGCCGCAAAAACTCCGGCGACCACCAGCCCTGCCAAGCCGATCGGCATCTCATGAGCGATGAAGTACGGAAACACCTGGTCGGTCGAAATTGTCGGGTCCAGCCGGCCGGGGTTCGATTGGTAGAACGCGAACAGCGCGGTGCCGATCCCGAAAAACAGCAGCGTCGAGGGAATCGTCAGCACGGCATTGGTCCAGATCGAACGCGCCGCGAGCTTCTGATCGGCCGTGGTCATGTAACGCTGAACGACGGCCTGGTCCGCAGTGTAGGACGACAGGTTCTGTCCAATTGCTCCGACGACGATGACCCACAAAGCGATCTGCGCACTCGTCGGACTCAGGTGCAAGTTCGCGATCTGAAATTTGTCGGCTTTGTCCGCCGCGGAAAAAAATCCGCCCAGTCCGCCGTCGGTGCCCATCACCAACAAGACGATCGCGAGCAGTGCTCCGCCAAACAGCACCAGCGTCTGGATGGTGTCGGTCCAGATCACCGCTTCGACGCCACCCATCGTGCAATAGAGAATGCTCAGCACTCCCATCAGCAACACCGATTGCGTCGGCGTCAACGGCGTCGCGACCGCCATCGCCAATCCGGTCAATGACATCACGACGGCCATGCGAAAGAGATGGAACAGCGTGAAGCTGGCACTCCCAAAAAGTCGCACCGGTCGGCTGAATCGCTTCTCCAGGTACTCGTACGCACTGGTGGCATCGATGCGACGAAAAAACGGCATCGCGACGAACACGGCCACAACGGCGACGACCGGGATCATGAAATTGCCGATCGAATACACCCAGTCCTGCGCATACGCTTTGGACGGGATGCCGGTAAACGTCAACGAACTCAGCATCGTCGCGAAGATGCTGCAGCCGGCCGCCCACCACGGAATGTGGCTGCCCCCGCGAAAGAAGTCGTCCGTATTCTTGTTCTTTCGCGCAAAATAAACTCCGACGCCGACCATCGACGCCAGGTAGCTGAATAGCACGACATAGTTGACCAGTCCGAAACTGTGATCGGTTCGACGGACCGTAACGCGATAGACGTTCGGTGTGCGGGTGCGTGGTCGCACTTCACCGGTCGGAACGATGATCTCGTCGCCCCACTGGACGGCCGTGGTCGTCACCTGGGTGACGGGGTTGTTTCCCGCAGAAACCCAGGTGTCGGTGATGGTGTGGTAGGCGGCCGTTTCGTTGCCAAACCCTGGATGGTCATCCTTCAGCGCGTCGGATTGGAAGAACAGGTCCTCGGTGGCGCCGCCGAACACGAGAACATGACTTTGTCCGTACTTCATGCTCGTTCCGGCCATCCAGCATCGCGGTGCGTCGTTCCGTTGTCGCCATGCGCCGGCGCTCGGATTGAATTCCCAAACGTCGCGCAGAAACTGGTAGCTGCTGGGTTCGTCCGCCGGTCCGTCTTGGTTGCGCCCACTGATGACGTACACGCAATCGTTGTAGCCGTTGTGTTGGCTGACGGTCAGGTTCAAGGCCCGCGGCGGTCCTGGCCAGCCGGGCAATTCCTGCCAACCGAACTCGCCGTCGCTCGTCTTTTTCGACAAGTCCAGCGTCCAAAGGTTCGTCATCGCCGTTTCCAGCGACTGGCCGCTCTGACCGCCGGCGAGATAGATCACCTCGCCGATCATCGTCGCGGCGGCAAACGCACAGGGTTTCGGCAGCGAGGGATACTCCGTCCTGGAAACGCGCTGGGACGTGGCGTCCCAACTCAGCGCGAACACGTCGTCAAAGGTTTCTCGAGAATCGTTTCCGCCGATGCAAACCACACCGTCTGGAGTGGAGACGGACGCTCCGTACGCGATCGCGTGGGGCAGCCTGCCGCCGTCTTTCCACTCGTAATCGTCGCCATCTCTGGTCGCGACAAAGATGCGATCGTGCCAGACTTTGTCGTTGTTCCAAACCGGCTTGGGGAAATTCGCCCCACCGGCCACGATCATCGCGTCGTTGTGAACGCCGGCAAAGGGTCCCGCAAAACCGAGTTCATCGGGCATCGGCGGCAATTCAGTCCA
The DNA here is from genome assembly GCA_033042175.1 of Phycisphaera sp. RhM. GTDB lineage: Bacteria > Planctomycetota > Planctomycetia > Pirellulales > Pirellulaceae > Stieleria. The sequence goes on from WCIL01000003.1 coordinate 65,259, forward strand.
CGACAGCATCTCCTGGGCGATCGCCTGATGTGCTGATGCGACCGCTGCGAGGAAAAGCAGGATCGTGAGTAATCGTTTCATTGGGGTCTTTGCGTGATTGTCGTACAGGCTGTTGCGAGCTTCCATTGATTGATCCGCTGGTGTTCGTTGTTGTCTTCGAGCGGATCAGGGGCAAAGCACAAGAAGGATAAACGTATTTGGAAAGCGGCGGTGCGTGTCGACCGATCCAATGGCGGGTTTTTTAGCAGTCGGCGTCCCCCGATTTCTCGGGCCTGAACCAGGATTGCGTGTCATAATTGCTGGATGCCGTTTCGCGAACCCTGCCACCGCTCCGTCCATCGTTGTGCTCGCATGTTGATTCTTCTGATTGTCGCAAGCTCTCTGGTCCTCGCAGGCTCTCATTCGTGTGACGCCAGGGACCATCGGGGCGACACGCTCGATATCCACCACTTGGACGGCCAGATCTATTACGGTGCGGCTCCGCAAAGCGATGCCGATTTTGCGAAACTGCGTCGATTGGGTGTCCAGCGAATCATCGACGTCCGGACGTTCAAGGTGTTCGCCAGCGGAAAAGAACAGCGGCGGGCGGCCAAACTGGGGATCGCGTACCGCCGCATTCCGATGGGCTTCTTTCCGCTTCGAACCGGAAATGTGCCAACCATCCTGGCTCAGCTGACCAGCGGTTGTGCCGGTCCAGTCTATTTCCACTGCAATCTCGGTCTGGATCGAGTCGGATTGCTGGTGGCGCTGTACCGGATCGAGCATTTCGGATGGGAACCTCGGCACGCCTTCACGACCTGGAAGGCTCAGCAGTTCAACACCAACCTGGAAGGTCTCGATCGCTACTTCTGGCAGCACGTCGGCGCGCGGAGCTGTCTGCGTTAGCGGGTCAGAGCAGTCCGCGATAGAGTTCGATCACGGTTCGCTTCATCATCAATCGCGCGCGTTTGGCCGCCGCGGCGTCTTGCCCGACCGACAGCAACAGAGTACCGGCAGGCACCGAGGTCGATTTGGCGAGCCGTGATCGCACGTTGGATCGCAACTGTTCCGCGGCGGCCGGATCGTTGGAGACGATGCAAAGTTCCAAGTTCAACTGATTCGATCGAGCGTCAAAGTTGTAACTGCCCAACATCCAGCAGCAGTCGTCGACCAGCATCGTCTTGGCGTGCAGGGTCTCCGCTCCGGCATACTCCCGTAGCCGCACGCCTTCACGCAACAATCCCCGCTTGTGATTTTGGTACGCCGCATAGACGTTCAACTGGTCGGTCGAATCGAGCGAATTGGTCAGGATGGTGACGCAAACCCCACGTTCTCGCGCCCGAGAGATGGCGGATCGGATGGAGCGATCGAAGGCGGGATAAGGCGATTCAATGAACAGTGTTCGCTTTGCCTGATCCATCATCCGAACGATTTGGCGGTTGACGTGACGTTCGGATTTGTCGGACGAGCGGTCGAACAGCAGCTCCATTTCGATCCCTTGCATCGATTCCGCAACCCAGTCGCGCTGCCAGTCCAAGTGAACGCCGCAGCGACAGACGACGCGTCGCAAGGCATCGCTCAGCAGTTGCTGGTAATCCGCCGGCCCGTCGGCATCACGCCAGGCATTTTTCCAATCGCTCTTTCCAAAGGGTCGATAATTGAGAATGTCCAAACCCAGTGAATCTCGCTCCGGTGCCGGTTGGACATCCGGCGTTGCCCACAACCAATCGAAGTACGTTTGTGACCGTTGGGCGATGTCGCCCGAGACAAACGCGTCACAATCCACAAACTCGCGTGGGCACTCGAAATGGAAATGTCCGTTTTCCAGGTTGCTGCTTCCCACCACCGCATGACAGGTGTCGACCACCATCAGCTTGGAGTGCAGCCGTCGATTCAGCCAGCTCGGATTGCCTTGTTGCGGCGGGTGATAGACTCGAACCTCGATCCCGTAGGTGCTTAAATACTGCTCACATTTCGACGGCAATCGAGACTTCAATCCGTCGACTAGGATCCGCACGCGTACGCCCCGAAGCGTGGCCTGCCGCAGCAACTCCAAAATGGCGACCGGGACTTCATCGGTGTCGATCGCGTAATAGCACAAGTCGATCGTTTGGCGGGCCTGCTGAATCAGATCGACCCGGGCTTGCAGCGACTCCCGACTGCCCTCCAGGACGCGCAGGCTGCTGCCGCCCGCGAAGCCGACCACCGGAAAACCGAAAACCATCAGGACAATCATTGCATGGAGACGCATTGGTAATCTTGCAGCGTCTCGACGATGAAAGGGAAGAATCGATTTGTCCATAAGTCCTGCCAGACGAAGCGAACCGTTACTGATTGATCGGCATCGTTGCGCGAGACCTGAACCGGGAACAAGAGTGGCGGTTTGCAACGGTCATTCGCTCTGTGGACATCAAGCCTGATGCGAGAGATGGGCAGGTAAACCGAACCCTGCCGGCCGCTTGACGGCCTGTTGAAGAAAGCTCGCCCGCGTGAGTAAGGGGTCACGCGGCGCTCCTGTCTAACGCGGCGTCTCTGGCATCACTGCGTTGATTTGGGAACGATCGACAAAATCAACAGGCCGTTAAAACTGGCGGTAGCAGTGGGGGACCACCAGGACGGGGATTTCGCATTCATCCATCACGTTAGCACTGAGCCAGTTTTCGACGACCGCACCGCTGCTGGCGCCCATCAAGATCAGATCCGCGTCGATCTCTTTGGCCGCCGCGATGATGGTGTCGACCACGTTTCCGGTCGCCACCTTGGACGTGACCGACACCCCGGTGTCATGGGCCGCTTCAAGAAACACCGCGCAACAGTCCCTTCCGTTGGCCTTCGATTCGTCGTCTTTGAGGATATGCAGCACGGTCAGTTCGGCGTCGAGTTGTCGTGCGACCAGAATCACGTAGTCAGCGATTTCGACGGCCGCTTCTTCGCCAGCGGTCGGCACTAAGATCTTCATTTCAATCCTTCTCACTTGAGGGTTCAGGCGGACTCCATCCCGAATCGCCCATCATCCATTGGGCTTACACCAATCATACCGAGTTCTATGACACCGCTGCGGCAGACCGGCAAAGTCCCTCGGCGTGAAATGGCACGGGAAATGCAGTGTAAGTGCGTGTCATTAGTTTTCTGGAGCGAATAGGAATGAACGGTTCTTGGCATTTGGGACGGCTGGCTGGCATCGACGTGCGGATTCACTGGACGTTTTTGCTGCTTCCGATTTGGATTTACTACTCAAGCATGGCGGCGGGATACGGCGCGGTTGCTGCCACCGTGGCAGTGTTGCTGGTTTTCGCGATTTTCGGCTGCGTGGTGTTGCATGAACTGGGGCACTCCCTGACCGCCCGCCGGTTCGGGATTCCCACCCGCGATATCACCCTGCTTCCGATCGGGGGTGTCGCCAGTTTGCAGCGGATCCCGCGCAGCCCGTGGCAGGAGCTGGCGATTGCGATCGCCGGGCCGGCCGTGAACGTGGTGATCGCGACGGCGTTGTTCGCGCTGTTGCCACTCCTGGCCGCGACGTCGTTGGTCGCCGAGGGTGTGTTGGCGTTTCTCGGTCAGCTGGCGTGGGTCAACGTGGCACTGGTGGTCTTTAACATGCTGCCGGCGTTCCCGATGGACGGCGGTCGAGTCTTGCGAGCACTGTTGGCCATGGGCATGCCCTATCGCAACGCGACACGTCTCGCCGCTGGCGTGGGCCAAGTAGTGGCTGTCCTGTTCGCACTGTTCGGGTTGATGTCGGCGAACGTGATGTTGGTCATCCTGGCCGCGTTCGTGTTCTTGGCCGGCCGCGGTGAAGCCATGATGGTCGAACGCGAGGCAGAATGGGAACAACGCGGCGGGCGACCGATCGACTCGGCGGCCGAGCAACCGTTTCCGCCGGAGCGGGTGTCCATCGAGCCGGCAAACCCCCAGCCGTCATCCACCGAACAGTCACTGCCGGTGGTCAGCGCACAATGGGATGCCCGCAACGTTTTGGGCTGGCTGTCCAGCCAATCGGTTGACGAGTTCCTGGTGTCCAGCCACGGAGTGGTGGTTGCCGTCGTCCGCAAATGCGACTTGCTCAAAGCCGTCGCGGCGGGCATGGGATCGTTCACCTTGGAACGACTTTTGTCCGGGCGTTTCGTGCCCTTTCGGAGCCTTCGATCACCCTCGATGTAGTCTCCGAGGGCTTCACCGCGGCAGCGAACTGGCGTGACGCGTCCGCATCTGCGATCATTGACACAACAGAATCGTGTCCCCCCGTCGTCGATGCGGTGTCGAAATCGAAACGTCTTTCCAGCCGATGAGAACCAGTCGTGACCGCCGAGTCCAACGAATACGTGACGACCGAATGCCCCAACGGACATCGGGTCCGCGGCGACTTGGGATGGCTGCATCGCGAAGTCCGCTGTCCGCATTGCCAAGCGACCTTTCGGTTTGACCGCCCCGAATCGACTGCCGCCGTTGTCACGGAAGTCAGCGTCGCGGAAGTCAGCGGTCCACCGCCGGTCGAGGCACGATCGCTCAGCGATACCGGCGTGATGCGGATCATCGACAGCTTTGGCAAACCCGTCGTGCCCGAAGACGACGGCAAGACGCGTCACTGCAGCAATTGCGGCGCAGTTTATCCGAGCAGCATCTCGGTCTGCTTCAACTGCAACATTGAACTCGATCCACCCGAAGACGACGCGGCGGGGCGTGCAGCATCCGCAAGGCCTGCGTCCGGGCAAACCGGCAGTCGTACGAGCGTCGAGTTTCAGCCTGTCGACGAATCTCCGTTCCAAGACATCTCAATCGGTGCGGTGATGCGGCCCCGCAAGGCGATGATCGAACTCAAGGCTTCCCATTCGATGGTGGAGACCTTGGACCGCATTCGTCAATCACCGCATTCCTGCTATCCCGTCGCGGAAGATGCCGGCAACGGTTTGATCGGATGGGTCGGCATTGAACAGATCCTGTCGGCCGAGTCGGATGCATTTGATTTGAGCCTGCTCGCCAACCCGCTGGCGGTGATGCATCGATCACGACCGGTCAGCGATCTGTTGCCGGTCCTGCAACGAACCAAGTGCTCCTTTGTCCTGGTCAGCGACGAAACCGACACGGTGGTCGGAATGGTCACGGCCAAGGACGTGCTCCTCAGCCTGCTGAAATAGATCCAACTGCTGAATCAGATCGTCGCGGCGCCGCGACGCCGTCGATCACACGCGAGTCAGCTTGGTGACGCGTCCGGTGGCGACCCATTCGGCGACGTGAATGTTTCCTTCTAGGTCAAAACAGGCATCGTGCGGGTGGATGAACTTGCCGTCGAGCCAACGTGACTCGTCGGCGCGAACCGTTCGCTTCTTGTCCGCCAGAATCCGCTCACGGTCGTCACCGAGCGTTGCCACCGGTTTGTAATTCAAATCCAACAGCGACACCCGGGCGACGAGTTCCGGGACCAGCATCAGGTCCCCGTGGGTGTCGACATTGGCAGGCAACCCGAAACCGTCGATCGTTTGTTTGTAGCGGTGGTCCATGTCGAACAACTGCAACGTGTGGTTGGCTCGATCAGCCACCACGATGCGTGATTCGATGCCGTCGCGGTCATCGACCCAGATGCCGTGGGGAAGGTTGAAGGTGCCTTCGCCCTTGCCGGCGCCGCCGAAGTGACCTTTCCAATTTCCATCGGCATCGTAGTGGTGGATGCAGTACGCGCCGTATCCGTCGGCCAACAGAAAGTCGCCGTCAGGCAAGAAGGCAAAATTGGTCGGCATGAATCGGTCGCGGCCCCAGACCCTTTTGGGATCGCTGGCTTCACCATCGGCGTAGCGATCCGATTTCATCGGCGCATACTTCTGCCAAACCACTTCACCATCGAGCGTCAGCTTTGCGATCGTTTTAAGATGCTGGTAGCCGCTGACGTACAAAAACGGTGCGCCATCTTCAACGCGAATGTCCAGCCCGTGGCCGCCGCCCTGAAACTGCTGTCCGAATGCCTTGACGAATCGCCCCTCTTCGTCGAACACAAAGATCGAGGGGTGATCGGACTTTCGGGCATCGCCTTCGTGGATCACGTACAACCGATTGTCAGGGTCCATCGTGACGTTGTGCGTGATTTGCCAATGGTACTTGTCCGGCAACTGCGGCCAGTGGTGTTGGCATCGAAATTGGAACTCGCCGCTGCCGACGACGTCTTGAGCGTCCGTTCGTTTGGAGGTGATGATCGCAGGGGCGGCGACCGCCGCGGCACTGGCGGCGAGGAACGTTCTTCGGGTGTGTGGAGCGGGCATGAACGGTCCGGTGTGGGAGGAGGATTCGGGGATCGAAAGCGTCCAGTCTAACTCAGCGGCGAACGGCATGCAGTGCATGCCAATTGTCTCATGAGCCCACGGATGGCAGCGCGAACCCATCCTCTAACGTCGACAACGCCCTAATTCCTGCCTCCCAGATCGGGAAGGATCAAGCGTTTGTCGGCATGTTCGGCGATAAACATCTCGATGGAACGCGCCTGGTCATTGATCGCATTTTCGGCGGCTTCCTGGACTCTTGTGTCCGCCCGGTTGGTGAACAACTTTGGCACGTCAACGCGAATTTTCATTTCGACGGTTACCTGGACCTCGGTGCCACCGTCATTCGGCCGCGCCTCAAGTGTTGTCTGGTAACTTTCCAGATTGCCCGCCGCAGCAACCGACTTCGTCACCACGTTCATCGAATCGGCTTCAATCGTGGCCTGTTGCCGCAGCACCAGTTCGTCCGCGTCGATCGCCGGATCGTCCAGTCGCACCCTGATCTGTCTGATTGCGTCCAGGTTCAGTTTTGATTTGCCACGAATTGCGTTGAGCAACGGTCGATCGTCGGCACTGGCGTCCACTTGCACGTCCCGAATTTGGACGTCGATCAATTGCATGCCCGACCGTTCGACGATCGCTGCCGTCGCATTCTTCCTCACCATGATCTGGCGGAATTTATCGTAGTCGCACGGGACGACGAAGCCGGTCTGATGCGTGCCGATTGCGAGGTGACTGACCGGCCGCAGTGACCAGGCCGCAATCGTGATGACGGCGACGACCAGCAACACGATCGCGACGGCGATCCCCATGCGGGACGTTGTCCAGGCTTTTCGATTCATAGGTACTCCAGCGGTAGAATCCGTCATTGTAGGCCAGGGCAAGTCCGGGTCTACGTTACGGTCGTCTGGCCACGATTCGTCCCCCCCTTTTTTTCTTTTGGTTTCAGGGGCTTCTATCGCTGCCGCGGGTCTTCGTTTGATTTGTACAGCCAACGAACCGGCACGCGTGTGATTTGAAGCGAATTCAGCCCGGGGAATTCACAGTGGGCCAACAGCACATGGTCGCCGACAAACTCGATCGCGGTGTAGCAGTACCAGCCCTTCGGATCGGTACCGATGTTCTGGATGTGCTGCCAAGTGACTCCATCATCTTTGGAAATGGCAACGGTGAAAGGACGTCGACCGACCGGCGTGAGGGCTGCCAGCGGATCGTTGCCGTTGTTCCACACAAGCAGTAGATCTTCCGTTTCAGGAATTCGCTCGATCGAAGCGGGCGACGTCGTGGGCTGGGCGATCGTGGATCGCGTTAGCGGCGACCACGTGTCGCCGCCATCTTCGCTGCGTGCGACAAGCTGACAATCGCGGCTACGGCAAAACATCAGTAGCTTTCCGTCGGTCAATTCCACCACGCCCGGCTCCTGAGCCAGCAGTTCTGATTTCAGCGTACTGGTGCTGGCCCGCCACGTTTTGCCTTGATCATCGGACAGATAGCAAACGATATCCGCGGAACTCTGAAACCCCGGCCAACCCGGCAGATAGTGAACAGCCAGCGGCACGACCAAACGGCCGCTCTTGAGTTGAATCACTCGGTCGTTGTTCAGCACACGATAACCAGGTCGGCTTTGAGGCACGACGTACGTCGGTTCAGACCAAGTCTGGCCTTCGTCGGTGCTGGTCCGCATCAGGATGTGATCGAAGTAGGGATACTTCGAGCCTTCCGGACTGTCGTACTTTCGAACGTAGAAAAGGGCGATTCGGCCATCGGACAAACGCAGCAGCGAAACGGACATCAGATTCGCATCTCGATCTGTGCGAGCGATGATCGGGACATCATCACTACTCCATGTCTTGCCACCGTCGGACGAGTATCGCCCCACGAGTTCGGCGGGCGCGTGGTCGCCGGTACCGATGAATTTCGAGTACACCAACAGAAGACGCCCGTCCTTGAGCTGAATGAAATCGCCTTCACTGTTGCGGCCGTTACCCGGCCGAGGAGCGATCAGGAGCGGCTTTTCGATTCCCGGCGGGACGCCTTGCGGTGGCCTTTGATCAGTCCCGGCCGCAATTGACATTTCCACAAGCCCACGAGTTGCATCGGGTCGCGCCAGATGCAGCGAGCCCATGTGGCGGCCGGCGGCATTTCTCGGACCTTTGGCAAACATCAGCCGGTCTGGACCGACTCCGATGATTCCCAGCGAGCAATTGAACTCATGGCGTCCGATCAAATTGAAATCGGCATCGGTCATCAACAGAATCGCCGGTGATCCGTAGCAGCCGAACCACCAGGTTCCGTCGTGAAACGTCGCGGTTTGGATGCCCAGGTGTGTCCACTTACTTTGGATGGTGTGCTTTTTCACAAACTGGAATTCAGCGTCGTATTCGTAGACGTAGTTTTCCTCAACACCGTCGGGCAGTCCACCCACCACATAGAAGTGGCCCTCCATCGTGCCGATCCCGCCCGCACCGTGAAACACTTCCTGCGTTTCGTGCTTGGCTACAAGATCCAGCGAATCGGCATCGTAGACATACACCCACGAGTCCGCATTGCCTTTGGGGTCGTTGAATCGCCCGAGATTTACCGCGACGTAGATCTTTCCGTTCTTGAAACACAGGTCGCCATGATGGTTCGCAACAGGGATTGATTTTAGCACTCGGCCCTGTCGATCAGTCTTCACCAGTTCGGTGGTGAAGGACCAGAAGATCGCTGTCGTGTCGTCGGTACAGACACCTTGCAAATGATGTTGATAGTCACCCTCGCATTTCACTGCGCTCCATCCGAGTCCCACGCGACCGGCATCCTGAGACAACGCGGATGAAACCGAGAGCGAGAGCGTAAATCCGATTGCGAGTAACGCGGCGAAGTGGCATCGATGGAACATGAAGCGAATGACCTATGATGATGTTGAAGTCTAAGCGGTGGGCCACTGTCTGGTGGCGGACTCTGTTTCGATTTGAACGCAGAACGGACAAGCCTAACTCGACAGCACGAAGCGGTACAGCAGCGCGGCCAGCACTGCTCCCAGCAATGGCCCCATCACGGGGACCCACGCGTAGCCCCAGTCGCTGTTGCGTTTTTCCTTGATCGGCAGTAGGGCATGCACCAGCCGCGGCCCCAGGTCACGAGCCGGGTTGATCGCATAGCCGGTGGTTCCGCCGAGTGACAAGCCGATTCCGAAAACGAGCAGCCCGACGGGCAGCAAGCCGAGTGAACCAAGACCCAGCACCGGGTCGGAATCGGACGGTGCTTCGCCCTGAATCAGACTCGGTGTCGCCATCAGAAAAATGGGCAAGATCAACGCGAATGTGCCGACAACTTCGCAGAAAAACGCTTGTCCTGACTTGCGAATGTTCGGGGCGGTGCAAAAGCACGCCAGTTTGGCATCGGCGTCTTCGGTGACGCTAAAGTGTTCGCGATAGAACAAATAGACCAGGACCGCTCCGAGCATCGCACCGAAGAATTGAGCCACGATGTAAAAACCGGCGTCAACGATGCTCAATTTTCCGGCCGCCGCCATCGCGGCACTCACCGCCGGGTTAAGGTGCGCTCCACTGAACTCACTGGCACAAAATGCCCCAACGAACACGGCGATGCCCCAACCCGCGGCGATCACAATCCAGCCGCCATCGCTACCCTTGGTGCGAGCAAGAACAACGTTCGCCACCACGCCGTTGCCAAACAGGATCAGCATCATGGTTCCAATCACTTCGGCAGTATACGCTGACATCAGAAGACTCCTTGTTGAGGCGGGCAGTGCGCGGTCACCGGTTCAAAACGCGCGTGTTGTTCTCGACACCAGGATGCATTCCGGACCGACTCAGAAGTAGTAGACTGTCAATGGCGATCACAATCGCTACTTCAAACGAGTTCGCCCCAACGCATGGATTGGATTCGTCGTTGATTCGTGCGACTAACATAACCCACATCGGAGACGAAGACATGCCTGACCCGCTCGTCATCACTCAGCACGCGTTTGCCGCCATCATGGTAGCAACTTGTCTGCTCAGCATTTTGCACGAGCGAAGTGTCGCCGGCAAAGGATCCCCCGACCACGCTGGACAGCAGATGTGCGACGACACGAGTGTCAGTATCATGATGCATCGAAGTCTTTTCGAATACACTTACATCGTACCGAAGCGATTTAGCTCTTTTTTCTGAGACCAAGCTCCAAGGAAATATGAAGATGAAACTGCTTTCCCTCGTCGCATGCCTGTTACTCAGCATCACCGTCGCACATGCTCAGCAGACAAAGGAAAAACACAAGGCTCCCGTCACCGAGATGCGTCAGTCCGCGGTTGCCTTCCTCGAAGGCCTCAGCCCGGAACTGCGAAAGCAAGCCATGTTCTCCCTCGACGACAAAGAGCGTCGCGCGTGGAGCAATTTGCCGGCAACTTCGTTTAAACGCGAAGGGGTCAGCTTCAAGGAGATGTCACCGGAACAACGGACGCTCGCACATCAATTGCTGCAAAGCACCCTTAGTAGCCAGGGCTATTTGAAAACAACAGGGATCATGCACCTGGATGAGATCCTCAAGAGCCTGGCTGAGCAGCGTCGCCCCAACAATACACCGATGTTTGGGCATGACCTTTACTGGATCGGGATCTTTGGCGATCCCGCGAAGGACGATTCGTGGGGGTGGCAATTAGACGGCCATCACCTCGCGCTCAACATCACGGTCGTTGGCGATGAGGTTTCAGTCCGACCTGCATTCATGGGTTCGGATCCCGCCAGGCTGCCCGAAGGAACGTACTCGGGTTGGATGGTTCAAAACGCGGAAGATGAAAAAGGGAAACGGCTTTTCGAGTCGCTGACCGAAAAACAGCGAGCAAAAGCAATCATCGACAACGTGGCCCCCCGTGACGTGATCACCGGCCCGACCCGCGGGGATCAGCTAAAGACGCCGACCGGTTTGCCGGCATCGGAACTCAGCGCCGACCAGCGACGACTGTTGATGTCTCTCATCGACGAATACGTCCACAACTACGAGCACAACATCGCTCATATCCAATTGGATCGAATCCTGAAATCCGGTTTGGACAAGATCCATTTTGCCTGGGCCGGCACGGTCGAGGGCAAGCCCTATTACTACCGAATCCACGGCCCCACCGTGATCATCGAGTTTGACAATCACTTTCCTCCAGGACGCAACTCCGGTCCCGTCAACCATATTCACACCGTGTTTCGCGAACCAGGCAACGACTACGGTGACGATCTGTTGAAGAAGCACTTACTGGAAAGCCCGCACCACCAGAACGAACAGTAACTCGCCCGCCTCGGTTGAGTCACGCCATGATATTGATTTGTAGCGGCACCGGACGACTCGCGCCGTTCCTTTCGAACGGTAACTTAGATGCGGGCGGTCCCTTGGCGACTTGGCAGACAGCATTCCTAATCACCCATTCCAAATTTCAGAGAAACAACGGTGAGAGTTCTTTTTTTAGCGACGATGATGATCGGGCTTTTAGCGCCCATGGGTTTGGCTGCCCCTGCGGCGGACGTCGAGGAGGGATTTGTTTCCCTGTTCAACGGCGTGGACTTGGCCGGCTGGGTCAAACGCGGTGGGTCGGCGGAGTATGAAGTCGAGAATGGCTCGATCGTCGGAAAATGCATTCCGAACACACCGGGCAACACGTTTCTCTGTTCAGAAAAAGAATTTGGCAACTTCGTGCTGAAGCTGCAGTACCAATTCATTGAAGCCGGAAATTCGGGCGTCCAGTTCCGCTCTGCCGCACGTCCGGAAGGCGATGGCCAACGTGTTTACGGCTATCAGTATGAAATGCGTCCCGGCGGCGACATGACCGGTCGCATCTACGACGAAGGGCGTCGCGGTCACAAATATGGCATCATTTGGCTCGATGCCTACACACCGCAGGATCGCCTTGACGCTGCCCAGGCAAGCTGCCGAGAAGGTCAATGGAACGATGTCGAAATCCAGTGCGTCGGACCGTCCATTAAGACCTGGCTGAACGGCAAGTTGGTCGTCGATCTGTTCGACAGCTTCTCGATGAAGGGTTTTCTGGGGCTGCAGATTCACGCGGGGAAATCCGGCTCCGTCGCCTGGAGAAATATCCGCATCAAGGATCTGGGCGAGAGCAAGTGGGAACCGTTCTTCGTCAAAGCGGACGACGGCAGCTACCAACTCGCTGATGCCAAGTTCGTTCTTCCCGAAGAATGGTACTTTACCGAGGACGGCGTTCTGCACGGCGTCCACTCCAAGAGCCAGGGCAAGGACGGGCTCGTCATTTCCACCAAGAACTACGACAACTTCATCGCTCGCGTCACGTATCGGATGCGGGGCGGCAACAGCGCTCTGTATTTCCGCGCCGAAGAAACGAGCGCCCCGTGGGTCCTGCGCGGATTCCAAAATGAGATCGCCAACAACGGCAAGGACTCTGCACTCTGGCACACCGCCGGAATCATCGACGGCAAGAAGATTCCCGGTCGCGGCTGGATCGTGACGAACGAGGAGTTCGTTGAAAAGGTCCGCAACAAGGACGACCAATGGAACACGACCTGCACCGCCGCGTACGGCGACCGCCTGGTTCAGACACTCAACGGGTTCTGCACGTCGGATCTTGTCGACGAAGCGTGCGAGAAGACAGGCAAACTCGGCCTGCAAATGCACGGGGGCACCGACTGCGAAATGTTCTTCAAAGATTTCGAGGTCATGCCCATCACCGAGGACATGATGAAACTCATCGACCGAACACCTTGAAACCACTCAGCTCCGTCCCTAAACGCTGTAGCTACCGTCGCCAGACGGTGGCTCCCCACCTGCGGCTTGATGCCGAAATGGGGTGATCCGCCGGGTGACCAAGCCAAGTCAACTTCTTCCTACGGCATTCGCATGGTCAAACAATCGATCGGTCAATCCTCTCTCTTGCTCGTTTGGGTCGTCTTACAAACGAACCTCTCGGCGGCCGATCTTTCGGTTCAGCCGGTGCGGCGTGTGAGCATTGCCGAAGCGCACCAAGCGGTGGCCGTTGATGCTTCGTCGTTTTATGCCATTTCAAACCGCACGATCGCTCGCTACGACAAGCAATCGGCGAAGCGACTTGTTCGCTGGCAGGCACCTGAAAACTCCGGGATCCAGCATCTCAACAGTGGCGTCGTCGTCGAGGGGCGTCTGTATTGCGCGAATTCTAACTGGCCAACCAAGCCCCTCGAAAACACGATCGAGATCTTTGAAGCCGAGACTTTAAAACACCTCGAATCAAAACCGTTTTCCGAATCACAGGGAGCCATCAATTGGATCGATCGGCATCAGGGAGCGTGGTGGATCGTTTTCGCTTTCTACGGTGATGCCGAAGTCCGCCGCACCAAGCTGATTCGCTATGACGACGACTGGACCGAGACAGGCGAGTGGTCGTTCCCCGAATCGGTGGTTCAACGTTTTCTGCCCAACAGCAATTCCGGTGGCGCGTTCGGACCAACGGGACGACTGTTCGTGACTGGACATGACCACGCGGAACTCTACGTCCTGGACATGTCAGCCGACGATCGCGAACTCAAACATGTCGCGACGGTTCCGGCACCGATTGCGGGCCAGGGAATCGCCTGGGACCGCGAAGATTCGGGTATCTTGTTGGGTATCGTTCGCACCCGTCATGAAGTCGTCTTCATGCGAGTTTTTCATTCATACCGAGACGTCCCATGAATCATCGAGCGTTTGTTGCCTTGCTGGCAGTTGCTTGCCTTTCGCACGCATCTCATCGATGCCGAGCCAATGAACCGCTGGTCGTTGTCGCCGATTTCGAAGGAGCCTCGGTTCGTGACGTCGAAATCGACGAACGAGAGCGGAGTGTAAGTTTCGCACCGGGCGGAGATCCCGAACGTGGTTGGCCCTGTTGGTGGTATTTCCGGATGGACGGGATCAAAGTCGACGAAGAGATCACGTTGCGGTTGCGCGGATCGAGTGCTGCGATCGCAAAGCAAAAACCGTTGGCAGCTTCGTGGGCGATGCCGGCTCAGGCGACCTATTCGATAGATGGGGAGTCTTGGCAACACACGGCCCCGGGCGAACGTCAGGGCGAGTGGATGATCTACAAGCTCAAACCGAATGCGGCGTCACTGTATGTCGCCTGGGGTCCGCCCTACACACCCAAGACCGCTGAGAAGTTCGTGCGAGAGGTCGGCGAACGTTCATCTCATGCAACTGCCACGGTGCTCTGTCGGTCGCGCGACGGACGCTCGGTTCCGATGCTTCATGTGCGAGAGGGCCAGCGGGAGTCACAAGAGCGGTTCGGTGTCTGGGTCCAGGCTCGTCAGCATGCCTGGGAAAGCGGCTCAAGCTGGGTGGCTCAGGGGTTCGCTGAATGGATCACCGGTGACGATCCGAACGCAGCATGGCTCCGTCAGCACGCCGACATCTTTGTCATCCCCATCATGGACGTGGACAACACCGCGACCGGCAACGGAGGCAAGAACGCACTTCCGCATGACCACAATCGCGACTGGTCACCCAAGCCGCATTGGAACGAGACCAGGGCGGCGCAGCGAATGGTCACGGACTTGATCGCTGAGGAACGCATGGATGTATTTCTGGACCTGCACAATCCCGCTCCCGGCGACCCCACTTTCTTCTACATCCTTCCGCGAGAACTCATCGACGAACCGATGATCAGTCTTCGCGACCGGTTCATTGATCTTGCCTATGCAAAAATCAGTAAGATCAAACCCATGATCCCGATGAGTCGTCACCCCAAGGTGACCGGATCGAGCTATCACCCGCTTTGGCGACAAATCAGCGCCAATTGGGTCAGCATGAATGGAAACACAGACACCGTGAGCCTTTGCTTGGAAACGATTTGGAATTCACCGAAAAGCACGACCACTGGTTATCGGGCGGTCGGTGCCAGCCTCGCCTCGGCGGTGCAGGAATATCTCGCCGAGCGAACAGTGTCACCACCAAAGTCATCACAGCGGTGATCACCAAGCCAGGCAAGCATTCGCTCTCACCAGCGCTCGAGCCACATTGATGATTTGACGAAGCGGAACTCGCCATGTGCTCCGACATCTTCACCGGGCAAACGATCGGTGGGCCCAGTAATCGTTTCATTGTTCCGCAGCTTACAGGCTGACCCCTTTCCCGCGGCTCCCTTAATCGAAGAGTTGAGGGAACGCTAAATCCAGGTTGGTTCCCAGCCTTTTCGATAAGGCTTGGTGAGCCACTCTTGCGCTTCAGCATGGTTGGTGATCGTGAGCGCCTCGGCATCCCACGCAAGCTCTTGCCCCGGGAATCGAATGCCGATGGTTCCCAGCAACACGGTCTCGGTCAGCGGTCCGGCGTAGTCGAAGTGCGAGGTCGTTTTCGCGTTGCCCATGCAGGCATCGGCCCACTGCGTGTAGTGGTCGACTCCATCGATGACCGGCAGTTCCTTCGCGGGAAATTTCTCTTCGGGAAAAATCGTGGGCATCGCCACGTGCGGAATGACCAACGAACCTTTTTCGCCGACGAGCACCGAGCCTGCCTTGGGGAGCTGATAGTTCGCGGGGACGTCCCCCAGGTTCTCTCGCGGCGGCAACACACCCGCCGCGTCGTACCACGTGACGCGCAGCGTGGGCTCGGCCGTATACTCGGTGCCTGGGAACTCGTAATAAACTGTCGCGCGATCCGTCCATGACTCCGGAAGCAGGGTCGGCGCCTCGGCCGTGAGCTTGGTGGGTGACGTCAGCTTGAGCGATTTAAAAACGGGATCCAAAATGTGGCATCCGAAATCGCCAAGTTGTCCGGTCCCGTAAGCTTGCCAACCGCGCCAATTGAACGGGTGGTACATCCCAAGCTTGAACGGACGCTCTGATGCAACGCCCTGCCAAAGGTCCCAGCGGACATGCTCGGGTACGGGATCGCTGCCCTTTGGTCTGGGGATGTTCCTGGGCCAGGACGGTTGTCCTCCTTGCCAGGAATGGACTTCCTTGACCTTTCCGATCATACCGGAATGAACCATGTGCACCGCCGTGCGATAGGCGGAATGGGATTGAATCTGATTGCACATTTGCGTCGTGACGTTGAACTTCGCGGCAGCCTTTCGCATCTGCCTCGCTTCGTGCACGGTGTGCGTCAGAGGTTTTTGGCAGAATACGTGTTTTCCGAGCTGCATGGCGGCCAACGAAATCGGCGCATGCATGAAATCGGGTGTCGACACCAGCACACCGTGGATGTCGCTTGAATCATCAAGGAGCTTTCGCCAGTCGTCGTATTGTCGTGCGGATCGGTACTTCTGTGCCGCTTGGCCAAGATGCTTGGCGGAGCTGTCGATGTCGCACAGCGCGATGACGTCTACATCAGGACTGGCGGCCACACCGTTTAAGTCGCTCCAGCCTTTGCCGCCGGTTCCAACACTGGCGATCCCCAGTCGTCGGTTCGCGCCGTAAACACGCGAATATTGAAGGGCGTTCAGGCCGATTGCCGCGCCACCTGCGGTAGCTGACTTCAGGAACGAGCGGCGGGTGGGAAAGGAGGGCATGGCCATTATCCAAGGTGGGTGGGATGGGGAGGGAATTACCTGGCGAAGGTGGGAGGCGGCACGACATCAGAGCACCGCTTTGCAGAGGCTCTTCAGTCGCGCAGCCCACATCCTACCTCGCCCACACACGCGTCACAACAAAATGGTTGCTTTCTTGGCGGGTGCAACAACGGAGCTATACACGTTTCGCTTTCAATCCCGCCGACCGACGCCAGTCGCGCCGTGAGAAACTCATGCGTGCTATTTGTGGACAAACTCTTCTCCGCTGGTTCCGTGAATGTCCAGCGACTGAAATCCCTGCTGCGATGGATGTGCTCAATGGACGCCCTCTGCTGGAATTGCTATTTACAGTCCATTGGGTTCAACAATCTCGGCATCAAAAGGCACTTCGGGCAACAACCATGCGGCAGGCACGGGGAAAGTGACCGATGCCCTAACTCTCACTTCCTGAAATCTTCCACGGCTTGCGATACGGCCGACGCAGCATCTGGTTGGCTTCATCGTCGTTGACGAACCTTTCCCGCTCGGGATCCCCCTGTAGCTTTCGCTTCAGCTGCATGGCGATGTTGCCGGCGTGGCAGATTGTGACGGTGCGATGCCCCACCTCGACCGGCTCGATGGGGTCCTGTCGCGACTTGACCGAATCGAGGAAGTTGCGGTAGTGATTCCCGCTGACCGGCAGGTGGACTTCGTCGGGACCGATGACAGAGTTTTTGATCGCCTCGCTCGAGGCTTCGACCTCTTTCATGTTGTTGACAGAGTACTGCACCCAACCTTCGGTTCCCTCAATGCGGGCTCCGAAACCGGGGTCCTGTGTCCGACAGACAAATCGGCCTGCTTGAAGCGGACCGTCAACGCAGAAACAAGCGATAGGCCGGATTTTGGGTTTCTTCGGCGCAGCGGTAACCGAGGTTGCTGATGAAACCCTTGAACGCATCGCGGTCGTTCTCGGGAACCTGGATGCCGACCAGAATGCGGCCGTAATCGGCGCCTTGATTGCGGTAGTGAAAAAGGCTGATATTCCAACTGGGGTGCATGCGGGACAGAAATCGCATCAGCGCACCGGGGCGTTCAGGAAATTCGAAACGGTACAACTGCTCATCTTGGCTGTGGTGACTCCGCCCGCCGACCATATAACGGACGTGCTGCTTGGCAAGTTCATCGTCCACCAAATTGATCGATGCGAATCCTTGGTCAGCGAGATCCGAGCGGATCATCTCGGCTTCTTTCCGGTCCGTGGTTGCCAACCCCACCAGTACGTGAGCTTGTTCCGCATTCGCCATGCGGTAACTGAATTCCGTGACGCTGCGATGGCCGATCACTTCGCAGAGTCGTTTAAAGCTGCCGCGTTCTTCCGGGATCGTGACGACAAACAGAGCTTCCCGTTCTTCACCGACTTCCGCTCGCTCGGCGACGAACCGCAAGCGATCAAAATTCATGTTCGCGCCGCAGGTAATCGCGACAAGCGTTTCGTCGGTCAGTTGATGCTGCGCGACGTACTTTTTCATGCCGGCAATCCCCATCGCCCCGGCGGGTTCCAAGATGCTGCGCGTATCCTCAAACGCATCTTTGATCGCCGCACAGACCGAATCGCTATCGACGGTCACAAAGTCATCGACCAACTCCCGGGTCAGCCGAAACGTTTCCTCACCGACGTGTTTCACCGCGGTGCCGTCGGAAAACAGTCCCACGTCGTCCAGCTTGGTGCGTTTGCCTTCGCGAACCGAACGAATCATGGCATCGGAGTCCTCCATTTGAACGCCGACGACGTTGATTTCGGGCCGGACGGCTTTGATGAAAGCGGCGACCCCCGAAATCAGTCCGCCGCCCCCGATGGCGACAAACACCGAGTGGATCGGATGTTGATGCTGACGCAAGATCTCCATCCCGATCGTGCCCTGCCCGGCGATCACGTCGGGATCGTCGAACGGATGGACGAACACCAATTGATCACGCTCGGCCAATTCGAGTGCGTGGTCGTGGGCATCAGAGTAGCTCTCTCCGTGCAGCACCACGTTGCCGCCGAGTGCTCGCACCGCATCCGATTTTAGCTTCGGTGTCGTGACAGGCATCACGATCACGGTGCGGCACCCGAGTCGCCGAGCGCTGAACGCGACGCCTTGTGCATGGTTGCCTGCGGAGGCACACACAACGCCTCGTTCTAGCTCCTCGGGCGACAGTCGTGCCATTTTGTTGTAGGCGCCGCGCAGCTTGAAACTGAACACAGGCTGCGTGTCCTCTCGTTTCAGCCAGACGTGGTTGGACAGTCGTGCGGACAACTTTGAGGCACGCTCCAGCGGCGACTCCACGGCCACATCATAAACACGGGCGTTGAGAATCCGTTGCAAGTAGTCGCGTAGAGTGTTCTGCATGACGCTCATGATGGCGTTGGCCGGAAATCCGCTCGCTGGTCGTGCCAACACGCGAAATCGAATGGGTGAATCAGACTATACTGAAACAAGGTCGCCAAACAACCGACCGTTCCACCGCCGCACCTCGGGTGAGTGTCTCATTCAAACGAAGCGACGGATGATCGCTTCGATGACGCGGATCGTGTTGCCAGCTTTGACCGGGTCGTTTCGCGGTGAGCTGTCGCCGCGCTAATGCGGGTGGTGGTCGACGCTCGCATCATTTGCCGAATCCGCGAGCGGTGATTCATCGACGACCGTGCCGCTCCATTTCGGAACCTTTTTTTGGTGGGCGGCGCGTCCGATCATGTGAGCGGCCACCGGCGTCGTCAGGAAGATGAATCCGATCACGAGAATGGCGACGGTCGTCGTTTCCATGTCGGCGAACTGAACGGCGGCGGCAAGAATCGTGCACCCGACGCCCAGAGTGGCACTCTTGGTCGCACCGTGCATGCGTGTGTACAGGTCTGGCATGCGCACCACCGCAACCGACGCCAGCAAAGCAAAGGCGGTGCCGGTGATCAGCAGCACGATCGTTACGAGGTCATTCATTGGCGAGGCCCTCGTTGCAGATACCAACAGAAACCGATCGTCCCGACAAAGTTGAACAGCGCCACCACCATCGCCACCCGCAGAAAAATCACGTCACCGGTTTCCACCGCACTGACGGCAATCAGCCCGACCAGCAGCGACGCGACCAGATCAAGCGCAACAACGCGATCGGGAAGCGACGGCCCTAGCGCCAACCGCAGAAATGCAAGACCGAGTGCAATCACCAGCACCACCAGCGAAATCTGAGCGGTGAGGTTCACCCCCGTCGACGATGCCAACACGGTGAAGGCCGCGGCGCCAGGATTTGCAGAGCAGTGCAGCATCATCGGATCAACTCCAATAAACGTCGTTCGAAACCGTTCTTGATGCTGTCCCGGACACTGTCGGGGCTATCCACAAACATCGCATGCACATACAGCGTGCGTCGATCCTCGGATAAATCAAGACTCAGCGTGCCCGGTGTCAGTGTGATCAGATTCGCCAGCAAGGTGATTTCCCGATCAGTCTTGGCGTCCAGCGGCACCGCAATAATTCCCGGCCGCATGTACAGATGAGGCGTGATGACGTCATAGGCCACGCGGAGATTGGAAAGCAGCAATTGCCAAATGAAGAAACCCAAGAACCGCATGGCGATTGGCAGTTTCTGGAAGTATCGAGACGGCTCCATCAACGGTTGTGCAAACCACAAGACACCGTACCCCAGGACGAACCCGATCGTCAGGCTGAGCAGAGAGATCCGCCCGCTGGCCAGTGCCCAGACCAACGCCAGAAAGACATTGAAAAAGAAGTGCTTCATGGACTTGTCCTTTCGCGAGAGACGGCAGGCACCTGGCCGGTCGGACCGTCGGGCAACACGGCTTGGATGTAGGCGTTTTGATCGAGTAGTTGTTCGGCGGTCGCCATAGAAGCGTTCATCACCGGCCCCGCCATGACGCCGATCCCCACGGTGATCGACGCCAGCAGAATCGCCGGACCGTAAAGGCAAGCTCGACCTGCCCTTGAACGTCTTGGGGGAGACACATTCGTCATCGCATCCCCCGGCACCGGTTTCCAAAACGCCTCGGTCCAAATCTTTGTCATCGAAAACAACGTCAACAGACTCACCACCAGCGCAGCCACCACGATGGCGTAACGTTCCGCTTCCAACCCGCCTCGGATCAACGTCAGTTTGGCGAAGAAGCCCGACAGGGGCGGAATTCCGGCCAGCGACATCGCTGACAAAAAGAACACGGTTGCCAGCACCGGGGCCGAACGATAGAGCCCACCGATCCGATCCAGACGCCCGGTTCGAAACCGCTGCTCAACAATCCCACCGATCAGAAACAGATTTGTTTTCACAACGATGTGGTGAATGATGTAGAACACGGTACCGGCCAGTGCCAGCGGCGTGAACAAGGCCAGCCCCATCACCATGTAGCCAATCTGGCTGACGATATGGAACGACAGGATGCGACGGACTTCGTTCTGCGCCATCGCTCCCAACACGCCCGTCACCATCGTCAGTCCGGCGATCAGCAGCAGCAGATTGTGCGTGAATTCTAGATCGGTCACGAACAGCAGGGTGAACGCTCGAATCAGCGAATACACGCCGACCTTCGTCAGCAATCCGGCAAAGATCGCGGACACGGCGACCGGCGGAGTGTGGTAAGAGGCGGGCAGCCAGAAGAACAGTGGGAACACAGCGGCCTTGGTTCCGAACGCGATGAGAAACAGCATCGACAGCACGGACACGGTGCCTTCGTCAGGAAAGCTACGAAGTTTCAGAGCAAGATCTGCCATGTTCAGCGTCCCGGTCGCGGCGTAGATCACCCCGATGGCCGCAAGAAACACGGCAGATGAAATCAGGTTCAACGTGACGTACTTGATCGCCCCTTCCAGCTGCCTTCGCTCGCCACCGAGCGTGAGCAGCACGAACGAAGCGATCAGCATGACTTCAAACCACACATACAGATTGAACAAATCGCCGGTCAGAAACGCGCCGCAAACGCCCATCAGCAACAGCTGAATCAGCGGATGAAATCCAAAACTCACGCGTCTGTCATTGACCGATGCGAGCGAATACACCGACACTGCGAAAACCATCAGGCCTGCCAACAACACCATGATCGAACTCAACCGATCGGCAACCAGCGTGATACCGAACGGCGCCGGCCAGTTCCCCGCTTGCAACACAAGAATCCCATCACGGTCCACCAACCACGCCAGCGTGGCGGCGGACAGCAGCAGCCCCGTCGAGCCGACCACGCCGATGACCTTTTGCGCAGGGATGGATTTTAACGACAGCAGCAGCATCACCATCGTGGCCAGGGGCAGAGCGATCGGCAGAATCACGACAGCCTGAGCATTCATGTGTCGGTCGCCTTCAGTTCGTCCAGATCTTCAGTCCCCAGCGTTTGGTAGGTGCGGTAGATCAGCACGAGAGCGAACGCCAGCACCGCGAAACTGATCACAATGGCAGTCAGGATCAGGGCTTGGGGCAACGGATCGGCGACGATCACCAGCGGCCGCGTCTCCCCGTCTGGAATCACCGGGACACGACCACGAACCAGTCCACCCGCTGTGAAGAGTAGCAGGTTGGCGGCGTGGCTGAGCAGTCCGAGTCCGATCAGCAGCTTGACCACATTTCGGCGCAGCATCATGTAAATGCCTGCCGCATACAGTCCGCCGACGGTGATCGCTAAGAGAATGTCCATACCGGTTATTCTTCAAGGAGTGAAAAAACGAAGACGAGCGTAACTCCCGTTACCACGCAATAAACGCCGAGGTCGAACAACAGCGGCGTTCCGATGTGCAATTTCCCCAGACCCTCGGTCGTGATCGTGGTCCACAACCCTGTCAGAAAAGGTCGGCCAAAGAACAACGGTGCCACTCCACTGACCAATGCAAACAGCAGCCCTGCACCAATCAGAAAGCGAGGCGGCACCCGAACGACCTGCCGTGCGGCGGCCGCACTGTGTGTCATCGCGTAAAGCGCAATGGCGCCGCTGGCCAACAGACCGCCCACGAAACCGCCTCCCGGTTCGTTGTGACCGCGAAGAAACAGAAACACGGACGCCAACAACAGCAGCGGCAACAGGAATCGAATGGCGGTCTTCAGAATGACGGAATCCATCGTTTAAACTCCCTCCGCGTCAGCGGCGCGACCGGCCGTGCTGTCCAACTGCGTCCCAGCGGCGTCTGTCCTCAAGGACTCTTCCGTCCCTTCCGCAGCATCGTCCTCTCCGTCAACCTGCTTGGGCGGACGCAGTGTCAACAGCGAATAGACACCGATCGCCGCAATCGCCAGCACGGTGATTTCTCCGAGTGTATCGAGCGCTCGAAAGTCCACCAAAATCACGTTCACCACATTGCGCCCGTGTGCTTCGGAGACGCTGTGCGCGAGGTAATAATCCGAGATGGGATGACTCGACCGGACGGTCATGGCGAACAGCAACAACACCGTGATCGTCGCGCCGGCCACCACGGCGATCAGGGCATCTCGGCCACGCGTGGCCGAAGATGACAGACGGCGAAATTCGGGCAGCCGTGAAAACGCCATCACAAACAGAACGACCGTCAACGTTTCGATCACGAACTGAGTCTTCGCCAGATCCGGGGCACCAAACAACACAAAGATCCCCGCCACGCAGTAACCCACGACTCCAAGTGCCCCGACCGCGAGCAACCAGGTCTTCGCTCGAACCGCCACGACCGCTGCGGCCAGAATCAGGCAGGCCAACAAGACTTCATGGCCGCGAACATCCAGTGGCATCGGATTCAGATGCGATCGCAATTCCCCCCCTAACGCCATCCACACACTGGCAACCGTGAGACCGACCATCGTGAACAAGTAGAATCGCAAGTAGCCGTTTTGCAGCAGCGCCGTTTGACCGCGAGCGAACTGATTGACGGTACGCAGAAGCCAGTGATAGGCCCGCGATGGCCCGTACTGAATGACACCCTCGAAAAAGTAGAAGTACGGTTTCAGCCGATGCAATTGCCCTCGACGCAGGATCCAGTACAGCGTGATCCCTCCCGCCAACGTCAGCAGCGACAACAGCAGCGTCACGTTGACTCCATGCCACAACGCCAAATGCACGGACACCGCTCGCCCCGCGATGGCACCACTTCCGGCGGCCAACAGTTCGCTGATGCGTGTCGGCAACAACCCCAACGTCAATCCAGCGACCCCCAGCACGACCGGTGGCCCCCACATCGCCGGACCACCCTCGTGCGCCTGCTGGGTGCTTTCGGTTCGGCCTCCGAAAAACGGTTTGACACAAACAAATCCCACCGCCGCAACCAAACCCATGTTGGACAACACCGACGCAGCCAGAAAACCGTTGCCGGCAACATGGCCGACCGCTTCGTACCACGTTTCCTTGGCAATAAAGCCGAACGTCGGCAAGACGCCCGCCATTGAACATCCCGCCAAACCGGCCGCAGCGAACGTGGCAGGCATTGCCATCCTGAGTCCGCCGAGTTCACGAACATCGCGCTGATGCACGGAGTGATCGATCGCACCGGCCACCATGAACAAGCCGCCTTTGTAAAATGCATGAGCCACCAGCACCGCCAAGGCGGCAACCAAAGTGGCTTCTGTTCCGATCCCCAGCAACAGGGTCAGCGTTCCCAGCACGCTGATGGTGGCATAGGCCAGGATTTGCTTCAGGTCGGTCGCCCGTAGCGCCAGCACCGCTCCGAGCACCATCGTGATCGCGCCGACCGAAGCAATCATCCAAAACCATTCCGCCGTGCCGCCCAAAATCGGATGCAGCCGCGCGATCAGATAGACACCCGCCTTGACCATCGTGGCCGAATGCAAATAGGCGCTGATCGGCGTTGGAGCTGCCATCGCATTTGGCAACCAGAAATGAAACGGAAACTGCGCCGACTTCGTGAACGCACCGACCAGAATCAGCACCAACATCGGCAGATAGAACGAGTGCTCACGGATTGGTTCGGCGCCGGTCAGCAAGGTCGAGATCTCAAAGGAGTTGCCTGCCAAACCCAATAAAATCAAACCGGGGAGCAGCACCAATCCCCCACCGCCCGTGACCAGCAACGCCTGCAATGCGGATGCTCGCGATTCGGGACGGTCGCTGTTAAATCCGATCAGCAGGTACGACGTAATGCTGGTCAGCTCCCAGAAAATAAACAGCGTCAACAGGTTGTCGGCCAGAACCAGCCCCAGCATGGAGACCATGAACAACAGCAACAGCATCCACAAGTGCCCCAGCCGATCGTCGCCTTTCAAATAGGCTCCCGCATACACCAGAATCAGCGCCCCAATACCGGTGACCATCAGGCCGAACAGCAGACTCAGACCGTCCAACCGCAGCGACACGGCAAGATCGAGCGCCGGAACCCAATCCACAAAAACCGACACATCGTGTCGGTTCACCACCGACGGCCACAGTCTCAGCAGCGCGATGAACACGCCTGCCGGAACGACGGCCAAAACCCATCCGCCCAATGAACCAACGAATCGATTCACCATCGGTGCGATAGCAGCCGCGATCAAGATAGCCAGCAACCACAAGACCATTAGTTCGCCTCGTGGGGCGTCTTCGCAGGCGTTTCTAGTGGTCCGGTTTTCGAGTCGATGTTCTTCAAATGCACAGAGTGGCCCATGAGCACGATTCTACAGAGAAACAAAGCTGCACCGATGGTCCATGCCATCACCACGATGCCAGCTTCGGACGATGACGCAAAGACTAATCCGGACGGAACGACAGCGACACCGCCCGTCGTCCCCGACCACCAGAGTTCGGATCGTCGAGCGATCGTGCGAGTCACTGGATTGTCGAGCATTGGTGTCGCAACTTAACGTTTGTACCTTCGTATCCGATCCGTATCCGATCCACAGCCCCATCGCACGCAAATTTCGGACCAATCCTTCCGGATTCGCAGATCCGTTTCGAAAGATCCATCGCGGAATCTTGATTCCCGTGCTATCGGCATGCGACATCCACGCCACCACACTCGTTTGATGCCCTCGTCGCTGGCCCGCAGCAATCACTGCAATCGTGAGAATTCGGCAAGCAGTTGCCAACAAACGAGCTGCATCCGAGGCAGATGGAAGGGGCCTTTCCAGAGGTTGCCTTTCAAGGTCGAACTGATGGAACCGTCGCGGTGCAGATAGCCGAACCATTCACCGTGTTCCGCGTCGGGGAAGTGCGAGTAGGTCCAGTCGTGAATCATCCGATGCCAGCGTTCGTACTTGGGGTCGGACGTAAGCAGAGAGGCAAACAGCGTGGCGATGATCGCTTCGTTCTGTGGCCACCAAAATTTCATGTCGTGCCAGTATTCCTGTACCGGCAGGCCATTCACGTCGACGAAGTAGAGCATGCCACCGTTCTGCGGGTCCCAGCCCCGCTGCCACATCCAGTCGAGCATCTGACAGCCGGTGCGAATCAGTTCGCCATCACCACGCAGCTTCCCTTCCAGCATGATAAACCAGGCGCCTTCGATCGCGTGTCCCGGATTCAGCGTGCGGCCGTCGAAATGGTCGATGATCTCGCCGCTGGGACCGACCGTCTCCATCACGCACTGAATGTCCTCTTTGAGATGGAATCGGCGAATGTCGTCGATACTGCGGTCGATCCACTCGTTGGCTTCGGGTAAGTCGATCGACTCACGGAGCTCTTGGGCGGTCGCGATCGTGATCATCGGAAATCCGAGTCCACGCAGGGGACGTGTGTCGGTAAATTTTGGATCGATGACCTGGGGATCCAGGTTGTGGTCAATGAAACGTTGAAACGTCCGTTCCGCCTGTTCGGCATATCGTTGGTCGCCCGTCGCTTTGGCCAATTCTCCGAACGCGATCGCGGCAAAACTTTCGGAGAATGCGTAGCGTCGCTTACGAATCGGTTTGCCATCGCGGGTGACATGAAACCACATCCGACCGTCACGGGGATCAAAGCAATACTCGTCGAGAAACTGTGCACCGTGCTTGGCCAGTTCGAGCCATTCCGGCCGTTGCTCGACGTTGTTGTAAAGTTCCCCCAGCAGCCAAGTGAAGCGTCCCTGCTGCCAAACGCCCTTATCGGTGTCGATGACGGTGCCGTCACGATCAAGCGACATCATGAAACCGCCATGCTCTCGATCGACACAGTGCTTTATCCAAAAAGGAAGCGTGTCGTCGAGCAAGCCGTCACGGTACGTCGAAATCAACTCCTCTCGGCGAATCTTATCCATCGACCTTGACTCCAACATTCCGTATTCGGTTGAACAATCACATACCCGGCAAGTTAGTCGACCTTGTAATCCATTGGAACTACCAAGCAGTCGCAATGAACGTCGCACATCCATGCCGGCAATGCACCGTGATGGCGAAGCGAAATCGGGCCGATCAAATCGAGGTGCGAAAACGGGTCCGGTATTCTCGCGGCGTCATCTGCCGAAGCTGCCGAAACCGGCGGTTAAAGTTGGACAGATTGGAAAATCCGGCCTGATGGCAAATCGAAACAACGGCAGAGTTGCTGTCGCAGAGCAGTCGACAGGCGAGCCCGATGCGTAACTCGTTGATGTAGGCAGAGACCGTGCGGCCGGTTGACTGCTTAAAAAAGCGGCTGAAGGCGGACGGATTCATTTCAGCCAAGTCTGCCAATTCATGATGGCTGAGATCTGGATTGGAAAGATTGCCGGCGATGTGATCACAAATCGTCTGGATGCGTGTTTCCATGGCATCGTTTGCAATGCCGACAGCAAGGTATCGGTAGTGCTCACTCGCCAACGTCTTGGCCGCGTCGCAGCGAGACAACCGATCGAGGATCGATAGCAGTCCGATCAATCGCGACGGTCCCACCGCAGTGATCAGCGCTTCCATGCGGCGGCCCACTTCGACGGCGACGTCTTCTGGAAACCAAAGCCCTCGTTTGGCTCGCTCCAGAAGCCTTGCAATCACTTCCATTTCGACGCATGAAAAGAAATCGGGTCCAAGAAAATCCGGATGAAACTGGAGCACAATCGCCGCGTGTCGATCATAGGGCTGGCCGCGATACTCGTCCGACGCCCAAGTGTGAGGAAGCTGCGAACCACTGAGTACCAGGTCGTGATCGCCGTAGCTGCCAATGTGGTCGCCGACAATCCGAGAACCAGAGCCTTTGGCGATGTAGGTCAGCTCGACTTCGGGATGCCGGTGCCACTTCACGGGCGAACGCAGCGCAGATCGGTCGAAGCACCGAAACGATTCGCCCGACGATGGGACCAATTTTTCGTAGGAGGGCTTCATGGGCACACTCTGGCATGCTTTAGGACTGCGCACAGAAAGTACGCATCCGTGCAAAGATGCGCCTGCACACGACATTAAAAAAACTCTACGCGCACAAATCGTATCAGATCATGCGAATGGAGAGGAGGAAACCGTTGGCAAAAACTGGATGATTGAACGACTGAAACAACCCGTTCCCAACGAGGATCGCTTCGTGTCCCCTACCAATCACCAACCGGATCGTCGAGTTGCGTTAGCGTTGATGGCGCATCCCGACGATGCCGAAATCACTTGTGCCGGCACCTTGATCCGTCTTGCTGAATCCGGCTGGGACGTTCACATCGCCACCACCACGGCGGGTGATTGCGGGGCACTGGAGGGATCACCGGAAGACATTGCAAAAATACGGATCGCCGAAGGGACGCGCGCAGCCGGGTCCGTGGGACTGAGCTTTCATTGCCTGGGTCAACCCGACGGCCGAGTTGTTTATGACCGCGAGTCGTTGCAGCAAACGATCGATCTGTTTCGTCAGATCGCGCCGAAGCTTGTGATCACGATGCCGTTGTCCGACTACCACGCCGACCATGAGGTCACCGGTCAGCTTGGACGGGCGGCGAGTTTCGTCTACGCGGCACCGAACGCATCGGCGGTTCCATTGAAGAAAGGCTCTACCGTTCCGTACCTGTACTACTGCGACGGACACGGCGGCGTGGATCGCATGGGCAATCCGATCGAACCGACGGTCTGCGTGGACATCACTGAACAGCTTGACCGCAAGACCGAAATGTTGGCCTGTCACGCGAGTCAACGCGAATGGTTGAAGGCACACAACGGCATTGACGAATACCTGTCGATGATGCGTGACTACTGCATCGATCGAGGCCGCCAATTCGGAACCGAAGCCGCGGAGGTCTTTGTGCAGCATCGCGGGCACGGGCATCCCCGCGAAGACCTTTTGGCAGAACTCTTTCCGCTGCGTTCGTTGAGTGACCACTAACCCTTTCTGATCCCACGTTCCGTACCTTAGACAAAAATGAAGATGCAACAATCCACTCCGACTTCATCGACACCGAATCGCCGTACCGCTTTGCTGAGCGGAAGTGCCTTGTCGGCGGCAATCATAGCGAACACCACGACGAAAGGCCTGCACGCATCCGATGGCGAAAGTCGTGATCCCAAGCGAGTCGTCAAGATCGCGCTGATCGGTTCTGGAGGACGCGGTACCGGGGCGATCAACGATTCATTGACCATCAACGAGAACGTTCAGCTGATCGCGCTGGCTGATCTAGACCGCGATCATTGCGAACGAACACTGGCCGCCATGTCTCGACGACACGGCGACAAGGTCGATGTCAAACCGGAACGAATCCACATCGGACTCGATGCCTACAAGCAGGTCCTGTCGGACCCCGATGTCGATCTCGTGCTCATCGCATCTCCGCCCGGGTTCCATCCCCTGCACGCAAGCGAAGCGGTCAAAGCGGGCAAGCACGTCTTTTGTGAAAAACCGTCCTGCGTCGACGCCGCAGGCTATCAGACCTGCCTGGAAACCCACGACGAAGCCGTCAAGAACGGAACCGCGATCGTGACCGGCACGCAGTACCGCAGACAAGTCAACTACATGGGAGCCGTCGAACAAATCCGCAAAGGGTTGATCGGCGACATCATCAGCGCCACCAGTCGGTACTGCTCCAACGGGATTTGGTTCAAGAACCGCAAGGACGGCATGACCGACACGCAGTACCAAATCTACAACTGGATGCACTTCAACTGGCTGGCCGGAGATCAAATCTGCGAACAAGCGGTCCACAACATCGACGCAATGAACTGGGTGATGGGGTCTGCTCCCGAAACCGCGTACGGCTGCGGCGGCCGGTTCACTCGCCCCGAAGGCAGCGAGATGTGGGACAGCATGTCGATCGATTACACCTACCCTGGCAACCGCACGCTGTCGTTTACCTGTCGCCAAATCCCTGGGACTCAGGGCGACAACGGCAACGTGATCTACGGCAGCAAAGGCATTGCCACGATCGATGCGGGCAGTGGCGGATCACGCATCACCGACCGCGACGGAAAAGAGCTGTGGTCGATGAAGGGAAGCATTGCCGACGCCTACAAACAAGAACACAAAGACCTGGTCGATTCCATCCGATCCGGCGAGCCGATTGTCGAATTCAGGCAGACCGCCGAGAGTTCGCTGACCGCGGTGATGGGGCGGATGGCCGCCTACACCGGACAAAAAGTCACTTGGGATTTCATGAGCAAAGAATCGACGCTCGACCTTTTCCCGGCACACTTGGATTGGAACGGCGAACTCCCCGAGCCCGCTTACGCGATCCCTGGCAAAGTAAAGTTGACTTGAGGTTCGTCCGCTTCAACGTTCCATGCGTTGAACAGGCGACGTTTTCTTTTTCAATGGCGGTTGCTTCTCCAATCGCCTTCCTACCCAACCTGCTTGCCTGGGCGTAGGCAGGTTGGTGGCCGCGCGATTGCAACGTCCGTTCACCGGAATCGCAAGCGGGAAGCTTACGCCACTTTCATCAGAAATCACTCTTCTCTAGACTGGACCTTTAAGATCTCTTTCCATCGCGATTCCGTTCGTCAATGCTCAGCATCGAATCACTGATCCTCATCACCGGCGTTTTGCTGTTGCTGGGAATTGCGTCGAACAAATTCTCCGCCCGCATGGGCGTGCCGGTCCTATTCGTCTTTCTCATGGTGGGAATGCTAGCGGGATCGGAGGGCATCGGTGGAATCGAGTTCGAGAACTACTCACTCGCTCACGGAATCGGCACGACCGCACTGTGCATCATTCTTTTTGATGGCGGCATCCGCACACCGTACGGTTCGATTCAGTCGGCATGGAAGCCAGCGGGAGTGTTGGCGACAGCAGGGGTGTTCATCACGGCACTGATCACCGGTTTAGCGGCCTCGTGGATTTTGGGGCTCTCTGTTCTTCAGGGTTTGTTGCTGGGCAGCATCGTCGGATCGACAGACGCATCGGTCGTGTTCTCGGTGCTGCGCGGCGGTGGCGTCCATATCCGCCCCAAATTGGCCAATACGCTGGAAGTCGAAAGTGGCTCCAACGACCCGATGGCCATCTTTCTCACGATCGGTCTGATCCAAGTCTTATCCAATGCCGTGCCGCTCGGGGTCGGGTTGCTGGTGTTGTTCATCAACCAGATCGTTTTGGGTGCGATCGTTGGACTGCTCGTCGGCTGGGTCGGCTCCTTGATGTTACGACACATTCGTTTGGAAGCCGCCGGGCTGTATCCTGTTTTGGCGACCGCGCTGGGTCTGTCTTCATTCGGATTGGCAGCGGCGCTGGGCGGCAGCGGATTTTTGTCGGTCTATCTGACCGGCATCGTGATCGGAAATCGGCGTCCCGTTTTCCACCGGGGCATTTTGCTGTTCCACGATGCGATGGCATGGATTTGTCAAATCCTCATGTTTACGGCGTTGGGGATTCTCTCTTTCCCGAGTCGGCTGATGGACGTGGCGATACCGGCAGTGGCGATCGCGGCCGTGTTGATCTTCGTCGCCCGACCGATCGCGGTTTTCCTTTGCGCCGCTCCGTTCAAGTTCGCTCGCCAGGAATTGACGTTCTTGTCGTGGGTGGGACTCAAAGGGGCTGTCCCCATCACGTTGGCAACCTTTCCGATGTTGGCCAATCTGCCGAGTGCGTCGTTGATCTTCGATGTCGTCTTCTTCGTGGTGCTTGTCTCCGCTCTGGTCCAGGGCTGGACGTTGCCCGCCGTCGCCCGCTACTTAAAACTCGAAGTGCCGACACGTCTGCCGCCCCCGGTGACTCTTGAGATCAGTTCACTGCGAAATGTCGATAGTGACATCGTCGACTATTTCGTCGATCACGAATGCCGAGCGGCTGGGGCACAGATCAAGAACTTGGCCTTGCCCGAAGGCGTGGTCATTGCCCTGATCGTTCGAGACGAACAAACCGTCTTGCCCCAAGGCCGTTCGATACTCCAGAGCGGCGATCATGTGATCGTCGTCCTGCGCCCCAACGTGCGTTCTTTGGTCGACAGTGTCTTTGCACATCGCGATCACCAGAGCCTGGGCCTACCGCCGCAACTGGAGTTTCCGTTGCGGGGAACCGTCCGCGTGAGTGAACTGGAGCAGTTTTACCAGATCAAGCTGGACGGCGATGCCGATTCGACGCTCGACGAGTTGGTTCGTGGGCGGCTTCCAAAAGGCAAGCTTGCGATCGGCTCGACCGTGCAATTCGAGTCAGTGGCCCTGCGTGTTCGGGAACTATCCAAGCGAGGCACGGTGGAGTTTGTCGGCATGACCATCTTGCCGCCGTCGAGCGACCAGGCAACACCCCAACCCACGAAGACCACAGCAGCGGACCAAACAGTAGTTCAAACAGCGGAAGAGCCGAAGAGTGCAACGCATGATGATTGAAGCAGCCGTGTTTGACATGGACGGGTTGATGATCGACTCGCAACCCTTTTGGCAAGAAGCTCAACTTGAGATCTTTGCCCAGATCGGCGTCGCCATCACCCGTCAAGACACGATCGACACGACGGGAATGCGGGTCGACGAGATTGTCCAACGGTGCTACGAACAGACGCCTTGGGAATCGGTCAGTTGCGAAGACGTTTGCAGCCGAATCGTCGACCGGGTGATCGAACTGGTGCAAACGCACAAGCCCGCGATGCCCGGATTGAACCAGGCCATTGGCGTTTGCCAACAGGCAGGATTGAATCTCGCACTCGCGTCCTCGTCACCGATGACGTTGATCCAGGCGACCATCGACGCGCTCGATCTGCAGGGCGTTTTCCAAGCGATCGTCTCGGGTGCAACGTTGCGCCACTCAAAGCCTCATCCGGAAGTCTACCTCAACGCCTGTGATGCGCTGGGTGTCCAGCCTTTCCGGTGTCTCGCCTTAGAGGACTCGTTCATCGGGCTACTGGCCGCCAAAGCAGCTCAGATGAAAACCGTTGTCATTCCCGACGCGGCCGTCGCCGATCAAAAACACTTTGTCATTGCCGATCGGCAGCTTCCCTCGCTGCACGATTTGACTGCCGACCTGTTGGGTGCTCTCTAAGAAAGTAGAAATGAATCAGGCAGGATCACGACCTGCAGCGCTCAGCATTCTCGGTTCGGTCACGGCGAGCGTCGACGCGATAGAATTCAGGTGCCGGTAAGCGCGGCCTGCTCTTCCGCTTGTCATCCCCCTCGAAAAGACGCCCCCTGACGTCTTTTTGTCTTCGCTGCGTGGTATCGTTGTCACGGCGATGGGGCGCCCGTCTAAAATGCGGATTACGACATCGGAAATGCAATGAAATCGTTCACGACACTGTACCTGCATTTTATGCGCAACCGCGCCAGCCGCCGTAACTTGCGGGTGCTGACGCAGTTCGCGGTTTCGATGCTCATCATGATCTCCGTCTACAGCGTGGTCTTCCATTACCTGATGGCGTGGGAGGGTCGGCGTTACAGTTGGATCACCGGCATCTACTGGACTCTGACGGTGATGTCCACGCTGGGATTCGGCGACATTACGTTTCACACCGATCTGGGCCGGCTGTTCTCGATGGTCGTTTTGATGAGCGGAACTTTGTTCATGCTGATCCTGCTGCCCTTCACGTTCATTCAATTCTTCTATGCGCCGTGGATGCAGGCTCAGGAGGCCGCTCGGGCACCTCGCCAACTGCCCGCCAATACCGAGGGTCACGTGATCGTGACGCACTACGGCCCGGTCGAGGCTGCTTTGATCAAGAAGCTGACGCAGTTCAAATACCCGTACGTGATTCTTGTTTCGGAAGTCACCGAAGCGTTGCGACTTCATGACCTGGACTTGAAAGTCGTCGTGGGTGAATTGGACGATCCAGAGACCTATCGGCTGTTGCGCACTGAATCGGCCGCACTTGTGGCCACCATCGGCACCGACGTCATCAATACGAATGTCGCTTTCACGGCGCGTGAAGTTTCCGAGACAGTCCCGATCGTCGCCACCGCCGCCAACGTTGCTTCGGTTGATATTCTGGAGCTTGCCGGTTGCACGCGGGTGCTGCAGCTCGCTGAAATGATGGGCCGGTCGCTGGCCAGACGCGTGATCGGGCGGGATGCGAAATCGCACGTCATTGGGCAGTTCGATGATTTGTTGATCGCCGAGGCCAGCGCGGCGAGAACGCCGTTGGTCGGCAGAACGCTTCGCGAAATACGCCTCCGCGATCACGTCAATATCAGCGTGTCTGGTGTTTGGGAACGTGGACGTTATCAAAACGCGGGTCCCGACACTTTGATCACAGAGAATACCGTTTTGGTTCTGGCGGGAACACGCGCTCAACTCGAAGAATACGATAGCCTGTTCTGTATTTATCACTTGAGCAACGTGCCGGTCGTGATTCTCGGGTTCGGCCGTGTCGGGTCCGCGACCGCTCGTGGCCTCGATCAACAAGGGATCGATTTTCGGATCGTGGAAAAAAACGAGAAACGAAAATTCGATGACCGACTGATCGTAGGCGATGCGGCCGACCTTGAGATCCTCAAGCAAGCCGGCATCATGGAAACGTCTGCGGTGGTGATTACGACCCACGACGACGCGTTGAATGTTTACCTGACGCTGTATTGTCGGCGGTTACGCGCGGATGTCCAGATCATCAGTCGCGCGACGCTCGAACGCAATGTCCATACCTTGCACCGCGCCGGTGCCGATTTCGTGATCTCCGAAGCATCGATGGGAGCCAACGTGCTCTTCAATCTCCTCCGTCGCAGCGACGTGTTGTTGCTCGCCGAAGGGCTGGACGTTTTCAAAGTGCGGGTGCCCCCGTCGCTTGCCGGCAAAACGCTTGTAGAAGGCGCCGTGCGACAACGAACCGGTTGTAGCGTCATCGCCATTGACGGCAACGACGGACTGCAAGTCAATCCGGACCCAAACACGACGCTCCCCGCAAATGCAGAGATGTTCGTGATCGGTACCGAGGAATCGCAACAACGCTTCTTGGATCTGCACCTGGATCGATAACGACGATCTGCAACTGCCGGATCGTTTTTCGGAACGTCACCAATCGATTTCTTCCAGCGTGAGGACGCGTTGCTCACGGGGTGACCAGGCGGGATAAGCGGCGGCTGTGCCGAGAAAACTCGCCGCCGTTTCGTGTCGCCCCGCATCGAGATGGCACGACGTGCAGTTCAACGCATTGCCGACGTAGGGTTTCGAGAGCGGATGTTCGGACGTTCTGCGAACGATGTCTTCGCCCAACCGAACGATCTTCCCCAATTCACCCGGCGGATACCCGTCTTGCACGGCAATCGCCGGCTCCTCCGATTGCCCGGCCGTTGCGAACAACGCACCGAGGAGAACGCTTGCCAGAAGGGACCATGCTGGCCAGTTGGACTTGAGAGTGGTCATTTCGATCTTCAATTCCTGTGAATTCGCGGCGTCGGTCCGACAACGATTGGATCGCAAATAGTTTAGCAAGCCCACCGGCGTGTCTCGACAATTGTCAATCCTGCTGGAGGGAACCGATCACGAAGACGCAGAGAACAGACGGGGATTGCGGTCGATGAATCGTCGGATTCCGCGGTCGATGATCGAATCGTTTCCACGCTTCATGTACAGATAGCCGGCGATGGTGACAACCAACGCGCCCACGGCATCGACGATCAAGTCGATCATGGTGTCCGTCAGGCCAGACGGATCACCGAGCATCGGCTTTTGCATGTTCATTCCGAAGAATTGGTCCATCCCAAATTCGAACATTTCCCATACCGCGCCTGTCGCAAGAGCGAAGCAGAACGCAAAGAAAGCCACGAACCCCGGCCGCATATGCAGATCAACACGGGGTGTTTCGTTGAGCACGTACACAAGCAACAGACCGAGGACCCCCAACAGCACGCCGGAGGTCGTATGCAACGCGATGTCCCACCACCAGAATCTGCTGTAGTACTGACGGGTTTCGCCGAGAAACAGCGAGGCGAAGATAAACGCGACGGTGATCACTTCGAATTCGGGTGGAATCTTCACCTTGATCCGGTTGGCGAATTGCGTCGGCACAAAGGTCAAGAGCAGAATTCCGGCTGCAACGGCTGCGTTCATCCAAAGGGATTGAATCAACTCCAAGACAATGCCAACTGTGATCGCCAATCGCAGAAAGACGACCAAACATCGATGGAGGATATCGAACCAGTTCTTTTCACCTCGGTTCTTCATGGGCGTGCCGGATAAACAATCTCTCAAAACGAGTTCACGCGGATGAAAACGCAACTGGCGTTCCAATTGCGGCTGGAACGACGCGGGGCAACCGGTAAACATGATAGACGATCGACAACGTAAGCGGCGGGTGTCAAATGCCGTCGGGTGCCTGGCCCCGCACCTACCGGAGGTCAGCCCTGAATGGTGAGTCGTTGGATACAAGCGACGGAGCGGCCATCAGCGATGAAGTTTCGATCGAAAGACTGCTGGCACGGCTGAGTTGATGTTGCTGGACCTTGCGTAGTCAACAAACTTAGTAACGTTCAAGTTGGTTTCTGTGAATTCCCGTAGCGGCAACCGCACCAGTCGCGGAAGATTACCTGAAATCGTCCGCGTCGATTCCGTGTCGTTTCAGTAGTTTGTTCAAACCTTGGCGCGACAGACCGGCTTGTCGAGCCGCGCTCGCGATGACGCCGTTGTGCTTCTTCAGCACCGCGGCCAGATAGGCCCGATCGGCATCATCGAGCGCTTCATCGCGTGAGATCTCCGACAGCGCCGCTGCATCGGAATTGCCGGCTTCCGGCGATTGCAATTGTCGCGGAAGGTCGGAGACCTCGATCGTGCTGCCGCGCGCAAGCGTGATGGTGCGTTCGATCACGTTTCGCAGTTCCCGAATGTTGCCGGGCCAGCGGTAGGTGCGGAAGCAGTCAATCACGTCGTCGGAAAAACCCGCCACCTTGGATCCGCTCGGACGCAGACGCCGCAGAAAGTGATCGGCCAATGTCACCACATCGTCACCCCGATCACGAAGCGGTGGGAGTTCGATTGGAATGACGGCAAGCCGATAGTACAGATCTTGTCGAAACCGTCCGGCGTCGACTTCGGCTTGCAAGTCTCGGTTGGTCGCACAGATGAACCGCGTGTCGACTGTGATCGGCTTGCTGTCGCCAACGGGTGTGAAGGTTTGCTCTTGGACCGCCCGCAGCAATTTCGCTTGAGAGGACGCAGGCAATTCTCCCAGTTCGTCAAAGAACGCGGTACCGCCATCACAGTGACGCAGCAAACCCGTTTGGTCCTTGATCGCTCCGGTGAACGATCCCTTGACATGCCCAAACAGGACCGACTCGAACAAGGCTTCGGGAATGGCGGTGCAGTCGATGATCTGAAATGCACGCTCGCGACGAGCACTGCGGTTGTGGATCGCGCCGGCGATCACCTCTTTACCGGTCCCGCTCTCGCCCGTGATCAGAACGTTCGTGTTACTGGCGGCAACCCGATCCACGATGTCCAGCAATTCCAACATCGCGCGGCAATCGCCAATGATCTCGGGGAACGTCCCCCGCCGCTCGCTTTTCGACATCGACTCCGTTGCGGGTTCTGCAGTCGCACCGGGATGCAGCAGTGCTCGCTGGACCGCCGTGTGCAGTTCGTCAAACTTGACCGGCTTGAGCAGGTAGTCGGCGATTCCCAACCGAACGCTCTCGATGGCCGTGGGAATCGACGGCACCCCCGTCACCACGATCATTGGGATATGCGAGTACTTCGTGCGGCCTTCTTGCAGCAATTCCAATTTCAAGTTGCCGGGCATGTTCAAGTCGGTCAAGATCAGATCGAACGAGTGTTCGCGCAGCAGGCCGATCGCATCATCCGCGTTCTCGACACAAAAGCACTCGTAGCCTTCCTCTCGCAACAAGTCCGCCGTCGTATCGCGATAAAGCGGCTCGTCGTCGGCAATCAAGATTCGTTGTTTGGTTTTCATCGGATCGTAATGGAAAGAGCGAAACCCGTGGAGAGTTTCGGCAGTCGTTTAGAACGAACGTCCTGTCGACGTCTGCTAAGGATTGGCCGCGTCGTCATCGAGTCGTCTGGGCAACCGCACCACAAACTCGGTACCTTTCCCCGGTTTGCTCGTCACGTCAATGGTTCCGTTCATCGCTTCCACGATCCCCCGGGTGACCGACAACCCGAGGCCCATGCCCTGGCCGACCGTCTCTGTCTTGGTGCTGAAGAACGGGTCAAAGATTCGTTCGATGTCTTCTTTCGCGATGCCGTGCCCATGATCCGTCACCGTCAAAATGGTGTGTCTCGCGTCCGCCCGAGCGTGGACGTTGACCTGAGCCCCCGCTTCGGAAGCTTGGATGGCGTTGTGGATCAAGTTCAACAGCACTTGTTTCAATTCGCCTTCACGCAAGACAACCTCGTCGGAACCAAGGCCCGCGTTTTTTCCCGACGCCCCGACCGCAACGGATGAACCGAACGAGGCCGAAACCTTGACGTTCGCTTTTCGCGACAGGGGCCGCGCCAGCGTGATGGCCACGTCCACTGCCTGCTTGAGCGAAAACGTCGACGCCCGCTGCTGACTGGGCCGATAAAGTTGATACATCTGATGAATGATGCCGCTGATCCGTTCAATTTCGCCGTCGATCAAGTCAAGCTTGTCGTAGTGTTTGACGTCAGCGGGAATGTGTCGTTTCAATAAGGCGAACGCGTTGCGAATGCCGGCCAGCGGATTGTTGATCTCATGCGCCACGCCTGCAGCCAGTTCGCCGAGCGCCGCGAGCTTCTCCATCTTCAGCCGATGCTGTTCCAACTCCGCCACCCGGGCCGTGCGTTCTTGCACGAGTTGTTCCAAATGCTCGTTGTGCAAACGCAACTGTTCTCGCATTTGCCGCTTTTCCGAGATGTCACGCACACTCGCCCGAAAGCCCAATGATCGCCCATCGGAGTCGGTCATCGGTTGCCAAGACACTGCCACCCAAGCCGTCGACCCGTCGCGGTGTAGACATTCGAATTCAATGTTATTTTCGGTGCTACCGCGACCGGCTTCGGCAAAGTAACGGGCAATCCGCTCGCGGTGCTCGGGCGTCATCAGCGGCAACGGATAATCCTTCATTGCCAAACACTCCTCCGGCGAGTAGCCCGTGAATCGCTCGACAGCCCTGTTCACCCACAAGACTTCGCCCTCACACGACAGCCAACTTTCCCAGTCGACGGTGCAGTCGGCAATCGAACGGAAGAAATCGGCCGCAATCGGTTCGCTGCGTTTGGGAATGTCAGGTAATGGTCGGCTCATTCTCTGATTCTAGCTGCACCGCCCGCCAAGAAAATGCCGTAGAGTCCGAGGCGACGCGCAATGCTGCCGAACGGTTGCACCAGATCGAAAGCAGAGCAAGGGTCGTGTGTTCGGTCGGATTCGTCTTTCAATCAAAGGAAAACACCAGGACACGACGACAGTCACGATGAAGCCCGGAGGGCTGGCACAGTGTTTGCCGGTGGTGTCAGCCACCGGTGTTCAGTGCAATGAAGCACAAAGGCCTGAAGGGCCGGCACAATTGTTCTCTTGGCCGCCCGGGAGCGATCAAAACCCGAATCCTGTGTCGGCCCGCTGGGCCTTGAGCGTTGCATGGAATCCATCCCCGGTGGCTGACACCACCGGCAGACACTCTATCGGCCCTCCGGGCCTAAGACACGTCGCCACGCCAAACAAATGCGTTCCAACGATCCCGTTGCATTCAGCAATCACTTTACGGTCGTCATGAGAGACGGTCAGCGATCCGAACACGAAAAAAGCCCGCAAAAAGCGGGCTTTTCCGAATGCGGCCGAGAGGACTCGAACCTCCACGGGATTATCTCCCACTAGGCCCTCAACCTAGCGCGTCTGCCAGTTCCGCCACGGCCGCGTCAAACTGGGAGCGGCAGTTTCCGAGAATCTTCGTCCCTCGTCAAGCTCCCCCCGACGTTTCCTCGCGAACTTCCGCAGTTACCGAAACGGCGGGTACCGATCATGCAGGTTTCATCGTCCCCCCGCCGCCCGGGGCGGTCGCCCGAAGGGGCGGGACGCCAAGCCGAATGCGATCCTGTTCTCGGTCGTGAAACTCGGCCGGCCCCGCGGTCTGCGTTGACACGGAGGCCGGCGGCTTCCTACTGTTCGGCCAGCTGCGCCAACATCATGCGCTTCTTGCCCCCCACCGCTTCGATTGACAGGATGTTGCTCGAACCCACGACCGCTCCGTTTGGCCGACCACGATCCGAATCCGATGCCGATGCGATCACGCGTCGCGACGCATCGTGCCGTGCCGTATCGTGCGGTGCTGCGCGGGCTTCTGCGGCAGCGGAATTTCAACCTGTGGATGCGATCGCGTCGACGTCGGCGGTTTCGCAGCGGGTTTGCCAACTGGGCGTTCGCCGACTGCGGATTGGGCAACTGGTCGGGCTGATTCTGCTGCTGTGTCTATCCGGCGGATGCTCGACCGCTCGGTATTTGACGGCTCGGTCGGTTCGCGACAACCCGTTAGCCGCCCAGCTGCGGCTGATGACGCGGCAAGGGCCGCAAATCAGCGAGCGGACGTGGAACACGTTGCGACGCTATGGGCTTCGCGACGGCTACGACCAGGACGCCCACGTTTGTCTGAAAAAAATCCAAACGACGCTGCGGGACAACCGTGACCCCGAGCTGATTCATGCACTCGCGGAATTGTCTTACGTCGAAGGCAAAAAGGCGGAAACCAAGGGTAACCAGAGTGACGCCCTGGGCCACTTCGGCGTCGCGCTGACCAACAGCTACGACTATCTGTTCGACGAAGACCTGTCGGAAACGCGGAACCAATACGACCCGCAATTTCGCGCGACTTGCGATCTGTACAACGAATCGCTGGAAGACACGCTCCGCCTGCTGTGCGAAGAACATCACATCAAACCGGGCCAAACCTACCGGGTCAAAACACCCGACCGCGAGTTCGTCATCCAGACTCAACTGCGCGGAAACTGGAAACCCGACGAGTTTGATCACTACGAATTTGTCAGTGATTACGAGATCGCGACGCTGCGAAGCAAGCACACGACGTTCGGATTAGGCGTTCCGATGATCGCGGTGCGCAAAAGCAACGAAAACCACGATCCGCGCGAGAAATACTACCCCGACGGGCTCAGCTACAGCGTCACTGCGATGATGCGCTGCGCCAAACCCGAGGACGGTGAATACGGCGACGCCAACACCTGTGTGCTCGAGTTTTTTGATCCGCTGTCGGCCAACCAGGTCAAATTGGCCAACCACTGGGTGCCGTTGGAAACCGATCTGACCACCCCGCTGGCTTTCTTTCTCGACACACCGCGATTTCGTGAGCGAAACCACGAAACCGAAGGCTTGCTGAATCCCGCCGATGCCGTCAAGAACCGCGGCTTGTACATGCTGGAACCGTACGATCCCAACCGGATCCCGGTGCTGATGGTGCACGGCCTGTGGTCCAGCCCCCGGACGTGGATGGACATGTTCAACGACCTCCGCAGTTTCCCAGAGATCCGCCAGCGCTACCAGTTCTGGTTCTATCTGTATCCGTCCGGCCAGCCGTTTTGGTTGAGTGCGATGCAAATGCGTTCGGACCTTCATGAGCTGCGTCAGACGTTTGACCCGACACACAACGATGCCCCGATGGACCAGATGGTCTTGGTCGGGCACAGCATGGGCGGGCTGATCAGTCGCATGCAGACGATCGACAGCGGCGATGATTTCTGGAGAATCGTCAGCGACCAACCACAACAGAAACTGCGGGGAGCAGCCGAAGAGCGCAACAAGCTGGTCAGCACATTGTTCTTCAAGCCCAATCAATCGGTCAGCCGGGTGATCACCATCGGAACGCCCCACCGCGGCAGCAAGTTCGCCAATGAATTGACCCGCTGGTTGGCACGTAAATTCATCAAACTGCCGACGATGAATGTCACCATGGGCGAGAATCTGGTCAAAAACAATCCCAACCTGTTTCGAGATACCGAACTGTTGACGATGGCCAACGCGATCGATTCGCTGGCACCCGACTCGCCGATCTTCCCCGTCATGCAGCGGGCAAAGTACTCACCGACGGTCAAGTACCACAACATCATCGGG
The DNA here is from genome assembly GCA_033042175.1 of Phycisphaera sp. RhM. Taxonomy (GTDB): domain Bacteria; phylum Planctomycetota; class Planctomycetia; order Pirellulales; family Pirellulaceae; genus Stieleria. The sequence continues at coordinate 107,148 of WCIL01000003.1, forward strand.
ATCCTGCAAGACCCCACGCTGTTGCAAAAGAAAGCCGGTCGCGGCGATGGCATTGTTGCCTACGAAAGTGCCACGATGGACGACACCGAAAGCGAACTGATCGTCGATGCCGAGCACACCAAGATCCACATGACCGGTCAAGCGATCTTTGAAGTCCGCCGCATCCTGTTGGAACATCTCCGAGAACTCGATTCGGCCGACCGCGTTGCGACGATGCCGAAAAACGCAGTCGAATCCGCGGCAGCGGGCGAATCAACTACGGTTCGGAAAGTTGGCTTTGAGCGGTAAGGGTTTCAGGTTTCAGGTTTCAGGTTTCAGGTTTCAGGTTTCAGGTTTCAGGTTTCAGGTTTCAGGTTTCAAGCTGGACAGCCGGGGCTGAAGGCGTCGCAAGGAAGGTGCCGCGAGTCCATTCGCGGAGAAGGGAGTTATTGATCGGGAACACATCTCGCGCCCGACCTATGACGCCGAAACGAAGCTGGCCAAGGGTGCCGGCTTGGCCTTTCGCGCCGGCGAATCGCCCCTCAATTCCACCTTGCCGCCGTCGGCGGTGACCGATCCGGTGAAGACTTGCGGCCGGACCGACGGACGCGTTTTGGCCGATTTGATGCGATCCGAAGCGTTTTGGTGGGCGAAGGCGAATTCTCGCTCCGAAAGCTCGAATTCGACTTCTCCGTCGATCGCTTGTTCGGTGTCCAGTTCGCCGCGAAGGATGCGAACGTCGCGGGGAGCGCTGATTCCGATTCGAACTCGATTTCCTTCCACACGGACCACGGTCACCGTGATGTCGTCGCCAATCTTGATCTGCTGATCGACTTTTCGTGAGAGAACTAACATGGCAGTTTCCTTTGCCGATACCGGCGAGAGAGGGTGAGAAACTCGTCAAGGCTGTCACATCCTTGTACGCGGCAGGGGAGAGATGCAGGAATTGTGCCAATCGCCGAATCGAAATCCGCCCATTTCCCTTAACCTGTTCCCAGCCAATCGGTTACGTCAAACAGCGGGTTACGACGTCGGATTCTGTCGTCCACCAAATTGGAAGACTTTACACCGATTTGAAAGATTGACGCGCAACGGAGAATCACTAAACTCCTCTGTTGTTGAGAATCACTTTCAACACCGCGCAGTTTTTTGACGTCCCTCCTTCGCCCGCGTCATCTATCCAGGTTTCTGATGAATTCGATGATTCTGAACGTCTTCCCGAGCGATTCCGGCGACCAGCGACTGGTGCTTGCACGCGAAAGCGATGGCAACGGTTCCACCCTGGTGCTCCGCCAAGAAAGTCGCTCCCCGCACGTCGGCTGGTTTGTGCAAAGCCGAATCGCGATCGAGCCGAATCAGGTGGCGGCGTTGAAGATGACGCTGACCAGCAACCTAGTGAAGGAAGCGTTGCCGGCCGACGAGACGCCCGCGGTGTTGAGCTTCCGCTCCGCCATGGCGGGTTAATGCTTCGGCCGGGTTTGAATCTTAGGGTTGCGTTTGTCGACCTGGAAATAGGGGGCAGACTGTACTTTGCGACCTTGCCGAGCGAGGAAATGATCGCTGAGGAAATGATCGCTGAGGAAATGATCGCTGAGCCCACGGATAGCAGCGCGAACCCACGGATTTCTGGCACCCTGTCATCCGAGGGTTCGCGCTGCTATCTGCGAGTCTTCCTTGCGATTTAGTCCTCGAGTTGCGACTCGAGCTTTTGCAGTTGGTCGCGAAGTCGTTGAATCTCGGCTCGAACCGATTCCGATTCGCCTGACGGGTCAGCTTGCGTCTTACTTTCTGGCTGCGGCTGCGGTTTCTTTGCCGCGGGAAGCAATTCCGGCTCAGCGGCCTGTTTCGCCGTGTCGGCTTGCGGATCGGTCGTGTTGGAGGGGGTTTGCGATGGCGTGGCCGACTGGCCGAACATGCCGCCGAGCACCGAACCGAGGCCGCCGACCAATGAATCGCTGGCGGCCGGCGTGGGGTCGCTGGCGTCCGTCGCTTGGCCCGCGACCGCTGGTCCATCACCGGATCGCAGCGACAGCGTGGCGTTGACGAGACGATTGTCTCGGATCAATTGCAGATCCACGGAGGCGTCAGGCGAAGCGAGCGCCAGTAGGTCGAACAGACGCTGGGTGTCGGAAACCATTTTGCTGTCAATCGCGACGATGCGATCATCGGTTTTCAGGCCGGCGTTGTCCGCCGGCGATCCGGGCTGAATCTCCATCACTTGGACACCGCGTCGGCCGGGCACATCGCGAACCTCCGCGCCGATCTTCGGCCGTGCAGTCTGTGCCGCAGTCGGGGTGGCGGCCTGGAGGGGCACGGCGATCGGATTTCGGCCCGATGCCGCAGGGCCGGTAGCCGACGTACCGCCGGCGGCGGGCGATTTCGTCAGTTCGCTCGCCGGGCCCGCGTTGGTGCCGGGCTTGGCCACCAACGTGATGTCAAGATCACTGACTTGTCCGCCCCGCCCGATCCGCAAGCGAACCCGATCGCCGGGCTGACGGTCGGCGACTTGACCGACCAAGGCGGCAACCGATGGCGTGGGCACCCCGTCGATAGCAAAGATGAAGTCGCCAACGCGCAGCCCGTCTCGGTCGGCACGGGAATGGCTGGCGAATTCGGTGATTTGAACGCCCGGGTAGCCCGGATCGGCGTCAATCGCCTTGATGCCGATCGATGCAGCGGTGCCGCCGGATGCGCCAGTGGCGGCAGCTGCCGCGGCCGGACCACCTTCGTCGTCGAAGTCGAGCGGGGAAAGAATCGAGCGACCGAACGATTGGGATCGCTGGGGAGTTGGAGAGTCGACGTCGGCCTGGGACTGCGTCTCAGCCCCCGCCTGTCGGACGCCGCCGGGCCCGACGGCCGGCGTCGGACTGGCTGCCGGAGCCGGACTAACGGCCGGAATGCGACTGACGCCACTGCCTGGACGAGCCAGGGGGCGATAGCGTGCCCGCGGATTCGCTTGATCGGTTCGGCCGGCGGCGGCGGGATTCTGGGCCGCTCCGTTTGCCGGATTGGCGGCACCGGGCTGGTTCGCGGCACCGGGCTGGTTAGCGGCGCCGGGCTGGTTTCCCGCACGCGGCAGCGGGCGAGCCGGCAGGGCGTTGTTGGCGGCTTCGCCGTCTTGCGGTTGCAGTTGATCTTGGATCAGCGGCACGATCCGACTTCGCAGCCGTTGCAGCAATCCTTGCCCACGGGCATCGTCGGCGAAACAGGTGGCGGAGACGATCAGCGTGGTGATGGTCAGCAGGGAAGTCAGTGAACGCATGGAAAGTTCGAATTTCTTGTGGGGCAGAGAGTGATGCAGTCAGAAACGCAGACATGCCAATGACTCTAGGGCCATCATACGCCTGATTGACAAAAAATCGAGGCGTCCGAGGGGACGCGGCCCCCCGGCTCGTCGTTCTCGATGGCACTTTGCCGGCCAATCCGCCTTGCGACCACCGCCGAGAAAAGGCTATGCCGGTCCATTGTGGAGAACGACTTGAGTCATTCCGACGATTTTTCCCTGTTTTTGCTCAGGTGAGATCGATCGCCGGCGTCGATGACGTGTCGCATCCCGCGGGTCGTCAAAATCATTTGAACATTCGATAAATGCGGAGGCCACGATGGCCAAAGGATGGATGGAACCGGAACAGTGCAGGAACCTCTTGGTTCTTGTCGAGACTGTGACCGCACCGTTATTGATCCAACACCAAGCTCCGGTGTGCCTGGAATTGGACATCGACTTGGAAATCCCCATCCCCTGCGACCACCAACGCACGGCGGATCTGATCACAGCGCTTAGCAAGCAGGCGTTGGAGGCGATGCCTGACGGTGGCGATCTGATGATCACCGCCTGCCAGAGCGAATCGGGATTGGAGTTGGAGATCGCCGACAGCGGGACCGATGCGACCAAACGCGAGCGTCACCTGCCGATCGCCGCGGCCGCCATCAATGCGGAACTGCAGTGGCAGAACTGCCCCCAAGGCGGAGTGGCTGTCACCATCGTGTTCCCATCGCAATCATCCAGTAGTCGAATGGCAGCCTAAGCGTGTTGCGTCAGCGGACTGAACGATTCAAATCCCATCTCGACACCGTCCCGCCGCTCTCCGGGGCGTCGGCTCTGTCACGAGCGGTCGCCTGTGCGATCGCAGGGCTGCTGATTGTCGGTGGAATCTATTACGTCACGCCCGCCGGCTCGACGGAAACCATGGAGCCGCTCTTTGGCGGAAAGGTGCTGCGGGAGATGGAACTCAGTCAAGTCGAGTTCGCGTTCAGCAAAGCGGGCTTGAGCGATTGGCGGCGCGAAGAAGGACGGATGTTGATCCCGCGTGAGACCCGGCATGAATATTTGGCGGCGCTCGAGCAAGCCTCCGCACATCCCTACGCCTTGCAAAGCAGCGTCGAAGAGGCGCTCGGCGAGGCACCGTATTTCGAATCGGAATCGGCCCGACGCACGCGTCACCAATATGCCAAGGCACGCGACCTGGGAAAAAAAATCGCGGCCTTTGATGACATCCTCTGGGCCAGTGTCGACTATGACGAGCAATCCGCCGGTGGATTCGACGGCCGCACGATCCAATCCGCCAGCGTGCTGCTGGTCTCCGACAGTGGCAAACCGATTGCGCCGGGACGGATCAGCATGATCCAGAACCTTGTCGCCGGTGCCTACGCCGGCATGGAAGCGGACCAAGTGACGGTCACCGACACGTCGGCACGGAAAACGTACAACGGATCGGACGATCCATTGACCCGTCAACAGCGTCAAGCGGAATACGAATTGGAACAACGCCTGACCGAATTATTGGGCGGTTATCGTGGGCTGCACATCGCGGCACGGTCGGTTTACTGCGAGTCGGGTGACGGCAAACCGATCGCGCTGTCCAAGTCGATTCACAAGGAATCGACATCGGGCGAGTTTCAAATGCGCGTTTCCGTCGGAGTGCCCGAAAGCCAGTTCCACGCCCAATGGGTTAACGACTATCGGTCGCAACATCCCGACGGCGCCTTGCCGCTGGCGCCCACCCAAGAACAACTTGACGGCGTTCGAGCCAAAGTGATGGATAACATTCGTGACGCGGTCAAACCGCTGGTGGCAAGCAATGCCGACAGCGACGAACATACGGTGCGAGTCTGGAGCTTTCCAGATCCCGACAAGACGCCCAAGTATCCCTCGCCGGTCGACACGGTCGGTCGGTGGGCCGGCGTGATCGGACCGCTTCAAGAAAATCCCGTGCTGGCGATTTCGTTGGGCAGCCTGTTGTTGGTCGCCAGCGTGTTTGCCATCGCCACCATGCGAATGCGACTGCGAAATCCTGCGATGACGGCATCATCGGTCACCGAAGTGCCAACCAGCAAACCCTCACCGCGACACCCCGATCGGCCGGCCAAGACCCAATCGAATGCTGCCGATACGACGATGCGAGACGACTTGGCCGAATTGGTCGAATCCAACCCCGAACTGGCCGCACAGATCGTCCACAGCTGGATGGCCGACGCTGCCTGAGCGGGTTTGACGTCTGCAGACGGTGACCGATCGTTCCAATGACCTGACTCATCCACCCATGATCACCCCGACCGAAACACATTCCGGCACCCAAGCCGATCGCGGCGATTCGATCCGCCAGATCGCCATCTTGTTGCACACGCTGCCACGTCGCACCCACCGCGTCCTGCTGGGACAGCTGGGCAACGAGGACAAACAACGCATCGCCCAAGAGATGTCGGCGATGGGTGAAATCGATGCGATGGAGCAGGTCCATGTGATGAAGCGGATGCAGGACGAGCTGCAGACCGAAACCAGCCGCGTCGAAAAAGTGGAATCGGAGATTCAGGACGAGATTCAAATCGGTCGAGCCAGAGTCTCTCAAAAACGCTCCAAATCCATCTACCGAGGTACCGATTCGGTCGCCGACGCGACTGCGGATTTTCAACGCGAAAGCGGACACCGCCCAACACCACCGGCGGAATCGGCTGCGGTCGAGGTGCCGCCGACTGAGCACGCCCGACAGACCAACACCGATGCCACCACGACTCCGGCGGCGATGCCGCCCAGCCGCGAAACCGTGGAGAGTATGTTTGCTCAGTTTCACCAGACTCAGGCCGCCGGCGTGTTGCCATCGGCGCTGCGGCAAAACGAAAGCCGCCCGTCCCGACAACCGCATGACGACGCGTCGGACCAGGGTGCCGTGGTGTTGCCAATCAATGAACGCCGGTACGCGGTGGACGACCGACCCGTCAACGAAGCAGACGCCTACGCCGACGAAACGCTGTGTCATCCGGCGGAATTGGCCGAGCGCGTCGATCGATTTTTGACGCAACTGCCGCCCCAGGATCTTTGCCGTGCCCTCGGGATGGTGTCGACCAAACAAGCGTTCTTGGTCTTGTGCGGTCTGCCCAACGAGACCGCCGAAACCGTTCTCGACATGCTGCCGCGACGGCAATCACGCAAAGTACGCAGCGACATGCGGCGGATGGGACAACTGCAGCTTTCCGATATCGACGCCGCAAAACAAATTGTCGCTCAAATCGCCCTTCGATTCACACAACCGCAGACCTCGTTTGCGGCGTAAAAGTGGGGTAAGCTTCCAGCTTGCCATTGGTAAGCTGGAAGCTTACACCACTGTTGACCGCAAACTGGAAGCTTACGCCACCGTTGACCGCAAGCTGGAAGCGTACGCCACCGCCGATCGCAAGCTGGAAGCTTACGCCACGGGGTGGAAGGAGATTCGGGTTTGAAACGCGACGCGTCACAGTTCGGCAGACGAATCATCGTCTCGACGTTGACGTTGGCCCTTTCCATCTGCTTGGGTTGGTACCAATACCGCGGGCCAGCACCGTTGGCGGAAGATGCCGCGGTTGATCAGCCGTCGGCGGCCAGGATGCGTGCGACTCTGGTTGAATTGTTGGGCGATCCCCCACAGAAACACACGACGGGCACCGCGGCCGGCGAAGCGTTTTTGAAGCGTCTGGAACAAAAGCTTGACAGCTTCGGTGTCTCAACTCGGCGGATCGAGATCGCGTTCGATCCCGAGCGTCAGGATCGGCATCCTAAAGGACGCATCGATCTGTTGCCGCCCGACACGGTGTTGAAGAACCTGTGGGTCACGATCGAAGGCTCGGACCCTTCGCTGGCACCGATTCTGGTGGCCACTCACCATGACTCTTGCCGCTGGGGCCCCGGCGCGGGCGACGCCGGATCGGCGGTCGTCGCCTTGGTCGAACACATTCGCGTGCTGGCGAAGTCGCCACCGATCCACACCACCCATTACCTGTTTACCGATGGAGAAGAATTCGGGTTGTTGGGCGCCTACGCGATCGCGGCCCCAGACTCGCTGCCGTTTCCCACACCGATGTTCGTGTTGAACTTCGATGCCCGGGGCAGCAGCGGCGGCATCCCGATGTTCGAAACGCATTCCGGCAATCATGCTTGGGTCAGCGTGTTGATTGACGATCTGGCGCGGCCCAAGATCACTTCCTCGCTGGCCGTCACGGTCTACCGGATGCTCCCCAACGCGACCGACTTCAACGCCTGGCACGGCAAACTCGGTCTGCCCGGATTCAACTACGCGGTCATCGGGGGCGCCCATCGTTATCACCAGGTGGACGATACGCCGGACAACCTGAGCGATCGAACGCTACAACACATGGCCGCGCACCTGTTCTCGATGCACCGCGCCGTCGATCGATTACCCGCCGACGTCGTGCAACGCGTGCAGCGGGCATCCACGCAGCCGGATGCCGACAACGCCGTGTTCTTTGATCTGTACGGATTGACCGTGATCCATTTCAGTGAAGCGGTTCAGAAGGTGTTGGCGCTGATCGCGGTCGCTGTGATCGGTGTGGTTTGTCTGCGTCAGCGGCACCCTTGGCGACGTTTGCCACGGCATGTGCTGTACACGCTGTTGGCAGTCCTGGTCGGTCTGGCGGTCGGCCTGGCAATTCGATTCGCCTTGCTGACGACGCCGTGGCACGCAGTGAAATACACGCCGATTGATTTGCCGTTGGGATTATTCACGATCGCCGCGTCATTTTTGGCCGCCACGTTGCTGGTGGAGTGGCTGGTATCGCGAGCATCCACAAAAGAATTCGATCTGGTCAGCGATTGGATTTGGCTGGTGACCGCCGCGTTGGGAACCACGTTGGCTTTTTTACTGCCCGGCGGCGGCTACTTGCTGGTCTTGCCCAGTCTCGCGTACGGCTTGGTTCGCAGCGTGACGGCCAACGTGAATCTGGCGGCCTGGTCGGGCTGGCTGGTTGCGATTGTGCTGGCTGGACCGTTGCTGGTGTTGCTGGTCCAAGCACTGGGGCCATGGCGGCAACCGATGTACGCCGTACTGGCCAGTTTGCTGGCGGTCCTGGCGATGACCACTTGGTCGACGCAGATACGAAAAAAGGCGAGGCCGATTCCGAAGAACCGACCCCGCCTCGCACGGGGGGACGCTTAATATCTCGTTGTTGTGCTTGCTGCGTGTCGCGTCCCTCGCACACCTAGACATTAGTCCGATTCCGGCGGGTTCAACACAAAAGCTTCAGGAAAAGTATCGTTTTGACCTTTCCGATCGTGGAAACCCGTCCGGTTGTTTCGGACGCAACGGTCGTAGCGGTTTTTGTCAGACGCCGAGTGCTTTGCGCATCCGATCCAAGGCCGCCGGGATGTGTTCGTAGGGGTCTTCGTCTTCGTATTCCAGGACCACGAACCCCTGGTAGCCGCTGTCGCGCAGAATCCCGGCGATCCGATCCATGTCGGCCGGATACTCGGTGCCGTCGGGTTTCTTCATGTTGACTTTGACTTGAACGTTGACGGCGAAGGGCACGCATTTTTCCAGATCGCCGTACGGATCGTCGCTGTAGAAATTGCCGGTGTCCAAGTTGATGCCGACCCAGGGATGGTCGACGGCATGAATGATCGGCAACAGTTGGTCGGGCCGGAGATTGCCGTGGTTTTCGATCCCCAGAAAAACGCCTCGCTCGCCCGCCCGCATGGCGCAACGTTTCATCGCGGCAACCGCCTCGTTCATGCGTTCGGGATGATCATCCAGTTCCTTTCCCTTGCCGGCGAAGAAGCGGATATGCGGAGCCCCCATCACGGCGGCTTTGTCGATCCACTGAAGCGCGGTTTCAATCTCCCGCTCCATTTTGTCGCCGGCACCCTGGGTGAAGTTGTTGCCGATCGCGGTGCCGGAAATGGTCACGCCACGAAGGAATGCTTGGCGTTTGAGTTCCAGGAAGTACGCGTCGTCGGCATCGGGCGGGAAAAAGTAACTCGTCAATTCAGCCGCTTCCAAGCCCTGCGCGACGCAGTAATCGAGGAACCCGACCATGTCGATCGCTTTGCCTCCCGAGGCCGGTTCCTTTCGCTTGCCTTTCATGAACGAAAAGTAGTTGCGTAGCGAATAGGCGGCCAACCCGACGCGAAAGCGTGCTCCACCGCTGCGGGCAAACGGTTCCGCCGCAGCGACGGTGGCCGGGGCGACGCCATCACCGGTCGCCGCACAGGCGGCGACGCAAGTCGCACCGGCGACGGCGATGAATTGACGGCGACTGGGTGGAACGGCGGCGCGGCCGGATGGCGTGGGACGTGTCAGCACCGGTGTGTACCTTGGGAAGTGGGGAACGTGGAAAGGATGCAACGTTTTGTCGACCGATTTTAGCGTCTCACCGCGCGCGCCATCACGAAAAATCGATGCGTTCTTCTCCGGCGTGAACGGTTCACGCCCACTACCGCTCAATCGAGAAGCGACTTACCGTCCGGCTTCGATCAGCGGTTTGGCACCCTGGTCGATCAGCATCTCGGCAACTTGGCGTCCCAACGCGATGGCCGTGGTTCGCCAGTCGTCCGATGCCACGTCCAGCGTCGTGTCGGCTTCGGATTCCAAGCAGACTTTGCCATCGAGCGACAACACGCGGGCGACCAAGTGCAGGACCGAGCGGGGTTCCTCGCCGGCCGACACATCGGAGACCGTTCCCAAGGCGGCGATCGGGGCTAAACAGCCGCCGTGCAGTTGCGATAACAGCGTCCGTTCGGCCAGCGTGCAGGCGGTCGAACGGGGAACATTGATTTGCGAGACCACTGCGACGGCATCGGCATCATCGCCGCGTACTTCGATCGCCAAAGCGCCTTGGCCGGGAGCGGGCAGCATGCATTCCAGCGGCAGCTCGACGCGGGGCAGATCATGCATCTCCAGCCGCTCGATTCCCGCCGCGGCGAGCACGATGGCGTCGTATTCGCCGTCCCGCATCTTTTGCAGTCGTGTTTGGACGTTACCGCGAATCGGTTGGACGTCCAGATCGGGGCGGAGCTTCAGCAATTGTGCCGCGCGGCGGCGGCTGCCGGTGCCGATTCGGGCGGCGCCCGGCAGCGCGTCCAGTTCCAACCCCCTCGGCGAGACCAGGCAATCGGCCACCGTTTCTCGCGCCGGCGAGGCCACCATACGAAGACTCGGGTGGGCTTCGGTCGGCAGATCCTTCATCGAATGCACCGCCACGTCCCCCTCGTCGTCCAACAGGGCCTGCTGGATTCGTTTGGTGAACACGCCGACGGAGCGTTTGCCGTCGATCGGCCGCATGTCCACATCGCCGCTGCTGACCATCGGCACAATCCGCGGCGCAATGGTGTGCATGGCCAGCAGTTGGGCGACGTGTTGTGCCTGCCAAAGGGCCAGGGGGCTTTCTCGGGTCGCAATCCGAAGGACACGGGGATCCGACTCACCCGCCGGCTGATCGGAGGGCTGGCGGTCGGATATTGACGATTGATCCGGTGCTGGCAAGATAATGGGCCGAGTTCGTGTGAAGGCTAACGGACGAGTCGGGCGACAACCCGCCGACTTCGTTTTCCGGGTCTTAGAGTAACGTGCCAGATCCGAGTCCGACAACTCCACCGGTATTGCGATATATTGGATGGGGCGATCGGGTGGACGGATCTCACTCGACCTTCACCTCGCCCCTTCCCCACCGCGACGTCCATCACTTTGTCCCGCCCCCTCTCCGATAGCGATGATTTGACGCCCGATTCGCTCTCCAGCGAGTTCGAAGGTCGCGTCGTCGATTCGGCGGAGCTTGGAAGTGTGCCGACGTACAGCGAAGCGGTCGGCGCCGATCCCGCGACCTGCGAGATCGGCGACCTTTCCGAACCGGAAATCGAACTCAGCGTGGCCTCCGATCAGGTGATTCAAGCGGCTAAAGCGACCGCCGTCAGCGCCCCGGGAAAACGCTCGGCGGACTCCGAAGGCAAGGTCCCCAAGCAGATCGGCGAGTATCGCATCACGGGATTGATCGGTTCGGGCGGCATGGGGCAGGTGTTTTCCGCCGAACACGTGCGGATGCAACGCAAGGTCGCGTTGAAAGTGTTGCGGAGCGATCGAATCTCTGACGAAGCGTCGGTGGAGCGGTTTTATGACGAAGTCCGCGCCGCCTCGCGCGTCATGCACCCGAATATTGTCACCGCCTTTGACGCCGGCGAATTTGGCGGGATCCACTACTTGGTGATGGAATACGTCGACGGATTGACGTTGACGAAACTGGTTTCCAAAAACGGTCCCCTGTCACCGGGAATGGCCGCCGCGATCGTCCGCCAAGCCGCCTTGGGACTGTTGCACGCCCATCGCGCCGGGATCGTGCATCGCGATGTTAAACCCGGCAACCTGATCCGCGCCGTCGACGGGACGATCAAGGTGTTGGATCTGGGGCTGGCCCAAATCAGCAACGTCTTGTGGTCCGAAGACGGTCGCGAATTGGGCCGCGTGCAAGACCCCGATTCCCATCACAAGCGCAAGGGACGCCTGATCGGGACGTTGGCCTACATGTCCCCCGAACAGCTCGAATCCCCCGACGAAGCGGATCCCAGAAGCGACATTTATTCCCTCGGGGCGGTGCTGTTCTTTCTGCTGACCGCCCGACCGCCGTTCCAGGGGGAATACCTGGACCAGGTCTATGGCCATCGTCACGGCGAGATACCCGATCTGATGCAACTGCGCAGTGACGTCGACCTGGGGCTGTCCAACCTGCTGCGTCGGATGATGGCCAAACGGCTCAGCGAACGCTACGCGTCCTTGGACGAGGTCGTGGAAGACCTGGGCGCTTATGCCGAGGAATCGCACAGTCCTGCCTGGTTGGCGGAGTTCGTTAATCGACAATCCAGCGTTAACGATTCCACGATGTCCGGCGGGTCCACCGCAATCGCCAATCAACCCGTGTTCGGCATCGACATGGGGATGTCCTACGCCGCGGCGGCGGAATCGGTGCAAGGCGTCGGCATCCACAACTTAGTCGCCGGCGCCGATGACCAGCCGTTGTTCCGAATGGTGATTGCCAACGACCACGGACGACTGCTGTTTGACATGGACGCCAACCAGATGCGTCGGGTCGCGCCGAAGCATGTCGTGCACTGCCTGCCGATGTACATCGGCAAAGACGTGGTCCGCCGCGAGATTGCCGGAAGCCATTGCCCGCCGGAAGTTCTGCTGGCGCTGGCGATCCGACGAATCGTCTCCAACGCCTGGCCGGGACGCGCCATGCCCAAGTTGACGTCGATGGTGGTGCCGGCGTGTTACGACCAATTTCATCGACGCAGCATCAAGCAAGCCTGTCGCATCGCGGGACTCGAATCCGTTCGTCTGGTCGACAGAAACGTCGCAGCGATCCAGTCACTGCTGTTGGACATCGATGGCGTGGTGTCCGGCGAGAATAAAGCGATCGACATCAATTCGGCCGAAACGATGCTGTTCATCGGTTTGTCGGGACAAGCCACCGAGGTTGCGTTGGTGCAACGCGACGGCATGCAGCTGAAACAACTGGCCACCGCAGGCCATTGGCATACCAGCATGTTGAGCTGGCAACACCGCTTGGTCACGCTGGCCGCCGACGGGTTTCGGCAACGTCATGGTTTCGATCCGACCGAGCACACGATCCAAGCGTCGCGGTTGCAGATGGCGTGCGAGCATGCGATGAATTCGTTGCTGATGCTGTCGGAGGTGACGATCAGTATCGAAAAAGATGATCGCCCTTATTCGATCACCGTGGCGCGAAACACATGGCTGGAACGATGTGCCGATCTGATTCACGGAATCCGTCGCGACATGCATGCGGTCTGTCAGCAGGCGGGCGTGCATCCCAAGAAAATTGGTTCGGCCGTGATCCACGGGCCGCTGTTGCGGATCGATGCCTTGCAGACCCGGTTGTTCAAAAAACTATCGCCCGACTTGGATGTCCGCGTCGTCGATCACAGTGACATCGCGCGCGGTGCGGCCGCCTGCCTGGCCGCCGAATTGCCCCAACGAAGTGACATGCTGTTGCCGCCGCGATGCGTTTCCAGCCAGACGATCGGAATCGTGATCGAAGACAGTCGCGGGCGGCGGCGGATTTTGCCGATCATCCCCCGCGGTGAAAAACTGCCGGCACGCACCAACCGAAAATTGACGATCGCCAAAAATCGATTCTCCATGACCCTGTCGGTCGTCGAATCCTCCGGCGTAAACGGCGACAAATGGCACTCGCTGGGACGCTACGAATTCCAGGTCGACAAGGATTCCAACAATCAACTCAAACGAACACGCTCGATCGGTTTCGAATTGAACGTCGATGGTTTGCTGACCGTTCGAGCCCAAACGCCGGGGACGCCTGAAAGCAAGCGTCTGGCCGTCATTCCCGAACCGCTGTTGGACCCCAAGGACGAACCCGACTGGGCCCGCTGGGTGGCCGGTTTGGATCTGTGATCAACCGCTGACGGAAATCACCGCCTTGATGACCCCGGTTTCCGGTTTGGTGTAGGATTCGAAATCTGACAAGACTCGGTCCATGTCGGTTCGGTGGGTGATCCAAGCATCGGTGTTGATCATCCCCATTTCGATCAATTGAATGATCCGGGTGAAATCGCCGGGCAACGCGTTGCGTGACGCCAGAATCGACGCTTCCGGCTTGTGCATCGTCGGGTGCCGGAACGTGATTTCGTCGGTCGTGATGCCGACGTAAACCAACGATCCGGTGCTGGCCAGATAGTTCAGCGCGCCGCTCATCGAATGACGATTTCCCGTCGCGTCGATGATCGATTGATACAGATCGCCGCCGGTCAGCTCGCGCATCCGCTCCAATTCACTGCCATCGCCTTTGAACTGGATGGTGTTCTCGATCCCATAATTGCGTCGGACGAACTCCAAGCGATCGGGATTCATGTCCATCACGCTGATTTTTGCGCCGGTGAATTTCGCAAACTCCAGCGTCGCCAACCCGATCGGCCCCATCCCGATGATCATCGCGTGATCGGCCGGTTGTGGATTGGCGCGGTCATTGGCGTGACAACCGATCGCCAGTGTTTCCACGAGCGCGAGTTGGTCGAAGGAAAGTTTCTTGGACGGATGCAACTTGTCGGCGCGAACCAGAAAGGACTCGCACAGCCCGCCGTCCATCATCACGCCGATGACTTTCAGGTTTTGGCAACAGTTGGTCGCACCGCGACGACAGGGATAGCACGTCCCACAATTCATGTAGGGTTCCACGCTGCAACGGTCGCCGGCGGCAACGTTGGTCACGCCGTCACCGACCGAAATGACTTCCACGCCCAGTTCATGACCGGGGATGCGGGGAAAATCGAAAAACGGAAACTTCCCCAGATAGCAACTGATGTCGGTTCCACAGACGCCCATCCGATGCGTTCGCACCAGCGCTTGTCCAGGGCCGGGCGCGGCCGGCGGATCGATCTCGATGGGCTTTAACGTTTTGACTTCACTGATTTGTATCGCGCGCATGTTTCAGAGTTACTCCAAGTGATAAATGCGTTTGGCGGTGCCGCCAAAAAACTGTTCTTGTTCGTCGCTGGACAATTCGCCGGCCAACGACCGGACCGCCTCCAGCCATCGCTCGTAGGTCGATTTCAAAAGGCAGACGGGCCAATCGCTTCCGTACATCAATCGATCGGGGCCAAACGCCTCGAGCACGGTGTCCCAATACGGCCGAATGGTCTCAATATCCCAGCAGGTGTCCCGGACTTCCGTGACCACGCCGGAAAACTTGCACGACAAATTCGGCAAGGCAGCGATCTCGCGGATTTGTGACGCCCACTGGGCATCGAGTTCGCCGTCCTTGATCGTCGGTTTAGCGATGTGGTCGAGCACCATCGGGATGTCGGCGTGCGACCGGACGAACTCGATGGAACTTTCCAATTGCCGTGCGAAGATCAAGACGTCGTAGACCAGGTCTCGGCCGGCCAGTTGGCGGATGCCGGAATTGAATGCCGCGCCCAGGATGAATCGATCGTCGGGTTCATCTTGAACGACGTGACGCAAGCCTTTCAAGTTGCCGTTGCCGGCGAAGCGATCGAGTTGCTCGGTGATTTCATCGGACGCAAAATCGACCCAGCCGACAACGCCTTTGATCAGCGGCTGTGATTCGGCAAGCGAGAGCAGCGTCTCGGTTTCTTCCAACGACTGCCGGGCCTGGACGGTGACGAAGCCATCGACGCCGTGTTCGTCGCGCAGGCTGTTTAAGTCGTCGGACCAAAAATCCTTCCGCAGCAGAGACATCCTGTCACTGATCCACGGATACTGCTCAGCGGAGTATTTCCAAAGGTGATGGTGGGAGTCGATCAACATGTCAGGACAACAACCGTGCGGGTAGTCTGTTTCGGTTCCAAGGACGGACAAAGTAAACGGCATTGGGTGACCGACGACAAGCCACGATTGCGTCGCTCGGTGTTCCCAGCCGCGTTTTGTGAACAATCGGAAGGACCGGAACAATCGCCAACGCTGGCAAACCCGTGCCCGATTCACTGGAATTGCAGTTTCGTCGGCCTGGGATCCGATGCAGTCCGTACGGCATCCTCGAATGTCGACTGCCAGCTGCTCACGTTCCTCTCTCCGGCGCTCGCCCACCTGCGGCGACCACCGGCGCTCGTCCGCGGTGGCGAAATCGCACCGATTCAACCTACCCAAAATTCTCATGTCTGAATTCGTCGCCCCATCAGTTGACCCGGATCTCGCTGACGTCAAGAAAACTCGCAAACCGAGTCGGAGGACCGATGCGGCGCAGTCACCGCTGGAGACCTATCTGCGTGAGATCAACGAGACGGCATTGCTGACGGCCAAAGAAGAGCTGGAACTGGCCGCCCTGATCGAACAGGGCGATGTCGAGGCACGCGATCGAATGGTCCGTGCGAATTTGCGTTTGGTCGTCAACATCTCCCGCGGCTACACCGGCAAAGGCCTCAGCCTGCAGGACCTGATCGAAGAAGGAAACCTGGGACTGTTGCGAGCCGTTGAGGGGTTTGATCCCACCGTCGGAACCCGCTTCAGCACCTACGCCAGTTACTGGATCAAACAATCGATCAAACGGGCGTTGATCAACAGCGCCAAAACGATTCGGATTCCGGCTTACATGGTCGAATTGCTCAGCAAGTGGCGCCGTGCGACCGCCCGGTTGAGCGAAGAACTCGGCCGCACCCCGACCAACGAAGAGGTCGCTCGGGTGTTGGGACTGCCGAAGAAGAAGCTGCCGATCATCCGCAAAGCGATCCGCATCAGCAACAGCACGCCGCAAAGCGACCAGAGCGAATCGGGGTGGTCGCTCGGCGAAATGGTCATGGACGAGCGTCTGAAAGCTCCCGATGAAATGATGCTCGATCACGACATCTTGCGTCACGCCATGGAACTGCTCGGCGATCTGGAAGACCGCGAAGCGATGGTCTTGAAACTCCGTTTCGGACTCGACGGAACCGAACCGAAAACGCTCAAAGAAATCGGCGCCGAACTCGGCCTGACCCGCGAACGCGTCCGTCAGATCGAAACCGAAGCGCTACGTCGGCTCGCCGACGGACTGACCGACCCCCGTGAACGGTTCGGGATCTAACGACACCGCCAGACGAAACGGCAGAGTCTCCCAGCGGGAAGCGTTAGCGAGCGGCGCGTGTTTGCCCCGCGATCAACGCCCGACACTGGCTCACGCCACGTGCTGGCATGCGCGCCAGCGGGAAGCGTCAGCGAGCGGCGCGTGGTTGCACCGCGATCAACGCCCGACACTGGCTCACGCCACGTGCTGGGATACCCAGCGGGAAGCGTCAGCGAGCGGCGCGTGTTTGCACCGCGATCAACGCCCGACACTGGCTCACGCCACGTGCTGGGATACCCAGCGGGAAGCGTCAGCGAGCGGCGCGTGGCTACACCCCAGCGGGAAGCGTCAGCGAGCGGCGCGTGTTTGCACCGCGATCAACGCCCGACACTGGCTCACGCCACGTGCTGGGATGCGCGCCAGCGGGAAGCGCGAGCGAGCGGCGCGTGTCACCCCGCAGTCAACGCCCGCCACTGGCTGACGCCACGTGCTGGCACACCACCCCAGCGGGAAGCGTCAGCGACCGGCGCGTGTTTGCACCAACCTTCCGCTAGCGGAGCACGACGGAGTTGGACACCGAGTTGCCCAGGTGTTCAAAATCGGTGAACGACCAGACGACGTTCTTCTTTCGATCGATTTCGATGATTTGCGGCTGGCCTTCACCGGCGTGACAGTTGCCCACGATGATGTTGCCGTTGTCGAGTACCTGCAACGTCGTCACCCAGGCCAGCGTGATGTCGTCTAAATCGTGCTGGTCGACCTGCCAGACGATCTGTTTTTCCGGGGTGACCTCCAGGATGCTGTGTCCGTTTCCGGTCGCGATCAAGGTGTTTCCATTGGGCAGACGCAGGGCACTGAAGACGGAATCGCCAAACGCCTCCGGGCCGTGTCCGCCCTTGGGCTGCTTGCCGAACAGCGGCACGTCGTACTCCCAGACGATCTTTCCGTCACGGTTGTACTCGCGGACATACCCGTCGCCTTCTTGAGCGACCAGATACGTCCATTGGTCGCCGTCGATGATCGGGCGGACCAGACGTGTGTCACGGTGGGGATGGGGGCGGTCGCGTTTAAGATCGAATTGTTTGTGAACGTTTCCATCGCGGTCGATCTCATAGATTTTTCCTTCGCCGCTGAGTGCCACCATCACGTGCCCGTCGGGCAAGAGTGCGATCGAGTGCAATTCGACCTTCTCGGCCGTCGCCAATGAACGCGCGTCGAATCTCCAGACGATTTCGCGTGACTGCGCGTCCAATTCGACGATCTCGGTTCCCTGGTGTGTCAGCACATTGCCGTTTTCGAGCACATGAATGTCATGGGGCGCCCCCTTCAGCTCCACCTTTGCCGTCACCTTTCCTTCGGCATCAAACCAGAACAGCATGTTGCGTTCATTGGCCACCAGCGGGTAACCGGCGGCAAGCGGGGCGGCAAACAGGAACGCCAGGGACAGGCAAAGGATCGATCGCATGGATGGGAATGGGGGAGCAAAAGTGAGGGGAATGTCTGACTGAGGGGCGAGTGCATCGATCGTCTCGATGTTGCGATGGATTGTAACGCATCTGTCCCGGACGCGGTCCAAGGGAGACACGCGAGCTACACCGCCATGGGAACATCGCTGTCGAAATGGGGCTCGATCTCCGCCAGGCTGGGCAGGCCGGCTCGTGAGAGCAGCTGATCGAGTTGTTGGCGCCGTTGACGGGGATCCGACGGTCCGGCGGTGGCTGGTTCGTTCTCGTCGGGCATCGCGGGGTCGGAGTGGACCTCGGACAGCGTGGCGGCAAAACCGCGTCGCCATTTTCGCTCGATCAGTTTGAACGTGATCACCACCAATGCCACGATCACGCCGATCGTGATGCCCCCCGCTTTCCAATTGCCGGAGACCAAGGCAAAGATCACGAAGGGCAGACAGACCAGCACCGTGACCACGGTCACCAGCTTTGCCATCAAGCCCTTGAAGGATTTACCGAGTTCGCCGAGCATCGCCGACGGATCAAAATTTCCGGTCATCAGCAGCATCGGGACCAGCGTCCCGAGCGCTTCGGCGGCCGTCATGGGCGTCCCGGTGGGGCCGCTGAAACGGCATTGATGCTCGTACCCGTCGGCTTCGATACACTCCACGTCCCAGTCCGGCCAGTAGAGTGTCATTTCACCGGCGGCGGCTCGAATGTCACGGCCCCCCCAGATTTCGATCCGACGCTCGGGCTCGTTCACGATGATCGCTTCGATCACGTTCTGCTCGGCGGGCACGTCGTAGGCGGGAAGCGATTTCAGTCGCGACAACGGATCGTCTTCATTTCGAATCACGTCCGACGTGATCTCTCCGATCAAACGATGGTGGATCAACTGGTCTTCATCCAGAATCGTCACCCAGGCGAAACGCTCACCTTCGTCATCGAGATCAAACTGCTCGCAATGCGGAGACTCCTCGTCGAGCGTCTCACTGCGACATTCCAGCGGATCGACGCTCTCGTCGACCACCCGCAACCGTTGCTCTCTGGCGTGGCTGATCGAATCACCGGCGGCAATTTGCAGATCGCACATCCCGTCGGCGTACAAAATTTCGAATCCATGCCACGCTTCGGCGATCAGCGTGTCGAGCAACTGCATCGTTCGCGGCTGATCAACCGGCTCTTCTTCGCTGTACCAAAGCAACGCCTGGGCATCAAAATCGATCACCGCGCCGGCCTCGCAATCGGTGTCGAATTCATGGACCGGTTGGCGTCCGGCGAGCCATTGCTCCAACGCGTCTTGGCCCCAAATCAATTGCCGAGCGAAACACACCGATCCGAACGGATCGATGTACATCGTCGTTTCCCCGTCGCGAATCAACGCAATCAATGCGGGCTGGATCATCGGAGTCGGCCTGCGAGTTACGGTTGCCAAGCGACTCGTCCGCCGCGCTGGATGTGTGCCTGAAGCGAACGCTTCAGCTGACCGACGATTTTCGGATTCGTTTCAATCACATTGTGTTCTTCGTGTGGGTCGGCTTCCAGATCATACAGTTCCAGCGGCGAGAACGGGTCGTTCTGCATCAATTTCCATTTCCCCCGGATGAGGGCGTGATACGCGCCACCGACGTAGCGTGGGTTGCCTTCGCGTCGCACAAAATAGAGTTCACGAGAGTCGTCCGGCATTGGATCGCCTTGCATCATCGGCATCAGGCTGACCGCGTCCGATTCCGCGTCACGCGGGGCTCCGGCCAAGTCCAAGAATGTCGCCGTCAGGTCAAAGGTCAACCCAGCATAGTCGGATTTGGTTCCGGCAAGGCGTTTGTCCAGCGGCCGAACGATGAACGGCACCTTCAACCCGCCATCATAATGGCTCTGTTTTCCGTCGCGCCAGGGCAGATTCCGCTGTCCGTGCGGAAGCGATCCACCGTTGTCAGACGTGAACGCGACCACGGTGTTGTCGCGAAAGCCGAGACTGTCCAGGTGCGTGAGGAATCTGCCCAGGTTGTAGTCGAGGTGTTCGACGAACGCCACGTTTCGGGCCCGTTTGTCCTCCATGTCCGGATAACGCGCCTTCGTTCGGTCCAACCACTCTTGGGGCGGCTGGATGGGAAAGTGCGGCGCGTTGTATGGCAGATAAAGAAAGAAGGGCTGCTCGGGCGACCTGCTGCGACGGTTCAAGTAATCGATCGCCCACTGCGTGAACAGCTCCGTCGCGTGACCTTCCGGATCGATCTCTTGCGAATTGCGACGCATGAAATTGATTCCGCCGCGGCGGTGGTCGTAGTAGTCATCCATCATGTCGCCCAGAAAACCGTGGAACAGATCAAATCCACGTTCGTTGGGGGTGTTGGGCGAATCTAATCCCAAATGCCACTTGCCGATGATCGCCGAGTGATACCCGACATCGCCCAGCCGATCAGCGATCGTCGGCACGCCGGGGGCGAGGTGTCCCCACGAGCTGCCCGGCACGGTCCGAATGACACCCGGCACACCGACCCGATCGGCGTAGCGTCCGGTCATGATCGCGGCGCGGGTCGGAGAGCAAACGGTGCAATTGGCGCGCATGCCGGTAAACGTGATCCCTTCGGCGGCCAATCGATCCAAGTTGGGCGTCTTTAAATCCGGCGCGCCCTGATAGCTGACGTCGCCATAACCCAGATCATCGGCGAGGATCAAAACGAGGTTGGGAAGTGTTTCCGATTCGGCCTGCACCATCACCGGCGAAAGAATGGACGCAATCAGCGTAGCGGCGATTCCCAAAGCCAGTGCAGTGATTCTGCGCGGCACATCGACTGGGAATGACAGGCGGCAACCGGTCCGCGTCGAAGCAAGGAAGTGAAACATGTTGAATCCCATTCATTGAAGTGCGGACGCCGGACGGTCGTCTCGATCCCGGCTGATGCCACTGCGGGTGACCTTCGCGCACAAAAAAACCAGAGGATCGCTGTCTGAAATCCGCGCGGTGATCCCCTGGCGGCAAGAAACCGGGTACCTTTCCTTCTCCTAGTTTCTTCTCTCCGGTCCCCCAAGTCAAATCCGACCGACAACTCACCCTCGACGCCCGGTGGATCTCTCGGTGTGACGCGGTGGAGCATGATCGATGCGTGTGGCACGCCATCGACCTACGTGGCGATGCACCGCAAGCAACCTGCTCAGGCCTTCTGTTTGGGGTAGGGCCTTAATCCGAGCAGCATCTCCGCTCTTTCGGTGAGCGGTTTGGCAACAAATTCGTTGTCGGTGTGCTCAGCGAGATGGCTGACGACTTCGTCATAGACCGCTTGGCGACTTTGGCTCGTGTCGATCTCAACACACTTGCCTTGGCTTTTGAACAGTTCAACGGTCGGCAGCGTTTGTGCCTTGAAGGTATCAAATCGCTTCTTCAAGCTTTCCACATTGTCGTCGCGTCTGCCGGTGTACTTGGCTCGGCCGAGAATACGCTGCCGCAAAACATCGTAAGGGCATTCGAAGTACAGCATTTTTGGCAACTCCGCCTTTCGACCGAAGATGTCGTACCAGCCTTCGAGGTTGCCCAGCGAACGGGGAAAGCCATCCAACAGAAAGTTCTTCTTGCCGGTCGTTCGGGTAATCGTCTCCATCGATTTCCTCAGCAGACTGACAATGATTTCATCCGGCGCCAACTTTCCGTCGCGAATGACCTCGTTGATGATCGCAGCGGTCGGACCTCCCGCTTCACGCTCGGCACGCAGCAGATCGCCGGCGGACAAGTGAGTCCAGCCGAGCTGCGACTCGGCGAGTTCACACATCGTTCCTTTCCCCGCACCCGGACCTCCCAGCACGAAAACGACATTCGCCTTGGGACAGGGGAGTCGTGGGTCGCAGTGATGCACCACGACCTTGGGAGCCGGAGCGAGACCTTTCTTGTAAACGTGCCATTGCCTATCGGTCGGCGGCAGTTCATCGTCACACGTCATGTCGTAGGCGAGATGGCCATCGAGTCGACAAATTCGCCAGGACTTGTAACTGTTGGAATAGGACAGAGCAGGACTTCGAGCACTTTTCCCATCGGCGCGATCCCACGCCATCTTGCCATTCCAATAGCCAAGGCTCGAAACGGTACCGGATTCGGACTCGGTCGGCGGAGCCGTGGAGGGAACGAACAGACCATCCACTTCAGGAAGACCTGCACCCGATACTTCGATGAACAGAGTGTTCGGCTTCAGCGCGTTGGATTGGACCATGACATCTTTGACGGAGGATTGGCGATTTCGAAGTTTTCTGTCTCGAAGATCTTACCCCATCGACACAAGGATGTGCCCCGCCCACGTGTTTTCCAGACAGCTCCGCAGGAGTTGACAGGACGCCCATGCGGGCCCCTTGGATGATGCGGGCTTAAGGAAAAGGGGATCCGGCAACCGTTGATGTTTAGCGTTTAGGCCAACACTTGGGGATAGATCCGCGGACCACCATTGGCATGACAATCTGTGGGATTGCCTTGCGCGTCCGCATTTAACGACCGGCCATTTTTCGTTGTTTGCGGAACTGGTGGGGGTTGGTCGCTTGGCCGGTGACTTCGTAGAGAAATTGGCTGGGGATTGTCGGGCGTGGCTTGCCCCATTTGCGTCGCGTCAGTGCCATCGAGAGGGTCAGTTGCTCTTGGGCACGGGTGATGCCGACATAACACAATCGTCGCTCTTCAGCGATGTCTTCTTCGCGTCCCGATTTGACGCTCCGCGAGTGTGGCAACAAGCCTTCTTCCATGCCGACCATGTAGACGACCGGGAACTCCAGCCCCTTGGCCGCATGCAGGGTGAGCAGCCAAACGGCGTTTTGCATCGCCAGTTTGTCCTTTTCATTTCCCATTTCACGGCCGGACAGCGCGATGTCGGCCAGGAAGCCGGTCAGATCGGCGTCCTCGCGATTGTCTTCAAATGCCCCGATCGCGTTGGCCACTTCGCCGAGTGAAGCCATGCGATTTTGACGGTCTTCGGGTTCGTCGTACAGTCGGTTGATTTCATCGGCGTAGGCGGTCCGCGTCAGCAGCGTTTCCATGGCCGCGGTCAGCGACTCGCTTTTGGCCCGCGCGGTGACGTCGGCATAGACCGATTGCAGATCGGCGACGCCACGCTGGGCGGCCGGGGACAAATCGGCGACGATCTCGCGGCGTTGCATCACTTGCCAGATCGAGACACCGTCGGCGACGGCGTGCTCCATCAACGTCTTGACACTCTTGGGGCTCATCCCGCGCGACGGCGTGTTGATGATGCGAAGTAACGACACTTCGTCATCGGGTTGGTCGATCCATTTCAAGTACGCGACCATGTCGCGGACTTCGCGGCGATCGAAGAACGATTGGCTTCCCAGCATCACATAGGGAACATCGGCTTTGCGCAATTCGGTTTCGAACAGACGGGGTTGTTCGTTGGTGCGAAACAAGATTGCGATGTCACGCGGCTGGACGTGTTGGTTTTCAATCAGGTGCTTGATCTCGCCGACGACCGACTGCGATTCTTTCGTTTCATCTTTGTGCTGTGCGATCCGAGGCCGCATCCCGTCGGGACGCGAGGGGCGGAGGACTTTGTCGTGACGGGTGGCGTTGAACTTGATCAGCCGGTTGGCCATTTCCAAGATCGACCCACAGCTTCGGTAGTTGGCTTCCAGGCAAACGATTTTCGCGTCGGGCCAATCATTCTTGAAATTCAAAATGTGGGTCCGTCGGCCCCACGCCAGGCATAGATGGACTGGTCATCGTCACCGACGACGCACAGGTTGCGGTGTTTGCCGGCGAGGTGTTTGGTGATTCGGTACTGGCTACCGTTGGTGTCTTGGTATTCGTCGACCAGCACGTGATCAAACTTCGCCGCCTCGGCGTCACGGATCTCGGGATGCTCATCGAACAGGACTTCGGTCTGCAACAGCAAGTCATCAAAGTCCATCGCGCCGCGCGTTTTGAGCCCTTCCTGGTAGCGACGGTAACCGGCCGCGGCGAGGTGCTCTTTGTCGGTCGAGGCGACCAAGGGCGCTTTGTCGGGGTGGATGGAATCGTTTTTCCAATTGCTGATGATTCCCAACAGGTCTCCGGGTTTGAGCGCCGTGCCGGGAAGCCGCAGTTGCCTGAGGATTTCGCGGGCGAGTGATTCCTGGTCGCTGCGATCGTAGATCGAGAACTTTGCCGGATAGCCGAGTGCCGTGGCGTGTCGCCGGAGCACGCGGACGCAGTGGGCGTGGAACGTGCTGATCGTCGGCTCGGGGCGTTTCTCGCCACGCTTTTTGCGTTTGCCGGCATAGCCCAGCAGCTCGCCGACGCGTTCCTTCATTTCGCCGGCGGCTTTGTTGGTAAACGTGACCGCCAGGATCCGATCGGGGGCCGTGCCGTGGCGAATCAGGTTGGCGATGCGGAACGTCACCACCCGTGTCTTTCCGGTCCCGGCGCCGGCTAGCACCAGCAGGGGACCTGAAAGTGTGTCGACGGCGTCTGATTGCGCCGGGTTCAATCCGTGAGCCAATGCAATTCCTTTTGAGGTATCGAGGGTGCCGCGGAAAAGGGGTCAGGTGCAAATGGCACGGGCAGACGTGTTGGTGTACAGGCTTTAGCCGCCCACTGCCGCTGCGTCGCAGCGAACGGGAATCGCCTAATGGCTAAATGCCAACAGTTTCTGCATCCCTTGTTTCTGATGCGCGTGCCATCCGCGGCACCCTAAGTTTAAAAGTCAGCGAATCGCGTCGCGGTCCACGACCGGGTCCGCACTGCCGGTTGCCAACAGGACCAAGTTGCCTTGTTGGGGTTTGTTGGCATTCATCAGGCTGCGATTGAAGGGGATGTAATAGCAGGCGTACATCCCGGTGGTCGTATTGAGGACATACACCACCGAGGAGGCCAGCGGATTGTTATTGCTGCTGGGCATATCGACCAGCCCCGTCATCATCATGTACTCGGCACCTTTTCCCGTCCCCAGCGCGTCGTGGACGTTCACGACGAACAGGCCCAGGAATTGGCCCAGTCGGGGATACATGACCGAACATTGCAACAAACCCGAATTGTGGTCCAGCACAAACAGGCCTTCGGCGCGGTCGCTGACGAATCCGGTGGCCATCGAGAATTTCTCGCTGGAGAAGGCAGCGGTGGCGTCCAGGGTCGGCAATTTCAATCCCGAGGGAAGATCCGCACCGCTGGCAGCGGCCTGTGCGGACGTCGCCTGATTGGCTTGCCGCAAGGCGTGGGTCTGGCCGGCGAAATACGCCGCCACGAAAATCGACGTCAACGTCGCGGCCGCGAGCAGGGGGACCGCCCGACGTCGAACGAACGATCGCTGATCAGCTTGTTGGGGTTGGTCAACCATGGAATTCTGCTCCGTGCGGCGAGGATGAGGTAACAGGCGAGGGGCGTTCAATTAAATCAAACAGCAACTCCGACGCCGCCGGACAACGAGCCGGCGTGACGCCTGGACGGGGAATTGTAGGCTAGCCGGCGGGTCTTTACGATTGCCGGCCACGCGAGAAAAACAACAACCCGCTCAAATTCTCTCCCTTTGCATCATCGAGGTCAACAAAATCTACCATGGGCATGAATGAACCCCTGAATCGAAAACTCCGCATGGCACTGGTCGGTGGCGGACAAGGCTCTTTCATCGGTCGGGTCCATTCGATTGCCGCCTGCCTGGACAATCGGGCGGTTGTGACCGCCGGGGCATTGTCGAGCAACCCTGAACGGGCGAAAGCATCGGCACCGGACTACGGGATCGACGACGCTCGAGCCTACACCAGCTATCAGGAATTGCTCGACGCGGAGCTGCAGTTGCCCGCCGAGGAACGAATCGATTTCGTCAGCATCGCGACCCCCAATCACGTCCATTTCGAAGTCGCCCAGGCGGCGGTCAAAGCGGGATTCAACGTCGTCTGCGACAAGCCGATGACCTACGATCTTGCCCAAGCCGAACAGCTTCTCGAGACCGTCAAGAACAGCGACGTCGTCTTCGCACTCTCGCACAACTACACCGGGTACCCGATGATCCGCCAGGCCCGCGAGATGATTCTCAGCGGTGAACTCGGTGAAATCAACGCGATCCGGTCCCAGTACATCCAGGGCTGGCTCGTCGAAGCGATGGAGCATCAGCAGAGCAAGCAAGCGGCCTGGCGGACCGACCCCAGCAAGAGCGGTGCCGCCGGCGCGTTCGGCGACATCGCCACCCACGCCTACAACCTCGGTCGCTACATGACCGGCTTGTTGCCCGACCAGGTCAGCTGTCACTTGAAAACCTTCGTCGAAGGTCGACGTCTGGATGACTACGGGACGGCGATCATCACGTACGAGAACGGGGCGCTCGGCACACTCACCGCCTCGCAAGTCACCCATGGCCGTGAAAATGATTTTGAAATCGAAATCGACGGCACCAAGGGCTCGTTGAAATGGCGACAGGAAAACCCCAACGAGATGATCGTGCGTCACAACGGCAAGCCGCACCAGATTTACACGCGTGATCCCAAAGCGGCACACATCAACGCCATGGGCCGTGCCGCCTGCCGCATCCCGGCCGGGCATCCCGAGGCGTTTTTCGAAGCCTTCGCCAACGTCTACAATGCCGCCTTTGACGACATGGCCAAACGTGCCTGCGGAGAAACCTTCGAGCGACGCGATTCGGTCTACACCAATTGTTACGACGGCGTCGAAGGCATGTTCTTCATCCAGCAGTGCGTCGCCAGCAGCCAAGAAAACGCGGCCTGGGTGCCGCTGCGGCACGAAGCGGCGCGGAAGTAACCCCACACCACGCTCCAGAGCGTTGCCACAGCGTCATCGTTTCGTCGTGGACGAGGCGTCATGCTTCGCTGTGAAAAACCACTCGCGTGCTCCTCTTGAAGGCCCCATTGCTGCATGACCACTTCCCCCCAGAACGTCGCGGTGATCCTGCCGGCCGCTGGCAGTGGTCGTCGATTTGGAAAGGACGAAAACAAACTGTTCACGCGGCTGGCCGGGCAACCCATTTGGCTGGTCACCGCCGAAAGGCTGCGGGCCCATCGGCGGGTCGCACGGATCGTGATGCCGATTTCGGACCAGGACCGGCCGCGATTTGAAGGCGAGTTTGCTTCGCGGGTCGACGCGCTGGGCATCGAGTTGGCGTGTGGCGGGGCCGAACGAACCGACAGTGTCCGCGCCGGTGTCGATCGGGTCGCCGACGATGCTGCGGTCCAACTGATCGCCATTCACGATGCGGCACGCCCGTTGGTGCGAAGCGCGGACTTGGACGCCGTGTTTACCAAAGCGGACCAGACCGGAGCGGCGATTCTGGCCACACCGGTCACCGCGACGGTGAAGCAATCGTTGGACGGGGGGGCGTCGTGCCGGACAGTCGATCGCAGTACGCTTTGGCTGGCCCAGACGCCCCAGGTGTTTGCGCTCGAGGTGCTGCAACGTGCCTACGCCAAGCACCGCGGCCGACCGGCGACCGACGATGCCGAACTTGTCGGTCGCATCGGTGTCCAGGTGGCGTTGGTCCCCGGTTCGCCCGACAACCTTAAAATCACCCACCCCAACGACTTGATCGTCGCCGAGGCGATCCTGAAGACTCAACACGAATCCAATCATGCCTGAGAAAGACCTGATCCAAGAGCTGCGTTGGCGCGGCTTGATTCACCAAGTCACCGACGAAGAGGGCCTGCACAAGCTGCTCGATTCTCAGCCCCAAACGGTCTACATCGGCTTTGACCCCACCGCCACCTCGCTGCACGTCGGGTCGATGATGCAGTTGATGTTGCTGCGGCGGTTTCAACAGGCCGGCCACCGACCGATCGCCCTGGTCGGCGGGGCGACCGGAATGATCGGCGACCCGACCGGCAAAAGCGAAGAACGCAACCTGCTGTCGCCCGAACAACTGCAACGCAACATCGCCGGCATCGAGACGCAGATGCGACGGTTCCTTTGCTTCGAAGGCGACAATGCGGCGATCCTGTTGAACAATTTCGACTGGATGAAAAACTACAGCTACCTGGAGTTTCTCCGCGACGTCGGAAAGAATTTCCCCGTCGGCGTCATGATGGGCAAAGAGTCCGTCCGGGCCCGACTCGGTAGCGAAGCCGGACTGAGCTACACCGAGTTCAGCTACATGCTGCTGCAAGCCTACGATTTCGTGCACCTGTGTCGCGAACACGGCTGCATGATCCAAGCCGGCGGCAGCGACCAGTGGGGCAACGTGACCGCCGGCATCGACCTGGCCCGCCGTATGCTAGGCAAACAGGTCTTCGGCATGACCGCGCCGCTGCTGACAACCAGCGACGGCCGCAAGATGGGCAAAACCGAAAGCGGAGCGGTCTGGCTGGACCGCCAGCGGACCAGCCCCTACGCGTTCTACCAATACTGGCTGAACGTCGGCGACGAAGACGTCATGAAATGCATCGCCTACCTGACGGAAATCGAGCGTGAAGAATACGACTCGCTGGCCGAAGTGACGGCGTCAGACCCGGGACGCAACACCGCCCAAAAACGGCTGGCCCAGTGGATGACCCAGTTCGTGCACGGCGAAGAGGGATTGAATGCGGCGCTGAAGGCCAGCAAGACGCTGTTCGGCGGCGAGATCGAAGCGATGGACGATGCCATGCTCAACGAGATCTTTGCCGATGTCCCCAGCCAAGAACTCGCCCGCGACGTGCTCGCCGGGGAGGGGTTGTGGGTCGTCGAAGCACTGCAGCAAGCCGGGCTGGCCAAAAGCGGTGGCGAAGCGCGACGGACGATCAAAGAGGGCGGAGCGTACATCAACAACCAACGGGTAACCGACATGGACCGTCACCTGGGCGAATCCGACCTGGCCAGCGAAACCGTGATGGTGCTCCGCAAGGGCCGCAAGAACTACGCCCTGCTGCGGTTTACTCCGTAGGGTTCCGACCGGAGGGCTCGCGCCCTGCCGCTAACAAACACAGATTTTCCGCCCGTTTTTAGGTGAATCGGTGCGGATCGGCTACACTGACGGAACCTTCGACCCCGCCCGAGGTTCCATCACTATGAACACTCTAAAAACATCGATTTTCGCGGTCTTTTGTGTTTTCGTTCTCGGCGACCCCCAGTCCGCGCTCGCTCAACGTGGCGGCGGTGACCGTGGCGGCGGTGACCGTGGCGGCAATCGGGGGGGCGGTGAGGAAGGCGGCGGATTTCGCGGAGGGCCCCCCGGCGGCGGCAGCCCCTTTGGCGGTGGCGATCGTGGTTCACGCGGTGGTTCCTCACGCGGCGGTGGCTCACGGGGCGGCCCGGGTGGCGGTTTCGATCCCAGCAGTTTCCTCAGCCGGCTCGATCGCAACGGCAACGGCACCATCGATCCCGACGAACAACAGGGGCCGGCCCAGTTCTTGATCCAACGCTTGCAGTCGACCGACCCCAGCATCAAACCCGGCCAGCCGATTTCGATCAAACGGGTCAGTGAGTCGTTCGCAAAGATGCAGCAAGAGCGCGGAGGTGATTCGTCACGCGATCGCGGTTCGTCCAACGACGACTCGCTGACCCCCGAACTGTTGGTGCCCGGTTTTGGAACCGATGCGTCTCCGCCGATGCTGGCCGGATTCGGCCCCGCGGCGGAACTGATGGACGTCGTCGTGACCGATGAAGATCGCAAACAAGCCCTGGAAACGATCCGACGTTATGACCGCAACCGCGACGGCGTCTTGAAAAAGGACGAACTGTCCAGTCGCTTCTCCGGCAACCCGATGGATTTCGACCGCAATAAAGACGGACGTTTGACCGAAGGTGAACTGGCGGTGCGCTACGCCCGTCGCCGGCAGTCGTCCGAACAGTCTCGCGACGACGATCGCAACCGCCGCCGCGAGAGTGACCGCAGCGGCGATGTCGAACCGCCCGACGTGTATGGCGGCCGAAAATCATACCGGATCAGCGGCGAAAAACGGACACCAGAAGGCTTGCCCGGTTTCTTCACCGACAAGGATGCCAACCAGGATGGCCAGGTCGAGATGGCCGAATTCGCCACCAAGTGGGATGACGACACCGTCAATGAGTTCTTTCAATCGGATCTCAATCGCGACGGTGTGATCACCGCCGAGGAAGCCGTCCAAGCGGTCGAGCGGGGTGCCAGCACGCCCTCGGCCACCACCATGGCCTCCACCTCGTCCGCATCGTCGAGCTCCACCGATGGCGGCGGCCCGGTCGGCACACCCGATGACAAGATGGTCAGCTACGCCGAGCGAATCATCGGTCGCTACGATGCCAACGGGGACAAGAAACTGGTCGCCAGCGAATGGAAGAAGATGCTGATGAGTCCTGCCGATGCCGACGCCAATCGCGACGGCACGATCACCGTCACCGAATACGCGTGGTGGATGCAGTCACGCTCCAAACGTTAGTGCTCCGTCAACGGCTTGTTGGTTTAGTGAGCCGTGACGCGTAAGCGGCCGGGCCTAACGCAATGCCTGAGGTTTTACGGCCAGCGGCTCACCAATCGTGATCAACCCTTAGACTCAATCTAGACGAAGCACTCCAGCAATTTGACCAGGCTAACGATCGAGAATGATGCCCACGGATAGCAGCGCGAACCCACGGATGACAGGGTGCAAAAATCCGTGGGTTCGCCCTGCTATCCGTGGGCTCAGTGGGTAAGTCATCGCTCCCCAAGTTCCAGCCTGACCCCGTTTCCGCTCGACCAACGCAACCCCAACATCAAATGTGGCCCGAGCACTCGCAGTCCGGCGCGTGCGTCAGCTGCGGATCGGCCGTTTCGTCAGCCGGGTGACTTCATTGATGAAGTCGTCGGCGGAATGGAATTCCTGATAGACGCTAGCAAATCGGATGTAGGCCACTTCGTCCAGTCGTGCCAAGTGTGCCATGACGATCTCGCCGACCTCCTTGGCCGGAATCTCCGTCTCGTATTCCTGGTAGATTTGCGTTTCGATGCTCTGCACGACCTGTTCGATTTTGTCGCTCGGGACCGATCGTTTGGAGCAAGCCCGCTCGATCCCGCGGCGGATTTTCTCGCGTTCGAGGGGTTCCCGGGTTTGATCGCGTTTGACGACGCGCAACGTCAGTTGCTCGATTTTTTCAACCGTCCCGAATCTGCGGTTACAATTGGTGCAGACCCGTTTACGGCGAATCATGTAACCGCCTTCGGCGGTCCTGGTGTCCAGGACACGGTCTTCGTCGAGGTGGCAAAATGGACAGCGCATGGGCGACCGGTTGGTGCAGGGCGAGAAATCGGCATGTCATTATCTCGCCAAACGACGCGAAAACGCAAGGCCTTGCGTTTTTTGCTGCCTGCGGTGTGATTCTGCTAAACTGGGACAACAGTAGAGAGACGACGCAGGCGACTGGGCTGACGGCATGAATCCAGGTGGGCCACCCGGCCCGGACACATGTGCCTTTGGTTGAGGTGATTGCCCGTGTTCGGGCCGACGATGTGCATTGACCGCCGATGTGCATTGACCGCCGATGTGAATTGGCCGCCGATCAACATTGGTCGGCGCAGCGAACCGGGGACTTTCAAGGGAGCGAATCGAACCGTGACGGCTTGGTTTTTACAGCGAATGGAAGGCAACGTTCAGACGGAAGTGGGACCGTTGCGTCCGAGCGAATTATTGGCGATGGTCCGCAAGGGTGAGGTCAAACCCGAGACCCGTTTGCGTAAGAACGACTCGGCGTGGTTCCCGGCCAGCGACGTCGGTGGCTTGTTTGAAGCGGCGGTCCGCCAGGAGGTTCAGTATTACTGTCCCTCGTGCGGGATCCGCATCAGCCAGCCGCCCCGCACCTGTCCGCGGTGTCTGCGTGACATCGGGCGTGGGGAAGCACGCGAGGTCAAGCCAGAGAAGCTGACCGCCGACATCGCCTTGTCGGCCGAGCCAGAAGAGCACAAAGAATCCAAACAGAGCGTGCAAAACTGGCTGCAGAAGAAGGTCGCCGGGAAACAAAAAAAATAGCCGCGAGATCCTCTCCGATTTCGAGTGTTTCTCGAAGTGGACAGGACCGGGCGGCTACTGGGTGAATCGTTGATCGGAGCGGCAGGAGACAGCAGCGCAATCGCTGCTGAAGCCTCCCAGCGAGGCGTTTAGAATCGCAGTTCGACGCCGAAGGATCCGCCGTAGAACAGCAGACCGTCGTTCATGTCGATGCGGGTTCCCATTGCGTTGGTGACGTTCGCTTTGACTTGACCGGGGACCAATGCGGTGTTGGTGATGTAGAGCAATTCACCGCCGCCGCGGATCGACAGCATCTCGCCCAACTGGTAGCGAAGGCCCAACCCGATGTCGAAGACACCTGAAAAGTCCTCGTCGTCGCGACTGTTGCTGAGCACGGTGACGCCTTGGTTGCGAAGCCGAACGTCGGAGTCGGCAAAGTTATAGTAAAGGCCTCCCCGCAGTCGCACGTCGGTGTAGACGTGCTGCGTGACCGGATAAAGCAGGTCGAGTCCGAGTTGCAGCCCGGCCATCGTGTTCTGCGTGCTCGCGGTCAGGTCCGAGTAAGACGTGAAGATGTCTTTTTCGGACGCATAGCCGTAATCTTCTTCGACGCGAATCACGCGTCCACCGAACAGGGCCTTGGCGACATCCCAGCCGACGAGCGTCTTGTTCAATTCCGCACTCCAGTACTCCGTGTTGTAGAACTGGGTTTGCAGGTTGGCGTTGTCGAACGGATCCAAAAACGTGCCGTCGAAGTTTTGCGGGTGTGGATTGGCCACGGTCGCGGGGCCGTCACCGTCGAACAGGTTCGAATCGATGTTTCCCGGGGAATTGGTGTCAACGACCCGCAGGTTGCGGTTCCATTCGGTTGGTCCGACGAAGGTGAATTCATAACCGTTGACGCAGTTCGGCAGCGTACCAAACGTGATCCGTGGCACCCATTCGAATCCGAAGTCGTCCATTCGGGCGTTGCGTGTCAGACTGAATCCGTCTGCGCCGTTGCGCTCCATGTACATCGCTTCGACGATCACATAGTAGTAGGGATCGCAGGGAATCCCGCAGGCCATGGATTGACCTCCGTAGCCGGACATCCCGTAGCCGTTGCAGGATCCGTTGCAGGAGCCTTGCATACAGCTTTGGCAGCCGTAGTTGACTGGGGCGACGCGGCCGGCGTTGACCGATCCGAGCGGCCCCGAAGTGGTGGCCATGGCTTGTGAGATCGATCCCGGGGCGAGCCCGCCGGGGCGGACGTCGGCCGCGGTGCGGACGTCAGAGGCGGAAATGATCCTGGTTCCCGGACCGAACATCGCGGCGCCCGAGGAAGACACCTGTTGGTCTCCGCCGAGTGCGCCCACCAATCCGGTTTGCGCCGAAGCCACGGCGCCGCTACCAGCGATCATGGCGGCCGCGGCGATCGCCAGAACCCTTGCGGCGTGACGCCGGATGACGGAGTGGATCAGAGGGATGTTCATGTCGAACCTCGTTGACGTAATCGGTGCGGAACAATTCCGCAAAGGATCAGTGGTTAGTGTGACGTATCTGAATCAGGTTGAACGCGTTCGGCATGTCGGCCCCGTCCCTGGGTGCTGAGCAAACCGGTCCGCTTGGATCATCTAACTTTCAAGTTGTCTTGGACGGGGACGAGGCAACTTTTTCGAACCATGCGAACGATCTGTTTCGCCGTGTCTTCGTCGTCGCAGTGACCGGTGACGACCAACTCTCCGCCACGAAGGGACACGACAACGCTGGCCGTCGGAAAGGCTTGATCGATCGAATCGTTTAGCAATTCGGTGTGCGCGGCGACCTTGTCGCCGATCGCATCGACCCCTTCGCTGACTTGGATTTGAAAGGTCTGTTTGCGGGTCGGCTGGCCGTCGGCGACATCCGCCCAGATCGTCAATTCGGTCTGCCCCGTGCCGGTACCGATCAATTTGATCTGGTTGGCACTGGAAGCGAATGCCTGGCAAACGTCCTTGTTTTCGATCGTGAATCGCCGCACTCGACCGCCGATCGTCATCGATCGCACCTGGGCGCGTTTGAGTTGCAGGACGACCGCGGGGCGTTTGCCATCGGAGTTTTGCGTTGCAGCCCCTTGCGATTGTGACACGTTCGGATCGGGAACGGTCACATCAATTCGTTTCTGCTCCGGTTCGATCGACCGACGCATGATGCTGTGGCGAGACGACGCGAGCCGTGCGCGAGTGCTCGCAGGCGTCGTCCGGTTGGGCGGTTGAGCGGCCGCGGTGCCAGGCGAGCCGACGTGTGATGGATTGACCGCGACCGGTGCCGCGATCAACGGGGTTTCATCGGTGCCGATCTGTTCGATGCCCGGTGCCACCGAGGTGACGATCGCATGCCCCTGGGCCTGTGCTGGCAACGCTCTCGGTTCAGGCTGGCTGGCGGTAGGCTGGCTGGCAATGGAAGCGGGTCGGGAAAGTGTTTCCATCGCGTCGCGTTTCGGCTGGACGATCGAGCCGACCGGAGCAGCGTCCTGGTCCTTTTCCGAGCGAGATTCCACCGTTCGGGCGACGGCCGCCTTCGGGACCAACGGCATCTCCGCCTCATCAGCGGATCCCCGGCTTCTGTTGACCGCGGCCGTGGTCGGCTGATCCGTTGCGAAGTCGTCCTGGCGCGCCGCTGGGGCGGGTTCAAAACGAATCGGATCGATCGTGGATTGCACCACCGCGTCGTCGCTATCGCCGAATTGCAATTCAATCGGCGGAGTCGCGATCGCGACGGATTTGCGTTGCAGCAGCACCGGAACCTGCGAGTCCGCTTTCGCTGCGACGTGCTGTTCGGCGTTGATGACGCGCGACTTGGCGGTCAGCGGCACGCGTGCTCGGTTGCTGACCACCAACTCATCGATCCCAGTGTCGTCGGCTTGATCCGCATCGATGTCCGATGGGTCCATCGTCTCCGCAGCGGCGACCGCATCGTCACCGAGTGGAGCCAAGGCTTCGGCGGCCAAATTCACCGCCGGAGCGAGTTTCACCGGCGTCTCGATGGCAACCGGTGGCGCCGCAGGCTGCGAGGCTTCGGGCTGCGAGGCTTCGGGCTCTGACGTCTCGGGCTCTGACGTCGCGGGCTCCGCGTTCGGATCGGTCGGCATCGGTGGCTCAGCAAGTTGCTCAGCCGGTGCCTGAACGCTGGATGTCGATTCACCGCCGAGTTCGACAGCGTTGCCGGTCGACGGGTCTGCCCCGACCGAAGCGTCAGTGACCGGAGCCTCAGCTGTCGGAGTCTCTGCTGCCGGGATCTCCATGTCGGATTCGAATTCAAATTCGCTGGTAAACGCATCACCGGCTTCGGCCGTGTCATCGGACAGGGTGAAGAAGATCGGTTGCGTTTCTTGGATCGGCGTCTGCTCGTCGCGGGCATCGGCGACCGGAATGACACGTGAATCCTGTTCGGCGGCGATGCCGATGGGCGCGGTGTGTCCGGCGGTCAGCCGAGACGCGGGATTGGATGACGATGCGGACCGGATCGGCGTGGCCGCACCGGTCGGGATTGCCAGCGGCGCCGGAGAGTTCCTGGCTGCTGTTTTGGCCGCCCAAGACAGTGGTGCTTGATCGGGTGAGTTCGGCTGGGCGAACGTCTCGGCGGGGACAGGGCCGAACCGGTCAAAGGCATCGACCTGAGTCGCGGGAACACCTTCGCTGGATCCGAGCGCGATCAGCGGTTGGTCGCTGACGCCAGTCGCTGAGGAGGCATGAAACCTTGGGTTTTGCCGGACGCGTCCCACCGGGGACGCCGCCATCGACGGATAACCGCCGGCCATGGCTGCAGACTGGACCGCCCCATTGGAGGGAGTCGCCGGAGCCTGTCCGGGCGCCACAAACGGATTGGACTGGACCGCGCCGACGGGAATCGGGGATGCAGTGTGTGCACCACCATGGACGATTCCCGGCGTGGCAGTGTTTGGATTGAAGAAACGCGATTGGATCATCCCGCCTTGCGGTTGTTGGCCGCCCGCAGTTGAGCCGGACGCGACCAACACCGCCACCAGAACCGCTCGCTTGGCGACTCGTTTGGATGGGTCGCCGTTTTGGCTTGTCAATTTCGCGTTGTTCACACGCATGCCGCGTTCCTAGGTCCCGGTGATTTCGGCCCCAATGAACCACGTTCGGTTCATCGAAAGGATGTGCCCCCCTCGGCACACCGACGGCACACAGTGATTGCGCACTGTATGTCCGTTGGTTTACGTATCGGATGCGTGTTGGCGCGACATTAACGATTCTCGGGCCTCTAGCACCTGTAACGCTGGAATCGTTTGTCGCGGCCGTGCGGCTGTAGATTGCCCCCACGGGTCACACAAAAAGCCGGGAATCGATAGGATTGGACCAGACGTGTCACGACCGGACACGACAACAACGCCGCAGGCTTAAAAACGGATTTTCACCAGGGGGGCTGCTTCGCCGTGTCATTTGATCTTTTTCCCGAATTGCTGTGCCGACGCGAGTTTCTGGGCTGGGACCGGCCCTTGCTGCCCGGGGTGGTCCGCTATTTCATCGGTCAGGCGGGCGAAACCGGCGGATTGGACTTGAGCGACTGGATTTGCGTGCTGCCGACGGCCCAGTCAATGTTGCGTTTCGGTCGGCTGTTGCAATCGGCGGCCGATGACCAGGGACTCGACTACCTCGCGCCCCGAATCACGACGTCGGGAGAATTGGCCGAACTGCTTTACCAACCCGAGGCCCCGATCGCGATCGAGTTCGAGCAAACGCTGGCCTGGGCGCGGGTGTTGCGGCATCGCGACGCCGAGTCATTGCGGCCGCTGTTGCCCGTTCTGCCGGAATCCGACGCGATCGGCCCCTGGCTGGAACTCGCCGGAACGTTGCGGCGATTGACAGCCGATCTGGCGGCCCACGATGTGAGTTTCGCGGACGTGGTTTCGGTCACCGACAGCGAAGCCGAGCAAGCCCGCTGGAAACTGCTGCAAGAACTTTTTGACCTCTACCTCGGCGAGCTTGCGACGGCCGGGCGCAGCGACCCACACCAGCAGCGTCGGCGTGCGATCAAACGAAAAACGATTCGTTCCGGACGCGCGATCGCGCTGGTCGGCACCAGTGACCTCAATCCATCGGTTGCCAAGGTGATCGCCGAAGTCGAACGTGACGTCGTGGCCTTTATCGCCGCCCCCCAGGACAGAGAAGCTTGCTTTGATTGGCTCGGCTGCCTCAAGCCGGACGCCTTTGCCGAGTTCCAATTGCCGCTGACCGATGACCATCTGGTACCGGCCGGCGACATCGCCGATCAAGCGACCGCGGTCAGCGAGGCCGTGACGGAATTCGCAACGCGCTATCAACCGGCACAGATCGCCGTCGGCGTGACCGATGATTCACACGTCGCCGCCACCGAAATGCAACTCGACGGATGCGGGTTTTCCACCTACCGCCACGTCGGCTGGACCGTCGCGTCGACCGCCGTGGGGCGACTCGTTTCGCTCACCGCCACCCTGGTCGCCCGGCCGACCTGGCGATCGCTCGCGGCACTGGTGCGGCACGGCGATGTTCATCGTTTCCTCCACGCTCAACTCAACCAACCCCAAAGCGACGCGGCAACGAACGACGCGGCGCGGCAAGACTACCTGATTCCGCTCGACCAGATGCTTGCCAATCATCTGCCGGTGCGATTGTCCGATCCGCTGCCGCCGGCGGCGCTGAAGCACTATCCCGCAGCGGAACAACTGCGTTGTGCCGTCCTTGCCTGGCTCTCGCCCCTGCTCCCCACGCATCTGTCCGACGGACCGCGACCGACCCAACCGATCGCCGACTGGTGCGATCGGCTGCTGCACTGGCTGGATTCGATTTACGCCGACCTGGGAACTGCCGACCTGGGAGCTGCCGACGCGACTCGGCCCGATCGCCGGTTGACCGTCGAAGCGGTCGCAAAAGTCCGTGATCTCTTGACACGCTTCACCAAACTCAGCCGCCATTTGGACGCGCCCGTCACCGCCGCGTCGGCGTTGGAAATGATCACCTCACGTCTATCCGATCTGCGTGTCGGGCAGGACCAGAGCACCGATGACATACAAATTCATGGCTGGTTGGACTTGGCATTGGACGATTCGCCGGCAATGGTGGTGGTCGGTTTCAATCATCCCTTCGTGCCCTCGGCGGTCACCAGTGATCCGTTCCTGCCCGGCTCGCTGCGTTCGCGACTGCGAATCGCCGACAACGAACGCCGCTACGCCCGTGATCTCTATGCGACGCAGTTGCTGCTGTCGACCCGCCGAGACATCCGTTTGATCGTGGGCAAGCATTCTGCCGACGGAACACCGACGCCGCCCAGTCGATTGTTGGCCGCTTCATCACCCCCGGACGTGGCTCGGCGAATTCGAATGCTGTTGTCCGGAACGCGTGACAAGGTCAACGTTTCGCACCGTTGGGACAGCGATCGCAAAACGACCGATCTTCCCATTCCAGAATTCCACCCCGACCAATGCCCCGTCAAATCGATGAGCGTGACGGCTTTCAAGGCCTACCTCGAATGCCCCTATCGGTTTTACCTGCGCCATGTGCTGAATCTGAAACCCGTCGACGACTTGGCCCGCGAGCTGGCCGCCAACCAATTCGGCGACTTGGTCCATGCCGCGGTCGAGCACTTTGGGGAATCTGCCGAGAAAGACGAAGCCGACGAAAAGCGAATCTTTGAATCGTTGCGCCATCACTTGCACCAATACGCAGCCGACCAGTACGGCGATCACGCCGAAAGCGCCGTCCGTCTGCAAGTCCGTCAAGCCGAGCGGCGATTGCACTTCGTCGCCGCCGAGCAAGCCAAACGCATTGAGCAGGGTTGGAGAATTCACGCGACCGAAGCAAGCGTCGAAGAATCCAAAGACGCTTCGATCACCGTGGACGGAAAAAAAATGGGACTGCGAGGGCGTTTCGATCGGATCGACCGCAATGTTCAAACCGGACAATGGGCGATCTTGGACTACAAGACCCACGGCCACAAACCGGAGAAAAAACACCTTCGCAAAAACCGTGACACCGGCCAATACGAATGGATCGATCTGCAATTGCCGCTGTACCGAATGATGGTGCCCTTTCTCGGCATCGAAGCGCCGCCGCAAGAGGTCCAACTGGGCTACTTTAATGTCAGCGACAAAGCGGAAGAGACCAAAATCAACATCGCGGAATTCGACGAACCGCTGATGCAACAAGCCAAAGATCTGATTCATCAATGCGTCCGCCGCATCTTTGCCTGTGATTTCGCACCCAGCGACCAAGGCGTGATGTACGACGATTACGAAATGATTTTGCAAACCGGAGTTGCCAGTCGAATGCTGGCCGGTGCCGCGATCGCGGAAGGAGACAACGAGCAGTGAGCACCGAAATCACCTCCCACGACCGTTCCCCCAGCGACGTGTTCCTCGACGGCAACCTGCCGCCCGTCTTGGTGCGGGCATCGGCCGGTACGGGGAAAACGTATCGTTTGACCGCACGACTGTTGCAGATCCTGTTCCAGGGAGCGGCCCCCGAATCGATTCTCGCGACCACGTTCACACGCAAAGCTGCCGGCGAAATTCTGGAGCGGATCCTGTTGACGTTGGCCGAAGCCGCCGATCCGGAAAACGATGCGGCGCTGGAGGATCTGCGCCGGCAAGTCGGCCTGGAGACATTGCCCCGCAGTCTGTGTTTGCAACTGTTGCAGCGTCTGGTCGCAAACATTCATCGCATCCGCATCTGCACCCTGGACAGCTTGTTCACCCAGCTGGCCAAATCGTTTCCCTTTGAATTGCAACTGCCGCCGGTTTGGCGATTGACCGACGAGATCGAAGAAGCGTGGTTGCGCGAACGCGCAATCGACTCGATGGTTTCAATGCTCCAGCCCGGCGAGTTGGCGACTTTGTTGGCGATGCTCAGCAAAGGTGAAACCAAACGCTCGATCGTTCGTGAGCTGATTCAAATCGTCTCGGGCGCGTACACAAAAGCACGTCAGACCGCGCCCGAGGCTTGGACCAATCTGGACGCGCCCACCGCGCCCGACGATGCCGCGTTGACGTCCGCCGCCGGTTCCTTTCGCCTGTCCGAACCGCCCCAAAAAACGGTTCGCGCCAAACTCGATGCGATGGCCGAATTGCTCGAGACGCGTCAGTTCGATTCGCTGGCGACCGAAACGCTGATCAAGAACTATGCCAAGGCGAAACGCAACGGCGAACCGACGAAGCTGGGCCGATCCGTGCTACCCGACGGCCTGGATGACGCGTTGGGCGCGTTGTACGCCGCCGCGCGTTCCAACACCCTCTCGCTGTTGGCCGCACAAAACGATGCCACCGGCCAGGTGTTGGCGCTGTACGACGGACAGGTCGTGCAGCTGAAACAATCCTTGCGAACACTCGGCTTTGACGACATCGCCGTGCGGTTGGCGAAACAGTTTTCCAAGGTCGACCACCGCTCGATCAGCCGACGCTTGGACGGCGCGATCGACCATGTTTTGCTGGACGAATTCCAAGACACCTCGCCGGCCCAGTGGCAAGTCCTTCGGCCGCTGGCGTTTCGATCGGCCGATGCGGCGATCGACCCCGATCCCGATCCGGAAGCCGCGGTCAAACGCTCGTTTTTCTGTGTCGGGGACACCAAACAAGCGATCTATGGCTGGCGCGGCGGCGTGGCCGAGATTTTCGATGCGGTCAGTGCCGAAATCGGCGGCGTGGAATCGATCGAACAGAACACGAGTTTCCGCAGCAGCCCGGTGATCATGGATTTGATCAATCGAGTTTTCAAAAACCTCTCGCGACACAAGATCGCCGACGCCGCCTCCGGCGGACACGACGCCGACAAGTCGACCTACGAAGCCCGCGCCGTCACCCAGTTCGCCAAACGGTTCCCGCAACACGTGGCGTTCAAGGCGTCATTGCCCGGTTACGTTCGCATGGAAACCTGCGAAAAGATCGACAGCCGCGACGGCGCGGAAAAGACGCAGGCCTGTTATCAGTTGGCGGCCCGACGCATTGCCGAACTCTCCCGCGCCGCGCCGGATCGTTCGATCGGTGTCCTCACGCGAACCAACAAGGGCGTCGCCAATCTGATCTTCCTGCTGGAACAACTCGGCGTCGACGTCAGCCAGGAAGGGGGAAATCCGTTGGTCGATTCCGCCGCGGTCGACTTGGTCCTGTCGGCATTCATGATGGCCGAGCACCCCGCCGATGGTCGTTGGAAGTTTCATGTCGACCATTCTCCACTGGGTCAGGTCGAGGGCATGTCGGCCGGCTACGTCAGGGATCTGGTCACCGAAGTCGGAATCGCACGTGCCGTTCAACACCTGGCCGCCGCCCTCGCACCGGTGTGCGGTCCCCGCGATACCACACGTTTGAAACAATTGGCCCAGTTGGCGGTTGCTTATGAGCCCAACGCGACCGACCGCTTGCGAGATTTTGTGCGAATGGTCCGTGAGAAACGAGTCGAACGACCGCAATCGGCTGCCGTTCGCGTGATGACGGTTCATCAATCCAAGGGTTTGGAATTCGACGCCGTGTTCTTGCCAGAGCTGGACGGTAATTTGACCGGCCAACCACCGCTGTGCATTGCGGACTCGCGGAATCTGACCGAACCGCCGGTCGGGCTCTCACGATTCTTGACCAGCGAGGCCTGGCATTTCCTGGACACCCGCTGGCGCAAAGCGTTCGGGCGTGATGCGGCCGGCAAAATGACCGAGGCGCTGTGCCTGCTGTATGTCGCGATGACACGCCCCCGCCAGGCGCTTTACCTGGTCGTTCAACCCTGTAAACCTGACGACAAAAAACCGGCCGCGTTGATCCACGCGGCGTTGGGCGTGGACACGAATCCCGGCGAAGGAGAAACGGTATTGTATGAAGACGGAGATTCGAATTGGTATGAACGTTGACCCGAGTTTTACCCGGCAGGGAAAGTGTTTCATCTGACGATTTGTGTAGCCCCCGATCCCCCACACACCCTTGACCACACGAAAGATTCTTCACGCCGCGGACATTCATTTGGACAGTCCGCTCAAAAAACTCGACCGCTACGACAGTGCGCCGTCCCAGCGTATTCGCCGCGCGTCGCGTCGCGCGCTGGAAAACCTGACCGCGTTGGCCATTGACGAAGACGTCGACCTGGTCGTGATCGCAGGCGATTTATACGACGGGGACTGGCCCGACCAAAACACCGGATTGGCCTTCGTCAAGGAGGCCGCCAAATTGGTCACCGCCGGTATCCCGGTACTGGTCATTCGTGGCAACCACGACGCGGCGAACCAAATGACGGCTTCCCTGCCGCTGCCCAAGAACCCCGACGGCAGCGACATTTTTCTGCAAACGGGAAAGGCGGAATCGAGGTTCTTGGAAGACATCGGCGTCGCCGTTCATGGACAATCGTTTCGCAGCCGCGCCGAAAAGTCGAACATGGCGGCAAAGTACCCCGATCCCGTTTCGGGAATGTTCAACTTGGGCATGCTGCACACCGGACTGGAAGGTGCCACCTCGCACGCCCACTATGCGCCATGCACCCCGGCCGAGTTGACGGAGAAGGGCTACGATTACTGGGCGCTCGGCCATATCCACGTCCGCGGCGACCACCAAATCGAAGGCGGTCCACCGATCGTGTTCAGTGGCAACTTGCAAGGCCGACACATCGGCGAACAAGGGCCCAAGGGCTGCGTCTTGATCGAAGTCGATGCCAGGAACCGTTGCCGATACGAGTTTCACCCCCTGGACGTGTTGCGTTGGCACGAATGTGTGATCGATGTCAGTCGAATGCACGATCGCGATGAAATTCTGGATGCCTACCAGGGCTGGCTTTCCGAACAAATCGATGCCTGTGACGGCCGTCTGCTGGTCACCCGGGTTCGCTTGACCGGCCAGTCGTCGCTGCACGCGGCGCTGCATCAAAACACCGAGTGGGTTCGCGCGGAATTGCAGGCGATCAGCGTCGCCGCGGGCAACGAGCAGGTTTGGTTAGAAGACGTCAAGATGCGAACCGCGATGCCGATCGACCAAAAGATTTCACTCGATTTCGACGGCCCGCTCGAAAGCCTGGAATGTGTGCTCAACAGCCTGCGTAACGACCCGACACTTGCCTCCGTGATCGAACAAGAACTTGCCGGGTTGTCGAAGAAACTCCCCAAGGAACTCAAGGGTGACGAAGATCAGGCGGCCTTTCCGTTTGGCGATGACCAATGGGTCGCGGGGCTGGTCGAATCCGCCGCGGCCGACGTCGTCGGA
This sequence comes from Phycisphaera sp. RhM, assembly GCA_033042175.1. GTDB lineage: Bacteria > Planctomycetota > Planctomycetia > Pirellulales > Pirellulaceae > Stieleria. The sequence continues at coordinate 150,387 of WCIL01000003.1, forward strand.
CGACTTCAACAAGACGACTCGACCACCGGCGCGGCAGGAGCCAAGCAATGATCATCGAACGACTCGATCTCCTAGCGTACGGCTTGTTCAGCGACGAATCCTTGGATTTGTCCGCGGGCCCCCGTCGCTTCCACCTGGTTTATGGCCCCAACGAATCGGGAAAGTCGACGTGTTTGCGAGCGATCAGCGCGCTGCTGTTCGGCATCCCAACTCGGACGACGGACAGTTTTCTGCATTCCAACGCAAAACTGCGCGTCGGTGCGACCTTGCTCGGTCCCGACGGAAATCGTCTGACGGTGATTCGCCGCAAGAACGGCAAAACAAAGCTTCACGCCGAGGACGACAAAACGCCCATCGACCCGATCGAATTGGAGCAATTGCTCGGGGGCATCGACGAAGCCGCCTTTCATCATCGCTTCGGGCTTTCTCACGAACAGCTGGTCGCCGGTGGACAAGCCGTCCTGGACAGCAAGGGTGAACTCGGTGAAATCCTGTTTGCGGCCGGTGCGGGCGTCGGCCGGCTGAAAGCGATTCAAACCGAACTTGAAAACGAAAGCAAGGAACTGTTCCTCGAACGCGGCAAGAAACGCATCAACAGTTTGCTGAGCGAACTGGACGAAAAACGCAAAATCGTGCGTGAACTCCAGACGCCGCCGGCCGAGTACCAGCTGCTCAAACGGCAGTTGGCCGAGGCTGAGCAACAATCGTATGAACTGGCCGACGAACGAACGCGGCTGGCCCAGTCGCTGGCCAGACAGAAAGCGATCCGCGAAGCCCACGCGATCGTTCCCATCTGGCGACGGCACAAGGCCCAATTGGAAGCGTTGTCATCGGTGCCAACGCTCGACGAAGACTTTGCCGCCCGCCGCCGTGAAGCATCCGCCAACCGCCAAACCTATCAACGATTGGTCGATCAATTACAGCGTGAGATCGAGGCCACGGAAACAGAAATCCAATCGTGCTTGATCGATCCGGCGACGATTGAGCATGAAACCGAAATCGTCGCCTTGTTCCAAGGAATCGCCGCTCGCGAAGCGGCATCGAAAGATCAAGCCAACCTGCACCGGGTTGTCAAAAACCGGAACCGCCACCTGCGTGAATTGCTGCGTGATCTGGAGATCGACATCGCCGACGATGCCCCGGACGACGAAGTCGATCAACACGTCGACCGCTTGCACGTCAGCGACGCGGCGCAAATTCGAATCAACGAATTGGCCGGTGATTGCGAGATGCTGCGACAACAGGAACGCGATTCACTGGAGTCGCTACAAGCGTTGCGGAAACAGCTTGCCGAATTGGACGACGAACTGGAACGACATCCAGACGTCGCAGACCCGGCGATGATCGAGTCGGTGCTCTCAGAGATCGGTCCGCCGGCGACCCTGTTGGATCAGGCCGACCAAGAACGGTCCAGTTGCCGAGATCTCGAATCGCAGTGCGAACGATTGATCCGAGAACTTCGCCTCGGTCAAGTCAGCCTCGACGATGCGGCACGCCTGCAACCGCCCACGGCCGCGGAGATCGATGACCACGACCAATCACTCCGCGATCGCTCGCGGGCGGTCGATGATGCTCAGAAAACAGTCGCGACCTTGCGGAAACAGCTTCACGATGCGGGCGAAAAACTGACGCGTTTGCAAGCCGATCAACCGCTTCCGACCGAACAAGAACTCGAACACTCACGCGAAACTCGTGACCAATGGGTCGATCGACTCGCCGCCTCACGCGACGACGAAGAGAATTTCCAAGCCTCCACACGCAAGGTGCGGCAGTCGATTCGCAGCGCCGACGACGTGGTCGACACCATTCGCTCCCACCAGAAACAGGTGACCGAGCGGGCGTCGGTGACGCTCGAGATTGCGGGATTGAAAGACGCGATCGACGCGGCGGCCGAAGCGGTCGTCCAGACCGAACGTCTGGCCGCAGAGGCGTCCCAGCAGTGGAGCCAGCTGTGGGAAAGCTGCGGGATCGCCGCCGGCAAGGTCCGCGAAATGCGAAACTGGGTCGCCAAACATCAAACCCTGGTTGAAAAATACCGCTCGCTAGAAAAAGAACGCGGACGGCTGGATTCCACGCTGACTCGCATTGATCGCAATGCGACGCGGTTAGCCCACGCCCTGCAAGGGGCTTGGTCGCCCCGTCCCGTCGCTGCCGGACATGTCGCTGCCGGACATGATGAAACCGCGGCAATGGAGGATGACCCGACGAATCTGGAATCCTTGCACGATCGTGCGACAGCGCTGCGGAATGAACTCGTCGCGGCTGCCTCGCATCTGGAACAGATCCGCCGCAAGCGAAACGAAGTTCACGCGGCGCTGCCCGCGGCCGAAGCCAAGTATGAATCCAATGCGGCGAAACGAAAGCAATGGGACAGCGACTGGAAGCAGGCGATTGCATCGTTCGCCGGCGATCAGGACGTCAGCCCAAGCGTGATCAGCATGCGGTTGAAAAAGATCGCCAAACTGTTTGAAGAGACTCGTGAACGCGACATCATCCTCGGACGAATTCGCTCGATCGATGACGACGGCCGTTCGTTTGCACAGCGGGCGACGGTGATCGCACGAATCGTCGGTTTGGAATGCAAACCCGACCAACACAGTGCGGAGATCGCACAAGCGTTGTACGAACGACTGCAAGCGGCCAAGAACGCAGCCAGTCAAGCCGAGCGTTTCAAAGCCGATCTGACCGCGGCGAAAGCCAGACTTGTCGACGACAATCAGGTGCTCGAAGCGGCCGTGGGACAGCTTACCCAACTTTGTCGCGAAGCCGGCGTCGACAACACCGACGAATTGCCCGGCGTGGAACAAAACGCCGCCGAAAAGCGAGCCGCCCTCCAGGCCTGTGCCCGCGCCGAAGAACAATTGGCGTTGATCGCCGGTGGAGTCGCGGTGGAACAATTTGCCCAGCAAGTGGAATCGCATGATCGCGTCGAATTGGAACACGAAATCGGCAAACTCGAAGAATCGTTGCAGACCCTGAACGATCGTTGGTCCGCAGTCGAACAGCAGGTCGGAGCGCTCAAAAAAGAGCTGTCCAGGATCGACGGAGGAGACCGCGCGGCGGAATTGAACCAAGAACTGCAACTGCTGCACGGAACCATCCAGCGGGAATCGCAACAGTACGCCAAACTGCGAATCGCGTCGATGATTTTGCAACAATCGATCGAGCATTACCGCAGCGAGAACGAAAGTCCGGTGTTAAAAATCGCCTGCCAAGCCTTCGAAGAGCTAACGTGCGGTCGATACGCCGGGTTGAAACCAGAGTTCGATGACAAGGGACGTTCGAAATTATTCGGCATCGCCGCGTCGGCCCAGGACGAGGAAAACCTGGTGCCCGTCGACGCGATGAGCTTGGGGACCGCCGACGCGTTGTACCTGGCGATGCGGCTCGCATCGCTCGAACACCAACTCTCCGCAGGGCACGCGATTCCCGTCGTGATCGACGACTGTTTGATTCAATTGGACGACCAACGCACCATCGCGGCGATGAAGCGGTTTTCGAGATTGTCCGAGCGAACGCAAGTCATCCTGTTCACCCACCATCAACACCTGATCGATTTGGCGCAGTCCGCGCTCGAACCCGACCACTATCATCTGCATCGATTGGCACGCTGAGCGCCGGCGTCACCGTTGCACGCGATAGCATCGGCACGCCATCATCGGATGGATTCGGTCTGCGGAGTGGGTCAGCACCAGATTCTGCGTCGCCAGCACCATCTCCAGATCGACCAATCGCCGATTCGGCAGTCCCGTCTGCCAACGAAAGAAACGGTGCATCAACCACTGGTACGCGGTGGCTTTTCGCCGCTGCCAGGTAGAAGACGGCCAGACAAAATCGACGAAGTACAAAGTGCCCTCGTCGCGAAGGCCGGCAAGAATCCGGGGCAGGTTTTCGGCCAACTCATCTTCGGTGAAACAATCCAAAAAGAATGCGGCCACCACAAGATCGAAATGGTTTTTCGGCACGTCGTACGATCGTGCATCGGCTTGAATCAAATCAACGCGATCAATGGCCCCGATCCGTTCGACCCGTCGTCGTTGTTGATTCAGCATTTGACGGCTCTGGTCGACCGAAGTGATCCGGCAATCCGGTTGGGTGATGCAAAGTTGTTCGAGCAGCCGTCCGGTTCCGTCACCGAGCACCAACGCTCGATCGACGGGAGGGAGTTGGTCCAGCAGCGCGAGACGCGCGCGGTGGAGGGCATTGCCGAACAAACAGATTTCCAGCCCACGATAGATCTTTGCCAGGCGGTCGTATCCGCGTACCGATTGGGAGTTGTCGTTCATCAGGACGATCCTTACCAGCGGGAAGCGCGAGCGAGCGGCGCGTGTGGCGTTCTCTGTCACCACGCGCCACTGGCTGACGCCACGTGCTGGAATACACACCAGCGGGAAGCGTCAGCGAGCGGCGCGTGTGGCGTTCTCTGTCACCACGCGCCACTGGCTGACGCCACGTGCTGGGATCATCCTACCGCAAAACCGGACAGGCTCTCGACGACTGAACCGGTGACCCAAAATAAAACCGGCGGTATCACCAACGCAACATCCGCCAAGGCAACCAACCGACCGGTGGAAACAAAATTCGCTCCGTCAACAGACTCCGTCGGCAATGACCTTGATCCGGCGACGGCCAACACCAGCAGCATCGCGTCGCTGACGATCAAACAGAACCCAATCAGCGGCGGGATCGAATCGATCGTAACCAATGCTGCCGCGATCAAGGCGTGCAGAATCAGCGTGCCCGGTAATACACCGACGGTGCCCGGCGCTCGCAATACCCAAGAGTCGAATGCTTGGATCCGATCCAAATCACGCTCCAACATCGCGATCGTCAAACAGTTCGCGGTAAACACGAACGCTGCCATCAGCACCGAAATCAAAAGCGGACGAAATTCGCCCGCTGTCAATTCAGACCACGCGATCAGACTGACCCCGAATGCAAACACCAACCCGGCCAGTAATTCCTTGGGCAACCATCGCGCCGAGTTCCTCGGGAACTGCACGCTCGCGACGTACGCGACGACGACGGCGATCGCGGCACATCCCCAACGCAATTGGGCATCGGTTGCAGAGGAAACCACCAACGCGGTATCCAGCGCCAACGCCAGAAACCATCCCCGGCAAAGCGATTTTCGATAGCGGAAGTGGACGTGATGACGCATCGAGTGCCGCCGCTCGGTATCCAATCGAATCGAATCGAACAGCCGATCGGCGGTGTAGACCAGCCAAATCGACAGACCGATGATCGCGAATTCATACAGCGAAGGCAATCGATCGCAAAACGAGTCCGTCAACACGAGCAACCAAACCAGACCGACGGTCACCGAATCGAGCGAAAACGCGTTGGCCCACGCCCACCAGGGAACGTGAGCCGTGCGGTCAGAAATCTGGTATTCCGTCACAGTCCCCCCAATCAGATTGTGCATTGATGATACTTGCCGGGACGCAGGTGAAGAGCCGCCCGGTCTCCGATCGCGTCGATTGCGTACAATGGCCTGCGCAGCGTGGACCGCAATCCTCGGCGGGTTCCGATTCCAATACCGCTGGACTGCCGTCGATCCAGCCTGACCACCATTCGCATCAGAAACGCACCACATTAAACAGATGACGGGGTCGAACCGGAAGTCCAGCGTCGCGCACGGTAGCGAAACCAACGCAAGAAAGTTTGCACGCAACCTCACCGTCACCCTCTATGGATTGGTGTTTGTCGCGTCCGCATTTTCGGTCACGCGGTGGCAACTTGTCGACGACCGCGGGTTGCTGTTTGTTCACATGCTGTTGGCCTATCTGCAATCAGCGAATTTCATTCAGCCGACAAAAACGGTCGTGCCGTTGGTCGGGCAGTACTTGTTTTGTGGCTCGACGCTTTTGGCGACACTCAATCACACCCGCCGCTAGAAACGGGTCCCGATCCGAATCAGCACCGCGTCTTGGATTTCAAGTTCGCTGCGACCACGTTCAAATTCGAACCGCCGACCAAACGCGTAACCCACTTCGGCAGAAATCGTGCGTCCCAGCGCGAACGGCATTCCGGCTTCGCGACGAGGCGTCGATTCCCAGCCGAGCACGAATCGCCAATCGCGATAGGTCAGTTGATCGTTCACGCCGTCGTCTTGCCGGTAGCCCCAGGTTCCTCCCTCCATCCCGGCGCCGATGTAGCCCCATTGCTGGCGTGTCCCATCATCGGCCAACAACAGCGACGCGCGGGGTCGCGGAAACGAAGCGTCGAATCGCAGGCAGGGATTGGGCTGGTAGATGAACCCGATGGCCGGAACAACGGGGATGTCATTGCGTCCGAGTGCGATCGCACCGAAGGTCCAAGTCCAACGCTCGCTGGGCTGGTACAGTGCGAACCCACCGCCGCGGAACTGCCACGCGTCGCTGGAGTAATTGTCGCCATCGGTCGCATTGGCGGCACCCAGCATCCAGCGAAACGACCATCGATCGTTGCGACGGCGCATCCATGATAAGCCGATCGAAGTCTCGTACAGTTCACCCGGCAAATCGTAGGTCGCCGGTGCGTTCAAATCGGTGAATTCGAATCCCAGGCTGACCATCGGCGGAGGGGGACCGAAGATCGGATACAACGGCATCGTGACTCTTGCGTCATACGATGACAGCTCAACGTCGTCGGCTTCGGACAGCCACTGAACTCCCAACCGGAAACCTGGACGCATCAGTTGCCGAAGCCGCTCGGGTGTCATGCCGGCAGGGATCGGGGACGCAGTGTTCAAGACCGATGCGTGAACGACAGATTCCGCCTCCACCGATCCTGACGCTTCCTGCGCAGCAACCCGCGTGATGATCAACGGTATCATCACGATCGAAAGCACTGCGACTAGAAACGTCCTTGTTGTCAAAAACCCAGTCCATTGGTGTATCGGTTGCGGGAAACATCATGTTCCACGGTAATCCCGACCAACGAGTCTTGTGGATCGAATCACTCTAGCAATCGATCAAGTCGAATGCGATCCCTGTCGGGTGACTGCAAGTGGCAAACAAGGCTGCCGCGTCGACCAACACCACGCACGAAGCAATTTCCGTTGAGAACAGGGGTCGGAAAGTCCGTTCCGCGGACAAACGGGCGTTAGCCAACCACCAACCGTTTCTGTTCGATGGCCGCGTGCCCGGACTTTCGAAACGGTCGCGGCATCGGCTGGGCCGCGTTCTGCTGGTCGATCGTACGGCAACGCAGAACATACTCACCGGCGGGAAGTCCCGGATGCAATGTTGCCCAATGCGCTTGCGTCAGACGAATCGGCCACTGTATTGGTGTGCCCGATTCGAATCCGAACGTGTTCTGAAGCATTCGTTTCGGCGCTTCACCTTCCCAGCCCAGACGCTGCGGATCGTTGGGGAACGGCACCACGATCCGAACCGGACCACCACGCTCGGGTGTCAACCAACGCCCATTCAGTTTGTAACACAGAATCACGGGCGGCAATCCGAATGGATCTTCCAGGACTGGCCCGACCGGCAACGAGCTTCGAAACAGTTGTTCTTCGTCATCGTTGTGGTAGCCATGATAAAACACACGTCTCAAAACCTGAGTCGGTTGGGTCAACCAAAGGACGTCGCGAAGCGGCACGCCTTCCCAAATTTCGTTCCCCAGCGGGCATCCGATATTTAAACAGGTCATAACCTTGGGAAAACGCACGACGTGTGTCTTGGCCAGTTCCATCAGCGCCGGAAAGTCAAATGCCGTCCCGCGGTCCTGGCTGAGCGGACTGCGCAATCGAGCCGGGTTCTCGGGATCGCTGATGACGTCTAAACGCCACGTGTCTCGTGTCAGCCCCACCTCGGAACGTTTCTGATCCGACAACGTGTGCGGCTTGGGATTGCCCCGCGTCGACATCTGGTCCTCGTTTTTCGGTCGATTTTCCCACGACCCTCCGCTTCAAATCCCTCCTGCAAGCCAAATTCAGCCCTTTCTTCCACGCCCTGCAGGTTCATTCCCCCGAGACCTAGCTGGCCCCCTACAATTTGTGGTCAGTCCCTGCCAGAGGTTATCAGGTGTCTCTACAACCAAGATCGCTTTTACCCTTGTTCGCCACCGTGCTCGTCTTCGCGACGCTCGGGTGCAGCCGCATTCCCGACGACGGAGTCCGATTTGCCGAGGTGACCGCGTCGCAGCCGATCACGATCGAGGACTTTTCGGGCTTGCGATTCACCGACAAAGACGGCAATGAAATCGCGTTGTCCGAGGTCATGACGCGAGACTATCTGGTGCTGGTCATCACCCGCGGCTGGTACGGAGGCGTCTGTTTCTATTGCGCGTCGCAAACCTCACGCTGGGCACGACGTTTCGACGAACTGGACCCCTACAACGCTCAGCTCGTTGTCATCTTCCCCACCGAAACTGACGAAGACGCTCCGAAGTTGAGCGAGTTGACCAAGCGGATCAAGGGAGGCGATATCCCCAACGAAGACATTCCGTATCCGATCCTGTTGGATATCAATTTGACGGGCGTCGATCAGTTGGGGATTCGAGCGGAACTTGCCAAGCCGTCCACCTACATCATCGATCGGCAAGGGCGTGTCCGATTTGCCTACGTGGGTGAATCGATCGCCGACCGCCCCACCGTCGACTCGGTGCTTCGGCAACTCGAACAATTGAACCGATAGACCATTCGACGGACAACCGAATCGAACATGCCGCGCGTCGACCAGGAGAGGAAATTCATCGAGACCTGTCTTGAACTCCAGTTGCTCCAGGAGACCGATGCGAAATCGTTGAGTGAAAACCTGGGCGAATCGGGACGAGACGTTTCGCAGACGGCGCTGCAACGTGGCCTGCTAACGCCCGCGGATGTCGACATCGTCTATTCGCTGCAACACCCGCTGGACGTCGCGCCGGGGTACCAGATTCTGAACCTGATCGGTCGCGGAGCAATGGGCGCGGTGTACCGCGCGTTGCAGATCGACTTGGAGCGGATCGTGGCGCTCAAGATCATCTTGATCAGCAACGTGGCGCAGCCCAACGCCGCAGCCCGTTTCGAACGCGAAGCCAAGGCGCTCGCCCGACTCCAACACCCCAACATCGTCCAGGCCCTGAACTTCGGCAAGCACGACGGGCGTTACTACTTTGCAATGGAGTTTGTCCCTGGACGCACCTGCGAAGCACTGGTGCGTGAGAGCGGGCTGATGCCGCCGCAAGCCGCCTGGTCGATCGCGCGTCAAGTCGCCTCGGGGCTGTATCACGCCGCCGGCCAGAACCTGATTCACCGAGACATCAAACCGGCCAATCTGATCCTGCTGCCGCCACCGGAAGGCTCCGCGACGAAAACCGAGATCGTCAAGATCGCCGACTTCGGTCTGGCGATGTTTGCCGATCAATCCGCCGAACAACTGAAACTGACCACCGGCGACAAAGTGATGGGAAGCCCCGCCTACATGTCACCCGAGCAGTTCGGCGGGCGCGAAGTCGACTTTCGCAGCGACATGTACTCGCTGGGCGCGACCGCCTGGCACCTGTTGTTCGGCAAACCGCCGCATCAAGGACGCAGCATCGCCGCCCTGTATCAACAGAAATCGGAGCGACTGATGCCCCACCCGGATGACCTTGCGGTCAAATTGCCGGAGGACCAAATGACGTTGCTGTTGGGCTTGCTCGATCCGGATCCCGATTCACGTCCATCAAGCTACGGACAACTGATCGATGCGATCGACGCTCTGGGTGTCAACGCGGCGCCGACGCCCACCACGATTCCCGCGGCTGAGCCGGCGGGGTTGTCCACGGGCATCGTTACCGAAGCCTCGCGCCGTGAATTCATCAGTCAGCATCCGACCCTCGACCGTGCCCCGCCCGAGCCAGTAGCGGAATCTGCCACCATCAGTCGGGTCAATGTGCCGGACGAGACCGTCACCCAAACCGTCGAACGCTTAGAATCCAGTCCGCGTCGACGCTTGCCCCATGCGCGACCGCTGGCGGTCATCGCGATCCTGGTCCTGGCCGCGGTTGCCTTCGGATGGTTACCGTCTTTCCGAAATCGACCGGGCGTGCGGATGCCGACCCAAGTGATCGGCAACACCCCGTTGTTTGACGGCGTCACGCTCAGCGGATGGGATGTCGGCGGGTCGATGGTCGGGGCTTGGCAAACCGTCCAGGCCCCGGATGCGTCGACCTCGATCGCTTGCATCAGTCGCAAGGGCGCCTTGACCCGGCGGTACTCGACGACGGCGATTCCGCGTGTCAGTCTGTTCGTTTGGCTGCAGAAAGACAGTGGCCCCGTGGATATCGACTTTGCGTTTGACCCCGCCAATCCGTCCGCCAAACGTGGATGCGTCAGATTGAAGGGGGATCAAAATCAGCTGGGCAGCAAGACGTCTGATTTCGGTGACGTCGAGGTGTCCTTCCGTTCCGACGCGCTCCCTTCGGTCTTCGATCGCTTTCACGTGATCGATATTGAACGCCAATCAACAGACTGGTTTGTCTTCCTGGAAGAAAAATTCCTCGGGTCGCTTCCGATCAAAGACATCGGCGACGGCGACGCCATCCGATTGGTCGTCCATGACAACCAAGCCGGTGACAATGCCGCTCCACAAGTCTTCTTTGCAGACGTCCAGCTCGATGAGCTGGGGCTGAAGGAAGCGAGGGAATTGAAATGATGATGGCAGAGAAAGGGGGGGCAGAAGAATCGCCGGCCGGTAGTGAGACAAGAAAATGGGTGACAAGAAAATAAAGAGTGATGACAACAGCAAACGAGTTTTCGTATCACTCTTCTCTCATTTTTCTACCCCCGTTTTTCTGCCATCTCCCTCCACTCCTCCCAACCATTTTCATGTCACCCATTTTCCTGTCTACTTCTCTCCCGCCTTCCCATCCAGTCTCCGATCGATCGTAAACGCCGACGCTGGAATCCCGACGACCCCCAAGTCGTTCACTCCGGCCTGCAGGACTCGCTCGAACTTGCCACCTTGCCAGGTTTCCGCCGTGGCATTGACGACGACCTCCTTGAACCTTGCACTTTCATGAAAGGCTCGGAAGACGATCTTCTGTCCGACCGGCAACCCCGTGATTTCCAGGCTCCCGTCGCCGTCACTGATTCCGGCCAGACGGTGATCTAAGACGAGAAGATAGGCGTTCATCCAAGGATGGATGTTGCAGCCGATGGGGACAGGCGCGGGTTCCGATGCGTCCAGCGAACGCTGCCAGGGAGCCCCGACCGGACGCGAGAACCCGAGCGGCGCGTTGTTGAAAAACTGGAAATTAACATTGTGACCGACCGGATCGTGGTCTTCGACGCGCAGGGTGTCTCCTTTTCGAGCGAGCAAAATATGTGGGTCGAATCTGCAATGCTTGATCGCGAGCACATGTGTTTCAGGTCTGCGTTCCCGATCCGACAGCACCGTGCCGCGCCGTCCGGTGTAGACATAAACCACGACGTTCTTGATCCCGTGATGGTCGCCATGAACGATCAGCCGCTCATCGGGAATCGGCACCCTGCCGCAAAATTGCCGATCCAGATGGGGCGTGATGGGCTGCACCGTGGGCGGTCGCCCCAGGTAGCGAAACGTCGCTTTCAATGTCGCCGATTCCTCGGCGGTCGCGGCAGTGGCCTGCAGGAGTACGACAAGCGTCGCAATGCGTTGAATGGTTCGATTCATTGATTCGTGCCTCCGGGGTTCTGCCGCCTTGTCGAGTCAATTCGACGCCGATCCCACAACCCTGGCCAGCGGTTTGTCGATTTCAGCCCGCATGCGGTAGCAAGGGGTCGCGTGGCGTCCCTCGCGGATGCCTGGGGATAACATGGTCGCTTGATTTACGGTTGACCGACTCAATCGACCAACCGCCAGCGTGTATAGTAGGCGACTGCCTCGACGTGCTGTTGATGGAATTCCCCCGTGCTCGATCGTTTTTCACCGTACTTCGCCATGACCATGCTGCTTCGATTTCCGCCCGTTGCCCTGTTGCTCGGTTGTCTGATCGTCCTCGCGACCGATGTTCCCCGCGTCTCGGCGGACGAGCGACCCAACATCCTGTTCATCTTTAGCGACGACCACGCGCCGCACGCGATCGGTGCCTATGACGGTTGGCTCAAGAGCGTTGACCCGACGCCCAATATCGACCAGCTCGCCAAACAGGGAATCGTGTTTCGAAACAGTTTCTGTACCAATTCGATCTGCGGCCCCAGCCGGGCGGTGATTCAGACGGGCAAGCACAGCCACAAAAATGGCTTCATGAACAACGGAAATTCGTTCGACTGGAACCAGCAAACGTTCCCCAAACTGTTGCAAAAGGCAGGTTACACGACAGCGATCTATGGCAAATCGCACCTCAAGGGCGAGCCCCAAGGCTATGACGACTGGAAAGTCCTGCCCGGACAAGGGCTGTACTACAACCCGGACATGATCACACCGGAAGGCCGCAAACGGATCGAAGGTCATTGCACCGATGTCGTGACGGACCTGGCCGTCGAGTGGCTCAAGGAAGGCCGCAGCGACGATAAACCGTTCATGTTGATGGTCCAACACAAGGCACCGCACCGAAACTGGATGCCGGCGCTCCGGCACCTGGATTTGTATGCCGACATCGATCTGCCCGAACCCAACACACTGTTCGACAAGTGGCACGACAACGCGCCGCCGGCGCGACATCAAGAGCTGGAAATCGATCGCCACATGCATCTCAATTTTGATCTGTTCGTCGACTTGACCCCCGATTTCGACGGCAACGCATTGGTCGGCCGTTACGACAAATCGGCCTGGCGCAACATGCAACGGATGACACCGGAGCAATTGAAAACCTGGTTTGCTGCCTATCGTCCGCGCGACAAGGCGTTTCACGAAGCCAACTTGTCGGCCGACGGACTGGTTCGCTGGAAGTACCAGCGTTACGCCAAGAATTACCTGCGATGCGTCAAAGGCGTCGACGAAAGTGTCGGCACGCTGATGGAAACGCTCGACGAACTGGGGCTATCGGACAACACCGTCGTCATCTATTCCTCGGATCAAGGCTTCTATATCGGCGACCATGGCTGGTACGACAAACGCTGGATGTACGAAGAATCGCTGAAAATGCCCTTGATCGTGAAATGGCCCGGCGTGACCCACCCCGGTTCGACGGACGACCATCTGGTCCAGAACTTAGACTACGCCGAAACGTTTCTCGAAATGGCCGGTGCCCCAGTGCCCGATGACATGCAGGGCATGTCACTGGTTCCATTGCTCAAGGGTGAAAGCCCCGACGATTGGCGGCGCAGCATCTACTACCACTATTACGAATACCCCAGTGTGCACATGGTGCCCCGGCAATACGGAGTCCGTAATCACCGCTACAAGCTGATTCGGTTTTATCAATTCGACGAATGGGAGTTCTATGATTTGGAGAATGATCCCGATGAGTTGACCAACCAATACAACAACCCCGAGTACGCCAACCAGATTTCCGACATGAAACTGGAACTGGAGGTTTGAGAAAACACTATCAAGACGACAGTGACGTGTCGGTGCTGCCCGAGGAAAAGCAAATCGAATTGCGAACACCGCAAGCGGCAGGCTAACCAAGAGCGGAAATGATGTGAGATAGGCTTCCAGCCTGTCGATAGGTCACAGTCTGGAGCCGTCAACGAGTCAGCGTGATATGAGTGATTTGCCAGAACCGTCCACCGCGCAACTTCCCGAGTTGACGCCCCGCGTGATCGTGCTGGGGCTGATCCTATCGGTCGTGATGGGCGCGGCAAACGTGTACGTCGGATTGAAGGCCGGGATGACCGTCTCGGCCTCGATCCCCGCGGCCGTGATGGCGATGCTGCTGTTCCGATTACTGTTCAAGAAATCCAGCATCTTGGAAGCCAATCAGGTTCAGACCTGCGCATCGGCAGGCGAGTCGCTGGCGGCGGGAATCATCTTCACGATGCCCGCGATGATCTTGATCGGGCACTGGCAATCGTTCGACTTCTGGACCGTCACGCTGGTCGCACTGACCGGCGGGCTGCTGGGCATTCTGTTCATGATTCCGATGCGCCGCGTGTTCGTGGCAGACAACGAGGATCTGCCGTTCCCCGAAGGCGTGGCATGTGCGGCCGTGTTGGAAGCCGGCGAAGAAGGCGACCATCAACACGACGCCGCGACCAGCTTGTTGATCGGTGGGGCACTCGGAGCCGTTTTCAAGATCGCCGCCGGATTCATGGGACTGGTCAACGATACGCTGCAGGTTGCCAGGACGACCGGCGAGCGAATCTTTTATTTCGGTGGTGATCTGTCGCCCATGTTGGTCGCCGTCGGTTTTATTGTGCGTCTCAATGTGGCGGTGTTGATCTTTATCGGCGGCTCGATCGGCTGGTTGATCGGCATTCCGCTGATGGGAGGTGCGTCCCAGTACGATGATCCGATCAGCGGCGCCTGGACCATCTGGAGTACCGAAATCCGATACGTCGGTGTGGGAGCGATGGTCGTCGGCGGAATCGGGTCACTGATCGCGGTGCGCCGCGGACTGCTGTCTGCCATCACGGAGCTGTGGCACGGACTGCGTGGCCGACGGGTCACCCAGGATCACGGCCAACGCGACATTCCGTCGGGACTGATATTGGTGCTCGGTTTGGGTTGCACCGCGATGCTGGGCCTTGTGAATTTCCGTTTCACCGACGACATCGGCGTCTCGGTCTTGTCGACCGTCGTGATGCTCGCGATGGGCTTTTTCTTTACCGCGGTGGCCAGCTACATCGTCGGTCTGGTGGGCAATTCCAATAGCCCCGTGTCCGGGATGACGATCACCGCGGTGTTGGCGGCCGGCGGACTGTTGTGGCTGTTCAACTATTCGGGAACCCAAGGCATGGTGGCAACGCTGGGCATCGCCGCGATCGTGTGCTGTGTCGCTTGCACCAGCGGAGACGTCTGCAACGACCTGAAAACGGGCTCATTGGTGGGGGCGGCACCATTTCGGCAACAAACCATGCAGATCGCCGGCGTGTTGGTCGCCGCCTTCGTCATGGCTCCGGTGCTGACGCTGCTGCACAACAACACTCCGGGTGGGATTGGAGGCGCACAACTGTCGGCGCCCCAAGCCAGCTTGTTCGCGAGTTTGGCCAAAGGGTTTGCGGGCGAAGGCGAACTTCCCTGGCGACTGATCGGTCTGGGCGCCGGCATCGGGGTGCTGATTTTGGGCATCGACGAAGTGCTCAAACGCAAAACAACGCATCGTGCCCACCTGATGCCGATCGCGGTCGGCATGTATTTGCCGTTCGGATTGGCGACACCGATTTTGATCGGCGGAGTGATCGCATGGTTCTGTACCAGAGCGACCCGGCGTGAAGAGCATGACCGCGTGTTGCACCGTGGGATCCTGTTTTCGTCCGGCGTGATCGCCGGTGAAGCGTTGACGGCCGTCGGCTTGGCGGGGTTGGCGGCATTGGGAATCACGGCGTTGGATCTGGGACTGTCGCCGCTCGCCAAGAACCTGATCTCGATCGTCGTTGCGGCAGGAATCATCGCGGCATTCGCGGTCATGACCAAATCCAAATCTTCGCCAGCGAGCGGCGCGTCGGAGGACTGATTGCCGTCACGCGCCACTGGCTAACGCCACGTGCCGGGATGCGGTTTCAGCGGGAAGCGTCAGCGAGCGGCGCGTGTTCGAACTGCGACCATCACGCGCCACTGGCTAACGCCACGTGCTGGGATGCGATTTCAGCGGGAAGCGTCAGCGAGCGGCGCGTGTTCGAACTGCGAGCATCACGCGCCACTGGCTAACGCCGCGTGCTGGGATGCGGTTTCAGCGGGACGCGTCACGGCTTGTTGATTTAATCAGCCGTTTGGCGCGAGCCTACGGGCGCCGGCGAGTAATCGACATGATGAATGCCCGTACGCTTGCGCGAAACGGCTGATCCCACGTGTGATCGGATTAAATCAACAAGCCGGTTAACGAGCGGTGCGTTGCGAGATGGATTATCATCACGTGCAGCCGGACTGCCCCGAGCTTTGGTTCGTGGCCGCATCCGACTTGCCTCAACATTCTCCCTCCAACCGACGAGCCCATTCTCGATGCCAACCCGATCGTTCAGTCGCCTTGCCGCCTTGCTCTTCGCCGTCTCCGTTTGCTTGGGACCATTCGCACTTGCCCATGAGGGCATGCACCAGATCTTCGACGGAAAGTCGCTCGACGGCTGGGAAGTTCGTCCCGAAAAAGACACCGAAGCGCATTGGTCGGTTCAAGACGGAAAAATCGTCTGTGAAAACGTCAACAAAAAAGGCTCCGTCCTGTGGACGACCAAAGACTACAAAGACTACGAGATCGAACTGGATTACCAAACGTCGTCGGAGTACTACGACACGGGAGTGATGCTACGGGGTGACGGACACCAAGTCCAACTCGGCATCTCCGGCAGCCTGAAAAAAGACATGTCAGCCTGCGTCTACGCACCGAAAGACAAACGGGGCAGCTATCCCGGCGTCTCGGAAAAGGGGACGGAGACCTTGAAACTCGGTGAGTGGAATCACTTGCGAGTGATCTTGACCGGCAAACGCATCCAAACCTTCCACAACGGCGAGCCGTGCGTCGATTACACCGGCATTGCGATCAATGACGAAGGTCCAATCGGGTTGCAATTGCACGGCGGCCATCACATGAAGATCCAGTTCAAAAACATCAAGGTAAAAGAACTGTAGACACAGCGCCGTCGCGCCCGCTACCACCACCAGCGCTGCCCCGCCCCCTGGTCTGCCTGAGTGCGGTCTGCCTGAGTGCGGACTGCCTGAGTGCGGACTGCCTGAGTGCGGACTGCTTGGGCGCGGACCGCCGCGATCCCGTCGTCGGTCTCCGTTTGAACGGCGACCGTCCAGGCATCGATCGAAACACCGCCCGAAACGCTGACGATCCAGCCTCGTCGGCCCCGGATCGTCGACGCCACCGACGGGATCGATGTTGGCACTCGATAGCGCGGCCCTTGCAACCGGCTGGCGTCGCCGAGCACATTGAATTGACAATCGGCACGGACGGCCAACCCTTCGCGGGCCATCAACGCCCCGAACACGGCCAAGTCAAAACAGTTGCTCAACTCTGCGAAGATCGGCAGTGCGATGGACAGTTCGTCAAAGCGTTTAGTCATCGCGTCGGCCCACTGTTGTGCCAACTGGTTTTCTTGGTCCAAGGTCTTGCGCATTCCCTCGGCGGTCAACAGACTGTCCTGGGTCAGCGTGCGAATTCGTCGTCCGCGAATTTGCCATCCGAGTCGATCGGTGGTGCAACGCAGCGGTTCGTAGTCGGACGCCATCCACCACCGCGGCGACGAAAGTTGATTTCGATCGTTGTGTTGTTGCAGCAACTGCATGTAGCTAGGCAGGGAATCAATCGGTGCCGCATCGAAGCCCATCGCAAGACGCTTCATCGCGTAGTCGGCCGAGAGCAGAACTTGGGCGAAATGGCTGTCGGCGTCGATCCCGCGGATCAGCACTTGCTGCGGCCCGATCGCGGTTTCCATCGCGCCGACGGCCTGGCGGTTGAAGCTGCGCAGCCGGGCTTGAACACGGGCGAATTGGCGGAGTCCCGCGGCGGTCGGTTCGATGGAGCAACTGATCTGGCGATCGTTGATCTCGGCTCTTTTTCGCAGTGCGTCCATCAAGTCATCGAGCCGGAGCACGGCGCGTCCGTCGGCCACACCGACGACTTCGCCGGCTTCGTTCGCCTTCCACGGCCCGCCCGGACCGGCAAGAAATACATCGCCGTGTGCCATTCCATCGCCTGGCGGGACGGCAAAGACGTACTCGATGCGGCGCAGCCCCGCCAAAAAGGCCATCGAGGGCGAGATCGGTTTGCCATTGTCCAGACATTCAGAAAGTGCTCGATCCAGCCCGGCCAGCGAAATGACGCGAAATCCCGTCTCGACGTTCGTGGCCCCGTCGTTGGAATCGGATAACTGATTCCAGCGATCGCGAAGCTGATCCAGTTCGTCCTGTTCGACGCGACCGACCACGCCATCGGCGTCGACCACGATTCCTCCAACAGCCCCGCGAGACCCGATAATGGGCGTGATCCCGGTGACAAACGGCGTGCTGGAGATGTTTTGGATCGCCGCGATGCCCTGCGCCGCAGCGGCTCCCGACAGAACACCGTACAGCACCACGAGCGCAGCCGCCGGGCGAATGGATTGCAGAACGCTGGAACCAACAGAATGTGACACAAGCACGATGAGACCCCGATTCAGTTGCCGACCGGTTTCTATCAAGGTACGCGTTGAGCGTTCGTTGTCAAATCAGATCCGTACCGCAGCGTCTATTGTAGATCTTCGGGTGAAGCGTGGGGCAAACGCATCAAGTTAAGAAGTAACCCCTCTCCTCGCTATGCTCGATTCTCGCAGGGGGAGAATGACGAAAACCCTTGAGGATGAACGACTTAAAAAATGCACGACCTCCTTGCAAGCGGAGGTTTAGCACTGCGTTCACACCCGACGTCGCTCGGCCAGCTAGAATCTCTGCTTGAAAAGCATCTCGTCTGATGCCCGTTCACCTGCCAGCCGGAGTCCTACCATGCGTTTATTGTTGCTATTGCTTGTCGTCACGGTCACGTCTTCCAACCTTCCGAGCTCCTTTGCCGAGGATGATTCGAAGCCCCTGAGAATCATTTGCTTTGGCGCCCATCCCGACGACGCGGAATACAAGAGTGGCGGAACCGCGGCCTTGTGGGCCGCGCAAGGTCACAAGGTCAAATTGGTTTCGGTCACCAACGGTGATATCGGTCACTGGAGTATGGCCGGCGGACCGTTGGCCAAACGCCGCGCCGCCGAATCGGCGAAGGTCGCCGAACGATTGGGCGTGACCAGCGAAGTCTTGGACATCCACGACGGGGAGTTAGAACCGACGCTGGAAAACCGACGCAAGATCACGATCCTGATTCGTGAATGGGACGCAGACATCGTGATCTCCCACCGCCCCTGGGACTATCACCCCGACCACCGCTACACCGGCGTGCTGGTCCAAGACGCCGCCTACATGGTCGCCGTGCCTTTCTTTTGCCCGACGACTCCGCCGCTGAAGAAGAATCCTGTGTTTCTGTATTCCAGTGACCGCTTCCAAAAACCGTATCCTTTCGAAGCGGACATCGTCGTGGATGTCGACAGCGTGTTTGAACAGAAAGTCGATGCGTTGACCGCGTTGGTTTCGCAAACCTTCGAAGGCGGCGCGCTCGGCGATGCAGACAAGATGGCGGCCGCTCCACCGGAATCGCGTCCGGAACTTCGTCGCGAGTGGCTACGTGAAAAATGGGTCGGCCGCCAATCCGCCGAAGCCAATCGATTTCGCAGCGGGTTGATCAAATGGTACGGCGAGGAACACGCCCAGCAGGTGAAGTACGCCGAAGCGTTCGAGATCTGCGAGTACGGACGCCAACCCACCGACGACGAGATCCGACAACTGTTCCCGTTCCTGCCGGCAAAGAGCCAGTAGGGATCCCCAGGCGCCCCCGGCAACAGGTTAAACTCGTTCCCAGGCGGAGCCGGGGAACAAGTGCTTCTATCCCCCGCCGCCGCCACACACTCTCCCCAACCGGATTTTGTCATGCGTTACCGATTCGTCGTCGTGTTACTCGTCGGACTGGTCGCCCTGCCGGCCAGTCACGGCCTTGCCGAAAAACCCAACTTGCTGATCGTGACCGTTGACGACATGAGTTGCGATTCGGTCGGCGCCTTCGGTTGTGAGCTTCCCGACACCACCCCCAACATCGACGCGTTGGCGGCCGAGGGGCTGCGGTACCATCACGCGCACGTGCAGGTCGGCAATTGTTACCCGTCGCGGAACGTCATGTTCTCGGGCCGCTACCCGCACAACACGGGCGTGGAAGGGTTCTACCAAGTGAAAGACCCCGACTACCCGCACATGGTCGATCTGATGAAACAAGCCGGCTACTTCGTCGGCATTCGCGGCAAGGTGTCTCACTCGACACCGTATCAACCGTACGCGTGGGACACCGATCTGACGACCCTGGACGGTGAAAAGCAAGACATGAAAAACGCCGAGTCGTATTACAAATCGACTCGACGGGGAATCGAGATGGCAAAGGACGCCGGGAAATCCTTTTGTCTAAACATCAACATCTCCGATCCCCACAAACCCTTCTACGCGATGGGAAGAAATGGAGCGGTCGTCGACGACAAGAATGTGCCCACCCGCGTGTTTACGCCTGATGAGGTTCCGATTCCGGGTTTCCTGTTCGATCATCCCGACGTTCGACTGGAACTGGCCCACTACTATTCATCGGTGCGTCGCGCCGATGACTGTTTCGCCGCCGTCATGAAAGCGCTCCGCGAGTCGGGGCAAGACGAAGACACCGTGGTGATTTTCCTGTCCGATCACGGCATGCCTCTGCCATTCGCCAAAACCGCCCTGTGGAACCACAGCACACGGACGCCATGGATCGTGCGCTGGCCGGGCGTGACGAAGCCGGGAACCATCGACACGACCCACATGATCTCCGCCGTCGATCTGCTGCCGACTTTGTTGGATATCGCCGGGATCCCGCATCCCGATGGTTTTGACGGCCGATCGTTTCTGCCCACACTGCGCGGCCAGCAACAGGCCGGCCGCAATCTGGTCTACAAGGTCTACAACGAAAACTCGGGCGGCAATCGCAGCCCGATGCGGAGCGTCCAATCCAAGCGTTTCGGTTATCTGTTCAACCCCTGGTCGGACGGTAAACGCGTCTTCCGAACCGCGACGACGGGAACGATGTCCTATCGCGCGATGGTCAAACTTGCCCCGACCGACCCGCAGATCGCTGCCCGCTTGGAACTGTTTCAGCACGGCGTTCTTGAAGAGTTCTACGACTACGAAAACGACCCCGACGCACTTGTCAATCTCATCGACAACCCCGAGTACGCCGACGAGCTTGCCAAGCACCGCGCGGCGATGCGTCGATTCATGGCCGATTCCAATGATCACGCCCTTCCAGCTTTCGACAACCGTGATAACAAACAACTGGTCAGCGCGTACGTCGACAAGGTGCAAGCCGAAGCAGACGCCCGTCGAGCCAACAGGCGGGGCGGCAATGCCAAGACGAGCGGAACAGCCAAACCGAATCCCAAGCTGTTTCAAATGCAAGTCCCCGATCGGGCCACACCCGGTGCCCCGTACACCGTCTCCATTACGCACCGCATTCCCAATCCGTTGGGCGAGCAAAAGTTTCACGTCACGATCAAGGACGCGGGCGGGAAGCGGATCGAGCGAATCATTCGGTCTGCTTCCGGCGACGGAGAATTGAAAGTGACATTCACGCTCCCCGAGCACCTGTCGGGACAGTCCATTTCGGTCGCGGCCTTCGTCGGCGAAGAGTTCGCCAACAACCTGATGTACCGGACCGCCAGCGAGATCCGTCTCGGTCCCACAACGTCCTCTCCTTAGTGCTCCGCGCCCATTCAGATTTCGGATTGCGTTTGTCAAGCGAAAAAGGGAGCAGACTGTCACTTGCGGAGAGATGAAATGACCACTGAGCCCACGGATGGTTCGCCCAGTAAGAGTGCTGGAGCGGTTCGTTCAAACGGCTGATTCAACCGACAAACCGCCCAAACATTCGCTACAGCAAATCGCCGAGAAACCGATTCGCGTGTCGTGCGTTAACCGCGCGGGCCACGTTCCAGATCGTGCTGACCGTGCCGATGTGCTGGACCAGACTGGGGCTGGGGAACAGGATCGGGATCTCGTTGGCGACGGCGACTTGGCCGATGACCACATCGATTCTGGACAACCCTTTCGCGTCGGGCAACGCGCGGTGCTGGTACACCAGCGGCGATGCCAAAAACTGCCGTAGCGCCTCGGGGGAAAAGACAAATGCCACCGCGCCCCACACCCAGTTGTCCGGAAACGTGTGCCACCCCAATGACGCTTGCGTGTATTGTTTGCTGCAATACAGCGATGCAATCCAAGCTCCATCAGCGGGCCAAAGCACACTTTGCAGATACTCGCGCATCGCCGGCGTCCCCAACAACAACGCGTCGTCTTGGATCATCAGGTACGCATCGGCGTGCGGATCTCGCATGAACAACTCTGTCAACGAGAGCACGTAGTTCGGAAACGCGCCCACCGCCGGGGTTCGACGACACGTCGCGAGCGTTGCACAGCACGGCGGGACGTCGACTTCACCATCAACAAACAACACGGGGTCGCCCCATCCGGAATCCAAGACGGATCGGACACACCGCCCCAAGGTCGGCAATCGTCGCGGAGCAGTGGTGACGCCCACGGCCCACGTTGCAACCCTTCCGGCCGTTGCAGACTGAGCGTCATGCGGGCGGGGAAGATGCCTCGCGATCTCGTCTGCAGTGATTCCGGCAAGGTGATCGTACGACTTGCGTGCGAGATCCACACCGTCGTCTTCATCCGGGGCGACCGCGGGCAACGAACGTTCGGCCCAGCGATTCAGCGTCCTTGCCCTCTCAGCATCACACTCGGGGACGCCGTTTGTATCGATGACTTGCTCGGTCAATTCGAACAGTAACGACGCGATGATCGGATTCAAATCGGTTTCCGAAGGAGGATAGGATTCGCAACAGGCGCGACAAGCATCGCCGGCAACCCGCAATCCGGGATGAAACTCGATATCAGAGATCCTTTTCAACAGGCCGCAGACGGCGGATTCACCGTCTGGTTCGCGATAGCGACAAGTCTCTGGTGTTCGAGAGCCCATTCTCAATGACCGATTGCGGATCACGTTTCGTCAGTCGACATCGACCGAGACTTTCAATGCTTCGTCGTGCGAAAAAGGGGGCAGGTACGAATGGCACGGATCAAAGAGCAACATGCGATTCAGCAATCGTTGGTGTTTAGCGTTTAGGCGATTCCCGGTCGCTGCTACGCAGCGATAGTGGGCGGCTAAAGCCTGCACACCAGCACGTATGCCCGTGCCATTTGGACCTGACTCTTTTTCACGGCGCCCAGGTTGAAGTTAACCAACCACTAGGACGTCACACACGCGGTCGCTCGCAACTGTCCGACGAATTTTCCGGGAACCGCTGGTGGTGGTCCCACCGCGGCGCCGTCGACCGCACAGTTCTTTTTCAGTCGCCACTGGTCACCATCAAATCTCCAGAGCGTGTATCCGTAACCCTCCGGTCCACTGGAATGGGGTGGCGCCGACGAATCTTCACTTTTGACCGGGGAGACAATCGCCGTCTGCATCATCTTCAGTTCCTTGCGTTGGAATCGCGCTGATTACGCGGACGTCGAGACACCCGACGCCCGAAACCACTAGCATAGGCGAGTTGACACCTGCCCATCGCGACCGCCGGGTCGATTCAATCAATGTTTCAATGAATTCCGAAAACCTCACCTGCCCGTTTCGTTTCAATCTGCGGCGTTCGGATTCAACCGAAGTCGCTACGTGTGGGCTGATTCAGCAACTGCTGCAACTCGGTTCCAACGGCCAGCCCAGCGATCTTTGCGATGTGACGCGTGAAGCCTGCCAGGCCTGCGTCGGATCGACCCCAGTCGCCAGTAGCTTTGTCAACAGCGTCTTCCCGTCCCTGCTCAGCGAGGCGGCTGCGAAGTCCTTGCAGCGTGAGCCTGCCGGTGACCCGCTTCGAACCCAACGAGCCCAGGAATTGCTGCGGATCAGCGAGGAAGCCGTCGTCGGCGAACTGGCAGTCCGGCACCAGGGGATGGCGGCATGTGATGTTTTCCTGTGTTGTCACGATGCTTCCGAAGCGACACGTCGATCGATTGAAAGTGTGCTCGACCAGCAAAATACGCTCGTCCACCTGCACCTGATCACTGATGGCCCCGACGCCCGGGCGTTGGCTCACGACTACGCGACCCGATGGAATGTGCACGTGCATCCCGCGGCCACTGCGGCGGGTTGGTTCGACAAGATTCATGAGTTGGTGCCAACAGCGCGTAGCGAATTCATCGCGTTTCAGCACCCCGGCGCATTTTCCCTGCCCAACCGAATCGCCGCTGCGGTCGGCGAACTGCGCCGCACCGGGGCGGACTTCATCGGATCGCCCCTATCGACGCCGGCCGGCGACGTGATGGCGCGGGAACCGACCGACGCCTTCGAATCCACGATTCCGTGGCCGACTCTGGTGCTTCGACGCAGTTGCTTCATCGATCTGGGCGGGTTCGCGAACCGAAAGTCCGATCAAGATGTCGAACTGATCGCCCGCGCCAAACGATCCGGTGCGAAGATTCAAGTGATGCCGTTGCCGTCGGTACAGCTGCAGCAACCGTGGCAACCCCCGGTCCTCGGTCCGGCTCCGGTCTACAGCGAGCGTCTGGGATCCTTTCGGCATCACGCGATCGGATACCCCCAGTCGACGA
Source organism: Phycisphaera sp. RhM (assembly GCA_033042175.1). GTDB lineage: Bacteria > Planctomycetota > Planctomycetia > Pirellulales > Pirellulaceae > Stieleria. The sequence goes on from WCIL01000003.1 coordinate 174,620, forward strand.
TCCAGTGCGACGTCGTGCTGCCTGTCTACGGCCAGCTCGAATACGTCGCCCAGGCGATCGAAAGCGTCATCGATCAGCAGGGCGCCGAAGTCATTCTCCACTTGATCGATGACGCCGGACCGGAAAACGTCGACACCCTGTTTCGCTATTGGGGCTCGTTTCCCAACGTGCGGATTTACCGGAATTCGAGGAACGTGGGCCAATACGTCTCGTTCAACAACGTGTCACCGTATTTCGAAACGGAACTGGTTGCGGTGCAAGACGGCGACGATCTCAGTTTGCCGCATCGACTGCACACCGCCGGAAACCTTTTGCGGTTGTCGGACGCAGACTACTTTGCCGCAACGATGGAGCAATTTGTCGAATCAGACATGGACGACGCCGACTTGACGATCAAACGCTGCCGGCGTTCGTATCATCCCTACGGCAATCATTTTACCTACTTCGCGATGAATCCGACGGCGTGTTTTCGTGTGTCGCTGTTTCGGCGTTTGGGCGGATACTCCGACTTCGGCAGCCGCGATCGCAACCGGGGTGGTTTGGATTCCGAGTTCATGATTCGCGCGTTGTTTTCGGCCGCGCGATTCGCGTTTTCGACATCGATCGTTGCCCGTCACCGAATTCATCGACAGGCCGCGACGCGACATCCCGCAACCGGCTTTGGGTCGGCCACGCGAGCCTTTGCCCTGGAAGAATGCCGGCGACGCTTGGCGTTGTATCAGCGCACGGCATTCGATCCGCGTGCGTTCGGCGCCCTGGGTAACGATCGCAACGTCACACAACGTGTGCAATAGGCGTCCGGCCGATTACACCCCAGCGGGAAGCGTCAGCGAGCGGCGCGTTACACCCCAGCGGGAAGCGTCAGCGAGCGGCGCGTTACACCCCAGCGGGAAGCGTCAGCGAGCGGCGCGTTACACCCCAGCGGGAAGCGTCAGCGAGCGGCGCGTGGGGTGTCGTCGGTCACCACCCGCCACTGGCTCACGCCACGTGCTGGGATAATAAACGTCCGCGTGTTGCTTAATCGTCGGATGCCCCGTCGCTCGGTACTGTCGGTCTGGATCGAAAGACGCGAAAACCATAAAAGGAAGTTTGTGAGTGCGGTTGCGACCATCCCAAGTACCGGGGCTGGATGCCAGACATGCCCATGTGAAACCGATAATCGAACCCGCAAACTTGAATCCGCGTTGCATTTCCCGGATCGATGTCGTTCGCCCATTCGCGGACATTGGAATAGGCGTCAAAGATGCCGAACCCGTTGGGCCGCGCCAGCCCAACCGCCCAGGTCCCATTTCCGTCGGTCGGCTTGGCGGGGCTATAGCCATCGGAAATTCGATCCGTCGACAGCAAGTACGAGGGTTGTTCACAACTGCCAAAGGAATAGTCGGTGATCGCGCCTCCGTTGCACATGAAAAACCATTCCTCCGCCATCGGCAACCGATACCCGGTTCGCTGCTTGTAGTCCGGGTACAACATGGCCGGTTCAATCGAGTCGTCGATGCGATCGGTGTAACAGAGCTGATCGTCTTTAAGTCCCACTTGGCGTGAGAGCCAATTGCAGTAGGCAACCGCGTCATGATAATTCACGCCTCCGACGGCAGCATCATCCGACGGTGCCTTCCACCCCCTGGACTCCACTCCATCGTTTATCCAACGTTTCATCTGGCCCAACGTGACTTCGGCCATCGCGGCATCAAACCGATAGGTGTCGGCGGCTTCGTGCTGAGGCAACTGGATCATCGTGTGCCCCTCCGCATTGACATACCAATTTCGATTCGATGGTTGCTCGGACATTTCCAAATACAGTTGACTGCGGACCCAATCCCCCTCGTTCCATTGCTTTAAAAACCACAGCGCATTGGCACGTAATCTGGCATCGTGGGCCGACGTGAGCCATCCTTGGGCCAAGGTGGTCACCCGATCGCGAAGATCCTCGTTGACTTGATCGCGAGGATATTCCCCCAATGCCTGTATCAGTCCACACTGGGTCTGCACCTCGGACACGACAAGTAAACGCTGGGCGATCGGGTCGGGATCGACACCGAATGCGCGAATCCGCTGGACCAATCGAGTCCGTGCGTTGGGGATCGCGGTTCGGCCGAAGGTGATTTGACGATAGCGTGACAACAGTGCCTCGCGATCGGCGGACTCCAATTCCTCGTATTCCTTTTCCGCGAGCAATCGCTTCAGCTCACTGCGCACCCAATCGTCCGACTCCGATTCCAATCCCGGCCCGACCGCCGTCATTTGATCCGGTTGAAAGGTTGACCAGATGTCCGAGTTCGAGGCACCGTGCCGCAACAAGATCGCCGCGGCGGTCGCCTTGCGTTTGGCGTCACGTTTCCAGTCGGAGTCACGGAGATCAAGTTTCTTGGCGACCACGGAGTTCAGCAGCGGACGAATGGCGTCGCGGTGTTTGTCGATCAGGTCGAGGGAAAACGTGATCTGCGCGACGTCGGCGTGCAAAAGCTGATGGGTCAGTTCGGGGATGTCGTCTTCGAGCAAATTGATCAGCAGGTTTTGCGCGGCCGACCGACGCAGCTCCGTCTGCTCATCATTGGGATCGACCATGACTTCGGCGAGCGGGGCGATCAGTACCGGGGTCGCTGGTCGAATCAGATCCACCATGGATCGAAAGTATCGACGATCGATGTTGGCAAAGTGAATCAATTCGTCGGCAAAATAAGTTGCCAGGGCATTCCACCGACTTGCCGCGAGCGGCGATTGATCGGGGGGATCAAAGTTCGCCAACACGAGTGCGGCATTGAATCGGGGGCTGACGATGCGGCCGTTTTCATCCGATCGAGCCACGATTGATTCGTCGGCAGCCTGTTTCCAAATGTCCTCGGCCAGACGTCCGCCCTGGTGACGCAGTTCCTGGCACAACAGGGCCAATGTTTCGGGATCCGAGCGAAGCAAAGCCGGTTTGATGTTCTCGAGTTCGTCGCTGCCCGAACGCAACAGCGCCAACGAGGCGAACAGATGCGTGGGCGACCCGGGCTGGCTGGATTGTTGAATGTCGATCAATCGGCCAATCGTCCAACGCTCACGTCCTTCTAATTGATCGAGCAGCCCGCTGACCTCGCCGGCCTTCGCGATCGCCAATTGACCGGTCAATGCGTTGGCCCGATTCCAGGAGGAATACTGAAGGACGCCCCAGCCGGCCAGCAGCAACAAGACGGTCACGATCGCGATGCTCGAAACGTGTCGCCGCGTTGCCGATTTCATCATCCGTTGCTGGGCGTCGTCCCAGAGATCGCGGCGTGTGAACGCCAAGATCGAAACCCACTCGGGCATCGTCGGCAGGTGCCGCGAATCCGGCCTGACGTCCCACACCTCGGTGCGCTGAGCCAAACGGATTTCCGCACGCCCCTTACGCGTGCCCCGCTGCATGCGGGCTTGCCAATCGCGGATCGCGGGAACCAGATAATCGTGTGCCAGGTGATAGTAGACCAATTGCGAAAGGCTGCCGGATTGAACCCCCGATGGGTTCCCCGATTGCAAGTCCGACTGAACTCCCGATCGGGTCACCGACAGGTCTCCACGGCCTTCCGGATCGGTCCGTGTGATCAGATGCAACTCGGTATCAAGCGCCCGCATCAGGGATTGAAATTGTTTTGGCTGGTCGGCGTAACCGGACAGTTCAAGCAGCTCTTCGCGAGACCTCATGTGGCCTTTCAGATTCGCCCCCGGTTGCGGCAACAGCGCCCCCAACGTCGCATAGACCGCGTTGAGATGAACTCGGTAGCTGGCGGGCGCATTTTCGGACGAGAAGTTTTCATCCAAGAACATCACGCCCACGCCGGCGGTGCCACCGATCTTGCGCAGTGTGGCCGTGGTCCAGGGCTTGTTCTTGACCATCTCGGCAAACAACGCCAATCGAACCGGCGTGACTTTCCCGTGTTCGGCCAAACCATCGATCGCCTGGGCCACGAACGACCGCGCGTCGCGACTGAGATCGGAACTGTGTTCTGGCAATCGATGAAACGCGCGACCGAATTCGGTCAACACCCGCCGCGCATGTTGCGGATCGAATAGGTCGATCAACGCCATGTTCTTGTTTTGCATCAGGTCGACTTCGAGATGATCCATGAATCGGCTGAACGCCAACCAAAAATCGTCTCTCGCCATCAAGATGCATTGCACATGTTCGCCGTCACATTGCCGTAGGGTTTTAGCCAAGACGGAATGCTCGGGCTGTTCAACCGAGTACAGCCATTGTTCGAATTGATCGATCACGATCAATACTTTCCTGCCTTGCCCCATCACGTGACCGCGACGGAGCGTTGCGATCGATTCCGCTAGCCCCAACTCGGTATCCAGGTACGGGCAACTGCGACGCAGACGATTCAGCAAACGGGTTTCCGTCGCACCCGGTGCGGCCTCGATGACCACCGGGATGACGTCTGAGGAAAGCGTCGGAACCAGCCCCGCTTTGACGAACGAACTTTTGCCGCATCCCGACGGCCCGTAGATCAGACCGACGCGAAAACTGTTCTCGGGGTCTCGTTCTTCGATCCGACGCTTCCAAAACAAGATCGATTCGGGCGTCCCGTCGCGGTCGTACGGCCCGGGCAGCAAGCCCATGAAAAAATGAGCGTCTTGCGGCCCGAACGAACGAAGCCCCCTGGGAACGATCCCGAGCGCCCGACGACTCGAACGAGAGCGTTCGCCGGAACGTTCCCGTTCGTGCGGGATCAGGGTGCTGCTGATCAAATCCAGGTTTTCGCCGTGGGCGAGGAAGTGGCGCAGATCCTCACAAAAGTCGAGCGCCGTTTGGTGTCGAGCCGTGGCGCGCTTGCTCAACGCCTTCATGCAGATGCGTTCGAGCTCGGCCGGCACGTCGCGATTGATCTCTCGTAACGGGCTGGGGTCCTGTTCTTGGATCAATTGCGTGACCGATTGACCGGGCTCGGCGACAAACGGCCGCTGTCCGACCAACAGCTGATACAGCACGACTCCCAAGCTGAAAATGTCTGACGTTCCTTTGACCAAATGATTTTCGCCCCGCGCCTGCTCGGGACTCATGTACGCAGGTGTGCCCGCGACCGCTCTGGACCCGATACCGTCGTCTTCCAACAGCGCCAGACCAAAATCGGCCAGATAGGCCGTGCCGCGTTTGTCCAACAAAATGTTGTTCGGCTTGATGTCGCGGTGAATGACACCCTGGTGATGAACGTAATGCAACGCCTCGGCAATGGTCGCGACCAACTCAACCGACTCCCCGATCGACAGCGGGGACGCCTGCATCCGACCCACCAAATCGCTTCCGTCGATGAATCTGGAAACGATAAAGCACTGCCCCTCAGGCATGGTGCCGACGTCGTGCACGGGCACGACATTGGGGTGCTCCAACTTGGCAAGCGTCCGTGCCTCGGTCAGAAACGCATTGACGTCTTTGGAGGTCCTGATGCGATGCGTGTGCGGCACCTTGATGGTGACGTAGCGTTGCAGTTCGTCGTCAAAGGCCAGGTAGACCGATCCGAACCCGCCCCTGCCGAGCAACTTCTCGATGCGATAACGCCCAATCATCGCGGGCAATTCGTCGTCGTCATCATCCTCCGGCCGCTTGTCCGGATTGGTGACCGATGCACTGTCGATCGTTTCGCCGACCGGATCGTCACCGCCGAGTTCACCACCGAGGTCACCACCACCGCGTGAAAATCCAGAATGATCGTGAGTCAGACGCGTTCGCGTTTCGCGTTGGTCTTCACGCGGGTCGTTGTCGTCCTCAGGATCGGTCATGGAAAATGGTTTCACCGCCGACGTGCCTGCGGAACGCGATGGTTGCAACAGCGGCAATCAACGCACGCTGGAGATTGCAACCACTAACTTCACGTCCCAAACGATCATGATACACGGGACAACCGTTCACGTGCCAGAGTGGGCGCCATCCACCTTTGCAAAACGAACCACCCGGGTGTCCTGTTCGATTCCGGTGCGTTCGGCCAGCGGGCCGTAGAGTTCGGGGCGACGGGATTTGAGCCAGCGACGCCCAGTGCTGGTGGCTTGAATCGAGGGATCGAGCCAGGCAACCACGATGTCGTCTCCCGCTTTCCAGGTTTCCGCCAGCGTTTCTCCGTAAGGCCCCAAGATCATCGAATTGCCAGTACGTACTTCGTCGTCGTCCACACCGACTCCGTTGCTGAACACCACGAACAACCCGTTGTCGTGCGCCCGCGCGGGCAGCCAACGGCGCAACCATTCGCGTCCCTTGGGCCCACGAAACTCCGCTTCGATCGCTTCGGGATTCGCATCACGCTGCTCCCAAAGTCGCGGATCGATCACGCCCATGCAATGCGGACTGGGCGAGTTGCAGCCGCCGGTTTGATGCGGCGCGAGCAGAATCTCCGCCCCCAGCAACGCGTTCATGCGAACGTTTTCGCCGATGTTGTTGTCATAACAGATCAACACACCCACGGTGGCCCCTTGGGGAATGTCGAACACCGTGTAATCGTCTCCGCTGTCGAGGTGTTCGCTGATGAAACAGTGCAGTTTTCGGTGCACGGCAACCTCGCCGTCAGGCATCGCGACGACATAACTGTTGAACAGTCGTCCGTCGTCGCCGAGTTCGATCAGCCCGGCGCCGATGGTCATGTCCTGTCGCGCGGCAAGTTCCAGCAACGCGTCGGTGCATCGACCGCCTCGGATCGGTTCGGCGAGTTCCCTGCACTGCTCGGCCGAAAGGTTTCTCACGTGCCAATAACCGGTCAAACACATCTCTGGGAACGCGATCAAATCGACTCCCTTTGCCTTGGCTTCCGCCGTCAGCGACTCGACGCGACCAAGGTTAAACGTTTTGTCACCCGGACGATGGTTGAACTGAACGGCAGCGACGGTGATCGGATTCATTTGCGAGAGGATCGTTGGGGGAATCGGTGGAACGAGACGCGTGAGACGACTGGTTTTGCATTGTAGCGAAACGCGGTCGCGGCGAGGCGTCTCGGACCGTCACTGCGAACCCAACGTGCCAAAGGGATCGTCATCCGACGCGTCCTCAGTCGACTCCATCGCTGGCGTTCCCGGCACGCCGAACGGTGACTCTGGCACGCCGAACGGTGACTCTGGCACGCCGAACGGTGACTCTGGCACGCCGAACGGCGATTCTGGCACTCCGAACGGTGACTCCGGTTCGTCCGTTTCGGGAACAAAGTACTCCACGCCGGGCGATGCACTGGCGCGGTCGCGGGCCTCTTGTTGCCGCAGCGCGATGTACGATCCCGACATCATCCGATCCTCTTTTCCTTCCCCCGCCTCGACGATGATTGCCGACTCGCTTAACAAACCTCGTTCCTTGACATTGATCGCATGGCAACGCGTCTGGCACAGCCCACAGCCCACGCATTGATCGGCCAACACGACCGGTGCCGAATAGCCCGTGCCTTCGATCGGAACTCCATTGTCGTCGACTTCCGTTCCGACCCGTTTGAATTCGATCGCGTGGTACCCCGCCGCGCCGCACTCTTGGACACAGAGATCGCATTCTTCTTGACCGGCAAAGGGTAAGCAAGTCGACTCGCTGACGATCGCCAAGCCCATGCGTGCGACTTTCTTTTCTGCCAACGGCAACGCGCGAATCGCGCCGGTCGGACAGACTTGCCCACATGCGTTGCAACTTGATTCGCACCCCGCCCAATCGGCGTTGACCAGCGGCGACCACAATCCCTCAAGTCCTTGCTGAAACCCCTCCGGTTGCAGCACATCGTTGGGACAGGCCTTGAAACACTCGCCACAGCGAATGCACATCTCCAGAAACTCTTGCTCGGGAACACTGCCCGGCGGGCGGACGGGCAAGAACGCATTGGGATCGTCCAAGCGTGCACCAAAGGCTTTCGTCGCCAATGAGACCCCAGCGCTGCCGACCACAGCCGCGGCCGTGCCACCGGCGAGCGACATGAACCCGCGCCGCCCCAATGCCGTCTCATGCGTCGGCGGATCGTTCTCGACCTTCAACTCGACCACGTTCCAGCGCTCGACGAACTTGATCGCGTGCGTCGGACACACTCCGCCACAGGACTGGCACAGCGTGCAATCGGTGGTGCGGGTGGTGAAGTCGGGTTTGATGGCGTCAAATGGACAGATTTCGACGCACTTGTTGCAGTTGATGCACGACGATTCGACCTTCCGTTCGGTGATTCGAAACAGATTCCCCACGGAAAACACGGCTCCACTTGGACAGACGTACTTGCACCAAAACCGCGGCCGAAAGAACCCTAAACTCAACACGCCCAAGAACATCGCGATCGAGATCAGATGGCCGATGTTCATCGCGGGAACCAAATGCCAACCGCGCAACGTTCCGGTTTGGATCGGATCAAACAGAAACAACATCCCTCGCGTGATGACGGGAATCGCCGAAACGAAGCCTGAGACCAGCACGCCGAACACCGCACACAGCAGCGTCCCGGCCAGCAGATAGTATTTGATGTGAACCCACCAGCCGTCGTCGGGAACACGAAATCGCTGGACGCGTTTTCCGACCGCCCAGTCGAACAAGTCGATCGTCGTGCCCAGTGGACACAGGTAGCCGCAGAAGCCCCGCGGAATCAACACGCAAATGATCAAAATCGCGGCTGCGGACACCAGCGACCAGACCCAGCTTCGCGACGCGACCGCCGTCGATAAACTGACCAGCGGATCGATCATCAAAAACGTCTCCGCCGGGATGATCTCCTTCGCCGCCAGGTTGTCGCTGTAGTGCGACGGCCACTGCTCGGCGGCGGTATTTTCCACGCCCGGAACTCCTGTCGCCGGTCGGGCATCGTAGGGCCAGCAGACATAGAAAAAAAGGACGGCGAACGTGATCAGACAGAGGGTTTGCACGATCCGCCGCACCGGAGACGCCAGCCACGACAAACCGAAACGCCGCAACGTCTTGCGCAAGACCCCTCGCTGTTTCGACATCCTGTCGGATTGCAGCCCGTCGGGCAACAGCCAACGTAGTAACCGCCCGGTCAGGGAATGGGAGGCGTATTGATCCGGTTTGAGACGACGAAGGGCTGGTGAAAACCAATCCAGTCGCAGCACCGCGCGGCTGCCGCGATCGTAGCTGGTCAACAGTGTCAGCACGGCGGCGGCCAGCACCACGCCGGCGATCGTGACCGCCAGTGCCGACGGAACGCCTAACCGGGCCGCGATCCAGTGGTTTTCAGCGACGGCCACCAAGATTGCGGCGGCCAACAAGGCGACGGCCAGTGCCAAACCGCGTCGTTTCATCGGGTTCCCTGGGCCAGCGCCTTGGCGGTCGCGTTGACGATGGCTTGCGACGTGATCGTCGCACTGCTGGTGCCATCGATGCCCTGCACACTTTGACGGGCGATCAATTGAGCCGGTGTGTCGGTCAGCGACGAGTAGAACTGTTTCTCTTTGTGGTCGGTGATTTTGACCGCTTCAAGCTTGCCGCCCGCTACGGTGACTTCGACGGTAAGCTTTCCGTTGTAACCCGTGCTGCTATCGCGATAGGTCCCGTCGGCGACGCGACTCACGTCTGCCTGGTCGTACAATCGAATCGTTTCGATACTTTCCTGGGCGCGAGCTTTGAAACGTTTCGCGTATTCATCATTTCGAAATTGTTTCGAGGCCAGGACGCGTTGGTAGTAGTCGATCGCCTCGTCGGGTCGCCCGGCAAGCCGTAGCGCGTCTGCGGCCAGGATATTGGCCTGGTAATCGTTCCCCGATTTTACAAAGGCGGCTGTCAGACTCAACGCCCGATCGATCTCGCCCATGTCGCCGTACAGTTTGATCGCCGCGAGGTTCAGACGCCGTCCGCGCAGCATCTGCATCGCCATGTCCCGATTTCCCAGACGCCAATAGCACTCGGCCAGTCGCACGCCTTGCACCTTGTCGACGGTCGCCTTGCCTTGCTGAAACCAGAACGCGGCCCGCGGATAGTCTTGCAACAACCGAAAGTAGGCGTCGCCGAGGGCGTTCATGTCACGCAACAGCAAGACCCGGTCGTCTTGATGCAGCGCGACACAGTGGTGCAGCAGTTTGATTCCCGAATGCCAGCGGCCAGGGTTTTCGTTGACGACCGACCAAATGTATTGGCCCATGTTTTTATGGCTTTGCCACGGCCCCTTGGGCGGCTGGATCGGCCAGGACAGGTCCAGCGTTTTGGGATAGTCCAGCGGCACGGATTCGAACCAATCGGGCGGCGTTTTCCCGGCAGCCTCGATCACCGCCAAGACTTCTGCCTTGGAGCGTTTGACCGTCCCCGAATCGTCACCGTCCACGTCATCGCCGGCCGACGACGTCGGTTTCGATTTGGGCGTCAAGACGAACCATTTGCCCTGATAGGAAACGCGAAAGACCTCGTCAAATCGATAGACGTTCTTGGAAGACTTCAAGTCGTCGCGGGGTTCAAAATCGAATTCCTTTTCGGCTTTCCGGATGGAGGTGATGGTGCCGACCAATTTCACGCCGTCGGCGAACTCGATCACATCCGCCGCCGTCGCGTCGGCGCCCGCCAAAACCATCATCAACAAAACCAAAGACTTCATCACGTCTCCTCGAGCTTCTCCGTCAACCACACCGCCGCAGCCCCATTAGGCCTACAGGATACTAGATCACCGGCCTCGCGGAATGCATCCCCCGAGACATTGCGGGACAGATTCTGAAATCTGTCGACTCCAACGGAATCGATGGACGCCTCTTGGGAGGTGGGGAGAGTGTCGAAGCAAATCACGCCCGAACCCTCGGACCAGGCCTGCTGCCCCGATTGAACCCGCATCCCGATCAACTCGTTCGGCAAGGCAAACTGCGCCGCCGGCGCAGGATTGTTTCGCTGCGACCCCGCCGCGGTCGAGGGGATTCCGCGACGGCCGCCCCGGAGGTGGCGCCGCGCTGACCTCCGGCTAATTGCTGTAATCCCTTCGGGATAAAATCATCGCGGGCGCGAATCGGCTGATCCCCCGAGCGCCATCAGCCGTATGTCGCGAGCCTACGGGCACTGTTGGGTCGCCGGGATGACCCCGGCGGGGTCAAAGCCAGTAGCCGGAGGTGAGCGCAGCGACACCTCCGGATATCCCGCCGCCCGCGCGACGCGACCCCGAAGGGTGTCGAAGCAAATCGCGCCCGAACCCTCGGACCAAGCCTGCTGCCCCGATTGAACCCGCATCCCGATCAACTCGTTCGGCAAGGCAAACTGCGCCGCCGGCGCAGGATTGTTTCGCTGCGACCCCGCCGCGGTCGAGGGGATTCCGCGACGGCCGCCCCGGGAGGTGGCGCCGCGCTGACCTCCGGCTACTCGCTGAAATCCCTTCGGGATATTCGGTTCACTGACGCGTCCCTTTGGCACCAAACGAATTGTTATGGTTTGCGGCCGGACGTCTATACTGAAAGCACGTCCTGCGGAGGGCTTCCGGTCGCAACGGCATTCTTCGCATCAACAAGGTGATGACGAATGGATCTGCTTCTGATTATCATTTTGGCCTGCATCGGTGCCTTGCTCGGGCTTGGGATCGGCGTCTTGGTTCCCGTTGCATCCGTGTCGTTGGTGGTTCTGACCTCCTGCTCGTTTTCAGCGTTCGGCCTGGCCGTCGCATACGCGCTGCTGATGCTGACGAAATCCCACTCTAAGAAAGCCCGGCAAGCGGCATCCAAGCCATCGCATAAACCGAGGCCGCCGCAAACACATCGCCGATTCGAAGAACGTCTCAGCAGTTTCGTCCATCAAACGCACACAAGCGAGGCGCAGAGTACGGGCCCGCGGAGTGCGTCGATGCCGTTTTGGACGTCGGTCACTCGGCTGGTCAGAAGTCCGCCGAGATCGTCCACGTCCATTCGACAAATCCTTTGGAACATTCGGCGGATCCTTCGCGGTTGACATGTCATTGGAGTGCGTTGCATTGGTTGGGTGCGTCACCTAAAACCACTGAATGCCAAACCCTGAGAATCCCTTTGCCGTCTCGGAAACGTCACCGGCGGTACCGCAGACGTCTGCGGTTAAACCCAAGCCGATGGTCCGCCGCGGTGCATCGCGACGGTTTTGGATCGGTGCGTTCCTGCTAGTGCTTTCGGTCGCAACGATGGTCTTCGCGATCCATGGGATGCGCGCCGGCTTGGTTGAACTGTCGGCACCAGCGGCACCACGCAAGCCTGCGGAGATCGCCGCCGAAATGATGTTTTGTTCAAAACTCGGCTACGTGGCCGGCATGATCTCTCTTCCCGCGGCGTGGCTGATGATCTCCGCGTTTCGCAGAACGAATCGCCATGCCGCCACCGCCAATCAGCCCTCGACTTGAACCATGAACGTTGATGCGTACCTGGAACAGCTCTACCGCAAAGGATGACGAAATCGTAGTGAGGCAAACCGAAGGCGAGGGATAAAGGAACAACTCGACAGGCTGGAAGCTTTTCCCACTCGTTACGCCGCGGCGACGTCCAGTCGGCCGCGACACCGCAGCCCGGTGCCACGACGCAGTTGATGAAAGAGCATCAGCAATACGTTGTACGTCCCATGACAAAGTGGTTGACGATGTGTTGCCACCAATGCCCCTGGGAGAGTGTCACCGAAAGCCGCACGACCTCCGAAAAGGGGGAGGCCTGAGCCAAGAAGGATCCACCTCGGGTCGAGCTGCGCGACCCGCGTCGTTCGCAATTAAGTTGTGACGCAGTACACTATTTGCAAAGTGGGGTACGCATCCTGCTTGCCGTTTCGTGCAGCCGCAAGCTGGAAGCTTATTCCACCGGTAAGCTGGAAGCTTACGTCGCTCGCAAGCTGGAAGCTTACGCCACGCTCCATCCCCCCAACCACCTTGAGCCATGATCTGTTTTGTCCGTTGGTCCATGACCGCTGCGCTGTTGTTTTGTCTCGTCGGACAAGCCCGCGGCGCTGAGTTCATCTGCCGCTACTGTACCGATGGCAGCTCCCTCGCCATGCCGCTGGGTCTGGAACTCGACGGTCGTTACCAATACGCACCCGATCGCCAAGTCGATGTGCTGCACTTGAAGCTGGACGTGACGCCCGACTTCGACGCGAGAACGGTCGCCGGAACGGTCTCCATCACCGCTGAACCGATCGCCGAACCCGTCGAAATCTTGCGGTTGGATGCGATCGACATCCATGTCCAACAGGTGCGTTGCCAGGAAGCGACGGTCAACGATTTCATTTCCACCCGCGACGCTCTGCAGATCGCGTTCACCGAGCCGATTCCGGTCGGGACTGAATTCACGGTCGAAATCGACTATTCCGCCCAGCCCAACGCGGGGCTGTATTTCCGCACCGCCGAAATGGGGTACCCCGAGCAAGACACTCATATCTGGACCCAAGGGGAAACTCACGAGGCGCGGCACTGGTTCCCCTGTTTCGACTACCCCAACGAACGGTCCTCGACCGAAGTGATCTGCCATGTCCCGAAGACCATGCGTGTGCTGAGCAACGGAAAACGGATGGGAGAAGCCATCGATGCGGCAGGCCTGAAAGCCGTCCGTTGGTTGCAAGAGAAACCGCATGCGAACTACTTGATCTGTCTGGTCGCCGGGAACCTGGAGAAACTCGAGAAACGGCATCGTGACATCGCACTCGGTTTCTACACGCAACCGACGCTGGCCGAACACGCCGCCAACTCGTTTCGTGACACGCCCGAGATCATGGCGTTCTTTGAACAAGAAATCGGTGTGCCGTTTCCGTGGCACAAATACGATCAGGTCACGATTCGCGACTTCACCGCCGGCGGCATGGAGAACACGTCGCTGACCACGCTGACGCACACGACGATCTTTTCCGAGGCGACCGAGAACATTCGCACGACGCGGCGACTGGATGCCCACGAGATGGCGCACCAGTGGTTCGGTGACTACGTGACCTGCAAAGACTGGAGTCACCTGTGGCTCAACGAAGGCTTTGCGACCTACTACACCCATCTGTTCGAAGGCCACAAATTCGGACGCGATGCGCTGCTGTATGGACTCTACAACGATGCGACCGGTCGGGTGCTGCCCCAAGACAAAGACACCAAGCCGATCGTGTACAACGGCTACCGCAACCCGATGCAGCAGTTCGATTACCGCTCGTACCCCAAGGGCAGTTGGGTGCTGCACATGTTGCGAAGCCAACTGGGAGCCGATTTGTATCGCAAGTGCATCAAGGAATACCTGCAGCGGCACGCGTTGTCCAGTGTCGTGTCGGACGACTTGCGACAGGTGATCGAAGAACTGAGCGGGCGACCGATGGACCGGTTCTTTGATCAATGGCTTTATCATCCGCGGCATCCCGATCTCAAAATCACCTACAAATGGATGCCCAAAGAGAAACTGGCCAAGGTCACGGTCAAGCAAACCCAAAAGCTGAGCGATGATGTCTTGTTGTATCACTTCCCGACGAAACTGCGTTTCATCGTCGAGGGCGAAACCGTCGATCGCGAAATCGACATCAGCCAGGTCGAGGAAGATTTTTACGTTCCCCTGGCCGCAAAACCCTCGATCGTCCGCTTTGATCCCGACTACACCGTCTTGGCAACTGTTTCGTTCGACAAAGCCAACGATCTGCTGGAATCGCAAATCAAAAACACCGACGACATGATGGGGCGATTGCTTGCCTGTGTGGCGCTAGCCGATCGCAAAACCGATGCCTCGGTCAAATTGCTAGCCGAGCGACTGAACACCGATCCGTTTTTCGGTGTGCGGATCGAAGCGGCCAAGGCGCTCGGCAAACACGGTTCCGACGAAGCGCTCGAGGCTTTGAAATTGAGTTGGCAGGGTCAGCCGGACGCGCGAGTGCGGCAGGCCGTCGTGCAGCGTTTGTTCGGACGATTCACCCCGGAGACGCTGGAACTTGCGTTGGACGTGTTGGAAAAAGAATCCAATCCCGCGATCCAGGTCGCCGCAATCGCAGTGTTGGGGCGATTCCACGGCGAGACGTCCAAACAAAAATTGACGGAACTGTTGGAATCCGAGTCGTTCGGCAATGAGCTGGCTGATGCGGCGATCTCGGCGATCGGAAAAATGAATGAACCCGCCTTTGCCCCGGCATTGCTGTCCGCCCTGGAGAAACGTCACGGCGAATTCGACGCACGCGATTTCGGACGCGGGTTGACGGCGTTGGCCAAAACCGCCCGATCACTTGAAAACAAAGATCCGGTCTTCGAATTCCTCTGCTCGCACGTTGAGCATCCCAAGTCCACCGTCCAAACCTCTGCGCTCAACGCCCTCGGCCAACTGGGTGACCTTCGCGCCGTCGCGGTGATCGAATCGTACACCGATTCGGGAGACAGCCGGATCGCCGACGCCGCGAAACGCGCTCTGACGGAACTCAACGCGTCTCGACCGCTGGTCCCGACCGAGATCGTCGAGCTTCGCAAGACGATGACCGAACTGAAACAGGAGACGGAGAAACTGAAGGCCGAGCTCAAAGACCTGAAGGCCCAAGAAGCGGCAAGCGAGAAGGACCAGTAGCAGCGTCCGGCTCGTTGCGGGAGTGCTCGAGAGGGCGGAATGACGAGATGATCTGAAGTGGCAGAATGATACGGGGCAGAATGATGTTCTAACCGCTGAGATGGCGGAACCAGAATCATTCTGCCACTCCATCATTCTGCCATCCGTCTCGCCAAGGCTGACGACGGCCGCTGGGCAATGCGAGACAGCCATCCCACGCTCGTTGCGAAAGGCGGTACGCGGGCGGCACTCCCGACAGCGCTGCGCGATTAGTTATCGATCGCGATGCAGGCGGCTTCTTCGGTGCTGCGGACATAGATGCGTCCGTCGCTGTAGGCCGGTGTGGACCAGCACTTGCCGCTGAGCACGTCGGCGCGGGCCAGTTCCTGGTACGCGTCGGGCGTCGCCGCAGCAATGACGACTTCACCGGAATCCGACAACACGACCAGCTTTTCGCCGACCAGGATGCAATTGCCCGGGCCGAATCCGTATTCCTTCCACTTGATTTCGCCCGTCGCCAGCTCGACACATTGTAGCGGTGCACGGCCGTACTTTTTGAACTCGAAGATCCCGTACAGGTGTCCGTCGTGGACGATCGGCGTGCTCCAGTGGTTCATCAACTCGTTGGCCTTGAACCAGACCTCATCGACATTGCCGTTGCCTTGAACCTCGAACAGCCCGGCGCCGACACCGTAACCGGCCGAGCAGTAGACCAGATTGCCATCGACGACCGGTGACGCGGCGGTGGAAACACTGAAGGGAAACTTGGCCCGCCAACGTTCCGTTCCCGTGGCCGCATCGACGCCGACCAACCCGGATTGGACGAAGAAGACCAATTGTTTTTCGCCCGAGATCGTCGACAGTGAGGGTGTCGCGTGGGTGATGGTTTCGTCACCGCTTTTCCAGATCAGTCGGCCATCGTTCTTGTTGAATGCGAGGAAACTCTGCCCCGCTCCGCCGCCGCTGACATAAACCACGTCTCCGTCGACGATGGGGCTGGTGGCATTGAGCCACTTGATGTTGCGACCGGCAAAGTCTTTGATGATGTCTTGTTTCCAAATCAGGTTACCCGTCTTGGCATCGTAGCACTGCAACACCATGTAGGAATCGTAGACATAGACGTTGCCGTCGGAGACCGAGGGTGTCGAGCGTGGTCCATCACCGCCTTTGTTTCCCGCCGCCCCGGCGTTGCCTCCGCCCTGTTCGTATTGGCTGCTGCCCATCGGCTTCCGCCACAGTTCCTCACCGGACGTCGCGTCGAGTGCCAACAGCACTTCGTTTTGGTCGGTCGCGATCACGGTGAACAAACGCCCGTCGGCGACGGCAAAGGAGCTGAAGCCCAACGGAGTCTCGGACTTCCAAATCACGTTCGCACCGTTGCTCCAGTCCGTCCGGCCGATCGATTCGGCCGACTTTCCGTCGGCGGCAACGCCGCGGTACTGCGGCCAGTCCTCGGCAAAACCGATCGAAGAAACAACGCTGAAGCAGGCGGCCGCAAGAAGGACGACGTCTTTCATTTTCATTTGGGATTTGCAGGTGGGATCAAACAGGCGGGAATTCGAACCGTCCAGAATAATCGATCGAATCTGTTTCTGAAAGGAAGCAAAACCGTGGCATCATCGTCGCGAATCCGTCCGACACTCGCGGGTTCGCGGGAGCCCATCGGCGTTAGCGGCAGAACGCGAGCCCAACGCCGCCAAATCGAGAGGCGACTTACCCAAAAATGGCTCCCCTCTCCCCCGAACAAGCTTCTTGATTGATTCGGATCGATCATGCGCGTCAAGTGATTTTAGAACGCGGAAACGTTGCGACGAGTAGAGGCTTGTTTGGGGGAGAGGGGCAGGGGGTGAGGGGGAAACCGCATGACGAAACGACGATGCAATCACAAAGCCACCGTGTTTGCTTGTGATAAGATTGCTTGTGATCAGCGTGGCCGATCGAATTGTTTTGAAAACTCGGTCGAGCTGATGGCGCGCAATCGTAGTTGCACCGGAGGAAAGTTTCGAAGTGCGTATCCGATGGGCGATACACCGTTGATTTCTGCTGAGTCGATTTGATGCAGTTCGCATTCCAGCGTACGACACATCGCCAGATCCAACCGGGGTGCGAGATCGTATCGTTGCCGCAATCCAGCAACGGCGCACAGAATAAATCCCCCTCACCCCCAGCCCCTCTCCCCCGATTCCTGACTCGCTTGGGCTCGTCAGGAATCGGGGGAGAGGGGAGCCATGGTGCTTCATTTTCGCTTTTCGATTTAGCGGTATTGGGCTCGCGCCGTTCCGCTAACTCTTTTCCTGCCCGCTAGCCCGCGATCGCTCCGCCACGTTTCTTCACGAAACCGACGATGACGGCGATGCCGTACACGACGATCAACCCGATGATCACCGGGAAGGATTTCGGATCGTTGGCCTTCTCGCTGATCGCCGACACGGCGGCCACGATGGCTCCGATGACGGCAAACAACATCAGCACGTTCCAAACCATCATCCGCGCCCCGGTCGGCTTTTCCGCACCCAGAATCCGCTTGTTGTTCATCATCAGAAAAAAGGTCACGTAGGCGATCGGCAGCAGCATCATCCCGAACGTGCTGGCGAAAATGGCCAGCCAGAACTTGGCTTCACCGTCCCACAAATACCACCACGTCGCCCCGCTCAGACCTGCGACCAGACAACCGACGACAAACGGGGCCGCTCCGTCAGGCCGCCCGGCCATTTCGCGAAACGCGTAACCGTTGATCAGCATCAGGATCACGATCGTCGAGAATCCCATCCCAAAGACACCGAGCCCGAAGACGAGGTTGGAAAGCGATTGACCGAGCAGGGGTTCGAGCGTGCCGGACAATTGAAACGCATTGCGTTTGACCAATGACAAAGCGACTCGTTTCTCTTCCACACTGAGTGCGGCGACTCGCTGCAGTTTCTCTTCGCTGGACATCGATGCGGCCGCCTCAGCGCCCAGTTCGTGGTTCACCCGTCCCAACAGGATCGGTTCAACGCCCTGGTAATACGGACTCTGCTGCATCGTTGCCAAATCGTTGCTGGCCAACGAATCGTCGATCTTGTTGTGCAACGAAAACGCCGCGGCGATCACGACACAACTGGTCACCAACACGTAGGGAATGGCCATGCCGGTCGACAGGTCGAACCGAGCCAACCCACGGAACGGTTTGTCCCAGCCGCGGGCGAGCATCGAATAGGGTAATAGAAACGTCATGTTGATCCCGACCGCGGTGGCGGCTGCGGCGATCATCACCGATCGTTGCGTGCTGACCAGTTGGCTCGTCCAATAGGATTGCTCGGATTGGCCCAGCGATGCCACGACGGCCGTCATGTCGCCGGCCGGATTGTTCCACTGGGACAGGTCGGGGATGAACCCGGCCAGGATGCCTCCGAATTCGAGTTCGCCGTTGATGGCCAACAACACCACGACGCCGAAGAAACAGATCACGACCATGCCGACCAACGATTTGAGCACGATGTCAAACAGCTTGGCCGCGCGGCCCTGTTTGGTATTCAGCAGCACTACAAATCCGGCGGCGAAAAACAGCACGGCCGTGACGATGATCTTGGTGCTCGTGGCATCGCCGAGTCCGCCACTGCCGGCCAGATTGGCGAGATTCTTGTCGATCGCGTCATAACAGAGGCTGAACTGTGGCATGCACCAGATAATGTTTGCCATCACCGTCGCGATGATCCATCCCCACCCCAACGCCGGATTGATTTCACTGTTGATCGCTTCAAACGGACGGCGACCGGTCGACAACGTGACATAGCTGATCGCCGATAGCATGATCACGCCCATCGTGATCGCCAGCAGTTGCAACCACAGCATGCTGGTTCCGCCCAACACACCCAGGAACAAAGCGCCGGCCAAGGAACCGCCGCCCAGCGTGATCGCGGCTTGCAACCAGCCCGGCCCGGACAATCGCACGTACGTCGACAGCGTCTTTCCACTGGCCTGGGCGTCGAGCAACAGCTTGCGGTCGGCGAGCACTTTTTCGCTGACTTGGGGAGCAGACGCGGACGGGGCGCCAGAATCAGAGGTAGGTTGATCGGTCATCGAATACGCGACAAAAGAGAAGGAGGGGGGAGCGGGGGATCCAGTCGCGAAATATAGCCGAAGATGCGGCCGGCGTGTGAGCCGGCGGCTGGTGAGAATCCGAGGGGTACGCTGGGGACGTGAATCGTAGTTCCGATCACTATCGGGCCGCCAACCCCAACGGGATGTCGATTGGCATGCACAGCATGCCCTACCTTTCACGTGACCGAGTCGCGTCGCGGGTGCCCGGACTACTCCAGTTCGACCAAATAGCGTTCGGCGTCGAGTGCGGCCATGCAGCCGGTCCCGGCCGAGGTGATCGCTTGGCGGTAGTAGTCGTCAGCCACGTCACCGGCGGCAAACACGCCTGCGACGGAGGTGTTGGTGCGAAACGCCTTGGCCCACTGGATGTAGCCGGCTTCGTTCATTTCGACGGCGCCCTCCAGGAAGGACGTGTTGGGCGTGTGGCCGATGGCGACAAACATGCCACCGACTTTCAGATCGCGAACCGAACCGTCGACGGTACTTTTGACGCGGAGGTTATTGACCAGATTTCCGTCGCCCTGGACTTCCTCGACGACCGTGTTCCACTGGATGTCGATGTTGGGGTGATTGAGCGCGCGGTCTTGCATCACTTTGCTGGCCCGCATTTCATCGCGTCGCACCAGCAGGTAGATCGTGTCGGCGCCTTTCAGGTTCGCCAGATAGGTCGCTTCTTCGACTGCGGAGTCGCCGCCGCCGACGACGGCCAGCGGTTTGCTGCGATAGATCGGCAGGGCACCGTCGCAGACCGCACAGGCGCTGACGCCCTTGTTCTTGTATTCCTCTTCGCTGGGCAGCCCCAGGTAGTTGGCCCGGGCGCCGGTAGCGATGATCACGGTGTGAGCCTCGACGGTCGCGCCGCCGCTGGTGGTCAGTTTTTTCACCGGTGCGCTGAAATCCACGCTGACGATGTCTTCTCCGATCACACGGGTCCCGAAATTGAGCGCCTGTTGCTTCATCAATTCCATCAATTCGACGCCTTGGACGGCGTAGTGCGGCTGTCCGTCTCGCTCATGCCCTTGGGGAACCGGCGGCAAGTTCCAGTGGCGGTCCTTGTCGACGGCCGATTCGACAAACGCGCGGATGTTGCCGGCCGGAAAACCTGCAAAGTTCTCGACTTCGGTCGTAAACGCCAATTGCCCCAGCGGAATCATCTCCGGCTTGACCGTCCCTTCGTAGACGACCGGGTTCAGATTGGCTCGGGCGGCGTAAATGGCGGCGGACCAGCCGGCGGGACCGCTGCCGATGATGATGGTTTTTTCGATCTCGTTGCTCACCGTGTGAGAACTCCTTCAGAGATGGTTCTGGCAAATGTTCGGGTCTGTTTCGGGGGGATTATAGGACCGCGTCACCGGCTGTTCCATGGCAGGGCAGGCATTACATCCGGCGGGGTGAGTGCGTCGCGATGTGGAACGGACAAACCGCCGCCGATCGGTTAAACTGCTCGACTCTTTCCATTGCCTTGCCCCTCGAAATCCCGCCATTGTTGGCCACTCGGCCGAATCACCTATGAGCACTCTTTTTGTCGCCGTCCTGTCGATGGTCGGATTTGTCGTCGCCTACAACACGTACGGCCGCTGGCTGGCCAAGCGTCTGTTCGGGCTGACCGACGACGTCACGATGCCGAGCGAGGAATGCCGCGACGATGTCGACTTCGTCCCGACCCGCAAATCGATCGTGTTCGGCCACCATTTCACCAGCATCGCCGGGACGGGACCGATCGTGGGTCCGGCCCTGGCCGTATTCTGGGGCTGGCTGCCGGCGCTGCTGTGGGTGGTGTTCGGGGCCATATTGATCGGCGGCGTACATGATTTGGCCGCATTGGTGATCTCGATCCGCAACAAGGGTCAAACCATTGGGCAAGCCGCCGGCCGATTGATTTCTCCCCGCGCCAAGGTGCTGTTTTTGATCGTCCTGGCGCTCGCCCTTTCGATCGTCCTGGCCGTATTCGGATTGGTCATCGCCAGTATCTTTGCGATCTACCCCGAATCGGTGCTGAGCGTTTGGATTGCGATGCCGATCGCCGTCGTGATCGGGCTGCGTTATCGCAGCGGAGGAGGGTTGGTGATTCCCAGTCTGGTCGGTTTGGCCGCGTTGTACGTCGCAGTTTACTTGGGCGCCTATCACCTGCCCGTCGATTTGACGCCCTACTTGCCGACCGACAGCCTGCTCTGGACCCCGACGGTCGTCTGGACCATCGCGCTGCTGATTTACGCGTTCATCGCGTCGGTGCTTCCCGTCTGGTTGTTGCTGCAGCCGCGGGACTATATCAACAGCTTGCAGCTGTTCGTGGCGTTGGCGCTGTTGTTGGCCGGATTGGGCGTCGCCTCGATGACCGGCCAAGCCCAATTGACCGATTCGGCACCGATGATCGCCAGCGAAGTCCCGGCCGATGCGCCGAGCATGTTTCCGTTCTTGTTCATCACGATCGCCTGTGGCGCCTGCAGCGGATTTCATTGTCTGGTCAGCAGCGGAACGACCAGCAACAACTCGAAAAAGCGAGCGACGCGCAAGCGGTCGGCTACGGCAGCATGTTGCTCGAAGGCATGCTGGCCGTCCTGGTGATCTTGGCCTGTTCGGCCGGCGTGGGCATGGGCCCGCTGACGCGCAGCGTGACCACGGTGGGCGAAGGAGCTTCGGCTCGGTCGGTCGTCGCGATCGAGCGGGCCGACGTCTCGGGGAATCAGGCGTGGCGAGAATATTATCGAACCGGAGCGGATGGAGAGCCGGACGCGGGTTGGAAAAAGCAGAACCTGGCCAAGAAACTGCGGGCTTTCGTCGACGGTGGAGCGAATTTCTTGTCCGCACTCGGGCTGCCCCTCCGCATGGCGATCGCGATCATGGCGGTCCTGGTCGCCTGTTTCGCCGCCACCACACTGGACACCGCCACCCGTTTGCAACGCTACGTGATCAGCGAATTGGCGCTCTCGGCGGGCGCGAAACCACTGGCCAACAAGTACGTGGCCACCGGGATCGCCGTCGGGGTCGGATTGGCCATCGCCGTGTTCGCCGGCGACAGCCCGGGCAAGGGAGGCTTGGTGTTGTGGCCGTTGTTCGGGGCGACCAATCAGCTGCTCGCCGGATTGGCGTTGATGGTCGCACTGATTTTTTTGGCCCGACGCAGCAAACCGCTCGCCTCGGTGATGATCCCGATGTTCGTGATGTTGTTGATGCCCGCCTGGGCGATCACCTACGACCTGTTTTACAACTGGCTGCCGTCGGGCAACGTCGTGCTGACCACGTTCGGATTTTCGATTCTGGGGCTGCAGATCTGGATGGCCGTCGAAGGCTTGATGGTCTGGGGCCGCTGCCGAGGTGTCTTGGAAGCGCCGGCCGAAGCAGCCGCCGGTTAGTGGGGTAAGCTTCCAGCTTGCCACTCACGAGCTGAAAGCTCGACCAGTGGGGTAAGCTTCCAGCTTGCCACACACGAGCTGAAAGCTCGACCAGTGGGGTAAGCTTCCAGCTTGCCGCACACGAGCTGAAAGCTCGACCATTGGGGCAAGCTTCCAGCTTGCCACTCACGAGCTGAAAGCTCGACCAGTGGGGTAAGCTTCCAGCTTGCCACACACGAGCTGAAAGCTCGACCAGTGGGGCAAGCTTCCAGCTTGCCGCACACGAGCTGAAAGCTCGACCAGTGGGGTAAGCTTCCAGCTTGCCACACACGAGCTGAAAGCTCGACCAGTGGGGTAAGCTTCCAGCTTGCCGCACACGAGCTGAAAGCTCGGGCGGGTCGCAAGCTGGAAGCGTACGCCACTTGGAGATCTCTCTAGTCTTAAAATGAGATTTTGACTATGATGGGGGCGGTCGACTGCGGGAGAATTCTCCGTCGCAACAGGGGCTTCGAATCGCGGTTTGATCGCCAGATCCGCGGGTTTGTCACGAACTCTCTGAGCACGGCGGGGGATCGTGGTCGTTGACAAGGCGAAGAACGCTTTGAGTCGGCCGTTACTCACCCCCCACGACGTGAATGAATCATGGTCGCGTATCTAGCGGTCGAAACCGGGCCCGAGAAGGGCCGCCATTACCCGTTGGACCCCGAACGGCCGATGCACGTCGGTCGCGGATCGAGCTGTGAAGTGATGTTGTCCGATCCGGTCTGTAGCCGGTTTCACGCCGTCGTCTTCTACGAGGATGACCGCTGGCAGGTTCGCGACACGGGCAGCCGGAACGGGACGTTGGTCAACGGACAAAAGATCGATACGGCTCAAATCGCGGATCAATGTGTGCTGACCATCGGCGGCACGGAACTGCGTTTCATCGATCCGTCCTCCGATAGCGCCGAGCTGGACGACGCGTTCCAGACCATCGTCCAAGACGTCTCGTTGATCGACACCAAGACGACCGACGATCCGATGCGCGACGTCGCCCACGCCGGGTACTTGTTCGATCTGTATCTGCTCAGCCTTTCGATGCTGCGGCTGGAAAACCCCGACGAAGTGATCGATTCGGTGCTCAAATTGCTGCGTGACCGAACCAGTGCCGACGCCGTGGGGCTGTCCTTTGACGGCGGCGACGGCCGGCAACGACCGCACAAGGTCGAACCAGCCGATGAAGTGGACAAAGTCAAAGTCAGCCGCGCGATCTTGCGTCGCGTCGTCGGCAGCGGCGAAGCGATCTGGGTCAACGACAAGCGATCGCAGGACACCGAATTGCAGGAAAAACTGCCGGCGAAATCGGTCTGGTCCGATGCGATCTATGTTCCGCTGGACACCAACGAATCGAACATCGGCATCCTGCATCTGTACCGCAACCGGCCGTCGTTCAACGAAATCGACTTTGAATTGGCGATCGCCGCGGCACGTTTGTTAGCGGTCGGTTTGGATCGCGCGTTGCAACACGATCAATTGCGTGTCGAGGCCAAGCAGATTGCCAAACGCAATGCCGACGGAGACGAATTGATCGGTGAAAGCCCCGTGATGCTGCGGCTGAAGGAAAAAATTGCCCGCGTGGCGGCGGCCAACGGATGCGTCTTGGTGCGCGGGGAAAGCGGCTGCGGAAAAGAACTGGTCGCCCGCGCCGTCCACCGCAACAGCAAACGTGCCAAGCGGCCGATGCTGACGGTCAACTGTGCGGCGATCCCGTCTGAATTGATCGAAAGCCAATTGTTCGGCCACAAGAAGGGCTCGTTCACCGGCGCCGACAGCGACCACGAGGGCTGGTTCCAACAAGCCCACACCGGCACGCTGTTTCTCGATGAGATCGGTGAACTGACGCTGGAAGGACAAGCCAAGCTGTTGCGGATTCTCGAAGGCCATCCGTTCTTGCCGGTCGGTGGCACGCAGGAAGTCCATGTCGACGTCCGCGTGATCGCGGCAACCAATCGTGATCTGGCTGAATTTGTTCGCGAGAAACGTTTCCGCGAAGATCTGTTTTACCGGTTGAGCGTCTTTGAATTGTTGCTGCCGCCGCTGCGAGAACGCGGTGACGATTTGGATCTGTTGATCGACCATTTCTTGGAACACTTTCGACTGCAACACGGTCGCGCCAAGTTGACGCTTTCCAAAGCCGCGCGCGACCGGATGCGCCAGTACATGTGGCCCGGGAATATCCGCCAACTGCGAAACGTCATCGATAGTGCGATCGTGATGGCCGATGACGCCGAAATCCAACCCGATGACCTGGGGCTGCGCGATGCCGGGATCAGCCGCTTGGACACGTTCCGTATCGATGAGTGGGAAAAACGTTTGATCGTCAAAGCGCTTGAACGGACCAGCGGCAGTGTGCCCGAAGCGGCCAAGCTACTGGGGATCAGCCGAGCGACCGCGTATCGTAAAATATCCGAATATGAAATCGATCGCTGAATCAAATTGAACAGTTCCCCTGACCGCCGGCTGGCCATTCTCTCCGCGCCCGGCTCGCGCGGGGATGTCAATCCGATGCTCGCGATCGGCATGGAACTCAAACGCCGTGGCTACGACGTGGCGATCTCGTTGGCCGAACCTTACGCGAAACTCGCCGAAGCCGCAGGTTTGGATCCGTATCCGTTGATGGATCGCCAAACGTTCGACACCATGCTGGCCGATCCGTCGATGTGGACGCTGCTCGGTGGCATGCGGAAAGTGATCGGCGGCATCGCGGCGGAGCTCTTGCGGCCGCTCTTCGATCTGATCCGATCGCTGCACCGCCCCGGACGAACGGTCTTGGTTTCGCACCCGTTGGATTTTGCCGCGCGGATCTTTCGTGATCTGGATCCGACGACGCCACTGGTCGACGTGCACTTGGCGCCCGTCATGTTGCGAACGCCCGAGCAGCCTGCGCGACTGACGTCGTGGCGCTTCGAACCGACACGCCATCGCCGGACGTTTCGACTGGCATATTGGTTGGGCGACAAGATCATCCTGGACCCACTGCTTGCCGGGCCGATCAACCGAATTCGAAAAGAACACGGACTTTTACCCGTCAGACGAGTCATGCATCGATGGTGGCTTTCGCCCGACCGGGTGTTGGCGTGTTATCCGGATTGGTTCGCGCCGTCGACGATCAACGCGATCCCGCAGTTGCGGCACGTCGGTTTCCCACTGTTTGATGGTCCACGGTTGAGTGGGTCCGACGAGCCTCTGGATCTGCCGACGGACCGACCGATCGTGTTCACCGGCGGTTCGGCCAACTGGCACACGCGTGACTTCTTTCGCAGCGCGACAGAAGTGTGCGTGAAACTCAACCGCCCTGGTTTGCTGTTGGGTGGCAATGAGAATTGTTTTCCGAAAACCTTGCCCAGTCACGTTCGCCCGCAAGGCTACGTGCCGCTAGGCGAGTTGTTGCCACACTGCGGCGCCATGGTGCACCACGGCGGGATCGGTACGACGTCGCAAGCGTTGCGAGCGGGGGTGCCGCAACTCATTCGCCCACTGGCGTTTGACCAGTTCGACAACGCCGAGCGGGTGGAAGCACTCGGGTGCGGCGTTTGCTTGCATAGCGATCGTGACCTTGCCGGCAAGTTGGGATTTGTCCTAAACGATGTCGGTATGGCGGAATCGACGCGACGGATTCGAGATCGGATTGGTGGTTCATCTGCCCCACAGCTTGCGGCGGACGAAATCGATGCTGCCCTGACCGTCAGAACCGCGCAGCTTTGACACCCGCCGCATGACTTTGCGGACTGTGACGAAGATGCGACAGGAAATCGTGGTCCGGTTGTTCCAGTTCTGACGTGCGGATGGTCGATAGGACAAAAACCAATTCGACCCGATGGCGGGTTCGTCCGGATAATGCCGGCATCGCCGGCTGATCGCCACCCTACGCGGCAAACATTGATGACTAGATCCAACGTGCGTTCCACGAACACCAAGCGTCGACTCTTGCGAAACCTCGTGACCGCGTTGACGATTGCGACGACCCTTCCGGCCAGCGTCGGCTGTCACGTCTGGGATCGAATCGGTCCCGGGCCCCACGATACAACGGCCTCGTACCATCGCGGCGTGGGGCTTTCGATCGAATACCCCGAAGTGGCCGAATGCGCGACGGCGGTGACGATCGCGGCCGAAGCGGCCACTGCCCCCCATTCATTGGAAGACCCGTCGAAACTTCCCACGATCGAACTCTCGCTGGACGAAGCGGTGGCGATGGCGATGCGGAACAGCCCCGTGATTCGAGCGCTTCCGATCGGCGCCTCGTTCTCGACCCAAAACGCGACCACGGTCTTCGACCCGGCCCAAATGGCCTCCTCCACACAGGGTGTCGAAGCGGCATTAGCCGAATACGACGCTCAATACAGCAACACGCTCAATTGGTCGGGGACGGACACGCCACGCAACATCCTGATCAACCCATTCACACAAAACTTCCAACGCCAAGTCGACGAGGGCACCTCGGCAGCCTATGCAAGCTCGCTGAGCAAGAGAACTGCGTTTGGGTCTCAATTCACGATCCGTCACGTCGTCAACTACACCCGCAACAACAACCCCAACCGAAACTTCTCCAGCGATTTTGTCGGCTGGGTCGAAGCGGAGTGGCGTCAGCCGATCCTGCGCGGGTCGGGTCTGCAATACAACCGCATCGTCGGCTCCAGCCAAACGCCGGGTGTGTACAACGGCGTCCTGATCGCGCGGACGAACGAAGACGTCGCGCTGGCGGATTTCGAAGATTCCGTGACCAAACTGGTCGCCGACGTCGAGCAAGCGTATTGGGATTTGACGACCGCCTATCGACTGCTGGAAGCCAACATCAAAGGCCGCGAGTCGGCGCTGCGTACCTATCAGTACCAAAAGGTGCGGCTGGATGTCGGGGCAGGACGCCAGGACGAAGAAGCACAAGCGCAGTCGCAGTACTACCAATTCGAAGCAAACGTTCAGTCACAACTCGGTGGTTCCACCGGCCTCTACGCGACCGAACAAAAACTACGCTATTTGCTGGGGATGCCCGCGTCGGATGGAAAAATCATCAAACCGACGACCGACCCGCTGGATTCCAAAGTCGTTTTCGATTGGAACTCCGCCCTTTCACAAGCACTCGATCGCCGCGTCGAAATCCGCCGACAACGCTTCCTCGTCAAACGGCGTGAGTTTGAACTTTACGCATCGCGACTGAACAAACGCCCCCAACTCGATTTCGTCGGACTGTACCGCTATCGAGGCCTGGGTGATCACCTTATCGGTGACATCGATGATGGACGCTTCGATGGTCTCAGTTCCTCCATCCTCAATGGCGAATTCCAAGAATGGCAGGCCGGCGTGGAATTCACGCTTCCGGTCGGGCTGCGTCAAGCCGGTGTCGCGATCGCAAACGCAAAGTTGCAGCTGCAACGAGAGCGAGCGGTCTTGGCCGAGGTGGAACTGAGGGTCAGCCATGACCTGACCGAAGCCGCACGGAACATCGACGTGACCTATCAATTGGTTGAAACCAACTACAACCGCTATCAAGCGGATCTGCGACAGGTCGAGGTCCTGGTGCGTCGCTACTTGGATGGCACCGATAACATCAACTTCTTGCTACAAGCCCAACGTTCGGTGGTTCAAAGCGAAGTGGCGTTCTATCAGGCGCTTGCCAATTACAACCTGGCCATCCGCGACCTGCATTGGGAGAAGGGATCCCTACTGGCGTACAACCAGATCCAGCTGGCCGAAGACGCTTGGGAAGCCGGTGCCACGCGTGATGCCTACGAAAAAGGCTTGTTCTTGACGCCGCGTCAAGATCCGAGCGAGGTCACGATGCCCCCGCCGGTGACACGTCGATCGTTCGATCCGTCGGAAGTCCAGGCGACCGGAGTCGGGTTCTCGATGCAAGATGGGACGATCGTCACCGAGCAGCCTTTGTTGCCCGGTGAAGTCCCCGTTCCCGCAGCGGCAGACGTTTCACCGATGATCGATGAAAGTGCCTTGCCGGCCGATGGGTTGCAGCTGAGCAAATAAGTGGGGCCGCCGGCGCGGCCGGCGGGGGTGGCAAGCAGGATGCTTACCCCACTTTTTTGTTCTTGAAATCGTTGCGTTTGCAGACAGCTTGTCTTATTCTGGCGTGATTGGCAAACCATCACACCATGAAGCGGGGAGTTCGATGCGTACACGGACAACGGCGGTAGCTTTTTGCGTTTCGTTTTTCGTCTCGACCTGCGGTGTTGCCCAGGAGGCTGACAATGCGGCGGCGTTCGCCAAGTTGGCTGATCGGATCGCCAACGAGTATGCGATCTCGGCCGACGGCCGCCCGTTGATCCTTCGCCGAGACGCCGTGCTGACGTGGACCAATCCACTGGTCGGCGAAATCTATGGGGGCGTCTACGTCTGGACCGACCAGGGACGCCCGTTGGTGATCGCTTCGTTTTACAAGTGGTACCGCCCGCACACGCACAGCAGCCACGAGTTCCAGTCGCTATCGACGGGAATCATCGTCGCGACGCGAGCCGGACAGAAAAACTGGCAAACCTCCTCGCCCGGCGTCACCTGGAAGCAGGTTCCCGATGCACCTCCGCCGGGACGCACGGCGGCACAACGGTTGGTGCAAATGCGCGGACTGGCAAAGCGATTCGAATTGGAGATGACCGAAAAAGACGACAGCAAGACGCGACTGCGTTTGTTGTCGCAGCCCCTGTTGCGCTACGACAGCCCGGCGTCCGACGTGATCGACGGCGGACTGTTCGCCTTTGCCAAAGCCACCGACCCGGAGGCGTTGTTGCTGATCGAAGCACAAAACCAGTCCGGTGAAACCCGATGGCATTACGCGATCGCGCGGTCCAACTTTTTGGCCATGCGTGCTCAATACAACCAATCGAAAATCTGGGACGTCCCGCAGTTGAGTTCGGCAGAGAGCTATTCCGCCACGGGGCCGTACACAAAGTATCAGTTCGACGGCGAGTGATCGCGGGGTGGAACACCGTCGAACGTCATTGCGAAGCGATCTTCAATTGGTCGGTAACACCCTGATCGTCAAAAATCGTCAAATCGACTTTGGCATGCAGCGTGTTTTGATCGAGATCGAATCGCAAGTCCATCTCGCGGAGCCAATCCAAAAACGGGAACTTCCAAGTCTCAGGCGTTTGATTCAATTGATACAGGCTTGAATCGTTCCACGAGGTGCCGACGCAATCGGGAAGCCCGGCAACTTGTTTCATTTGGTAGGCCCCGCCCAGCGGGCAGGCGATCTTGGCATTCAACAGGCTTTCAATGACCGATTGAGATTCCTGCGGTGGCAGATTCAGCCAGTGAGTGAGTTCCGCCAGAAACCGCGCGTTCTGATACGAGACGCGTCGCGATGCCAGATACGTGTACGCTTGAATGTACGGTTCAATCTCCGCCCCGGAAAGCGAGCGCATCCGCATACGGACTTTTGGCGGATCGACAATGTTCTCCTGTGAAATCTCGTTGAACACCTCGTTACGCAGTTCCGACTGCATTGCGACGGTCGTCAAACCATTTCGGCTCTCAATCATCCTCAGGTATTTCGCCGCCGAAGCACCTCCGGGCGGTAGATTGGCCATGCCCCAGGCAAAGTAGTAGAGCAACTGTCCAGAGGGTGGCGACCCGAATGGCAGTGCCGCGGTCGACCAGGGCAGGGGTGTCAGGGGCGGCGGTGAGCGGCGAGTGGGGCTCTCCGGCAACGGCTTGCCGTTGAGCAACACCGAGCTGAGCATCCGCAGAATGTCGGTACTCGGCGGCGAGATCACACCAAACGATCGCAACTTGGCAAATGTCGTGCCTACTTCCTGCTCGAGCAGCTTGACGTGGCCATGATTGATTTCAAACGAAAGATCCTCGTCGCGCAGTCCGATGTAGAGCAGGTGGGGCGGGCTGCCGCGTCGCATCCTCACCGCCGTGTCGACACTCAACAAGTCGCGGCCACTGGCCGCAAAACGACGATGCCCGGGATCGGCCAGGTGGCGTTCCAGCAAGGCATATTTCTGTCGTGCATACGGAGTGATGATGATTTCGATGCCGATGCGACGTAACCCCGTTGCGTCCGTCGCTTTTTGGGTGAAGACAACCGTCACCGGATCGACGCGCCGCCATTGCTGGTTGTAGTCGCGCAGAAAGCCTCGGTAGGCGATCACTTCACTACGCGTCGCTCGGTCGATGGGGACGTCGGGAATAGGAAGAAACGCACCTGGGACGCCGCGAAGCGAGTCTTGCAAACGATCGTCGACGAGAATCGGCCGACTGCCATCGGCGCGATCCGCGAAGCCTTTCGGCAGTAGTTTCGCGTTGATGAAACCGCCGATCGAGGTTTGCTCGATGCCTTCCGATGCTGCCAACCATTTTGCCAATTGAAACTGCTGAAGCTCCCACGCCTCACGCGACCGGCGGGTCAGCTCAATTCGGTAGTGCGGACTGACCAGGTTCTGAAAAAACGGATCGGAGAGGTAGAGAAACGCAAATTGGTCTCCTGCGGAATCCGCCTTGCGTCGGGCATAGCGAAACTCTCGCAGTTTTCCCAACGACCGATCGCCGCGTCCGGCTTGGAAGAAGCGATTCAAAAGGGTTTGCGAGTTCGTCACCAAATGATAATTCCCGTCGATCGCATAGAAGGAACGCACCCGGTTATCGTCGGTCGAAAGCAGGGAAACGCGATGACTGGAGACTTTCAGCAGACGTTCGGAAACATCGGAAAACTTACTAAGCATCGTTCGCCGCTGCCGCTTGATTGCATCGGCGAGCTGAAAATTATCCGCAGCTTCAAAGACAACACCGACTGCCGCTCCTTCACTGAACAGTGGATCGCAACCGACCAGGGCCATGTCGGAAATCAGCTGATCAAAGGGGCCTGATGCGGTTTGCTCGGGAGACAGCGCGAGTTGAAACTCCACCTTGTCTCGGGTCTGTCGAACCAGCGAGCCCGAATCGACGACGTCGCTAAGGCTGCCTCCCCATCCTGTCAGAAACTGCCGCAGGTTCTTGTAATTGGCCAAGCTGCCCGTCCGTAGATAGAAGCATTCTTCGGGCACGTGCATCGCCATCGGTTCGATCGCAATGTCAGGGAACGGGGGAATGACGACGCTGGCCATCCGGGGCTTGGGCGGCACGGGCTGGTCGGCGAGTTCAGACCGCATGGATTCCTTGAGTTTGACGTCCTCTTGAATCGCCAGTTTGACAGATTCCATTCCAAAGAGCATTCCGACGGCACGTTCGAATTGTGCTTCCAATACGCTGTCTTCTTGCCCGTCGTTTTTGTGCGGCACCGGCCAAGGACTCGACATCCCGTAGCGTCTGGCAAGCATCGCCGCCAATGACCTGCGGAGCAGTTTCTGCTCGTCACCGAGCTCTTTCGGTATTGTTGAAAACGATTTCCACCAGCGATGTTTCAGCGCTGCGAGTGCCTCCGTTTGGCCGACGAGTTTGACATCAAGACGTTCGAGCAATACCGCATCGCGAGTCATCAATTTTACTTCCAGAGGCGTCGGTCCGCTCACCAGAAATGCTGCCTCGATGCGATCCACTTCAAAAGGCGAGCGTTTGGACGACTGCTGGTAGGTGATGTCGAACGCGGCATATTTGGCGCGACCTTGCGATTCGACGAGGAACAGCGGCTGGTCGGGGAAAAGAACCGGCCCGTGTCCTTGGGCGTACACCAGTTCAATCACGACGGCTCCGGCCGGTGTCCCCTGTTGTGCCTGAACAATGACGTCCTGCAATCGAATGGCGACCGGCCCCTGATCGAACGGTTCTTCCGGATCGCCCCCTGCACCGATTCCGGGAATTGGGGTCGGCGATTCCCCAGATCGCTGGGTTGAATCGACCGTCGATTTCGGCTTTACGAGAGGTTCGGGCGTCGTGCGGTGATCCCTGCCCAAGCGATCGGCGACTTCACTTAACAGCAACTCATGTAGGTCGGCACCGGTCATCTGAAGCTGCTCGGCCAGCGCCGCCGAGGGTTGCTCGCCACGAGCCAGCGCCGCCAGTTGTGCGTCGGTCAATTCACCAATCAACTCTGCCGGGCCACCCGCGGACGATGCCCCTCGCTTTCGAAGCGATCTCGAATCCTGGGTTTCGTCTTCGGCATCGAGAATGTCCACCAATTTCGGCTGCTGGTGAGGCACGTCATCGTCAGTTTTGTCGCCGAGTGGCTTGTTGGCGAGTGGTTTATCGTTTGAACCGGCGGGGGTGTCCGAGTCAGACTCGGTTGCAGTTTGTACAACCGCATTCTGTAACGGCTTGACGGTGGGCTCGGCCCGCTCAACGGCAATCAGCGGCAGCGTCGAAAGGGCCAGCAGCGTGGCCACCGACGCGACGAGCAATCTGCTGACCAAGACGTTTTGGGCCACCGATTCTCGAAAAGAGAGACGTTTCATGGTTCATGAGCCGGAATGGGTTGGATGGCGCGCTTCCTAGGGTTGCAGAAATCTCCTCATTTAACGCGGTGCAATTCATTAGACAGCAAGCCCACACCGATCGAGCGGATTAGTTTTTCAGCCCCATCGCTTTTTCCCAAACGACGGCGGCGACGGGATCTCGATCGGCGGAAGGAACCATCGAGACACAGCGCGGCCGAAATCCGCTGCGCAGCATTTCGGCTCCGACAACTTGGACGGTGCGAGGAGATTCTCCGAAGATCAGCCGCGTTGCGACCCCCTTTTCGTCGCTCCGCCAGACACCGGAGTAGATGGTTGCGTTTTCATCATGCGACCGTGACACTTTGAACGATCGGCACGGAAAGCGGTTCATGCCGGCCCGTCTGATCTCGCCGAAGATCACGTCGTATGAATTGGCGTAGGCAAACCAAGGTTCGAGCGCCGGTTCATCAAACCGTTCCCATAGCTCGCAATACCGTATCTGGTTGTTGGCATCGTAGTAGCATTGCCGCAAGATCGGTTCGTAGTCATTCATCTTGCCATAAAACGTCTCGCGCGCCTGTTCCTCCGATTCGCCAAGGACCAACCACTGTGTTGCGGTTCCGGGCAGATCATTTCGCCAAAGTGCAAAGTAACGTTCCTCGGAACCGGGGCGATCTTCGACGTATCCGCCGACATCGGCCAAACGGTATCCAGAGGTAATCCTTTCTTGCTGCTTTTGGTTGAGTGATTCCTGACTCAAATCCAGTTCCGAAATCGCATCAAATTCTCCGCTTTGCCAACCGGCCGAGACGACGACCTGCCCGCCGCTCCACACCGGTGAAATCGACGACAGACGGTATCCAGCGGTGGCGAGTTGCTGATCCAACCGGTCGAATTCGGCAGCTGGGATACCGAGCACGAATGCCCCATTCACGCTCGCACCTCCATGCCATTGGTTGATTTCTTCACGAATCGATTCATCCAGCGGAACATCGATCAATGGCTCGCCCTGGCTGGAGGGCTCTGGTTGCGACTGGATCCCCCACGTCGCCAAGTACTTTTTCGCTTGGACGTCGTCGATCGAAACCACTTTCGTCGGCTGCCAGACCTGCTGCGCCATTTCGGACGATGAAGGAGCCTTGGCCGTGTCGCCAGGATTTGCAAAACGCTCGAGCCCCGACGACAGTCCGGCATAGACCAATTGTTGCGAGATGCGCGTCAAGTCCCAAATCGCAACGCCTCCATCTGTCAGTCCGATCGCCAATCGTCGACCTCCAGGCTCCCACCGGATCGCATTGATCGATGCGTGTTCATCTGCCAAATCGAACATCGTCGAACGGGTCCGCAAGTCCAATAAACGCACGTTTCGGTGGCTCGCCTGGACCGCCAGAATGTCGCAAGACGGGGCGATCGCGATGACAGGGGAACTCAGTCGACCGAGTTCCGCGATCTGGCGATTCGCTTGCCCCTTTTCCAAGTTCCACTCCAGCAAGGTTCCGTCGGCAGAAACGGCGATCAGATTTTGATCATTCGGTGACGCGACCAGATTGCTGGAAAACATCCGCTTCCCAATCGTGCGAGATTTCGAATCTGGATCGGACAGGTCGATCCATCCGAATAGTAACCTGGCATTGACGGCGATATATCTGGACGATGCGTCGAAGGCTATCGATTGGCCGAAGATCGATTCACGCCGCACCTCACGTAATTCGATCGCGCCATCGCCTACGCGTTGAATCTCCCAGACAGGAATACCTTCGGGACCACACGAAGCGAACCATTTTCCGTCAGGGCTGAAGGCGATGTCGTTAAACGCCAGACCGTTTCGGTTGAGCTGCAGAATCGTGTTCAAGACTCCGTTGCCGGAAAGTTGCCAAACCAGGAGGGATCGGGAGGTGACGGCTGCAACCAGTGAACCATCCGGGGAGAACTTGACCGCCTTCACTGCCTCGCCGACCGGCAACTTCGAAAGCTCTCGGCCGGCTTGGGTGTCCCAGAAGCGAACGGTTCCGTCTTGACTGCCGCTCGCCAACATCGCCTTTGAAGGGTGAAACGCGACGCAGCTGACCGGTCGCCGATGTCCATATAGTGGCTGCTATAAGCCGCGGGGCACTCCCATTGTTGGATCCAGCGGCCGTCTTGCTGTTGGTCCCACCGCTCCAGGGAATCCTTATCAACCATCAGAATCGTTGTGCCGCCGTTGGCCATGGCCATCGCACGAATATCCAACCCGATCCGGTACACGCGAGACTGTTCGCTGCCGTCGCCGACGTGGCGCACCACCACGCCTCCATTGGCGACTGCGACGGCAATCCGCTCCTCATCCAAGAACGTTGCCGCACCGGGTGAATCAACCAACGCCGGACCTTCGACGGTCGTCGGCTGATTCCCGACAAAATCTCCGAAGCACAAAATCGCTTCTTGTAGAATCTGAGCGTCGTCCTTCTGCACGCCGCTCAACCGAGATGCTTGTTGAAGCAACGCCAATACACGTTGTCGGTAACCGCTTTGTCGAGCGCGACGCGTCGCTTCGGCTTCACCGATCAACGACCCATACAAGTTTTGCTTGGCTTCAGCGGTCGCCCGTTCCGCCTCGGCGCGACGGTATTCCGCCATCCGCCACCAGAACCCGACCGAGACGAAACCGGTCAGCAGGGCAACGACAAGCAGCGAAAGCAACGACGCAACTTCGGGGCGTCGTTTGCACCACTTCCAGGCGCGTGACGACCAACCGACAGGTTTGGCTTCGATGGCGTGTCCATTCAGGAACCGCCGCAGCTCGTCGCGTAGGTCTGCAGCGCTGCGATACCTGGACTCAGGTGCCTTCTCAAGACACTTCAAACAGATGGTCTCGAGATCTCTCGGCACTCCCGGATTCAACAGACGTGGTCGGACGGGTTCGTTCTCGATGACTTGGCGAATCGTTTCGACCGTTGACGCGGCAACGAAGGGAGCTCGCCCGACAAGACTTGTGTAGAGAATCGCGCCGAGCGAATAGACGTCGCTCGGGACACCGACCCGACCATGTTCGGCGGCTGCCTGCTCGGGAGCCATGAAACGTGGCGTTCCTAGGATCTGTCCGGAATGTGTGATTTCGCCCAGATCAGCGTCCGCTTCGAACAGCGGCTTGGAGAGCCCGAAGTCGGTGATGTGAGGCTCTCCGTTGACATCCAGCAGCACGTTGGCGGGTTTGAGATCGCGATGCAGCACGCCCCGCTGGTGAGCGAAATGAATCGCGTCAGCCAACGTCGCGACCAATTCCGCTGCACGACGTGGCGACAGGGAGTCTTCACGTAGTGTCTCAGCGAGACTTTCGCCCTCGATGAAATCCATCGTGAAGTAGTGGTGGCCGTCATGTTTGCCGATCTCATGCACGCCAACGATATGCGGATGCTTCAGCGCGGCGGCCGAACGTGCTTCGCGATAAAACCGCTCCACCTGCGCATCATTGGCGAGTCGGCCGCTCAGAATCATCTTCAGTGCGACGGTTCGACGGAGTGTTTCTTGGCGTGCTTTGAAAACGATCCCCATGCCGCCGCGGGCCACTTCACCGAGAATCAGATACTCGCCGATGTACCGAATCGATGCGTTTGGATGCACGGACGATTGCTTGTGCTGCGAGACTTGCGTGGCGTTGATCACGTCGTCGGATGTCGCGTCGCAGTTCTCGACCGCTTGGTCGAGCAGATCCAAATCGGCAAAGAATGAATGCAGCTCTTGTTCGAACTTCTTGTGCCGGTTGATGAAGTCGTGCCGCGGCACCGATTCTCCGTTCTCGATCAACCGGTAGTATTCATGAACGACGCGATCAAAGGCCTCATCGCGATCCTGTTCGTCGCTAACTTCCGCCATCGTGCTCCACCGCGTTCAACTTGTTTCGAAGTTTTTTCAATCCGCGTCGAAGGAGTCCGGCGACGGCTTCGGGAGATCGACCGAGGTGCACCGCTATGTCGGAGACTTTCCATCCATGAACGTGCTTGAGCATCACGGCGGTGCACTCCGCTTCCAACAAGGAGCCCATCGCATCGGCGAGTTGTTCGGCACGTTCCTGTCGAATCAGGTGTTGGCTCGGTGAAGTCTGCTCGGCAGGCGGTTCGCCGATGATTCGCAGCGCCGATTCTTGCAGTTGTTGATCGATCGAACGTTCAAGGCGAATGTCACGTTTTTGAGCTTGATATTTTTTCGCCAGATTGATCAGCGTGTGCGTCAAAATGGTCTTCAGCCACGCTCTTAATTCGACTTCGCTGGTCCCCCGAAACCCGTCCAGATCCTGGTACGCCCGCAACAGCGTCATCTGGACGACGTCGGAAACGTCTTCCTTGGCGCGGAAACGCGGGTTCAGCTGCATGTCGGCGAGGACTCTCAGGTATCGCCGATACTGCTCAAGATTCTGTGGTTTGTCACACGACATCGCGTCATTTCAGGTCGTTCAACCGGCGTCCAAACGCATCCGTGATGGGTGGGGAATGACCGCTGCGATACAAGAGACAACGTCAGGCCGACAATCGACCGCACTTTTAGAGTTATTTTAGCGATCGACGCGGCTCGTGGTCGGCTTCGGCGGCGTCACCCGGCCCAGGCTGCCA
The DNA here is from genome assembly GCA_033042175.1 of Phycisphaera sp. RhM. Taxonomy (GTDB): domain Bacteria; phylum Planctomycetota; class Planctomycetia; order Pirellulales; family Pirellulaceae; genus Stieleria. Next base: position 212,348 of record WCIL01000003.1, read on the forward strand.
CGGCCGTCTTCCAGACGCATTTGTACGTCTTCGGCGAGCTGCTCGCTGTCGGCGTCCCAGTACGCGTGCTTGTGGGCATCCGTCATCGGCGCCAGCGGCGCGATGATGCGAAATCCTGTCATGCGGCTGTCCTCGGACGTCATCCACCACGAACTGCGTGGAAAATCGGGGTCTTCGTCCCACCACGCGACCGTGGTGCGAACCACCGATTCGGCCGTACAGTCTTCCGCGTCGCTGTCGGCGTTTCCGCCGCAGGCGACGTGCCCAAAACGCAGCCCCGTGATCGCCGTGTCTTCGATCACCAATTCAGACACATTGCCGTGGACGTCGTGCAGGCCCCAGGCGTTCGGCTTTTTCGTCCCCACACGCAACGTCAATGAATCGATCGGTGTGTTCTCCAGATAGACGGCAAACGCGCCGAGTCGCTTGGCGTCGTCCCCGAAACAATAACGCGTCCGACTGCCCGCCAACGCGGCATGCTGCCATTCGCTGCGCAGCGGCAGGCGATAGGAGTGACCGGTCAGCAACGTCAGGTACTTGGTGTATTGCCGCGCCGCAAATTGGCTGACCGTCGTCACCGGGGAATCTGGTGCACCGGCATACTCGAAATTGTATCGGGGGTCATAAACGTCCGTCGGTCCGGTCACGGCGTCGACATCGGTCGGTGAGTTCGCTTGGTTGATTCCTTCCGATGCGTCCTTCTTTTGCCGATAGTACAGCTGCCGATAGGGCAGGTATTGCTCCATCGTGATTTCGAACTTGCCGATCCAGAACGGTTCAAAGGAAACCTGTTGCGTGGTTCCCGCCGGCTGATCCTTCGCCACCGGCTCGCCGAAATCGTCAAACTCTTGATACGGTGGCAGTGGCTGAAGCGTCACCGTGCCGCCGGGCACCGGCAGCATCTCGATGACCACGTTGGAGCCGGGGATCGGTTGATCGTAAGCGACCATGAAACCCTGTGCCGTTTTCACGAATCGACCCGCAACGGGTTGATCCGGCACCAGTCGCGTCTCAGGTCCGCCGGCAAAGGTGCAGCAAGCGAACAACGCGACCGTCAGTGCAACGCGAGTCGACAGATTCATCACGAACTCTCCTAAGACACGCCCACCGCGAATCGGCCCCACCTCGTACAACCAGCATAGCCGTTCTCCGACTCTGTGGAGAACCGCGTTCGAGAGAACAAACCGCTCATGGACGCTAACGAACACTAATGGAGGATATTCAGAGTCCATCCTCGTTGTCACCAAGATGCGGAAGAAACCGTATCCTCCATTGGCAAACGGTTGACTTTCTCCTGTCATCACAGGTCCCCAATTCGCGAATTACGGTTCTGTTTCCATAAGAATTCCATGAGTGTCCTGAGCGTTTCCACTCTCGTATTAGCGTTCATCAGTGTTCATTAGCGGTTTCAACGCTCCTCCCCCAGCGACGTTACCGCGCGCTGAGTTCTTTGACGGTTTCGACCAGGGCGATCGCGTTTTCGACCGGCGTTTCTTTGAAGACGCCGTGACCGAGGTTGAAGATGTGGCCCTTGCGGCCGGCGACGCTGTCGAGCAGGTCTGCGGCGCGGGAGCGGATTACATCGGGATCGGCCAATAGCACCGCCGGATCCAGGTTGCCTTGCACACTCTTGTCACGCCCGATCCGGTCCCACGCGGTTGCCAGCGGGACCCGCCAATCGACACCGACCACCGTCCGGCTGTCGCCCCGAAGCAAAGGCAACAACTCGGGGTTTCCGGTGGCGAAATTGATCACCGGCACGCCCGGCGCGATCCCCGCGATGATCTGATTCATCCACGGCAACACGAACTCGCTGTATTCGATCGGCGACAGGCAGCCGGCCCAGCTGTCGAACAACTGCACACATTGCGCTCCGGCGGCGATTTGATGATTCAAGTAAACCGTGATCGCTTCGGACAGTGTGCTCATCAATTCCGCCCAGGCGCCGCCGGAAGAGTGAGAGCACGATTCGTACATCAACTTCTTCGTGTTCGTGTAAACCTTGCTGCCGCCGCCTTCGATCGCATAGCTGGCCAACGTGAACGGCGATCCGGCGAACCCGATCAACGGGATTCCCTCGGGCAGATCGGCACGTGTTTGTCGCACCGTCTCATACACGAACCCCAGCGACTGGGGATCGTCCAAGCGTTTTAGTCGCGTCAGGTCGTCACTGCTGCGGATCGGGTTGTGAATCACCGGTCCGTCGCCGGCGACAAACTCCAGGTCGAACCCGAGCGGCTGCAACAGTGGCAATAGGTCCGAAAAAATGATGGCCGCGTCAACGCCCAACCGGTCGACTGCGGTGCACATCACTTCGCTGCACAGCGCCGGGTTGGCGCACAATTCCAAGAAACTCTGCTTGGCGCGGACTTCGCGATACTCGCTCATGTACCGTCCGGCTTGCCGCATCAACCAGATCGGCGTCCGCTCGGTCGGTTCACCGCGACAGGCTTTCAAGAACAGACTGTCGTGCGACGGGTGCTTTTCCGCCGTCGCGGGCGACTCGGTAGCGAACGAAATTGATTGTTGAATCTTTTCGTCGGTTTCCTTCAATCGTTTTTTGGCGGCAACCAGTTGCGCGGAACGTCTCGCCGATTCGACGACCAGGTGGCCCATCTTAGGATGCGACGGTTCCAGGTCGGCGTGCAGGTCACATTCGGCCAACATTTGTGACGTCGTCGGACCGATCGATGCGATCGCGGTGGTCCGCAATCCCGATCGCAATTGATCGGTGATGCCCATCGTTTCGGCCATCCGCATCATGTTGACGATCTGGTGGGCACTGGTCAGCAGCAACAGGTCACGCTGTCCGTCGGCGAGGGCCTGGATGTTTTCTCGCAGCGGATCGGTTTGTTCGGGAAAGTCCCAGCCATACACGCGAACCGGTTGGACCGATGCGCCGCGGGCTTCCAGTCCGGCAACCAGCGAGGCGTTGGAGATGCCGTATTCCTGCAGTCCGATTTCTTGGTTGGCGACGGCCAGTTTGTGGTCGTCGATGTAACGCAAGATCTCACGCCACGTGTTCGGTTCGCCGATCCGGTGTGTCGCTTTTACCCCCGCCTCGCGGAGCGCCGCGACGGGTTTGGGGCCGCGGCAGATGGTGGTGATGTCGGAGAGCGAATCGAGGAAACGCTGCGTGTTGACGTGTTTTTCGATCGAACGCATCAAGAAACGAAATCCGACGCCGGTCATGAAAATCACGGTGCTGATTTCGCCGGTCATCACGCGATAGGCGAAATCGATGGCCGCCCGGTTCGGTTCGATCGGCACTTCGCGCATCGAGGGGCTCACGTGGGGGACGCCGCCGTGCCGCTCGATCAGTCGTCGCATGTCGTCGCCGCGGCGGCTTTCCAAGGAAGCGACGTGGAGGCCGGCGAAATCAGCGTCATTGGGCATGGGTCGTTTTTCGTACTGTTCAAGTGGAGAGCGGTGGGCACCAGGATCCGTGGCGGCATTGTAGACGTTTTCGCTGTCGTTACGATTACCTCTTGACGACCAATTGACATCATCCCCCGCCGACCGGTTCCGATTTTTCCGATGCCCCGCAGCCCCATTCGCGCCCCGAGACCGACGCTCGATTTGACCGACCATTTGTTCGTTTTTCGCCAGCCCATTCCGGGCGAATTGGCTTCGGGAAGCGACACCGGATCGGAAATCCCATTCCCGCCGGTGCCCGAGACGATCCGCAGTGAAACGGTTTTCGATAACGACCGCCCGCTGGAAATCGAAGTCGGTAGCGGAAAAGGGCTGTTTCTGACCAACGAGTCGGGGCGAAATCCCGGGCACAATTTTTTGGGCATCGAAATCATCCACAAATACGCCAAACACTCCGCAGCGCGATTGGTCAAAGCGGGTCGGTCCAATGCCAAGATGATTTCCGGCAACGCCCAACCGCTGCTCGCAGATCGCGTGCCCGCCGGATCACTCGAAGCGGTGCACGTTTATTTCCCCGACCCCTGGTGGAAAAAACGGCATCGCAAGCGGCGGGTCGTCAACGAGGGCAGCGTCCAAAGTTTTTTGGCTGCGCTTCGTCCCGGCGGCCGGTTCCATTTTTGGACCGACGTGCTGGACTACTTCGAAGCCACCATCGAGATGATTGCGGAAATCGCCCCGGAATTCGGCGTGCCGATTCCCGAAGAAAAAGCGTCCTCGTCGCACGACCTGGACTACCGGACGCATTTCGAACGCCGCAGCCGTCAGAATCAGATCCCGGTGTATCGGGTCAGATACGAGAAAAAGTGAGTGGGTGGTTGGCAGAATGATTCGGGGCAGAATGATGGAAACGCTGTGTTGATGAGCGTTCTCGTCGTGCTTCTGCTCGGTATCATTCTGCCCCGAATCATTCTGCCTCCTTTGCTCCTACCGAGGATTATCGAGCCGGCCTCATCACGCTAAACTGAACCCGATCACCGGAGCCACTCAGCCACCCACGGAAGAGCCCTTTTCGCATGTCGGACAACGCCAGCAACGAGTCCATCGTCACGCCCGCCAAGCCCTTCGTCCACCTGCATTGTCACAGCCACTACAGCTTGCTGGACGGTGCCGGCGACATCAAACGCCTGGTCAACCGCGCCGTCGATCACGGGATGAACGCGTTGGCGTTGACCGATCACGGCAACCTGCACGGGGCGCTGGAATTCTATCGCGCGGCCAAAGGCGCCGGCATCAACCCGATCATCGGTTACGAAGCCTACATCGCCCCGGGCAGCCGTTTCGACAAGGGCGGCGCCGGACGCAGCAAAGACGCCAGCTATCACCTGACGCTGCTGGCCAAAAACCGTACCGGTTTCAAAAACCTGATCAAGCTGGCCAGTGCGGCGTCCTTGGAAGGATTTTATTTCAAACCGCGAATCGATAAAGAAATCCTGCAGACGTTCAACGAAGGCATCATCTGCTTGTCGGGATGCGTGAGCAGTGAATTCAGCCGCACGGTGATGAAAGCCAGTGACACCGGCGAACACGAGAAGGAGGCGATGGAGATCGCCGGCTGGTTCCACAAGGTGTTCGGCGACCGCTACTTCATCGAAGTGATGAACAACGGCTTGGACATCCAACGCATGCAACTCGAAGGCGCCGTCGACATCGCCAACAAGATGGGATTGCCCGTCGTCACGACCAGCGATTGTCACTACGTCAATCAGGAAGACGCCGAAGCCCAAGACATCATGCTGTGCATCAACACCGGTCGTTTCCGAACGGACACGTCGCGGATGAAGATGGAGAACGATCAGTTCTTCCTGCGCAGCCCCGAACAGATGTACGAGCATTTTCCCGGCATGGAAGACTGCGTCGCGCGAAGCCAGGAAATCGCCGACAGCGTCGACATCGATATCGAATTGGGCAAGTACTACTTCCCCAAGTTCGAATGCCCCAACGAGATGAAGCCGATCGACTATCTGCGCGAGCTTTGCATCAAGGGGTTGCTGGAACGCTACGAAGGCGACGACGAACGGATCGTCGACGGCAAGCTGTCTGACGAAGTGATGGCGCGGCTGGATCGGGAACTCGGCGTCATCGAAAAGCTGAACTATCCGACGTACTTCCTGATCGTTTGGGATTTCGTCATCCACGCTCGGAACAAGGGGATCTCGGCGACCGCGCGGGGCAGCGGTGTGGGCGCCATCGTGTGCTACGCCCTGTACATGTCGCACGTTTGTCCGCTGCGTTACGACCTTCTGTTCGAACGGTTTTTGGACGAAAGCCGGACCGAGCCGCCGGATATCGATATCGACTTCGAAAAAGAACGTCGCGTCGAAGTCATTGAGTATGTGAAAGAACGCTACGGCAGCGAGAACGTTTGCCAGATCGGAACGTTCGGAACGCTGGCCGCACGGGCGGCGATCAAGGATACCGGGCGGGCGTTGGGGATTCCCCTGTCGCGCGTCAACCAGATCACCGAGATGGTGCCCGATGAGCTGAAGATCACGATCAAGAAAGCGTTGGAAAAGAGCGCGGACTTGAAACAAACCTATGACGGCGATCCGGAGATCCGCGAGTTGTTGGATCTGGCGATGAAGATCGAAGGTCTGGCGCGGAACGTCGGCACCCACGCCGCGGCCGTCGTGATCGCCGACAAGCCACTCTCGGAATACGTTCCGCTGACGCGTGTGCCCGGCAAGCAAGACGTCATCACCCAGTGGTCGATGAACGACGTCGAAGCCAGCGGCTTGCTGAAGATGGACTTTCTGGGGCTGCGCAACCTGACGATGCTCAGCCGGTCGGTGAAATTCATCAAGCAGACGACGGGCAAGGACGTCGATCCGCTGAAATTTCCGCTCGACGACAAAGCCACCTACGCGCTGCTGCAACGGGGTGAAACGAAGGGCGTGTTCCAATTGGAATCCGGCGGGATTCGTGACCTGCTGACGCGGATGAAGCCCGACTGTTTCCACGACATCATCGCGACCGCCGCGTTGTATCGTCCCGGACCGCTCGAAGGCGGCATGGTCGACGACTACGTGAACATCAAACACGGTCGGCAGAGTCCGGAATACAAGCACCCGGTCCTGAAAGAGATCCTGGAAGAAACCAACAGCATCATGGTTTACCAGGAACAGGTGATGCGGATCCTCAACCGCCTCGGCGGCGTCCCGCTGGCCAAAGCGTACACGTGTATTAAAGCGATCAGCAAAAAGAAAGAAGCGCTGATCAACCAAAACCAGGAGGTGTTCTTAAAAGGCGCCGTCGAAAGTGGGCTCGCCCAAAAAGACGCCGAAGACATCTGGAACCTGATCGTCAAGTTTGCCGGTTACGGATTCAATAAATGCGTCGTCGGCGAAACGGAAGTGATCGACGCGGTCACGGGAGAATCGACAACCGTCGAGGAACTTTTCCAGAGCAAACGGGAGTTCACGATCCATGCCCTGAACGACCGCCAGAAACTGGTGCCACGAAAGGTTACCGATGTCGTCTGGAATGGTGTTCGTCAAACGTTCACCGTCACCACGCGCACCGGACGTCAAATCACAGCCACGGGCAACCACCCGATGAAGACCTTCGATGGCTGGACGAACATCGACGATCTGAACGTCGGAGACAAGATCGCGGTCGCCCGAACGATCGAACCGATGCAAACGGTCCAGTGGTCCGATCACGAAGTGATCACTTTGGGATGGCTGATCGCAGAAGGAAATCTTTGCCACCCGACCTGTTTGTACTTCTATTCGAATTCCCAGTCTCAAGTCGACGACTTTGTTTACCATTCGGAGCAATTCGACGAGACATCGGCGCGAAGCGACTACCGCAGCGACGGTCGTATCGAAGTCTGTCTGTCGACCGGGCGTGACACACGACTGGGCAGTTTGGACCACGCTGGGGTTGGAACCGCCGTCGCCGCAAAACGCATCACCGGGCTGCGGTGCGGTGCGTATGCCTGGGTTCAGTCCCTCGGGCTGACAGGAAAGAAAGCCACCGAGAAACACCTTCCCGAAGCGGTGTTCCAATTGGATCAGCGTCAGACGGCATTGCTTTTGGGAAGGCTTTGGGCCGGTGATGGATATGTCGAGCAACCGTCGCAACAATCCTATTATGCGACTTCATCCTTACAGCTTGCCCATGACGTCCAGAGGCTTTTGCAACGTTTGGGAATTGTTTCTCGGGTCACCGAAAAGTCATTCGCCTACGCGGGACGGGCCGACGGAAAGCCAAGGAACGGTTACACGGTTCATCTGATTGGCCACGAATCGCGGCTGAAGTTTCTTCACACCGTCGGCCCGCAGATCGTTGACAAACAAGCAGCTGTGATGTCAGCGCTTGATCGCATCGATGCCGGCGAAGCAAAAACGACCGGAGACTTGGTGCCGGTCGCGGTGCGCTCGCTCGTTGCGGAGGAACGCGTTCGTCGTGAGATTCCGTGGCGCGAACTGGAGTCGCAAAGCGGTGTTTCGATTCGTGAGTTCTGTCGTACGGGGCAATCCTCCAAGCGAGGCTTTCAACGCTCGACGGTCCAGCGTCTGGCTGACTTCTTTGACTCGGAATCCCTCGCCGATCACGCTCAGAGCGATCTTTTCTGGGACGACATCGTTTCCATTGAGCCTGCCGATGTGGTGGATGTCTATGACCTGACTGTCGAGAACGATCACAACTTCGTGGCCAACGGATTGGTCGTCCATAATTCGCACAGCACCGCCTATGCCCTGGTTGCTTTCCAAACCGCCTACCTGAAGGCGCATTACCCGGTGGAGTTCATGGCGTCGCTGTTGTCCAGTGACATCGATGGTCGAAACTTCAAACGGAAAGACGCGCTGGTCGAGCACATGGAGGACTGCGATCGGATGGGCATCGAAGTGGTGCCGCCGAGTGTGAACACGTCCGAAGCCGACTTCAGCGTCGCCGACGGCAAGATTCACTTCGCCCTGTCGGCGATCAAAGCCTGTGGCGGATCGACTGCGATCTCGATCGAACAGGAACGAAAGAAGAACGGTCCTTTCAAAGACATCTTCGATTTCTGTGAACGCGTCGACCCGCACGCCTGTAACAAGTCCGCCATCGAAACGCTGGTCAAAGCCGGCGCGATGGATTGCTTCGGCGCCAAACGCAGCCAGTTGGTCGCCGTGATCGAAAAAGCGATGCAGGCCGGTGCCGCCGTGCAAGCCGACAAGAAAAGCGGTCAAGCGAGCCTGTTCGGTGCGTTCGAAGAAGAAGAGGAGGCCGCAGGTGGCGCACCGGCGGTCGTCCTGCCGGAAATGGATGAATGGCCCGACCGCGAAAAACTGGGCTACGAAAAAGAAGTCCTCGGCTATTACCTGGACTCCCACCCGTTGGCCGAGTACGAGCCAAAACTCGCCACGTTCCGAACGCACACGACCGACTCGCTGTCCGAAATCCAAGATCGGGGCGAAGTGATTTTGGGCGGCATGATCAGCTCGATCAAGATCGCCCACACCAAAAACCCCAAACCGGGTCAGCCGTCCAAGTACGCCAACTTTGATTTGGAAGACATGCAGGGTGCGATCCGCTGCATCCTCTGGCCACGCGGCTTTGCCGATCATGGCGAAAAGGTAATCCCCGACGCGGTGGTGTTGGCCAAAGGCAAAGTCGATCGGCGGGGCGGGGGCGATGAAGCCAACTTGATCATCGACGAACTCATTCCGCTCGATGACCTGGACAATCGCTACACCCATGGCATGCGAATCCGGTTGGACGAAGCCAAACACGACGGGCAGACGATCTCGCGTCTACGTGAGATCGTCCGCGGCTATCCCGGCAACCAAGAATTGCTGTTCAGCATGAAGCTTGCCGAAGGCGAATTGGTCCACCTGAAAGCCGACAAGTTCAAAGTCCAAGTGACCCCCGAAATGCGATCGCGGATCGATGACCTGCTGGGATCTGGAAACTACCGCTTGATGATGAGCAAGCCACGCTAACGTGCCGCCGCCCCTTGGTTTTCGGGTAGACGGTAGTGGACGAGGCGACGAGTCCGCTGTAGTCGGCATATCAGCAAGGACTCGTCGCCTCGTCCACTACCCGAAAATAGACGACTAGCGCGAATGGGTCTTCGCCCCGCCAAGAAGCCCCCAAGGGCATAGAAGCCAGGAAAGATTCGCAACAAGCAAACGGGAATCCGGAGTGAGCTGAGCCATCCAATACGCTTGTCTCCTTGTCTCCTTGTCTCCCTCTCTCCTTGTCTCCTTATCTACTCTTCTCCCTGCTGAGACTCACGGTGGCGGCGCAAGTTCTTGCTGACGCGTTGCAACAGCGCGCGGTCTTCGTGGCTGAGCCCCTTGGTGCCGTGCTGGCTGACGATCTGTAGCACCTGGTCCAAGCGGGCCGCGTCATTGGCTTCTTCGTGCTCGCGTCGCATCGCCGCGCGGACTCGTTTTCGCTTGTGACGCATCCGCACCGAGTCGATCCATTCACTCAGCCAAGGCGTCCGCACTGTCGTCGTGTCGTGACTGTCGGTGACATCACTGGCCCGCAGTTCGGTGACGTCGAAGTGACCCGCGATGGGGTCTGCGGCGGCGACGTGGATGGAGGTGATCCAGTCACGCAGATCGCTCTTATACGTCGACACCCACAACAGGCCGGCCAGGAACAACAAGACCGGCCAACGGGGCAGGCGGACATCGCCGTCGCCGATCAGGGTCGCGATCGCGATGACGACGGTGATCAGCGAGATCAATTGCAACAACCGGCGCAGCAGTTTGAGTTGCAGGTCATCATTGGCCTCGGCGGCGAACAACGCGATCGCCGATGCGATGGCGCCGCGGCCCAGGTTTTTCGGCAACGGATACGCCTGGCAGGCGGCTTGAATCCACAGCAACCAAGCGGCCGTCAAGTAGCTTTTCTCCACGGCATCCAAGCCCAAACCCGGCGCGGCGAGTTCTTGCAGCCACAACGTGCCGTCGGCATAACCGGCCGTCCGCGTCAGCATGTGGACGGCCAAGCAGGCGGCTCCCAACATCACCAGTGCGGTCAACGAAAAACAAGCCGCCATCAGATTGGCAACCGCAGACCAGGGGTAGCGGCGATACAGCGGATTGGCGGCCTCGACGCCCAGCAACCCGATCGTGATCGATTCGCTTTTGGCGTTGGTCCAGCGATGCAGCCCGAGTTGCACGAGCAGCTGGAGCCCCCAGCCGAAACACCAGATCGTCACGGCGGTCAGGGCGACCAGCGGCAGGTCACCGTTGCCTTCGCGGCCGTGGACCGTCGCGACGAGCCCCGCCAGGATCGCCAGCGCGACGAACACCGAATACGACAGGTACAACCGGATGCCGGCAATCGCTCCCAGCGGCATCGACCAATGGTCAGCCGGCTGGGGTTCAAAGGAGCCGCCCGGGCTCTGCGAATCGACGTCGAATGCGGGCATGGTCCGGACTGGGAAACAAGCGTTCCGGGGAGGGACGGGGTAGATTCAGGAAATTATACCGACGGGAAACCCGTTCTTCGTAACGGGATTCGGCAAAGTTCAGTGAAAAAGGGAACGGGACACAGGTTTAATCGTGCCCAAGGAAGCCGCGAGAAATTCGCGTGAAACTGATCTTGACGTCAAATCAACCGATCGTGAAACTCCCCCGGCTCGTATGCGAAGCATCGCTCGTGCCCCCTCCTCTCCAGACGGGAGTGATCCCCGTCGGAGTCCGGTGGGCGGCGAGATTTGTTACGCTGCAACGGAGTGCGTGTGATCGAAATTTGCTCGAACGGCTTTCAGGAGAGAGCCTTTGCCGCGTGGCGGATGGGAAGGGTCTGTGAATTGGCCCCCAAAATCCGGCGAACTCGGCACGAGTCGACCGATCCGGATGGTTTCGCCAATCCTGCGCGATTTCGGAATGAATTCGCAGGGACATTTTCAGCGAGTGGCTTTGTCCGCAATGATGGACCTGGACCTCAAAGAGCGAGTGCGTGCCGCCGTCGACCTTGTCGACGTCATCGGTGCGTCGTTGACGCTGGTCCCGAAAGGACGCATGCTGGCCGCCCAGTGCCCCTGGCACGACGACCGCTCGCCTTCGCTGACGGTCAACCGTGAACGCCAGACCTGGAAATGCTGGGTCTGTGACATCGGCGGAGACGTGTTCAGCTACGTGATGCGCCGCGACGGCGTCGATTTCGTCACCGCGCTGCGATCGCTGGCCGAACAAGCCGGGATCGAATACCAAACCGGCCCCAAGGTGGACGCCGGATCCAAGGACGACAAATCCACCTTGCTGGCCGCCGTCAAGCTGATTTGCGACGCCTATTTCGATCAGCTCGATTCGCCGTCAACCGACGACGCCAAGATCGCTCGCGACTACCTGGCCAGCCGCGGAATCGACGACGAACACCGACACCTGTTTCGGATCGGGTTCGCCCCGGACAGCTGGGACTTCGCCACCGGGCTGCTCAAACGAAACAAGTTCCGCGCCGAGATCCCGGTCGCCGCCGGCGTCGCGCTCAACCGCCGCGGCGGAAACGGCAGCTACGACCTGTTCCGCGGTCGATTGATGTTTCCGATTCACGACATGCAAAACCGTCCGATCTCGATGGGCGGCAGGGTGATCCCGGAGATCGCGGCGCGACACGGCGAGAACGCCGGCGGAAAGTACATCAACGGCCCGGAGACGAAACTGTTTCGAAAGTCGGAGCAGCTGTACGGACTGCAGCTCGCCAGGGAATCGATCCGCAAAGGCGGGCAGGCGCTGGTGATGGAAGGGTACACCGACGTCATCGCGGCGCGGCAATCGGGGATCGAGCCGGTCGTCGCCGTCCTCGGCACCGCGCTCGGTGAAGCCCACGTCCGCACCCTCAAACGACTGGCCGACCGCGTCGTGCTGGTGCTCGACGGCGATGCGGCCGGCCAGCGCCGCGCCGACGAAGTGCTGGAATTGTTCATCAAGGCAGATGCGGACCTTCGCGTTCTGACGCTGCCCGATGCGATGGACCCGGCCGACTACCTGCATCAACACGGCCGCGACGCGTTGGAGCAAATGGTTGCCGAGGCGCCCGACGCCCTGGAACACAAGCTGCGTTCCCTGACTGCGGGAATCGATGTCACGCATGACACCCACGCGGTGATGCAGGCGATCGACACGATGACCGGGATTCTGGCCAAAGCCCCGATGCTGGACCCGCTTAAACAAGATCAGATGATCCTGCGTCTTTCGCGAACCTTCGAAATCTCCCAGTCGCGGCTGGAAGATCGCCTGGAAAAGAAACGCGCCGAAGAAAAGGAGCGGAAACGCAAAGCGGCAAAATTCCGCGCCGCCACCGGCACGGACTCGCGTTCCGGCGACGCCTCCGCCAGCCCCGCCGCACGAAATACTGCACCCGCCGCACGAAACACGCCCCCGGCGCCGGTCGGATCGGCAACCGGACCGATCGACCCGAATCTATTGCTGGCCGAAGCCGCGGAAATGGAACTCGACGATCCATGGTCGATGGAGCATGCCGGGCCGGCCGCGACACCTGCCCCGACAACGAACGCGGCGACCGTTAAACCGAACCAGGATCGCGAGGTCCCGCTCAGCAGTTTTGATCGCGAGCTGTTTGAGGTGATGATCGAATCACCCGAGTTGGCCGGCCGGGCGGTCGAAGCGATCGATCCCGAGTGGCTGGACACGCTGTCGGCGAAGATGATTTTGGCGGCCTATCAAGAACTGGATCTGCAGGGTCGCGAGCTGACCGTCGAAACCTTGCTGGCATTGATTGAAAATGACTTCCTGAAAAACGAAGTCGTCACGATGCAGTTTCGCCTGGCACAGCGTGAAGGAAAAATCACGCAAAGTCCCGAGCAGCGGTTCCAGTCTTTGCTAGAACAATTTCATCGGCGCGAAAACATTGCAGAAAAGCATCGACAAATCGCAAAACTTGAATCATTGGCCTTGGACGAAAACGAAGAGCTGGATCTACTAAAGCAGCTTTTCGATCGTGAGAAAGACCGTCAGCAAATTGACCATTAGGGAGGAGCTGAACGACCACGACCGAACGACGCCCGCAACGTCAAGCAAACAAAAGCACCGCGTCTGGATAAAAGCACCGACGCGGTGAAAAGGAACGACCCGCACGCCCATGATGGGCAACTCAAACATGAGGTTTTGAACAATGCTTTTGATGGATCGAAAACTTGCCGAATTGGTAGAGCGTAGTCACGAGCACGGATGCCTGACCTACGATGACATCAACGCCTACCTTCCCGATGAAGACGGCAGCCCGAAAAAGCTAAACAGGCTGATCGAAGTGATCGAGCGATTCGGGATCAAGCTGGTCGACGGACACAGCGCACCGGCCGCAACGACGCGGCGCCCCGAGCCCAATGTTCGTGGACTGCGCGATGTCGCCGACGGCGGCCCCGCAGCCGACGATGACGACGACCAAATGCCCGGTGCCGCGGCTGCCGAAGAACTGGCAAGCGTCGACATGCCCAGGGCGAGTGACGATCCGATTCGCATGTACCTGAGCCAGATGGCCGAGATCCCGTTGCTGGGCCGCGACCAAGAAATCTCGCTGGCGAAAAAGATCGAAGTCACCCGGCGACAATTCCGACGCTGCTTGCTGGAATCCGACTACGCCCTGCGCCACACGGTCGAAGTGCTGCATCGCGTCCACGAAGGTGAACTGCCCTTCGATCGCACCATCAAGGTCTCGCTGACCGAGCACCTGACCAAAGAACAGATCTCCGCCCGGATGCCACACAACCTGCGGACGCTCGATCACCTGATCGCTCAAAATCGCGAAGACTTTGAAGCGTTGGCTCGCAAGAGCACCCCGCCACGGCTGAAAGCCGAAGTCCGACGCCGATTCATCGCCCGTCGCCGCAAAGCGTTGGAACTGGTCGAGGAACTGAGCCTGCGGAGCCGACGCGTCACCCCGATGCTGGAACGGCTGGAAGAGTTTTCAAAACGCATGAACTACATCCGCACTCGCTTGGCCGAACTCGGCAACGATGCGATCAGCCGCGACGAAGCCGCCGATCTGCGACAAGAGCTGCGTGAGCTGATGATGTTGACGCAAGAGACGCCCGAAAGCTTGCACAAACGGGTCACGAAAGCTCGCGAGCATTTTGAACGATTCGAAGCCACCAAACGCGAACTCAGCAGCGGCAACCTGCGGTTGGTCGTTTCGATCGCCAAGAAATACCGCAACCGTGGACTGTCGTTCTTGGATCTGATCCAGGAAGGCAACACGGGGCTGATGCGCGCGGTCGACAAGTACGAGTATCGACGCGGATTTAAATTCAGCACCTACGCGACCTGGTGGATTCGTCAAGCGATCACGCGGGCGATCGCCGACCAGGCGCGCACCATCCGCATCCCCGTTCACATGATCGACGTGTTGAGCAAACTGCGTCAGGCGCAAAAGAAACTGACCCAGCAACTCAAACGGGAACCGTCGTACGAAGAAATCGCCGAGCTGACCGAAGTGCCGTTGGAAGAAGTCCAGCGTGTGATGGACATCGGCCGCCATCCGGTCAGCCTGGATCGCCCCGTCGGCGAAGGCGAAGACAGCAGCTTTGGCGAGTTCGTCGAAGACAACGACAGCCTGAACCCGGTGCACATGGCCTCCGGCGGAATCCTGCGCGGAAAGATCGACGAACTGCTCAAGACGTTGACGTATCGAGAACGCGAAATCATCCGTTTGCGTTACGGTCTGGTCGATGGCTACAGCTACACGCTGGAAGAATGCGGTCGGATCTTCAAGGTCACGCGTGAACGTGTCCGGCAGATCGAAGCCAAGGCCGTCGCAAAGCTGCAAAGCCCCAGCCGCGCCGATCGACTCGCGTCGTTCATCAAGGTCGCCGCGTAACGGCCGCGTGCCCCATTGCCGCGGACCCGGCTCGCCAAGGCTCGCTGCTCCGCAGCGAGCGGGATGCGCCTCAAGGCTGGACACCAACACGCGCTGGTGTGCAGGCTTTAGCCGCCCGGCTTGCTGCTTCGCAGCGCGTGAAGACGCGCCTCAAGGCTGGACACCAACGTACCGGGGACCTCCCCCTACAGACGGCAGCTGACACTTGGGGGTAGCCGGCGCACTACTGTGCGTCAGTTCTTTCCTCGCCCCCTCTTCATTCGTGCCGTCATGAAATTTCGCCGTATCCTCTTCTGCGTGTTGGTCTGCAGTTCCTGCCAGTTCACCCTTGCCGACCCGGGCGACTGGAGCCAGTGGAGGGGCGAGAATCGCGACGGCCAACTGACGTCCGGTGAGCTACCCGAAAAACTGCAGGGCAACCTGACGTTGGCTTGGGAAAAGCCGCATGCCCCCAGTTACAGCGGACCGGTCGTGTTTGGCGGCTTGCTGTACACGACCGAGACGGTCGACAAGACGTTTGAGAAAGTCACCGCGTACAACCTCAGCGATGGTAGCGTCGCCTGGACCGTTCAGTGGGAAGGGTCGATGGCCGTCCCGCTTTTCGCAGCCTCCAACGGAGACTGGATTCGCGCCACGCCGGCGTGCAGCCGCGACGGTTTGGTCGTCGTCGGAATGCGCGACGTGATCGTCTGCTTGGATCCGAAAACCGGTGCCGAAACCTGGCGGGTCGATTTCCCCAAGACGCTTGGCACGCCCTTGCCGATGTTCGGTGCGAATTGCTCGCCGCTGATCGACGGTGATGCCGTTTACATGCAAACCGGCGGCGCGACGGTCAAGCTTTCAATGAACGACGGATCGGTGATTTGGCAAACGCTGGAGAACGCCACTTCCAGCTCCCCCGGTGCGTTCTCCAGCCCGATCATCGCAACGATCGCCGGCAAGCGGCAGCTGCTGGTGCAAACCCGCCTGGAACTGTGTGGCGTGGACCTGGAAACCGGGCAGCCACTCTGGAAGCAGCCGATCCAAGCATTTCGTGGAATGAATATCCTGACGCCACTGCCGATCGGCGATCGCGTTTTCACGTCCGCCCACAGCGGCACCGCCCAGCTGTTTGAAATCTCTCGCGACGGCGACAAGTGGACGGTCCGGGAGGTTTGGAACCAGAAGCAACAGGCCTACATGTCGTCACCGGTGCTGGTCGATGGGCGGATCTACATGCATCTCAAGAACGAACGAATGACGGCGCTGGACGTTGAAACGGGCGAAGCGACTTTCACCACCAGACCGATCGGAAAGTACGCGAGCTTGATCACCGATGGAAATCGGATCCTCGCCTTGACCGAGCGCGGCAAGTTGATGCTGCTCGACGGCTCCACACCGGAGTACAAACTGATCGACGAGATGGAGGTGGCACAGAATTCCTGGGCTCATGTCGCAGTGGCTGGTGACGACGTGGTCGTCCGCGACCTGGGAAAACTGAAGGTCTTTCGCATCGACAGACATTGAGGGACGCCCGAACGCTAACGCGAACCGGCTGATGTCAATTGATGATCAGCCGTTTGGCGCGAGCTTACGGGCCTTGCGCCGGTCCAACCCTTGTCGATTGAGCGGAATTGGGCGCAAGCCCTCCGGTCTGTTTCGTTCCCGAAACACCGGAGGGCTCACGCCCGACCGCTAAAAAATGCCTTACAGCGTGGCGCGGTAGGGCTTAGGCGTCGAGCCGCCTACGCCATCAGCTTGTTGGCAAGTACGCGAGCAACAGGCCTCGGGCGGTCCACAGAATCGTTCGGATCCAGTTGCTGCCGACGAGCAGTTGATAGTCCGCCTGGGTGAAACCATTTTGCGTCAGTCGGTTGTGACACGGCACCTGAATCAGCGCGGTCGACAGCCAGATTGCCACCACAGCGATGAACGCCGCCACCAATGCCCAACGTGGAATTCCGGCGGGCACAAAAGCGAGCAACATCCCTGCGGTCGCGATCTCAACCAGCATGGGAAGCCCGACGATCGGGGTGATCAGATTTGAATGATCCGTTTCATACTTCACGAACTCCGCTTCGCCCACACGGTCGAACAGTTTGTAATGCACGACCTGGACCATCCAGATCAATCCGACCATATACCAGGTCGCGACCAGATTGATCAGAAAGATCACGTTCACCTTCATTCGATCGACTCCAATCGATTCACCCCCAAGTGATAACGCAACGCCTCGTCGGCCTGGGTGAAGCGAAATTCATATCCGGTCTGTTGCAGCACCGACGGGATCACACGCGTGCTGGACAGCAGCAGCGCATCAGCCATTTCGCCGAGCGCAAGACGTAGTGCAAACGCCGGGGCGGGAACCAGCGCCGGACGCGAGATCACCCGCCCGAGCGTTTTGGCAAACTCACGATTGGTCAGCGGATTGGGTGCGGTGACATTAAACGGACCGGAAACACGATCGTCGCAAATCGCGTGGTAGATAGAACCGATCACATCGTCGATCGAAACCCAACTCCACCATTGCCGTCCGTTGCCCAAGGCGCCGCCGAATAGCTTTGCCGGGGTCAACATTTTTTCAAGCGCCCCGCCGCCGGGGTCCAGCACGACGCCCAGCCGCGCGTTGGCGACGCGAATGCCTGCTTGCTCGGCTGGTCGACAGGCCTGCTCCCATTCCAAGGCAACGTCTGCCAAAAAACTGTCGCCCGGTGCGCTCGATTCGGACAGCACCTCGTCCCCGCGATCTCCATAGATGCCGATCGCCGAGGCGCAAAGAAAGACTTTGGGTGGATCCGCCAGACCGGCCAGGGCGTCGGCCAAACGACTTGTCAAATCGACTCGACTGTCGCGAATCGCCTGCTTGACCGAATCGGTCCAGCGCCGGTTTGCGATCGACTTTCCGGCTAGATGCACGACGGCATCAACGCCGGAGAGTCTAGCCGCCTGCTCGGGCGAATCCCAAGGAGCGATCGCCGCTTGACCGTCTTCGATGCGATCGATGGAACGCTCCAGTCGAATCACCTCGTGGCCGAGCAGTGTCAACAACGCGCACAGCTTTCGCCCCACCAGACCGGACGAACCCGAGACGGCAATCTTCATCGGTAACGCTTGGTACTTTGCCGCCAATTCCAAGTCGTCGCGGGTGACGCGATGGCGGTAAGCGAACATCGTCTCCAATTCCTTGCGGGCCAATGTCGCGCCGAACATTCCGCCGACCGCTCCCAGAGGCAATTGATAAGTGATCGAATCGCGAAGCACACAGCCGTCGGAGGACGCTGCGTCGAACAAGTGGCGATGTTCCCAGTGGGCGAAGGGACCCGAGCGTTGGACGTCGACAAAGCAGTGGGGGGGATCATATTCGGTATGCTGCGCGACCCATCGCATCGACAGCGGGCCGGACTTCAGCCGCAACACCACCACGCTGTTCGGCTTCAGGCTGCGATCGGACGATTCAATCGATACCTTTTTCCAGGGTGGGATCAAACGATCGAGGGCGCCGGGTCGTTCGTGATAGGCGAAGGCCTGATCTGCGTCGACCGGCAACGTCGTTGAAGCCAAATAGGTTTTCACTGAGTCTCCAGTTCCGCAAGGTTGACGTCGCCCGCCATCGCACGCAACTTATCCATCGCCCGCCGTTCGAGCTGGCGGACGCGCTCCTTGGAAACACCAAGGCGGTTGGCGAGCGACTGCAGTGTATGAACTTTGCGGTGCGCCCCGAGCGAAAAACGGGCGCGGATGATGAATTTCTCGCGGCGATCCAATTCGTTCAGCATCACGCTCAAACGACTTCTCAGTTCGTGCCAGCGTTTTTCGCTGATCGCCGACTCGCGACCCTCGTCGGTCAAATCCAGATCCATGTCTTGCAGCCCGCCCACCGTTTTCTGTCGTTCCTGCTGTTTCAGAACGACGGTGCGATAGGAATTACGGCGGATGACTTGCGTCGCGTAGGTGCTGAACCGAAACCCGCGATCGAAGTCAAACTTCTCCACCGCGCGGATGAGCGCGATAATTCCGTCACTGAGCAAGTCATCGAAACTGTTGTTCGGGTTGACGAACTTCTTCACGATCGAAAAGACGAGCCGCAAGTTCGCTTCGACGATCCGGTCGCGGTGCCATGAGGCCATCGCGATCAAACGGTCGATCAACTCCAACCGGACCCGCGACGGACGCATCGGATTCAGCAGGCTGCGATGCACCGCGGCCTGTTGCAACAGATAGTTCATCCGCTGAAACAGCATTTGTTCCTGTTCCGGGGTCAGCAACGGTGCCTCGCAAAGGCGGCCCAGATGGATCGGCATGTCGATCCCGCTGCGACGGATTGCCGCAATGCCCAACTCCGCTTTCCGGGGAGCGAGGTTCAGCGGCGCGGCGAACAGCTGTTTGCCCAAATCGGTGTCGCCGAAGTCGGGATTGGAAATGAAATCGATCTCTTCACGCAGCCGACGCTTGGTGCGACTCTTGAGTTCTTCGCTTGTGAGCTGGCCGAGCGGAGCGACCATACCGTCCGCTTCGCGATTGGCATCGTTCAATTCGTCCACGTTCAACCAAGCCGGCGGGCGTGCACGGAGTTTGGACGCATCCGATTTGGGTGCGGTTTTCTTCGTGTCAGTCGCAGGAGCGGGGGCGAGGTTGGTAGCCATGGTTTGATCCTTGGGGCGGGTTCCAGAACGGAAATTCGTTCAAAACGTTCAACACGGTATATCGGTAGATTCGTGCAATAACAATGCCCGGATGCACAAAATGGCGAATTAAGTTTCGAATCCGCTGCAAAACCGTCGAAAACACGAAAGTTTTTCGATTCCTCGGTTGGCGGGGCGGAGGTTTTCGCTACGATCCAAAAACGTCCACCGTGGACGCTTTTCGCCCAAAACGTTCACGCTTGCCAGATTCCATGCCCTGGGCCTCGCCTGTGACTGACTCGCTGCCCCAATTCTCTCCGAAACAGGTCGCCAGCTCGCTGCATGTCAGCGAATCGTCGGTCAAGCGCTGGTGCGACCAGGGCGTGATCCCGACCATCCGAACGGTCGGCGGACACCGCCGCATCACCCTTTCGGGCCTGCGTGAGTTCCTCCAGTCGACCGAGCGAACGATCGTTGACACGAAGGCGCTGGGGGTCGATGGCAGCGACCTGGAGATCGCGTCGAAGCCGACAGCACGCCGCACCGCGGTGCGTGGAGCCGGCACCGAGCCGACCCAGCAGGAGTTCCGCGCGGCCCTGGCCGACGGGGACGAGCGTCACTGCATGCGATTGCTGGAGCAGCGGATCGCGTTGGGGTGGTCCCGCGCCGAAGCGGCCGAGGACCTGATCACCGACGCGATGCGGGGGCTGGGTGATGCGTGGGACTGCGGCGAGCTGGAGGTCTACCAAGAGCGTCGCAGCTGCACGATCTGCACGCGGCTGATTTACAGCCTCCGAGAGGGGCTACCAACCCTTCCGGCAGAGACGCCGATCGCGATCGGTGCGGCGCCCGAGTCGGACCCCTATCAGCTGCCGACCGCGTTGGTGGAACTGGCGCTGCGTGAATGCGGATGGAACGCGGTCAATTTGGGCAACGATTTGCCGCTGGTTTCGTTGATGCAGGCGGTCCACGATTACCAGCCCAAGATGGTTTGGTTGAGCGTGACGGCGGTTGATGATCCGGCCCGTTTTGTGCGTGAGCAGAACAAGCTTGCCGACTCTTTGGGCGATCGGGTGAGCCTGATTGTCGGGGGGCGTGCACTGGACGATCAACTACGTCCGAAGCTGCGTTACGCGGCGCACTGCGACAGCCTTCGGCACCTGATTGAGTTGGCTGAGATTCTGAAGCGTTAGTTTTGAAAGCGTTTCTAATTTTGTCTTTTTGCGACTCGCTTTGTTCGCTTCAGCGTTGACACATCGTCCGCGCTGTCCCTACGTTTGTAGCGAGCCGTCAGCAGCGTGTTGATGCTTTTTCACTTGCTGAGTCCCGGTTTGCTATGAACCGTTTTGATGCGACCATGATTTGGAATTCCGTTAGCGATCACGTTGCCGACGGAAAGGACAACGCCCCGCACCCCGTCGACGCACTCGATGCCAAAGAGCTGTCGGGCGAGCACGACGGCGAGGCACCGAGCAGTTGGTCCGCGGCGATCCGTGCCCAAACCTTTTTCGTGCCGCTGCATTACGAAGCGAACTACCGTTACCCGTTGATCGTCTGGCTGCACAGCGACGGCTTCAACGAAAACCAAGTTTGTCACGTGATGCCCCACGTCAGCTCGCGGAATTACTTGGCCACCGGTCTTCGCGCCCCGATGGCGTCGGACGCGTCGGGTCACCGGTTTTGGTGGAGCAACTCGGCGTCGGCCTTAGAATCGGCAGAGCGAAGTGTGCTCGCGGCGATCGACCGCGCCGCAGATCAATACAGCATCCATGCCGAACGCATCGTGTTGGCGGGGTACCAGAGCGGTGGGACGATGGCGACGCGGATCGCGATGCGTCACCCCGAACTCTTTGCCGCCGCGATCTCACTCGGCGGCGCGTTCAATCTGCCCGCCCATCCCGAGCTGGATCGCCAGCGATTGAAGGAACGACGGCTGCCGATGCTGTGGCAGCGATCCGTCGAAAGCGAGTTCTACGACGAGACACGCTTGGTTTCGGAAATTCAAGCCGCCAGCTCAATCGGAGCACAACTGGAAATTCGCCAGTACCGCAACGACGACGAAATGAACACCGTCGTTTTGTCGGATCTGGACCGATGGGTCATGAATCATGTGGTGAGCGGTGCTCCAGTTGCTAAACTAAGCCATTGGGATACAAGTCCGACTTCGTTCTCGGACAACTAAACTTCCAGTTTCACCTCCAGGTTCCACTGTATGGCCGACGAAGACTCTGACGATCTCCCCGAAGTGGTTCAAAGCGATCGCGGTGCCAAGATTTTGATCGTCGACGACGATGTCGAAATCATCGAGTCGGTGCGTTACGCGTTGGAAGACGCCGGGTATGAAGTCGTTGTCGCCCGCGACGGAAATCAAGGCTTGGCGTTGGCCGAACGCGAATCCCCAGACCTGATCATCTTGGACATGATGATGCCCAAACGGAGCGGATTCCTGGTGCTCGAGAAACTGCGGCGGATGTCCGAAACCATGGTGCCGGTGATCATGATCACCGGCAATGAAGGCAGCCGACACAAAGCCTACGCCGAACTGCTGGGCGTCAGCGAATACATTCGCAAGCCCTTCCAAATGGACAAGCTTCTGCGCGCCGTTGACACCCAACTGACCTCGGCATGAACCCGCCCCACCGATTCCTGCTCGTTGCCGCCGCGATCGCCGGCGCCACGGGTGTGGCCCTGGGTGCCTTCGCCGCACACGGTCTGGAGGGGTTGCTGCAGTCTCAGGGGCTGGAGCCCGAACTGATCGCAAAACGGGTAGGGCAATTCGAAACCGGATCGAGGTACCACCTCGTGCATGCGGTTGCCCTGTTAGCCCTGGCGGCCTGTGGCACCAACGCGTCCTCGTTGGTCGCAAAATCCGGGTACTTGTTCCTGACCGGCATCGTGCTGTTCAGCGGCAGCCTGTACCTGCTGGTGTTGACTGAATCACCTTGGATGGGGGCGATCACGCCGCTGGGTGGCGTTGCCTGGATCGTCGCCTGGGTACTGCTCGCGTTCGCGACCCCCAAGCGGGCGGAACAGACCGACCCGCCTGCGTAAGCGCGATGCCACGCCGCGTCCCTCGCGGACACGTCGCACCTGACCATCGGGTTGAATGCGAAAGATCGACGCCATCGACAAACCGCAAGTCTGGTCGCCTATCCGACAGGATGCTCGACCGTCGTTCGACCGATCGTCCCGTCGCATGCCGGCCATGATGCTTCTTCCGCGGACAGCAGCGCGAACCTCCGAATTTTTTCGCCCCCTGCCATCCATGGGTTCGCGCCGCCATCGGTGGGTAGTCTGCTCGACGGTTACCCCGGTAAAAAGCTGGAGTTCTTCATCCAGATTGAATCGGGGGACCCAGCCGCCGCGGACCCCGAAAGGTTATCAGCGAGTTTCTGACCATTGTCTTTGGGCACGATCTTTGCATCACCTTGCGGTGAACAACCAGCGCGTGCTCATTCGAATTGGAGATCGCCGGCGCGACCGAACCAGCGCCACCGAATACGAAGTCCCCTCGCCATACCGGCATCGCCATCTCGACGTCATGGTCTCCCGCGATTGGATTTGCACGACGAAATCCGCACGAATAGCAACCAACGTGTTGCCCACCCAAAGCCACCGAGTCGTTCCATGAGACATCAACGAAACCTTCTTTACTTCGCCGCTTACATTGTTCTGTCAATGGCGGCACTGATGACCGTCAAGGCGGAGCAACCGTCGCGAACCGACCAACCTGTGCCCGACGGAGCGGTCCAAGAGATCAGCGACTGGGCGCTGGCGGGAGTGATATGGAGCGACGCCAGTCTTGCCAAAAAGCTGGCCATCGAGGCCGCCAAACGCAGCGAGTCGAACGAACAGAAAAAACAACTGCAAGCCATCGCCGAGCAAGCAAACCAGGTCATCGGTGAACTGGAGGCGTTTGGATGGACACAGGTCAAACACGCCTCCGCCTCGACCGTTGATCGCGATTCCGAACGTGCATTGCCCGATCCGAAAACAGTCGGTGCCGCCCTGGCAAAATCGATTGATCGCCCCAAGCGTGATCAGAATGCCCGCCCGTCCAACGACGACAAGGCATCCGAACGCGCGTCGTTGTCACGCCGTTCGTCACAAGCACGAACTGCTACCAACGCCAAAGGGATCAAACGCCTGGACACCGAATCTCCGGCAGGTGTAGACGATCCGGGGCTAGATGACGAACGAACCGCCGACAGACCGCGATTGGATATTGATCAGTACCGTGTAGACGACTACATCGACGAAACAACACGAGAAGCCGGCAATTTGGCCGACGCAATCGAAGACGGCACGGAGGCGGCGATCGCTGCCGCCGCGGGACGTCGCGCCGTTAGCGGTCCCGTCGCCGGACGGATCAGCCTGCGAGAGGCTCAGACGCGATCGGCAACCATGCCCTATTCGCGAGATTCGATCTATGATCGCGATGATTATGATCCCGATGCGGACTACGACGTCGACAATCCGCTCGGTACCGAGTTTACCAACCCAGAAAGCGCCGATTTCGGAGATGGGGACGATGAGATCGACCGAGACGACCCGGCGAAAGTCATCGACGGCGAAGATGAATTGACCGCGGCCCTGCAACGCAAAAATCGCTCCACCGCTGGATCAGCGCAAGCCTCTACTAACGCAGCGCTCTCTGTCGATCTCGATCGTTATACCGGCGAGCGTTCGGGCCATCTTCAAGATGCGAATTGGGTGCAGTTTCATTTGAACGCCAACCAAGCGACGTGGTCTCGTTTCACTACCCGAGCCAACCTTGTCGAGCGAACGAGCGATGCAGTCACGAAGCTCAAAGCCGACGCTGCGGCTGCCCTCCACGCGACCGACAACCCACAGCTGGCGAGCATCCTGAAGAAGATCGTCGAGTAAAGTCAGCCGGTCAACCTTGCCGTCAATCCCCGCCCAAGACGAGTTGACGGCACACCGCCTAGCGAGGCCGCTTACCCTTGGCGACCGTCTTGATCAGCCGTCGAAGTGTGGGCGAGATCACTCCATCGCCGCTTGGATTAGAATCCGAATCTGGGACACTGAACCGCTGAAGACAGTTCTTTCCGGCGACTAACTCGAGGATGACTGAAAGAGTCTTCTCCTTGTCGAGCGGTTTTTGAAGCAATCCATCGCCACCCAACTTGCGCACGACATTTAATGTCTGGCTATCTAGCAGGCTGGTCATCACCAGAACGGGCAACCGGCCGATGCGTTTGTTGTCGGATTGGCGAACCTTCTCAAGAAGTTCCAGTCCGCACAACAGAGGCATCTCCAGGTCGGTGACCAGCAGATCAGGCGGATGGTTTTGAATCGATTCCCATGCTTCTAAGCCGTTTTCGGCAAGCACGCAATCGAACCCGCAACCATTGAGCCACTTTCCAACCTTTGCTCGCGACGATCGCACATCATCCGCAATCACACATCGTTTTGGAAGGGCATCGTCCGTCATCACAGGGTGAAGCAGAAAGGGAGTGAGTGCGGGTTCTACTTTGATTTTTGATGGGGTTTCAAGGTGCAATTCTCGTGCCCTTGGCAGAGTTCCTGGCACATTCTGTTCGCGATATACCGTTCTTCACCGTCAACCGACGCGTTCGGTGAGGTAACTCAAGTTGCTCGAGAAAGCCTCGCACTGGTCATTGATCGACCGGCGATGTGAGGCTGAGCCCACCGGTTGTGGCGAGGGCGAGGGAAAGCCGCCTTTGGCATGGAAACTGCAACGTCAGTCACTGCAACTGCAGCACCTGCAGCGTTGGTGATGCACCTAACCGTTTCGAGACAAACCATGACGTCCGTTCAGGAGAACAACATGAGCAAGCAATCGCTCAAACAAAAACGAATCGCATTTCTCGCAACCGACGGCTTCGAGCAAGTGGAACTGACCAAGCCCTGGGAAGCGCTCAAGAACGCCGGCGCCGAGGTGGTGTTGGTGTCACCGAAATCCGGTGAGATCCAGGGCGTGAATCATGACGAAAAGGCGGACACGTTTCAAGTCGATCAGTCGGTTCACTCGGCATCCGCCGAACAGTTCGACGGACTGGTGTTGCCCGGTGGTGTTTTCAATCCAGACGCGCTGCGGGTGTGCGAAGCTTCCGTCAGTTTTGTGCGAGACTTTTTTAAACAACACAAGCCGGTTGCCGCCATCTGCCACGGACCTTGGACGTTGATCGAAGCCGACGTCGTCCGCGGACGCAAAGTAACGTCGTGGCCGAGTCTGAAGACGGATTTGATCAACGCCGGAGCTGAATGGGTCGATGAAGAATGCGTTTGTGATCAGGGCTTGGTGACCAGCCGGAACCCCGATGACCTGCCCGCGTTCTGTGACAAGGCGATTGAAGAATTCGCCGAAGGTCGTCATGCCGAGCAAACGACGTAAACGCGTTTTGCAACTGCTCCGCGTCCCCAACAGGCAACGCTGTGAAGCATTCAACAAGGACGAGGACCATGAACACTCATAAAAACATGAACACTCATAAAAAACTGATCGACTTACTCAAGGACTTCGACACAGCGATGCTCGTCACTCGCAGCGTCGACGGTGCAATCAACGCCCGCCCGATGGCGGTCGCTCAAGTGGAACCGGACGGCCGACTCTGGTTTGTGACCGAACGCGACTCCGGCAAAGTCTCCGATGTGGCGCTCGATTCAGAAGTTGCCGTGACCATGCAAGCGTCAAATAAGTTCGTGTCGATCTCCGGGACTGCACACCCCAGCGATGATCGAGCGAAGTTGGACGAACTCTGGAGCGAAGGCTGGAAGGTTTGGTTTCCCGACGGCAAGGCCAGTGAGAAAATTCTATTGTTGCGGATCGAACCGTCACGGGGTGAATACTGGGATCACTCCGGTTTGACCGGCGTGAAGTATTTGCTGAAAGCCGGCACGGCCTACTTACAAGGCGAACGTCCCGCCACAGACGCCGCAACCAACGCTTCCGTTTCGATGTAAACCCGCGTGTGCTGTGACTGAGAGGGTGCCGAAATCTGGCTCTCCATCAATCACGGCACTGCGCTTTCCACTCCCTCAAAGAAAGACCGAGAGAACCATGCGACTCGCTGCCTCCTTATTCACGATGATGTTCGTAACCATCGCCATCGCCGACGATGGACTGTTTGACGACAATGACAACACAACCGCAGCGGGCGACGTCCTCGAAGCCCGCGGCGAACTGGCCACCGGCCTCGGCAAAGGCGCCTATCTGAAATCCTTGTCCGCCGAACAATTGCAAGAAGCGCTTGCGTTGAGGCTCAAGAATCGCGAGGAGCGGGTTGAGCAATACTATGAATTGCGCGAGCTGCGGAACGAGGAAATCGCGGAGAAACACACGCCGTTGTCGGAAGAGAAGCGTCGTGAAATCGGCAAGCGGATGGCCCCGGATCGATTGAAAGAGAACCAGATCGATCGACAGTCCGGCGAACTCTACTGGCCCCAGCCCCTGGACCATGACGCCCTTGAACCTTACCGAAAACCGATCGAAGAGACGTTTGCAAAGCGTTCCAGTCCCGGTGAAACCTATCGGCGGATGGATTATGCAAAAGTCCACCGAATGGTCAACTTGATCCACGAAGCGGTCGACTCGATCAAAGACCAGCTGGATCCCCAGGAGTTCACCGCGTTGAAGAGCTATCTTCGGCAAATTGATTATGAAGCCAGGTTCAACGGCTCCGACGAGAGGATTGACTACTGATGAACACTGACAAATCCGCTTCGCCGTTGAACATGACTCCCTGTCCGCGGTGCGGCGTTGATGTTCACGACCGCGCGGTCGCATGCCCCAATTGTGGCACAAAGATTTATGTGAACTCGCCCGCTGACATCACGCCGAACCGACATCCGCCTGATCCATCCAGTCAACGCAATGTTGAAAACCGACCAGATGCAACCTAAGACCGCATCGAGTCTCGGGGCCTGGCGTCCCTGCAAGCATCTTCGCACACCGCTACCAAAGACCGACCTATCGAGGAACTCCAAATGATTGATCAGATTCAAGAAAAGTTAAGTGATTTACGCGAGACGGCGGCGGACCGCTTTGACGATGAACCGGATGGACGCAATACCGGGATCGGAAAAACGGAGAACCTGCTGGCCTACGCAGCAGCCCTCGGCGCGACATTGGTGGCGCGCAACGCGCTGCAGGCCGGTTGGCGCACCACGCTCAATCGCGAGCCGCCCAAAAACCCTGCATCTCCGGAAGTGGATTGGAAAGACGCAATGCTGTGGGGTGCTGTCTCCGGCGCGCTGGTCGGCATCGTGCGAATTGCTTCGCGGCGTGCCTCATCCGGCGCTTACAACCGGTACGTGTCGAAGGGACGTTGAAGTGCCGATTGCACTAAGGATCAACCTCTCAAGTACAGGGACTTTCTTGTCCCGCAACTCGCTTGTTCAATTAAGGAAATGACGCCGTGGCCCCATCCATCCCTTCGATTGGTGTCGAAGAAGAATACCAGCTCGTCGATCCCATCGACGGTCGGTTGCTGCCCAATTGCAAACGGGTGATCGAGCAGATCGGCAAAGAGACTGCGGCGGATATCCAGCACGAACTTCACCTCACTCAAATCGAAATGGCGTCGAGGGTTTGCCAGACGCTGGACGAGGTGCGCCGAAGTGTCAGCAACGTCCGCGGCGAACTGATCGTCGCCTCAGGCAACACGGGCTCTGCTCTGGTCGCTGCCGGAACCAATCCGTTGCCCGTCCCCGCTTCAGACTCATTCACCCCCAAACGCCGTTACCAAGTGATGAGTCAGCGATTCCAACAAATCGCCCGCGACATGCTGATCTTCGGTTGTCACGTCCATGTGTCGATGGAAGATCGATCCATGGGCGTGCAGGTGATGAACCAATGTCGTCGTTGGCTGCCGATTCTGCAGGCTCTCTCGGCCAATTCGCCGTACTGGGATGGAGAAGACACGGGGTACGCAAGCTATCGACGTGAGCTGTGGGCGCAGTGGCCGATGGCCGGGCCACCGCCGCATTTCGATGACCTTAGCGACTATGAATCGTGTGTTGATGAGTTGGTGCGTGCCGGGGCGATCAAGGATGAAAGCTTTATCTATTGGGACATCCGTTTGCCAACCAAAGTCCCAACGATTGAGTTTCGCGGTGCCGATGTGATGCTGGCGGTGGAAGAGACCGTCGGCTACGCAGGCCTAATACGGGCCATCGTGATGCAGGCGATGCAAGACGTCGGTGCGAATCGAACCAACCGCCCCATACGATCGAGTCTGCTGTCGTACGCGACGTGGCATGCCGCTCGTTATGGCATCAGCAAGGATCTGGTGGATCCACTGACCTGCGAAAAACTTCCGGCCAAAGAAGCCGTGTCTCGGTTGCTCGACGCGGTGCGTCCGTCATTGGAAACCGCCGGTGATCTGCAGTGCGTCAATGGTTATGTCCGGCGGCTTTTCGAAGGGGGCACCGGCGCGGACCGACAGCGGGCAGCAGTCGGCCCAGACGGGGACGTGGCCGAGGCAGTCCAGTACGCCATCGGCGAAACGGCTCGCAGTGCTGTCGTCAACGAGTGCTGACCCGTCTGCTTACAGTTCGGTTGCGAACATTCGGACGGCGGTGGCAGTGGCCGATTGAAGCCTGGTCCGATCCTCCGATTTGGATTCACACTTGTTCGCCAGTTGTTCAAACCATTCGCTCACGACAGCGATGGTCTCTTTGTCGTGGATCGCGACCGACAACTCGTAATTCAAGTAGAACGAACGAATGTCGAAATTGGCCGAACCGACCAACGCGACAAGGTCGTCGACAATTCCGATTTTGGCGTGCACCATCCGGTCCATGTGTCGATGGATCTTGCAGCCCTTTTCGACCAAATCTTCAAAGTAGTCTTCGCGGGCATAGTCAACAGGTCGCAGATCGCTGACCTGTGGGATCAGAATTTGGACATCGATTCCGCGCCGGCACGCCATCTCCAGCGACTCCATCGCGTGGGGCGGTGGGACGAAATAGGGCGTGCAAATCCAGATGCGGTGTTTGGCTTGATGAATCACGCACTGCCAAAAGTCGGCGAGGATTTCGTCGGGACCGTCTGGACCGATCGGCATGACCGTGATCCGTGACCCGCAATGGGGATCGGCCCTGTCGTTTTCAGTCAGTTCGCTCGGCGGCAAGTCTTCGTCCGTCTCGAAATTCCAATCGCTGCAGAAGACAGACTGCAACTGGGTCGCCGCAGGGCCTTCGATGAACAGGCTCATGTCAACCCATGCGTCCTCATCTGGCGGATCGGCGAGTTCGTCTTCGACAATATTTGCCCCTCCCAAAATGGCCCGTTCACCATCAACCACGGCCAGCTTTCGGTGGTTGCGAAAGTTCAAATAAGCGAGCCGCGAAAGTTGGGACATGCGTTTGAATCGATGGACGCGTCCACCGGCATCCTCGACACGTTGCAGCAATTCCTCGGACAAAAAAAACGATCCGAAGCCGTCGACCAGCAACCGGACCTGAACCCCGCGACGCGCTTTGTCGCACAGCAAATCGACAAGTTTAGTACTGCTATCCTTCTCATCCATGATAAACGTCATGACGTAAATAGCTTTCTCGGCACTGGCCACCAGTTCCATGAATGCCTCGCGAACCGCTGGCGGATCACTCAGCAATTGAACTCGGTTGCCCCATGTCGGTCGGCACAGCTCTCGTGCGACCAGAAGTTGTTCTACTGCGTCGCGCGGCCCTTCCGTGCTTCCAGGCAGGCTGGGTATCTCCACCATCTTGCGTTTCACGTGCTCTTCGGAAATCTTTCGACCGCCGAGCCAGAGAAAAAGCAGCAGGCCGATGGGCGGAGACAGCAGGATGAGCCCCAGCCAACCGATTCGGCCAACGTTGTGCCGCTCCTCGTTGCGGATCATCGTCATGGCCAGGATCGTCAGAAAGGCTCCTACGACCGAACTGATGTAAGCGACGATCCAAATCATGACGAATTCCTTGACGGTCCATGTCCGGCTGAAGGATGGAGTGAAATACTGAGCACTGAAGCCCCATCAACGACTCAGTCCGTCGTCTGTAATGGACAGTTCGACCGAGTCGTTGACTTTGATTTTCGAATCTGATCCAGTCAAGCTCAGCGTCGCCGGGAAGCATCGCTTCATGGTGATGATGGAGCGTGATGGAAGTTCGACTTCGTCTTCGCTGTCGTTGGAAGCGACGACGAGTGTTTGATTTTGCTTGGTCTGGTTGGTCACTTTGACTTGGATCGCAGATGATTTCGGCCGTCCGAACAATTGGACGGCATAATACGTCACGCCATCACTGGTCGCGACCGAAACACCGGTTTCGGTGACGAAGTCGGCCAAAATGTTTTCCCGGTGTGGCGGCGAGTCGATCCAGCCTTGCACGAAGACTTCGATCAGCGACTCGGCCGTCACCTCACCGGTGTTCGTGCGGTAGGCGATGTTTTCCCGCACCACGCAATACTGATAGCCGGCCTCTTTGGCACGCTCGGCCGGCGTTCGGCCGTCGGCATGGTGACCGTACTTTCCCGACTCGGCCATGAAGGTTGCAAATTTCGATGCCGTTGCAACCAATTCATCGTTCGACCGGACCGGCGGCAGATCATGTTTTCCCCGATAGTCGTTGGTCTGATCCACGATCGCCTGTTCCACTTCTTGAATCATCTTGCTCTCGGGATCGTCAGCGTTGACCACAGTGCTCACGGCGACCAACAAGAGGAGGGCTGTAAAGTTTCGCATTGTAGAATTCCAATTGAGAGAAGGGAGCGGGACGATTGATTAACGACGTTCGAACAATCGTTCTGCTCCGATGACGGAGCCGAAGATCGCGGGTTCCAGGTCCCTGTCCTCGGCAGAATGCAAGACGGAGACGTCACCCGTGGTTTCAAACACCACCGCCTTGACCTGATCGAAATGGATCGCATTGGCTTCACGGAGCTTTGCGAAAAGATCACTTTCGGTCATGTTGGCTTGGCGAAGGTTGTCGTGCAGGATTTCTGAGCCTGCCATCAGCAACAACGGCTGATTGTCGATGGTGTTGCTCACCCGGCCTGAGCGCACCCTCAATGCCGCCAAGAACCATTGGGCCCCAAACAGGCAGAGGATTGCAAAAATCCCCATCAAGAGAGTGGGTGACGGTCCGGAAACGGTCGACCCGAACATCGATCCGACGGCAATGGCCATCGCAAAGTCGGCGGATGACATCTTTGAGAAACTGCGAAGGCCGACGATTCGTGTATAGAGCAAAATGCTGGCGTACACCACCACCGCTGACAGAGCGATCATCGCCAGGTCTTCCGGAGCGACGGAAATCCATTTTTCAATCATCGTATCACCCCACATTGAACTTGCGGAACCAACCCAACAACATCGAGTGGACTGCGTAGCACATCAGTCCAAACCCGGTGATGCCGAGCAAGACTTTTCCGTAGGCCTGCGACGCAATTGCAGCCAAGGCGTCACTCATGCCGGCGATCTCACCATCGGACGTTCCCTGGATCGCTGAGATGGTGATGAACGTGCCGATGATGGCGAATGCGATGCCACGCGTGCTGAGTCCCATTCGGCCGACGTGCAGTGCAAGCGTGCGAGTTGTGTCGCTCATCGCCGCCAAATCATACTTCGTCATGAACTTGGCCAGATACGCTTTGTAGACCAAATAGAAAGCGACTCCGATGATGACGACGCCCGCAATCGCGAGCACGACTCGCCCCCAACTCGAATCCAACAACGAACTGGCAGGCCCACTCTGTGAATTCCCCGAACTCGACGTCAGTCCCAATGCCATCGATCCGGCATATCCGCCAAGTGCAAGGTATGTCAGTCCGCTGATCACATAACCGGTGCGTTTGAAAACGCCCTTTAAGTCCCGCCCTTCGCCTTCGGTGTCTTTGGCAGCTTGCACCCAACGCCATGCGGTGTAACCGAGCAACCCGATCGCAACCAGACCAAGCAACAATCGGCCAAATGGTTGTTGCCCGATCTCTTGAATCGCTTCTCGCGATCCCGAGATTTCCCCCCCCGCGCCGATCGCCAACTTGAAGGCCAGGAAGCCGATGATGAAGTAAACAACCCCCTTGGCGACATACCCAGCGCGTCCCAGTGTTTCGATCCACGACGGGACTTCAGGCATCGAACGGGTCTCAAAACCGTGCCACGATGGACGGTTGGATGCACGGGACGTGGAAGCTTGATGGGTCGACATGAGACGAATTCCAAAGGGAACGGAGGATCGGTGGACGGTCAGGGTGGCAGATACGAACCACAAGAGTTGGCACGACCTGGGGGCAAACAGCGTGCCAAGACCTGTCCCCGGATTCACCTGTCGTTGATTTGGCACAGTGTTTGCTTCATCAGCCTCCAAGCCGGCGTCAGTCGATGTCCGACTGCACGGCAAAAGAATGAAACCAACGAGGAAACCAAAATGAAGTATGCACTGAGTCTGTTGATGCTGACCGCTGGAATGACATTGGTTGGATGCAATGACAGCGTGTACGACGAACAAGCCGACGCAGTCCGCGAAAGCTCTCAGGAATACGCTGAAAGCGTCCGCGAACAAGCCGACAATCAGGCCGAACAGGTCGAAGACCGCTATGAAGCTGCCAAGCCGGCTTTAGAAGAAGCGGCCGACGAGAGAGCGGATGCGATCGAAGAACGCGGCGAAGAGAAAGCCGACGCAATTGAAGAAGCCGGCGAACAACGCGCTGACCAACTGGAAGAGTTGGACGATCAGGATGCCGTAGAAGAAGTCGAGTGATCCGTCGCCGAGATAAACACGCCCACGCGTCGACTGCTTCGTTTCCCCGTCGCTTTCTCAGAGAATTTACGGCCTGTCGATTCAGCCGACCTTGCGAATGCAACGCGATCACGTCAGGTGCGACGTGTAAGCGAGGGGCACCGCGTGCCCCTCGCTGACGCGCGGCGCCTTCAATCGACAGGCCATTTAGATACCGGCAGTGGTCACCCCACTGCCGTTTTTTTGTCCAGAGCTTTCACCTCGCGCCGACCCCACCGCTCGAAACGAAACAACCTCGGCCACAGAGTTGTCCCCGGCCGCTCCGTCGACCGCCGGTTTACGATCCCCGCCGCCAGCCATCATTGGCCGGCAATTGACCATCTGGTCGCTGATCGTCCAACACCAACTCGGACGCGTACGCCAAAACGTCCACGGCGATTTCGGCGACAATCACGCGTCCTTTCGCCAGCCAGGCTGCCGCGAACGACCACACCGCGATCGATTCCATCCACAATAGAAAATTAAAGTCGTTGAACCATTGTTTCCATCGGCCGCCGAGCAGAAACAAATACGCGGCCATTGCGACCATGCAGAGCAAGATGACCAATCCACTGGCTCGGTAAATCCAACTCCGCTCACGCAGGTGTGGCTCTTGTTCAAGTCTCGCGTCACGCGGGAAGTGGTACAGCGAGTAAGACGCCAACGTCAGAAAGAAAACGCCACCGCTAACGGTATGCAGATAGCCACTCAGCGATTTTTGCACGAGTGGGTCACTGGCATAGTCCAGCGGGAACAAGGCGATACCCAACGCTGAAACGCCGCCGACATTTGCCGACCAGTTTTCCATCCAATCGTAGCCGCGATAGCAGAACAAAAACACGCCGATCGCACACAACGTCCCGACGAACACATCGCGCATCGCTGTGTGGTAATAACTGCTCATGTTGTCCTGGATCGGGACCCCGGAGAGCCAACCGCCACCAACAAGCATCACGGGGAGCGCCAACCCGCTCAACCCCACTGCACGCCGGATCGTCAGGTACGAAGCAACCAGAGTGCTCGCACTCGCAGGCGCATCATCAATCACGTGAATCCCTGAGATAGGTAATGGTCGATTCGATCCGGTCATTCCAGCTTTAAAGTCTAACTCTCAAGCATGTTGCGTGCCATTGACAATCGCGGCTTCGCAATCACGTCTGCGGTCACCGCGGCGACATTTTCGACGTCGTTTGCCGGTACGCACCGTCGGCACCAGCCAATCCACCGAGGCATTCGGCATCGCGTTTGCAACCGAGATTTAGATAGCAGAACGTTTCCTCCCTTCCAAAGCGAGATGGCGATGTCCACGATCACCAATGAACTCACACCAACTCGTCTGAAATCTGGCGATTTGAAAGAACTGGCCAATACGAGTGCGAACCCTTGCGTCTCGATTCTGATGCCCACCTATCGAAGTGGCCCCGAGACCCAACAAAATGCGATTCTTTTTAAGAATCTGCTCGGCGACGCGAAACGGCAACTCGAAGCGGCCGGCCACGACTGTTCGATCGTCGACCCCCTTGAATCGCTTTCCGCCAAGTTTGATTTCTGGCAACACCAAAGCGAAGGGCTAGTCATTTTTGTGACGCCGAAAAAAACAAGTCTCTTCCGTGTCAATCGAGCCTTGCCAGAACGTGTCTTCACGGGAGAGACGCTGTGGCTGTTACCGCTGGTGAGGCAATGGAATACGGGCGACACCCAATTTGTCCTCTCGCTGACCTGGGACAGTGCCAGCCTGTTCCGATTCGACGGCGAATCACTCGAACTGATTGAAACCGACGTGCTTCCGGCGACCTTTCACGATCTCGTCGTGCCACGTGATCCCGAAGAGAGCTTGCAGAACACGAGCCACCGCAGCCACGGAGGCGCCGGCGCGACGTCGACGGCGATCTATCACGGGCATGGAGAAGGCGAAGATAAAATTGCGGCCGATCGGGACCAGTACCTCTCGCTGGTCGGCGATCAGGTCGCCGCGGCGACCTACAACACCGGGATTCCGTTGGTCCTGGTCGCGACAACCGAAGTGGCGGGACATTTCGAAGCGACGACGGATGTGAGCGTCGACGCGAGGGTCGAAGGAAGCCCCTCTCAATGGAGTGATCAAGAACTGCGGGAACGCGTCCGCCAAGCCGTTGCCGAACAGCAAAGCGGTGGCAGCGACGAGGATCTGGACCACTTCGCCACCGCCATCGCGCAGTCCAAAGGATCCAGCGATCTGTCTGAAATCGTCGCTGCCGCGGCCAATGGACGCGTCGATTCGTTGCTGATTTCCACGGACGACACGAATGCCGATGTGATGCATTGGAACACGGCTGTGGTCGAGACTCTGCGTCAGGGAGGACGCGTTCTCCGCGCCGAGCCGGCTCAGATGCCGGACAACGCAGCGGTCATGGCCATCTTCCGTTACTAAGCAACGGGTGTTCCATGCCTGTCTCCACTTGCGTAGCTGCCGTCGCCAGACGGCGGAGCATCCCCACTCTGGCGAGCGCAGCTATGATATGGATTTGCACTCGGCCCATCGTCGTGGTTCTCCTGCTCGCCGGTGCTTTTCGCAAGACCGTTGACCACGCACCCGCTTGGTCGATCACCGACCAACCCGGGCGGTGATTGACCGCAATGGCGGTCGCCGGAATCCTGGTTATACAGCGTCGAGTCAATTTACAGCACTGAGTAGATCACCAGCCCGATGCCGTACACCAGCAAGACGGCGAACGAGTCGGTGCCCATCCCCAGGATCGTGCGGTCACGGCGTTCCAGAATCCCCCACAGGTACAAGCTGGTGACGAGAATCCCCAGTGCCGCCAGGAAGCCGGACGACGGGGCCATCACGTCAAAAATTGCACCGTCGCGATAGGTCAGCTCGGCCGGCAGGAAGAGCGCGATTTCGATCGAATTGGTCCCCAGAATGTTTGCCGCCGCCATGCTGTAGGCGCCAAACCGAACGGCGGAATACGTCGTGCTGACCTCCGGCAAACTGGTCGCCAACGCGACCAGCGTCGCGCCGACGATACTCTGGCCGATCCCGGTTTGTTCGGCGATCGCTTCGCCCGTTTTCGCCACGAAAAAGCCTCCGATCAGGACGGCGAGCGAGGCGATGGCGAAGAACCCGACCAACGCCCGCGTCGAGGTTTCTGCGTATTCGGATTGGTAAGCGTCCTTCAGGTCACGCGCCGATTCGGGTGGCTGGGCCAATTCACCGCTCGGTTTCCAACGTGGGTCTCCTTCGTAGCGATAGATCACCCATACGGAAAAGACATAGAAACCGAAAATCACCACCGGCCATAGGCCGACGTGAGCGACGGACCCCAATTCGCCGCTGCTGAGCGCCGCTGCCGCAAGCGCGATCAACGCGATCAACATCACCCCCACCATCAGTAACGAGGAGCGAGGTGAGAACAGCGTCAGGGCCCGACCTCGCAGCACCACCGCGTCGATGATCCCCAGCACCGCGATCTGCATGGCGACTCCGCCTAACAGGTTGGCTCCGGCCAGCTGCGCCGCACCTGAATACGCGGCTGTACAGGTCGTTGCCAACTCCGGCAGGCTCGTCGCCCCACCGAGCAACAGGGCACCGGCGAATGCTTCACCGATCCCCGTTCGATCGGCGAATAAGTCGACGTAACGGCTAAGTTTTGTGCCTGCCAGCCAAACTAGCATCGCCCCGGCCACAAAGATTGTGGCGTTGGCGAGTAACGGAAGTTCAAGGAATGAAATCATCCTCGACCGCTGTTGCAACGCACATGCCAGATGGGCCGCACCAAGCGATCAGGCGATGTTGCCCTGCGTGAAAAACCTGCGTGAAAAACCTGCGTGATGAAAACATCAGCTTTCGCTCCATCGGGCACTGCCCCGTCAAGGGCGCGGCCCCGTCAAGGCCGCGGCCCCGTCAAGGGCAGGGCCCCGTCAAGGCCGCGGCCCCGTCAAGGGCAGGGCCCCTCACGGTGCATTGGCATATCGATTGCTCTCCATCTCGGATGCAGGAACCGTTCAAGTGAGCTGGAACGGACCCCAGCAGAATCCTTTGATCGACTGTTGGCCGTCCGTCGAAACAGCACCTGATACTTCTTTCCTGACCGACCTGGCTGGTCGGATTTTGATCGGCTTGGTCGCTGGGGATGACTGCATGAGTGCCGGCGACGTTGGCCGACGATTCATCTTGTCACCGCAACGATCGGCCAGTGCTTACCAAAGAACTTCAAACACAAAAGTGAAACATGAGCAATACGAATCCGCAGATCGAAAAACAACTCGACAAGCTTGCCTCGATCTGTTGTACACGGCTTGAGCACTCTTCGACGGATCCGACGTTGGATGATTCGTCCATCGACGAACTACTGAAGTCGCTGTTGATGAGTGGCTATGCTCGTCTGGCCGACCGGACGTTACAAGTTGACATCGAGAATCGCGTCAAAGACATGTGCCGCGAACCGGCGATGCATCGGGGCGGCGGGTTGTCAGGACTCACCGAGCAATTGCAAAAAAAGTTCAACCAATTGAAAAGCTGGGAGTCGCGTCAACCCGACGACAAGAGCGAGGCGAAAGCGGCCAACATCAGCTCGGCGACTGACGCTTGAGCCAATTGTTGCACCCAAAGGACTTCGCCACGCTCCCACGACAGCTTTGTTAATTCGACACGACGGAGTAATCCTAGAAAACTTCCACCAGAGAGCAGCCAGATATGCCACGCAATCTTTCGTTCTGGCTTTTGATCGTTTCGGTCGCTCTCTTCGGGTTGCTGTTCTTTCATGTCATCAAGCCGTTTATCGTGGCGATCTTCGTGGCCTTGGTGTTGACGGTGTTGTTTGCACCGTTGCACCGCTGGTTGACCGAGCGGTTCGCCGGTCACACGAGAATCGCGGCCGGCGCGACGACGTTGCTGGTGGTCACCGCAGTGTTGCTACCCATCGGCGTCACCTTTCTGATGGCCGGTACACAGGTCATGCAGATCGGCGCCGACGTCGCCGGGCGATTCGAGGCCACCTCTTCCAACGGGATCGAGGAAACCGTTGAAATCATTGAGGCAACACAGATCGGTGACGCGATCGAACACCTCAACGCGAGTTTGCCAGAAGAGCAGCGGCAACACTTAAGACGAGCAGTCTTGCGGATCACCGACGGCGTGACGGTGGAATTGTACGACAAGACACGTGGGTTGCTCTCGGACTTTTTCACGTTCGCCGTCAGCCTGGCGATCATGATGCTCGCCCTTTACTATTTCCTCGCCGACCGCGAGGTCTTTTTACGGGAACTGCATCGCATGATGCCGTTGAAAAACCAGGAAGAGCGGCGGTTGACCGAGCGGTTTCAGTCGGTCTGTCGCGGCGTCGTATTGGGGACCGTCGTGGCCGGCGTGGTGCAAGCGGCTTTATCTGGCGTTGCCTTCGCAGTCTTGGGGGTACCGAACGTCTGGTTGCTGATCGTGCTGACGATGTTCTCGTCGTTTATCCCGTTGTTGGGATCCGCCGCCGTCTGGGGCTGTGTGGCGGCGTGGCTGCTGTTTAATGGACATTATGGATCCGGGGTCGGGCTGGCAGTTTACGGCGCGGTGGTTGTCGCGTCATCGGACAATCTGGTTCGTGCCTACGTGATCGGTAATCAAGCAAAGCTACATCCCTTGGTTGCTTTGGTGACCGTACTGGGGGCGCTCAAGTTGATGGGGTTATGGGGAATCTTCGTCGGCCCCATGGTTGCCGCGTTCTTTCACGCCCTGCTGAACATCGCCCGGGATCGTGTGGCCAATCAAAGACAGCTGGCTGCATGACCGTGGCTCGCACGTGCGGAGTCATCGCGGCCGTTCGCAGTGGCATGGTGTTTGCAGAGTCGAATAGGCGTACGTTTTTTATCCAAGCGGAGTGATTCATGTCTTTACCACGTCCTGCCGTCATCGTCACAGGAAGCTCGGGTCTGCTGGGGCAACCGGTTTGCCGTACACTGGCCGATCGCGGCTATGAAGTCTTCGGATTCGATCGAGTCGGATTGCCTGAGCCGCCGAAAAGCCACGCCCACGTCCATGACGTCGAGTGCGACCTGACCAGCTACGAGAATGTCCGTGGCGCGGTCGCAGATGTTCGACGACGCACCGACGGCAAGCTCGCCAGCGTCGTTCACCTGGCGGCGTACTACGATTTTTCCGGAGAGGACAGTGAAGCGTACGACGAAGTCACGGTCAACGGCACCGATCGCTTGCTAAACGCGGTGGCCGAGTTTGAGCTGCAACAATTCATTTTCAGCAGTACGATGCTGGTGCACGAACCGTGTGAGCCGGGCCAACACATCGCCGAAACTGACCCGCTGTTGGCGAAGTGGCCTTATCCCGAAAGTAAAATTCGAACCGAACGGCTGATTCGTGAGGGTCACCCCGGAGTGCGATCGGTCTTCTTGCGGATCGCCGGCGTCTACACCGACTACGGGCGTCAACCGACCATCGTGCAGCAGATCAAGCGGATCTACGAAAAGGATTTCCAAAGCTACTTCTTTCCCGGCGATACCGAGACCGGACAATCGGCGGTTCATCTTGACGATGCGGTCGATGCGGTCGTGGCGACCGTCGAGCATCGTGATCAGATCGAAGCCAAGACGGCGATTCTGATCGGCGAGCCGGATCCTCCGTCCTACGAA
Organism: Phycisphaera sp. RhM; assembly: GCA_033042175.1. GTDB lineage: Bacteria > Planctomycetota > Planctomycetia > Pirellulales > Pirellulaceae > Stieleria. The sequence goes on from WCIL01000003.1 coordinate 252,514, forward strand.
ACGCTTCAAGATGAAATCGGGCGTCTGATTCATGGCAAGGAGTGGACGACGCTGTGCGTTCCGAAACCGCTTGCGAAAGTCGGTGCATCGGTCACCGACACGCTGTCCGATGGCGAAGCGTTCATCAAGCCGTTCATGGTCAACATGGCCGATGACCACTACGCACTCGATCTCTCGCGGGCCAAAGAGCTACTCGGCTGGCAACCCAAGCGTCGACTGATCGATCGGCTGCCGAAGATCATCGACGGATTGAAACAGGATCCTGATCAGTGGTATCGCAAGAACGGCCTGAGCCGATAACACCGATGTCGCACACAACACTTCCCGTCGACGACTTGGACCGCAACGTCCCGCCCTATGAACACAACCCGTCGGCGTGGCCACAGCGCATCCCGATTTGCATTCTGGCGTTCGTCGCCGCAGCCATCTCCGCGCACCTGTCGATGTACCAGTGGGGGCTGATCGACACCGCCTGGGATCCTGTCTTTGGCAGTGGCACGGCCGAGGTCCTGAAGTCAAAAACGGCCACGCAGATGTATGCGATCATCGGCATTCACGATGCGGCGCTGGGAGTCTTGGCCTACCTGGGGGACGCCATTTTGGGTTTCGCGGGATCGACGCGCCGCTGGCAGTACCGCCCCTGGTTGGTGATCCTGTTCGGGATTGACGTGATTCCGCTGGGCATTGTCAGTGTCGTGTTGGTCTTGATCCAGGCGTCGATTATCGGTTCATGGTGCTTTCTGTGCTTGGTAACGGCGGCGATCTCGTTGATCCTCGTCTATTGGGCGTGGGATGAAGTCCGTGCGTCGCTGATGTACCTGTGGATTGTTTGGAAACAGAACCACGATTGGCGACTGTTGTGGGACGCGTTTTGGGGCAATCGCTGTGAAGCGATCGATCGCGCGGCAGAAACCTTGTTGTCGCGGGGGACTGCGTGATGTGGGGACGCGTCGTTGAGATCATGACCGCGGTGTGGCTGGCGGCCAGCCCGTTTGTCTTTCAGGTGCAAGGCAGCGAATCCTTTGTGCTGATCGATTCGCTGGTTGCATTGCTGATTGTGATTCTCTCGGGGTTATCGTACTGGCATCCGACCCGGCACGCGCACTTGCTGATCCTGGTCGTCGCGACCGGGCTGACGTTGTGGGGGCGTTTTGCGGAACTTCCCCCGCCACCGATTCACCAAAATCACATTGTCGTCGGTCTCTTTTTACTGATGATCGCCATCATTCCCAATGAAGCATCACGCCCACCCGTCGCCTGGCGATCATCTGCTGAATCCCATTGATCGGTCAGCCGCTGGCCAGATGTTCGTCGGTTTGATTTGGCGGAGCAAGTCGTTCCAATTGGATCTCGGAAACTCTTACTTTTGCCGTCTCCAGATAGACGCCCATCTTTCCCGTGTCAAAACTCTGGTCCGCCAATGACAAAACGACCCGGCCATTGACCGACACTTCGATGTAGCTTCCGAAGACGACCAACCGCACGGAGATGCCGCTGCGATGCTCGGTGTACCAGAAACCGGATTGCAGCGGGCGAAACTGCATCATCTGTTCGCCACTGCCGTCTTCACCGGTTCCCCAGGCCCGCAACTGAGCGACCCCCTTGAGGATGTCCAGTGAGAGGTAGTACCCATCGCGCGTTTCGGGATCGATGCGAAAGACCAGTCCGCACTTGCCGAGTCCCTGCATTTCCAACTTGGCTTGAAATCGAAAGTGGTCCAACCGGTTATCGAACACGAAGGCTTGAAACCCACTTTCACACGCCAGGTCCAAATGCCCGCCTGCGACGCGACACTCTCGCATCTGCGGCCCCACGTCATCGATCAGGCTGTGAATGCACTTCGCATCGAGTGGTTCCCGCAAGTATTGATCGATGCCTTCGAACGTCACCGCCCTCAGCAATCCATGTTCGTTCTTGACCAAACGTTTGGGCGGTGGCATCAAGTTTTCCGCCGTTCGGTCCTCCCGATTCATCGAATAGAAATTCCACAGCAACCATCCTTGATCGTCACGGCAGACCCGTCCCGCATAGTTGCCTTGGGGCAGCAACACGTTGTCGTGATAGCTTTGCCAACGGTGACCGATCTCGTCGGTGTGCCAGTAACGAATTTTTGCGTCTTCGCGAATACTGCCGATCAAGTAATGGTCGTCCTCGACGACGATCAAATTCGGCACTTCGATATCATCGTACAATCGCGGGTGATGCAGCGGCGGGTAGGCAACAAAATGGTTGGGTTCGACTTCCTTCATCAATGCGACGCATCCGCGGCGTACGACCGGCCCCGCGTTGACGCGTCCGGCCGCCAACAACCAACCATCGTTGCCGTCATGATGGTAGAACGGATCGCGAAAGCTGACCCAGTGTCGGCCCTCCGTGAGCGACGCTTCGTAATACTCCGGATCCGGCTCCAACGGAAAACAACTCGTCTGATCAAACATCGCATGGCGGGCATCTGCGGACGTCGCTCGACTTTGCTGTAATGCACGCTTGACACGTTCAGGGTCCCTCGGGCCGCGGTGATCCTCCCACCGGACCGGAACCTTTTGCCAATGAAACAGATCGTCGCTGACCGCCATCCCCAACCGCTGAAAGTTACCTTGATCGCGCCGCGACAGACCGGTGTAGAACATTCGCCAGCGACCGGAATGATGGGGATCGGGCGAGACATGCATCGTCCACAGCATCAAGTCGTCCCAACTGCCGGGATCGCCGATGAACAGCGCGTTGTTGACTCGCCGCCAATTCAACGCGTCGGTGCTGACGGCGTGGGCGATAAAGTCGTGGTTGGGCAGGACGAGGTGGAACAAGTGGTACAGGCCGTCGTGAAACAAGACGTCCACGTCGCCGATCGTTTTTCTGCTGCCATCAGTTTCTGCAAACATGGTCAATAATGTACACCAATTCGGTCGCGACGCCCCACCCCAATTGCTCCAAAGTCGCCTCGGCGCCGCAGCCAATCGCAGCCCACCGCTCGAATCTCGGACTGCTCGAAAACCCGTCACGCGGGTCAGTGATCGACCGGCGGTCGAGTCGTGGGACACACGTCAGCCGACACGGTCATGAAAACCGCGTTTGGCATAAGAACTGCTTCGGTTGAATGCTGACTGCATCGAACGGCGCAGGGCGGGTGATGCGTAGAGTTGGCGACAGGCAGAAACACCTCCCCCCCGGGTGTCCGATCGGCGCTGATGAGCTCTTGCCCGCCTGGGAAGAACCACTGCAACTCGATTTTGACGGTCACCACTGACGAGAATGAAACGCGATCGTGATTAGCAAGTCAACGACATCTCAAATCGCATGGGCTTCTTACGGTGTCCACTTGCTAACCGCATCGGGGATCGTCCCGGCAGGGCTGGCGATGGCCGAGATCATTTCCCCAGACTGCGATCCGCGAATCGTGTTCGTCTACTTGTTGTTGACCAATGTCATCGACGCGATCGACGGTCCCTTGGCGAGGCGTTTCGAAGTCAAAACGCGCGCCCCCGCGTTCGACGGGCGAACGATTGATGATTTGCTGGACTACCTCACCTTCGCGTTCATTCCGCTGATGTTGATCTGGCGGATGGATTGGCTGCCGCAGGGATGGGGTTGGACGGTGACGTTGGCGATGGGCAGCAGCTTGCTGGGGTTTTCTCATCGCCACGCGAAAGACGAGGACGGCGGCTTTTTCCGAGGCTTTCCTTCCTACTGGAACATCTTTGCGTTCTACGCGGGAATTCTCTTCGTCTGGGCTGGCGGTTGGGCGGTGGCCCTGTTGATGTGGATGCTTAGCATCATGACTCTGAGCCCGCTGCGTTTCATCTATCCCAACCTCGCTCCAAGGCGTTTGCGTAGACTTCTGCTCGGCGGTGCAGCGGGTTGGGTCGCGGTGATGATCCTGATGCTGTACCCGTACCCTCATCCGCCCGGATGGCTCACCCTGGTTTCTTTGGCCTATCCGCTGTTTTACGTCGCCGCATCGTGGCAACTGGCTTCAAGCCTCGGGAAGACAACCTGAATGAGGAGGTCGTTTACTAACCGAGTTCGGCACGCTCGACAATCGCTTGGAATTGGCTGCCGACAAACATTTTGATCGGCGCCGGCTCGACACAAAACCGGATCGGTTCGGCGTTGACGATTTCTCCGTCGAGTGTGAAACGCATCGACGGACTGGATCGCAACTCCAGACGCTTGGCCTGTCGATGAATCACCTGATCACACTCCCCGAATGTTCCGGTCAGGTTGCGGGTGACGATCTCGGCCATGTCGGCGACCGTACCATCTTTGATCAAGACGATGTCTAGCAATCCATCTGTCGGTGACGCCCAGGGAGCAACTTCGATCCGTCCCGCGTTGGTACGGCCGTTGGCGACCAGGATTGCCCAGCTATCAAGTTCCAAGTGCTCGCCGTCGATGTCGACTTGAACCCGATAGCTGATCATGTCCGCCAATACGGACACCGCACCGCGAATGTAGCTCATCGCTCCCCAGCGTTGTTTGATTTCGTCGGTCATCAATTCCGACACTCTCACGCAATTCCCGCCGGCTGCAACGTTTGCAAAGTACTGCTGAAACCCATCGGCGTGCACGTGCACGATGTCGATGCTTCGTGGCTCGCTTTCGCGCATTTGCTGGACGGCTTCGGCGACCTCATCTGAAATCGCGAGCGTGCCTGCAAAGTCGTTGGCCGTTCCAAGTGGAATGATCGACAGACTGGGACGCGACCGGGCATCGACTTCCATCAAAGCGTTCACGACCGCGTTAACAGTACCATCGCCGCCGGCGGCGACGACGGTGCGGCAACGAGAATCGATGATCGCTTGTGGCAAATCCAACTCGCGACGGATTTTTGTCCACCGCGTTGCAAAACAAGACAGTAATTGGCGAAGCTGGTCGATTTGAGCCGCTCTCCCCGATCCGTCATTCCAGATCACGTGGTAGTCCAGCTCCAGCAATGCCGATCCAGTCCACTCGTCGTGGAGCAGATGGTTCGTGATGGCTGCCATCCGTTGTTCATTCCTTCGAAGAATCCGACAGTTGCTCGGCTCGGGCCGCCTCGATGCTCCGCTTGAGACGTTTGGCAGTTTCCTCGCGATACCTTTCGATCGAGGGATCGTCGGCATCTTCGATCAGCGGAGGGCCTGCGACAAATGGGTGCGTGACGCCATGGACGGTCTGGATATTGATGGTATTGGTCATTGTCTTATGATCAGTTTTGAAGTGAGGTGAAAGGATTCTTCGGTGACACTCATGCAGATGCCGTGCCATTTCGACGTCTGGTTCGACGATCCAGTCCGTCCTTTAGCGATGGGCGAAAAGTGAAATGCGAACGTGTTGCCGAATCCGCCGTCTGGCGACGGCAGCTACGCGAGCAGGCGATAGCCACTCCGACTGATCGGCATGCGACTTGCGAAGGAACATCGAGCATGAAGACCTTCCGTAATCGCAAATTTCATCCACACCTCGTCCGCCTGGTCCGCTTCTTCCGTGACCGTGAACCGATTGTGCTGCTAGGACTGCTTGTCGTCGTACTGGCGGCATGGGGTTTTATCGAACTGACGGACGAAGTCTTGGAGGGGAGTACCGATTCGATTGACCGTTGGGTGGTGCTCAGCCTGAGAGATTCCGCGGATGTCTCCGATCCGGTCGGACCGACCTGGATGGAGGAAGCGGGACGCGATTTGACGGCGCTTGGCGGAATATCGGTCATGTTGCTCGCCGTTGTGTCAGCGGCCGGGTTTCTGGCGATCAATCGCGCTTATCGGACCATGGTCGTTTTGGTGGTGTCGACGTTGAGCGGTATGGGCGTGAGTTTGTGGATGAAGTCGCTGTTTGCTCGTCCACGCCCCGACTTTGTCCCCCATCTGTCGCACGTCTACACCAGTAGCTTCCCCAGCGGACATTCAATGATGGCGGCACTTGTCTATCTGACCCTCGCGGCGCTGATCGCTCCGGTACTGCGGCACTTTTGGTTGCGGTTCTACACGCTCGCCGTCGCGGTCCTGTTAACGGTGCTGGTCGGAATCAGTCGGGTTTACATGGGTGTTCACTATCCCACCGATGTCTTGGCCGGCTGGGCGGCCGGTTTGGTCTGGGCGCTGGCATGTTGGCTGATTGCCCGTGCGGTCAAGACAAACCAGGACCGACCAAGGCCCGAGGGGACCGAGCCGCCTTGAATCGCGAGGGTGGAACGCCAGACACCGCTGGCATGGAATTTGCCCGTTCACCAGACATCCGCATCACTGAAGACCGAATCAGGGGTCGCTCCACCGGCACCACGACGATGGACTTTCTCAAACAAACCTTCGACGAGTTTATCCAAGACCGCTGCACCACCATGGCAGCCGCACTCGCCTACTACACCGCCTTCGCTCTGCCGCCGTTGCTGTTTCTGTTGTTGACCGTGCTGACGTTCGGACTCTCGCTTGCGTATGAATCCGAAAACGCCAAACAGCGGGCTCAGGCGGTATTGGAAGATCAAGCCACGGAAATGCTCGGCAACGAATCGGCAGCGGAGGGGATCACCACGATCCTACAAAACAACCGTGCCTCCGGCGGGACGTGGTGGAAGTCCTTGATCAGCTTTGCGGGCATCATCGTCGGGGCAACCGGAGTCGTCGGGGCGTTGCAAGATTCCCTGAATCGAGTCTGGCAGGTGAAACCCGACCCGGACACCTCCAGCATTCTGACGATCTTGATCAAACGCATCATCTCGTTGGCGATGATTCTGGCACTCGGATTTCTGTTGCTGGTTTCCATCGTCGTTTCCTCGGTGCTCTCCAACGCGGGTGAACAACTGGGTTCCATCCTGGGCGTCGACGTGGGAGTGGCTGCAATCATCAACTACCTGGTTCAGGCCGCGGTGGTCTTTATCGTGTTTGCGGCAATCTTCAAGTTCATGCCCGACGCGGTGGTGCAGTGGCGCAATGTGACTGCCGGCGCGGCGATCACGACGGTGTTGTTTCTGGTGGGCCGCTATGCGATGCAATTTTATTTTTCGTACAGCGAGCCTGGAGCAGAGCTGGGGGCGGCGGCGGCATCGCTGGCGGTCATCCTGGTCTGGGTTTATTACTCGTCGATGATCGTGCTGCTGGGCGCTGAGGCCACTCAGGTGTATGCCGTCCGCTATGGCAACGGTATCCAACCGGAGAGCAATGCAGTACGAGTGGTCGAAGAGATCCGCCGTCCGGAAGCGGGTTAGCGACCAACCCTGTTTCGACCGATGACTCAGTCGCACGTACTGTCGACCTATTGCTCCACTGTTTTTTGGCGCGCCCCTTGCACCACCTCTTTACGACAGCGTCACTCGGGCGCGCGGCGGACGTCACTAACGAACGCCGATTCAGCGACTCAATCAAAAGGTAAACAACCATGAAAACGAACACGAACACTCCGCGAAACGATTCCAACGACGCGCGTCAGCGACGACGATGGGTGCTCGCCGCTGCCCTCGGCGCGATGATCCCCATCGCTGGTCAAATTCCGACCATCCAGGCCGATGAACCATTCGGACATCACAACCAGTACTACGAAAAGGATGCCTGGTGGGACGTCAGCGAATGGTTTGACGGCAACGACTACAACCCAACTGATGAGGCGATCGGACGCTGGGATGACGAGCTGTACGACACGCCCGATGCATTGAACAGCACGGACCGCGACAACGACACCGCCTCGAATGGTTTCAATTTCGGTTTCTTTAGTGACAGCGACGACGACGACAACTGGTTTTTTGATTACTACGACAGCGACTACTCGGACGCCGGCGACTACGACAACGACGGTTATTACGACTACTTCGCCACGTACTACGACTATGATGCCGATGGCGTGATGGATGCGGTCGCCGAATACGCTGACAAAGACCGCGACGGTGTTTATGAATTTCACAACTTCACCGCATTCTCGAACTCCGATTCCGCTCAGGATCGAGAGACCGAGATGAGATCGCGGAACGACCAAAAGACCCAAAATTCCCGCGTCGTTGATCGGCAGGGGGTTATCCAGTCGGTCAAAAAGGTCAAGACGCCTCGGGGAACGAACCTGGTCGTCGCGATCAGCGAGAGCAAACAGAGCGACAACCTATTGGTTGATCTGGGGCCGGCCGATCAATTCGACGCGAAAGTGAAACAGGGCGACGAGGTCCAAATCAAAGGCAGCATGTTCAAGGTGGGCGACAAATCGGTGCTCATGGCCAGCACCGCGACCCTCGACGGGCAGGAACAATCGATCGACCGCAGCGGTCGCAAGTTCACCGGGAAGGTTGATGACATGATGACCGCCAGGATTCGTGGCAACACGCACCAACTGGCGAAACTGAAAACCGACCAAGGGAAGAAACTGCTTGTCGACTTGGGCCCCAAAGATCGATTGAAACTGGACGTGAAATCTGGCAGCGAGGTGAGCGTCACCGGGCCGGCGATCAAGGTCAAGGATCGGTCGGTGCTGATCGCGCGACAGGTGACCATCGGCGACGAAACCGTGCAAGTCGAGCGAATGGCGTTGAAGCAGTAAGCTGCATCGGCCTGTCGGTTTGACCGATACGCCCCCAAGTGCTCGCTGGCGTCAGCCCGACGACGTCAGCGAGAGGTCTCCCTAAGCAACGTGCGGGAAATGAGAGTCGCATTGTCGTGGATCGCCCGTTGCGAACACGACTTGATGGGTTCGCCCAAACCGCATCTGCCCGGCGTCGGGCACGAATTTTCTGCCTGCATACTTTACCCATGGCCGGATCGCCGAACGACCGGCCACTTTTAGGATGACCTGCTGATGAAGATCGATCTGAACGACCGGGTGATCATGATCACCGGTGGAAGCGAAGGGATCGGCAAGGCAATCGCGGACGTTCTCGCGCGATGCGGGGCAACCGTCGTGATCGCCAGTCGTGATGAAGACGACATGCAAACCGCCGTCGAATCAATTCAATCTGAAGACGGCAAGGCATCGTGGGTCAGAGCCGATGTGACGCAAGACGACCAAGTCGCCGATGCCGTCCAAAAAACCATCGAGCGTTACGGCCGCATCGATGGACTCGTTGCAAACGCGGGCATCAATGGGACGTGGGCCCCCGTGGATGAACTGACGCCGGAGGAATGGCGGAAAACGATCGACGTCAATTTGACCGGCACCTACTTGAGCGTTCATCACTGCGTACCGCATCTCCGCAAGGCGGGGGGTGGAAGCATTGTGATCATGTCATCGATCAATGGAACGCGGACCTTCAGCAACGAAGGGGCGACGGCTTACGCGGCTAGCAAGGCAGGTCAATATGCGTTGGCGAAAATGCTGGCTCTCGAACTCGCCCCGTCAAAGATTCGCGTCAACGTGATTTGCCCCGGTGCAATTGAGTCGAACATTCACGGCAAGACCGAACGTGAGCACTTGGAGCGTATCGAGACTCCGGTGATTTACCCCGAAGGAGAAATCCCGCTGACCGGCGGTGACTTTGGAACTCCTGATCGAGTCGCCAGCCTGGTGGCGTTTTTGATGAGCGATTTGGCCAGTCACATCACCGGCACACCGGTCTGGATCGATGGCGGCCAATCGCTGATCTGCTAAACACATCTTTCAACCGTCAACCCAAGGAAACCCAACCGTGACTCAGAACTGCCTGATTGCCGAATTCAATAACGAAGAAGACTTTCGAACCGCGATCGAAGTGCTGGACAAGGCACATTTCACCGAAGACGAAGTATCCATTGTCAGGCATGCCGACGACGAGAGTTTGTCAGAGCTTGATGCCGCACAAGACAAGACGCCGGTCTCGCCGTCGAGCGAGAAAACGGCGGCAGCGTCGACCGTGGCGGGTGGAACACTCGGCGCCGCACTCGGTGCGATGACTCTGATGGGCCCCATGCTGGTTGCCGGACCGATTTTTGGGATGACAGCCGGGGCCGTCGGTGGCGGGCTGCTCGGTGCGGTCGAAAGCTGGGGCGTTGATGATCAAGTCGCCGAGAGTTACGAAGCCAAGGTTCGCGACGGGGCGCGGCTGTTGATCGTCACCGGAGACGACATCCGATTGGCCGACGCGGCGAGCATGCTGAAAACCACCGGACCGACCTCGTTGGAAACGTTTCAACGGTGATGCACCGTGCGCGCTGCCTTACGGCACATCGCCTGACGTCGCCTCACGGATGACACGGAGCATCTTTCCCGCATCGATCGGTTTGGACAAGTAGTCGTTGCAGCCCGCTTCCAAGCATCGGTTCATGTCACCTTGCATGGCATCGGCCGTCAAGGCGATGATCGGACCACGGTATCCGATCTCGCGCAGTTTTTTGGAAGTCGAATAGCCGTCCAAATTGGGCATTTGCATGTCGAGCAAGATCAGGTCGGGACAGTCGCCCGTCTTTAAACACGCGGTCAGATGCTCGACGGCGAGCAACCCGTCCTCGCACTCATCCACCGTCGCACCGGCTTTGGAGAGGATGTGCTTGCTCAAATAACGGATGTCTTGGCGGTCGTCGACGACGAGGACATGGCAGGAGAGTTTGTGCGGTTCTGAATCCTCAAGCGTCGATTCGGAACCGCCGTCTGGACGGGGTTCGACGTAGCGGACCAGATCCGATTGAGAGACATCGCCCGTTGCGATACGCAGCGTGAAGGTACTGCCGACACCTTCGGTGCTGCTGGCGGTGATGTTGCCACCGAGCATCTCGGCCAACCGTTGACTGATGGCAAGGCCCAGGCCGGTGCCACCGAAGTGGCGGGTGACGCTGGCATCGCCCTGTGAAAACGGTTTGAACAGTTGCGACATCTGATCGTCTGACATGCCGATCCCCGTATCGATGACATCGAACTGCAACTGCTGCGATGAGAGATCGAACCGGATGCGAATGTTCACCCGGCCATGCTTGGTAAACTTGATCGCGTTGCCGACGAGGTTGATAAGAATCTGTTTCAGCCGTTTCGCATCTGACCGGATCATCTTGGGCAGTTTTCCGTCATACTCGATATCCAGCGTCAGTCCGCCCTCTTTCGCCCGGACTTCCATAATGCTTCTGACGTCTTCGATCAGTCGGCTGGGTTCGAAACATTCCTGTTGGACCTCTAGTTTCCCGGCTTCAATTTTGGACAGGTCCAGAATGTCATTGATGATTTCCAACAGGTAATCCCCGTTGCGTCGAATGGTCTGCAGGTATTGCAGCGACTCCTCGTGATCGACCAGCTCTTTTAACAATTCGGCGTACCCCAAGATGGCCGTCATCGGCGTACGGATCTCGTGAGACATATTCGCCAGGAACTCACTTTTGGACGCACTGGCTTGATGGGCTCGGCGTTCACTCTCGCGGAGCGCTTCGGCCTGCAAGTGCTCCTCGGTCGAATCCCAGTTGACGCCGTACATCTGGATCACTTTCCCCTCGTCACGAACGACTTCGCCGAGTCCGTTCATCCAGCGAACTTCACCGTCGGGGCGGATGATACGGAACTCGCTGTCGTAGGTGTCCGAGCCCTCAATCGACTCTTGCCACGTCTGTTTGAGTGATTCGACGTCGTCGGGATGCACCAGGGAGAAGAACAGATCGGGACATGCTTCTTGGTCCGCTTCGATGCCGAGCAGCTCGTACAACTCGGGCGTCCAGATGCTTTTCGTCGGAGTCCATTCCCACGCGGCCATGCCGCCGGCACGCAACGCCATCTCCATCCGGCGAGTCACCGACCGTTGTTCTTTTTCGATCTTGACGCGTTCACGAATGTCGACACCCGATGGGACCAAGAATTCGACGTTTCCTTCGGCGTCAAAGACCGGCGCGATCATGAAATCGATCATCACTCCGTCGCTACCGTGTGCGAACAGTGACACGTCATACCGGACGACCTCCCCTGCAAAGGCCCGGGCCATGGCCTCTCGCGTCTGCTGCACCACTGCCGGGTCGTAGTTCCACCAAGGTGCTTCGGCAAAGGGCTTGCCGATCACATCCTCTCGCCGAGCCCGAGCGATCTGCAGCGACCCGTCGTCAATTTCTAGCAACAGCCCCTCGCGGTCGATCACACCGACCAAGCCCAATTGGTTGTTGATAACGCGACGGAGGTGTGCTTCGCGGTCGACAAGGTCCAGTTCGCGGCGTTTCCGCTCGGTGATATCGACGACGACGCCAAAGATATCCTCTGCCACACCGTCCGCCGACATGCGAACGCGGCCACGCGAGCGAAGATGGCGCACCTCCCCGCCTGGCAGATGAACGGGATACTCCTCGTCGTAGATGTCACCCGTAACGATGGCGTTTTCGATCACCGACGAGATGTGATCTCGAACGGACGGATCGATCCGCTGGAGAAGGTCATCGAGCGACGGCGTATCGTCTTCGTCGAAACCGAACAACCGGTTCAGAATCGGATTGCTGATCGGATCCTCCGACTGCATCTTCCAGCTCCACGGAGCCACGTCGGCGATCTCCAATGACAACTCGAGCCGATCTTTGGCGTCGGCCAGTGCACGTTCGGCGTGACGACGCTCGGTGATATCGATAAAGGTAACGACACAGCCAATCAATTGCCCGTCTCGAATCTGCGGATGTGACCAATACTCCACATCAAACGACGATCCGTCGGCGCGCCAGAAGCGTTCGTCTTCGACGTGCACCTGTTTACCGCTGCGAAAGGCCCTCGCGATTTGGCATTCCTCGGCGGGATACGTCGAACCATCGCGACGCGTGTGATGGATCATCTCATGCATGGACTGCCCGAGAAACTCGTCCGCGCTTTGATAGCCGAGCAACTCGGCACAGGCGGCGTTGGCGAACGTGCATCTGCCCTCGAGATCGATGCCATAAATGCCTTCGGCGGTCGAACTCATCAGCGATGCCAGCATGGCCTCGCGCTCGACAAGTTCGGAAACATCGACGAAGGTCACGACGATGCCATCGGTTTCACCAGGCCGGGATCGGTAGGGCGAAATGCGACGAATGTAGGATTTTCCGGATTCAGCGACAATCGTGTCTTCAATGACACCGGTCGAGTCGACGGTTGGCGATTCCGGTAGAGGCGGCATGTTGCGAACATGGGGGACAAAATGTTCCAGCGGTCTGCCGACGTCCGTCGGGATCAGTGAGTAGATTTCCGCGATCGCCGGTGTGAAGCTTCGGATTCGCCGATCGTTATCGAGAAACACGGTCGCGATCTGCGTGCTTCGCAGCAGGTTTTCCAGATCGGCGTGGGCGCGTGCCACGGCCTCACTGCCGGCTCGGATCTCCTCCTTGGACGTTTCCAACTCCTCGTTGGCCGATTGAAGCTCTTCATTCATCGACAACAGTTCTTCGTTGGACGATTTCAGCTCCTCGTTGGCCGCTTCCATGTCTTGGAGCGTCCGTTCCAGATCGCTTCGAGTCGTTTCGAGTTCACGCTCCAATTGGGCGATGATGACATCGGCGTCTTGATCGCCGGTGGAGATGGCGTCCGGCGGCTGATCGAACTCTTCACGCCGCATCGGTTCGCCGACGTCGTGAAACACGACCATGAACAACTCATCGTCCTCTCCCAACTGGGGCATCGGCTGGACGGTCAACATGACCCGTTGCATCAGATCATCATCACGGATCGAAAGATTGTCGTGCGTTACCCGCCGACGCAACTTCTTCGCCTCGTTGAGGGCGGCTCGCAAACCGATCCTCAGACTGGGCAAGGCCATTTTGATGATGTTGTTGTGAAAATCGCCGCCGGAGACTTCCAGATACTTCGCGATGCCATCGGAGGCGTTCAGGACGGTCCCGGCCTGGTCGATCACGACGGCCTTGGGCGTGAACTCGTCCAACAAGATGCGTTGACGGATGATGTTTAAATCGATCGTCGCATCGGATTGTGTTTCGCCGCCGTAAACCGGCTTGACTTCTCCGCGGCGTGTCACCAGCGCACCGATCGATCCCGTGGCCGTGCCCTTGCGTTGTGAGATGCGGCACTTGGTATCGAATGGCTTGAACAGTTCGCCGTGAGTCGAAACGGTTTCGCTGGGGCCGAGAAAGAGGAATCCCGCCGGCCGCGTGGCGTAGTGAAACAGCGGAATCAATTTCTCTTGTAAATGCTCGCCCAGGTAAATGAGTAAATTCCGACACGAGATCAAATCCTGTCGCGAGAAGGGCGGGTCACTGATCAGATTGTGCTTGGAAAAGAGCACCAGTTCGCGGATCTCTTGAGTGACCTGATATCGCTTGCCGCGCTTGATGAAAAACCGTTTCAATCGCCCCGTGCTGACGTGATCTTCGATTCCGGTCGGATACGATCCCGCCCGTGCGATTTGCAACGCGCGATCGTCGATGTCGGTCGCAAAAATCCTGACTTCCGGCGGATCGTCCATTTCGTCGACCTGCTCGCGACAGAGCATGGCCAAGGAGTAGGCTTCTTCACCGGTGCTGCATCCGGCCACCCAAATTCGGACGACGTCGCCGGGACTTCTGCCTTCGAAGATTTTCGGCAAGACCGTGGTTGCGATCGCGTTGAAGGCTTCGGGGTCTCGAAAAAACGCGGTCACACCGATCAACAGTTCGCGAAAGAGCGCACGCGTTTCCTCTTCACTCTTTTGCAGATGAAACAGGTATTCGCCGGCCGTTGCAATCTTCAACACGTGCATCCGTCGCAGGATACGACGCATCAGCATGGTGATCTTGTAATGCTGGAAATTATGACCGGTCGCTTCCAAAAGGTGCTCCGCGATCCGCGGAACCGCCTCGGCGATTTGGTTTCGGACGCGACCGACGGATTCCTCGTCGCCGTATTGAGACAGATGAGCCGTGTACCGTCTCACTTCTGCGGCCATCTCGCTCGGACGGCAGACGTGATCGGCCACCCCCATCGTGGCGGCGCTGCGCGGCATGCTGTCGTACTTTGCCGACGCGGTGTCCTGGGCAAACGTCAGCCCTCCGGCATCCCCGATCGCCTTCAGCCCGACGGTTCCGTCGCTACCGGTTCCCGACAGGACGATCCCGATGGCACGCTCGGCTTGATCCTGGGCTAACGAATGAAAAAAGTGGTCGACCGAGGTGAGTTGACTTTTGGCACTGTCGGGGACGACCGGCAGAAGACCGCCGTGCGTGACGTCCAGAAAGCGTTTCGCGGGGGCGACATAGACGCAGCCGGGCCGGAGTTTCGTTCGCTCGGTGACTTCGACCATCGGCATCTCCGTCGCTGCAGCCAACAATTCACGGAGCAACGTTTCGCTGGACGCATCATGATGCAAGACGAGAACGATCGCCAGATCCTCACACCTGCCCAGGTGCTTCAGGAACTCGCAAACCGCTTCCAGCCCACCCGCCGACGCACCGATCCCGACGACGAGTGGTGTTTCGTTCGCTTTCATTGACTGGCTAGTCATGATCGGTTTCCAAACCGCCGGCGCCACTGCCGAGGGTTGTCATATTGCCGCCAGCAAATCGCTCTCCAAACACGTTGACACTGCCCCGGATGACCTTCATTGTCGATACTCCAATACAAACAAAAACGACACGCCGGTCAATTGGAAGCGACTCAAGCGGTTTGGTCAATCTGGAAACAGGTAATCACCCCGGCCTGACGCAGAGAATGTTTTTACAGTTGGTTCAGGCGGAGTTCGTCCGTCGGTCGGTTGTCATGCGTTAAAGTGGTAGAAAACCTCTTCTGGCCCGGCACGCTGCTTCGATTGGCGGTCGGACGCCTGCTACTGTGGAGTTTCGACAGATGGCTCGAATCGGCTCGAACGTGTTGCGTGGGGTGTTCCTGGTCTCGCTCATTTGGGGTGGCGCCGGGACGGGTGTCGCCGCCGACCCCGGCGGTCCGGTGGACTCCGACGGACGCCCCTCCATCACCAGCGTGGTCCGCATTGCGACGGCCGTTCACGACGCGATGCAAGCGAGACGGTATCAGGACGCCGTCAAGGCGATCGAATCCGAATTGCAGAACGACGCCGTCACCGCGCCGGACTACTTGCTTTATTTGAAAGCGCTCGCGCTGTCGCACGCCGATCAACGGGACGATGCCGTCGCGGCCTATCTGGAACTGGAAAACCGGTTCCCCAAAAGCGAATGGGTCAGCCGATCCAGGTTCGGGCGTGCGGCCGTCGCGGTCATGAATCGTCAGTACAACGTTGCCGGCGAAATCTATCAGCGTGAAGCCGAACGATTGCTCTCACGCGGCAGAAAAGACGAACTCGCAAAAATCTATCTGGAGTTTGCCGACCGGTTCTTCGAGGGTGTCCCCGCCAACGATCCCTCCCGCGCCAAACAACCCGATTACAAACAGGCGTTGGAATATTACCGCGAAGCCAACAAGCTTGGACCGACGGTTCGCCGCCGGCAGCAGATTGAATTTCGCGTGGCCCGCTGTATCGAAGCGCTCAATCAACTCGATCAGGCCACGAAAGCCTACCAAGACTTCCTCGCCCAGCACGGCGATCCGAATCCGACGTCCGGGGTGTCCGCATCGATCGAACTGCAGTCCGACGCGATGTACCGACTCGGGTTGGTTCAGCTCGAAAACAAGCAACCATCGGCGGCGCGTCGGACCTGGCAAGACTTTCTGTCCAGACACGATCCACCGCTCGACCAAAGCGACGCCTTGGCCGACCGACTGGCCAAGGCGACGTACCGACTGGCCCACACCTACGGGCTGCCGAACCCGGCAACCGACGGGAACCTCGAACTCGGCGTCACACTGGCAGAACGGTTTCTCAAAGCCTACCCCGACCACAAACTCGCTCCCAAGGCCGAGCTGGAGATCGCCCAAGGCTACGAATCGCGGCGACGCAACGTCCAAGCGATCGACCGGTTGGAAAGTTTGATCGCCAATCCGGACTATCGAGGATCCGACCAACTGGCGATCGCACGACGCATGCTGGGGCAGTCGTATTTCGCCCAGAACGAGTTTGACAAAGCGATCGAAGCGTGGAAGGAATTCCTCGAAAAACATCCGACCGATTCACAATGGCCCGACGTTCAACAAAAGATCATCGGGGCGGAATTCGCCGCCGCCCAATACGCGCTCCATGAAAAAGACTTTGCCAAGGCCAGGGCGCTGTGGCAAACCTTCCTGAACAAGTATCCGCTGGACCAACGGGCACCGATCATCCTGCTGCAATTTGGCGAAATGAACAAACGCGAGGCGCTGGACCGACACCAACAGCGTGTCGACGCGGCGGTCAAACAGGGCCAATCCGAGACCGAGATTCGACTCAACCAAACCTGCCGAGACCTGCTGGAAGACGCGATCGCGGATTGGCAGCGTTTGGTCGAAAAGTACCCCGACACCCACCAGGCCTCACTGGCGTCGCTGCGGATCGGGATCACCTTGGAAGACCAACTTGAGCGCCGCAAGGAAGCCCTCGAGTCGTACAAAAATGTCGAGGGAGCCAGTGAAGGCGCCGCCAAACAGCGGATCGCGCGGTTGACCCGCCCAGAGTTGCAAGTGATGACGAAACGCAAGTTCCGCAGCGACGAACAGGCCGCGATTTTGCTCACGACGCGGAACTTGGAAAAGGTCTCGGTCGCCGTCTACACGATCGACATGACCGATTACTTTCGAAAGATGCACCTGGCCACCGGCGTCGAAAAGCTGGACATCGCGTTGATCGACCCCGACCAGCAATTTGAACATACGGTCGATGATTACGAGCCGTTCAAGCGGATCGATCAGGAGGTCACGATTCCGATCGATGGGCCGGGCGTCACCGCGGTCACCGTCAGCAGTGGCAAGATGGAAGCAACGACCATGGTCGTCGTCAGTGATTTGGACATCCTGGTCAAATCGTCTCGCAACGAATTGTTTTTGTTCGCGCAGAACATGCGAACCGGAAAACCGGCCGAGGGAGTCAGTGTGCTGGTCAGCGACGGTGCGTCGGTGTTCGAGGAACTGGTGACCGATGTCGAAGGGATCGTGCGATCGCAGTCGGAGCGGTTGCGTGACATCAAAGACTTGCGCGTGTTTGCCGTCCACGAAGGCCAGATCGCATCGACGGTGACCAATCTGAACGGCCTGGATTTCGCCGTCGGCTTGGTGCCCACGGGATACCTGTTTACCGATCGTCCCGTCTATCGACCGGGGGAATTGGTCAACATCAAGGGCATCGTCCGGTGGGTGGATCAAGACCGATTCACGTTTCGCGAAGGCGAGACGTTCTCATTGGACGTTTACGATGCCCGCGGCCGAAAACTACAAACCGAAAAGGTGACGCTCAGCGCGTTCGGTTCGCTTCACACCAACATCGTGCTGCCGCCCAGCGCGGTGCCCGGACGATGCCGGATTCATCTGCATCGACGCTCCGCTCCGAATCAACCCGAGTTGTCCTTTGAATCGCAATTCGAGGTCAAACAATTCAAGCTGGAACCGGTACAGCTGACGATCCAGACCGACCAAGACGTGTACTTTCGTGGCGACGAAATCACCGCCACCGTTGCGCTGAAATATTATTACGGCGCACCGCTGCCGGGTGAAGAAATCAGCTACTCCATCGGCGGCGAAAGTGAACGCCAGACAGCGAAAACCGATGCCGACGGAAAAGTCGAACTCAAATTTCCGACCCGCCGTTTTAGCGAATCACAAGCGATCGCGATCGATGTCGCGTGCCCCCAACGCAATGTCGCCGAATCCCAACGGGTCTTTCTCGCCACACGCGGATTCAACGTCAACGTCAACACAGGCCGATCGGTCTACATCGCCGGTGAAACCTTTGACGTAACGATCAAAGTGGTCGACCCGGCGGGCAAACCGGTTGGAACGGCGGTCCAGTTGGAGTTGTTCGAAGTCACAGGGGCAGAGAGCGCGAACCAGACTGGCAACCAAGTGACCGCGCGACGCAATCGGAGCGGTCCAGCGGGAGAGCGGCGGGTGGAAGCCTTCGACCTGACGACCGATCCCGAAGACGGGCAAGCCAGCGAGACGGTCCAGATCGAACGCAGCGGTACCTACATCGTGCGGGCAACGGGAAATGACCGATTTGGGAATTCCGTCAGCGGCCAGGCACGGCTGCAAATCTCGGGCGACGACGACACCACGCGGCTGCGGATTTTGGCCGACCAGCACAACTATCGCGTCGGCGACAACGCCAACGTGCGGTTGCACTGGCGCGATGCCCCCGCACTGGCGTTGATCACCTTCGATGGAGCGTCGGTGCTGGGTCACCGGTTGGTGCAACTGAAGCAGGGGGAAAACAAGATCGACATCCCGATCGACGCGGATCTGGCGCCGAATTTCTATCTGTCCGCCAGCGTGATGCAGCGTAGCAAGTTGCATCATGCCCTCAGTGGTTTCGTCGTCACCAAACGATTGCAGGTCAAACTGACCCCGTCGACAACGGATCTTAAACCCACCGACCGCGTCAAGGTCGGCATCGAAGTGACCGACTCGAGCGGCCGTCCGGTGGCCGCGGAGCTGGCGATGTCGTTGGTTCAGTCGAGTTTGCTCGATCGGTTCGGCTCCGTCGGCCCCGAGATCATGACGGCGTTCACCAGCGGGATTCGCCAACGACGCATGCGGCAAACCTCCAGTTGCGAATTCAGCTACGCCACCGAGACACGCTCGATCAACGAAGCCCTGCTCGTCGAAGCGGAACGCCGATCACGGCGATTGGCCGAGGCGGACGCGATCGTGGACCTGTTCGCTGACAACGGCGTCTCCTTGGATTTCGCGGAGATGGCGGGCGACGTCATCACCGAGGATGAACCGTTCAATCGAAATCAAACCGTCGACTTCGGATACGCCGGGGGCGTAACGTCTTGGCAATCTCTCGACGTCAATTTCGACGTGGACAGCGACGGTGCGGTGGAGCAGATGCAAGAAGAATTCATGATGCAACAGCGTGGATCGACGGCGACACCCGAAGCGATGTCGTTCTACGCCCAGATGAACCGCCGCGGCGGCGCATTGCAGGGACGCGGCATTCAAGCGTCCCAACTGGGTGACCGACGCTGGAATCAGAATTCGTGGTTCTGGGGTGCGAATGCCCCCGCATCGATCCGTCCATTCGGTCGTGTCGACAGCAAGTCGTTGCAGCGCCGCGATGTCACCATCAACGGACTAACCCTGGATGGAAAACTGGTGGTGGTCAATGGAATGAGTGACGATGAAGTCAAACAATTGAATCAGTTCTCAGGCGTTCGAATGTTTGGCCAAGCGATCAGCGGCGAGACCGGTTTTTGGGACCCTGTCATCGTGACCGACCAGGACGGCAAGGCCGAGATCGAAATCACCATGCCGGCCGTCTCAACCGCCTGGAAACTAAGTGCAAGCGCAATCAGTAAGGACACGCTTGCCGGCTCGGAGTCGGTCGAGCTGACCACGCGTAAAACGTTGTTCGGACAACTACGCGTTCCGCAAGCGTTTACTGTCGGCGACAAAGCGGACATTCAGGTCGAAGTGCACAACTCGCTGGAAGGCCCGCGGACCCTTCAAGTGGCACTCAAAGCAACGATGGGAAACCAGTCGCTGGAACAGAACAAAACCCTCGAAGTCAAGGATTCCGGGATCGAAACACTGACGTTTCCCATCGAGATCGTTGAATCGGACCAAGTGCAATTGGTATTAACGATCGCGAGTGATGGCGTCGCCGGGGACACCTACGTTTCCAAGACGGAGGTGCTGCCGTATGGATTTCCGGTCTATCAAACCGCCAGCGGTGCGGCGTCCCAAAACACACTGGCGTTGATTCAATTGGAGCCGAATCAAAAAGCGCGCGGCCAGTCGCTGGAATTGATGATCGGCGGTGACCGACAGCAGTCTTTGCTGGACAGCCTGTTACGTGGCGAGACGTATCTGCCGCTGCGTTGTGTGCCGACCAGTTTGCTCTCCCGCAACGTGTCGGATTGTCTCGGAGGCGTCGCGATGCTGAACCATCTCCGCCGATCCGCTCAGCAAGATTCACCCGAGGGTGCACAAGTCAACGGCATCGTCGCCGGCGCGGTCAGCCATCTGATCGCGTCGCAGCGGGACGATGGCGGCTGGAGTTTGGCGGGTCATTCGGCCGGCCCGGCTGATCCGATCAGCACGGCGCGCGCGATGTGGGCGTTGGTCCATGCACGACGCGCGGGATTCGCGGTGCCGGAGCGACAATTTGAATTAGGGGTCGCGTCGCTGAAAAAGGCGTTTGCCGAAGAAACCGATCTGAACCGTCAAGCGGTGCTGTTGGCGGCACTGGCCGAGTGTGGAGCCGGCGATTTCGCATTGGCCAATCGGTTGTACCGCGAGCGCAATCGATTGGACGATTACGGCCTGGTGCAATTGATGTTGGCTCTGACGGCGCTTCAGCACAACGAGATGGCGGCGGAACTGCTTTCCCTGGTCAATCTTGACGCGGCCGGCGGACGACCGAGTGTGGGGCGGACGTCGGTGGAGCTCGCCGCGCTTGAGTTGATCGCGTTGCAACGGATGGACCTCGGACCGGAGCTGAGGGTGAACCTTGCCGAGCGGCTGATGGCCGCACGGGCCGGTTCACGCTGGCCGGTGGAATCGGACAACGGTCCGGCAATCGCAGCGTTGGCGGCGCATTTCGGCCAAAGCCCGCCGAAGCGGGAGCGGGTTGAAGTGACGATTTACGTCAACGGTGAACCTCTGGAACCGTTGACGCTGGATCCGGGTGCGGAAAGTCGCCGTATCCGCGTGCCCGATGAGATGCTCGTCGACGGCCAGCAACGGATCGAATTTGAGCTGGAAGGTCGCGGCGAATTTTCTTACAGCGCCGTCCTGACCGGTTTTTCAGATGCCGACTCGATCAGCAGCACCACGACGGACTGGTCGATCGGGCGACGTTACGAACCCGATCAATTGCGAGTCGACGGCCGGCCGATTCTCCGCGGATACCGCGTGATCGATGGCAGCCACCCCTGGGCGCCGAACAAGTTGAGCGAGCTTCCCGTCGGATCGCGTGCCCTGGTCACGCTGACGCCACGGGTCCGCTACCAGAATTCGCGCCCGCTGCGGACGTACTTGATGTTGGTCGAGCCGATCCCGGCGGGTTGCACGATCTTGGAGGAAACGATCAGCGGCGTGTTTGACCGCTACGACATCACTCCCGGTGCGATCACGTTTTACATCGGCGATTCGAAAACCCCCGGTGACATTCGTTACTCGTTGGCGGGCTACTTGCCCGGCAACTATCGGATCGCTCCCGCTGTGCTAAAAAGTTACTATTCACCCTCGGAGATTGCCGTCACCGAGCCGCAATCGTTACGCGTGCTGCCACTCGGTGAAACGTCCGCCGACGAATACAAGCTGACCCCCGACGAATTGTTCGAACTCGGTAAAGTTCACTTCGACAAGGGTGAATTCCAGAAGGCATACGATTCACTTCACCAATTGCACGAAAACTGGCAGCTTCACACGGATCCCTATCAAGAAACGGTGTCGCTGCTGTTTCGCGCCTCGATGAAGCTGGGCAGCCATGCGGAGATCGTCAGATTCTTTGAGATCATCAAGGAACGTTTCCCCGAAGTCGAGTTGTCGTTTGAGGAAATTTTGACCGTCGCGCAGTCGTATCGTGAGATTGCCGAATACGAACGCAGCTACCTGGTCTATCGCACGACCGTTCAAGCGAGTTTCGAAAAAGAGAATCAGGTCGCCGGTTTTCTCAATGCGCGTGGCGAGTTTCTGCGAAGTGTTCAAGCGATGGAGTCATTGCTGCGTGATTACCCCGCTGAATCCTACGTCGCCACCGCCAGCTATGCGCTCTCCCAAGAGGTCTATCGGCGAGCCGAGACGGTCGCCGAGGATGAGAAGTTGAGGGAGTCGGGGATCACGCGTGTCGATTTGATCGACAGTTCGATTCGCATGCTCGACGACTTTGTCACCAACTGGCCCGAAGACCCGTCCAGCGATCAAGCCAGTTTTGCGCTCGCGACGGCATTGATCGATTTGGAGCAGTACACGCTGGCGATTCGACGTGGTCAGCAATACGCCCAGCGTTACCCCGACAGCCGGTTACTGGATTCGTTCTGGTACATGATCGGATTCTGCTACTTTGAACTTCAGGATCACGAGCAGGCGCTTCGGATGTGTCAGAAGGTTGCCGAGGCAACGTTTACGGATCCTAAAACAGGCGCGTCGCGACAGGCGGATAACAAGTGGGAAGCCGTCTACATCATGGGGCAAATCCATCACAGTCTCGGTCGGGCGGCCAAGGCGATCGATGAGTATGCCAAAGTGAGCGACCGGTTCAAGGACGCCGCCGAAGCGATCGAATTCTTCAGCCGTCAATCGGTGTCCTTGCCCGATGTGACGACGCTGTTGGCCAAGGACGAGAGTGAGGTGTTGCTGCAGCACCGAAACGTCGCATCGGTGTTGATCAAGGTGTATCGGATCGACCTGATGAAATTCGGATTGACGCAGCGGAATCTGGACAAGATCACCGCGATCAATCTGGCGGGAATCAAACCTTATCATCAAGAGACGGTCGAATTGGGCGACGGCAAGGATTACCGAGACCGCGAAACAAAGATCGCGTTGCCACTCAATGAGCAAGGCGCGTATCTGGTCGTCGGACGATCCGACAGTCTTTACACGTCCGGACTGATGGTCGTCAGCCCGCTGGCTTTGACGGTGGAAGAAGATTCGGTGTCGGGCCGGGTCCGCGTCAGCGTCAAGGATCAAACCGAGGATGCGTTTGTCGGCGATGTGCACGTCAAGGTGATCGGCTCGGCCAACGACCAGTTTGTTTCCGGGCAAACCGATTTGCGCGGATTGTTCGTCGCCGACGGGATCGAGGGGACCAGCACGGTGATCGCGGTCGGTCAAAACGACCAGTATGCGTTTCACCGCGGATCGGTCTTCCTGCAGCAGCCGCGCAGAGAAGAGCTGAACCGACAACCGGCTCAGGCCAACGACCCGTTCGGGGCTCCCGCCGATGCTCAGCCCCAACAACCCGCCGCGGGGCAAAACGTGAAAGGCGGAAAGGCGCTGCTGAACAATCTGTTCAATCAGAACGACGTCTTTCAGCAGGAGCAGAAGATGAACATCGAGGGGTTGATGAACAATCGTCGGGAAGGCGTGCAATCCAAAGAAGCGTATTGATCCCGCCCTGGTGTGCAGGCTTTAGCCGCCCGTTTCGCTGCTTCGCAGCGCGTGGGGATACGTCTAAGCCTGGACACCAACGGGTGCTCGCTTCCCACGCCAATGACGGCGAGTCTCACGCGTGACGGTTGTCCCTCAGTCTTGGCGATCCAACGTCAATGGTTTGCGATTGAGGGGCAATCGTCAGTCATGCCGGCGAACTTCTGGCGCCCCGCTTTAACGGCGAACTACGCTTGCGAGACCTCCAAGATAGTGCTTCCCTACCAAGTAGATGATGAGATAAAGCCTGATGGCGACAGCATCGACGAATGCGAACCCGGTTCGATCATTCCTATACAACAACTCCATGTTCCTGGTCCTGGGATCGTTGGCTGCCTTGTTGTGGGCCAACGCCGATGGATTGTTTTCGGGGCATTCGTATCACAACTTTGTGCACGTCAACCTGTGGCCATTTGCCGGATCCGGACACGGTGATCACGGCGGCCATGGTTTGACATTCCACTTTGTGGTCAACGATATTTTGATGGCGTTGTTCTTTGCCATCGCCGCCAAGGAAGTTTGGGAATCGATTTTGCCCGGTGGTGCGCTTTCGAACATGCGGACCGCGGCGACACCCCTGTTGGCAACCGCCGGCGGGGTGGTCGGTCCTTCGGTGGTCTATCTGGTCGGTGCCGTTGCCGTGGGGCAATACTCCGAGCTTGGAAACGGATGGGCGATTCCCTGTGCGACCGACATTGCATTCAGCTATCTGATCGCGCGATTGATCTTCGGCAACGGGCATCCGGCGATTTCGTTCTTGCTGCTGTTGGCGATTGCCGACGACGCCTTGGGGCTGGCGATCTTGGCGGTGTTCTATCCGTCCAGCGAGGTCAACCTGGCGTGGTTGGTCCTGACGGCAATCGCCGTCACGACAGGCTTGGGGTTCAAACGAAGCGGGATACGCAATTTCTGGTGGTATTTGGCGATCCCTGGCATCATGAGTTGGGTGTCGTTCTACATGGCTGGCATTCACGCGGCCCTCGGCCTGGTGCCCATCATCGCCACCTTGCCCCACGCGAACACCGACGCCGGACTGTTTGCCGAAACCGGCCAAGAAACGGACACCTTGAACCAGTTTGAGCATTGGTGGAAAGAGCCGGTCGAACTGATTTTGGGTCTGTTCGCCTTGGTCAATGCCGGCGTGGTGCTGTCGAGCGTTGGCGCGGGAACCTGGCTGGTGACCATGGGTCTGTTCGTCGGCAAACCGCTGGGGATTTTCGCTTTCAGCTACTTCGCCGTTCGCGTGTTAAAACTCGATTTGCCCGGCGGAATGAATCTCAAACACGTCGCGGTGATCGGTTGCATCGCCAGTTTAGGGTTCACCGTGGCCCTGTTCGTCTCGACCGCAGCGTTCCCGAATCCGGGTCCGATCCAAGACTCCGTCAAGATGGGCGCGTTGCTGAGTTTCCTGGCACCGGTCAGTGCCTTGGCGACGGCTTGGTTGATGGGCATTCGCCCGGCGTTCCTGGGCGGTGGCGAGGACGTTAGCCCGGACGTATAGGCAAGGGTCGCGGCGCCGTCCCTTCGCAACGCATGTGGGCTCACCTGGTCGTATTGAAGCGTTAGATCGCCGAACGCATGCGATTGACGAAGTTCAGGATTTCGGCGACCGCCTGGTACAGCTCGAATGGGATCGGGTTGCCGATTTCGACGTTCTTGAACAGGAATCGCGCCACCGGTTTTCGCTCGACCACGGGGACGCCATTTTCTTTGGCGATCGCGATGATCTTTTTCGCCACAAAGTCCGCCCCTTTGGCGATCACGACCGGCGCTTCCATGTTGTCGCGGTCGTATTGAACGGCGACGGCAAAGTGGGTCGGGTTGGTGATGACGACGGATGCTTTGGGAACGTCTGAGAGCATCCGCTTGCGGCCCATTTCGGCTTGCAGTTGTTTGATCCGTGCCCGAACCATCGGATCACCCTCGGACGATTTGTGTTCCTCCTTGATGTCTTGCCGGCTCATCTTCATGTCTTCCAGGTGTTTCCATTTTTGGAACCCCAAGTCGATCATGCCGATAAAGGTGATCGTGGCGGCAATGGCCAGTGAGCATTGGACCAACAATCCGCCGAGAAAGAACATCAGTTCTTGAATCGACCCGAATCCGGAGGTCGTGATCTGGTCGATCTTTGATTGACCGACAAAGACGGCGATGGCGACGATGACGGCGGCTTTGGCCAGTGAAAGCGCTCCGCGGACGGCGCTCTGCATCGAGAAGATTTTCTGGAACCCCTTGATCACGCTCAGTTTGTCGACGTTCAATTCCAAGGGCTTAAAGCTGAGGTTAAAACTGGTTTGCAGCAGTCCGGTGGCCGCCGCGAGAATGCCCAGGGGAGCGACGATCGCCATCACGGCCGCACCGATGCGAAGGGTTTCGTCGATAAAGGCTTTGACCAGCAGACGCGGATCAACCACCACTTCCTCGAATTCGGTCATGCGGTGTGCGATCGATCCCGTGATGGTGCCAAAGAACCAATCCCCCAAGGACCAATAGAAAAACGCGGTCGTCGCCAGAATCACTCCGCCGACCAACTCCGCGCTGAACCCGATTTGGCCGTCCTCGCGGGCTTTGCGCAGCCGCTGCGGTGTTGCCTCCTCAGTCCTCTGATCGCGATCTTGATTCTCGGCCATCGATCACCCCAACAACGATTGCATCAGGTATTCGATGTCTTCTTGCACGCGATAGAAATAGATTTCGACCGCACCGAACAGGATCGGGCAAAACAGAAACAGCAACAGGCCGCCGAAGCCGACGCGGATCGACATGCCGACCGAAAACAGATTCATGGCCGGCGCGGCGCGATTGAGGAATGCCAGGACCAGCGTGACCAGCATCAACAGCACCAGCAAGGGCGCGACGATCAACAGCCCGTAATCGCTGGTCCGATTGAAGGCAGCCACCAATTCTTCGGTGGGCAATTCGAGCAGGCCAACCCGGGTCATCGTCTCATTGAACGAAAGGTGTAGCGAGAGGATGATGAAGTGATGCAGATTGAGCGAAAAGAACAACAGCATCGAAAAGGCTTCGAAGACACGTGAGACCAGCGTCGACGAATCCTGGCTGCCCGGATCGCTGATTGCAGCGAGGGAGAGCCCGAGTTCCTGGGCGATGTAAGACCCGGCGATTCGCGCCGGCCAAAAGAACAACCCCAGCACCAGGCTGAGCAACAAGCCGATACAAATCTCTTTGAACACCAGAAACAAGAACAGCAGGCTGCCGACGTCGTCGAGTGACAGTTGGGGCATCACGTTTTTGGCATCGGCCAGCCAAAAAACGGACAGCGCCGTCGCCAGTCCCGCTTTGACCTGATTGGGGAGCTGTTTCTTGCTGAACAGCGGAAAAAACGCGATGAACACCGAGACGCGGGCGAGCACCAATAGAAACAGGACAACGTCGCCGGTCATTTCACAAATTCGACCATTTGTGTCATCAAGCCCAGCGTGTAGTTCTGGAGCGTGACGAGGTACCAGTTGGACATGAAGATCAGCACGAAGACCACACAAACGATTCGAGGTGCGAACGAGAGCGTTTGTTCCTGGATGCTGGTGACGGTTTGACCGATGCTGATCAGCAAGCCGACGACCAGGCTGACCACGACGACCGGTGCGGTCAGCAGCAACGCCATCGCGAAAAACTCACGACCGATCAGTACGACATCTTCAATTTCCATCCTTGGATCCGGTTGCTATTTGTTTGTCAGTGCTTCGATTAACTGGTCGACCAGGATCGGGTCGTTCATGGCGCCCAGGATCTTTGACTTTTGGCGGTCGGGCATCTTCTGCAGCAGCGAGGCGGCAAAGCCCATCTTGCCGTTGTTGGAAAATTCGCGAATGTATTCGGCGGCCTGTTCGGGTTGCAGGCCTTCGAACCAGCCTTTGACTTCATCGGCCTGGGTGTCGGCGCTGGACACCGTGTTGACCTTCTTGGTGTCCGCCTTTTTGGTCAGTTTTTCGAGTTCTGTTTTTTTCTGTTCGACGTCGGACAAGGTCGATTTCAATTCTTCGGTCATCCGGCTCAGCATGTCCAATTTGGTGTCGATGCCTTCGCTGAACGCACGCAATTCGTCCTGTTCGGTGGCCAAGTCATCGAAAATCAATTTGACTCTCATCTCGTCCCGCTTGACGCGTTCTTCGCGTTCGGCGAGTTCTTGCTCCATCCGTTTGATCGAGTCGCTCATCTGCAGCACGGCTTCGACCGAGACGTTGTTATCGGGGCGAAACGAGACGGGGACGGCATCCCCCTGGGGATCGATCGCTTCGTCGGCGGCGAATTCGCCCTGCGGACCAGCCGGCTCGGCCGAGTCGGTCGCTTCCAGATCGGCGGGCGTCTTTTTGAGCAGGAACTGGGTTGCACCGGCAGACAAGCCGAAAATGACGGCGCAGGTAATCATCGCCGTAATGATCGCTTTCATGTTCTAATTCCTTGCGTACTTTTTGAGCGCGTTTTCATCTGCCAATAACATTTGTTGCGTCTTGGCGTCTGCATCAAATTCGAGCCTTCGCTGGTCCATCAGGATTTCCAGTCCGCGGACCCGCGTGCGTTGATCCATCACGCGCGAACGCGCCTCGGCACGCTCCGATTCGCACTTGGAGAGGACTTCGCGGACGATTTTGATGGAACGATCGATGCTGTCGATCCAGAGATTGGTTTGCGTGAGCGATTCAATCGAACAGTCCTGGTTGATTTCCAGTCCCTGCCGTTTCAGCGCTTCGAATTCATCGAGTCGTTTTTGGTGCGACGCCAACATCGCGTCGATGCGAGCGAGTTCTCCGATCAAGACATTCAACTGGCTGGTTTCCAGCGAATGAATGCGACGAATTCGATCGATCTTTTTCTTTAATTCGCTCATTGCGGCTGCCCGATCAGTTGGTGCAGCCTACTGAGACCGGCTTGGGTCGACGCCAAGGTGCTCGGCGCGTCCATGGCCTGTCGCAAGAACCGGTTGACCTCGGGGTAGGTCTCGATCGCGCGATCGGAATCCGGCATGGCGCCTTTTTGGTAGGCGCCGATTTGGATCAGATCTTCGACTTCGAAGTACTTTGCCAAGACCCGGCGGATGCTGGCGGCTTGCTGCTGATGCGGTTTGTCGGTGACCTCTTTAAACAACCGGCTGGCGCTCTTGAGCACATTGATCGCCGGAAAGTGGCCTTCGTGGGCGAGTTTTCGATCCAGGACGATGTGTCCATCCAGGATGGCCCGCGCCGAATCGGCGACCGGTTCGTTCATGTCGTCGCCGTCGACCAGCACCGTCAGCAGACCGGTGATGACGCCCTTGTCGCTGGTCCCGAGTTGTTCGAGCAACTGGGCCATCTTTTGGAACACGCTGGGGGTGTAACCGCGTGAGGTGGGCGGTTCGCCGAGCAGCAACCCGAGTTCGCGTTGTGCGTGTGCCAAACGGGTCAGGCTGTCGAGCATGAACAGGACATTCATGCCTTGCGAGCGAAACCAACTGGCGATCGCGACGGCGGATTCGCTGGCACGGATCCGAGCCAGGGGCGGCTGGTCGGAGGTCGAAACGATGACGACGGATCGGGCCAGGCCTTCTTTTCCCAGCGTGTCTTCGATAAAGGGACGGACCTCTCGCCCCCGTTCGCCGATCATGGCGACGACGTTGATGTCGCATAAGGCGTGTTTGGCGATCTCGCCCAGCAGCGTGCTCTTGCCGACACCGCTGCCGGCGAACAGTCCGACCCGTTGGCCTTGGCCCATCGTCAGCAACCCGTCAATCGAACGGACGCCGGTGACGAAAGGCTGGCGGATCAGCGGACGTGTCAGTGGATCGGGTGATTCAAAGTGCAGTTCGGCCGCCCCGTCGCAATGGATCGGACCGAGTGAATCGATCGGGCGTCCCAGCGAATCGATGACACGTCCGAGCAGTTGGCGACCGACGGGGACACGCATCCGTTTGCCGGTGGACACCACGACGTTGCCACGTTGGAAATCGACGCCGGAATGATACGGCATCAATTGCGCCTTATCGTCGTTGAACCCGATCACTTCGGCCAACACGCTCTGACCGCTCGACGAGGTGATTTGCACCAGTTCACCGAGCCCGGCATCGATGGTCGCGCACATCCGGCCTTCGACGCTTTGCAAGCGCCCGGTCGTTTGAAGCCATTGGTCGTTTCGCAGCGTCGACGTCAGCATGCTAGGCGTCTCCCCTGATCATCGACATCTGTTTCCCCGCGGCGTCGAGGAACGATTCCAGTGACGCGAGGAAGCCCTTGCCGTTGGATTCGATTCGGCAGTCGCCCGGCTGGACCGTGGCATCGGCTTGAATCTCGATCGCCTCGTACTCCACTTGGGACAACCAGGATTCCAACGGCGTGACACAGTCCGGGTTCACGAAAATGACCGCGGATTGGCTGGGGTGCACCTGCCGCAACAAGATGTTTGCGAAGTGGGCGACGCGTTCTTCGACAAGGCTGCTGTCGCTGCCGAGGGCCTGTTTGGCCAATCGCGTGGCCGCGGCGGTCAACTGCACACCGATCGACGAAAACTCTTCCGCGAGTTTGGCGTCGAGGTGCTGCAGTTGCTGCTCGATCGATTGCAGTGTCTTCAGTGCGGAGGCGGCGATGTCGTCGCGGGACTCCGCAGCGGACCGGGCGTTGGGTGTTGACGGTGCCGGAGCGTTCGTCGAGACATTCGTCGCGGCGCTGGTCGCGGCGCTGGTCGCGCCACTCGTCGACGGCATCGCAAGTGGGCCGCGTGCGACGGTGACGTTGGCCAGGGATTGATCGAAGGGGATTTGAATCACAGCCATGTCAATCGATTTTCACCTCACCGGCTTCGCACAGGCCGGCCAAGATTTTGGCAATCGAGCCCCGTGCCTCCATGATCTCCTCTTCGGTCGCGTTGGTCTTGAATTCCATTTCCTCTTGCAGCGACTCTTTGGCCCGCTTGGACATGTTGGACAAGATGAACGTCAGCAAGGATTCATCGACTTGCTGGAGGGCACAGACCAGGGCATCGGTTTGGCATTGTCCGAGCAGTTTTTGCAGGTCTCGGTCACCGAGTTTTTCGATATCTTCGAAGCGGTAGAGTTGATTTCGAACGGTTTCGGCCAGGTCGCTGTCGCGTTTTTCCAGTTCGTCGAGCATCGGTTTGCGGAGCGCCCTGGGAAGCGAACGCATCAGGTTCGCCATCTGGGAGGTGGTTTCCTGTTCGGTCTCACGCTCTTCGACCTGAAGCGACAACTGCAGTGCTTTGGCGAGAATACGTTCTTGGATCAACGATGAAACCGTCAGCGGTTGGGCCAGTTGCAGAAACACGTTGGGGCGAACCGCTTCGGGTAGGAATTCGAGTGTTTTCGCGGCGTGTTCGTTGGCGAGTTTGCGGAGCACGATCGCGGTGGCGACCGGGTTTTCGTTCTTGAGCGCCTGGGCGACTTGATAGGGGTGCATCAAGTTGAGATCGCGAACGGTGTCGCCGGTCAGTTTCGGCGGGGTGAAGCGTTTGGTCGGTTCGATTTCGACGTCAAAGCTTTCTTCGGCGATCTGCAGGATCTTGGGGCCGTCGTCGTCCTGCTGCTCGTGTTCCGGCGTGGGCTCCTTTTTGTCGACCGTCTGCAGAGCCATGTGGAAGTAGTCTTCAAAGTCGCCGAGGACCATATCGACTTCTTCCTGGCTGGGCGGATAGGACTCAAAGTCCTTGAGCGCCTGATCGAGTTCCTCCAAGGCTTCGCCGGAGAGGTCTTGCCGGGCCATCTCGGTGGCCTCGTCCCCCATCAGGTGCAAGAGCAGCGCGAGACGCTCGGGCCGAGTCAACATCATCTTCATCGTTGCCAACCCTCCTGTGGTCACGCGGCGTTGCGTTTATCGGAATCCCGGTCGGAATCGGCTCCGGACCAAGATCGAACGACCTGTGCAAACACTTCGGGGTTTTCTTTGATCATCCGGGACAATTCGCTGACGTTTTCCAGGCGGGTACCATCGATTTGCTGATCGGCTCCGATGCCGCCCGGTTTGCTGGCCGGTCCGAACCGGCGGAGCAACATGAGGCCTAACACAAAGGCCAGCAGGGCGGCAATTGCAAGTGATGCCTTTTCGACAATCGACGTGATCTTGGTCCAGTCAAACGTACTTTCCGGAGCCGTCATAGTGAGCAAGGGCTCGGGAAATGGCAGGATTTCGACGGAAATGGTGTCGGTGTCGTCCCGAAAACCGACCGCATTTTTGACAATCGCGGTGACTTTTTCGTTCAGCCCCGGCGTCAACGTGCCGTCTTCACCCTTGATGCCGTTGGCTTCGGAGTTGACCAGGACACTGACGCTGAGGAAATTGCGGACGGGCGTGGAATTGGCCTGGGTTTCTTCGGTGATCGGGACCAGGTAGCTGGTTTTGACGTTTTCGGTCTTGTTGAGAATGTTGCTGGTGCCGGTCGCCCCCCTGCGTGAATTCAAATTGGACGCAACCCCCGCGGCACCGACGGCGGCCGGGGCGGTGTTGGTGGTCGTTTCGGAGATCAAGTCTTCTTGGCTGGGGACCGCACCGTCGGCGTCGTACTTGGTGGTTTTGGTCGAACCCTGGGTGAACGTCATGTCCAAGCTGACTTGGACACTGGCGTTGCCGTAGCCGAGGAACTGCAGCAATTGCGATTCGGCCTTGTGGGCCAGTTTGCGTTCGGCTTCGGCGATGTACTCGACTTGGCTACCGATTTGCTGTGCCTGTTCGTCCGGCACGGTATAGCTGCGACCGTCACGGTCGGTGATTTGAACGGCCTCGGGACGCAGATCTTCGACGGCGTAGGCGACAAAGGATGCGATCGAAGCGGCTTGTTGTTCGTTCAACCGTGCTCCATAACGCAGGGTCAGCATGACGCTGGCCGAGGGCGGCGAGGTCTTGCGTTCGAACGGGCCCTTGTCGGGAATGTTCAGGTGCACGTCGGCGTTTTCGACGATATCGAGTTTCTTGATCGTCGAG
Organism: Phycisphaera sp. RhM; assembly: GCA_033042175.1. Taxonomy (GTDB): domain Bacteria; phylum Planctomycetota; class Planctomycetia; order Pirellulales; family Pirellulaceae; genus Stieleria. The sequence goes on from WCIL01000003.1 coordinate 285,411, forward strand.
GCGAGGCTTTGTTGTTTTTGCAACCGCGCTCGGTTGCGGCGTTCGGTGGGGCTACCGAACGCACCCCCCATGGGCAGATCGGCGACGGCCCCGGCGTCGGCAACGCCATTGGTGCGTGCCAACAAGCGGGCTTTGGCGAAATCGCGTTTGTCCACCAACAGGTTTCCGCCGGCTCCGGAGAGTTGGTAATCGATCCCTGCCTTGTCCAAGGCGTTGATCACGCGGTCGACTTGGTCCCCTTCGGCCTGGCTGACCAGCACGACGTAGCTGGGTTGGACAGACCAGTAGCCGACGCCCCCAACGGTGACCACACACAGCACCGTCAACAGCAGGATTCCAATCCTTGCTGAAGGAGAGCTGTGCCGCCAGATATTCAGGAGGGCATCGATATAGGGCTGGATAACGTTCAAGGCAAATCAAGCAAGCGAAAGTCGCGTTTGGGAGGTAACACGAAGGTCGTCTAAAGCTGCAGGGTGGTCGACTAGAATTGCATGCGCATCAGTTCGTTGTAGGAATCGACGATTTGGTTGCGGACTTCCATAAAGATTTGAAAAGACATCTCGGCCTTGACGACCTCCATGACGACTTGCTGGACGTCCTGGTTTTCACCTGAGACCAGGCCTTGGATCGCTTCTTCGGATCGGATCTGGTCTTCGTTTGCACGGGCCATCAGGTCCATGAACAGATTGCGATCTCCCGCCTCGGGCTTTTCGGCCGCGGTGGGGAAGGCAATGTGGGGCGACCCCGTCGTGGTGACGGGATTGGTGGCCAGGGGATTCGGACCGATGGGGGGCAGGGCAGACATCACTGGCCTCCTTGGAGCAGTGTGAGCGTTTGTTCAACCATCTCTTTAAAGACGCTGATCGCCTTGGAGTTCGCTTCGTAGGAGCGACTGGCCGTGATCAGGTCCACCATTTCTTCGGGAATCTTGACGTTGGAAAGTTTCACGAAGCCGTTCTCGTCGGCGTGTGGGTGCGCCGGGTTGTACAGGGTCGGGAATTCGCTGCTGTCGCCTTCGACGCCGACCACTTCGACCCCGTGCATCGCCGCACCACCCTGTTTTCCATGGGCATGATCCAGCCCCGCGGCAAACACCACCGCCTGTCGACGGTAGGGCTCGCCGGTGTCCGTCATCGTGGTGCCGGCATTGGCGATATTGTTGGCCGTCACCTCCATCCGAAACCGCTCGGCGGCGAGGCCGGAGGCGGCGATGTCAATCGTTGGAAATCGAACCATCAATGCGTTCCTTCGTCACTGTGTTTGATTGTCGGGGTAACTCTCAAAACCACCCCTAGCCGGAAATGGCACGCCGCATGGTGGAAACCCTGGATGCCAGCAAGTGCGAAAAGGCTTGAAACGCCAACGCGTTCTCCTTCAATTCCGCCACTTCCTTCTCCAAGTTGACATTGTTCCCGTCCACCCGCTCTTCCAATCCTTCCAAATCCTTGACCGGCAATTCGGTGCCAGCCCCGTCCTTGGCCTCGGAGGATTGAAGCTGAGCCAACAAACGCTCAAATTCCAAACGCTTGGTTTTGTATCCAGGCGTGTTGACATTAGCGATGTTCTGGCTGACAACGCGATGGCTTTTTTCCGAAGCGTTGACGGCCGAGCCCAACAGATCCATTTGGTAAAATATTCCAGACATACCGTTTGTATCGGCCTGTTAAGCTGTCCGGGTTAAGGACAAGTTGCGGAGAATGTTGGCGAAACCCCGTCTCGACGCCGTCTCTCGGTGAGGGTGTTCCCTCAATTAGGCCATCCTGTGGGGCTGAGTCGATGTCAATTCGGTCGATCTCTACCGGTGAACTAAGAATCGAAAGACGGTTTTGATACTCGATTCCAACGCAGACCAGTTTGCCTCCGCACGGGCCCTGGCTGCGAACACTTAGGGGCGGCAAATCGGTGTCGCGGGGGAGAACTCGGCTGTAATGGATATCGCAACAATCATCGGACTGATCCTAGGGTTCGGTTTGATTCTGGCCTCGATCGCGATGGGTGGAGGCGGCCTGGGGCCGTTCATCGATCCCCCTAGCATGATGATTGTGTTCGGGGGTGCGACGGCGGCCTCCCTGATCAACTTCCCCCTGAAGTACAACCTCGGCGCCTTCGGCGTCATCTTGAAGTGCTTCCTGTTCAAACTGCCCAGCGCCCAGGAAACCATCGCGCAATTTAAAAAGTTCGCCGAAGTCGTTCGCAAAGACGGCTTGCTAGCATTGGAAGATCAAGCCGCCGAGATCAAAGACGATTACATGCGGCGGGGATTGGAATCGCTGATCAGCGGCGTCCCGGCCGAAGACGTCGCGCGGACGCTCGAAACCGAGTTGGCGTATATCGAGCAACGGCACGTGACGGGTAAGAAGATCGTCGACTCGGCCGGTGCAGCCGCACCCGCGTTCGGCATGATCGGCACGCTGATCGGTCTGGTCCAGATGCTTCGCTCGTTGGACGACCCCAGCAAGATCGGCGGCGGGATGGCGACGGCGTTGTTGACGACCCTTTATGGAGCGTTGATCGCCAACGTGGTCTGTATTCCGTTGGCCGGGAAGCTGGAAACGCGCAACCAAGAAGAAACGATGATTCGTGAATTGATCATTCGCGGCATCGCCTTGCTCGGTGAAGGCGAGAGTCCCCGCGTGGTCGAAGAAAAACTGCTCGGGTTCCTGTCTCCGAAATCTCGCCGATCGATCCTGGCAAAGGCTTAGACCGATGGCGAACGATACCCCGGACGACCCGCCGGAAGACATCCCGGCGTGGTTCATGACGTACAGCGACGTGATCACGTTGTTGATGACGTTCTTTATTCTGCTGTTGACGTTTGCCACGACCGAGCCGGAGCGGTTTGAAAAGGTCACCGCCAGCGTGTTCGGCGCCGCCGGCGCGACGGGTGTGGCGGGCCATGAGCACGACAAGTTGGATCGGAACTCGTGGAGCCAACGGATCCGTCCGCGGGCGGCCCGGATCGCGATGCAGGGCAGCGAAATGCCGCCGATCGAAAAAGAAATGACCACCAAAGCAATCGGACGCGGCTTGGAAGCGGTCAGCGAACAGGCCAGCCAAAAGGACGTCATGAAGTCCTACGCCTTTGAAATGCCGTTGGACAAACTGGTCGATCGCAATCTGAAACTCACCCAACGCGGGACGCAGGTCGCCGCCAAGTTGTCCGCCCAGTTGAGATCGCTCAGCATTCACTGCACGTTCGAAATCTCGGATCGTGACATGGACCAGCGGGTCTGTGCTTTGGCAGACCATCTGTACCACGTCGAACGCGCCCGTCCGGGACAAATCGGAACCAGCGTCGCCGACAACGTGACTTCGCGAATGGTTCGAATCGTGATTGAAAAATACGAGGGCAACCGATGAGCAAACGAAAAAAACTGGCGCCGAGCGTTCCCAGCAAGGCCTACCTGGTTTCGTTCGGCGACACGATGACAGCGCTGCTGGCGTTTTTTATCGTGCTCAATTCATTGGCCAAAGAGCAGACCGGGGCGAACATGCACTCCGGCACCGGCTCGTTCGTCAACGCATTCTCAAGCTCCGGCCAACCCGGTCATCTCAGTGGCAGCCGATCCAACGAAGTGATCCAGCAAGAATCGCAAAAGCCGATCTATGCGTTGGCGGAGAACATGAAGGACAAGTCGGACAAGCATGTCGGCCCCGACGACGTCAACGAACACCAGCGGGTCATCGATCGCGAGAAAGAGCAATTCCAAAAGTTCCTCACCGAGCTGGAATCGCAATTGGATCTGGACTCGCTGCCGAAGATCGAAGACCAGGTCGTGTTTGATTCGTTCGAGCCACCAGACCCGGCCACCGGAAAACTCAGCCTGCACGCCGTCCAGCTGATTTCCGAAGCGGTGTCGAAGCTGCGTGAACCCGGCGTAACGCTGGAAATCGTACTCTGGGCGGACATGCCCCGGGCATCCAGCTTAAAACGAAAGCTGGACAAATCCGTCGAACTGCGTCGAGAAGTCGAGCGGACGTTCTGGATGAAAGCCAACCAGAAGACTCGGATTCGTTACCGCGTCAAACCGTGGCTGTTCGCCGACGCCAAACGACCGTACCTGTCGGTGATCCTGGGCAAGACATCCGAGACGCCCTGATCACTACTTCGATTCATCGAGCAACGTGATCAGCTCGTCGATGGCACGGGTCAGTTCGGGGTTCTGGTCTTCGTCCCGGATCTGGTGAAGCCAATCGGTTGCTTGGACCGTTTGCTCATGCGTCAACGTCGCATCCGCTTTGGTGACGAACGCGGATCGATTCGCGGATGTGCCGGCGATGGCCGGTGCATCGTTGATCGGGCCGCTGGTGTTCTGGTTTTCGCCGCCGTGTGATGGGTCAGCCTGGGGCGCGTCCACCAGTGGCGTGTTTTGCAAGGGCGAGCCGGACGGGGCGCGGTCGGCAGGAGAATTTTCGGCGGTCCCTTGGTCGTCGGAATCACCAGCATCTGGCCCGACCGCGGGACTGTGGTTGCTGCCGCCGACGGTTCCGCCATTCTGGAGCGTGTTCAGGATATTGATGACCAGCAAGGCATCCAGCGCGGTGACTTGTCCGTCACCGTTGACGTCGTAACCGTAGCCGGGGTCACCGGGGCCGACCGGACCGGGACCATAAATGTTCAGATAATTGATAATGGCCAGTGCATCGAGCGGCGAGACGGTGCCGTTGCCGTCGACGTCGTAGGGGTTGTCATCGTTGTGGAACGGTGTTTCGTTCTCCAGGACTTCGATCACAAACGTGGCCGTGACGGCGTCGAAGACGGCCGACGTGTCTTGGGCGGTGATTGTCAATTCGATCTGTTCGGCGGCGGAGCGACGGACAAATCGATCATCCAGGAGTTTCAGCTTTGATCCGTCGATTTCGAAACGTGGATCGTCGACGGTCAGTTCGTAGCTGTCGGCGGCCGCGAGACCATCGAGATGGACATCCCCGACCTCCGCCCCCGATTCGAGTTCCATCACCGTCTGGTTGGACAGGGTGATTTCAGTAACCGCTTCGGGGACATCCACGATCGGGACGCGCATCTCGGTCGACGTGGTGCTGCCGGCATTGTCGCTGGCGGTGACGGTCAGGACGACCACGGATTCGGCTTCGTAGTCGATCGATTCACCTTCCTTGAGCGAAAGTCGGTCACCGTGGACGACGAATCGTTCGTCATCGACCGCAAAGGTCAGGGTTTGACCGCGATCCTGGTCGAACGCTTCCAATTCCGCCACGAACGCCTGTTCGTCGTTCTCCATCACCATCGTGTAGTACGCCATCAAATCCATGACCGGATCGTTTTCATCCAGCACGGGGACCACGAGGTCGTGGCTGAAATACTGTCCGGCGTCGCGGTCGAATCCCGCCACGAGCAGGTAGATCTCCGGTTCGACCTCGTAATCCAGGCCCCCGGTGACCAACACCAGCGTGCCGTCTTCAATCATGAAACGCGGGTCGTAGACTTCCAGGTCGTAGTCGTTGTTGATGTCGGCATCGTCGATGTGGAGCGCACCGACTTCGTATCGGCCTTGGGCATGCTCGGGGACACCGTCGCCGAGCAGCCGGATGCCCCGAGGCAGATCGGGTTGGGGGGCGATCGAGACGCTGAATTGAATCGGCTGGGAGGGGGCTTGTCCGTCGTGAAACCGGACGGAGAAGGAGTCGATGCCGTTGTAGTCGGCATCGGGCTGGTACTTCAGGCCGCCGTCGGGACGGAGCGTGACCGAACCGTGGGCGGGTTCGTCGACGATCAATGAAATCAGCCGGTCTCGGTTGGCATCGGCAACCAACGCGGCGATTTCGGACGCGTCGATTTCCAACGTCGCGTCTTCGCGGATCGACGCGTTGAATCGATCGGGGACGTTCGGATGGTCGTTCTCGCCCTCGACTTGCACGCCGAATTCGACCTCGACCTCTTCGTCTTCACGCTCCACCACGACGCGATGCGCCACCGGTTGCTTCAACTTGACCGACGAGGTTCCAGAGTCACCCAGCAGGAATAACGAATCCAGCGACGGGCCCGGGACGATGCCGACCGGATTGCCCATCGATTCGGTCTCGATCGGTAGGCTCGTCAATAGCTCGCCGTCGCGGATGTCGTGTAGCAACAGCACAAAGCCCGAATCGCGAGCGGTGACCGTCGCAATGGCTTCCTGTCCGGGAATGAAACTGGTGGGGCCGGGCATGGGGGCGAATCGGTGCAGGGGGGCGAAGCCGGCGTCGACATCCAGGATGCCCACCTCGCCCTCGGAATAACGCACCGCCAACAATCCCGAGGCGTCATCGAAACTGAGCAACTCCGTCGCGCCGACGATCACCGTTTCGGTGCCGGAGATCCAGTTGGCCGCTTCGTTACTCCACAGCGTCGCCATCAGTGCCGGCGTGGAGCCGTCTTCGCCGCTGCCCGTCGAGCCGGTCGTCGCGACCTGGGGCCATGCCATCACGCTGCGGCTGCCGATTTCTCCGGGAAGTGCCGACAGATCAACCGAGTTGACCGACGCGAGCACTTGGGTGCTGGCCGGGACGGTGACACGGGTCGGCGTGACTTGTGCGTAAACCGGCATGTCGCCGGAGCCGGACGGCGTGATCCGTAGCGTATGAATCGTACCGGGGTCGCCCTGTTGGCTGCCGGCGGCAATCACGACGCCATTGCCATCGGCACCGACGGCGGATTCGGGGGCTGCGAAGGCACGCGGGTCGGCCGAATATTGGATCAATCGCGGACGTTCGCCGCCGGCGGGCACCAACCAGATGCCTGATCGCTGTTGTCCGACTTCGGCGAAGGTGCCGGTGATGACCGACGCCGAAACCCCACCGGTCGGGCCGTTGGCGGTGGCGGTGACCAGTGCCGTCGCGGTAAAGCTTAACGGAACCTGTGACGTTCGCGTGCCCGCGGTGTCGACCTGCAGCAGCGTGTCCTCGGTCAACACGCCGAGCTGATTACCGGCCAGGATCGCATCGATGGGCGATTGAAAGGATGCCGGCAACGGCGTCTGCTCGGCACCCACGGGAAAGGTTTGTCGTTGCTGCTGCGAACCGTCGAACAGCCGCACCGGATACGTGCCGGTCGGCAGATCGTCGAACCGAAACTGGCCCTGATCATCGCCGATCGCGTAGGGTTCGCCCGGGTCCAGATTGGCATTCTCGTTGGAATCGATGTATGCCAGTCTTGAATCGAGCCGGACTTCCGAAGGATCCGGCCGCATCGAGCCATCGAGGTCGTGGTAGACCGACCCGCTGATGACCGCCAGCAACCGCCGCTGTCCCAGGCTTTCAAAGATCAATCGGCGACGACGGCGCGAGGACCGATCATTTTTCAATTCGCGTTCGCCAGCGGCCGATTCGTCGCCACCGAGCTGCTGGGAATTTCCAGCATCCAACCGACGCGAACGAATGCTCGCGCTGCTGCCTTTCGTTGATCGCCGGCGTGATCCCATTTCGTTCCGGTGAATTCCTAAATGGTGGAAGGTTCGGCACACCCCGCGCGGGTTCAGCTGCCCGCACCTACAGCTCGCTGCCTAGCCCTCAGCGTTGACTTCGACGGATCGATTGGCGATTGGTTCCCACCGAGGGGGGTGTTTTTTTGCACATTGAGAAACTTTTTTACATTCTCCCAACTTGGTGGAGCTGCAACACTCGCCGCTGAAGGCGTCTATGATACGCTGTAACTGGCAATTGCGGTTGAGAAATTGACCGCTTTTGAGCCGATTGGCGCCCCCCTTTCAACGCGTCAATCGTGGCACCGCCCCGCAGACTTCAGCCCCGCAGATGAGGGACGGTCGGCCGTCTCCTTGGTCGCAACTTCTGACGAGATCGCAAATGGCTACTCTTTTGATGAACGTTCCGCAACGGTTCGGGTACCTGTTTTGTTTGCCGAAGGTCGCGGCAATGCCGCTGGTCGTGATCGTGATCGCCCTGGCCGGGATCTCCTGCCCCGCCCCCCCCGCACAGGCCCAAACCGAAGGCTACGAGGACGAGATGGGGATGGAGGGGTATGAAGACGAGATGGACATGGAAATGGGCATGGAGGAATACGACTACGACATGTACGGATCGTCGGGTCCCGGAGCACGCTCTCGGTCGGGACGCGGCATGTCCACCCAAGCCCTGGTCGCTGCGCGGCTTTCCGAGGCCCTGACATCGGCGTTTGAATCGACGAATTTCGCGACCTTAACAAATCCCGCTGCCGCGCCGCCGGTCCAAGCCGGCCCCGTGTTGCTCAATGATGCCATCGTGGCCTACGCCAAGGGCAAACACGAATTGGCCATGCGGCTCTACTTCGGCCACATCGTCGCCGAATACGAATCGGCCCAGAACCAGCTTCAACTGGTCAAGTACAGCCCCCTGATGAAACGTCCGACGTGGCAATTGCGGTGGGGCATCTCGTACGCCGTGCGCGGCGACGCGACCGATCCGCAACCGATCGGTGACGTCAATCCGGCCGGACGCGGCGGGTTCGACGGCGGATTTGGCGATGGCGGGATGGAAGCCGGAATGGAAGATTATGGGATGGACGAAGACTTTGGCGTGCCCGGCGGAGGTCGCGGCCCCCGCGGTAGTCGTGGACCGGCAATGGAAGACATGGAGGGCATGGAAGCCATGGACGGCATGGACGAGATGTACGAACAGGAAATGATGATGATGGGCTCCGGCCGTGCACGGGGTCGCGCCGCTGCCCCGGCCGCCCCTGTGACTCCGGCCGCCCGACTCGCCGCCCTCGACGTGACCATGCTCAGTGAAGAGGCTGAGACGAGCCTGTCCAACACGTTGGGAATGGTGACCACCATCCTGGGCGAAGAGTTTGATCGGCGTTACGCCCAGGGAGACTTCGGTCGAGCGATGACGGATGTCACCGCCGAATCGGGCAGCGTTGAAACGGTCTCCGAAGAGTTTGTCCAACTGATCGAAACCGCCGGCGACGCCCTGCCGCTGTGGCGACCGGGAATCGTGTTTCTCGGCGAAGGCGACTCGTCGGACAACGTCCGACGCGCTCAAAAGGCCGGTCTGGACCTGGTGATCCATCTCGATGTCCTGCTCAAGCCGCTGCGCGGCGAATACACCCAAAACATCAGCCGCTGCCGACTGCTGCATGTGCCGACCGGCAAATCACTCGGGGTCTCCAAGACGATTGATTCACTCGAGTTCGCTCAGAAAGCCCGGATGAAGAATCTGGCCTCCAGGGATTACATCGGCGAGCAGTTGGCCAATTTCTTCGGAATCATCGATCGGGAAACCATCACCACGGAACTCCCGAGCTTGACCCCGGCGATCGCCAGCAAACGAATCGGGTCGCTGTTGGCCAGCGGCGGCGGGCTGAACTTGCGAACGCTCGCCGAAGTTCGTTTGTTCCAATCCCAGCAACTGCTCAACGAAGACGAAGTGCTGACGGCCTTCGACATCGTCGGCGGCGAAGAAGCCATGGCACTGATCTACGGGTCCGAGAAGAACGCCTGCGGATCGTTCGCAAATGGGCCGCCGGACGCACCAGTGACGAGGAGTAGCGGTCCGTCTAACGCTCAATGTCATCCATGGCTCAAGACTTGTTCCCAGGCTCCGCCTGGGCTGTGCGGAATTGATTGTTGCAGCCGGTCCGAATCTTAGGCGGAAACCGTTCCGCAGCATTTGCCCAAAGGGCATCAACAACATAGCCTGGGGTCAGGGAACGAGCGCAGCGGAGTGACCGCCACCCCAGGGAAAGAAAGCCAAACCTGCTCCCTCCCCCTTTCGATCGGCCGGCGGCAGAGCCGCCGGCCGATCGAAAGGGGGGAGGGGTTTCGGTAGATCGCGGACCTGGGGTTACGCCCGGATTCGCTGGGGCTCATCCGGTCTCACCCCAGGCTATGTTGTTGATCGCCTTTGGCGAACCGAACCGAGTGAATCTTGATCCACCACGGAACAAGAACGACCAAAGTCTTAACCGGCACAACGCATGAAATCGTGGGCATTCTGCACAGCCCAGGCGGAGCCTGGGAACGAGTCGCGACATGACATTTAGCGATGGATCGACCAGACAATCGGCATGCACAGCATGCCCTACCTCGCTCTGCTCGTCGCTAACAGCTAACAGCTACCAGCTACCAGATTCGCACGCGGTCCTCGGGAGCGAGGTACAACTCGTCGTCTTCGCTGACTTCGAAGGCGTCGTACCAGGCATCCATGTTGCGGACGATTCCGTTGACGCGAAACTCGCTGGGGCTGTGGGGATCGACGTTCAGTCGCCGCACCAATTCGGGGTCGCGATACAGCCGTCGCCAGATTTGGGCCCAGCCCAGAAAGAATCGCTGGTCACCGGTCAAGCCGTCGATGACCGGAGCGGGGGAGTCGCCCAGGGACAAGCGATAGGCGGCATAGGCGACACTCAATCCGCCCAAGTCGCCGATGTTTTCGCCCAGCGTCAACTCGCCGTTGACGTATTTCCCTTCGATCGCTTCGAAACCGTTGTACTGCTCGACCAGACCGCCGGCGCGTTTCTCGAATTCCGCCCGGTCTTCTTCGGTCCACCACATCCGCAGGTTGCCGTTGCCATCAAACTTGCTGCCCTTGTCATCGAACCCGTGGCTGAGTTCATGACCGATCACGGCACCGATCCCGCCGTAATTGACCGCATCGTCGGCCGCCAAGTTGAAAAAGGGCGGCTGTAAGATTGCCGCGGGAAAGACGATTTCGTTCATCGTCGGGTTGTAGTAGGCATTGATCGTTTGCGGGGTCATGTGCCATTCGTTGCGATCGATCGGACCGCCCAGCTTGTTGAGGTCACGCTCGTATTCAAACCGCGCCGACGCCAACAAATGATCGCCGAGCACGCCGTCGCCGATCTTCAGTTTTTCGTAATCCTTCCACTCGTCGGGGTAACCGATCTTGGTCGTGAACTTGGACAGTTTTTCGAGCGCCTGTTTCTTGGTCCCTTCGCCCATCCAGTCGCGCGACTCGATCCGACCTCGGAAGGCGCGAATCAGGTTGTCGACCAACTCGTTCATCCGTTTCTTGGCGACGGGTTTAAAGTGTTTTTCGACATACAACTGGCCGACCAATTCGCCCAGCACGCCGCCGGTGACGTCCACGCCGCGTTTCCACAACGGTTGCTGGACGTCGATTCCGCTGATCGCCGTATCGTGGAAATCGAAATGGCGTTTCTCAAGTGCTTCACTCAGCCCCGACGCCGAACCGTCGATCGTGTGGTAGGTGAAGTAATCTTTCCATTGATCGATCGAAAACTCGTCGAACAGCTCCGCCAACGCTTCGATGTAGGACGGCTGGCGGACGACAACGGTGTCGAGGACGTCGATCCCCGCGGCTTGGGCGTAATCGAACCACTTCATCGTCCCCAACATCGAATCGATTTCGGCGTGCGTTCGCTGGTTGTACGTGGCGATCGGATCACGATTTTCCGTTTTCGTCCAATGTATCTTGGCGATCCTGGTTTCAATGTCGACAATCGATTTTGCCGCCGCCTCGGGGTCGGGGTGATCGACAAACCGCAGCAGATCGGCGATGTACGTGTGCAGTTTTTGACGCAGCTCGACGTAACGTTCTTCGTCCAGCAAGTAGTAGTCACGGTCGGGCAGCGACAGGCCCGATTGCGTCACGTAAACGGTGTAGGCATCGCTGTTTTTGGCGTCGATGGACACATAGGGAACCAGCGGTGCTCCGATGCCGGCGCGGCGCAAGGAGCCGATCGTGGTTGCCAGCGAGGTTTGTGAATCAACCGCCGCGATTTCCGCCAGCAACGGTTCGATCGGGCGGAGCCCCGCGGCGTTTCGCGCTTCCACGTCGAGCACGCTGCCGTACAAGTCGCCGACTTTCTGTTTCGGCGTGCCAGGCGCCGCCTTGGATTCGGCTGCCTGTTCGATCAGCGTTCGAACTTGGGCACGCGTGTTGTCATCCAGGACGGTAAAGATTCCATAGTTTGATTTGTCCGATGGGATCTCCGTTTCGGTCAGCCAACGATCATTGGCGTAGCGATAGAAATTGTCACCCGCAGCGACCGAATCACTGAAGATCGACAGGTCGATGCCGGAGACTTTTTCGGCGGAATTTTCTTCAGCGGCAACAGGCGAGAACGAGGCACAAGCGGCGAGCGTGACGACCGACAAACTCTTGGCGAAAAAACGCATCGGGAACTCCGTTTACGGGACGAGTCGGGGTGCAAGGGTTGCGACGCACGATTCTACGCATAAACCCGGCCAGGTCGTACCCGCACGACTGGCTGCTGACCCGGAATTTCGACGCACACGCTGGTGCCCAGCCTTCAGACGGTTCCCCACTCGCTGCGGAGCAGCGAGACCGGGCGGCTCAAGCCTGCACACCAGCAAACGTTGCGTCGTCCTGGACTACCGATGGTCGCGGCACCAGTCTTTGGTGTGCACGCCGCTGCGGATTCGCCATTCACGCAACTCGTCGAGCAACCTCCGCCGGTGCGACTGAGCTGACGGCTCGTCCCAAAGGTTGTTCAATTCGTCGGGGTCGGCGACTAAATCAAACAGCTGGCCGTGGGGTTCATCGAGAAAGTGGACCAGCTTGTGGGTCTTGTCACGAACCATCGTCATGAACTCACAACCGGTCAACACCGCATCTTTGACCTGTTCGCAATACACAAACGGGCGTCCTGGGAACGAGTCCGGGTTTTCCAGTGCAGCGGCCAACGAGACGGCTTCCAGGTCCGGGGGCACGTCGACGCCGGCCCACTCCAGAATCGTCGGCCCCAGGTCCATTTGCTGGACCAGCCCGTCGACACGCCGGCCTTGATCGAACCGACCGGGTGCCCAGACGATCATCGGGACACGCGTGATCTGTTCGTACATCGTCCACTTTTGGCTTTGGCCGTGATCGGTCAAGCAGTCACCGTGGTCGCTGGTGAAGATCACGATCGAGTTTTCCGCGTAACCTTTCGCTTCGAGTGCCGCCATGATCTGGCCAACTTTTTCGTCGATCATCGTCACGTTGGCCAAGTAATACGCGCGCTGGCGCTGACGTTGCTGCGGCGTCACGCCCAACGGCATCACCACCGAATCATGGTCGATCTGCGAATTGTGGACGCGCAACTCCTGGAGCGCCGGGGGTTGCCCGTCCAGTTCCTCACCGGTGACCGGCATCAGCGGCAAGTCCTGTTTCAGATACCGTTCGGCATAGCGTGGCACCGGATCGTAGGGGGGATGCGGCCCCGGAAACCCGATCTGCAAAAACAGCGGGTCTTTTTTGGGTGTGGACTCGATCCACCATTTGGCCATGTCCCCGACGAAGAAGTCCGGGTGGGTGTCTTCGGGCAATTTCCAGTCGAACGCGCCGAGCGACTCGTGGTAATCGGGGCGTTTGCGGTATTGCTCGCGTTGCTGCTTGACCAGTCCGCGAAAGCGAAGTGCCTTGTCCCACTCGTCAAAGAAGTAGCGGCCTTCCAGATACCGGTCTTTGTTTTCGACGACAAATCGCTCGTGAAAGCCCAGTTCGGTCAAGAACGGCCACGTGTGCATTTTGCCTATGTTTGCACAATAGTAACCTGCGTCGTTGAGCCGCTCGATCCAGCTCCTCCGCCAGCGATCGGCGTTTTTAAGGATTCCGGTGGTGTGGGGAAAGTATCCCTTGAACAGGCTGGCGCGGGCGGCGGCACAGGATGCTGCGGAGACGTGACACTGGTCGAACGAGACGCCTTCGCGGACCAATCGATCCAGGTGGGGTGTGTGAACGTGCGGATATCCCAGCTCCGCGATCGTGTCGTAGCGTTGCTGGTCGGTGATGATGAAGATGATGTTGGGGCGTTGCACGTCGGCGAGTCTTCGTCGGGGGATTCGATGGGGACGGGAAAGGATCGGGAGGGGGAAGGATCTGCGATGCAGCCTTATTGTCGAACGTGATCGCCAATCTTGCCACCGGAGTGCCGGCGGGTCGGCAGGATTGGGATTCGACTTGAGGCGAAACGGAAATTTTTCTACTTTCGCGGGTCAGTCGACCGGACCGCGTAGTTTTCCGGGTCGATTCCCGCAACGCATGACCCGTGCGAACGATTCAAAGGAGTGATCGCCATGGTTTCTACGAATAGGCAACGCAACATCCGTTTTGCCGCTGGCTCAGCCCTTCCCACCCGAGGCTTTTTTGCCGCCCTCGTTGTCGCTGCCGCCCTCATCGGCTCGGCCGCCGTGTCCGTTTCGCCCGCGGCCGGCCAGGAAAATAATTCGGTGGTCGCGGTGGTCAACGCCGATCCGATCACCCGCCAAATGCTTTCCACGGCAACCCTGGAACGTTACGGCGAAACGGTTTTGGACAACGTGATCGTCAACCGCCAGCTGATTCTGCAGGCCTGCAAAGACCGCGGTCTGGAAGTGACTCAGACCGAAGTGGGTCAGGAAATCCAGCGTTTGGCGACCAAGTTCGGCTTCAGCGTGCCGGACTATTTGGGTCTGTTGCAAGAAGAACGCGACATTGATCCGGGCCAATACGGCCGCGAGATCGTGTGGCCGATGTTGGCGCTGCGAAAATTGGTGGCCGATCAAGTGGAGCCAACGGAGGACGAATTCAATCGCGCGTACTTGGCCCAGTACGGCGAGGCGGTGAAATGCCGAATGATGATGGTGGCCGACGAACAAAAAGCACGCCAGCTGCACCAGCAAGCGACGACCACACCGGCTGCCTTCGGCTCACTCGCCAAAGCGCACAGCGAAGACGAAGTCAGCGCCAGCGTCGGCGGATTGATCCCTCCGATTCGACGTTACACCGGCGATTCCCGTTTGGAAGAAGCCGCATTTGCACTGGCCAATGACCAGATCTCGCCCGTGATGCAACTGGCCGATCAATGGATTTTTCTGCAAGCCGTTCGACGCATTCCGGCCACCACGCCGCCGATGACGGCGATGCCGACGATTCGCGAACAGATCAGCGACCGAATTCGTGACCAAAAGATGAAAGGTGCCGCGAGCGAGCTGTTCGCGAAACTGCAACGGGACGCCAACCTGGTGAAGGTCCTCGGCAACGCGGAGTTGATGCAACAGTACCCCGGCGTCGCGGCAATCGTGAATCAGCAACGCATCAGCATTTCCCAGTTGGCCGCCGAGTGTGTCAAGCGACATGGCAAAGACGTCTTGGACGGTGAAATCAATCGAAAACTGCTGACCCAAGCGCTTTCCAAAGCCAAGAAGACGATCGCCGAAGCGGACTTGCAAGCCGAGATCGCCCGTGCGGCGAAAAGCTATGGCTACATCCGCAGCGATGGGTCGGCCGATTTGGCCGCCTGGACCGAATCGGTCACCAGCGACGGCGACACGACCTATGACATCTACGTCAAAGACGTCGTTTGGCCCAGCGTTGCACTGAAGAAGCTGGTCGAAGATCGCGTAGCCGTTACCGAAGAAGACATGCAGCAGGGCTTCGAATCGAATTTCGGTCCCCGCGTGGAAATCCTGGCGTGTGTCTTGAGCGACCAACGGACCGCACAAAAGGTCTGGAAGATGGCCCGCGATAACCCGTCGGAAGAATTTTTCGGACGGCTGGCCGAACAGTACAGCATCGAACCGGTTTCGGCCAGCAACAGCGGCAAGGTCCCACCGATCCGCAAGTACAGCGGCCAGCCGACGATCGAGCGACAAGCGTTCGCACTCAAGCAAGGTGAACTCAGTGGGATCATCGCGACCGGTGACAAGTACATCATCATGAAGTGCCAGGGGCGGACCAAACCGATCGTCGCCGACATCGAAGCGGTTCGCAGCGAACTGGTTCGAGATCTGACGGAAAAGAAGTTCGCCGCCGAGATGGCCAAGGAATTCGATCGACTCAAGGACACCGCCCAAGTCGATAATTTCTTCGTCGCCGCCAAAGAGATCGCCACCGCCCCACAGAGCGGCAACGCGACTCGGTAAGGAACGACGGACGAGACGCGTCGGTCACGCGGTGCGTGACCGCTAGCGATTCGACTTGTTCCCAGGCTCCGCCTCCGCTGCGCGCCGGCAGAGCCGGCCAGAGTGGCAAGCAGGATGCTGACCCCACTTTGCTCCACCCTTCGAAAACCACGCCGTGGTCGGCTACAGTGGGTGTGATGTGGCAACAACTCTCTTCCGAAAAACGATGCAAAATCGTCGGCTCGGCCGCCGCGGCCCTCTGTGATCGATCCGACGAACTGATCCAGGCCTGCAGCTCCGATCAACGAACCGATCCGGTCGAAACGATCACCAGCGAGTTGTTTCCGCTCTGTGCGGCGTTGCGTTTTTTGGCCAAACGCGGCCCCAAGATCCTTGCACCTCGACGAGTGGGGATGTGGCGGCGACCGGCCTGGCTGATCGGCGTGCATTCGGTCGTTCATCGTGTGCCGCTGGGCAAGGTGCTGGTGCTCGGCACGTGGAATTACCCGCTGTTGTTGCCGGGCGTGCAACTGGCTCAGGCACTCGCCGCGGGCAATCGGGTTCTGCTGAAACCCGCCGTCGGTGCCGAACAAGCCTCTACGATCCTGGTCGAGTGCTTTCATGCGTGTGGCGTGCCGGCCGATCAATTGGTCTTGCTTGATTCGGATACCTCCGCGGCGGTCGGTGCGATCGCCGATGGAATGGATTTGATCGTGTTGACGGGGGCTGCGGAGACGGGGCGAAAGGTGTTGCACGGCGCCGCGGACACGTTGTCCGCTTCCATCATGGAACTGAGTGGCTGCGATGCGGTGGTCGTGTTACCGGGCGTTGACGAGCGGCGGTTGATCGATGCGCTGCGGTTCGGATTGAGTTTCAACGGCAGCGCGACGTGCATCGCGCCGCGACGACTGATCCTGCCGCGCACCGAACACGACGCGATCCTCGACCGGCTGCAAACAACGCTTGCGGATCAACCGCCGGTGAACGTCCACCCCGCGGCACGTCAATCGGTCGCCGACCAGATCGCGAAAGCGTTGCAGGCCGGTGCGGTTGATCCGATGGGGCGATACTGCGAAACCAGGCTGCGGGACGAGGGAACGATGTCTCCGTTGCTGTTAGACCGGGTCTGTGAAGACCACGAGATTGCGTCGGCGGACATTTTCGCGCCGGTGCTGTCGGTGATCTCTGTCGATGACATCGATCACGCGATTCGGCTGGTCAATGGTTGTCCCTACCGGTTGGCCGCCAGCGTGTTCGGGCCGAACGCGGCGGCCGCTGACGTGGCCACTCAACTGAATGTCGGAACCGTCACGATCAACGACTTGATCGCACCGACGGCGGATCCGCGGCTGCCGTTCGGCGGACGCGGGCAAAGTGGATTCGGGGTGACGCGTGGGCCGGAAGGCTTGCTGGCGATGACCGCGGCCAAGGTGATCAGCCGGCGCCGCGGGTCGATCGCGCCGCATTTGCGGCCCCGGTCCGAATCCGACCAGCAGATGCTGCACGGTGTTTTGCACGTCTTGCACGGCGGCGGAGTCCGAAAACGACTCGCCGGGTTGCGGCGGATGGTCGGGGGCGTCAAAAAGACATGAGCCACCCGTGCAAGCCCCGCAGGCTTCCTACCCGGCTATAGTCCAGGGTACCCATCCAATCGAGAGCAAAGATGATTGCAGCCGATTCCAATAGTTTGAACGTCATCGTCGTCGGTAGCGGCTTGGCGGGTTTGTCGAGTGCTTGCGTGTTGGCCGCCCGGGGACATCGCGTGACCTTGTTGGACAAGAACGATTGGGTGGGAGGAAAAGCCGCCCAACACTGCGCCGATGGCTACCGATTCGACATGGGGCCGACGATCTTAACCGTGCCGAGCGTATTGAAACGCGTCTTCGCCGAAGCCGATCGCAAGATGGAAGACTACTTGGAAATTTTGCCGCTCGACCCGCAATGGCGCTGCTTCTTTGAAAGCGATGGCAAGGGCGGCAAGGTCGGCGAAAACACGGTCCTGGATCTGGTCTCCAGTACTCCCGAAATGAAAGCCCGCCTGAAAGCGTTCACCGGCAGCGACGTGAATTCGGACGGCTATGAAAAATTCATCCACTTGAGCGAACACCTGCACGGCGTCTCGGATCGGTTTTTCTTTTGGCGATCGATCGGTGGTCTGGGGGACACGATGGACGTCGGCGGAGCGTTTTCGTTGAAAGTGCTCAAGGACGTGTTCTCGCTGAGGATGGGTAAGAGCGTCGCGTCGGTGGTGCGGTCACATGTCCCCGATGCCCGCGTCGCTCAAATGATGGATCACTTCACCCAGTACGTCGGTTCGTCGCCCTACGCCTCACCGGCCGTCCTGTGCAGCATCGCCCACATGCAAACCGAAGAAGGGATCTGGTATCCGGTCGGCGGAACCCGCGCGGTCCCCGAAGCGCTTTGCAAACTGGCCGTTGAACTGGGCGTCGAAGTCCGCACCGGTGTCGACGTGATGAGGATCCAAACCAGTGGCAATCGGGTCACCGGAGTGATCACGGCGTCGGGAGAGACGCTGCCGTGTGACGCCGTGGTCAGCAACTGTGACGCCGTCCGCACCTACCGCGAACTGCTGCAGGACACGCCGCAATCGACGAAGTTTGAAAAGAGCAACAGCTACTCCCCGGCGTGCAGCGGAGTCGTGCTTTACTTGGGGCTCAACCGACGCTACGAACAATTGCTGCACCACAACTTTGTGTTTTCCAAAGATCCCGAGCAGGAGTTCGAATACATCTATGATCGCGGCGAACCGGCGCCCGATCCGACCGCTTATGTCTGCGCCCCGGCGATCAGTGAGCCGGAGGTGGCGCCACCGGGATGTGAGTCGTTGTACATTCTGGTCCATACGCCTTACTTGCGCGAGCATCATGATTGGAAAAAGATGTTGCCGGAGTATCGCGAAGTGATCCTCGACAAGATGGAATCCTGCGCCGGGACGAAGGGAATCCGCGACGCGATCGTGCACGAATCGGCGTTGACGCCCGAAGGTATTCACAACCGCTATCGCGTGCTCAATGGCGCGATCTATGGGCTGGCCAGCCACGGCAAGTATCTCGGCGCGTTCAAGCCGGGCAATCGCCGCAAGGATCTCCGCGGACTGTATTTGGCCGGCGGTGCCGCACACCCCGGCCCGGGCATGCCGATGGTGATGATGAGCGGTTGGATTGCGGCCGATTCGTTGGACCAGGATGTCCGCGGTGGCAAACTGACGCCGCTTCGATCCGGTACAACTTGAATCAGCGATGGGACGGATTGCCGACGTGGGACAGACCGCGAATCCGTCCCACCCACCCCAACACTATTGCCCCATCGGACACCATGACGAAGGCTGATGTGCGAGAAACGCAAGGCGACGAATTGCTGGTTAAGAAATCGGCCGCCTGGTTCCTCGGCGGTTTCCACGCGTTCTTGCGACCCTATCTCCGTCGTCACTTTCATTCCATCGCCATCGATCGGTCGACGCACCCGGCGGCCGACTTCGCCAGTGACGCACCGTTGATCGTCTACGCGAATCATCCGTCGTGGTGGGACCCGTTGATCGCGCATTTTCTGCACCGGACGCTGTTCCCCCAACGCCATTTCTTTGCGCCGATCGATGCCGATGCCCTGGAACAATACAGCGTCTTTGAAAAGCTCGGCTTCTACGGCGTCAAACTCTCCAGCACATCGGGGGCCGCGTCGTTTCTCAAGAAAAGCGTCTCGATCTTGAATCAACCGGACTCGGCCATCTGGATCACTCCCGAAGGCCGGTTCGCGGACGTGCGTGACCATGGCGCTGAATTGATGCCCGGCCTGTCGCACCTGTGTAAACGTTCCGACCATGCCGTCGCACTGCCGCTGGCCTTGGAGTATGTGTTCTGGGAGGAACGGCTGCCGGTTTGTCTGGTGTCGCTCGGTGTGCCGCTGCGAACGGGAGACCATCCGCAGTGGTCCAAGCCGGATTGGGCCAAACACTTAGCCGGCGGACTTCGCGACGCCCAAACGCGGTTGGCCGAATTGACTATCTCGCGATCGTGTGAACCGTTCGACAACCTGCTCAGCGGGACACGTGGAGGGGGCTGGGTGTACGATTCCTGTCGACGTGTCAAAGCGATGCTGACGGGCAAGTCCTTCAAGGCTGGTCACGGAGACCATTTTCAATGACCCTGTTTTTGGCGATCGCGGCTTTGGTGTTGACGAGCTTTCCAGCCGCGATGTTCGTGGCCAACCTGCGGCTGTTTCAATGTCTCGGCACCGACAACACCAGCATCAACCGTTGGTGTCCAGGCTTTAGCCGCATTCTCCGCCGCGCCCACCGCCGTGAAACGGAACGCCAACCTATCCTGACCGATGCCTCTTCACCGCCGAGCGTCTCGGTGTTGATCCCCGCTCGCGACGAAGCGTCCGGCATTGCCGACTGTTTGCGAGCGGCCCTGTCGAGCGAAAACGTCGCGGTGGAAGCAATCGTGCTCGATGACGACTCCTCCGATACCACGGCGGAGGTCGTGACCGAGTTCGCGCAACGCGATCGGCGCGTTCGGTTGATTCACGGCAAACCGTTGCCGTCGGGTTGGAACGGAAAACAGCACGCCTGCTGGCAACTCGCCGGCGCCGCCACCAGTGAGCGATTGGTGTTCATCGACGCCGATGTTCGCTTGGCGCCCGACGCGTTATGGCGCTTGATGCTGTACCAAGATCAAACCGATGTCGGCCTGCTGAGCGGGTTTCCCCACCAGATCACCGGGACATGGTTGGAGAAATGGTTGATCCCGATGATGCATTTTATTTTGTTGTGCTACCTGCCATTCGCGCGGATGCGTTCCCATGCTGATGCAAGTCTCGCCGCCGGTTGCGGGCAATTGTTTCTTTCCACTCGCGATGCCTACATTAAGGCGGGCACCCACGAAGCGATCAAGCAATCGAGGCACGATGGAGTGAAATTGCCACGCACGTATCGATCCGCAGGCATCATGACGGACGTGGTCGACGGTTCCGAATTGGCGGATTGCCGGATGTACCGGGGAGCGGCCGAGGTGGTTCGCGGCGTGCTGAAGAATGCAATCGAAGGGATCGCCAATCCACGCCTGATCGTCGTGTTTACCCTCTTGCTGCTCGGCTGCAGCGTGCTGCCGTTGGTTGCGTTGGCCGTTTCGGTCGCTGAGAGCAACCCGGTCGCGATCGTGATTTCAATACTGGCGTTGGTGCTGGCCCACGTGCCGCGTTTCGTTGCCGCGGCACGGTTGCGTCAGTCTTGGTTCGGAGCGTTGTGTCACGTCCCGGCGACGCTGACCTTTGTACTGTTGCAGTGGGTTGCGTTTGCCAATCACCTCGCCGGACGCCAGATTGCCTGGCGCGGCCGAACCGAATCAACGTAGCGGATTCATTTCAGCGGGAAGCGTCAGCGAGCGGCGCTGAACGTGTTAGCGGAACGGCGCGAGCCGTCCGATTGCGTTTCTCTCGTTCCAAGGCTCCGCCTTGGAACGCAATGGCGGTGTAGCTCCGCCACACGCGGTGCGTTGACAGCAGGCGGAGCCTCCAACCAGGCGTGTTCCCAAACGGAGCCGGAGAACAAGCCGAAAAACGTTCAACCCTGCGGTTCGGTCATCTTCCACGGATCCAAGGCATCGGCCAGAACGTCTTCGGCCAAGATCCCTTTCTCCAGACACAGTTCGCGAATCGTCTGACCGCTCGCGAACGCCTCTTTGGCCAACTTTGCCGCCTGTTCGTAGCCGATCAACGGATTCAAGCTGGTGCACATCGACAGGCTCTGTTCGACCGCCGCGTTGCAGGATTCTTCGTTCGCCTCCATCTCTTCGACACAGAATTCGACGAACGCATTGGAGCCGCTGCTGAGCAAGGCGATCGATTCGAGCACGGTGTGGGCCATCACCGGCATCATGATGTTGAGCTGGAAATTGCCGCCGGCGGCACCGCTGAGCGTCATCGTGCCGTCGTTGCCGATCACGCGAGCGGTCAACTGCATCATCGACTCGCACATCACCGGATTGACCTTGCCAGGCATGATCGAACTGCCGGGTTGTCGCGACGGAAGCTGCACCTCGTAGAATCCGCAGCGTGGACCGCTACCCAACCAGCGAATGTTGTTGGCCAGGTTGAACAACGTTTGTGCAATGCACTTCAGCTCGCCGTGCGATTGAACCAAGGCGTCGCGTTGGGCGTTGGCTTCGAAATGGTTGACCGCGTCGATGAATGCGATGCCCGTTCGTTGTTGCAGTGCGGCGGCGACACGGGCGCCGAATTCGGGGTGGGTGTTGATTCCGCTGCCGACCGCGGTTCCGCCGACGGGCAATTCCAACACGGCATCGCGAGCCACCTTGGCCCGCGCGATCGACAGTTCCACCTGCCGCGCGAACCCGCCGAACTCTTGACCGAGCCGCAGCGGAGTGGCGTCCATCAGGTGGGTGCGTCCGATCTTCATCACCTTGTCCCAGGCTTTCGCTTTGGTGACCAAGGACGCGTGCAGAGATTCCAGTGCCGGGATCAACGCGGTCTGGATTTGAACGGCGGTCGCGACATGAATCGCGGTGGGGAAGGTGTCATTGGTGCTCTGCCCCATGTTGACGTGGTCGTTGGGGTGGATCGGCTTTTGCAACGCCATCCGATCACCGCCGGCGATTTCGATCGCGCGATTGCTGATCACTTCATTGACGTTCATGTTACTGCTGGTGCCGCTTCCGGTTTGGAAGACGTCGACGGGGAATTCAGCAGCGAGTTTGCCTTCGATCACTTCTTCGGCGGCGGCCAGCATGGCTTCGACCTGTGAATCCGTCAGCGGGTTTTTGCCGCTGCCGGTCAATTTGCCGAGGTCTCGGTTGGCGACGCCGCAGGCGTGCTTGACCATGCCCATGGCGCTGATCATGGTTTGCGGCAGCCGCCACCCGCTGATCGGGAAATTTTCGACGGCGCGTTGAGTCTGGGCGCCGTAATAAGCGTCGGCCGGCACCTGAACGTCACCCATGGAGTCGTGTTCGGTTCGATAATCCGTCATGGCAGCTGCGGTTGGGTTGGTGGGAAGAAACAAACGAACCGAAGTTTACCGCCACCACAATGACTTGAGAATTGGTGTGCGGGCACGCACGCCCGGGATCACGTCAGAGCATCACTCGAGCGATGTTGATGTAGATCACGATGCCCAGGATGTCGACGATTCCGGCGACGAAGGGGTTGCTCATCATGGCGGGGTCCAGGCCGAGTTTCTGGAAAATCAACGGCAGTGCGGCGCCGAAGAAACAGCCGACGATGATCACGGCCAGCAAGGTCAGCGGGATCACCAAGGCGGCAAACGGTGTCGGCGCCATGAAGATCGCAACCGAATAACCGATCGTCGAAAGGAAAACGCCCAGCACACAGGACACCACGATTTCACGGCGAATCACGGTTCGCCAATCCCTCAGTTCCAACTGACCGCCGGTCAGCGCGGTGATCACCAGGGTCGCCGACTGGCTGCCCGAGTTTCCGCCGGCGCTGATGATCAGGGGAATGAACGAGACCAGCCAAATATAGTTTTGCAGCTCTTCGTGATAGTGTTCCAGCGCGAACGCGGTCAGCAGCGCGGCAAAGAACAAGATGATCAGCCAGATACCCCGCTTCCACGACAGCGTCAGCAAACCGATCCGCAAGTAGTCTTGTTCCAGCGGTTCGACGGCGGCGATCCGATGGGCGTCTTCGGTCAACTCTTCTCGAACGACGTCGATCACATCATCGTGGGTGATGATCCCCAGCAACTGACGTCCCGAATCGACGACCGGGATCGCGAGCAGGTTGAATCGCTCGACTTTTTCGGCGACCGACTCCTGGTCCTCGTCGACTTCGGCGACAACGACATCGGTTTCCATCATTTCACCGAGCGTTCGCTCGGTACGGGACAATGACGAAACGAGTTGCCGCGTCGACACGATGCCTCGCAGCAGATTGTCGTTGTCGACCACGTACAGGTAGTAGATCGTTTCCAGCTCGCTGGCCTGCTTGCCGAGTTCCTTGAGCGCCTCGGACACCGTCAGCGACTCGGCGAGCATCGCGACTTCCGACGTCATCAACGCGCCGGCGGTGCCCTCTTCGTAGGAACACAGTCGCAAGATGTCGCGTCGGTCTTCGACCGGCAACAGCGGCAAGATCGCCTTGACGCGTGCCGGGGAAAGTTGCTGGATCAGGTCGACGCGGTCGTCCGACGCGATCCTGTCGACCAACGCGGCGACTTCGCGCGGCTCCTGGCTCTGCAACAGATCGACTTGGCGCTGTTCGTCGAAGTACGAGAAGATCTCCGCGCGTCGATCCAGATCTGCGTACTGCAACACCGACCACAGGTCGACGTCATCGAGCCCCTCCATGAATTCCGCGGTTCGTCCGGCATTGAGCGCCGTGCAGAACTCGACCAGCTCGGCCGAATTGCTTTCGGCCAACATCTCTCGGAGTTCGGGAAGCAGGAGAGGGTTGACCATTTAGTTACTGACGCGTTCGCTGTACTCGCCCGTTCGCGTGTCCACTTTGATCACATTGCCGGTCTTGATGAATCCGGGAACGATGAACTCCGCACCGGTTTCGACCATCGCCGGCTTCGTCACGTTGGTCGCGGTGTCACCTTTAGCGCCGGGGGCGCAATCGGTGACTTCCAGTTCGACCATGGTGGGCGGTTCGACGATGATCGGGTTGCTGTTGTACGTCGTCATCGTGCAGATCATGCCGTCCTTGAGGTACTTCCAAATGTCCCCGGCGACGTTCTCGGGCACTTCGTATTGCTCAAACGTCTCCTGGTGCATGAAGACGTAGTCCTGACCTTGGCGATACAGGAATGACACGTCGGTGGTCTGGACGTCGGCGGCTTCCAACGAATCGCCGCCTTTGTAAGTTCGATCCAAGGTGGTGCCCCGAATCAAGTTCTTCAGTTTGCACTTGTAAAGCGCGTTGCCTTTGCCCGGCTTGACGAACTGCATGTCCGTCATCAGGTAAGGTTCTCCATCGATTTGGACTTTCAGCCCTTTTCGGAAATCGCTGGTGTTGTAAGTTGCCATCGGTTTGTCCGGCTCCGTGATACAGACTTCTGCGGGGGCGATCAGGAGTTTCAATGACTCCCATCGGGGCGAGAGTTTACCGAGCAGGGGCGGTTTTGTCCCGACCGGGTAGAAGCTAGTTTTCTCGAACCCTCCAGAAACCGCCCCGGGACCGGATTCATGTCACCTTCTGATTGTTCGCCCACCGCCACCGCGTCGAAAAACGGTGCCCGTTTCTCCGCCGCGAACACCCGCCAGGTCAGCTGGCAGACCGCGATGAAACGCGCCATCCGCTCTCAGAGCGAGCTGCGCCGGATGCTGGGCCTCGCGGCGGACCCCCAAGCGGAGCGGGCGGAGGCGTTCCCGACTTTCGTGCCCCTCGAACTCGTTTCCCGAATCACCCCCGGCGATCCCAACGATCCGATCTTGCGCCAAGTTCTGGCCACCGCGGATGAACTCGGCGAGCGGGCTGGGTTCGTGTCCGACCCCGTCGGCGATTTACCGGCCCAACGAGGCGGCGGGTTGTTGCACAAGTACGACGGGCGGGCATTGATCGTCACGCACGGGGCCTGTGCGGTGCATTGTCGCTATTGTTTCCGACGCGAATTCCCCTACCTGGAAAACGGATCGCGGAAACAGTCCTGGGCACCGGCCTTGCAATACATCCAGGACGACGAATCGATCGCCGAAGTGTTGCTCAGCGGGGGCGACCCGTTGACGTTGACCGATGACGTGTTGGCGGACTTGATCGACCGGATCGAAGCGATCGACCACGTCCGCCGGCTGCGGATTCACACCCGACTTCCGATCGCAATTCCGCAACGGGTCACCGCCGAGCTTGTCGACCGACTGGATCGCTCGCGTTTGGCCGTCTGGATCGTTGTGCACAGCAACCACGCCCAAGAAATCGATCCCCACGTCGTCACGGCGCTGGATCGATTGAGGCGTGCCGGGATCTCGGTGCTGAATCAGGCGGTGCTGTTGGCCGGAGTCAACGATTCGGTCGACGCACTGGCAAATCTGTCGTTGAAATTGGTCGATTCGGGCGTCGTGCCGTACTATCTGCATCAACTCGATCGCGTCCGCGGAGCCAGCCATTTTTGGGTCGACATCGAACGCGGCAAGCGGCTCCTCGAGCAACTGCGGGCGAGGCTACCCGGCTATGCGGTACCAAAATATGTGATTGAGCAGGCCGGCGAAAACTCCAAGACTCCGATCGCGTAGAATGTCCGGAGCTTAAAAGGGGTCAGAGCGGAAAAGGGGTCAGGCACCAAAAACCAAATGGCCCGAAGGGTGCGTCGCATTTTTGGTGCCTGACCCCTTTTCCGCACCTGTCGGCATGTCCCGTGATACGGAAGTCTTTTCATTCATGTACGTTTTCGAAAACCCGGTCCTGCAACGCGAATTACTGGTCAATTTGCGCACCAAGCGCGCGTTCGTGCTGTTGGCCGTCTACCAGTTGCTGTTGGCGACGGTGGTCGTCGCCGCCTGGCCCTCGGACCAGCGACTGGACCTGACGTCGAACCCGCCCTCGGCGACGAAGTTAGTGAACCTGTTTTTTCTGGGGCAGTACGTGATCGCGTCGCTGATGGCCCCCAGCTTTGCGGCGGGCACGATCGCGGGTGAAAAAGAACGCAAGACGTATGAGATGTTGTTGGCCAGTCCACTTCGGCCCGGCGCGATCATCATCGGCAAAGTCGTCGCTTCGCTGACCCACATCGGCATGCTGATCATCGGTTCGCTGCCGATCATCGTCTTGTGTCTGCCGCTGGGCGGCGTGAGTGTTTACGAGGTGTTGGCCGCCTACCTGGGTTTGATCATTTCGGTGGTCCTGTTCGGCGCGATCGGCGTGCTGGCCAGCAGCTATTTTCCGCGGACCAGCAGCGCGTTGGTGGTCAGCTATCTGGCGATCTTGCCGTTGGTGATCGGCGCCTGCCTGTTTTGGGCTTCGATGGCCAGCGAGGGTGACCTACGGCTCAAGATCTCCGCGATCGTCTTCCCCGCATTTGGGTTGACCGCCGTGATTTTGATGGGAGCCGCCGCAGCCGGGCGCATGCTCTATCCGCCGGACGTGGGCAGCGAAGGCAAAGAAGTGATCGATTTGGAACGTGAAGCCGAAGAGGCGGTCGGGTTGGTGATCCAACCGGACCAATTTCCCGACCGGTTGTTCGCCCCGCCACGGAAAGACGAAATGATGGCCGATGGTGCGAATCCCGTCTACGACAAAGAACTGCACAGCGAGATCTTCAGTCAGGGCACGTTGATGCTGCGTCTGGTGATCCAGATCAGCATCTTGCTGGCGATCCCGATGATGGGCGTGTTCCTGTTTTTTAAACAGCAACATGCGCCCTGGTTCGGCGTTTACGTGATCGTGTTCAACATGCTGGTCGGGCCATCGTTCTTGGCCAGCAGCATCACCAGTGAGCGCGAACGCCAGACCCTGGATCTTTTGCTGACGACGCCGCTTTCGCCCGTCCAGATTCTGTGGGGGAAATTTGTGGTGCGGTTTCGAATCAGCTTCGTGCTGACGTCGTTTCTGATGTGGCCCTTGATTCTGGGTGCGGCGCTCAATACGTCGTTTTGGTCCAACGGCTTGACGGTGCTGGGCATGTTTTTGATTATCGCCGTGGTCTGCTTGGTCAACTGTGTGATCGCACTGGCGTGCAGCCTGTTCACACGCAAGTCGTCGATCGCATTGCTGACGACCTATGCTGTACTGCTGATGCTGTATGTCGCACCGCCGGCGCTCTCGACACTGGCGAGAACGTTGGAAATGTCCGCCCCGGTGATCGCCCAGACTGATTGGACCGGAGTGGCGAGCCCGTTTTCGGCGTTGTTCGCGTTACCGCTGAACGAAGAAATCGCGCCGGAGAACCCGGAGGTGAACGCCGGGAAACTACACATCGTGGTCGGCTACTTTGCCTTCAGCGCGGTCTTGGTGATGGCGGTCACCGCAGCCATGGTGCTGCGGTTGAGGGCGCGGCAAGGTTTGTCCGACGGCTAAGTGGGATAGGCTTCCAGCCTGTCGATGCATCACGCCGACAGGCGGGGAATCCGTCTCACCAACAACGCATGCCCTAATGGTGATGGTAATAAAACATCGGCCGACGTCCGTGCCGATAGTGCGGCGGCGGATAATGCGGCAACGTGTGGTGCTCGATGATGATCGGCGCCGGGCGATAGATCCGCTGCTCGACGACGGTTGGCGCCGGAGGAGCCACCGTGACCGGTGCGGGCGAACTTGGTGGGCCGACCGATTGCAGGGCCGTGATCACGCTTTCGCTGACGCCCTGCTGGTGCAAGGCAATGATGTCGGCGACGACGAGTTTACCGAGGTAGCCGCGCTGCCGAACTTGATTGATGATCACCTGATCGCTGAGCCCACTGCGCGACATCGAGATCACGTCCTGTAGCGTGACGGCGGATTGCTGGACCGCGGCCTGCTGCTGGGCGGCATACTGCTGCCGTTGCGCCTGGTAATACGCCGCCCGCTGTTGCTCGAGCGCCGCTTCTTTGTCGGCCGCGTTACCCAAGATGCCTCCGGCCACCGCACCGACGACGCCACCGATCGCGGCACCCGCGCCGGCTTCATCGTTGTGATCACCGATCAGCCCCCCGGCGATCGCGCCGGCGATCCCGCCGAACGTCGCGCCGCGCTGCTGATTCGCCTGGGCGAGGGCATCGCGAGGGGTGCAAATGGCGATCAAAACCAGCGAAAGCATCAGGCCGAAAGGTCGTGTGGAAGTCATCCTTGAAATTCCATATCCAAAAGGGAAGTTTGCACGTTGGTAACTAGCAGAAAGGACGCGGCGGCGTCAATTGAAGGTTTGTTGAACGGAAGCCCACAAACCGCCCCTGGTTTTCCCAACCGACAGGCCGCTTGGGACGGAAGACGCACGTGATCAGTCCGAGAGTCGTGGCATCGATTTCGACCACGAAAACACGACGCGGAAAAGGAGTCAGGCTGTAACTTGCGGAACGATGAAACGATGACTGGGCCCACGGATGGCAGCGCGAACCCACGGATTTTTTGCACCCTGTCATCGGTGGGCTCACACTGCCGTCAGTGGGTACTGTTCCGGATCGTTAGCCCCGTGCAATTGCCGGAGTGCTTCGCCAAGATTTAGTTTTAGCGTTGAAGACCCTTTTCCGCTTGACCCGCGGTAGCAGGGGGCCGACCGGCGCCCCTCGCTGCCGCGTTCGGGCTAACATCATCACGTTGAATCCGGTACATCGACGAAATCGACAGGCCGCTCGCCGGCTTCGCCTTCCCAAGATCCGCCTTGGGGGCCAGAATACGCGCCCGGAACGCCCGTTTTTTTACCCCCATTGAAAACCACCACCACACAATCACTCCCTGGCACTCCCCGGCACTCCCTGGTGTTCGGGACTAATTCCTGGCGTGTCGAACCGCGTCAAATCCCTGCCGGTGGACTTCCCTCCATCTAAACCCAACCGGATCGATCGTGGATCGCCGCACCTACACGTTTGTCGTCGCATCGGCGGCATTCCTCTTTTTTTATCTGTCCCTCCGCGCCGTCGTCGCACCGCCACAGCCCGAGCAGGCACCACTGGCCGATCAAGCAGCCGAGGTTGCCGAACCGAACGACGACAACACCGCGGCCGCCGATCCCGTCACCCCGACCAGCGAAGAAGTGTTGGCAGGCGGCGACGCGGAGACGCAAGAAGAGGGGATCCAGTCGACCAAGGGTGCGACAAAATGGTTCACCATCGGATCCATGGATCCGGCCGACAAGCACAATCTGCTGATCACGTTCCGCAATCAGGGCGGGGCGATCGAGCGGATCGAGATCACGACCCGCAATGAAGAAGGCAGGTTTGCCTACCGTCGCGTCGACACACGCAGCGGTTATTTGGGCTACTTTGCCGGCCGGGCGAACGCGGAGATCGACGGGGTGACGGTCAACGTCGTCGGCCCGGGCACACCCGCCGCGCTTGCCGTCGCCACCAGCGGTGAAAAAGGAATCCAGATCGGGGACGTGATCGTGGCGATCGGCGAAACCCCGATCTCCTCGGTCGACGACATTCAAGAATCGCTCGCGACCACCAAACCGGGTGATACGGTAACGGTGGAAGTCGTCCGAGACACGAAGACAGCGAAAACGTTGCTGTTTCAAGCCAAGCTGACCGAGCACCCCCTGGATCTGATCCGGCTGGCAAACTACGGCGGCGAAGACGAAATCCCGGGCAACCTGTCGCGTCTGTCCTGCCTGGTCACCCTGGCTCAAGTCGGCCGCAAGGAAATCCCCATCGGGGAGCGTTCGCTGCAAACCTTGGCCGACCCGGAAACTCAAATGTGGACGGCCAGTCAACAAACCGGTGACGACGGAAGCGAAACCATTCGGTTCGAGACGACGATCGGCTCCAAAGCCCTTCAGCCGATCGGCGGCGAAGCGGTGCGAATGACGCGATCGTTTACGCTGAATCCGCAAAGCTACGTTGTCGACATGGATGTCGAGGTCGTCAACCTCGGCGAGACGGCACAAAATCTGGCGTTGAGACTGGAAGGCCCCAACGGCATCACGCCGGAAGGGTGGTGGTACAGCAACAAAATCAGCCCCAACTTCAGCGGTGCAGCGGCCCGCGATGTGGTTTATCGCACCACCGCCGATGGACATAGCCTGGTCAGCGGGATGACGCTGCTGAAAGAAGCGCGCAACGACCCCAAGGACCCCAACTACGCGATCTTTGCCTCCGACAGCGGCGAGGCGGGGCGCGATTTAAACTACATCGGTGTCGACGCGCAATATTTCGCCGTCGCGTTCATGCCGCCTGAGGAGAAGACGTCACTGGGGGCGTACGACCGTGCCAGCGCGACGATCGTTGCCGATGAATCGGAGGTGGAGAAACACAAGGAGCGAGCCGTCAACGTCTCGTACTTCCTGAACGGCAAGACGATCGAGGTTCCTCCGGGCCAGGCCTTTGGTCAGTCGCTGCGGATGTACGCCGGCCCCAAAGAACCTGAGTTGCTGGAGCAATATGGCATCGGCGACTTTGTGTATTACGGTTGGTTCTCGTTCTTTTCCAGCCTGCTTTCCGGGCTGTTGCACATTTTGCAAAGCATCGTCGGCAACTACGCCGTCGCCATCGTTCTGCTGACGGTGATCGTCCGAGGTTGCATGTTCCCGCTCAGCCGTAACGCGGCGGTCAACGCGCAGCGGATGCAAGAGCTGGCGCCGGAGATGAAGAAGATCGCGGAGAAATACAAGGACGACATGGAAGGCCGCTTGAAAGCTCAGCAGGCATTGCAAAAGCGAGTCGGGTTCAATCCGCTGGCCGGTTGCTTGCCGATGTTTTTGCAGTTGCCGATTTTCATGGGGCTGTACCGGGCCCTGTCGGTCGACATCGACCTGAGGCAAAAACCGCTGTGGTCGCCCAACGGCTGGGCATCCAACTTGGCAGCCCCCGATCAATTCATGTACTGGGGCGACTGGATGCCGGAATTTATCGCCGGTCGCGGCACGGGCTGGCTGGGACCCTATCTGAATATCTTGCCGATTTTCGTCGTCGTGCTGTTCATCACGCAGCAGAAACTGTTCATGCCGCCGGCCACCGACGAACAGACCGCGATGACGCAGAAAGTGATGACGATCATGACGCTGTTCATGGGGCTGTTCTTTTTCCGAGTCCCCGCCGGCTTGTGCATCTACTTCATCGCCAGCAGCATGTGGGGCATCGGCGAACGCTTGCTGGTCAAGAAGACCCTGCCAAAGGGCAAGCACTTTGACCTGGACGCCGACGGCGAGGTGATCGACGCGGTGGCCACCAAGAAAACGGGCAGCGGCAAGAAAACGCTGACCGAAAAACTGCTCGACCAGGTGAACCAGAAAACGCCGGAAGCCCCGGTCGCACCGCCGAGCAAACGCAAGCGTCCGCCGAACAAGAAGAAACGCTAACGGCCCGCTACTTTGACCAGCCGACCGGTTGGGTCCAAGCCTGTTGCATCTGGTTTTTGAAGGACGGGTCGACGTGCGGCTGGTCGCTGGTGACCAACGCCCTCACATACAATTCCTTACCGGTCATTTGGTAGCTTGCCGAGGCTCCCTGCTGAGAACTGACCACGACGCCGATCCGATCGTGATCTGTGGCCTCGCCCTTGAGCGTGGCGATGAAATCCGTTCGGTAGTTGACACCGTCTTGAGCCTCAATCTGCAGCGTCAATTCCCGAGCCGATTCGTCGAAGCGGACATCGTCCAGTGTCACGCCACTGGAGGCATAAAAGTCGCCACGCTTCATCGCTTGGATCAAGTGCTCCGGCGTCAGGAAGCGACTGCGAACCATCACCCAACCACGTCCCGGGCGTGATCCCGGTTTGCCGTGGTACTCGTGAGAGTCATCGGTGGCCAGCCCCATGATCGGTGCGACGCCGGCGATTCCACAACGGATCGCGTTGATCTGGTCCCACATCTGCTCGATGCTGGGGTGGTCTTTGTCGCCGAGTTGATTGACGCCCGGGTGACCGTTGTAGACTTCAAAGAATCGCTCGGACACCACCGCGGCCAAGTCCTCGGCGGTCATCGCGTAACCGAAATTCGGGTGATTGATATGCGGCAACACCTCCCGTCCGTGTGCCTTTTCGTGTTCCAGGATGATTCGCAGGTTGTTCTGCATCGCTTCGCGAACCGTCGCGCCGCCGGCCGGCGCGATCACTTCGGCCAGATTGGTCGCGTTGATGTGAACCGGCTTTCCCTCGGACCGATCGCTGATTTCTTCGGCGGGGATCATGATGAACCGCCCGCGCTCCTCGACCAGATGACGAAACTCATCGAGTGGTTTCAAGCGCACTTCTTGGTCGCCGGTTTCAGGATTGGCACGCTGTTGCACCCAATGGTCACCGAACCGTTCTCGATAGCGATCGAGGATGCCGTCATCGCTGCGGGCGACAATCTTCTGGACACTCATCCAGCGCGTGCCTTCACTCAACACGTTGTGATCGGTCAAGGCCAGGAACTGGTATCCCTGCTCGCGATACCAATCCGCGATCATCTCCGGAAACTGGTCTCCGTCACTCCACAACGAATGGGTGTGCAGGTTGCCTTTCCACCATCGCACCTCGTCATTCATCACGGGGTCGCCGGCGGTCGCGATGACGGGGGACACGCCCAGGCAGGCGATCATCAAACAAAGCAGTCGATTCATAGTCAGTGTCTATTCGCAGTAAAAGAAAACTCAGAACTTTCACCAGTCTACTTGAGATTTCGATGACGGTGATCGGGCGCGGCGTGGCTTCGTTACGGCAGCAGCGTCAATTCGACCGGACAGTGGTCCGAACCAAAGACATCGTGATGGATTTTGGCACCGGCCACACGATTCCAAAACCGTTTCGACACCCAAAAATAATCCAAACGCCAGCCGATATTCTTCTCGCGTGCGTTGGAGCGATAGGTCCACCACGTGTACTTGCCGGGGCTTTGATCGAACTGGCGAAACGAGTCGATGAACCCCGCTTTGGCGATGTTGTCCAACCCCAGACGTTCCTCGTCGGTAAAGCCCGCGTTTTTGCGGTTGGA
Source organism: Phycisphaera sp. RhM (assembly GCA_033042175.1). GTDB lineage: Bacteria > Planctomycetota > Planctomycetia > Pirellulales > Pirellulaceae > Stieleria. The sequence continues at coordinate 318,750 of WCIL01000003.1, forward strand.
TCTGGGGTTGGCCAAGTCGATTTCCTGGTGGGCACAATTCACATCACCGCAAAAGATGACGGGTTTTCGACGATTCAGTTTTTTCAGGTACGCCAGGAAGGCGGCATCCCACTGCATGCGATACTCCAACCGCACCAGTCCGCGTTGCGAATTGGGCGTGTAGACATTGACCACGTGAAAATCGTCAAACGTCGCGGTCACCACCCGGCCTTCTTGGTCGTGATCCCCGTCACCGATCCCCAGCACGGTCTTGCTGGGAACGACTTTGCTCCAGATCGTCGTGCCGCTGTATCCCTTTTTCGCCGCGCAATTCCAAGTCTGGTGGTAGCCGAGCCCATCGACCCACTCCAAATTCACTTGCTGCGGTTCGGCTTTCGTTTCCTGCAAACACAAGATGTCCGGCTGGTGGTCTTCGACGAATTGGCGAAACCCCTTGTCCATCGCCGCACGGATGCCGTTCACATTCCAAGAAACCAGTTTCATTGTTCAATTCGTTCGAGTTCGGCTGAGCGGGCGATCGGAGCGGAAACCGGACGATGCTAAGTCAGTCGCGACGTGCTGGCAAGAACCGAACGCCGTGGCACCCGCGCTGGAGCCGTCGATCGATCCTGTGGCTACAATGGGGATCACCATTCGTTTTCCGGCTTGTTGATTGAATCGATGTTGCGAAATCAACAAAATGATGCCAGGCGCGGCGTGTGAGCGAGGGACGCCACGTGGCCCCTTGCTAACGCGTGCGGGCTTCAATCAACAGGCCGTTTCCTCGCTGCCCCACCTTGTATGAATCATGACACTTGCCGGACGGCTTCCCTCGACGCGTTGGAGTTTGGTCATTCGCGCCGGCGAGACTTCGGGGGATTCATCGGTTCGGCGTCTGGCACGACAGTCGCTCGAAGAACTCTGCGCGATTTACTGGCCCGCACTCTACGGGTACCTGCGCCGTCGCGGACGATCGCGGCAAGATGCCGAAGACCTGATCCAGGGATTCTTTGCCCATTTACTTGAGCGGGATTCGATCGCGGCCGTCGATGCATCACGAGGTCGCTTTCGGGCGTTCCTGTACGCGTCGCTGGACCATTACGTGGCCAACGAGCATCGTCGCGAAAACGCGCTGAAACGGGGCGGAGACGCGACGACGTTTTCTCTCGACCGTGAATCGCTGGACCACTTCGACCGCTCGTTCCCTGAGGACGCCCTCACCGACCCCACCGGTGACGCCGCCACCCTGTTCGATCGCCAGTGGGCGTTTTGCCTGATCCGCCAAACGCTTGCCGAACTCGAGCGGGAATACCAGGCCAAGGGCAAGGGCGAATGGTTTTCCAAACTTGCCCCCATGCTGACCTCGACCGACACCGACGGGCCATCCCGCGAGCAAATCGCCGCTGAACTGGGGTTGACCTCGACGGCCTTGAAAGTCGCGATCCACCGGTTGCGCGCGACGTATCGGAAACGCTTGCTCGATGCCGTCGCCCAGACGGTTGAAAACCCCGCGGACTCGGGGCGTGAGCGACAGTGCTTGTTCGATGCACTCGGCAGCGAATCGCCAGGGCCAAGCCTGCGTTGAAATTGATCCAATTTATCTGTAACCCGGCGCAAAAACCGGTGTAGGAGACAACAGAGAGCCCCGCACTGTTCCTCCGAACGGACGATTCCACAATGACCGACACACCCTGTCCCCGCTGCGGCACGCCGATTCCCACCGATCCCGCGTCGCAGGATTCAGATGCCCTGGTGCAATGCCCCCGCTGTCTGCTCAGACCGCCGTGGGACAAACCGCATCCGGTGGCCATCACGCTCGGCCCGGGACAGAGCTTTGTCCCGCCATCGATCGAAGAGTTGTCCGAACAGATCACCGGCTACGAAGTCGAAGCGTTGATCGGCCAGGGCGGCATGGGCGCGGTTTATCTCGGCCGGCAAAAGTCGCTCGATCGCGCGGTCGCCATCAAGATCCTGCCTCCGCAAATCGCCGAACGCGCCGGTTTTCGCCAACGGTTTGCCCAAGAAGGCCGGGCACTGGCGAAATTAAATCACCCCAACATCGTTGCCGTCCATGACTTCGGCCAAGCCGGCCCCTACGCCATGCTGGTGATGGAACTGGTCGAAGGGGCGAATCTGCGCGAGGTGCTGGCCCAAGGCAGACTTTCGCCGGCCGAGGCGCTGGAAATCATTCCACAACTCTGTGACGCGCTGTCCTACGCACACGACGAAGGCGTCGTGCATCGCGACATCAAACCGGAAAACTTGCTGTTCGACAGCCGAGGCAGATTAAAGATCACGGATTTCGGTCTGGCCAAGCTGGTCGCCAACAAAACCGCCGCCGATGCCGAGGATGCCACAACGACCGATGAGGATTCTCGTTCGCCCGACCCGACACAAGGCGTGGTTGGAACGGTGCACTACATGGCACCGGAGCAACTGGAAAACCCACGTTCGGTCGATCATCGCGCCGACATCTACGCGCTCGGCGTGGTGTTTTATGAAATGCTGACCGGTGAATTGCCGATCGGTCGATTCGAACCGCCCAGCCAATGCCTGCAGAGCAATGGCCGCGAAAGCACTCCCAGGGTCACGATCGATGTCCGGTTGGACGAGGTGGTGCTGCGAGCGCTCGAAAAACATCCCGAGAAACGCTACGCCTCGGCCTCGGCGGTGATGCACGACATCGATGAAATTGAAAAGCATCCCAGACCGTCCGGCCGTGACAACGCGCTGCCCGATGATCATCCTCGACGCGTCCGCGAAACGATTCACCGCGCAGGTCAAACACTGGGCGAATTCGCTGCGACGACGATGAAATCGTCCGGCCATTGGATCTCACAAGCCCGAACAAACTGGCTGCGCGATCCTCGCGTCGAGACACCGGCTTATGTCGGCGCCGGGATCCTTGCCCTCGGTGTTTTCGGTGCGTTCTTCCTTGGAAATGGCCCCGGTAGCGGCGAAGTTGGGGCCGCGTGGTTTGCCGTGGCTGCAATATTGGCGATCATCTTGTCAAGAATCTCGCTGGCCCGCGAGTCGGAGTCCGAGGGCGGGCATCCGATCCTGACCAGCCGGTTTGTCCTCGGCGCACTGTACTTACTGGTCGCCGTTCCGATCTTGATCGCCCCGGCCGTCGCCACGTCTGCGCTTTGGATGGAGATCTACGACGACCCCAGGGACATCGGACGGCTGGGCTGGCTCCGCGACTGGGTCCAGTTGGTCTCGCTGACAGTCGTCGTCACCGCGACCGTCTGGCTTGCGCTGCTCGGCGTGCACGTGGCGTTTCCACGGCTGCTCACGTCCGTCTTTCGTCCCTTCGTCGGCGCCTGCTCCCGTGTTGCCGCGATTTCGCTGGCCGTCTTTTTGGTCACACTGATCGCAGCGGCAGGCTTCCTACTTCGCCAGATGCCCTACCAAAGCTACACGCCGGGCATTGAAGTCGCCGAAGCCGATTGGGACAAGCTTTCGCCGCGAGATTTCAGAGACATGCAGGACGAACTCATTGAACGAAGACGCGCCGAACAGACCTTCGAACAATAGCGGGCCACTGCTTCAGCAGCGAGTTGCATGTCGCAGCGACTTGCGTGCCGTTACTTGCCTGCCGCCCAAACCGTTCCGTTAACGATCAGGTTCAGAAACACCTTGTCTTCAAATGTCTCGTTGGAGTGGCCGTAGGTGGTGCCGAACACGCGGGCCTTTCCGTACCGGTTGGTCCAGATGACGGGATGTTCCTTGCCGTCCTTTTCACTTTTGCTGGTCGCCAAAGCGGTCGCGCTGGGCCACAATTTTTCGATGATGTAAAGCTCATCGAACTGGATCACGTGGCCGTCGGGAAACGACTTCATGATCGGATGATCCTTGGCTTTCACATCCACCTTGTACGAACTCTTGTGGTCATGACGTTTGCTGGTCACGCCCAGCAATTGCCGCCAGTCATCGATCGTCGCGTCGCGATAGGTGTGCATGGCACAGTGGATCACGACCGCGGGCAATCCTTCGAAGTGCGGTCCGGTGATGGTGCGGATGTACTCGGCATCGGTCGTCTTGGCGAAGCACTCGTTATGAATGCAGACGTCGAAGTTTTTGGCCCAATCCGATTCTTGATAGAAATCAATCTGCGCGTCGGTGCCGTTGCCGCCCTCGTTGACCACCGTCCAATTCGCCGCGACGCCTGCTTTTTCAAACGCCAACTGCAACGATTTGGTTTGAAAGTCATAGTCGTGACAGCAGCCGCTGGTGATCAGCAGGATATTTAGCGGTTTGGAATCGGCAGCGGACGCGGTGACGGCGCCGACCAGGAACAGACAAACAAAGCTGATCGAAGCGAGAAGGTTGCGCGGCATGGAGGTGTCGGGATTGATGGGTGAAAAGAAAAGTAGCGGAACCCGCCAAGCGTTCCGTCGGTGCGGTGGACACCGAAAGTCTTGGCGGCTTCCGCTACGAGAGCCATTCAGCGTGTGATGCTGAGCGTGTGATGCGTTGAACGCTACATGTTGTCCTTGACGTCGACCGCTTCCATCACCTTGGTGTTGCGTTCCACGGCGATCACGGTGGTCCGCTGCCGCATCCCGTCGCGGCTTTCGGCCGTCACGGGCAACACTTGCCGCTTATCGGGCAGCTTCATCCGAACGGTAAACGTTCCGTCGCTCTGCAGTTTGACGGGGCGTCCACCGAGCGAGACCGACGATCCCGAGGCGGTGCGGCCGAACACGATCAGTTCCGCGTCGACTTCAAACGGCAGCTTGCTTTGACGCAACAGCGTCGGGTCGGCCGTCAATTGGCCCTGTGAACCACGCGTGGGCATCGAACGATGCAGCCGCTCTTCGAAGATTTCCTTCAAGTCGCCGCCGTCGGTGTCGTAGCCACCGCTGAGCGAGTAGATTCGCTCGTAATCATCGGCGATGTCATGCCAGTGCTCGTCCAGCCGCTCGCACTCGCCCGGGCTGGGCGTTTCGACGATGTTGCTGCGGCAGATCGAATGAAACTGATCATCGGAGGTGATGTAACCGATCGCGACGCGGAATCGAGTCGGCGGATTTTGGACATCGATGTACCAGGTGTCGACGCCGCCGTGAATCGGGATGTCGCGTTGGACGGTTTCGGCGATGTTGTTGGCCACGTCTTCGACTTCCATCACCCGCAGCACGGGCTTGGCCGTGTGCCAACGCTCGGCCAGCGACGATTCGGCTCGGGCGACACTCGCCCGCGTGATCTCCCAGGTTGCTTGCAACCAATAGGAATCGCGAACCATCAAGACGATGCGGTCGCGATGGGGCTCACCGGCCCGCGTCCGCTGGGGACCATTTTGAACCGCCGAGCCGCCGACGAGTGTGCCGGTGGAAAGGTCGCGATGCTTTTCCGCCTGCTCCTTCTGGCGACGAAGTTGAGCGCGGATGCGAGCGGTCTTTGCCGAAACTTTCGGGGCTCGCATCTCCGGCAGCGGGCGGTCGTTGAGAGAAACGTTTCGCCGCGATCTCGGCTTGACGCTGCGTGCCGTCTTGGCGGCCCCAGCCTGTGAACTGGACGCCCGCGAGCTGGACATCGACTTGGCCTTGGAAGCACCACCCTCACCGTTCTTTTCCGCCTGGGCCTTGGGGCGCCGCACACTGCGTGACGATGTGCTCCGGGCCGAACTCGACTTTGCCGCCACCCCGTTGCCGCCGGAACTCCGCGACGAGGACGACGCCGAGGGTTTTGATTTTCGACGCAGCCGCCGCTGAGTCTTGCTGATCGCGTCCACGAGCTCTTCCTTCCGCATGCCATGCCATCCGGCGATGCCATAGTTCTTGGCCAGAGAGGCGAGTTCACGCCGCGTCTGTGACTTGAGATCTGCCGTTTTGATCAAAGTACTATCTCCAGATGTGCTAGTCGTGCTGGCCAGCCACTCGTGAACATCGCTGCAATCCACAAGTTAAGTCGGCGTTATCGTTGTGACTCGTTCGCTTTCCGGCGGGGCAACGATCAACGCTGCGACGGCCTGGGACGAAACGATTGGAAAAGCACTGACCTCAAAGGGTCGGCTCGTCCGCGTCTTGGTGGGTGGTCTGCTGCCCATCTGATTTCCAGAAACCGGTGCGTCTTCCCCCGTAGAGAGGGGAGTTGGCGGGGTCACCTTGCCGCTCAGGAACCATTAACGGAGCAATCAACACCGCAGTCATTATGCCAACGCTTTGAGAAAGTTCCAGAGTCGTCCGGTAGGATTGCCGGGCTTGCGCCGAGATTTTGGCCGGAAACCGCAGGAAAGACTGGGAAAACGACCGCAAATTTTCTGCGGATTCCAGACACCAATCTAGACACAAGGTCTATCTCAAGTCGCCCAGGGGGTCCGCTCGCCGCCACCGGGACCAGCTTTCCGGTCGCCGGCGGGTGCGGCTATCGGTCGCCCCTCCTATCCCTCTCCGGCTCACCAATCACACTCTACCCGCGTCAAGTGATGAAAGCAGACTCCGCCGGCCCGTGATCGAGCAACACTCGATGCGGCGCGGGTACGACCGGGCGACTGAAAGACAGTCAACTGGACTTGAGAACACTGAACAAAGGTGCACAATGCCGCAACACGATCGGTCGCCAGAGCGGCCGGACCGGCGGCGAGAACCCACCGGCGACGTGCCCGGCAATGCGTTGGGTCGGTCCCCGGTTTGGATCCGCCTGTCCGGTGCCGGCCTGGAGCTCGCCTTCATCACGATCGTGTTTGGTGCCATCGGCGCAGCGATCGACCGCCACCTGCAATCGGCCCGCCCGATTTGCTCGGCCATCGGCGGACTACTCGGCTTCACCCTTGGCATGATTCGGTTCATCCGTTTGGCGACTTCGATTTCGAATCGGCAACGGCAGATCGAGCAAAGCCAGCCGAGCGACGACAAGCCTGACGCGAAGTCGCCAGAGGAGAAACCGCCGCACGATTGAAGGCGGCCGCTTCTGACGCGGCGACCTGAACTCCACCATCCCTGCCCATGCCAAACCCGACACCGTCGGACTGAAATTCGTTGACTGCCCTTCGCACTCCCATCCTGAATGCCACCATGGCCAGCTGCCGGCCTTACCTGTGCTGCCTCGTCGCGATCGCGATCGCCTGGGCGATCGGGATGCTGGCGTGCTGGGTGCTGGTTGCCAGCGGCGTGTTGACGGCCAATGCGTCACTGCTGGTGGTCATCGGCCTGGGCAGTGGCACAGTCGCCGTTGCCGGCGGATTGCCGGGGGTTGCGACGGAGATCTTGCCAAGCCGAGACGAGTCCCCGGCACGAATCACGTTCGGTTTTTCAGCCGGAGTGATAATTCGGTTGTTTGGCACTGTTGCACTCCTTGGTCTGTGTAGTTATCACTTGCCCGCCGCCAAGAAGGAAATCGCGGGAATGATTCTCGCGTGGTATGTCTACCTGACTTCGATCGACGTCGTCGCCCTGGCGCTGCTGTTGCCACGCCGAGATCGAGCGGCCACCACAAGAAGCTAAATAGCCAAGCATTCAAATCAATGAATCTGTTATTCGCATCTGCCGATGATCCACTCTCGCACGTCGTGCCACACGCGTTGCACCACGAGCCGCTGTTTACCGTGAACGTGGGTGGTCCGGAGACGAACATTCCGGCGTTGTTCATCAAGGACGGCCAGTACAGTTTTTACATCACCAACCATTTGATGATGACCGCCGTCACGGCGATCGTGGTGATGTTGGTGTTCAGCTACGTCGCAGCGAAGATTCGCGTCAAGGGTGAAGGGCTGCAAGCCTACCAGACCAAGGGTCGGCTGGCGCAGTTGTTCGAGACGGTTTGCTGGTTCATCCGAGATGAAGTCGCCCGGCCAAATTTGCACGAGCTGACCGACAAATACATTCCGTACATTTGGACGGTGTTCTTCTTCATCCTGTTCTCCAACGTGCTGGGTTTGATCCCGTTCGGCAGCGGTCTGCACATGGCCGGGCTGATCTGGAGCGACCACGCGAGCCATTACGGCCATTTCGGCGGCACCGCGACGGGCAACCTGTCGCTCAACGCGATGTTGGCGATTTGCAGCTTTATCGCGATCTTGTTCATCGGGATCCGAGAGACCGGTGCCAAGGCGTTTTTCTCCCACTTCAATCCGATCGGCTGGGACGGCCCCAAAGCGATGTCCTTCGGGCTCGGATTGCCACTGTATGTGCTGGAGTGGTTGGGCTTGCTGATCAAGTGCGTCGTCCTTGCGATGCGGCTTTTCGGGACCATGATGGCGGGACACCTTGTCGTCGCGGCGATCGTCGGGCTGGTGTTCACGGCCGCTTCGGTGTCTCACCTGCTGGGCTATGGCGTCGGCATCGCGGTGATCATCGGCTGCATCGTGCTGACCTTGCTGGAGCTGTTCATCTGCATGCTCCAGGCCTTCATTTTTACCTTCCTGACGGTCCTGTTCATCTCGACCGTTGCGGCACACCATGGCGACCACGGCCATGAACACGAACACGATCCGTTCAGCGATGAATCGCAGATGGATCTGGATAAGTTGATTGAACCGTCGCGGCTGGCCGGTTTGGCCGATGCGTAACGAATGACTAACCCTTTGACCTTTCCCCTTTTTTGTGCGTCCGTTCCTTTGCGAAAAGACGGGCGACGAGAGAATTCTAGGAGCGAACCTGAGATGTTTGAATTCGCAATGATGCTGGCTCAAGAGGCTGCAGAATTTGGCAAGATGGGTGTCGGTATCGGCATCGGCCTCGTGATTTTGGGTGCCGGCTGGGGCATCGGTCGTATCGGTGGCGGCGCCGTCGAAGCGATCGCCCGTCAACCCGAAGCAAGCGGAACGATCAGCACGCAGATGCTGATTTCGGCCGCACTGATCGAAGGTGTGACCGTGATCGCGTTGATTTTGATGTACCTGCTGTAGTTCGCACGAACGTAACAACTAGAGAGATCGGCCGCGTGTTTCGGTCGGTCGCCTCGCTTTCGCGGCAGTGAAGCCGAGGCGGCACTCCGATTCCGGTTGCCCACCCTTAGGTAATTTGATGTCGTATATGCGTTTTGCCTTGATGGCTATCGCCGTTTGCTTTGTTGCCGTGGGCCCGCCCGTGGCGCTCTCCCCGATGTCGGTGCGAGCCGACGAGGTCGCCGCTGAATCGCTCGAAGGCGAGGTTCATGGTGAGGGTGCGCACGAATCACTGCCGCCCATCCTGTCGTTCGATCCCGGTGCGGCGGTCATCAACCTGGCGATCTTCCTGGGGACCTTTGCGGTGCTCGCGAAGTTCGTTTGGCCGGTCATTCTGGGCGGCTTGAAGGCTCGCGAGGAAAAGATCGCCGGTGATCTGGAGCAGGCTCAGGCATCCAACCGCAAGGCGGAAGCCACTCTGGCCGAGTACCAGAAGAAGGTGCAGGAAGTGGCCAACGAGGCGCAAACGATCCTGGCCGAAGCGCGACGTGACGCCCAGGCGAACGCGACAAAAATTGTCGACGAAGCCAAAGCAGAAGCGCAGCGGCAAGGCGAGCGTGCCCTGGCCGACATCGAAACGGCCAAAAAGGTGGCGTTGGCGGAAATCGCCAGCCAAACTTCTGTGCTGGCCATGGGAGTCGCCAAACAGGTCGTCGGGCGTGAACTGAACCCCGAGGATCACGCCGAATTGATCAAGAAGGCGCTCGAGCAAGTCCCGAGCAACAACTGATCCGAGCCAGGCGAAACACCTTTGGAAATAGCGATGGATACTCCCGACGACGTAAAACATGAAACGGTGTTGGACACCGGAGCCGAGCAACTGGGGAAAACCTACGCGCAAGCGCTTCTGGCTGCCGCCCAAAAAGCGGGGCGGACCGAACAGATCGTCGACCAACTCAACCAAGTGGTCGACCAGTACCTGCGCAAAAGTCCTCCGCTTGCCGCCGCGTTTGCTTCGCCGCGAATCGATCTTCACGAAAAGCAACGGGTCATCGACAAAGTCTTCGGCGGTGATTTCGATCCGCTGTTGCTGACGTTCTTGAAGGTGATGGCGGCGCGGGGTCGGCTCGCCCATGTCGCGGCGGTTCGCGAGGGCGTGTTGACGCTGTTTGACGAAATGAGCGGCCAAGTGCTTGCGAAAGTCAGCACCGCCGTCCCGCTCAGCGACGGCCTGCGCGCGTCGATCAGCGAAAAGCTGGGGACCGCAACGGGAAAGAAAGTTCGACTTCAGGAAGTCGTCGACGCCGACTTGATCGGCGGCATGGTGATCCGAATCGGAGATACGGTTTTCGACAATTCCGTCGCCAATCGCTTGAATGGCATCGCCAAACGAGCCAGCGAGGGATTTTCGGCCAAGATCGCTGAGAAATTCGATCAATTGACCCAATAACAATCGGAAGCAGCCTCCGCCTGATCAGGCCCCGCTTCCACAATCGACCTATCAAAACCACAAACACTCTGACGCATTAGATTGCCATGAAATTTAGCAGCGATGAAATCGCATCGGTCTTGCAACAGGAGATCGAAAACTTCGACAGCAAGATCGACGTCCGCGAAGTCGGTACCGTCCTGGAAGTCGGTGACGGGATCGCGCGTGTGTATGGTCTGTCCGGTGTGATGGCCGGGGAGATGGTGGAGTTCCCCAACGGTGCGATCGGCTTGGCGTTCAACCTGGAAGAGAACAGCGTCGGGGTGATTATTCTCGGCGACTACCTGACGATTCAAGAAGGCGACGAAGTCAAGGCGTTGGGCACACTGTTGAGTGTGCCGGCCGGTGATGCGGTCATCGGACGCGTCCTGGACCCGCTCGGCAACCCGCTCGACGGCAAAGGCCCCGTGCAATCGGACGTCACCCGCCCGGTGGAAATCATCGCGACCGGTGTCGCCGAACGGCAACCGGTGACCCAGCCGATGCAAACCGGCATCAAAGCGATCGACGCGATGACGCCGATCGGTCGCGGTCAACGGGAGCTGATCATCGGCGACCGAAAAACCGGCAAGACCGCGATCGCCATCGACGCGATCTTGAACCAGAAGGGTCAAGACGTGAAATGCTTCTACGTCGCGATCGGCCAAAAGGACAGCTCGGTCGCCGGCGTCGTCGACGTGTTGGAAAAATACGGTGCGATGGAGTACACGACCGTGGTCGTCGCCGGGGCCAGTTCGCCCGCTCCGCTGCAATACGTCGCGCCCTACGCCGGGACCGCGATGGCCGAACACTTCATGTTCAACGGCGGCCATGCCCTGATCGTCTATGACGATTTGAGCAAGCAAGCGGTCGCCTATCGTCAGATGAGTTTGTTGATGCGTCGCCCGCCGGGCCGCGAAGCATTCCCCGGTGACGTGTTCTACTGCCACAGCCGTCTGCTGGAACGCTCCTCCAAGCTGTCCGACGAACTCGGCGGCGGCTCGATCACCAGTTTGCCGATCATCGAAACGCTCGAAGGCGAAGTTTCGGCGTACATCCCGACCAACGTGATTTCGATCACCGATGGCCAGATCTACGTCCAGCCCGACCTGTTCTTTTCCGGCGTTCGCCCGGCAATGAACCCCGGGATTTCGGTCTCACGCGTCGGTGGTGCGGCCCAGATCAAGGCGATGAAGAAGGTCGCCGGCGGTCTGCGATTGGACCTCGCGGCGTTCCGGGCCTTGGAAGCGTTCGCCCAATTGGGCACCGACCTCGACCCGGCCACCCAAGCCCAATTGGACCGCGGTTACCGAATGGTCGAACTGCTCAAGCAACCCCAGTACCAACCGCTTTCGGTTGCCGAACAAGTCGTCAGCTTGTACGCCGGTACCAAGGGGCACCTGGACGATGTTGAAATCAAAACCGTCCAACAATGGGAAAAGGACTTCTTGCAGTACATCAACGACAAGCACGCTGCGTTGCTGGATTCGTTGATGGAACAAGGCGATTTGACCGACGACGTCGTCAACACGCTGGAAACTGCCATCAAAGAGTTCAAGGCCGGCTACACGCCGACCGCCTGATCTCACTCACTGAAAAACATTCCGTCACCGTTTAACGATTCATGGCCAACGCAAGAGCGCTTGATAAACGACGCAAGTCGATCCGCAACATCCGCAAGATCACGCGGACGATGGAGCTGATCGCGACGGCGCGGTACAAGAAAGCGATGGACCGGGCCCAAGCCGCGACCGCCTACACCGAACAGATCACTCGGATCGTCGGGCGTCTCGCTGCCGCCGGCCTGGATGTCCAGCATCCGTTGCTCGAGCAACGTGACGAAGTCAAGAACGCACGCGTCCTGGTGCTGACCAGCAACCGCGGCCTGTGCGGCGGTTACAACGGTTCGGTTCTGCGTGAAGCGATGCCGCGGATCAGAGAATTGAAGGAATCGTTGCCGAACGTCGATGTCGACGTCAGTGGGAAACGAGGCGTCGATGGGCTCGCGTTCCGCGGCGTCACCACCGACGAAAAACACCTCAATTTCGAAGACCAACCGGCCTACGCCGAGGTCGAAAAAATCGCCGAGTCGTACCTTTCCCGGTACATCACCGGCGAACTGGACCGGCTGGACGTGATCTACACCAAGTTCATCAGCACGTCCAAGCAAATCGCCACGGTCGAAACGCTGTTGCCGCTCGGTTCGCTGGGCGATGACGCCGATCAAGACGATGCCGGCGGCACCAACGTCGAGTACGAGTTCCTGCCCTCGGCGGAAAGCATTCTCGAAGAAGTCGTGCCGACCAGTTTTAAGGTCCGCCTGTTCAAGTGTTTCTTGGACGCCGCGGTCAGCGAACAAGTCGCGCGGATGATCGCCATGAAGGGCGCCACGGAGAACGCCGGCGACATGATCAAACAACTTTCGATGACCTACAACCGGGCCCGACAAAGCCAGATCACCGGCGAGATCATGGAGATCATCGGCGGCGTCGAAGCTTTGGAAGGTTAAATCCACACACTCTGGTGACCGGTCGCACCAGGCGGCCCGCCCCACAACACGTTTTTAGCGAAGAAGAATAGCATGTCCACCGCAACCGAAACTCGCGTCGTCGGCAAAGTCACGCAGGTCATCGGGTCGACGTTCGACGCCGAATTTCCCGAAGGCCAAATGCCGAAGATCTATAACGCTCTGGAAGTCAAGAGCGAGCACAAAGGGGTCTCGATCGACTTGGTCGGCGAAGTCCAACAGCACCTCGGCGGCGGACGCGTCCGTGCGATCGCACTGGGCAGCACCGACGGCATGATGCGTGGCATGGACGTCATCGATACCGGCAAACCGGTTTCGGTTCCCGTCGGAAAAGAAACGCTCGGTCGCGTCTTCAACGTGCTCGGCGAACCCATCGACAAACGTGGCGATGTCAACGCCGAAGATTACTGGCCGATTCACCGTCAAGCACCGCCGGTCAACGAACTGTCGACCAACACCGAATTGTTCGAAACCGGGATCAAGGTCGTCGACCTGCTGACCCCCTTCGTCCGCGGTGGTAAAGCCGGGCTGTTCGGTGGTGCGGGTCTGGGCAAGACCGTGATTTTGACCGAATTGATCGCCCGGATCGCCAGCAGCCACGGGGGTTATTCCGTCTTCGCCGGTGTCGGTGAACGGACCCGCGAAGGCACCGACCTGTGGTTGGAAATGCAGGAAACCGAAATCGGTCAAACCGGACGCAAGGTCATCGAACAAACCTGCATGGTGTTCGGCCAGATGAACGAGCCGCCGGGATCCCGTCTTCGCGTCGCCCTGTCGGCGTTGACGATGGCAGAATTTTTCCGCGACACGACCGGAGCCGACACGCTGTTGTTCGTCGACAACATCTTCCGTTTCTCCCAAGCCGGTTCGGAAGTGTCCGCGTTGCTCGGACGGATGCCTTCGGCGGTCGGTTACCAACCGACGCTGGCGACCGAAATGGGTGCCCTGCAAGAACGAATCACGTCGACGAAGAAGGGTGCGATCACGTCCGTCCAAGCCGTCTACGTCCCCGCGGACGACCCGACCGACCCCGCCCCGGCAACCGCCTTCGGCCAGTTGGACGCGTTTATCTATCTGGAACGATCGATCTCGGAAAAAGGGATTTATCCGGCCATCGACCCGCTGGCGTCCAACTCGCGGATTCTCGATCCGCAGTACGTCGGTGATCGCCACTACGCGATCGCACGACGCGTCCAGACCACGCTGCAACGCTACCGCGAACTGCAAGACATCATCGCGATTCTGGGCGTCGACGAACTGAACGAAGACGACAAGACGATCGTGCACCGTGCACGCCGAATCGAACGATTCCTATCCCAACCCTTCTTGGTCGCCGAAGTCTTTACCGGGAAGGCCGGTGAGATCACGCCGCTGGAAGATACGATCCGCAGCTTCGAAGAAATCTGTGACGGCAAGTGGGATCACCTGCCCGAACAAGCCTTCATGTACGTCGGTTCGATCGAACAGGCCGAGGCACAAGCCAAGAAGATGGAGAAGAAATAAGCCATGGCGATACGCTGCATCGTAGTCACGCCCGAACGCACCGAAGTGGATTGCGAAGCCGATTCGGTGACGCTACCCATGTACGACGGATCGGTCGGCATCCTGCCCGGACGCGCCCCGATGATCGGTCGGTTGGGTTTCGGCACGCTCCACTTGGCTACCGCGGCAGGTCCGCAGCGGTACTTCGTCGACGGTGGCTTCGCCCAGGTCGAAGGCAACGTCGTCAGCCTGCTGACGTCACGCTCGATCTCCGTCGATCTGCTCGATGTCGGCGAAGCCGAGGAGGCACTCGAAGTCGCTCAAGAAATGTCGGCTTCAACACCCGAGTTGGCGCAACTGAAGGACACCGCCGTCCGACGCGCCCGCGGTCAACTTCGCTCGGCACGCTAGCGGTCTATCGCAGCTCAATTTTCGGGTAGTGGACGAGGCGACGAGTCCTTGCCAATCTGCCGACTACAGAGGACTCGTCGCCTCGTCCACTACCGCCTACCCGAAAACCAAGGTGCGGCGGAACACTAGTGCTTCGTCAACATTTAGACGTAGGGTGTCGCGGAAGTTTCCATCCTCGCGTTCTCATCGCCGACCGGCTACCGCGACGATCCCGGCGACGTCCTGGTGGTGCTCTTGTCGAAGCGTGCACTCGTCAAGCACCTCGATCTGCCAACCCGTTTCGGCGATCACGCTGCGGACATAGCTCGGCGAATGGCAATATCGATGGTTCCGCGAAACGACGAAATCATCGGAATCGCTGCATTCAATCGTGAATGCGAAGTGACCGGCGCGCTTGATCCGGTTGCGCGCGGCGGTGAACAACGGCAGCAAATCGCCGACGTAAATCAAGACATCTCCGGCAATGATTAAATCATATTGGTCGGCTTGCAACAGGAAATTCAGCACATCGGCACAATACAGCTCGTCATAGAGGCTTTTGGCCTTGGCCTTCTCCAGCATCCGCGTTGACAAATCAACGCCGACCAACCGTTGGGCCATCGGTCGAAACGGTTGACCGCAGAGTCCCGTGCCACACCCCAGATCCAAGATCTGCAAGTCGTCCCGCGATTCACAACATCCGACCGCGCGGTACAGCAATTCGGGCCCCGAATACTGCAGCGCCCCCAGGTGGGTCTCGAACGTTTCGGCGTAATCATCGAACGTTCGGGTGACCATTGACGCAGGTGTCGCCGGCGGTGGATCCGTTCCGGTCAGAGACGACAAGTTGAAACGGTTTTCACGATTGTCGGGCTCGCGTTTGAACAGAATCTTACGCGCGGTAATGGCGTCCTCGAGATCGCCGTGTCGCTGTGCCGTCTCGGCAAATTCCAACAGCAGCTCGCTGTGGTCGATTCCCGCCGCGATCAACTCGCGATAACACTCCAAGGCCCGAGCCAGTTGTCCCGATCGTCCGGCGACGGCGGCCAAACCGCGGAGGGCGTCGAAATATTTGGGACGCAACTCGATGGCACGTTCAAAGGCAGCAATCGAGTCGTCAAGGTCTCCGGCATGGGCGCAGATCACCCCGAGCAAATAAAACGCTCGGTCGAACGAAGGATCAAGGGTGGTTGATCGTTGGCAGCAGCGGCGTGCTTCGTCCCGGTCGCCGCAGCCGAGATGCGCTTCGGCCAAGGCACGAAACGCTGCCGCCGATTGGGGCGACAACCGGACGGCCTGCTGCAAGATCGCAATCGCGTCTGTGCACCTCCCCGCCGACAGCAGGTCGAGAGACGTTTGGAGCATTGCGTCGCTGGTTTCTGGCATGGCGTGGTGGATTAATGGCTTGCGGGATCAAACGAGGACGGCGGCTAAGACAAGAATCACAATCAACAGTCCCGCAATGACTTTCCCGAGCGTGCCGAAGGTTCGTCCCCAGAAGGTGGAATGCCCGACCGACCAGTTCTCTTTCCACGATCGGCCGTCGGACCACTCGCCGTACATCGCCCCGGCGGCGGCGCCGATTCCGCCAAACAGGATCGCCGCGATGACGGATCCGACGACCGGTACGGGGACACCCACGACAGCGCCGGTGATCGCGCCGACCATCGATCCGATGATCGAATACAGCGTCGATTTACGGCTCGCCCCGGCCCGCTTGGCGCCAGCGGCACCGGCAAGAAACTCAAACAGTTCGCCGACCAATGCGATCGCAAATCCGGCCAACACCGGACCGTAACCGATCGCCAAACGCCCCGTCGCCGGTCCCAACCAAGCGTACAACGCGATCAACAACACACAGATCCAATTGCCCGGCAGCGCGATCAGGTTCGTGATCCAGGCCGCCAAGCAACCAAGAACCAGCCCGATTGCCAGTAGAAGGACGCCGGTCGTTTCCAGCCACGGAGTCCACCCGTCGGCGGTTTCAGCAAAGAGCAGCGCGGCGGCGTTCATCGATCCTGATGCGGAATTAAGCCGTGCAGACGTTTGAACCGTGCCACTAAATTTCGTCGATAAAGACGTAACCCGGTTTCATCGTCAGGTACCACTGCCGCCACTTGCGTTGCGCCTGGCGGATCTCCGCGTTCGTCGGCTCGTCGGGCATCCCGAAGCCTTCGAACTTTCGGCTGATGAAGCGTAGTCCGTCACGGGCATAGGCGCGGACGGCATGATCGGGATCGCTCAAGGCATAAATCAGTGCCGGAACGACGCGCAGGTCATCGCTGGTGCCGAGCAACCTTGCGGACACCCGCCGTGCCTGCCAGGACCTGCTGCCGCGGACGAGGCGTTCCAGGCGGTCCAGCTGTGCGGATCGTTCGACCGGATTGGTGGGCAAGACGGCACGGTCGGCGAGCGCTTTTCCATCCAGATCATCGGCTCCATCGCTTTCGAGCAACTCCAGCATTTGAGTGACCGACTGGGCCGGCGCCTTGGTGATCACCTGCCCGCCGACCAGTTCCGCATTGCTGACATCATCGCCGAATTGATAGCCGCCGATGGCCGATGCGCTGGCCCCGGTTCCCAGGGCTTTTTGGGTACTGCGAATCAGGAACAGAAGCGCGAATGCGGTACTCAGCTCCGGCGACGTGTGTGCCTGGACCTCCCAGCCACCGCTCTCGGCCGATTGCATCTTCATCAATTCGGAGACGATTTGGTTGTACCACGCCGGGCTTTTGTCCGGGGGAGTCCCGTTCGCGATCTCATAGAAGCTTTCGAAGCGTTCGAGCGTGTAGATTCGATAGAAATACCAGTACAGGGGAGTTTTAGCGGTGTGTGGATTCTGCGTTCGCCAGCGGTTCATGAACTCGACCGACTGCAACACGGGGGCCTTCGACATTTTCACCGTCTTTCGACGTTCGGCGTTGCCGTCCTCTTTGTACAGCTTGACCGCCTTGGGCAGACCGACGATCCCGGTCTGTGTGTCGTCCACGGTTTGTCCCCAAAGACGTAGGGCATCGCCTCCAATCAGCAGACTTCCCCCGCCCGCCAGGGCCATCGTGAGGCTCGTTTTTGACTGAGCCGTCAAGCCGCCCTGTGTCGGGACTTTTCCGTGATAGGGCCAGGGACCATTTCTGTCTTGGACAACGAGCAGCCACTGCAATGTTTTGACCAACCGGTTGTAGTCCATCTTGAACCCGTGTCGGTCGAGGGTCCAGAGTGCAAGAATCACGTATTGTGTTTGCGAGACATCTCCGTCCTTCTCGCCGGGGTAGCCGTAGCCGCCATGGGACATTTGGATTTCGTCGAAGTACCGCTTAAAGATCGCCAACTCGTCGCGGAACCGATCCGCGCTGATCTCGCAAAGCAGCATGGTCGCGACGGTCGCTTCATAATTCGACTTATGCTCCTGGCCCTGCGTGTTGATGCCTCGGGCGATCTCCTGGGACTCCTTGATCCCGGCGACGACCAACGGGTTGGACTCGTCGTGCTCCACTTTGAAGTGCGTGTAGGCACAAACCGTCATCGACCCGACGCGATTAAATTTTTGCCCGTCCAAGCCCTCTAAAAACTTAATCCCGCGGTCGACCATCTGGACGATCTGCGGATCGTCCGGCGTGAACGCCTTCGACTGCGTGCCCGTCAGCATCGCCGAGAGTGCGCAGACGGCGATGCGAAGCAGAAAAGCGGCGGACGGGCGGAATTTGAGAATGCGAGCGAAACACATGAAAAGTCTCGGCATTGGTGAGGCGGCAGACGCTAAAATCTTACTTCAACCTATGTAGGCGATCAATACACGGCATACCGAACGGGCCACTGCGACGGCTTCGCGAAAGTTGTATCCGGGACAACCCTTATGTCGAGCACTCGCGCCACGC
Organism: Phycisphaera sp. RhM; assembly: GCA_033042175.1. Taxonomy (GTDB): domain Bacteria; phylum Planctomycetota; class Planctomycetia; order Pirellulales; family Pirellulaceae; genus Stieleria. The sequence continues at coordinate 337,301 of WCIL01000003.1, forward strand.
CGATCCGGCTCGCGGCAGGAGGTTCGAGCACTCGACGATCAATTTGCGTCCTGGTTCTCCGATTCAAATCGCTTTTGGAATCTCGTCCCGACAACAACGCTCAATGGAATCCGGATGGCGATCGATACGCTCAGCAGCGCAACACCGCCGCCGATCATTCCCCAGTGCCTCACCCCCAGGTAGACGCTTGCCGCGGTAACGAGATTCGCGAACAGGAACCCCCAGAAGAGCGGGGCGCGTTTGTAGGACCGAAGATACAGGTTCAAACATTGAGGGAGATGCCCCGCAAGTGTCGCCATCGCAAAAACCGCTGCCGTGGCCGGCTGAAGCAGTCTCCCCGACAAGTGCTCGGCGATCGGCGAATCGAGCGCATTCAAACCAATCAATGCGATCAGAAATGCAGCGATCGCGACCAGCAACACCAACGACGAGATCGAGCTAACCTTCATGAATAGGCGTCGCAGCTCGGCAGGCTTGCGACTTGCAATGAGTATCCCAAACTGCGGTGCTCGACTCTGTAGCCAGGTGAACGCCCCCTGTTGCAAGACGTTCAAGATCGTCCAGGTCATCCCCATCATGCCGGCAAGGGTAGGCCCATAAAAGTGAAACGTGATGGGGGTGATGGTTTGAAATGCGAGGTATTGCGCCGGAGCCTGCACCGCGGCGCGCCACTGTAACGGCCAGATCTCCGTCCGCCAGTTCAGCTGGTGGTCGCCGCCGTGGTTGCGGAGTGACCGAAGAAACGCACCGTATTTTCCCTTCACAAGCGTGAGTTCAACGCCCAGCCGGACAGCAAACCCGACCGGAACGGCCCACAATCCCAAGCCCAGTAACATCGCACACCAGACACAGACGCTGCCGAGGACCAGTTGCATCAAACGGAAACGATTCACCGTCGCCATTTGATCACAGCCCTCCAGGACTGCGATCGAAGGCGATAGCGCCAGCGATTGCCCGCACAGCAGGCAACTCAGGATCCACGGAGACATCCAAGCAACCGCGAAAGGTTTTTGAGAAAAGAAAACGACACCGATGACGAGCACCACGACGGTGAACACGATCGCGGCAATGGCAAACCATTTCCGGGTCGCCCGCAGCAGTTCAGCGAGTCGCGAATGTGCCCTCGCTTCGCCGCGGACGCTGCCGTCCGGGTTTTGTGACAACGCCGACCATTCATGACTGGCGGCATGAACGATGATCCAGTGCAATCCAAGTTCAGCGACGGCTTGCATGGCTAGTAAACTACCGAACGTGTAGTAAAAGCCTTGCACAACACCCGTGAACGTATAGGCGATGAGCAGATTGGTCAGCACTCCGGAACCCAATTGCCAACCGCGTGACATCAGGGCATAGAACACCGCTCGGTCTAACTCCGCGGCGCGCAAGATGCGTTTGATCGCCCCGCCCATTCGACTGCCTGTGACCTTCTGCATGACCGGTTTGCTGTGCTCCAAGCGTTTGCTCGCCAGCCTGTTCATTGGGGCGGGAAGTGCCGCCAACGTTGCGGTGTCAGCCAAGCCGAATCGATCAACCGATCCACTTCGGGACGATAGGCATCCACCAGTGACGCGATGATTTCGTCGGAAATCGTCGGGACCGAAAGCCGACCCGCAGACTCATTCAGAATGGACTCAAACGCTTCGGTCGCGCCCTTCGCGTCAATTTCAGTATCGGACTTCGATCCAACCACGTTCTTGTCATCATCAAAAACGGTTGTCAATCGATGGGAAAAATGCCGGACCACGCATTGGTGCCAGTCATAGCAGCCCCTGTTGCTTTGCGGAAGTTTCTCCGGAAGGTTTCCCGCGACACCCAGAAAATCGAACAGACGAGCCCACAAGGCGCGGTCGTGGGAGAGCCCTTCGTATTCAAGCACAAAAATCTGTTCGGCCGGGAATGCGTCGTAGTAACGCTGCAGCTGCGAATGGTAATACCCGAATGACAAGATGTCCTGCAGCTTGGACGACTCCGACGTTCCCTGCTGCGAAAGCATGCGTCGGAATGCCTCATTCGGCCGGCACAGCGGGATTTGGGCCCGTGTCAGGTAGTGATAATACGCCGAAACAGCCCGATCGACCGGGTCTCGGAGTGAGACGACCAGCCGCATGTTGGGGTTGTACTCACGGAGCCGCCTGGGCACGTGATCAACGGCCAGGTAACTGGGATGCTTGATGCCAATCAGATCGTGGTGATCAAAACACCGAATCGCATCGAAGAGCCGCTCTTGATCGTCAAAGAATGGATCACGGAAATAACGCACTTCGCTTTCCGGCATCGAGACGCCCGGCCCCCGCCGCAGGACATCCTGCAGCAAGGTCGTGCCGGCTTTTTCGGCACCGAGGATCACGAAGTTGACGAGCGGTGGGGTACGTGTCAGACGCTGAAAACGACGAGTCATTTTGCCTTTCCACGCCCGCACGTGGTCGATCATTCGACTCATTGCTCGTTCGCCCCAATGTCTCCCGAAGGCGGCGATGGCCCACGCAATTTGTACATCACCTTGCGCGCCAGTGTCGCCAATCGCCCCGTTCTCCATTTCGGCATGGGCGCGTCGGTTGGCCGCCGTTGCCACAACGTCGATTGACCTTCGCCGTCGCCCCGATGCCCGAACTCCGGGTCTTCGGCCGTGTAGTAGTAGGTTGCCATGGACTTTCGCGTGACGCCCTCCGGACACCGGAGCGGATCGGGATGACCGTGGTAGGTATCCTTGTCCGTCCTGAAGATGACGCAGCGATTGGCAACCGGCGCAATTCGATGGACACAATGCTCCATCTGGCGATCCCACAACTCAAGATGGCCGCCCCAACGGTCGTCCCAATCGCTATTTAAAAACAGAATCAGGTTCAGCTTTCTCGTCCAAGGGAAGACCGGATGTCGCTGAAAGTCGGCGTGCAGGGCCAGCACCGCACCCGGCATGCTCTGATGAATACCGCCTCCAAAAAAGTGGGGATCAGAAACCAGGTCTTTCTGCGAAGTGAGTCGCTCCAGGAACTTGAGGACCCCACCCGAATTCAAGTCCCAAAATAGACTTCGTATCGTTGGTCCCAACATCCGCTCGTCACTAAATCCAAGCTTGTTGGCCTGCGCGACCTGTCCACCCTGGTCCGTCGTGTCATTGCGACGCCACGCCAACGGAGCGTCGGGCGCCGGAAACTCCGACTGCAAGGCCTCGACAACGGCGGGCTCCAAGAATTCATCGATCACAATGTGCGGATAGGGCTCTGCAGCGGAAAACTCATTTCGCCGCTCGTCGGCAATCCGCCCCAAACGATCCACGTCGAGGATCAAACTTGACTTTTGTTCCAACATGACCTGTTCTGGGCCCTTCCGACTGTGTGATCTGTATCGAATACCGCCCAATGCGTTACGTTCGACTTTGAGAAAAGGTTCCCCAATCCCTCTCGGTCGCACCAGAGGGGGCCTCATCCGCAAAATCCGCCGTGAACCAAATACTTTCCCCTGTGCACCACGCCAAGCATCCGTGTGAGCGGATGAGACCGAGCCACCCCGCGGTCGGAGTACGGCAAAGGGTGACGGCACATGGTTTGCAGTCCAGTGAATTTCTTCCGGGGCCTCCTGGCGAACCTGCCAGTGTTCGATTTCGCTTCCCCCCTGCGACGAGGTGCTTTGTGGTCCACTCAACAAACCAACAACCAGAACACCTGCTTGAGTTGGACGTAAGTGTGCCGATCTGGGATCGCTTTCTAATGGTTGCCGAATCGTGAATAAAGCAACCGCAGGAAAGATCTTCAGCTGGTTGGCGGCACATCAGGATTCGATGGTCAAACTGACCCGCGAAACCGCGCTGATCGAATCGCCCTCGGCCGACCCGGCGACCCAAGGCCCCGTGTTCGATCGATTCGAGGCCGAATTGAATTCCATCGGGTTCCGCTGCCGGCGTTATCCGGGCAAGACCTCCGGTGGGCAGTTGCTGGCGATGCCGGGTGACCCGAGTTCGCACACCCACCGACAGTTGCTGCTGGGACATTGCGACACCGTTTGGCCGGTCGGCACGCTGGCCAAAATGCCGGTCGAGTCACGTGATGGGCGACTGCACGGGCCCGGCGTGTACGACATGAAAGCGGGGCTCGTGCAAGCGGTGTTCGCCATCGGTGCATTGCGAGAACTGGGGATGAGTCCGTCGGTCATGCCGGTGTTGTTCATCAATTCCGACGAAGAAATCGGCAGCGGCGAATCCGCCTGGCGGATTCAAAAACTGGCCCAATGCGTCGACCGTGCGATGGTGATGGAACCGTCGCTCGGGCCGGAAGGACGGCTGAAGACGGCTCGCAAGGGCGTCGGCCGGTTCGTGATCACGATCAGCGGCAAAGCGGCCCATGCCGGTTTGGATCCCGACAAGGGGATCAGCGCGATTCTGGAACTCTCGCACGTCGTCCAAACGCTGCATGCGCTCAACGATCCGGAAGCCGGCACGACGGTCAACGTGGGAACGATCGATGGCGGTGTCCGCCCGAACGTGGTTGCCGCCGAAAGCCGCGCGGAAGTCGATGTTCGAGTCCGCACCGAAGCGATCGCGCGGCGGGTGGAACAGGCCATCTATGCGATCGAGCCCACCGTGGCCGGAACGCAGATCAAGGTCAGCGGAAAAATCGATCGCCCACCGCTGGAGCCGACGCCACGCAATCGAACGCTTTGGCATCGCGCCCAGGAAGCCGCCGATGCATTGGGGATTGAAATTCGCGAAGGCGCCGCCGGTGGTGGTTCCGATGGTAATTACACCAGCTTGCACACCGCGACGTTGGACGGATTGGGTGCGGTCGGTGACGGAGCCCATGCGCTGATCGAACATGTCATCGAAGACAAGATGCCTGAACGCGCCGCGCTGTTGGCGTGCTTGCTGATGGGGGCTCCGATCTCGAATCGCGACAGCCCACCCGACCCCAACGCCTGGGCCGAATCGGTGGCGCTCACGTCCGACGATTCCATCATCTCGGACGTGACTTCGACGGACCGACGATAAGGTGCCAGCGATGTGTGAAACCAAGTACACGTTCGGATCGCTGATGGACGGCTCTAATTCACCCGGCGTCCCGCAGAATCCGCTGGACCGCACGCTCTAGCTGATCGGAAAAGCTCGGTGTCCACCAATCCTGAAAACGCTGCTCCACCTGTTCCATCATTCTCTTTTCTTTTCTCGCGAGCGTTCTGAATTGCTTTGCACGCCTGGACTTGGTTTCCTTTCGCGTCAACCGTTTCATGCGCTCACGGGCAATGGCATGGTCGTGCAGTTCCCCCAGCACCTCTTGGACGTTGCAAACGACCGGATAGATCCGGGTGCGTACCTCGGCGGGCAAGACGTCACCGAGCAGCTCAATGGTGTATCGAAACCGCTTTGCCTGGATGCGAAATCGGTGCAATTGGTCGACGCGGTCAAGATCGCGTTTGGCGTGTTTGAAGAAACACTGCGAACGATGGGCGAGTTGCATTTTTGCAAACCCATTCAAGTCCTGTTGCGATTGGCAGCGGATCGAGCTGAGCAGCTTCTTCACGCGTCTTGCCAAATGGTCCTTGTCCATCAGCGCGCGACTCAGCTCCGCGATCGATCTCCGAGCCTTTCGCCGAAGCGGTGTTAAACGTCGCACCAACCGATCGTGTTTACGCGAATCCGATTCGCGATAACGCAGGGCGAGCACGTCCAGATCCCGAGCGACACCGGCAACCTGACGAATGCGTTTCATCCGCCGCTCCATCCGACGCGCCAATTTGCCAGGCAAGACGTCCCGGTACAGTTGCAACGCCGCGATGACCCGTCGCGTGCTGACGCGTAGCTGATGCACGTGTTCGATCGATGCGTCCGACCGCGCACTCGCCCGGGGCAGGTAGTACAGCACCGGGGAAAGCCGGTTGGACAGGGTCAGTCGAGCGGCGGTGGCGACGCAGCCTTCGGCGGTTTCAAGACGTACCCATTTCCCTGAATCCAGAGCGGGCAGATCGTGTTTTGATTTGTCACGCTTGGAAGACATGGAGAAGATAAAAATCGCAGTTTAGGATTCAGCATGACGTCGCCTCTCGGACCTCCATTGTACTCCATCCCATGCAGCCCCTTCGGGCAACGCAGGAAAGCATTTTTTAGCGGTAGGGCGCGAGCTCTTCGGTGTTTCAGCAACGATGAGGGACCAGAGAGCTTGCGCCCTGCCGCTAACACCTCATTTTTTAGCGGTAGGGCGCGAGCCCTCCGGTGTTTCAGCAACGATGAGCAACCGGAGAGCTTGCGCCCTGCCGCTAACACCTCATTTTTTAGCGGTAGGGCGCGAGCCCTCCGGTGTTTCAGCAACGATGAGCAACCGGAGGGCTTGCGGCCTGCCGCTAACACCTCATTTTTTAGCGGTAGGGCGCGAGCCCTCCGGTGTTTCAGCAACGATGAGGGACCAGAGGGCTTGCGCCCTGCCGCTAACACCTCATTTTTTAGCGGTAGGGCGCGAGCCCTCCGATGTTTCGGGAACGATGAGCAATCGGAGGGCTTGCGCCCTGCCGCTAACACCCCATTTTTTAGCGGTAGGGCGCGAGCCCTCCGGTGTTTCGGCAACGATGAGCAACCGGAGGGCTTGCGCCCTGCCGCTAACACCTCGTCAAACGCAGGGAATAAATGCTTCACTGCGTTGCCCTTCCGGAATCGGAAGGCTGATCGACATTCCGGAGTCACTGGAGGTCCGAAAACCGCTTTCGAATCCTGTCCAGCTCGCGGCGGTACCCCTCCGCGTCACCGAATTGGCAAAACAGACACTGCCGCGTATGGCAGCCCTTCGCCCGCCGCGCATGCTTGATCGGGCACCAGTACTGTTCGGTCCGGGAAGCGATTTCCCGGGCATAGGCCAGCACGCCGTTGGAGTAACCGCAGTACACGCAATTCAGTTTTTCGATCCCATTGAGATAGGCCAACTGGTACCGATCGATGACCACGTACTCGTGTCGGTAGACGCCGGGAATCCGATAGACCGGAAAGCAAACCCACTGGTAGACCGTCACGAATAGATCCAGCATCGCGATGGGAATCAACAACGCGTAGATCACCGGCGCGGTGAGCACCGTCATCACCGTCGAACCGAGCAGGTAACGCCAAAGAGAGGTTGCGAAGGCACGATGGCGACGGCGGAGATCCGCGTCGAAGACCACGTTTTCATGTTGCCGCTGGTCGGGAGGTTCGCCCGCCGAATGGTGAATTTTCTCCGCCACGCTGCGTTCGAGTGTTTGGATCTCGGTGATCAGCTTTTCGAGGGGGTGACTCATCCGCGTCGGACTGCTGGTTAAAGGGCATTGAGCACGGATCAGATCACTCGAACAGTTCGTCCCCAGGTCGGAGCTTGGGAGCAAACAATCAAAGCGTGCCCGAGGGCACGCTTTCGTTTCGGCCATCGACAACAACGTGCGATGACGCACGTCCAGTGATTGCCATTCAATCCATCATCGCCATTTTCGCGAATTGGATCCTCTCATATTCTTCGTCGGGCGATTGCAGCAACGCTTGAACAGACGGATCGATCAAGCTTTCCAGCCACTGCCCCGGGGGAATGTCATGAGACCGTTCGGCGAAGCAATCGAAGGCATTGAGGAAGACTTCTTCGACGATGTCGGACACTTGAAAGGGGTGCTCCAACCGCGAGCCGATTTCGGGGTAGCGTTCGATCCAATGGTTGATCCGCGAAGCCAGCGAGGACTCGAAGACATCCATTTCGTGGCGAAACTGCTGGTAATCGTCATTCCCCACGGCTTGGACGATGGCCTCGACATTGATTTCGCCCAGCGGGGCGACATCATGTCGGGTGCCCGCAGCGAGTTTCTCGGCCTCCTCGCCGACCCGCATCTGGCGTTTGTAGGCGCGAACCTTCTTGGTCAGTTTTCGGATACAGCTTTCGAATGCCGGGTGCACCTTGTGGTGACGTTCGCCGGTGAACAGCATTTTCCCGGAGAGCCCTAGACTGGTTTTGACGTGGTAGTCACGGGCTTTTTGATGATGGACGACGGTGATGTGCAGATCTGACACAGGGAAGTCCGCTACCAGATTGCGCAACGTGTGGAGATCGAGTTCCATGTCTTCGATCTCGTCAGCCGACAATTCGCAGCCTTTGGTGTCCAGTTCAATTCTTAGGTTGTAGCTCTCGTCGGAAAACGTCATTGTTTAGCTCCTCTGCAACGATTTGATGCGATCGTGTACCGGTCAAACGTCTTCGACGTTGCACGCCTGATCCGATACGTCGCGCGACAGCAACGCCTGCTGTCCGTGATCGCACTCAAGTAAGCAAAGCCTGTGCCGCGTTGGGCGAAACCGCACGCTTTAAGAGCTTTTCTGAATCGGGCGATTCCGATCGTGATGACGGTATCGCGATTGCACTGGCCGACCAGTCGTTGAGTCCCCTCGTCCAAACAGGAGCCTTCGCCATGCGGTTGTTCATCGCCCCCTGTCTGCTGTTGCTCGCCGTCTTGTTGGTGCCGGCACTCCCATCGTTCAGTGAAAGCCCAGACGCCCATGCGCGTCAAATGCGGCGCAAACTGGAGTACTCTCAACAGATCCTCGACGGACTGGTCACCGAGGACTTTGAAAAGATGCGCAACGCCGCAACGTCGCTCAATGAACTGGGCAAACGCAAGTGGATCGAAAACGAATCGACCGACGATCGGACGCAAAACCAGGTGTTCTGGTTTACGACCGGGACGTTGCTGATGGCAGCGGAAAAAAAGAACCTCGACGGTGCCCTGTTGTCGTACACGCAAATGACCCACAGTTGCGTGAATTGCCACCAATTGCTTCGCCGTCAATGACGTGTCGCCTGCTCATCCGTCGCGGACGGGTCGTCTGCTGAAGCCCCCAGGCTACGAGTCCTGCGGCACGACCTCACGGAGGTGCGGTTTCCCCGGCCGGGTGGCGTCGCTCGGCGCGACCAGGTCGACCCGCTCCAGATTTTTGGTCCCGGTCACGATATAGGTGTCCTGGGCGTTGACTTCGCGTTGATAGCGGCGGCGATAGCGGTCGCCGTAGCCGTAGCCGATCGACTGGTAGCTTCCGCTAGCGCTGCTCTGGTAAGACGCCGCGGAATGGGGCGCCGTGAACTTGTTGATGACCACGCCCATCACCCGTGATCCGGTCCAACGCAGCATCGCGACAGCTTCTTTCGCGTTCGGTTTGCAACGACGTTGGATCCGCATCACCAAGATCGCGGCATCGACATAGGTGGTCACGACCGTGGGGTCGCTGACCATCAACAGCGGAGGCGTGTCGACGATGATAAAGTCGTAGTTGGCCCGCGCCCATTGGAAAACGTCCGCCAGTTCGGCCAGCGTCAGCGCTTCGGCGGGGTTGGCCGGCAGCGGACCGCAGGGCAGGATGTCAAGGTTCTCGATCGGCGTTTGATGGACCGCCTGGGCGGCACTCAATTCACCGTTGAGCACGTTTGCCAAGCCGATCTTGGTCTCCAAATTAAAACGCAGCGAAAGGCGCGGGCTTCGCAGGTCCAAGTCGATCAGCAGGGTTCGCTTTCCCGACTGGGCGATGGAGCAGCCGACGTTGGCCGCCAGCGTGCTTTTTCCGTCACCCGGCAAGGGGCTGGTGATCTGAAACACCTTGCTGTCGGTTTGTCGACGATCCAACAGCATCGCCGTCCGGACGGCGCGCACCGCTTCTGCCGCCGGTGAATGCGGCCGATGGATCACCGCCAGCTTGGGATCCAATTGCGCGATCGAACTGGTGGGCATTTGCTTTCGCTTCTGGTGGCGCCCCCCGTCAAAAGGAATGTGCGTCAGCACAGGGGCCTGCAATTCGTGTTGAATCGCTTCGGCACTGCGAAAGGTCTTCGCGCCGGCTTCAAACAGCAGCGCCAACAGCCCGCTCAAACCGAGGCCCAGCATGGTGAACACGGCCAAATCTTTTTTCAAATCGGGGCCGGTCCGATGGGCTTTGCCGGTCGCCAACAGCGGTTCGACAAGGATCCCGCCGTTGATGTCGATCAATTCCAGTGCGGCCAATTGCTGTTCGAGTTGGATCAACATGCCTTGCAGACTGGCGATGCGTCGACGGAACGAGGCGTCGGTGTCTTCAAATTTTTTCAGCTCGTCGGCGGCCAGTTTTTCGGCCTCGATTTTCCGATCGACTTCGGCAAGGTCTTCGTTGGCGACACGCAAACGCTCGCTCAATCCGCGAATGTAGGCGTCGACCGCTTCACCGGCACGCACCACCTGGGCTTGGGTCGATCCGTCTGCCTCAGCGATCTGTTGACTCTGCTCGCTCAGTTCTTTGCGGCGTCGGTCAACCTGGGCGATCAATTCGTTCAATTTGCTTTGGGAACTTTCGATCTGCATCACGATCGATTTGACTTCGGGGTGCGATCGCCCATAAGCCATCTCCAATTGTTCCCGCCGGATCACCAGCGGAACGAGTTTCTTCTCGACCTCGATCTTTTGCATTTCCAGATCGTCCGTTGCCAGACGGTCGGTTGATTTCTCATTGAGCATCAAACGCGAGTCTTCGAAGACTTCACTGAGTTGGCCGATGATCATCGCTACCATCAGCGGATTCTTGTGACGGCTTCGCATGCTCTCGGCGAATCGCAATTCACCGTCGAGCTGACGCTGCTTCTGCTCCAGCTGATCGCGAAAGGATTGCAGCTGAAACTGACGGTGACGGTGAGGATTGACGACCTGGCCATTGGGATCCCATTGCAACGGTGCGTCTTCCCGAAACGTCTTGTAGGCGTGTTCCAGTTCAGCCTGTTGCGGCAAGAGCTTTTCCTGAGCTTGGCTGACCAATTGCTCAAATTCAGTGACCCGCAATTCACGTTCTTCTTGGAAATGTGAGCGGATCGAATCGCTGACCGCGTTGACGGCGGCCACGCAGACCTGTGGATCGTGTCCGTCAAAATGGACCGCTGCGATCAGACGGTCGCGAGAGTCTTTCAGATCTGTGATCGTTTGAAATTGAATCCCGCGCCGCACCAAAGCGATGAACTGATCGTTGCTCAGTTCCCGCAAGGCCGGAATCGACCGCAGTGGTTCGCTCAACTGGACCCGCCCGGCGATCGCATCGGAACTGATCAGCGATTGCATCAGATTGCCGCTGGGGATTCCACCGCGGACGAGGCCGGTGGACGTGTCGAGCGTCAACGGCGTATCGGTCTTGAACATCAACCGGGTCGTCGCACGATAGGTCACCGGTTTCTGCCGGTTGACCCAGTATCCCAACAACGTTCCGATCGGCAGCAAAATCCCGATCAGCCATTTGTAACGCCACAGAACTATCCCGATCGCCTCCCCGTGTAATCGTCCACCATCGCGTTCCATCGCATGACCGGTGTCAGAATGAACGTGTGGAGGCAGTGGTTGCAACATGGACGGTGCGGAGGCTAGAGACAGCGAGGCGGGAAGGCAACAAATGCAATGAGTTGGTTGACTCTAGGGCGGAATTAGTCAATATGACGACGCCAGAACCTCCCGATTGGTGTCGGACTTCCCTCGTCGGCGATGGATCCTCTGTCCGGCCGACCGTTGATTCAGTCCAACGCATCCACCTCGACATCACAAAGCACGAATGGGCGAGTCGCCTGCCCGCGGTCGGCTTTCAGCCATTGCCCGCGTTCTTGCGCGATTTCGCCTAAGATTCGCCGCGCGTCGGCTGGGGCGATGGCGCCCGCCTGGCCGGCGTAGGCGAGTTGAACACCACGCCAGCCCAGCGCTTCCAGGGGGCGATGGAGTTGTTGCAGCAGTTCGGCCAGCTGCGCCAACACTGCGGCGTCGCGTGTCTCCTCCGATGCCATCGCGGCGCCGATCGTGGTGGTTTTCCGGATCGTCTCGGCCCTGCGGCTTGTCGCCTCCGCTTCGTCGACCGCCCCCAGTTCACGCAGCGACTGGCTCATCAACGCATAGGCGTGATGATCGGTTTGATCCAGCAGCACACATTCGGCAAACGCTTTGACGGCGGCGGCGTGCTCGCCCTGTCGCGACGCCGCGACGCCTCTGGCCAGCCAGGCGTCGGGGAATCGATCAACCGCGTCGGTGCCGCCGGCGATCCAGTTCCCCAGCGCCTCGCCGTCATCGAGCTGGGCGTAGGCCCGGCCCAGCAGAGCGTCTTCTTCGGCGCTGCGGGCTTGAGATGCTTCCAAACGCGATCGAACCGATGCCCATTGATCGCGGCTCACATCCACCCGCGCCTTGCCCAACGTTCCGATCGGATCAAAGCTGTCCTTGGTCACGTCGCCGGGGAAGGGATGCGAGATGGAAAGCAGCGCTCGGAGTTCGTCTTCCATGATGTCGCCGAGTGAACAGAGCCGAATCAGGTGCTCGGCGGCTTCGATGCGTCGCCCTTGCCGCAGCATCAACCGTGACAAGTTACGATGCACCAGGGCGGCATCGGGCACTTGGTCCAGCAACTTTCGATAACGACTTTCGGCTTGGGAGTACTGCCCGAAGCGGACCATCCATTCCGCCGTCTGCCCCAACACGGGCAGCCGAACATCGGGAGTCGTCATCGCCAATTCGTCGAGCATCTTGATGGCCTCCGGAAAACGCTTGCGATTGCCCAAGACCAGCGCCATCAGAAAAACCACCTGCGGGTCATCGGGGGCCAGTCGCATGGCCTGCCGCGCCAATTGAAATGCCTTTTCATCCTGTCCGGCTTGCAACGCCCGCATCGCTTGACGGTGAAGTGTTGCGGGATCGGGCGTGGGGGGCTGGTCATCTGCCGCTGCCGCTGTCGGCTGGGCGGAATTCGACGTCGCCTGATTCGACGGTGTGGGTGCCGTGTCCGCCACGCTCGGACGCGCCGCGTCAGTGGGAGCTGCCCGCCGCGGCTTGGATGACGCCTGCTTCTTGTCACAACCGCCCCACACGACAACCGACAGGACGAGGCACGTGGAAACAACGATGCTCTGGTGAGGTCGCACTTTCAATCGACTGTTCCCCTGCGCTGGTATACTTGCTTTCTGGCGTTTCATTGATTGTCGGTCGAATCGCCTTGCGGCACAATTGGGAAGTTCGTCGTCGACTCGGCGGATGAACGTTGGCCGTAACAAAACATTGGTGCCCCTTGGGAGCGAGACGGGTGAATCGTGGACTGATCCTTCCCATTGCGGGTGTGTGCATGTTGTTGATCACGTTTGCGACGTTTCGCAGATCACAGGATCTGGCGGACGGCGACGATCGGATGAACGTTGCCGCGGATGATACGACGGGGAAGGCGTCGCCCGCCCCCACGCTGGTCGGTCGTCAGGTCTGTCGCGAATGCCATGCCGGGAATTTCGCCTTGCATGCCGAGCATGGTCATGCATCAACGTTTCACCTGGTTTCGCAAACCGATCTTGCCGAGACGTTTGACGGCCAGTCGTTCGACGCCGGCGAGCCATACGGGACGTACCACTACCATGCCGAGGGACAGGGCAGACTCTCTGTCTCGCTACCGGAGCGGTTTGAACAGGATCGTTTTCCCTTGCAATACGCGTTAGGATCGGGACATCACGCCCAAACGATTCTAACGTTGACCACGGCGGTCGACGGCGAAACCGAGGGAATCGAACACCGTGTGACCTGCTATGCCGATGGCCGTCTCGCCCTGACGCCGGGACACACGAACAAAACCCCCCACGATGCGCTGGAATACTTTGGCGATTCATCGCGGGGCGAACCACTGCAGCGGTGCATCTACTGCCACACGACGAGCGCGAAAATTGTCGGTGAAACCATCGTCGACCTGGTCTCAAGCATCAACTGCGAGAAGTGTCATGGCCCGGGCAGCGAGCATGTGCGCGCGGCGCGATTGAACCCCACCTCGCCGCCGCCCTATTCGGTCGGCAAACCGACCTGGGACACCGAATCGGAATTACAGCTTTGCGGAGATTGTCACCGATTGCCACGCAGCATCTCTGAGCAGGAGATCCGAGACTACCCGAAACTGTTGGCGCGGTTTCAACCGGTCGGACTGTTGCGCAGCCGCTGTTATCTGGAATCCGATCGCGAGCTGAAATGCACCACCTGTCACAACCCGCACCAAACCATCCACGCCATCGAGCGATCCGAGCACGAGCAACAATGCATCCGTTGCCACCAACCTGAAATTACCGAGCATGTCGCCTGTCCCGTTTCACCGACAACCGGCTGCGTCGAATGCCACATGCCGGCCGTCGAGCTGGACGAGGGGCTGCAGTTCCACGACCACTGGATTCGGGTGCAGGAACCCACGCTGCAAAGCATCGAAACAAGCGGCTGAATCCCAATACCAGCGCATGTTGGTGTCCAGCCTTTAGGCGCTCTCCCACTCGCTGCGAGGGATGTCAATTGTATTACTGACGGATTTCTTGTCCCACCGCGGCAGCGGTTTCACGCCAGCGGCGTGCCACACCAAAGCTTGGGGTCGCGCTAGCGCACCCCAAGTTCCAGCCACCATTAGGCCACCAACCCCAGCGGGGTTGAACAAGGCGTTTTGCCGGATTCACGCAGTTTGCCGCCCGGCTCACATCGCGTCGTTTGTTGAACCCCGCTGGGGTTCCAGTTCCCATTTCGACACAACCCGGGGTGCGCTCCGCGACCCCGGGCTGTGTTGTGGCACCGCTCTGCGGTGTGGCGTTTCGCTAGAAACGCAAACACTCAGTCATACAATTGACGTGCGGAGCAGCGAAGCCCCAAAAAAATCCTCGCCCATGTTTGATGGGCGAGGATGCGATTGAATTCGAAGCGAACGTGAAGCCGCTTACTGGTTCAGTTGCTCTTGGATCGTTTCGTTGGAAGCTTTGGTTCCCAATGCGCCCCACAACCCGTAGGGGCTGACTTGACCGGGAGTTCTCGGTCCACCGCCAGCATTGCGTCGCACCGCACCGGCGCGAGAATCCCCCGCTTCGACCGAATCGGTCATGAAGATCACGGCACCATCGACCATCAACACGTGAGCTCCGCCTTGGTGGTTGCTGCTCGGCGGCATGGTTCCGGGACCATCGATCCACTGCCCGACACAAACTTCGCGGTTGGGTGGCAACACCGTGAACACCTGCGTGCAGTGGGCACGGAAGTTCGCCCAGGCGGCACCACGCGCTTCGTGATTGTTCTGGCTCAGCACTTCAGGGTTGGTGCAGTCCGCACCACCGTTGCACCAGAACTTGGGGCGATCCGGATCGATCTCGTTGTTGTCCGCACACAACGAGGGGTTGTTGTTGACGAAGTTCCCGCCACGACGGTTCCAAGAGGCCGCAGTTCGGATGTCACGGTCACCCAAGTCCGTTTTGATTTCCCCCATCGCGATCGTGTTGGACAAACCGTCCAGGATGTCACGGAACTTCGCCGCCTTGCGAATCATGAACGCACCCCGGCTGACAGAATTAAAGTTCCGGACTCCACCGGATCCATTCGGCGTCAGATCTCCACGCTTGAAGTTATGGTGCCAGGGACTCGGCGAGTCGCCCATGCAGACCGCATAGTTGGTCCGCCCTAAAGCCGGCAGCCCGGTGCCGGGGTCGCTGGGGCAACGCAGCGTCGGAATCTCCGTCGACCATGGGATGTAACCCGGGTTTCGGGAAAAATTGCGAGGGTTGGGGCCCATCGCGGGCCAACGCGGCGGGTTGGTCAATCCGGTGGTGCCGGGAGGTGCCGCGCCGGTGACCGTCTTGGTGCTGGGGTTGGAAACTTCCGACCAAATTCCCTGCTGCTCGAAGAACGCCGTCAGCGGAACCAAGGCGCTTAAGCACTCGTGGTTGGCATCGTTCCCCGTCCGCCACCAGCGATTGGTTTGCAAACCGATTCCCGTTCCGCCGCCATGAACGGGCAGCTGCTTGAAGGCCGAGTGATAGTTGTGAACCGCAATTCCGATTTGCTTGAAATTGTTACTGCAGCTCATCCGACGAGCTGCTTCACGGGCGGCTTGGACTGCGGGTAACAGCAAGCCGACAAGAATACCGATAATGGCGATGACGACGAGGAGTTCGACGAGCGTGAACCCTGCAGTCCTTCTGAATCGTTGATTCATAGACCGTTCCTTTCAATAAGGGGAGAAGAAGAGCGATGGAGCCAGCGTAGCAGAGAAATCCAGCCCGCTAACAAGAAAAATCATACTTTTAGCGAAACCTGCCCCCCCGGAATGACTGCTGGGAAAGGGGGGGGGCGTAAAAAAAAGGGGGGGGGGGAGGGGCGTCAGAACCACCCCGTCACCAACGCGTCCCTTTAGTCGACAATGGGGAACGGCTCGGCCGCCGCAGCGGCTGCACATGGGTGCCGTGCCAAGATGGGTGCCGTGCCAAGAGAGGACGCGTCAGGCCCTGTCGATTCCCGCCCCTTTGTCGGGAAAGATCGCGGCGAACGGGACGGCACTCGCGTGAATGCCTGGGCGTTGTTTTCGGAAAGCGATCCGTGGTGACGTTTCATTGCCGCATTTTATTGCTGCAACGAAACGCGGACGCGACAGCGTCAGCACGCCGGTGCCGACGCGGATCATCCTCAACGATTCAGCGCGACGTCGCAGCCTGGCAGCGACATCCAGCCCTGAATCACTGCATCGATTTTTCCATTTCAGCGTTGTATTCTTCTTCGGTCATCCCCGCCATCGCTGGGTCTTCCTCTTCAACGGGAGGAGCTTCAATCACTTGAGTTTCGCCGCTGCCACCGCAACCGGTCAGCGAAAGCGTCGTGAAACACAAAGCAGCCATCCACAACCAAGCAAACTTTTTCATCGGTTAAACCTTTCAGGAAAAAATGAGTCAGGACGCGCGTGCAGGGCAGTGGGGCGTCCTTGAACGGATGCCCTCTGCGTCAGCCGCGTTTGCACTCACCATAACTCACCGCCGACCGCAACGCGAGCAGCGTGCCGATCCGTCCGGGACGATTTTTTTCAGTCGCGGCACCGGACAGGTTCAATCCGGCTCAACGCGTTGGCAGCCCGTTTCGGTAACGTCAGCCCGCCCTCAGCAATTGCTCGGCGGCATCGATCAGCAACGCTCTGGCCTGACGGATGGTTTCGTCCACCGATCGGGCTGGGTCGTGAATCTGTCGCACCCGGGCCAGCCCCAGGTCCTCGACCGATGCATGCTCGAGCGCCAACACGCCACACAGCGCCGCGACCGGCACGTGATACTTTTCTCCGACGTCGGCAACCCCGCGAACCAGTTTCCCGTAGGCGGTTTGATCATCGATCTTGCCTTCGCCGGTGACGATCCAGTCGATGGTGCCGCCGGACAACAACGATTCCACCCCGGTCAACGAGAGCACAAACTCGATCCCCGAGAGGAACTCGGCGTGCAAAAACGCCTTCAGCCCATACCCGGTTCCGCCGGCAGCGCCAGCCCCCGGAACGTCCGCGACATCCAATTGTAAATCTCGTCGGACGACTTGCTGCAGTCGATCCAGGCCGCGATCGAGTCGCACGACCATCGTTTGGTCGGCACCTTTTTGCGGCCCGTAGACGGCTGCCGCTCCTTCGGGACCCAGCAGAGGGTTGGCGACGTCATTGATCGCAAAAACGCGCGCCGAGAAGAGTTCCGGCAGCACTCCGGACGCATCGATCGAAGCGATTTGCTCCAGCGACCCGCCGGTCGACGGCAGCGTTGCACCGTCGCCATCCAAAAACCGGTAGCCGAGGGCTTCGGCAATTCCGATGCCGCCATCATTGGTTGCGCTACCGCCCAGGCCGATGTAAAGCGTTTTGGCACCGCGGCGCAAGGCGTCGGCGATCAGCGTGCCGGTTCCCAGCGTCGAAGTCCGCGAGGGGTCACGTTCTTCGGCAGCCAGCAGTTCCATCCCCGAAGCCCGAGCCATTTCGATATAAGCCGTGCCGCGGCTCGCGTCCAACCCATAGTCCGCCTGGATCGGACGACCGAGTGGATCGGTCGTTTGGCAACCGATCGCTTCCACGGACGCATCGCTCTTGCAAATCGCATCGAGAAACCCGTCGCCACCATCGGACGCCGTGATCGAATGGATCTGGATCCCCGAGTCGAACCGCCGCAGCCCCGCCTCGATCGCTTCAATGACCTCAGTTCCCGTCAGCGAACCTTTGAATTTATCGGGGATGATCAAGACATTCATGGGAGCCCACGCGGCGGAGACGGACAGCTAAATCTCAAATCTCAAATCTCAAATCTCAAATCTCAAATCTCAAATCTCAAATCTCAAATCTCAAATCTCAAATCTCAAATCTCAAATCGCTAACAGCCAACAGCCTCACCGATACCGCATTTCACACGTCACGCCCCCGGCGGCCCAGACGTAGGATTTCGCGGTGTAATCGGCCACCATGCGGTGGCTGCTGAAGCGCCACGCCAGCGTGCTGATGCTGTTCATCATGCGTTTGATCCAAAACTTTGGCAGCCCGTCACTGTCACGCGTGTAGAAACACGGGATCACTTGTTCTTCCAGCGTTTTGTAGAGGGCTTCGCCGTCGCGTTGATCGGTGATTTCGTCACTGACGTGTGAGCGGCCGTTGCCGATGGCGAATCCGTTGGATCCGTTGAAGGCTTCGCCCCACCAGCCGTCCAAGATACTGCAATTGAGACCGCCGTTGAGCACGACTTTCTGGCCGCTCGTCCCGCTCGCTTCCAACGGGCGACGGGGATTGTTCAACCACACGTCGACGCCTTGGATCAGATGGCGGCAGACGTTGATGTCATAGTCTTCGACAAAGGCGACGCGGCCGGCGAAGCGGGGATCGTGCCGCAGGTTGGCGATCTCTTGAATGAATTTCTTGCCGGGTTCATCTTTCGGGTGCGCCTTCCCCGCGTAAATCAACTGCACCGGACGGTCGCTGTTGCCGAGCAGTTCGGCGATCCGATCGATGTCGCTGAACAACAGGTTGGCACGTTTGTAGGTCGCGAATCGGCGTCCAAATCCGATCGTCAATATCCGCGGGTCCAGGATGTGCCGGGCCGCTTCGACCACGCTGTCACTTTCGCCACGTCGTCGACATTGACGGCTGAAGCGACGTCGCACGAAGGAAACCAAGTTGTGTTTGAGTGAATTGTGCGTTTCCCACAGTTCGCCGGGGTCGACGTCGTGGATCGCTTGCCAGGCATCGGGTTCCTGCAGCCGGTGCTTCCAGTCGGTGTGGAAGTGTTTGTCGTATAGCGTTTGCATTTGAACGGCTAACCAACTGGCCACGTGCACACCGTTGGTGATGTGTCCGATCGGCACTTCATTTTCGGCGCGGTCCGGCCACATCGATTGCCACATGCGGCGTGAGACGACGCCATGCAGACTGCTGACGGCGTTGGCGCATCGGCTCATCTTGAACCCGATCACGGTCATGCAAAAGGATTCGTTGTCGTTGTCGGGGTCGACACGGCCCAGGGCGAGCAATTGTTTTTGGCTGATGCCGAGGGAATCGCGGAGCGGTCCCAAGTGCTCTTCGACCAAGGCGGGCGGGAAACGGTCATGTCCGGCGGGCACGGGAGTGTGCGTGGTGAAACAGGTGGCACGGGCCGACAACTGGACGGCGTCTTCGAACGTCATCCCGTCGTTGTCCATCAACTGTTTGACCACTTGCAAGGCGCCGAACGCGGAGTGTCCTTCGTTGAGATGATAGACGCCGGGGTCGATCCCGAGTGCGGCCAACGCCTTGACGCCGCCCACGCCCAAGACCAGTTCCTGACGGATGCGCGTGCGTTCATCGCCACCGTACAAGCGGCTGGTCAACTCGCGGTCTTCCGGCTTGTTGCCATCGACGTTGCAATCGAGCAGATACAATCGCACCCGCCCGACATGCATCAGCCAGACTTTGGCCAGTAGTTGTCCGTCGCGGGTATCGATCGCCACCGTCAACGGTTGGCCGTCTGAATCCAACGCCGCCTGGATCGGCAGATTCTCGATCTTCGTCTCCAGGTAATCTTCACCTTGGAAACCTTCTTCGTCCAAGTATTGGCGAAAATAGCCTTGGCTGTAATACAGTCCGACGCCGACCAACGGGACGCCCAAACCCGAAGCGCTTTTGATATGGTCGCCCGCCAGCACGCCCAACCCGCCGCTGTAGATCGGAATCGATTCGTGAATCCCAAACTCGGCCGAAAAATAAGCGACCGGCTTGGCCCCCAGCACACCGGCGTTGGTCGACGCCCACGTTTGAGAGGAATTGAGGTACTCTTGCAGGCGACGGTAGGCGTAGTTGATGCGGCTGTGGAGCACCAGCTCGCCAGCGCGGTCGGCCAGTCGTTCCGGCGTCATCTCACGCAACAACGCCACCGGGTTATGACCGAGTTGTCGCCAGCGAATCGGATCGACATCACGAAAGATCGCGTCGCATTCCGGATGCCAGCTCCACCAAAGGTTGTTGGCGAGCGTCCAAAGCTTGCCATACAAGTCGTCTGCATGACTGAGTTCGCTGACGAAATCCGACGCCCCCGCTGCAGGGCTAGGCGAGATATTTTTGGTGGGCGGTAATTCGGTTTGGCTCATAACGATCCCGTCGCACAGTCAAGCGAAGATCAGTGAAGAGAAGTCAGTGTCGCACGTAGCGAACGTTCCTGATGGGCTCAGGACTCTGTTGTCGACCACTTGCCCTGACGAATCAAGCAATGGTCGTCGCAGGGGCGGGCAATCTTCCAAAGTTTCCGAACTGGGGTGTCGTCAAACGGTTTGGTTTTCCCCTGCAACCTTGCCAACTCGCCGCAAAACGTCCAACCTAACGATCTCCGTCCAGGCAATCTCGGCCCCTGGCTCCTATTGCAACACTCCCGACATGCGTCATTCCACCACAAGCGCCGACTTCGAGTCTCTGTTGGCAACACTCGCCTCGCAGGCATCCAGATGGCGGACGACGCGTGATTGGCCTGCGGACTCGCTATTGCGATGCGGCCAGTTCGGCATCTTTGGCGGCCTTAGTGGGATCACTCCGACATGGACCGACCAGCGGACTTGGACCGCGGTCGATCAAATCGAGACGCTGATTGGGCTCGCGCGGGCAGACTTGTTGACCACCTTTGTGATCACTCAGCATGTCGGCGCGATCAAACGGATCGCGGCGTCGGATCGGCTGGCCGAAGGCGGCGACGCTGCCAGCGTCTTGCAAGAATCCGTGCTACCGACACTGATCGATGGCACGACGATCGCTTCGGTGGGCATCAGTCATTTGACGACCAGCCGCTTGCACTTGGGACGTCCCGCCGTCGTCGCGACGGCGGCCCGGCAGCGCGGCGAATCTGGCTATCGCCTGTCAGGCACCATTCCCTGGGTCACCGGAGCGCCCGCCGTCGGGTCCGTCGTCGTCGGCGCGACATGCGAGGACGCGACGCAGATCCTGGTCCTAATCAAACCGTCCGACGAAGGCGTCCAAGCCGGCCGCGGCGCGGAAATGGTGGCCATGTCGGCGAGCTGCACCGACGCGATCGAGCTACACGACGTCTTTGTCCCCGAGGGGCGAGTGCTTTCAGGTCCTCGTCAAAACATCTTGACTGCGGCCAAACAGAACGGATCCGCCCCGACCGGTGCCGGCGGATTGCAGACCTCCGCACTCGCACTCGGCTTGTCCTACGCGGCGCTGGAGTATCTGCGAGAGGAATCCAGCCGGCGAAGCAACCTGATCCCGATCGTGGACCGATTCAATGACGAACATCAACGGCTGCACCAGACGATTCGAGCAGCCGCGGGAGGAGACAGCGGCCAGGATTCGACAGCCATCCGGACACTGGCCAACGGCTTGGTCCAGCGGACGACCAACGCCGCCATGACGACCGCCAAAGGAGCCGGAATGATGATCGATCACCCGGTCGGTCGCTGGTGCCAGCAGGCGCTGTTCTTCCTCGTCTGGAGCTGTCCCCAACCGGTCGCCGACGCACACCTCTGCGAACTCGCAGGATTGGACTGAAGAAAAGGCAGAATGATAGAAGCGGCAGCCGGACCACCGCACGTCATCTCCTTGCCTCCATGTCTTCCCCTCTCAAAACTCCGCACTCCCCGGCGTCCTGGGAAACGGGATCACGTCGCGGATGTTTGCCATCCCGGTGACGTATTGAACGGCGCGTTCGAGCCCCAGGCCGAATCCGGCATGCGGGACCGTTCCATACTTCCTCAGGTCGACGTACCACCAATAGTCGTCTTCGCTGAGTGATTGGTCGGCCATCCGTTTGCGGAGCACGTCCAAGCGTTCTTCGCGTTGGCTGCCCCCGATGATTTCGCCCACTCCCGGCACCAGCACATCCATCGCGGCGACGGTTTTTTCATCCTCACTGACACGCATGTAGAACGGTTTGATCGTCGCGGGGTAGTCGGTCAGAATCAACGGACCGCCGACGTGCTTCTCGGTCAAGTAGCGTTCATGTTCGGCTTGCAGATCACTGCCCCAGGCAATCTCGTAGTCGAACTTCTGGCTCGACGATTCCAACACCTTGATCGCTTCGGTGTACGTCATGTGTTGGAACGGTTGGTCGATCACGCCGCGGATCTGGTCGATTTTCCCCTTCTCGATCCGTTGATCAAAGAACTCCATGTCTTCCCCGCAACCGTCCAGGCATTCGGCGAACACCTGTTTGAGAAACTGTTCGGCGAGTTGCATGTTGTCGGCCAAGTCAAAGAACGCCGCTTCGGGTTCGATCATCCAGAACTCTGCCAGATGCCGACTGGTGTTGCTGTTTTCGGCGCGAAAGGTCGGGCCAAAGGTGTAGATCCGCCCCAGCGAAGTCGCATAGGTTTCGCCTTCGAGTTGCCCGCTGACGGTCAAGAAGGTCGGCTTGTCGAAGAAATCGAAAGAGAAATCGACCGGCCCGCCGGACTTGGCCAATCGTTCCAAGTCCAGTGTAGTGACGCGGAACATCTCGCCGGCACCCTCACAGTCGCTGGCGGTGATGATCGGCGTGTTGACGTACAGGAATCCGTTTTCGTGAAAGAAGCGGTGAATCGATTGACAGACCTGGTTGCGGACCCGCATCACCGCGCCGAGCGTGTTGGTGCGGGTACGCAGGTGTGCCCATTCACGCAGTTTTTCGAACGAGTGCCGTTTTTTCTGCAGCGGATAGGTTTCCGGGTCGGCCCAGCCCAGCACGCGGACGGCGCTGGCGTGCAGCTCGGTGGCTTGCCCCTTGGCCGGGGAAGCTTGCAATTCGCCGCGAGCGACGACGCTGCAACCGGCGGTCAACTTTTGGATTTCGCGGCGTAGTTGTCCAGCTCTCCAGGCGCGACGACCTGCAGGTTGCCCAGCGAAGATCCGTCGTTGATTTCGATGAAGCTGAATCCGCCTTTGCTATCGCGGCGTGTCCGAACCCAGCCGCGGATCTCACAGGGCCGGCCGGCCGACTCGGCAAGCCGAGCTTGTTTGACGGGAATCCAATCACTCATTGCGGCGCACTTCTTCTAGGGGATTGAGTCGTGACGGGGTGGAGGAAAGCGGCTGGGGAACACTACCGGCCCATCGAGTCGATGGCAATGTGGGAATCGATCTTGCATCGGTTTCCCCGCCCCACCTATGTTGCCAAAGTATTTTGTCGCACACCCCTCCACAAGATGATTGCGCCATGGACGGCAGTTGGAACGAAAATCGAACTCGTGTTTCGAATTCACGTCATTCACTTCTTCGTCGGCGAGGCACGGGTCTTCGTCGGCGAGGCACGGGCATCAGCTTCGCCGCGCTAATTCCCCTGGTCGCGTCGATGGTCCTGGCCGGGGCCGGCGCCCTCCGTGCCGACGAGGCGGAATGGATCTGGGCCCACGGGACGACGGCGGAACAGCCGATCGCCCCGGGCGCACAGTGTTTTTTCCGCAAACCGATCAACCTGCGGGTGCCCGCCGAAGCCCGGATCGAGATCGCAGCGGACGACCAGTATGAACTGTTCGTCAACGGGCATGCGATCGGCACGGGCCAATCGTCTCGGACCGTCGACGAATATGATGTCAGCGAGTATTTCGAGGTCGGGCGCAACATCGTCGCGGTGAAGGTCCGTAACCGTCGCGGCGACACCGCCGCACTTGCCGCACGCGTTTCAGTCCGACCGGAAAACAGCGACAAGTGGTTCACGTTTAGCTCCGACGCCTCCTGGAAAACCAGCACCGACGACAGCGAGCTGTGGGAAACCGTCGTCTTCAACGATCGCTTGTGGGGATCGGCGGCGGCCTTCGGACCGCTCGGCGACACCGCCCCGTGGGATCGCGTCGAAACCGACCCCGAACGCTCCCTTGCCGCCTCATCGAAATCCGCTTCTTCCCCGCCTCCGACCCCACCGGCACCGATCGCCGCCAGCGCCGGACGATCGATCATGGCGCGCGGTGGACTGGCCGGGCCAAATCAACCGAACCCAACGCCCCCTCCGGCCGCTCCCACGACCCAGCAGCGGGAACGGTTTCAAATCCAAAAAGGCTTCGGCGTCCAACGTATTCTGTCCGACGACAAGATCGGATCGGCGATCGCGATGACCTTCAACGAATTCGGTCACCTGTTGATCTCCAAAGAAAACGGACCGCTGCTGCTAGCCTATGATGACAACGACGACGGCGTCCCTGAAACGGTCCGCACGTATTGCGACAAAGTAAAATCATGCCAGGGCATTCTGGCACTCAACGGCCAGGTGTTTGTCACCGGCGATGGCCCCGACGGCCCGGCGTTGTACAAGTTGTCCGACAGTGATCGCAATGGAACGCTGGAGAAGGTTGAAGCGATCGTCAAATTCGTCGATGCGGCCGGTCGCCCGGCACGTCCCGGTGAACACGGTCCGCACGGTTTACGATTGGGTCCCGACGGCATGATCTATGTCGCACTGGGAAGCCACGTGCAAGCGGTCGGTGAAATCGGCGACGGACAAACCTATCGGGATGCCTATGAAGGCGACTTGCTGCCGCGTTACGAAGACCCCGCCGGTCACGGCCAAGGCATCAAGGCGCCCGGCGGAACCATCGTTCGAACCAACATCGACGGCAGCGTCATTGAACGCGTCGCCGGCGGACTGCGAAACCCCTACGACATCGTCTTTCACTCCGGCGGCGCCATGTTCGTGCACGATGCCGACATGGAAGCCGACGTCGACACCGCATGGTATCGCCCCAACGCCGTCTTCGATGTCACCGAAGCGGGTGAGTTTGGCTGGCGAACCGGTTGGGCGAAATGGCCCGAATACTATTACGACCGCCTGCCCGACATGCTCGACACCGGACGCGGCAGCCCGACCGGAGGCGTCTGCTACGAACACTACGCGTTTCCCGTCCGTTACCAAAACACACTGTTCCTGGCCGACTGGAGTGAAGGACGCATCCTGAATGTTCGTCTGAAACCGCGTGGGGCGAGCTTTGTGGCCGACAGCGAGGTTTTCCTGCAAGGCCAACCACTGAACGTCACCGATCTGGAAGTCGGCCCCGATGGTGGGTTGTATTTCTGTACCGGAGGCCGGTCGACCGCCGGTGGCGTCTACCGCGTCATCTATAAGGGCGAAGTGCCCGACCGGATGAACAAACTCGGGACCGGAATCGCTGCCGCCATCCGCCAGCCGCAAGTCGAATCGGCATGGACGCGTCAAAAGATCGCCTCGATCAAAAGCGAACTCGGTGACAGCTGGAACCAACTGGTCGCCGGAGTTGCCTACAGCGACGACAACCCGCCGGACTACCGTGTCCGCGCGATGACGCTGATGCAACTGTTCGGCCCGATCCCCAGCGAAGACCTGTTGCTGGAACTCAGCCAAGCCGAGAGCGAACTCGTGCGTGCGAAGTCCGCGCTGATGTTGGGCCGAGCTCCGGGGCCGCGCGGTGAAAAACGCCTTGCGGAACTTTTGGTAGACGACGCACCGGCCGTCCGACGGGCGGCCTGCGAAGCGATGCTGCGAGGCAACATCACGCCCGAGAATGTCGACGGCCTGTACGAGGTGATCGCAAGCGGTGACCGGACGCTGGCGTTTGTCGGCCGCAAGCTGCTCGAACGAATGCCCGCCGAAACCTTCCGCGACGAAGTGCTCGGCACCGACAAGACACGCGTCGCCATCGTCGGCATGCTCGCATTGGTCGATGTCGACCACAGCGAAAAGACTGCCCTGGCGGTCCTGGAACGCTGCAGCGAAATGATGACCGGCTTCCTCAGTGATGCCGACTTTATCGATGTCCTGCGTCTTTGTCAGGTGACGTTGCATCGCAGCGGCCTGGATCCCACCAAGGTGGCCCCGCTGGGCGCACAGATCGCCGAAGAGTTTCCTGCGGGCGAACCGAGAATCAACCACGAGGTCATTCGGCTGGCCACGTACCTGAGTTCCGAATCGTTGGCCGATCGCGCGATCGAGTACTTGGAATCCGACGCGCCGCACGAGACTCGCACGCTGGTGGCGATGTGTTTGCAATCGATGTCCGACGGATGGAACGCGAAACAACGCTTCGCGATCCTCAAGTTCTTTGAAAAAGCGGCCAACCGATCGACCGCCGGCTCGCTGCCGATGTACATGACCAACGTCACCCGTGACTTTGCATCCACGCTGTCCGCCGATGACTTGCAAGCCATCTTGGAACAGGGGCACGTTTGGCAGAACGCAGCCTTGGCGGCGATCTACAAGGTCAAACAACCGATCGATGCGCTCACGACCGAAACCTTGATGTCACTGGACAAAAAGATTCGCGATGACCAAAACGGCCGCGACGTCCAGCGACGCCTGCGGACCGGAATCGTCGCCTTGCTGGCTTCGTCCGAAGAACCCGAAGCCCAAGAGTACTTGCGTGAACTTTGGCGCGATGAACCACAACGCCGTGCCGTCATCTCGATGGCCTTGGCGGTCCACCCCGAAGGCGAAAACTGGGACTACCTGGTCCGCAGTCTAAACATCCTGGACGACGAAGCCGGTGAAGAGGTCGTCGGTGCGCTGCAAAACGTCGACGTCGCGACCGATGATCCGATGGCGCTGCGTCACCTGATCTTGCTCGGTGTCCGCGCCGAAGCAGACGAGCGGCCGTTTGAAAAAATTGAACAGCTGCTGGAACACTGGACCGGGATGGAACGCCCGGCCGGCGGTAAAAAATCCATGCGTCCGTGGCAAAAATGGTATGCCAGTGTCTACCCCGATCGTCCGCCGGCTGTCTTGCCCAAGGCCGACGAATCACGCTGGGACTTTGAGCAATTGGTCACCTATCTCGATAGCGACAAGGGACGTGTCGGAAACCCCGCCGCGGGCAAGGCGGCGTACACCAAAGCCAGCTGTGCCCAATGCCACCGCTTCGGCAACTACGGCGAATCGATCGGCCCGAACCTGTCGGGCATCGCACGGCGATTCACCAAACGGGAAATCGTCGAATCGATCCTCTACCCGGCTCACGTCGTCAGCGACCAATACGCCAGCAAGAAAGTCCTGACCTTGGACGGCAAAATCTTTGTCGGCATGGTCAGCGAACAATCCGATGGCACGCTGGTGGTCCGTGACGCCAGGAACAACACCGCGATGATCGAAGCGTCGGAAGTGGACCAAATCCTGCCAAGCACCAGCAGCATCATGCCCAGCGGGCTGATCGACGAGCTGACGCTGCAAGAGATCAGCGACATGATGGCCTACCTGGGAGTCGTCCCCTCGGCCGAAATCGCCACCCGCCCGTAGCGGAACCCGCGGAGATCGGGTTACCCACCTGACGCGACCCCGAAGGGCAACGCTGTGAAGCAATTGTTAGCGGCAGGGCGCGAGCCCTCCGGTCCGTCAGCGCTGGCATGACCCCGACTGGGTCAAAGCCAGTAGCCGGAGGTGAGCGTAGCGACACCTCCGGATATCCGGTCACCTACCTGACGCGACCCCGAAGGGTGTCGAAGCGAATCACGGTGGATCTCTCGGATTAGGCCTGCCGCCTGAGTGAACCTGTCTCCCGATCAACTCTTTCTGAAACGCAGAAATCCGCATCGCCGGCGAATTGATTCGCTGCGACCCCGCCCGGGGTCGATGAGAATTTCGCGACGGGCTCCCCGGAGGTGGCGCTGCGCTGACCTCCGGCTACTCGCTGAAATCCCTCCGGGATATTCAAGTCTCTGGCATGCCCCCGACGGACGTCAAATCATTGACATCGCCTTCCGCATCCGTCAATATAGACATGCCGCCTTAATTGTGGCGTGAGTTTCAAATTCTGTTTCTTTCGAACTCGGGGGGCAAGCATGACAACCGCAACGACACTCGTTCTGATTCTGCTGGGGTGTCAGGTTTCAGACGCTGGAAAAGTCGCGAGCGTGAGCGACAGTGCGGACGAACGATTGGCTTACATGCAGAAGACGGGCTCGTCTTACCAGGTGACCGTTGGAGAAAAATCGAGCCGACAACCCGTGACGTTTCGCAGCAAGCCTGTACTGCGATTCACCAATCCGGTCAGCGGCGTCGTTGACGGCGGGTTATTCGTTTGGGAAGACAACGAGAAACGCCCCGTCGCTGCGGCGCAGATTTTTATCATTCCCCAAACCGATGATGTCTGGTTACACGAATTTCAATCCCTTTCCACACGACCGCTGAGGTTTGAATACGACGGCCGTCCGGCGTGGGCGCCCGCCGAGGCCGGCGTCAGCTTCAAGCCGATCCCCGACGCGGCTAGGCCCGCGGCGACCGAGCCGGCGCGCCTGCTGCAAATGCGCCAACTCGTCCGTCGCTTTTCGGCAAGCGATGATTTCGAAGGCGGCGACGAGGACCGGTTGCGGCTGATGACAACACCGATCGCACGCTACCGTGACCAGACGACGATCGACGGCGCCGTGTTCGTATTCGCCCACGGCACCGACCCGGAATTGTTCGTGATCATCGAAGCACGTCCGCCGCAGGACGACCAGGCAGCGACATCGGACGCCACATGGCACGTGGCGTTGGCCCCTATGACCTCTTACGCGCTGCAGGCCCATTTGGACGGAAAGCCGTACTGGAGTGTTCCCCGCCGCCAAGAACCGATTCCCGTGACCGCAACGTTCAAGAACTTCGTCTTCCCACCGACACGCTAAACGGCAACCGACTTAGGGACGGTTGCTCGATCGAAAGCAACGGTCTGATTGCCTGCGGCCGGCTTAACCTGCCGAGTTGTACTGCGGCGGGGGGCTGGCGATGTCGATGACTTCGGCCACCGGCAGGACGAAGATTTTTCCGTCGCCGATCTGGCCCCTCGACCCGGTCAATGCGTTGCGGCTGATCACATTGATCACCGTTTCCAATTCGTCCTCGTGCACCAAGACTTCCACCGCGACCTTGCGCAACAAGTCGACCTTGTATTCGTTGCCGCGGAACAGTGCCGATTTTCCATGTTGGCGGCCATAGCCCATCGCATCACAGACGGTGATGTCTTCCAGCTGCAATTCGCGCAAGGCGTCACGCACGGTGGAGAGTTTGGTGGGTTGGATGATCGCGACGACGACTCGCATGATGAGACCACTCGGCGGTGTATTCTAGATCGTTGGTGAACGATTCAGCGGGACGGGGAAGGGGCGTCGGGA
This sequence comes from Phycisphaera sp. RhM, assembly GCA_033042175.1. Taxonomy (GTDB): domain Bacteria; phylum Planctomycetota; class Planctomycetia; order Pirellulales; family Pirellulaceae; genus Stieleria. The sequence goes on from WCIL01000003.1 coordinate 366,603, forward strand.
CGCACGTCACACTCTATCACGACCGGCTGCTTTCGCCGAGCCGATTCGGCCAGAGCGTCCAAGACCGTCTGAGTTCGTAACGCCAACTGATTGAACTCATCCAGTGGCTGTTGGCCGATCAGCGCCTGGATCATCCGCTGTTCTTGACGATCGGACGATTCGTGAGACTGAACCTCGCCGTTGGCGTCATGCACCCAAAACCGAGTCGGTCGTTCCCCCCAAGGCCGTGTGAAGTCGTCGCAGATGACCGACGCGTCACTGCCGGCAACTTCAAACCACTTGCGGGTTGCCGTATCGTAACCGCATGAAAAGCTGGCCGTCAGATCATCGTCAAACCAAAGCATGGCGTTGGTGCGGAGCGGCACCCCGTTCTCTTCGATGCAATCGGCGAAGACGCGGTGGGGGCTGCGACCGGCAAAGTAACACGCCAGTCCGGCGGTGTACCAACCGAGGTCCAACAAGCAGCCGCCGCCCAAGGCGGGATCCAAGCGATGCTCGCCGGACTGAAAGGGTCGATAAAACGAAACCGCCGCTGTGATGTGCCCCAAGCGTCCCAGTCGCCCGCCGGCGGCGAGCGCCCGCATCTCTGCGGTTCGTCGATGATGCAGCCAACCGGTTGCGTCCAGCCAGCGGACGCCGTATCGCTCGCACGCTTGGGCGATTTCCTGGGCTTGGTCGGCCGAGGTGGCCAACGGTTTTTCGCATAGGACGTGCTTGCCGGTCTCCGCCGCTCGCACGCACCACTCGGCGTGCAAAGACGGTGGCAGGGACAAGTAAACGGCATCGATGTCGTCGCGGTCGAGCAACGCTTGGTAACCCTCAACCGCCGCGGGGATGCCGTATTGCGAGGCAAACCAATCCGCCCGCTCTTGCGATCGACTGGCGATCGCAGTGACGGACACCGCATCGGTCGATTGCAGATCGGCAACCAAACGACGCGTGATTCGGCCCGTGCCCATCACGCCGAAACGGGTGGGAGCGGAGTCGGTGGGAGAAGCAGTCATCGTGACTTGGAATCCGGGATGCGATGGTAGGGATCAGACAGGTGCGATCAGACAGGTGCGATCAGACAGGTGCGATCAGACAGGTGCGATCAGACAGGGACGGGGATGCTGTGCAGCAGTTCCGCCATCAGCTGTTCGACGGTGTCACGGCTGGAATTGGCGGAAAAGTCATCGACGAGCACCCGGTGGGAAAGCGTGGTCACGGCCAGCGATTTGACGTCGTCGGGCGTGACAAAGTCGCGGCGCTCGGTCACCGCCCGGGCCTGGCAACCGCGGTAAAAACTGAGCGCCGCGCGGGTGCTGACCCCCAACCGAAACACGTCGGTTGTCCGCGTCAGTGCGACGATTTCCAGCAGGTAGTCTTGCAGCGATTCGTCGACACGCACCGAACGGACGGCCGCTTGCGCCGACACCACCTCGTCCGCCGTCACGACGCTCTTGATCGAATCGACGGGTTCGCCGGTGCGATGCGATTGCAACACCATTCGCTCACTGTCACGCTCGGGATAACCGATGCTCGTCCGCATCAAAAACCGATCCATTTGACTTTCCGGCAACACGTACGTGCCTTCGAATTCAAACGGGTTCTGTGTCGCGACGACGATGAACGGTTTCGGCAGGGGGTATGTGGTTCCGTCCGCGGAGACTTGTCCGTCACTCATCGCTTCGAGCAACGCCGATTGGGTCCTCGGCGGGGCGCGATTGATTTCGTCGGCCAAAACCACATTGGAAAAAATTGGCCCCCGGGTGAATTGAAACTCACGGGTATCGCTGCGATAAATCGAGCTGCCGGTGATGTCGCTGGGCAATAGGTCGGGTGTGAACTGAATTCGGCTGAATTCGGTATCAATACTGCCCGCCAACGCCTTGGCGGCGAGAGTTTTGCCTACACCGGGGACGTCTTCGAGCAGCAGGTGTTCCCCGGCCAGGAGCGTCAAAACGATCGAGCGAACCGCCTCATTTTTCCCCAGAATGACCGTTTCCATGTTTTCCCGCAGCCGTCGAGCGGTCTCGTAAGCATGCTGCATCATCGATAAAACAAGATCGGGGAAGGGACGGCGAATCAGTGGTCGCCCATATTAACCCAGGTGTGACCGGTGGCGGAACCCACGGCCGAGAACGCTGCTGCCGAAATGATTTTTGGAGAAAAGAGCCCATGGCGGAGTCAATTCAACAGGCCCCGAACGAAAATCGCGACGATTCATCGACCGAAGCCGATCGGCCCGCCGAGCGGCCTGCGACCGGAAAGCCGAAATTGGTCAACGCCGCAATCGCGTTCGCCCTAGCCGTCGTGATCACGGCCGTGGCACAATACTTTGCACCATCGTTCGATCACCAGAACGCCAACTTGATCGGATTGGCCTGTCTGTCGCTCGCTTCGCTGTATGTTTTGTTTAGTTTCCATCGCTTGGAAAGCTGGTCCGGTCACCGCTGGCGAGTCCCAACCGTGACGGTGGCCGCTGTCGCGGTTTTTTGGACGGCGTTTCAATTCGATGGTTTTAGCGGCGAAATGCTTCCGCTGTTCCGCTGGCGGTTCGCCAGCGAATCGCCACGCGAATTGAAATCGGTCACGCCCGGCGCCGTCGACGTGGGGCAAAAGCAAAGCGAGACCCCGGCGTCCGAAACACCGACGGAGTCGGCGATCACCGTCGCTGCGTCGCCCCAATTTTTGGGCCCCAACCGCAACGGTGTCTATCCCGAACGCCGATTTGCCACACCGACATCCATGTCCCAAGTCGACGTGTTGTGGGACCAGGGGATCGGCGACGGATGGTCCTCCTTCGCAGTGACCGGCGAGGATGCGATCACGTTGGAACAACGCGACGACCAGGAATGTTTGACGTGCTATCGACTGTCCGACGGCGAACTGGTTTGGATGCAGCAACACGCCGGGCGCCATGAGAACCCACTCGGCGGGATCGGACCTCGTTCGACCCCGACGATCCAGGACGATCGAGTCTACGCGACCACGGCGACGGGGTTCTTGTGGTGTGTGGATCGATCGACCGGAGCGGTGCACTGGACCGCCGACCTGTTGGAACTGGCCGGCTGGGACGACCAAACGGCATTCGAGACCGCCGCACCCTGGGGCTATGCCTGCTCGCCGTTGCTGGTCGACGGCTTGTGTGTCACCAGCCTCGGCGGCCCCGGTGTCGATCAGCCGGTCCGATCGCTGGTGGCACTGGATGCCGAGACCGGTGCAGAGGTCTGGCGGGCCGGTGATGACCAACTCAGTTACGCGTCGCCGATCGTGACGACACTCGACGGCGAACGCCAAATCGTTTCGGTCAACGAGAAAACCGTCAGCGGGCATCAGATTCGCGACGGATCGATGCTGTGGACCTTTTCATGGCCCGGCTCGACCAACACCGGCGCGAACTGTTCGTCGGCGGTGCCTGTCCAAGAGAACCGCGTCTTGGTGGGAAAGGGCTATGGCGGAGGCAGTGCGCTCGTCAGTGTGACCAAGGACAGTACCGGCTGGACGACGTCGGACGTGTGGCGAAGCAACCGTGTGTTGAAGACTAAATTCAATCACACCTGTGTCGTCGGCGACGTCGGCTATGCCATCAGCAACGGCTCGCTGCAGGCGGTCAGCTTGGAGGACGCGACGACGTTTTGGACGCAACCGAGACGAAGCCGCACCGGGCAGGGACAAGCCGTGCTGGCCGGTGACGTGTTGGTCGTCCAGGACGAAACAGGTGACCTGGTGTTCGTCGACGCGTCCATCGAGGACTATCACGAATTGTTTCGCATGCCCGCACTGGACTCGAAGACCTGGAACATTCCCACCGTCGCCGGCCGTTACGTGCTGGTCCGAAACGATCGCCAAGCGATTTGTTACCAATTGCCGGAGAAATAAAAAGTGGCGTGAGCTTTCAGCTTGCGATTCCCCTGCAATCGCAAGCTAGAAGCTTACGCCACGTGGGTGCAACCATGACGTCACCAACCGCATCTGCCGTCGAGTCGACGCCCTGGCTGTTTAGCCGGTCGGTCGACCTGATGACCTTCGGTGGCAGTGCGCTGCTGGCCCTGGCGATGCTCGGCGTCGGGGGTGTGTTTGGCTGGCTGCACCAAGACACACCCAGCTGGACCTGGGTGGTCGCCATTCTGTTGATCGATGTCGCCCATGTTTACGCGACAGGCTTTCGCGTCTATTTCGATCGCGCCGAACTGGCACGGCGTCCGTGGTTGTATGCATTGACGCCGGGATTCGCGTTCGCCATCAGCTGGGCCCTGTACAGCGAAAGTGTCGATATGTTTTGGCGATGCCTGGCCTATTTGGCCGTGTTTCATTTCGTCCGCCAACAATACGGCTGGGTGGCACTGTACCGCAACAAAGCCGGCGAAACGAATCGCTGGGGCCGCTGGATCGACACCGCCGCGATCTACTTGGCGACCGTGTACCCGCTGGTCTATTGGCACTGTCACTTGCCCCGAGAATTCTGGTGGTTTCGCCCCGACGATTTCGCGTCGTTTTCGCTGGACTGGTCGGCCTACCTGGCGCCGTTCTATTGGTCCGCGATGGCGGCGTATTTCATCAAAGCGATCGGGTTGGCGGTGACGAAACGTCGATTCAACCCGGGCAAAGATCTGGTCGTGGCGACGACGGCATTGTGTTGGTATCTGGGAATCATCACGTTCAATTCTGATTATGCCTTCACCGTGACCAACGTGATCATCCACGGGATCCCCTACATGGTGCTGGTCTATTGGTACCACCAGACATCCACACCAACGCAATCACGACCGCTGCCGTCGGTGGCGATGCGATTGTCGCGGTTCATCGGATTGATTTGGATCTTGGCCTACGTCGAAGAATTGGTCTGGGACCGCGGCGTTTGGCACGAGCGGTCCTGGTTGTTCGGCGCGCCGTGGAACCTGGATTCGGTCGAGACGATTTTGGTGCCGTTGTTGGCCGTTCCGCAAATCACACACTACGTACTGGACGGCTTCATTTGGAAGCGGCGGACGAGCAGGAAGTTCGCGACGTTGGCGAGCCCGACCGAGACCGGTTGAATCCGCCACAGGCCCTACAGCGTTTCGGTGCTCGCCCAGGACTTCGGCAATCCGTCGATCGTTTGGCGCAGAATCGCAAGGATGGACGCGCGGTCGTCCGAACTCAAGTGACGATACTCGTCGGAAACGTCTTGCCCGCTCAATACCCGCCACAGCCGTTCATAGACCTTCGCTTTCAATTGCTCATCGAGCGCCGCAAACGCCGGCGAATAGATCGTGTAGCTGCAGGGAAAACGGAACAGACGTTTCTTCAGATCGAACTGTCGCAATGATCTTCCGTCAGCGGTCGTCGGGCCTTTGGCGACAAAGTCCTGCTGAAACCGCTCCGAACCTTTGATTTCGGATTCCAGCTTCGCTTCATCGACGAACAACAGATGGTCGACGACCAGCTTGGCCGATTCATCGATCACCGTCTCCAACCGCGCCCGTTGGCCCGGTGAATCCGTCGACGTGTAGCGTGCCCGCCGCACGGCATAGTTCGCGTCGGTCAAACGATTGTGCATCTCCACCTGATGCTCCAAGACCATCAAGGCCACGATATCGCTGCCGGCGACGGGCCACCGTGAAAGGTCAAACTGGCGGCGAAGTGTGTCCGCGGTCGACTCGCCCAATGAAACGAGTTCCTCGCCGTCGAGAAACGCGTTGCCCATGTGTTTCATCG